>NZ_VFMK01000001.1:2808298-4212447 GCF_006715025.1 Serratia fonticola
ATCTGACCAGGAAAATAGGGCGTCGTAAGGCTTTTCGGCGAAGGACTGTGCCTGTTTGCGTATTTTCAGTTTTGCCGAAGGCGTCAGCGCCTGCTCTGCATTCTTCAGCCGTTTGACGACGATGTGCTTATTCTCCCCCCGTGCTATCCAGGAAGACAATGGTGTGTATCTTACCGTTGCAGACGCTTCGAAAACGTAAGGCTTACCGTTGCGCAACAGGATGATCCCCATGTGGCTGTAACGTGAACCAGTGGCCTGCTGTATGGCCAGGCTTTGTGCCGAGCGGGATGTTTGGAAAATGATGTCCCCCTCCTGTACGACGGGCAGTTCCCGTGCCTGAGTGGCAAGCCCAATCATCAGGCAACAGCCGAGAAACAGCATAATGCACAGGCGTTTGCTTAATACCATGATTCACTCCTTTGAAATTAGCCTGCATTAGCCTATCGGATGAGTGTGAAGTGGCGGTGAAGTGGGTGACATAAATCGGAGTTTCTGACGCAGGGTTTGTCGTTTTTTATTGCCTGGGTGCATACTGTAGTTCGCGCCGAGGCGCGGTGGATAAGGTGTTGGCGTTATCTGATAATAAAAAGGAAATGTGATGGAAAGACGTAATTTTCTCAAAGGGGCTGCCGCATTATCGTCTCTTGGCCTGATTGCACCGGCCTTGGCTGAATCTCGTCAAACTGACCTCCCGATGTCGACCTGTGGGGATGGCAGAAGACGCTTTATGATGACGCAAACTTATCGGCTGAAGCCACCGGCAGGCTCTGAAGGTAAAACCAACCTCTGGATCCCGGTACCCGAGGACACCGCTTTTCAGCAACTGAAACAGATTTCTTTTTCGGGTAACTATCAGCAGGCCTATTTAACGGCGAATAACCGTTATGCGGCCAAGACGTTGTTTGCCACCTGGCCGGATTCAAAAGGGCTGATGGAGCTGAAGGTGGAGATGCTGATTGAAACCTCCGACTGGGAGCCGCTAAAGCGCAAACAGCTGTCCGAATGGTCTTTACCGCAAACCGATCTGGTCTTCCCCGCAGAGGTGCAGCCTTACCTTAACGCCACGGCGCATATCCCTGTGGATGGGCTGGTGAAAGAAACGGCGCTGAAAATCATTGGTGGTGAGAAATCGCCGCTACAGCAGGCGCGGCTAATCCATAACTGGGTGAGAACCCATATGCATCGGGACGATAACGTCATTGGTTGCGGCACTGGCGACGTGGCTCAAATCCTTAAATCCGGCAATTTGGGCGGGAAATGTACCGATATCAACTCCGTTTTTGTGGCGCTGTGCCGTTCCTGTGGGATCCCGGCGCGTGAGATGTTCGGTATTCGCTTAGGCGCGACCCGCAAGCTTGAAAACTATTCCAAGAAGGCATTCGGCAGTGCTGACGAACAAGGGGTGGCAAAAATCAGCGGTGGGCAACATTGCCGAGCCATGTTCTGGCTTGCGGGTTTCGGCTGGCTACCGGCTGACCCGGCAGATGTCACCAAAATGCGCCTGGCGGAGAAAAAAGAAAACGGCGATCCGGCGGTTGAGGCGCTCAGCGATTACCTGTTTGGTAACTGGGAGATGAACTGGGTCGGCTTTAACTATGCCCGTGACTTTGCGCTTTCGCCAGCAGCAGAGCAGGGGGATCTCAACAATTTTGGCTACCCTTATGCCGAAGTGGATGGCGATCCGTTGAATTTCTACGATCCGGCCGAGTTTAGCTATGACTACGTCTCTGTCGAACAGCGTTAAAGAAAGCGTGGTGACATTGGTGGCGGCGCTACTGGCCGCCGCCGCATCGACGCTGTGTTGTCTTGGTCCGTTGCTTTATCTGGTCTTTGGCATTTCGGCTGCGGGGCTAACGGGGATATCGGCGTTTTCCTGGCTGCAATGGCCGATGACCGCGTTAGCTATCGGGTTGATGGTGAGAGGATTCTGGCGGCTCTATCTGTCACCCCGCCCGGTGTGCGTGAACGTTGTCAGCCGTCGAACGTTACTTTGGCTTTACTGGTTGTCGGTGCCGCTGGTGGTGGTGATGATAACCTACCCGTATGTATTACCGTGGTTGTTGGAGTTGATGGAATGATGAAACGCATTTTTCTGCTGATCGCGCTGGTGTTAATCGCTCCGCGTACCTGGGCTGAAAATAAAAAAGTCACCATAGATATTAAAGAGATGACATGCTCACTTTGCGTTATCTCTATCAATAAGGCGCTGCGTTCAACCGAGGGCGTGATTAAGGCCAAAGCCTCTTTGAAAACCCATCAGGCCGAAGTGATTGTGCCCGAGGATTTTGATAATCAAGCCTTGCTGACGGCGATTTCCCGTACCGGATATACCGGTGAAATCCAGGGCGTGGTCGCAGCCCCCTAGGCTGTTTGGCTTGAGCCCGGTCTGGTGAGCCATTTTCTTGTAGCACGATAAAAAATGCAGCAATAATGAAATAAAACCCCATGCAATAGCATGGGGTTTTCGCCTTTTAGGGGGATGAGCCAGTCTGTAAGCCCACTGTCTGGATATTGTCACAATCAATCCAGAAATGATTTATTCCTGTAAGCAATGTTTTGCTCATGCGCACGTGGCGTTACAGAGAAAGGTTATTTCAAGTGTTCGCTGAAAAAATGCTTAAGCTCAGTAAAATGGGTTTGTGTTTCCGGCGCGTTGGGATCCATATGATATTGAGCATGGGACATGCCTTCAAATACGATTAAAGCGGCCTGTATGCCGGCTTGGCGTAATTTTAGGTGCATACGCACGGTGTTACTCAAAAACAGATCTCGTGTGCCAGAGGTGAGTAATGTCGGCGGAAAGCGGCTGACATCGCCATAGACGGGGGACAGCATCGGATCTTTTAAATCATGGCCGTTTGCGTAGAGTTTTGCGGCTTCGCCCAGCCAGCCATCGTAGCTGACTAACACGTTGTCGACGCCTTCATTAGTGAAATAACTGTCTCCGGTTTTGGTCAAATCGGTCCAAGGCGTGCCGGGAGCGATGGCGGCGGGCAGCGGTAACCCCGCTTGTTTTATACGTAACATGAGTGCCAACGTCATGCCACCACCGGTGGAGGTGCCAAATACGCCAATTTTATCGGCTGGTGTGGTTTCAAGCAGGGCTTTATAAACATTGAAGGCATCGTCGAGCGCTGCAGGGTAAGGGAAATCGGGGGGCATGCGGTAATCGACCGCAATCACTCGATAGCCACCGATCCCTGCCATGTAAACCGCTTCGACAGTTCCCGCTTCCCCGGCACCCAGCACATAACCACCGCCGTGCAGATTCAGCAGAACACGATCGCTATTCTCAGCGGGGAGAGTACGGGACATCAGGGTAAAAATGGGCACGCCAGCGAGCTGACTGGCGGTAGAGGTGACGCCGAACTGTTGCCGTAAAGAGGGCAGTGTTTTGGCTACCGCCGTATTGAATTCGCCGGTCCAGGCTTGCCATTCTTGAGCACTTTTAGGGTGCACATCCCAATTGGCAGGCGGTGTTGCTATTAATGCCTGTAGTTGAGGGCTGGCTGTGTCGGGAACAGGAAAAGTGCGGGGTATTACCTCGGCATGAAGCAGTGAGCTGGCCAGACAGGCGCCTAGCATCCCAAAGAATAGTTTTCTTACGCTGTTCATCGTGCCTCTTCCTTCTTATTTGATCCATAAAAGAGCGGTAATAAATACGCCACGAGAGGGATGAGTATTCTCATGGCGTTATTGCGTTACAGATTTGTCTGGAAAAAGTTTGTGAGTTTATCGAAGGGGATGATGTCCACCCGATCATACAGATCAACATGGTTGGCACCTGCGATAATCATCAATTCCTTCGGCTCCGATGCTGCTTTATAGGCTGCTTCGCTGAAATAGCGTGAGTGTGCTTTCTCACCGTGAATTAATAACATTGGGCGTGGAGAAATTTCATTAATATAAGTGAGGAGAGGCATATTCATAAATGACAGTGGATTGGTGATCGTCCACGAACTGTTGGAATTAATCGCTCTTGGATGGAAGCCACGCTCGGGTGACTTGTAGTATTCCGCGTACTCCACCATAAATTGTGGTTCACCGCCTTTCAACTCATTGTAAACAGGGCCCAGTTCAGGTTTGCCATTCTCTGCATCTTTCCAGCGTTGCTGGCCAAGTTGCTCCAGAGTTTGAGTGCGCTGTTCCTGAGTCATGCTGTCGTTATACCCTTTGGACATCACCCGGCTCATGTCGTACATCGTGCTGGCTACCACAGCTTTAATGCGCTTATCTACCGCAGCAGCATTCAACGCCATCCCACCCCAACCGCAAATACCGATGATACCGATACGTTGGCGGTCTACGGCTGGCAGTAAACCCAGAAAATCCACCGCAGCACTGAAATCCTCAGTATTAATATCAGGCGAGGCAACATGACGCGGTTCGCCACCACTTTCACCGGTATAAGAGGGGTCGAACGCCAGAGTAATAAAACCGCGCTCCGCCATCGTTTGCGCATATAATCCCGAGGATTGCTCTTTTATTGCCCCGAAAGGTCCGCTAACGGCAATAGCGGCCATTTTGCCATTGATATTTTTCGGTTGGTATAAATCTGCCGCTAAAGTAATGCCGTAGCGATTGGTAAAGGTGACTTTTTGATGCGTGACTTTATCGCTTTTAGCAAATTTTTTATCCCATTCACTACCCAGTAGTAAAGACGTGTCAGCCTGAGCGGGCATGGCTATAGTTGAAGCCAGGCTTGCAGCCGCAATACTTACGCTGGCCATTTTTAATAGATTCCGGCGTCCTGTATCAAGCGAGCTTTCAATAATGAGTTGTTTATTCTGTTGTGCATGTTTGCTCATGGGGAATACTCCTCTTTCTTAATTTTAATCAATAAGCGTAATGGTGGCTTGTTTGGCGCCACGATAGTGAAGATGTTCAATGCCGTTGGTAATTTCCCCCAGCTTGATTAACCCTGGAGAATAAGCAAAGTTTTGGTAAAAAATAGCGATATTGCCCCAAGGCGCATAGTAGGCAATATCGCCAATACGGGGCGTTATGCCTGCGGGAGCACTCAGGGTGGAGAGTTTCTTGGGCGGGTAAGTGATCTTTTCAGTAGATGAGTAATCATCAAGCTTCACGGTCAGAGGTAGCTGGGCGACAAAATCGCGAGTGGCAGGGGTATCATCCAATGTGCCTGTGACGGTGACATCATTTAGCGTAATTTGGATGTTATACATGGCTTTTTCTCCGTTGGTGAAAAGGGGGGTAGCCTGTGCCGTTGTCACGCCACAGGAAATCAGTACCCCAATAAAGGCCAGGAGCGACACAGCAGAAAGGGGAACATGAGCTGCGCATTGTTTATAGGTGGTTTCCATATATGTCTGTGACTCCATATAAAGAGGAATTAGTGAGCGCTTCTTTCAGCCTTAGCCGTCATCACAATGAGTCCTGAAGAAATCAGCAGTAATAGCGCGCTAGCAATAAAGGTGTATTCATAGCCTTGGTGATCAAACAACAATCCTCCCGTGGTGGAGCCCAATGCAATAGAAAGCTGAATCATCGCAACCATTAATCCGCCACCGGCTTCTGCGTTCGTTGGGAAGGTGCGTGGCACCCAAGTCCACCAGCCCACCGGGGCGGCGGTTGCTATCAATCCCCAGCAACCGAGCAGCGCTATTACGGCGGTTGTTGTATGACCAAAGACGATCAGGAGAAGGGCAATGGCTGCCATTAAGAGTGGGATAATGACTAAGGTCCGATAAAAGCCACGCTTGAGTACCAAGCTGATCAATGTAGTGCCGATAAAGCCAGCCACCCCAACCACCAGTAAAATCAACGTCACGGTAGAGACATTGACGTGCGTAACGGTTTCCAGGAAAGGCCGCACATAGGTAAATAACGTAAACTGCCCCATAAAAAACAGGCCGATCCCTAACATGCCCAGGAGAACAATGCGCCGTTTAAACAACATAAAAATAGCAAAGGGCTTACTGTCGGTGCGCGATTCAACAGGCAGTGAAGGCAGGCTGAACCACTGCCAGATAAATGCGATAGTCGCCATAGGCATCAAGCAGAAAAAGGTGGCGCGCCAACCGATTACTGCGCCTAAATAGGCGCCGAGTGGTGCCGCAACGACAGTGGCCAATGCATTACCGCTATTAAAAATGGCTAATGCGCGAGGGACTTTATTGGAAGGAACCAGGCGCATCGCGGTGGCGGCGGACATGGACCAGAAACCACCGACAACCACGCCGATTAAGGCGCGGCCGATCATATAGATCACATAGTTCTGTGCCAGAGCGATGATGACACCAGAAACCCCCATAATTGCCGTGAGTCCAAGTAACAGCGTCTTGCGATTGATATTTCCTGCCAGTGCAGAGATAAACAGACTGGCAAATACCGCGAAAGCACCAGAAATAGCGATGCCTTGCCCGGCCATGCCTTCGGAGACCTGAAGATCGCCTGCCAGCGGTGTAAGCAGGCTAACAGGCATAAACTCTGAGGCGATCAGGACAAAGACACATAATGTCATGGCAAAGACCCCACTCCAGTAGGCGGGGGGGGGAGCGTGCGTCTCGTGTAAATGGGTGTCAGTTATCATCGTTACCAGGCAAAGTTGAACAAATTATTAATGAGCATCTATCTTGACAGAAAGATGATAATTTGATTAGTAAGCATAATCTTTATGTAGTTATGAGAAAAATTCAGTAATGGCTAACAGTAAAATGAATGACTTGCACACCTTTCTTGCCGTGGCCCAAGAGCGAAGCTTTACCAAAGCCGCAGCGAGGCTGGGTGTGACACCCTCTGCACTCAGCCATACCATTAGAATGCTGGAGGAGCGTCTGGGGGTCCGATTGCTGGCGCGTACTACGCGTAACGTTTCCCCGACCGAGGCGGGAGAAAGATTGATGTACGCTATCGGCCCTCTGTTTGAGCAGATTTCGGCAGAGGTTGAGGCTCTGGGGGAGTTAAGGGATAAACCAAGAGGCACGATCCGGATTAGCTGCACTGACGATCAAATCGAGCTGCACCTACGGCCCATATTACGCAGTTTTTTGCAAAACTATCCCGATATAACCTTGGAAATGTATGTGGATTATGGCTTTACCAATGTGGTTGAAGAACGCTTCGATGCAGGGATTCGTATCGGTGACGACATCAGCAAAGATATGATAGCGGTTCGTATCGGCCCCGACTGGCGGCTGATTGCGGTGGGTTCACCGCACTATTTTAGCCAGCGCCTCAAACCGACAACGCCCTATGACTTAACCGATCATTGCTGTATTAATATCCGCCACCGGGCAGCAGGCTCTATTTATGCGTGGGAGTTTAAGCACCAGGAACAGACGTTTAGCATCAAAGTGAATGGGCAGTTAGTTTTTAACAGTATTATGCACGTACTGAATGCGGCTGTAGATGGTATTGGAATCGCTTATGTTCCGGAACAACTCGCTGCGCCTTATCTGGCCGATGGTAGACTGCAAGCCGTACTAACGGAATACAGCCCATATTTTCAAGGTTTTCATTTGTATTACCCCAATCGCCGCCAGGCCTCGCCCGCTTTTATGGCTTTTGTTGACGCGGTGAGATATCAAGGATAGCGAGTTCAGCGTTCTTCTGTAGCGATCCCGCGTAAACGCGCCACTCACTTTTGGGAGCTCGGTCCGATTATGGGCCAGTGGCTATTTTACAGGATGATGAGTACGCATCGTTGATGGTGATGCTTTTCATACCGACGTTTATTTTGCCATCACAGGCGCGTTCTTTTTTCATGATATCGGCAATCGCACTGCTGGTGACATCAATAACTATGTCACCCAGGCTCAAATAACGTATAGCCACTTAGGATTTGTATTTCTTGGCAAACTTTTTCGGGATAACAGTAAGGTATCTATAAAAGGTTACAGATTGCGTTATATGCGCATAGGGGCTTAGATTAATCGGCCCCTTTCAAGGCTACAAATAGAGTTAGATCTTCCGCGAGCCCCCCCCCCAATCGTAGTGCAGCTGCAACCCATTTGAGCACTACAAGCTAACCTGACTACCCATACTGAAGTACAACACCCTTCCTTTCCGATCATTTATTGAACGACCTGTCGCTTGATTTTTATTGTTATCAAACTGTCAATGTCCGTTTAAATACTTGTGCGTGACACATCTCACAAAATGACTTTTTTTGTGCAGGTAGTCATGAAACCGCAACGGAAGTAATGACAATCAAAACGGAATTAAAGATAGTGTGGATTCCGCAATATGGAATCAGGGGAATGAAAGATGGCTTTAGTGACAACCACGCAGTTGCAGGCAGAGTACGAGCGCATTTTGTTGGCAAGGAATATGAAGCCTGAAATGGCGACAAAACTTGCTGCGGGTTTTGTCGAAATGGCAAATGAAGGAACCTATTCACACGGCATTAATCGCTTCCCAGTATTCGTTGAACAAGTTGATAAGGGACAAATACAGCTAAACAACACGCCTGAATGTGTAAATAGCATGGGGGCCCTTGAACAATGGGACTGCCATTTTGGTCCAGGCGTGTTGAACGGTTTGATTTGTTCAGAGCGGGCAATGGAACTGGCTCGTAAATATGGCATCGGCATGGTTGGCATGCGTAATTCGAATCACTGGATGCGTGGCGGAGCTTATGTTTTAAAAATGGCCCGAGAAGGATTTGCCGGTATTGCTTCAACAAACTCAATTGCTGTGATGCCTGCCTGGGGAGGCAAAGACCACCGAGTGGGATCAAATCCTCTTATTATGGCCATTGCGGGGGACCCACCCGTTTTAGTTGACTGTTCAATGAGCCAGTACTCTTACGGCCAGTTGCAAAATTATGTTCTTGCAGATAAGCAGTTACCCGTAGTGGGTGGTTTTGATGACAACGGTGAGCTGACTACCGATCCTCACATATTATGGAAGAATAAACGGCTGCTGCCTATGGGATTCTGGAAGGGGTCTTCAATGGCAATAGTATTGGATATGATGCTGACAGCGATTACCGGTGGCAATTCTGTCCCGGCGTTGACCGAAGATATGGGTGGGGAATTTGGGGTGTCTCAATTCCTGATTGCCATCGACCTCTCTAAAACGATGGAGAAAGATCAACTTGCCAGCGAAATGAAGCGTATTCGTGATTATGTTCTGTCATCTGAACCTGCAGAAACAGGCTCAGTAATGATTGCTGGTTCGGAAATTCAGCATTTCATTAATAAACACAAAGAAGCGGGTGGTATCGAAATTCACGATGAAATTTGGAAACAAATCCAATCATTGTAGTCAATATCGAACCAGGAGGACGCTATGCAAAAAATATTAAAGTGGATATGGCGTTTCATTGATATTTTTATGGCTGCAATTTTAGCTTGTATGATCGTACTCGTGTTTACCAATGTAGCCTTGCGTTATGGATTTTCTTCAGGTTTACGTCCGTCAGTTGAATTATCGCGTTTAGGACTGGTATGGATTGTCATGCTCGGCGCGGCAGTCGTTTTACGCAGAGGTGAGCATTTGGCGGTGGCCGAGTTTACAGAAAAGCTAATGCCTAAATGTGTGCCTGTCCTTAGGCGTCTTAGTTATGTAGTAATTTTAGTCTCTGTCAGTATGTTAGTTATCGGTTCATACCAGCAGATGATGTCAACGTGGCAGGATATCTCTCAGTTGACCGGATTACCAACAGCGCTATTCGCTTTAGCTGGGGTAGTGTCTGGATTGCTAATGGTCCTTATTGCACTCGTCAGAATTGTTAACCCGGATTGGTTACTGGATTTTGACTCTTCGGAGGCTAAATAATGACTTTAGTGATATTTTTATCGGTACTTATCATATCGATTCTACTCGGTCTGCCAGTTGCGTTTGCGCTGTTATTGTCCTCCCTCGCCTTGATGTACCATATGGACATGTTTAGTGCCGATATTCTGGCGCAGGGGCTGCTTAACGGAGTCGACAGTTTCACATTATTAGCTATTCCATTTTTCCTGGTGGCCGGTGAGGTCATGTCAAGCGGTGGTCTGTCTACACGGATTGTTCGCTTAGCAACGACTTATGTTGGGCACAGAAAAGGTGGTCTGGGCTATGTCGCAATATTAACCTCTGTACTGCTGGCTGGCTTATCAGGATCTGCCGTTGCGGATGCTGCAGCTTTGGTGAGCATTCTTTACCCGATGATGAAAGCGGGTAAATATCCTGAAGGTTCTTCCATGGGATTGCTTGCCTCCGGCGGTATCATCGCACCGGTTATACCTCCATCAATACCATTGATATTGGTTGGTGTTGCTGGTGGCATCTCCATTAAAAACCTATTCTTAGGAGGAATTATTCCAGGTTTTCTGATGGGGTTAACCCTGATGCTGGTCTGGGGATATATTGCTAAAAAGGAGAAGTTAGAAGTTGTAGAGCGTGCTACTAAAGAAGAAAAAAGGGCAGCACTGAAAGACGGTATTTGGGCTTTGTTCCTGCCAATCATTATTATCGTTGGCATTCGCTTTGGTATCTTTACCCCAACTGAGGCTGCGGTAGTGGCTGCCGTGTATGCAACATTTGTCTCAAAAGTTATTTATCGTGAGTTAACGCTTAAAAAGTTTTACTACATCTTGTTAGCCGCTGGCCGATCTACTGCGATGGTAATGTTCCTGGTAGGTTGTGCGATGGTTGCAGCATGGTTGATCACAGTTGCGCAATTGCCACAACAGCTAGCCGAAATGCTGGGGCCTTTGGTTGATAGCCCACGGTTATTAATGGCTGTCATTATGCTGCTAGTATTGTGTGTTGGCATGGTAATGGATCTTAGCCCAACAATTTTAATTCTAGTCCCATTGTTAATGCCAATCGTAAAACTGGCAGGTATCGACCCAACTTACTTTGGCTTGATGTTCGTTATTAACTGCTCAATAGGTCTGCTCACACCACCCGTTGGCACCGTATTAAACGTAGTTTGCGGTGTTGCCAAGGTTCAAATGTCGACCGCGGTAAAAGGGGTTATTCCATTTATTGCTGCATATCTAATGCTTTTGTCACTGTTTGTACTGTTCCCGGAAATCATTACGGTACCAATGAAGCTAGCTATTGGTTAATTACACTAAGGAGAGCGTATGAAAAAGCTATATAAAGTTGCTGTAATTGTATCAACTCTGGCATTTTGCACATCTGCTTTTGCTCAAACCACATTGAAATTAGCGCATGCTGCACCTGAGTCAGATATCCAACAAAACATGTCACTGTTCTTCAAAAAAGAAGTAGAACTACGTAGTAATGGTAATATTAAAGTTAACATCTTTCCCCAGGGGCAGTTAGGTAATGACAAACAAATGATTGACGGAACGCGTTCTGGCATTATTGACATCTCTATGGTAGGGCTGAATAACTACTCTGGTGTCATTCCAGAAGCCGCTGCCTTTGAGTTGCCTTTTATGTTCCCAACGCGTGCTGAAGCTTATAAAGCCCTGGATGGCGCACCAGGTGATGAAATCTTCATAAAAATGGCCAAGCTTAATCTGAAAGGATTAGGGTATCCAGAAAACGGTTATCGCAATATAACTAACAATCGTGGCCCCATTAAGGAACCAGCAGATCTTAAAGGCTTGAGAATGCGCGTAAATGATTCTAAAGCCCTTAATGATATGTTTAATGAGCTTAAGGCTAATCCGCAGCAGCTTCCGGTGGCGGAATTGTATAGTGCACTGGAAACCGGGGTTGTAGATGCTCAGGATCATCCGCTAGGCGTAACCCTTTCCTTCAAATTCTATGAGGTGCAAAAGTATTTAAGCCTGACACAACATGCATACTCTCCTTTAGTTGTCACTATGAATGTTAAGAAATTTAATAAACTGACCCCTGAAGAGCAAAAAATAGTTGCTGAGGTTGCTAAAGAAGCTGTAGATCTGCAGCGGAAAATGAGTGTTGAAAAAGAAAGTTCAATGATCGCTGAGCTTGAATCACATGGAATGAAGGTAAATAAAGACGTTGATGCCACAGCGTTCCAGACGGCTGCAAAACCAGCGTGGAACT
The DNA here is from genome assembly GCF_006715025.1 of Serratia fonticola. Classification (NCBI taxonomy): domain Bacteria; kingdom Pseudomonadati; phylum Pseudomonadota; class Gammaproteobacteria; order Enterobacterales; family Yersiniaceae; genus Serratia; species Serratia fonticola. Next base: position 2,820,257 of record NZ_VFMK01000001.1, read on the forward strand.
CTTACATCTCCGCAAATGGTGATGCAATGATCAAAGCTATTCAGGCTGAAGTTGAATAGGTATCAACAGCACTCGATAAATAGTCTTTCTAGTAGCGCATAGTTAGACTATTTATTACATAGAATTCAGTTTAAAGGATGGTGTGAAATGTTCAACGATCTCAAAGAACGCGTATTAATGGCAAACTTGCAGCTGCCTAAATATGGACTAGTAACGTTTACCTGGGGAAATGTTTCCGAAATTGATAGACAGCAGGGGGCTATTGCTATAAAACCGTCGGGTGTTGAATATGATGCCATGCATATTAATGATATCGTTATCGTGGATTTAGACGGTAATCGAATTGAAGGAAATCTCAACCCCTCCAGTGATACAGCTACACATCTGGAGTTGTACAAGGCATTTAAAAACATTGGGGGTATCGTGCATACGCATTCTCGGCATGCAACCGTATGGGCACAGGCTGGTTTGAATATTCCTGCACTAGGTACAACACATGCTGATTATTTCTATGGCGATATTCCCTGTACCAGACAGTTGTCAAATGAAGAAATCGAACATGAGTATGAAAAAAATACCGGATTGGTTATTATAGAGACCTTTAAAAAAGACAACATCGATCCTCTCGCAATGCCTGGCGCTGTTATTGCGGGTCATGCCCCCTTCTCCTGGGGCAAAGATGCTTTTGACGCTGTGCATAATGCAGTTGTGTTGGAAGAGGTTGCCGCAATGGCTATCTCTACCAGGGTTCTAAACGCAGATATTATGATTAATCCTGCTTTGTTGGATAAACATTACAATCGTAAGCATGGTAAAAACTCATACTATGGTCAAAAATAAAAGTGGCAGAAAACTATGAGGCTTACTACTAGTGCGGCTATTAAATAATGAGCATTTAATAACGGGTGGTTTCCTTGCTCATTAATTATCCTGAAATGGATTGAATTGTTCTATTGACACGTCACATGATTGCTAAAGGAATAGTTATATGTTAATTGGCAATATTAAGAATGATAAAATATCTGAAATTTATCCTTATGTCGTGAAAGACGTATTGTCTCGTTTAAATACGATTGATTTAAATGCTTTGCCACCGGGTAGGTATCAACTGGATGGTTATGATTCAGAGAAATTATGGTTTGTTATTTTGGAGTATCATACCAGCCCGCTGTCTGATTTTAACCCAGAGGTTCATCGGTATCACTCTGACCTGCAAATTTTGTTGTCAGGAACCGAGCGAATGGCATGGTCAATAGATACAGGAAACCATGCCCACGTAGAGGATTATAACGACAAAAGAGACATTCTTTTTTATCAATCTGAACATATTGATTTGAATTTTATAAATGCAACGCCAGGGAATTTTTATTTATTTACGCCAAATGTAATTCACATTACTAACATAAAAATTAAAGCACCAGAATTTGTGAGAAAATTAGTTGTTAAAATACATAATGATTTATTAGTGGGGGCATGATGAATTATTATATTGGTTTGGATTCCGGCGGAACTTTCATGAAGGCTGCCCTGTTTGATGCACAAGGTAATCAGCATGGGCTGGTAAGAAAATCAGCAAGTGTTATCAATGAAAAGCAAGGATGGGTTGAGCGCGATCTGAATGCATTATGGGATGACTGTGTTTTTGCAATCAAAGAATTACTTAAAACGACCACGGTAGATCCAAGTGACATCAAAGGAATAGGCATTTCAGCACAGGGTAAAGGCGTTTATTTACTGGATAAAAAAGGGCTGGGTTTGGGCAGGGGAATTATGTCCTCAGACTCACGTTCGTTGCCTCTGGTGAAAGATTGGATGGAGAAGGGCTTACCAGATATTGTATATCAAAAAACATTACAGACATTGTGGACAGGACATCCGGTATCAATTATTCGTTGGCTAAAAGATTATCAGCCTGATACCTATGCTAATATCGGTTCAATCTTGATGGCTCATGACTATCTTCGCTATCGATTTACCGGCGTCATCGCAGCTGAACTTACTAATATGTCAGAGAGTAATTTTTTTAATGCCCACGCTGGTGCCTATGATTTAGATTTATTACGCCTGTTTGGTATTGAAGAAGTCTGGCATGCATTACCCCCAATTATTAATCCTGACGACCGTGGTGGCTATATTACTGAAGCGGTAGCAAAAGAAACAGGACTCTCTGTTGGAACGCCTGTTTTTGGTGGCCTGTTTGATGTGGTATCGACCGTATTATGTTCCGGTATTAACTCTGATGAAAGATCGCTTAATTATGTCATGGGGACATGGGCTGTCACCTCCGGGATTACAAAGTCAGTAACGCAAGAAAATTATAATTTCGTTTATGGGCATCATGCCATCGCGGATGAATATATTGTGCATGAAGCTAGCCCTACATCGGCAGGTAATTATGAGTGGTTCTCAAGCTATCTTGGCGAGAACGGTGTTATTAATCATAAAAGTAATGAGTCCTTAGTATCATCTCTTGAGCCCGCATCCAGCAGCGTACTTTTCGTTCCTTTTTTATATGGTTCAAATCAAGGATTAGGACTGAAATCGGGCTTCTATGGTTTACAGGCGCACCATACAAAAGGGCATATAATCCAGGCCATATGGGAAGGGATTTTATTTTGCCATAATGTACATCTGGAAAGGATGCGTATTAGATTTCCTAAGGCTAGTGTTCTGAAAGTAACTGGCGGGCCTGTTTCTTGCAGAACATGGATGCAAATGCTGGCGGATTTGACGGACATGACCGTAGAGGTCCTGAATATAGATGAAACAGGCGCGCTAGGTGCTGCAATTGTCGCTATGGTTGGTGCTGATGAATATCCAACTATCAGTGATTGTGTTAAAAATATTCATACAGAAAAAGTGCAATTTGTGCCAAATTCTGATAATTTCGTTAAGTACCAGACTAAATATAAAAAATACCAAAAACTAGTACAACTGTTCAAAGCGTTCGAGGGATCATAATAATGACCAGACCTTTACTGCAAATGGCGCTTGATGCCACAACAATAGAATCTGCATTAAACTCTGTGGAACTGGTTGCGGAAAAGTTAGATGTTATTGAGGTGGGTACCATTTTAGCCTTTTCCTATGGGGTTGATAGCGTTGCTGTTGTGCGTGAAAAATATCCAAAACACATCATTGTTTGTGATATGAAAATTACCGATGCCAGCGCAATCTTAACTCGTTTAGCCATGCAGGCGGGGGCTAACTGGGTTACGGTCAGTGCTGCAGCTCATGTAGAAACGATTCGTGCTGCTAAAAAAATAACCGATGAGTTTAACGGCGAAGTTCAGATAGAGCTTTATGGTAACTGGACCTATTCTGATGCAAAAGACTGGGTTGCCATGGGAGTCAAACAGGCTATCTATCATAGATCTCGAGATGCTGAATTAGCAGGAGTAAACTGGACAGAAAACGATCTGGTAAAGCTTAAGACATTATCTGAGCTAGGGTTAGAGCTTTCCGTAACCGGCGGTATCGTTCCTGAGGATCTTCATTTATTCAGGGATGTAAACGTTAAAGCATTTATTGCCGGAAGAGCATTAGCCGATCCATCTGGACCAGATATAGCACAACATTTTCATAATGAAATTAAAAAATATTGGTAAGTATCTATGAGTGAACAAATTAAATCATTGTCTAAAGCTCTAACCATTTTAGAGTTTCTGGGGCAGCATCCTAACGGCGTTTCTTTACAATATATCGCTGAAGGGACGGGGTTCAACAAATCATCTGTCCATCGAGTTCTTTCTACCTTTGAATCTTCGGGGTATGTAACCCAAATGTTCTCAGGTAAAGAATATCGTTTGACGATGAAACTGATTCATTTAGGTCATGCGGCACTTAATTCTGATATCACTGGACTTGTTAAACCCCATTTATCTGCTTTACGAGCAGAAATAAATGAAACTATTAATTTTTTATCTTTTGATGCAGATAATATAATTTTCCAGGATAAACTCGAGCCTAAGGATGCTTCTTTTAGAACTCGTACCTACGTTGGATTACACTCTCCAATGTATTGTTCTGCTGCGGGTAAGTGTTATTTGGCATTCTGTCCTGATGCGGTGAAAGAAGCATACTGGCAACGCAATGCCAGTATTATGCAAAAATTAACCGAAACGACAATTATCGATAAAGTCCCTTTTTTTGAAAGCCTGGGGGAAATCAAAGCCCGAGGTTATGCAATAGACGATGAAGAAAATGAGGCAGGGATATCTTGTATAGCCGTTCCTGTTTTTGATAAAAGCGGTGCGCCTATTTATGCGGTCAGTGTATCAACATTGACACCCAAAATGCGGCAGATTGGCTATACAAAGATTGCTGAAAAAGTGAAATCATGTACTGATAAAATTCAGCAGCACCTAAATTATGGAGGTTCAGGTGATTAATTTTAATAAAAAATACAGACTAGGGATTTATGAAAAGGCTATGCCAGCAACGTTAAGCTGGGAGGATAGGTTGCTGTGTGCACGGGATGCTGGGTTTGATTTCATTGAGATTTCAGTTGACGAGAGCGATGAGCGAAGGGCCAGATTAGACTGGCCTGATGAACAAATAGATGAGCTGCGTAATTTATGTATCAAGCACAGAATGCCACTGCACTCCATGTGCTTGAGCGCCCATAGAAAGTTTCCATTCGGCTCAATGGATGACGACGTTCGCCAGGAAGCATTTTCTATTATGGAAAAAGCGATTGTTTTAGCCTACAAACTGGGGATTCGTTGTATTCAGATGGCAGGGTATGACGTCTACTACGAACCTCAATCAGAGAGCACTCATCAGCGTTTTATCGATGGCATGAAACAAGCCGCGAAGATGGCGGAAAACGCAGGTGTGATGCTTGGCGTAGAGATTATGGATACGCCATATTTAAACTCATTGAGTAAATTTGAAGTGCTTAAGCGTGAAATTCCATCACCTAACTTCATGGCCTATCCTGATGTCGGAAATATAACAGGCTGGAATTATGATGTTTGCACTGAATTAAAGTTGGCAAAAGACCATATTGTTCAACTCCACTTGAAAGATACCCTCCGTGTCTCTGCTACTTCTCAAGGCCAGTTCCGCGATTTAGTGATAGGTGAAGGGGAAGTCGATTTTCCAGCAATTTTCAAGACCCTGGCTGCCATAGATTACTGCTCGCCTTTTGTTATTGAAATGTGGGCTCAGGATGATAAATGGTTCGAAAACATTAAAGGGGCAAAAAGTACCTTGCAAAAAATTGCCCATGAGTCAGGTTTCTATCTTTAGTATATTTGAGTGGTGGATTGCCCATAGATTATTTGTTGGAGAATGCAGTGACGTTTCGAAAGGATAACTAACTCAAAAGGATCAACCTATGACTATTGTAAGAACTGCTTTTTTTGAAGCTGATTTAACTGATGAAGAAAAACTAGACTTCTATAATTACATGGCCAGGGAAGTGGTACCTATCATCCGCACTTTTCCAGGTAATAAAGGAGTCGTCATCAGTAAGCCTGATTTTATAGAGTCTGATAGCCATCAGTGCGTTATTATGATGATGCAGCACAGTTATGAAAATAAAAGCGCGATGGAAGAGGCGCTAAGTTCTCAACAGCGTGTTGCAAGTGCTAATGCCACTAAGATTATTGTTGAAAAATATAAAATGCGCGTGCATCACATGAACTTTATGGTTGATTAATTTAGATGCCAATTGCTTTTTCAGAAGCTGTTTTATGTAATTTCCTCGACCCTAACCTGAAATAAAAAATCCACGCAAGCGCGTGGATTTCTTATTTTACTACTCTCGATGAGATCAGCTCTCATGAGACAACAGATTTTATTTAGACGTTAAACAAGAAGTTCATCACATCGCCATCTTTAACGATGTAGTCTTTGCCTTCTGAACGCATTTTGCCGGCTTCTTTAGCGCCTTGTTCACCCTTGTAGGTGATGAAGTCGTCAAAGGAGATAGTCTGGGCGCGGATAAAGCCTTTTTCAAAATCGGTGTGGATTTTGCCTGCTGCTTGTGGTGCGGTAGCACCTACCGGGATGGTCCAGGCACGGACTTCTTTTACGCCTGCGGTGAAGTAGGTCTGCAGATTCAGCAACTCGTAGCCTGCGCGGATCACGCGGTTCAGACCCGGCTCTTCTAGCCCCAGTTCTGCCATAAATTCTGCGCGGTCTTCATCTTCCAGTTCTGCAATGTCAGATTCAACAGCTGCGCAAACTGCGACAACAACAGAACCTTCGGCTGCGGCAATTTCACGCACTTTATCCAGATATGGATTGTTCTCGAAACCGTCTTCGTTGACGTTAGCGATGTACATGGTAGGTTTCAGCGTCAGGAAGCTCAGGTAACGGATCGCCGCCTTATCTTCAGCGGAAAGATCCAGTGCACGCAACATGCCTGCTTTTTCCAACTGCGGCAGACATTTTTCCAGTGCGGCCAACTCGGCTTTCGCATCTTTATCGCCACCTTTGGCTTTTTTCTGCACGCGATGAATCGCACGTTCGCAGGTATCCAGGTCAGAGAGTGCCAGCTCGGTGTTGATCACGTCGATATCGTCTGCAGGATCCACTTTGTTGTTAACGTGAATAATATTGTCATTCTCAAAGCAGCGCACCACGTGCCCGATCGCTTCGGTTTCACGGATGTTGGTCAGGAACTGGTTACCAAGGCCTTCACCTTTGGATGCGCCTTTTACCAAGCCTGCGATATCAACGAATTCCATGGTGGTAGGCAGAATACGCTGGGGTTTAACGATCTCGGCCAACTGGTCAAGACGCGGATCCGGCATGGGTACGACACCCGTATTAGGTTCAATTGTGCAGAACGGAAAGTTGGCGGCTTCAATACCCGCTTTGGTCAACGCGTTGAACAGGGTGGATTTGCCAACGTTAGGCAGACCGACGATACCGCATTTGAATCCCATGTTTATATCACCTTAAATATCTTAACTATCAACAGGTTAATATTGACCTGCTGCATAAAGGGCAAAATTATTCCGCTATTATACACGTAATACGCCGTTATCTCGATCTACCCGTTGTAGGTGGTTGCCTGCCGGGCGGATGTTGCACAAGGGCTAGCAGCGCGACAAGGTGCTGCCATCAATTGGTGGAGGAAGGCCACTCATGTTGTAAGGTTTCTATCGTTGTTATTCGTCAACGTTGCCTCAACGGTGGGCATCGTTATGTTTCATCTATTATTGCCATAATCGGCGAACCAAAGATTTATTTTAAATGGATCTTTATCGGTGAAATGGTCTGGTCTTTGTTGGGCGTAATTAAGTATAAGCAGGTTTCGACTTCCTAAAACAGGTAGAGATTAATTCTTATAAATTGCTTGTTTTATCACCATGACCTATCAGGGGTGATCATTATTAGCTGTAGGCCAAGGGGGCTTTTGAGATTGAAAGTTAATCAATCACGCATGTGGCTATTAATGTTTAAAATAAATTTATTCACTTCAACGCATTGTATTTAAAGTGTTTTTGTTGGTTGCTTGTTATCCGCGTTGGTTTTTTTCTTATTATTTATAGGAATTATCCTTATTAACTGGTAAGAAAATGACTATTTTAATGGATAAGCTATATCACTCGCTTTATTGGGTTGTTTTTCAACAACTATTTAAGATTTTTCTTGTTATTTTAGGGCTATTCCTAACTATATTTGATTAATATTGAAAATAGGATTTTAAATTTATGCTTGAGTGTTGTTGATGTTATTTTTTTGAGATAATATTCAGATCGTATTTGCTATTCTATTTGCATCCAAGGGAGGGATTTATTCCATGAATGGAATCTATGCGTTTTTGGCGCCGGTACTATTATTGCTTTCGGTAATTTCTTTTATAATTCATTTCCGTAATGAACGTCGGAAGACCTTGATTGAAAGACCTTTTCACACTGGAAAGGCAGAGTTGAAAGAGGGGGGCATGGTTGGGGGCTGTGCTCGGGGAGCTGGGGCGTCCGCGTGCAGCTGCTCAAACAAGATCTGCCGCTATTGCCCTATAGGAAATCGATCAGGCAAATGACAGCTGCATTGCCTGACCTTGATATTAACTACCCGCTTTAAAGGCATGTAGACGGTTCATTGCTTTTGTCATGCCTTCTTTCAGCAAAATCTCGGTACAACGCAGCGATTCATCGATGGCATCATCAATCAGCGTCTGTTCGGTGGCTGGGGGTTTGCCGAGAACAAAGCCGACCACTTTGTTTCTGTCGCCTGGGTGGCCAATACCGATGCGTAAGCGGTAAAAATTCGCGTTATTCCCCAGCTTGCTCTGAATATCTTTCAGGCCATTATGCCCGCCGTTGCTGCCCCCTAATTTGAGTTTGGCTACGCCAGGCGGCAGATCCAATTCATCGTGGGCGACTAAAATCTCTTCTGGAAGAATCCGGTAAAAGGTCGCAACGGCGGCAACCGCTTTGCCACTCAGGTTCATAAAGGTCGTCGGAACCAGCAACCGAACATCGTTACCCGCTAAATTCAAGCGTGCGGTATAACCGAAGAATTTGCTCTCTTCTTTCAGGGGTTGGTTGTGGCGCTGCGCCAATAGGTCAACGTACCAGGCACCTGCGTTGTGCCGTGTCTGGGCATACTCTGGGCCCGGGTTCGCCAGGCCAACAATCAATTTGATACTGCTCACTGAGTGATTCACTCTGCTAGAGATTATGGAAAGGGCGATAGTTTACCTGTCGGCGTGTGGAATGACAAAACTCTGGCTCTGTGAGGGGCTCCTGGCCTAAAAAGCGAACAACACATTAATAAAATAATTCAGTTTGCTAACTAACGTTTAACATAAGTAAAGAACTGTCAGAATTTCTTTACCATTTGTGATCGCTCACTCAATACCCTTCCTCTAATAGTGGCTATACTTAACTTAACAAAGTGAGTTAGCAAGTTAAGCGTTATCCTTTGTTGGCACATGGCACTATGGAGGTGGCATATGAAACGTAAAAGCGCAGGTGTAATGGGCAACGTTTTAATGGGATTGGGTATGGTAGTGATGGTCGGGGGCGTTGGATACTCCATTTTGGCTCAAGTATCACAATTCAACCTACCGCAGTTTTTTGCCCATGGCGCCATCATGAGTATCTTTATCGGTGCATTGTTGTGGCTGGCGGGCGCACGTATTGGCGGACGTGAGCAGGTAGCGGATCGCTACTGGTGGGTTAAACATTTTGATAAGCGTTGCCGGAATAACCAGCACCGTTCGTCACATTGATTAATCGCGTCGAAGGGAACGACAATAGCGGCGAGGGATAAGCGCCACGTATCAAGGTTTCAGGTTATGTTCCACGACAAGTAAAAAACCCGTTGTTGCTCTCGCTTCAACGGGTTTTTTGTTTCCATGATGATGGCGCAGCGAGAACTGCGCCAGAAAGCAGATTAATGCTCAAACATCGCAGAAATTGACTCTTCATTGCTGATGCGGCGGATGGCTTCAGCCAACATACCGGACAGTGTCAGAGTACGTACGTTTTTCAGTGCCTTGATCTCTGGTGACAACGGAATGGTGTCACAGACGATCACTTCATCAATCACCGAGTTCTTGATGTTGTCCACGGCGTTACCGGAGAAGATCGGGTGCGTCGCGTAGGCAAATACGCGTTTGGCACCACGTTCTTTCAGGGCTTCAGCCGCTTTACACAACGTTCCGCCAGTATCGATCATGTCATCGACCAGCACACAGTCACGGCCTGCGACGTCACCGATGATGTGCATCACCTGAGAAACGTTTGCGCGTGGGCGACGTTTATCAATGATAGCCATATCGGTATCGTTCAGCAGTTTGGCGATAGCGCGGGCGCGCACAACACCACCGATATCCGGGGAAACCACGATTGGGTTCTCCAGGTTCTGTTGCAGCATGTCTTCCAGCAGGATCGGGCTACCGAACACGTTATCTACCGGGACATCGAAGAAGCCTTGAATCTGTTCAGCATGCAGATCCACTGTCAATACGCGGTCAACCCCTACACTTGAGAGGAAATCGGCAACAACTTTGGCAGTGATTGGCACACGTGCAGAACGCACTCGGCGATCCTGGCGTGCATAACCGAAGTAAGGGATAACAGCAGTAATACGACCTGCGGAGGCGCGACGCAGGGCATCAACCATAACAACCAGTTCCATCAGGTTGTCATTGGTGGGTGCACAGGTGGACTGGATGATGAAAATATCACCGCCGCGTACATTTTCGTTGATTTGCACGCTCACTTCGCCGTCGCTAAAACGACCTACAGCGGCGTCACCAAGGCTGGTGTACAAACGGTTGGCAATACGTTGTGCTAGTTCCGGGGTGGCGTTACCAGCAAAAAGCTTCATATCAGGCACGAGAAGAACCTCAGGCTTGCGTCCAGAGAAGATATTGTCATACGGCTTTCACCAAGGGGCAGTTGGTGACGCCGACGCAATATACATACGGGTATGTAAAACTAAATTGAACCGCAGGTCGCGCAGGGAGGACAGGGCCAGGTGTATACCCGTCGTCTTTCGAGTTGCAGGGGGGCTGTGGCACCTACCCGAATTGCTTACGCATGTAAGCTTATCGGGATACGTACATTTGCCGCCTGTCTGCATCTTGAAAGAACTTAGGGATGAATGCCCCTGTACAGCGAAACGGTGAGCTACGGCTCAAACTGCCCAGAACGGATGCGATGTAGCGGCGAGACGTTAACGCCACGTGCTACAAATCCACGCAACCAGGCCGGGGCTTGATTTAACACCTGAAGGGCGGCGGGCTCAGAGTCGAATTCAGCAAACACACAAGCACCTGTGCCAGTCAGGCGTGACGGCGCGTATTGTAACAGCCATGAAAGAAGCTGTTCAACCTCGCGAAAACGTTTTCTTGCGATCGGTTCGCAATCATTTGCGTAAGGTGCCTGTAATAGGGCACTTAGCGAGCGAACCGGGGTGTCTCTTTTTAATTCTGCATCGGCAAAAATGACCGGTGTTGGGATGCTGACGCCGGGATGCGCCACCAAATACCATTTTTCTTTCGGGTTTGCCGGTTGCAATTGCTCGCCGATCCCTTCGGCAAACGCCGCATGACCGCGCACAAATACCGGCACGTCGGCCCCTAGGGTCAGCCCCATATCGGCCAGTTGGTCGTCGCTCAGGCCACATTGCCAAAGTTCATTCAGGGCGACCAGCACCGTAGCGGCGTTAGAGGAGCCGCCGCCCAGACCGCCTCCCATTGGTAAACGTTTATCAATGCTGATGTCCGCCCCACGCGGCGGGGTTCTAATCGCGTGGTTTGTGCAGTATTGCTGTAAAAGGCGCGCTGCACGTACGATGAGGTTCTGTTCGTCCGGTACCCCTTCGACGGGGGTCAGCAACTGGATACGATCGTCCTGACGGGGGGTAATGGTCAGCGTATCGCCATAATCAAGGAACTGGAACAGCGTTTGCAACTGGTGGTAGCCGTCTGCGCGACGGCCAGTGATATAGAGAAACAGATTAAGTTTTGCCGGAGAAGGCCACTGGTGGATCATTTAAGCGTCCAGTTATCCATTTTAAGCTTGATGCGCTGGTCACCCTGTTGCAGTTCGAGGCGGCTAGGTAACGGGGTTGGCAAATCGGTATTGTAGTCCTGGTAGGTCACGGTCCAGGTCAGGTTGCCTTGCTGATAGGTCAGTTTGTTCAGGCGATACCGGTCATCGAGGCGGAAATCGGTAGCATCGCCGGGCAGGCCGAGCATCCACACGCGCAGGTTATTGAGAGGGATCTCCATTCCCGTCAGCTTTCTGATCATCTCTTCAGGGTTATCGCTGACATAGCGCTTGCCCTGATTATCCGTCAACTGCACCACGCTTTTCTGCACGTTCAGCTCCAGCTCGGTGCTGCCAAGTGGATTGGTCAGCAACAGGCGGTAGCGATCGGGAGAATACTGTTGCCAGAAGAAGCGGGCATACACTTTCTTTTGATCGGTGAGATAGGCAAAAGCGCCGCGGGTCTGATATTGCTCAAGCTGTTGCACCGCTTGCTCGTGAGCTTGCCATTGCGGTGAGGTCGGGCTGGTTGCCGGGCCGCTGGGTCTGGTAAGCGTACAGGCAGTCAGCACCAGGCTGACCAAGGGAAGCAGGCGAAGCAGTCTGATTTTGCGGATAGGCATAACTTTTTGTTGTCCTTCTGTCCTTTCGCGGCAACAAGGGTTGCCATTTATGCCACCACGCTAACGGGCGAATGGCGCAGCGTCAATAATACAATGGCGCAAATGCCTCAGTGCAAGGCTAGCGTCCGGCATGGCAGAAGATTGTAATCGATAGTGGCGTTTTTTGGCTTGGAAATACGAGATTTTTGTGAGAATAGGGATAGCGCGCCGCCAGGGACGCGCCGGGGGAGATCAGAAATCGTAGCGCAGACGGACAACCGTCATATCACCCAGATTGTCCGTGCTGGAGGTTAACACATGTTCCACATCCGCTCGGAAGCCGTAGTCGAACTGGAAGGTAACCCCCAGGCCATTGTCAATGCGCTGGTAATCACGGCCACTGACATACTGCATACGATCGCCCATAAAGTAAGGCATGATGGATTTCACTGCGTACTGGCCAATCGGGAAGGTATAGCCGGCCAGATATTCAATCCCCCAGGCATCACCCGCGAAGTAGCTATCTACATGCGCTTTCTTGCTGGTGAGGAAATTATCATACCAGCCACCGCCGAAACTGAACGTCCAGTTGTCCGGTTTCCAGCTAAGCGCAGTGCCGACGATGTTCTGATCGTAGCTTTTGTTATCGCCATTGTCTGGGTTACGCATCTCGGCGCGAGTGTAGTTCCAGGCGGTGCCCCAGGTCAGGTCTTTGGTCAGATGATAATCCACACCCAGCGAGCCGCCGCCCTTGCGCTTATAGCGCAGGCCATTACCGGGCAGATAGTCGCTATCGTTAAACAGGTAGGAGGCGTAGATATCGGCGTCACCGAAGGCCTTTTTATATTTCAGCATCTTGCGTGAACGGTAAGAGCCGTCGTAGTCACCGTTGATGCCGTTGCCCGGTGCCTGGCCCAGCATGTCGTAATCCCAGATATCGGTTTTAGCGCCGACGACATCATAGTAAATGCTGTTTTGCTGGCCAAAGGTTAATTGCCCCCAGGTGTTGCTTTTCAGGCCGGTATACAGCATGCGGCGTGACGTGTTGTTGGCGCCTTCAGCATAGTGATTATCCCAGTTGAACACTGCCGGAATGTTAACGCCCAATTCGTAATAACTGATCCAACTGATGTCATCGAAAAGGTAGTAATCCGCCGCGAAGCGGAAACGCGTGCCGCCGTCAAAACCGTTACGCTTATAAGAGCCTTTGTCGCCATCGCCAGTCATCATATTAAACTGTGGACGAATACTCCCGCCGACGGTGAAATTAAGGCGGCTAAGTGGGTCGCCGGCCTGTGGATCTTGCTTTAATAAGGTGATTTCTGCGTGAGCGGCGAATGCGGTACAACCGGCTATCAGGCCAGCGGCAACGGCCTGGCTTAGGCGATGTAATTTAATGGACATATCCCTTCCTGTGTGTTGTTGCGAAAATAGACGAAAACCAATCCGTTGGCTGAAGAAATACCTGGGGGTTTTCTGGTGGCTCACTTACTAGGTAACGAACGATGAAACGGTGAAGTGATGCTCGGTTAAGTTTGTCATGCACGAATTAACATGGCGGGATTATGAGAATCGGCGGTAGGAAGTCAAATATAACAATAAAAACTGTCACTTAGCGCAATTGTCAGCCAGGTGGAATGTCACGGCATGACAATGTAAAAGAGAGTTATTCGCATTTATTAGCCGTGGGTATACCAACCAATAAAATGATGTAACCGCGCTAAAATAATATTCAGTCGTCACGGTGATTTTTATCGGCGTTTTAACCTTTAAGTGTTAGAGGCGGATATCACGCACTTTGTTCTTTCAATTGATTCGGCCAGACTATACCAATGATTGGCGGGAAGATGCGGTTGTCACTTTTATTGATCCCGCGCATCAAGTAGAATGCGGTTCAATGAGAACCCGTACCAAGAGAAGTATTACTCGAAGCAATGACCCTTCTTGCGTTAGGTATTAATCACAAAACTGCTCCGGTTTCTCTGCGAGAACGGGTAACCTTCTCCCCAGAGTCGATCGACAAGGCGCTGAATAGCTTGCTCCAACAGCCATTGGTGCAGGGCGGGGTTGTGCTGTCGACCTGTAACCGCACCGAACTGTATCTCAGCGTCGAACAGCAAGAACATATCCACGAGCAACTGGTTAACTGGTTATGTGAGTACCATCATCTGCGCCCGGAAGACGTCAGCAAGAGCCTGTATTGGCACCATGGCAACGATGCCGTCAGCCATCTGATGCGCGTAGCCAGCGGGCTGGACTCGCTGGTACTGGGTGAACCTCAAATCCTTGGGCAGGTCAAGAAAGCCTTTGCCGAGTCACAACGCGGCCAGTCGCTTTCTGGTGAACTGGAGCGCCTGTTCCAAAAATCATTCTCTGTCGCCAAACGTGTGCGTACCGAAACCGAAATCGGTGCCAGCGCCGTGTCCGTGGCCTTTGCCGCCTGTACTCTGGCGCGCCAGATATTCGAGTCCCTTGCTGAAGTGAATGTGTTGCTGGTGGGGGCCGGTGAAACCATCGAATTGGTGGCACGCCATCTGCGTGAACATAAAGTGCAGCACATGATCATTGCTAACCGCACTCGTGAACGCGCTCAGGTGCTGGCGGATGAAGTAGGCGCAGAAGTGATCACGCTGCCGGAGATCGACGAACGACTGGCGGATGCCGACATCATTATCAGTTCCACCGCCAGCCCGCTGCCAATTATCGGTAAAGGGATGGTGGAACGTGCGTTGAAAGCGCGCCGTAACCAACCCATGCTGTTGGTGGATATTGCGGTTCCGCGCGATATCGAGCCAGAGGTCGGCAAACTGGCGAACGCCTATCTGTACAGCGTGGACGATCTGCATGCCATTATCCAAAGCAATCTGGCACAGAGAAAAGCCGCGGCAGTGCAGGCCGAATCGATCGTTCAGCAGGAAAGCAGCAATTTCATGGCCTGGTTGCGTTCACAGGGCGCGACAGAAACCATTAGAGACTACCGTTCGCAAGCCGATCAGATCCGTGCGGAAATGGAGTCTAAAGCGTTGGCTGCCATTGCGCAGGGGGCCAATGTGGAGCAGGTGATCCACGAACTGGCCCACAAGCTGACCAATCGTCTTATTCATGCCCCTACCAAATCCCTCCAGCAGGCCGCCGGTGATGGCGACATGGAGCGGTTGCATATTTTACGCGACAGCCTCGGGCTGGATCAGCATTAGTTCTCTTTTATTAACAGGGTTTAAAACCACGCATGAAGCCTTCTATTGTTGCCAAACTGGAAGCGTTACAAGAGCGCCATGAGGAAGTTCAGGCGCTGCTCGGCGATGCCGGTGTTATTGCCGATCAGGATCGGTTCCGTGGGCTGTCGCGTGAATATGCGCAGTTAACCGATGTCAGCCGCTGTTTTCTGCAGTGGCGTCAGGTGCAGGAAGACCTGGCGACGGCAGAAATGATGCTGGACGATCCGGAAATGCGTGAAATGGCGCAAGAAGAGCTGAAACAGGCCAGAGCGGCGACGGAAGAGCTGGAACAGCAACTGCAGGTGTTGCTGTTGCCGAAAGATCCCGATGATGAACGCGGATGCTTCCTGGAAGTGCGCGCCGGAACCGGCGGTGACGAAGCCGCCATTTTTGCCGGCGATCTGTTCCGTATGTATAGCCGTTACGCTGAAACCCGCCGCTGGCGCGTTGAAGTGATGAGCGCCAATGAAGGCGAACATGGTGGCTACAAAGAGGTGATTGCCAAAGTTTCCGGCGATGGCGTTTACGGGCAATTAAAGTTTGAATCTGGTGGCCACCGCGTCCAGCGCGTGCCAGAAACCGAATCCCAGGGCCGCATTCATACCTCGGCCTGTACGGTGGCAGTCATGCCGGAGGTGCCAGAGGCAGAACTGCCGGAAATCAATCCGGGCGATTTAAAAATCGATACTTTCCGTTCCTCCGGGGCGGGTGGGCAGCACGTTAACACCACCGACTCGGCAATCCGTATTACTCACTTGCCAACCGGCATCGTGGTGGAATGCCAGGATGAACGTTCGCAACATAAAAACAAAGCCAAGGCGATGTCTGTGCTCGGGGCGCGTATCCGTGCCGCAGAGATGGCGAAGCGCCAGCAGGCGGAGGCCTCAACCCGCCGCAACCTGCTGGGCTCTGGCGATCGCTCCGATCGTAACCGCACTTATAACTTCCCACAGGGACGGGTGACCGATCACCGTATCAACCTGACGCTTTATCGCCTGGATGAAGTGATGGAAGGCAAGCTGGATATGCTGATCCAGCCTATCGTGCAGGAGTATCAGGCCGATCAGTTGGCGGCGCTTTCTGCTGAGCTTGAGTAATGGATTATCAAACCTGGCTGAACGCCGCCGGATCGCGTCTGAAGCACAGCGAAAGTGCCCGGCGTGATGCCGAGATCCTGCTGGGTTTCGTGACCGGGCGTGCCAGAACCTTCCTGCTGGCATTCGGTGAAACGCTTCTCTTGCCACAGCAAATAGAGCAACTAGAGCAACTGCTGGCTCGCCGTGAACGTGGGGAGCCGGTCGCGTATCTGGTCGGCGAGCGTGAATTCTGGTCGTTGCCGCTCTCGGTTTCTCCTGCCACGCTGATCCCTCGGCCGGACACCGAGTGTCTGGTGGAGTTGGCATTGGCACGCTTACCCGCTGAACCTTGCGCTATTTTGGACCTTGGCACCGGTACGGGGGCCATTGCATTGGCGCTGGCGAGTGAGCGAGCAGACTGTGACGTCACCGGTATCGATCTGCAAGCGGATGCCGTCGCCCTGGCGCAGCATAATGCGCGTAAGTTGGCTATCGACAATGCGCATTTTAAGCAGGGGAGTTGGTTCGAGCCTGTGGCAGGGCAAAAGTTTGCGCTGATTGCCAGTAACCCCCCGTATATCGATGAAGCCGATCCCCATCTGTTACAGGGGGACGTGCGTTTTGAGCCCGGTAGTGCGCTGATCGCCGCCGATCATGGCCTTGCCGATCTGGCAGCGATTGTGCAGCAGGCAGCGGATTTTTTACAACCGCTGGGCTGGTTGTTGCTTGAGCATGGTTGGCAGCAGGGTGAGAATGTCCGCAGTCTGTTGACGGCGGCGGGATTTAGCGCTGTTGAGACATGCCGTGACTACGGTGGTAACGATCGCGTGACTCTGGGCCAAAAGACACAATAAGAACCAAGGAAACCATTATGGCAGCCTACATGGCGCTAAAACATCTGCATTTACTCACGGTAGCTATAAGTATTACCTTGTTTATACTGCGCTTTTTCTGGAAATGGCGCGATTCGCCGATGATGGACAAGCGCTGGGTAAAGATAACTCCCCACGTGAATGATACGGTGCTGTTCGTCAGCGGGATTGCTCTGGTCGTGATGTTGCAATTTTATCCGCTGTTGGGTATGGACTCGTGGCTGACCGAGAAGTTGTTTGGCGTTATTATCTATATCCTGTTGGGTTATGTTGCATTGGGCAAAAAGACGCAGAACTGGAGTGTGCGTACCTTGGCATTTGTTTTGGCGCTGGGTTGTCTGTATCTGATCATTAGACTGGCCACGACAAAAATACCGTTTTTGATGGGATACCTATGAGTAGCATTGCCGATTTTGAATTTAACTCCTCTCCCTTGAGCGAGGGCGTTATCCTGGTATCACAGGCCATACGGCGCGATTTTCCGGTGGCTGAGGTGGAGCGTCAGTTGCAGTTGCTGGTCGCAGAAGCGAAGGCGGCGATCCCGGATAATGTTACTCAGGAAGAGCAACTGGATGCCCTTATTGCCTTGTTCTTCAAGACCTGGGGGTTTGGCGGTGCCAGCGGCGTTTATCGCCTCTCAGATGCTATCTGGCTGGATAAAGTGCTGGAGGCACGTCAGGGAACACCGGTCTCGTTAGGCACGATATTCCTGCATATTGCCCATGAGTTGGATTTGCCGTTGATGCCGGTGATATTCCCGACGCAACTGATCCTGCGCGCGGACTGGTTGGACGAAGAGATGTGGTTAATCAATCCATTAAATGGCGAAACGCTCAATGAACACCAGTTGGAAGTGTGGCTAAAGGGCAACCTGGGGTTGGGGGCTGAGCTGGAGGATGACGATCTGGACGAATCAGAAAACATCCTGGTGGTACGCAAGATGCTGGATACCCTCAAGGCGTCGCTGATGGAAGAAAAGCAGATGGAAATGGCGCTGCGGGCCAGTGAAGTGGTCTTGAGTTTTGACCCGGATGACCCCTATGAGATCCGTGATCGCGGGTTGATCTATGCGCAATTGGAATGCAACCATATCGCGGTATCCGATCTTAACTATTTTGTCGAGCAGTGCCCTGAAGACCCGGTCAGCGAAGTGATAAAAATTCAAATCCATTCCATTGAGCTTAAACAGGTCACGCTGCATTAATTTTCCGATTTAACATCAACAAAGGCGCAAGCATGAAACAGAAAGTAGTTAGCATTGGTGACATCAACGTAGCGAACGATCTCCCGTTTGTGCTGTTTGGCGGTATGAACGTCTTGGAATCGCGCGATTTAGCGATGCGCATTTGCGAACACTACGTCACCGTGACGCAAAAACTGGGTATCCCTTACGTTTTCAAAGCCTCTTTTGATAAAGCCAACCGTTCCTCCATCCACTCTTACCGTGGCCCAGGCATGGAAGAGGGGATGAAGATCTTCCAGGAAATTAAAAGCACCTTCGGGGTGAAAGTGATCACCGATGTGCACGAAGTGGCGCAGGCTCAGCCTGTCTCGGAAGTGGTTGATGTGATCCAGCTTCCTGCTTTCCTGGCGCGTCAGACCGATCTGGTCGAAGCCATGGCCAAGACCGGCGCGGTGATCAACGTCAAGAAGCCACAATTTGTCAGCCCAGGCCAGATGGGGAATATCGTCGACAAGTTCAAAGAGGGCGGTAACGATCAGGTTATTCTGTGCGATCGTGGCAGCAACTTTGGTTACGATAACCTGGTGGTGGACATGCTGGGTATCAACGTGATGAAAAATGTCACCGGTGGTCATCCCGTGATCTTCGACGTAACTCATGCACTGCAAACCCGCGATCCATTTGGTGCCGCTTCTGGTGGCCGTCGTGCTCAGGTTACCGAGCTGGCGCGTGCCGGTATGGCTGTCGGTTTGGCGGGGTTGTTCATTGAAGCGCACCCAGAGCCGAACAGCGCCAAGTGCGATGGCCCATCAGCGTTACCGCTGGATAAATTGGAGCCGTTCCTGGTGCAAATGAAAGCCATTGACGACCTGGTGAAGAGTTTCCCAGAGCTCGATACCAGCAACTAAGTCATTGCCCCGCGCCTGCCCGTCACGGGGGTTTAAGGGGCAATGCTTGTTTGGCCAACGAAATATCGCTGACTATCAGGAATACGGAGAAAACGAGCATCACGATTATCAGCTACGATCTTCGTCACATTGGTCTTTGTCAGCCGTCTGAAATGCCCTCTTTAGAGGGCATTTTCGTTTATTGCGCATCCAGTGCGATAAGTGCATCCGGCAAGGTGGGGTAGAAATGCAGTTTCCCTTCGATAGGGTGCATACGTGCCCGGGCCAGGGTTTTTAGCGGTTGGAAGGGGATATCGGTGATCACCAGTTGCTTGTCGGCGGGCAGGGTAGCGATATAACGCTGCAGTGCATTCAGCCCTCCGGCGTCCAGTACCGGTACGGCGTCCCATTGCAGCACGACGGTGTGATATTCCTCACCGCGCAACAGGAGTTCGTTGAAGATACGTTCGGCAGCGGCAAAGAACAACGGTCCGTTGACGCGCAGTACCAGGCGGCCCTTGTCGTGGCTTAATTCACTCAGGCGTGTCATGCGTGCGATACGGCGCATAAACAGCAAAGACGCCAGCACGATACCCACGGTAATGGCGATCACCATATCAAACAGTACCGTCAGTGACATACACAGCAGCATCACCAGAATGTCGTCTTTCGGTGCCCGGCGCAGCAGATAAATCACTTTATGCGCCTCACTCATGTTCCATGCCACCAGCAACAGCAGCGAGGCCATGGCTGCCAGCGGCAGATAAGACAGCCAGGGTGCCAGTACCAATAAAGCCAGCAGCACCATCAGGGAGTGAATAATCGCGGATACGGGGGAGGTTGCCCCCGCACGGACGTTGGCTGCTGAACGTGCAATCGCCGCCGTAGCGGTAATGCCACCGAAGAACGGGGCAATGATATTACCCGCCCCCTGACCGATCAGCTCGGCATTGGAGTTATGTTTTTTGCCGGTCATACCATCCAGAACAACCGCACACAGCAGCGATTCAATCGCGCCGAGCATCGCCATGGAAAACGCTGCCGGCAACAGAGCAGAAAGCATATGCCAACTCAATTCAGCAGGCTGTCCATCAGCGGCAGGCAGATTCCAGGGCAATACCCATTGTGGCAGAATGGGCGGAATACCTTGGCCTTGACCGCCGTCGGCCAGTTCAAAGCTGAAACGCGAGCCGATGGTGGCAACCTGATGATCGAACAAGGACAGAACCGCCATCACGGCGGTCCCTGCCAACAGGGCGGGCAGGTGGCCGGGAATACGCAATCCAAGCTTTGGCCACAGCACCAGGATCAGCAAGGTGACAACCCCAATCAGCGTATCGCCGAAGTCCAGCGTGGGCAGAGCGTGAAACAGGGCATACACCTTGCCGATATAGTTCTCTGGCACCTCCGCCAACTGCAGGCCAAAGAAATCCTTCACCTGCATGGTGGCGATGGTAATGGCGATCCCAGAGGTAAAACCGAGCGTGACAGAAAGCGGAATATATTCGATCAGGCGGCCAAATCGTGCCAGCCCCATAATCAGCAGGAACAAGCCGGAAAGCATCGTAGCGATCAATAAGCCGGAGAGACCAAACTGCTGTGAAACGGGGTAGAGGATCACGACAAAGGCCGCCGTGGGGCCGGAAACGCTGTAGCGTGAGCCGCCGCTGACGGCAATGACGATCCCGGCGATGGCGGCGGTATAGAGCCCATATTGCGGTGGGACACCACTGGCAATGGCCAATGCCATCGCCAGTGGGATCGCGATAATGCCAACGGTAACCCCGGCAATGGCATCTTTGAGTAGACGTTGAAGAGAATAAGGTTCACGCCAGCAGGCGTCGATCAGAGCGCTGAAAGGACGTATACCGTTAATTTCGTGCGTTTTCATCTAGGTAGTAGACCAAGTCTGGAAAAGAGAACGGAATGGCGGGCCATGGCGGTCCGTCTCGGATAGCTGATCGATACCATACCCCTTTCTGGGGGCAGATACCTAGACTTGTATCAATGCAGGAGGAAATCGCTGAAATTTATATGACTCTTTGGCCGGTTGGGGCAACTGCGCCTTGTGGCGGCTATCGCCCGCCTGTTACCCGAAGAAAAGTGTTATTTTTAGCGCTTAGTGTACCGCAGGCAGGGATAAGCCGAGAAAGCGAGCAAGAGTGCTGACCAGCAGGTGATGGTCCTCCAAGTGCGGTGAGCCGGAAATAGAAATAGTTCCAATACAGCCGATATTTACCAGGTTGATAGGAAACGCGCCGCCATGGGCTGCGTAGTCGTGTACGCTAAGGCCATACCGTTCTTCAAGTGTCACTTGGCGCTGCTGCAGGCGCAGACCAACGGCATAAGAACTTTTATGGAAATGTTTGACCACGTTGCGTTTGCGGCGAACCCAGTCGGCAATATCCGGGGTAATTCCGGGCATGGCATAGTAGAACCGCGTTTGTCCGGCGAGTTGGATCTCGATAGCGATCGACAAGTGACGTTGTTCTGCGGTATTTTTCAGTGCTACGCCTAACTCCCAGGCGGTGGTGTGATCGAAATGGTTGAAGGCTAATGTCGTTTCCTGTGCAGCCAGCGCTTGTAAATCTTCATCAATATTCATGACATTTCCCCTTGGTGTGATTGATAACAGACTATCCTGATCTTGAGAAAGGGCATAGATGGCTTGGCTATAACTAAGAACGGTTAATCTCTTATTATCTCAGCCATTATGTGTAGTACCGGAACCGATGAGACAAGGATTTGTTCTCGAAAGCTGTCAGACAAATCACTTTGATGTATCGTTGGAGCATGCCGAATTTTTATGACATACATAGCGTCGATCTCTTCTTTCTACAGCGACGCGTGCATTACCTATGCCACGCTGTCAGTGAGTTACTTTGCGCTGAGCAAAAGTTCCCCTTTTTCCTTTCAGTCCGCCTTGTGGCGTAGAGTGTTGTTTGGGGTGCTGGCAGGGTTAGCGGCTTTATATCTGGGCGAAGGCCGGCTGCAGTTATCCGCAAATATGTATTACAGTTTTGCCATGTTGCCGATGATACTGGTGATATTTTACGGCGGTGGGATCAGCGGACTGGTGTGCTATCTGGTGAACTTTGCTTTTACCGGCGGCTTTACGCTGGATAATCTGTTTATCGCCTCGATTGTTTTACCGCTGTTGCTATCAAGAGTCTGGCTTAAGAAATCATTCAAGGTGTTTTATCTCACCATCGGCATTATTGCGCTATACCGCATCGGCATTGCGAGTGTGTTTGTGGATTTCCGCAGATTATGGGTGGATATCCTTGTGTTTCAGTTTGCCTCTGCGCTTTGCCTGGCGGTTTGTTACCATGCCTTGAATTTTAAAGAACGCCATATCCATGCCTTCTTTTCAATGCGTAATAAGGCGACGACGGACAGTCTGACTCACATTAACAACCGCGCCAGTGTGGATTACAAAATGCTGATGCAGCACACCCAGCGTCAATCCTGTGGTTTGATGATCCTGGATTTGGACGACTTCAAAAAAGTGAATGACACCCATGGCCATTTGGCGGGTGATGAGGTGTTATCCAGCGTCGGGCGCATCTTGCAGGATTGTGTACGAAATGAAGACTTCGTTGGGCGTTATGGGGGAGAGGAATTTATTGTCATCACCTCCAGCTACGATCCCGAGCACATTGCGGCCATGGCTGAGCGTATTCG
This sequence comes from Serratia fonticola, assembly GCF_006715025.1. Lineage (NCBI taxonomy): Bacteria > Pseudomonadati > Pseudomonadota > Gammaproteobacteria > Enterobacterales > Yersiniaceae > Serratia > Serratia fonticola. Next base: position 2,843,244 of record NZ_VFMK01000001.1, read on the forward strand.
CAGCCGGGTGGAAAGCACCGTTTTTAATACGGAGGGGGGCGACGTGATCCATATGACTATTTCTATTGGTACCTCACTCTATCTGCCCGGTATGACGGTGGATAAAGCGATAGAGATAACCGATGAAGCCCTTTACGACGCCAAGCGTGAGGGCAAGAATCGCGTCGTCAGTAGCCGCTTGATGCCTCTATCGCCGCTGGGGGACGGGTTCAGGCGAGGATAGCCTAAGCCATGTTCCTCTCCCTCTTGGGCGTCTCTCTCATGCACTAGGGGCTCTGTAAACAAGGCGTCGTAGAATTTACTCGGCCCGTTCGGAGCCGCTGTCGATTATTCCAAAGCATTGCTAAACCAGTTCTTTCTTGGTACCGATATTTGGCCGGAATATCGGATTTTGGCATTTGTCATCTTGCTGACACAGAGGAAACTCATTATTACAAAAAATATTTATTTTTAATTTAAAATGGAGTTTATCGTGAAAAAAACAGCTTGGCCGTTTGGCTTTCTCTTTATCTCTTCCTTTCTTCTGGCCGGATGTGATGATACCCATAGCAACAACGATCTTGTACAACCTCCTTCCCCAACAGAACCCCCAATAACGCAAAAATCGGAAAAAGTGGCATTTATGCCCGATGTGCATTTTCATGATGTTTACGGAACCTTCGAGGAAAATGCTTTTAGCGGTCTGATGAACAGCAAGAGCGGGCAGCCTGCCATTATCCGTACCATGTATGCGCAACTGACGTCGACCCGGTTGTTCAATGAGAACTATTTTGCTTTTCTTGCAGCTTTGGAAGATGCAGCCCAACGTGGGATTAAGGTGATCGCACTGCCAGGAGATTTCAGCGATGATGGTCAGCCAATCCATATGCGTGGGCTAAAAAAAGTATTGGATGAGTATTCTCAACGCTATGGCATCGAGTTTTTCGCCGCTCCCGGCAATCACGATCCCAATGTGCCATTTGCACGTCCCGGTGGTAAAAGTGATTTTCTGGGGGAGGGAGGCAAAGAACAACGGATTTACAGCAAGGGAGCTGCCGAGTGTAAGGGTTACACCGATACTTGGGCATTGATCGATGCAGGGTATGAGCTACCCACAGTTTGCACGGAAGATATTCGGGAGTTGGGCTATGAGGGGGTGACTGCCCCCCTCGCTGAACACGGGTTTATGCCCAAACCTGCCTATATTTATTGGGAAACTCCTTACAGCACCTATTCAACCGATACCTACAACTTTAATACCGCACGCCAACAGGCTGATTGGCAATATCGGCATTACGAGATTTGTGTCGAGGGGACTGGGGGCGCCTATAAGAAAAGTGATTACACGCATTGTTTGCAGGTTCCTGATGCCAGCTATCTTGTTGAACCGATAGCAGGAGTGTGGCTGCTGGCTATTGATGCCAATGTCTATATTCCTACATCTTCCGCTAATGATGCGGAGCCGATGAATCCCACTAACTTTAATGGTTCAGGCAATGCGGGATATAACCGGATGCTGACCCACAAAACACATGTCATTGAGTGGATAAAAACCGTGACACAGAGGGCTAAAGAACAGAATAAACAACTGATCGCCTTTAGCCATTTCCCGATGACTGAGTTTTATAATGGGGCCTCTGATGACATCGAAGCCTTATTTGGTACTGGCAGTTTCCAGATGGCACGCCGCCCCGCAGAAGATACTGCTCATGCATTGGCACAGGCTGGCATTCAGATTCATGTCGGCGGGCACATGCATTTCAATGACACCGGTGTACGAGAGTATGACGATGGTTTTCTGGTGAATATTCAAGCTCCGTCAATGGCGGCCTATGTACCGGCTTATAAGTTGCTCACGCTCACCAGCGAGAGTGCAATCGAAGTGGAAACCATACGACTTGAGCAGGTTCCGCGTTTCGATGAGCTGTTTGAGCACTATGAGATGGAGCATCAGCATCTGGCTGCACAGAACTCAGACAAATTATGGAATGCAAATATCCTTTCTGCGAAAAATTATCATGAATTCAATAGCATATATCTCTCTGAACTGACTCGCCTACGTTTTTTGCCCAGTGAATGGCCCTGTGAAATGCGTGAAATGCTATTCAATATGAATGGCCGCGATATGCTGATCCTCTCCCAATTGGATACCGCCGTGACCTTGGCTCAATTACAGGCCAATCCGGCGTTGTCACCGGTGGTAACCCTCGCCAAATGTACAGTCAGCACGCCTAATGAGCCACCGAGCGTAGCGACAGAGACGATTATCGCTGACTGGGATCGTGCCCAGATCAAAGCGGCTTCATTGGCAGAAGCCAACAACATTTCGCTGGACGATTTTGCCTTATGGAGCGGATTTGACTTGGCTACCGATTTCTATCGCCTGGCTAACGCCGGAGATCTGGCGTTGGATGACATAACCCCTGAACGGATCGATCAATACACCGTGCTGGCTGATGCTTTAGCGAATATTCAGGCAACGATCGACTTTTCTGACAAGAAAGTGTTGGATAAAAATACAGTTAGCCAAGTATTCCAGAACCGTTTTGGTGCCCTGTTTGCCATATTGCGTAAGCTGGGAACTTCATTGCCACCTAGCGACCATTTTATGATTAACTTCGACCAGCGTGAGGTAGTCAACCTGAGTGATAGACAAGGATTTGTAGAATAACTGGCAAACACCCAGCGCCAGAAACTGCGTTCTGAAGCCATTGTGAACGGCAATTGCAGGGCTCTGTCCTGAGCCCTGTACCCACGCCTACGCTTAACTTGCCCTGTCTGCTACGCGGAAATGACTCGCCCTTCTGGGCCTGTAGCTCCTGGCAACATAGCCTTGTTCAGCAGGTCATGATGCGCTCAACGCCAACACTCGAATTTGCGCTTAGCGGGTCAGTTTTGCATCGGTGTTGGATAACCCTGCGGCAAACACCACTTTTGCTGAGGTGAGCCCGGGTATTGAAGCCATTGAAGGCGTCGAACTTTCTCTTTGAACTTGGCGGTGAGAGAGAGGGGGGGATTCGCTGCGCTCACCCTTCGGGCGGCCTGTGGCCGTCCAAAATGGCAGGCCATTTTGTCGAACCCTGTCGAGGCTTCTCACCCCTCTCCGTAGGGGAATAGGCAAAAAAAAAGTCTGAACGTAAGCTCAGACTTTCTCTTTGAATTTGGCGGTGAGAGAGGGCTTGATTCGCTGCGCTCACCCTTCGGGCGGCCTGTGGCCGTCCAAAATGGCAGGCCATTTTGTCGAACCCTGTCGAGGCTTCTCACCCCTCTCCGTAGGGGAATAGGCAAAAAAAAAGTCTGAACGTAAGCTCAGACTTTCTCTTCGAATTTGGCGGTGAGAGAGGGCTTGATTCGCTGCGCTCACCCTTCGGGCGGCCTGTGGCCGTCCAAAATGGCAGGCCATTTTGTCGAACCCTGTCGAGGCTTCTCACCCCTCTCCGTAGGGGAATAGGCAAAAAAAAAGTCTGAACGTAAGCTCAGACTTTCTCTTTGAATTTGGCGGTGAGAGAGGGGTTCGAACCCTCGATACACTTTCGCGTATACACACTTTCCAGGCGTGCTCCTTCAGCCACTCAGACACCTCACCGTTTTTGTTGCGCGTTACTCAGTGCAACGGGGCGCTACTATAGGGAGACTCGGCTAACCGGTCAAGAATATTTTCGCGGTTTTAGCGCAGGTGGTTAAGCCGTGGCCGCTTTGCTGCAAAGTCAGGCAAAGGCGTATGAGGCACCTCTGCGCATGCCTGAGCGCTTTTTGTCTGTGGCACCGCGTGGTTGCTCAGGGCATCAGGCCGACAAAGACCGTTTTTTTACGTGGGCAGGTCATCAGCGACTCTAACTGCTCAACACAGGCTTTGTAATGTGGGGTTGTCTTATGGAAAGCGACGGCTTGCTCATCAGCGTAAGCCTCGTAAATATAAAAACGCGTAGGGATTTCGGGATCCTGCAGCACATCGAAACGCAGATTGCCTTTTTCCTGAATTGAACCCAGGTGGTTTTGGCGAAAAACCTCGATAAACTGTTCAACTTTGTCGTCATAAACGTTAATTTCGACCAGTGTAACGTGCATAAAGTATCTCCTTAGAGGGAAGCGACCCGACGCATTCATCCCCTCTCACCAAGAGAGGGAATGTCACTTTTCATATCCAACCTTAACGTGTATTAACCCTTTTCGCTAAGGAACAATTGATAAGCGTGTTTTGCAGTTTCGTTTTGATGCACGATAGCATGCACCGCCTTGATCAGGGCAACCGGGGCCTCTGACTGGAAGAACGAGCGGCACTGGGGAACAGGCGACAATGCACTCGAGCTTTACCTATCCTCATGTGACAGAACCGTTAGCTTTGCTTTTCAGCGACCACCGCTGGCTGTTCCTCTTCCAATAATTCATAAATCGCTTTACCCACCTTTTGGATCGCTCGCTCGATCTCGCTGGTCATCGGTTTGCTGTAACTGAGTCGCAGGCAATTACGGTATTTTCCTGCTGCAGAACTAATAAATCCCACGGCAATTTGTACGCCCTGCGGTAACAAACAGCGGTTCAGGCGTTGGCTATCAAATCCATAAGGCAGCTCCACCCATAACATAAAACTCCCTTGTGGCCGGCTCAGACAGATGTTCGGGGGAAAATACTTCATGATCCACCCGGTCATAATGTCGCGATTACGTTGATACTGGCGGCGCATGCGGCGTAAATGCTGCATGTAATGCCCTTGCTTGATGAATTCGGCCATTGCCAGTTGTGGCAAGGTGCCTACCCGCCCGGCAGAAATATATTTCATATGCAACGCTTTTTCTAAATACCGCCCCGGTGCAATCCAACCAACACGCAAACCGGGCGCAACAGTTTTAGAGAAGGAACTGCACAACAATACGCGGCCATCATCGTCAAATGAAGCAATGGTCGGCGGACGCGGGTATTGGTATGCAAGCGCGCCATACACATCATCTTCAATAATCGCAACGTCATAGCGTTGGGCCAACGTTAACAAAGCCTTTTTACGCTCATCCGGCATGTTATAGCCCAACGGATTATTACAGGTTGGTGTGAGTTGAATGGCTTTAATCGGCCATTGATCTAGCGCCATTTCCAATGCTTCGAGACTGATTCCAACCACAGGATCGGTCGGGATTTCAATCACTTTCATGCCCATCCCTTTCAGGGTTTGCATTGCGCCATGAAAACTGGGGGAGTCTACCGCCACAATATCACCAGGCTGGCAAACGGCACCTATTGCAATCGCCAGCGCACCATGGCAACCAGAGGTAATAATGATATTTTCTGCTGATTGATGATTCCCACTGTCCAGCATCAGGCGGGCAATCTGCTCACGCAGCACCATGGTGCCGTAAATATCGTCGTAATCCAGCATTTCCTCGCCTTGATGCTGGCTAATACGCCCAAGCAAACGGCTGAGTATTTTAAGACCTGGAGCAGAAAGGTCTGGCGAACCGACTCCCAGATGTATCACATTTTCTTGCTCGCCCCTCTTCAAAAATTCCAGCGTGTTTTCCCACTGAGATATTTCGACGGGTCTTTGTGTATGGCGGCATACAGCGGGCAAAGACGGTAGATTCGAACTACAACGCACGAAGTATCCCGATTTCGCCCGCGCCTCAATAAGCAAGCACTCTTCCAGTTGCCGATATGCCTGCTGTACGGTGCTTATGCTGACCCCATGCTCGTCACTCAACGTTCTAACCGACGGGAGTCGCTCCCCGGCAATATACAGCCCTTCTTTAATGCGCTGGCTAAGAATATCGGCCAATTGTTGGTAGCGAGTCATTGATATCACCTGATAAATAGAGAGGGATCAGTACAGATGGCACTAATTTTTACCATTCAGTTTACTTATCACACATCTGTATGGAAATAATAGCCACTTTTTGCATCTGTAAAGTTTTTCACCAAAGTATCATTCTTATGGCTCACCTGCTGATGAGGTAGTCAATAATGAATAATGTAATTGAAAATCAATTGGATGAGTGTGGTTATGTAACTGAGGGCGTAACCAGAAAACGCCGTACTATTTTTATCCGTTGGTGGGAAAAAGCATACAGATATGCCTATCAATGGAATGAACGCCGTAAAGCGGCCAATACGCTGGCAAGACTGAACGCCGATAAGTTAAACGATATTGGCCTGACTCGGGATGATATCAAGCGAGATTACAGCCGTCCGTTTTGGCGCTGAGAAACGGTAAGGGTGGGGGGATTCGCTGCGCTCACCCTTCGGGCGGCCTGTGGCCGTCCAAAATGGCAGGCCATTTTGTCAAACCCTGTCGAGGCTTCTCACCCCTCCCAGACTGAGGGACATGCAAAAAAAAAGTCTGAACGTAAGCTCAGACTTTCTCTTTGAATTTGGCGGTGAGGGAGGGGTTCGAACCCTCGATACACTTTCGCGTATACACACTTTCCAGGCGTGCTCCTTCAGCCACTCAGACACCTCACCGTTTTGTTATCGGCAACGTTTTACGCTGCTGACGGGCGCTAATGTAGGAGAATCTGATCCCAGCGTCAATACCCTTGTTATATAACTGAGCGCATTTAGCCAAACTTCCAGCAATCTGCTGATTTGGCGAGCGATATTGGGTGTTTAACGGGCGAGCATCGCCGTTATCGCGTTGTGTTATTAACCTGTGGTTTTTCAGTTCGGTGCTTGCATCGTTTGGCGAAGCGCAAAAGGATGAATGAAGACAAAACAACAGGGGGTGATTAATGAATATTAGTTTCTATCACCCGTTCTTTGATGCGCAGGATTGAGTGAGGAGAATGGCACGACGCTTGCCGCAGGCCCAGATACGGGCATGGCAACCTGTCAGGCTGATTATGCGATGGTTTAGTGGCCGCCCTGTGAAATGCTGGGTAATCGCCGCGATCTCAAGGCGGTATTTGCATTGGGCGCTAGGGGGGATGCCATTCTTGAACAAGAACGTCAGCATCCAGGGACATTATTATACGGCTTGAGAGGGGGAACATCCCACTGGCGTGGTTGATATTCAGCGTGGCTATTGATGCTTTCTCACCCATGCAACACTGCCGAGGCCAGTGTTAACTGCTATGATGACAACTGGCCAGTTCACCATCCATGAATCCGGTGAGCACCCAAGAAGGAGAAACAATGTACCCCGTTGATTTACATATGCATACCGTTGCCAGTACCCACGCTTACAGTACTCTGCACGACTATATCGCCGAAGCGAAGCGTAAGCACATCAAGCTGTTTGCCATCACCGATCATGGACCAGACATGGCTGATGCACCGCATTACTGGCACTTTATGAATATGCGCGTGTGGCCGCGCCTGGTGGATGGCGTAGGTATTCTGCGCGGTATTGAAGCTAATATAAAAAATCTGGCTGGTGACATCGATTGCACCGGTCCGATGCTTAACGAAATCGATCTGATCATCGCCGGGTTCCATGAGCCGGTATTTGCGCCGCAGGATAAAGCCGCTAACACCGAGGCGATGATTGCCGCTATGGCGCAGGGTGATGTTCATATTATCAGCCACCCGGGTAACCCTAAATATCCCATTGATATTCCAGCGGTCGCGGCAGCAGCAGCAAAGTATCAGGTGGCGCTGGAACTGAACAACTCCTCTTTTACTCATTCCCGGAAAGGCAGTGAGGTCAATTGTCGCGCCGTGGCGGCCGCCGTGCGTGATGCCGGAGGCTGGCTGGCATTGGGTTCAGATTCCCATGTGGCTTTCTCGCTCGGCATTTTTGATCACTGTGAGCGCATCCTTGAAGAGGTTCAATTCCCTGAGGAGCGTATTCTGAATGTGTCAGCGCGCCGATTGCTAAACTTTCTCGAGCAGCGCGGCAAGCCTGCGATTGCGGAATTAGCCGATCTGTGACATCGTCACGCCAAATTTTCCGTTTTTGCATAGGGCTTGATCATGAATGAGTTTTCTGTTGTCTGCCGGGTGCTGGGTACGCTTTTTTACCGCCAGCCTCAAGATCCGCTGTTGGTGCCGCTGTTTACCCTGATTAAGGAGGGTAAACTTCAGCAGCATTGGCCGTTGGAGCAGGACGAGCTGCTGGCACGTTTGCAACAGCATTGCGATGCGCATCTGCTGGCCGCCGATTTTAACGCCCTGTTTGTCGGCAGCGAATGCCGTGTCTCGCCGTTCCGCTCTGACTATGTTGAAGGCGCTAACGAGGCAGAAGTACGCGTCTTTTTGCAACAGCGCGGGATGCCGTTAGGTGAAGCCTCAGCCGATCATTTTGGTTCACTGCTGCTGGCGGCTTCCTGGCTGGAGGATCAGTCACAAGAGGATGAGGCGCAGGCCCAAATCACGCTGTTTGATGCGTTTCTGCTGCCATGGTGTGGTCGATTCCTGGGCAAGGTTGAAGCGCATGCCACCAGTGGTTTTTATCGAACGCTGGCGTTGATTACCCGTGACGCTATTGCGGCCATGCGCGATGAACTGGCCGAGTATGAGCAGGACGATGACGGAGCAGGTGAGGAAGAGTAAGTCAGTGAGGCACCGTTCAAGATGAACGGTGCCCAGCAGCATCAGTCGGTGAACGGAATAATCAATTGGCCAGGTTTGACTTCCAATCCCTTGGCCAGCTTGCGAGCCATTGCTTCAGCCTTGCTGTGGTCGGGGTTCAGGACATAGGCGGGTTGCTGATCAAAATACGATTTCAACGATTGGTTCAGATATGGCATCAGCGCCTTCATCACCGTATCCATTTTTTCGGGTTGTACCTTGTAATCGACCAATTCCATATCTTTAAGGAAAATAGCCCCTTTATCACGGTCATAAACCGGTTGAGCCTTCAATGTCAGTTGAAGGTCGGCGGCCTGCGGGCCGAGAATTGAGGTGATGCTGACCTTGGCATTGCCTGAAAGCGTCACTTTGTTCGGTTCAGTGCGGCCTATCTGGCTTTGCAGCTGTGTTAGCACGATATTGGCATCCACCAACCCCGGTACGCCAATCTGCTTTTGATAATCATTATGTTTTTGCAGGTAATTATTCACCTCCTGCTCACTGAGGGTGTATTGGGTAAGTTGGTTACACCCGGCTAGCGCTCCGGCAAATACCAGGGCGGCCACGCCCATCAGGATTTTTTTCATTCGTGCCTCGTAAAACTGTCAACGGAAATGCGGCAGATAATAGATTGATTTTCTGGCTTAAACACCAGGCTGCCAGCAAAGAGAAAGCTATCTGCCCTGCAGAATAGCAGATGATGTGGCTCAAAGGGGGTTTTACCTATCGGATAACACTGAAAAAAGCCTAGCGCCGTAGACGCAGAACCAGCAGCAGCACGCCGCCCAGGCAGGTTATTCCACCGAGGGCCGGGAATAAGGGGATACCCCATAGCTGGCTGGTGGAGCGCATCAGGTACGGTGCCAGCCCTAGCGCAAAGGCGGCGGTGACAATCGCAATGGCCAATGTTACTGCTCCACGCTCCAGCGCTCGGCTGAGCTGATCGATGTTTTTAACGTTGATTTCAGCGTCAATTCGCCCTTGCTTTAACCGGCGCATCAGCAAACGGATCGCCTGGGGAAGTTCCTCGCCAGCATCCAATGCCTCGCCGCCCAGCAACAGCGCACGTCGGCGCAGTGCTTCAGGGGTATAGCGTTGCAACATCACCTGTTGCAGCATCGGCTTCAGCGTGGCAATGATGTCGAACCCGGGATCGAGCCGGTGCAAGACACCGTCAGCGGTAATCAGTGCCTTGAAGAGTAGCACCAGATCCGGGGGTAAAGGCAGCTGATGCTCGCGCGCCATCACTAACAGGTCCGTCAGCGCTTTACCCAGCGTCAGCGTAGTTGATGCTTGTTTATCGAGGAAGTTTTGTGCAGCCTGTTCCAAATCCATCAGGTCCAGTTCCTGGCTGTCCGACCAGGCGATTAAGGTGTTGACGATGCCATCACTTTGCCGCTCCGCAATCGCCTGCAGCAACAGCAATAGTTGATTGCGTCGCCGTTCGGAGAGCTGACCAACCATGCCAAAGTCAATAAAACCAACGTGGTTATCCCGTAGGGCCATCACGTTGCCAGGATGCGGGTCAGCATGATAAAGCCGGTGTTCCAGCACCATTTTCATAAAAGCCTGTGCGCCACGTTGGGCCAACAGTGGGCCGTCGAAACCGGCCGCTGCCAATTGCTCCGGATTTTCTGGGGCGATGCCAGGCAGAAACTCTTGCACCAGCAGGCGCTTTGAGGAGTATTGCCAGTAGATTTTCGGGATCACCACTTCCGGCTGTCGGATGAAGAGTTCTGCTACCCGATCACAGTTATTACCTTCATGCGTCAGATCCAGCTCATGATTAAGCGCGGTTGCCAAAGTTTGCACCATCTGATGTGGACGATAACGGGCCAGTGCCGGACTTTGTTGCTCCACGGTTTCTGCCAGATAGGCCAGTAAACGGAGATCGGCTTGAATCGTCTTCGCCAATCCAGGGCGCAGGACTTTTACCACAACCTCTTCGCCACTGTGTAAGCGGGCGCGGTAGATCTGCGCCATTGAGGCGGCGGCGATGGGGGTCTGGTCGAAGCGGGCAAAAATCTGTTGTGGCTCACCCCCCAAGTCTGCCGTGATTTGCGCGGACAATTTCTCCCAGGGGAGAGTAGTGGCCTGACTGTGCAGGCGTTCCAGTTCGTCTGTCCAGCGCTGCTCCAGCAGATCGGTGCGCGTAGCCAGTATCTGTCCGAACTTGACGAAAGTGGGGCCGAGCGCTTCGAATGCGGCGCGCAGACGTTCAGGTAAGGTTTGGCTATCCGTCTCTACGCCGCTGGCCCTGAGGCCGCCAAGCAGTTTGCCCAGGCCGAGTAACCGGATGACGTCCTGTAATCCGTAACGGATCAGCACGGACGAGATTTCCTGCAGCCTGGCACGATCGCGGGTGGTGACAAAAACCATTTTTAACATCTGCGCGCAACTCCTTTATCGCCGGGGGTTATTGCTCCATATCGAACAGCAAGGGAATATCGCTGCGTTGTGCCATACGGTTGCGATAGGCCTCGACGTTGTCGGGCAGGGTTACGCCAGCCACTATCGATAGAGAACGTAACAGAGGGAAAAGATGAATATCGTCTTCCGACAGCGTGCCGTTTACCGCCTCTGGTGACTGGATTAGCGCAGAAAGCTTTTGCAGGTCGCTTTCCAACTGGGCAATCAGATCGGCGCTGTCGGCCAGCAGGGCAGCAAAGTCGCCAGCGGTAGCCTGCTTTTTGTGGGTAAAGTACTGGCGTGCGCTGTCGGTGGCGAACTCTTCGAAATCGGCAGAGGCAAAACGTGGCAACAGCAATTTACTGGTGTAACTACTGGCCTGCTGCAGCCACTCGCTGATAGCCGGGTTGGTTTTCCCGGTCAAAACGGGTTTGCCATCCAGGTTATCGATATAGTGCACAATATCCATACTTTCCGGCATATAACTGCCGTCATCCTTTTGCAGGATCGGTGCCATTTTCTTGCCGATCATGCTGACAGGTGTGGCTTCATCATCGTTAAGTAAGGTTACCAGCCGTACAGGCAGATCCTTCAGGCCGAAAATCATGCGGGCTTTGACGCAGTATGGGCAGTGATCGTAGATAAACAGTTTCATGTAAGCTCCCATTGTCAGGTTTAACAGCAATAGATATCGCAGCCTATAAAGACTGTCACACAGCGTTCTTCTTGTGATGATGCGTCATTATGAACTTTTTCGCGCTCGTTTTTTACTTTCAGGATAGCAACCTGGGGAAATTAGGACGATTTTGTGACACATTCGCCTGGATTGATAGCGGGTACCGACGGAACCCGCTCAGGAATTTGGGGGCAGATTAACCACCACGTACGACTGCCGGTGCTGTGGTGCGTGGATTAAACTGCCAATACAAAGCAAATAGCGTGATAAAGCCAATCAGCCCCAACATGAACCAGGGCAGTTCTGGTCTGCCAAGGGCGTGGCCGGTGTCATACATCCAGCCACCGCCGGTATAGCCTAATGCTCCGCCCAACGCGAGGCCCAGGCGACTAAAGCCCATATAGCTGCCGCGTGCACGCGCATCGGCAAGTGAAGCACTTAACGTTTCGCGTGCAGGCTCGGCAATGATCGAGCCCAGATAGAAGCAGCAAATCAGGGTGAAAAGTGCCTGCAAACCGGTAGCATATCCGATGGGGAGCAGGCTCAGTGTCATCAGCAGTAAACCGGCCATCAGGCGTTGTTCCAACCGGAAATGTTTTTCGCTCCAGCGTGCCAGCGGATAAAGCAATGTAAGCGACAGTACGGCTTCAATGGCATACATCCATTTGACCGCTGAAGGCGAACCGGCGATTTCGTTGACGACAATCGGTAGCATCAGCATCACTTGTACCGCCAGCATGTAATAGCCGGTCAGGGTCAGGACGTAGGTCAGGAAGCGGCGATCGCGCATCACCCGCATCATGCCCTCTTTCATCGGCGCACGCACGGTTGAGATCCGGTAGGCGGGCAACAGCCAGGCATTCCAGCCCGCAGCCAGCACGAAAATACCGGCACCGACCCAACAGACGAAATGGAAATCGTATTGCAACAGCCAACTGCCGATTAGCGCACCGACAACGGCACCCGCGCTGTCTTGCATCATCAGCAGCGAATAGAAACGGCTGCGTTCGTGTGGGCGGGTTAATTTGATCACCAAAGCGGTACGCGGAGGATCGAAGAGCGTGCCACCAATGGCCGAAAGGGCACAGGAAAACCACAGTATCCAAGGTTGATCGGCCATCGCCATGGTGGCAAAACCGGCGGCACGCAGCAACATGCCAATGACGATCATCGGCTTGGCGCCGAAACGGTCAGCGATAGCGCCGCCAAAGATCCCCAGGCCTTGCTGCACCAGTTGGCGTAAACCCAGTGCAACCCCAACGACTACGGCCGCCCAGCCAAGCTGATCGACAAAACGAATGGAAATCAGTGGAAAGACCACGAAAAAGCCTAAAACCACTAACAGGTTATCGAACAATAAAAAATACTTACCCAAGCTCCGAGCTTGCGATACCAGAGACATGCTTCACCACGAGCAATTTAGAAGGAGAGAAAGACGGCCTGTTTATTCTCTACCCAATAGGCCGAGGCTGATAGGGGGGCAGTAGATAATATTTTTTTATCGTCAAGACGTTACGTAAGTGGCAAATCCGCATAAAAAAACGCTGAAAAGGGTTAATTGCCTACTTCCTGACCAGGAAGGGTCTTACCTGTAGGGCGGGCTGCGGTTATATTAAACGAGGGAGCGTGGGGCTCTGCGGCGCTGTCTGGCTATTGCTCACGTTGGCGGTGAGGACAATAAAGACCCATCATTCTGACGCTCACCCCATCAATACTTCTTATCGAACCGTTTTGAGCTCGGGGGAAACGATGTTTGGCTATCGTTCTGCATCACCGAAAGTACGCCTTACCACTGACCGGCTGGTCGTCCGTTTAGTTCACGAACGAGATGCCTATCGCCTGGCTGAATACTATGCTGAAAATCGGGTTTTCCTGAAACCCTGGGAACCGGTACGGGATGATAGCCACTGTTATCCTTCGGGCTGGCAGGCCCGGTTGGCTATGATCACTGAAATGCAAAAGCAGGGTAGCGCCTATTATTTTATCCTGCTCGATCCCGATGAACATGAAGTGATCGGTGTAGCGAATTTCAGTAATGTGCTGCGTGGCTCATTCCATGCCTGCTTCCTGGGTTATTCGCTCGGGGAAAAATGGCAGGGGCAGGGGTTGATGTATGAGGCATTGCAATCCGCTATTCGCTACATGCAGCGCCAGCAACGTATGCATCGCATTATGGCCAACTATATGCCACATAACCAACGTAGCGGTGCGCTGCTTACCCGGCTCGGTTTCGAACGGGAAGGATACGCCAAGGATTATCTGCTGATTGACGGGAAGTGGCAGGATCACGTTCTCACCGCATTGACCAATAAAGAATGGCTACCGCCACGCTGAGGCCGCACATGAAATATGAATTGAATGCCAAAGAAGCCAGAGTGATTGGGTGCCTGCTGGAAAAGCAGGTAACGACGCCCGATCAGTATCCTCTTTCTCTGAATGCCATTACGTTGGCCTGTAACCAGAAAACCAACCGGGAGCCTGTGATGGAGCTGTCGGAGAGTGAGGTTCAGCAGGTGCTGGATTTACTGTTACGAAAACATTTTCTGCGCACGCTGAGTGGGTTCGGCAACCGGGTGGTGAAATATGAACAACGTTTCTGCAACTCTGAGTTCGGTCAACTGAAATTGTCACCAGCCGAGCTAGCGGTGGTGGCGACCTTGCTGTTGCGTGGTGCGCAGACGCCGGGTGAACTGCGCACCCGAACCAACCGGATGCACGAATTCAGCGATGTCAGCGAAGTCGAAGAGATTTTGCACCAATTGACAAACCGCGAAGATGGGCCTTTTGTCGTGCGTTTACCCCGCGAGCCCGGCAAACGTGAAAGCCGGTTTATGCACCTTTTCAGCGGCGAGATTGACGCTGTACCGGCAGAGGCAGAAGAACCCGCTGATAGCGCGTTGAGTGAGCGTGTAGCCGCATTGGAAGCCGAACTCGCTGTATTGAAGCAACAGGTGCAACAGCTATTGGCGCGGGGGCCGAATGAGTAAATTACGTATCGGCGTCGTCGGCCTGGGCGGCATAGCGCAAAAAGCCTACCTGCCGCTGCTTAGCCAAGCGCAAGACTGGCAACTGATTGGCGGCTTTTCTCCTAATCAGCAGAAAGCGCAACCGGTGTGCGACAGTTACCGCATGGCATGTTTTTCCCGTCTTGATAGCCTGGCACAGCAATGTGACGCCGTGTTTGTCCATAGCAGTACCGCGAGCCATTTTCAGGTGGTTAGTGAGCTGCTTGAGCGCGGTGTGCATGTTTATGTCGATAAACCCCTGGCCGAAACGCTAGAGCAGAGTGAACAACTGCTTGCGCTGGCTGAAAAACAGGGTAAGGCATTGATGGTCGGTTTTAACCGCCGTTTTGCCCCCTTGTATCGGCAATTGAAACAGCAAATGCAACGGCCTGCTTCGATCCGTATGGATAAGCATCGTACCGACAGCGTGGGGCCAAAGGATGTGCGTTTCACTCTGTTGGATGATTATTTACATGTGGTCGATACCGCACTGTGGTTAGGCGGTGATAGCGACCGTTTGCTCAGTGGCACTCTGCGGGCCAACGACGCGGGTGAAATGCTTTACGCGGAACATCATTTTGCATGCGGAGAGGCCATTGTTACCACCAGCATGCATCGCCGTGCTGGCAGCCAGCGAGAGAGCGTGCAGGCTGTGACGGAGGGCGCGGTCTATCAATTGAATGAGATGCGGCAGTGGCTGCGGGAAGACCCGCAAGGCATCGTCGAGCAGCCGACACCGGGCTGGCAAACCACCTTGGCACAGCGCGGTTTTGAAGGTGCAGTTCGCCACTTTATTCAGGCTGTCAGCAACCAGACCGAGCCAGAAATTGCGGGTGAGCAGGCCATTTATGCACAGCGGATGATCGAAAAGATACTTCGCGATGCCGGGTAACCCCATGTAACATATGGTGGTAGCTATTACTTGCCTGGATCCGTAGACTGATACCATTCAACTGACGCCTGCTGATGCAGGCGTTGATATTTACACGTCGTACTCATCAGAAAAACCACATGAATCTACTAAAATCACTGGCCGCCGTTAGCTCAATGACCATGTTTTCACGGGTGTTGGGCTTTGCGCGTGATGCCATTGTGGCACGCGTTTTTGGGGCCGGGATGGCTACCGATGCTTTCTTTGTGGCGTTCAAACTGCCCAACCTTTTGCGGCGTATTTTTGCCGAAGGCGCGTTCTCACAGGCGTTTGTCCCTATTTTGGCAGAATACAAAAACCAACAGGGGGAAGAAGCGACACGCACTTTTATCGCCTATGTCTCTGGTTTGCTGACGCTGGTGCTGGCGGTAGTGACGATACTTGGGATGTTGGCCGCGCCTTGGGTGATCTATATAACCGCTCCGGGCTTTACCGATACGCCGGATAAATTTGCCCTGACCTCGGCGCTGCTGCGTATTACATTCCCTTATATTCTTCTGATTTCGCTGGCCTCGCTGGTGGGCGCCATCCTTAACACTTGGAATCGCTTTTCCATTCCTGCTTTTGCGCCTACGTTGCTGAATGTCAGCATGATCGGTTTTGCGCTGTTTGCTGCACCGTATTTCAACCCGCCGGTATTGGCTTTGGCCTGGGCGGTGGTGGTGGGCGGCGTATTGCAATTGGGCTACCAATTACCTCATCTGAAAAAGATCGGCATGCTGGTGCTCCCGCGACTTAAGCTGAAAGATGCGGGTGTGTGGCGGGTCATGCGTCAGATGGGGCCTGCTATTCTTGGGGTTTCTGTCAGCCAGATCTCGCTGATCATCAATACTATTTTTGCCTCGTTCCTGGTGTCCGGTTCCGTTTCCTGGATGTATTACGCCGATCGCCTGATGGAGTTCCCATCCGGGGTGCTAGGGGTGGCGCTAGGGACGATTCTGTTGCCATCATTGGCGAAGAGTTTCTCCAGTGGCAATCACGATGAATATAATCGCCTAATGGATTGGGGCCTGCGTTTGTGTTTTGTCCTGGCTTTACCGAGTGCAATTGCGTTGGGCATTCTTGCCAAACCGCTCACGGTTTCCCTGTTCCAATACGGTAAATTCACCGCCTTTGATGCGGCGATGACCCAGCGCGCGTTGGTGGCCTATTCGGTCGGATTGATGGGGTTGATAGTGGTGAAAGTGCTGGCACCGGGCTTTTACTCGCGACAAGACATTAAAACGCCGGTGAAGATTGCCATCATCACGCTGATCATGACGCAGGTGATGAACCTGATGTTTATCGGGCCACTGAAACACGCGGGGCTTTCGTTATCGATCGGTCTGGCCGCTTGCCTGAATGCCTCTCTGCTGTACTGGCAACTGCGTAAGCAGAAAATCTTTCAACCCCAACCAGGCTGGACGATGTTCCTTATCAAGCTGGTGGTTGCCGTGCTGGTTATGTCTGCGGTCTTGTTAGGCGTGATGTGGCTGATGCCCGCCTGGGACCAGGGCAATATGCTGGCTCGCCTGCTGCGCCTTGGGGTAGTGGTGGGGGCAGGGATCGTCGCCTACTTCGCGGTATTGGCAATACTGGGGTTCCGCCCAAGGGACTTTGCGCGGCGGGTGGTGGGATAATGCCTTCAGCCAAGTAAAAACAGAAAAGGCCGCAAACGCGGCCTTTTTTATCGTTGAGGGTTGGCTTACATCCGCTCGACGGTTTCGATCCCCAGCGTTTCCAGCCCGGTTTTCAAGGTTCTGGCGGTCAGCAGGGCCAGCTTCAGACGGCTTTGACGCGCTTCTTCGCTTTCGGCATTGAGGATCTGACAGTGTTCGTAGAAGCCGGAGAACAGCCCCGCCAGATCGTACAGATAAGTACACATCACGTGCGGAGTCCCTTCACGGGCGACGACGGTGAGGATTTCTTCAAACTGCAGCAGGCGTGTCGCCAGAGCAATTTCACGCTCTTCGGTCATCACCAGCGGTAGCGTCAGGTTGCTTTCATCAACACCGGCTCGTTTGAACACCGAGGCGACGCGGGTATAGGCATACTGCATGTAAGGTGCGGTATTTCCTTCGAAGGCCAACATGTTGTCCCAGTCGAAGACATAGTCCGTGGTACGGCTTTTCGACAGATCGGCATATTTCACCGCGCCGATCCCAACGACATTGGCCACGTTCTGCATTTCATCGGCGGGCATATCCGGGTTTTTCTCGGCAATCAACTGTTTGGCCCGTTCGATGGCTTCATCCAGCAGATCGGAGAGTTTCACCGTGCCGCCAGCACGGGTTTTGAACGGCTTGCCGTCCTTGCCCAGCATCATGCCGAACATATGATGCTCCAGCGTTACGGCGTCTGGCACATAACCGGCTTTACGCACGATAGTCCAGGCTTGCATCAGGTGCTGATGCTGACGCGAGTCGATGTAATACAGTACGCGATCGGCTCCCAGAGTTTCGTAACGGTATTTGGCACAGGCAATATCGGTGGTGGTGTACAGATAGCCGCCATCTTTCTTCTGAATGATGACGCCCATTGGGTCGCCATCCTTATTCTTGTATTCATCCAGGAACACAACGGTAGCGCCTTCGCTCTCTACTGCCAGCCCCTTTGCTTTCAGATCGGCCACAATGCCTGGCAGCATGGCGTTGTAAAGGCTTTCACCCATCACGTCATCTTCGGTCAGGGTCACGTTCAGGCGGTTATAGGTCAGTTGGTTCTGCGCCATGGTGATATCCACCAGTTTGCGCCACATCTTCAGGCAGTATTCGTCGCCGCCTTGCAGCTTCACGACATAGCCACGAGCACGCAGCGCGAACGCTTCATCCTCGTCGTAGTTTTTCTTGGCCTCACGATAAAATTGTTCCAGATCCGACAGGCCCATCTCGCTGGCGTTTTCATTCTGCATCTTTTCCAGATAAGCGATCAGCATACCGAACTGGGTACCCCAGTCACCCACATGGTTGGCGCGAATCACCTTATGGCCGAGGAACTCTTGGGTTCGTGCGGCGGCGTCGCCGATAATGGTTGAACGCAAATGGCCGACATGCATCTCTTTCGCGACATTCGGTGCAGAATAATCGATCACGATGGTTTGCGGCTCAACGGGCGTCACGCCCAGTTTTGGTGCAGCCAGGACAGCATCAGTCTGACGGGCAACCCAGTCACTGTTCAGGAAAATATTGATAAAGCCCGGACCGGCAATCTCTACTTTGCTGGCAACATCGCCCAGATCCAGCAGTTGTACGACTTTCTCTGCCAGTTGTCGCGGTGGCATGCCAAGTTTTTTGGCCACGGACATCACACCGTTAGCCTGATAATCACCAAATTGCGCTTTTGCGGATTGACGAACCTGAGCTTCGCAATCTGCTGGCGCACCTGCGGCAATCAGCGCCTGGCTGACTTTATCTGATAGAAGAGCCTGAATATTCACCGGGTTACCTTAATGACAAACACAAAACAGCCTGCAATTGTACCCGATCGGAGGCGCCGCGTCAGTAGCTGACGCGGGCTGGTGCGGTGAAAAACCACGTCTGTATCGTGGTAAAAGTGGATAACATTGTCTGCATTGATTTGATTGGTGCAAAATTATGCAGATGACAAGTGTATTAGCGTCTTTTATTGTGGCGGCTAGAATGGCGTAGACTATTACGGCGTGTTTTATAATGACGATAAATCGCATAACCTGCGATGACTATCAAGACAATGGATATCCCTAAGAGGACCATATTTATTTTCTCGGAATTGTAGACGCATCTACGTTAACGTAATAATTCCGAGCAGGCAATTACGAAGGGGGTGTTTAAGATTTTTCCAGTTTTGTGTTACTGAAATAATAATAAAAAACAATGTATTATTTATTTTTTTTGTGTTTATAAAAGAAACATTACACCCTATGGGTATTTAGCTTTAGCTACTCACTGATAAATAAAGCTAAAATGATTAATTATTTTTCTTTGTTGGGAACTTTCCTGATTTATTGGGAATGCATTTTGGTTGTTCCAAAGGCCTGTATTTATTGTAGGCAGGTTGTGTGTGTTTTCACATACAACGTCATGCAACAAGGCAATGTTATCGTTGCCAGAAATTTCCCCCTGTAAGCCATAGCCTCTAGCGTGTGTGACGTGTAAATTATCGGCCAGCCCTGTCTATCTGGAGACCCTGAGAAACTTATGACTCATCTGTCAACGATCACCGAACTAAACGATCTGGCACTGGATTTACCGCGCTTTGAACAAGCGTTGGTACAGTTTGCCGAAAAGCTACACCTCGAGCTGGCGCATTTCAACGCGGACCATATCTCGGTTCGTTGCCATCAGAACAGTACGGCTGAACGCTGGCATCAAGGATTTCTCCAATGCGGAAGATTACTTTCGGAATCGATCATCAATGGCAGACCGATCTGTCTGTTTGACCTTGAGGTTCCTCTGCAGGTTGGTCCGTGGCAAATTGACTGTATTGAACTGCCTTACCCAGGGGAAAAACGCTACCCTCACGAAGGGTGGGAACATGTTGAATTGGTGCTGGCCGGTGATCCAGACACGTTATATGCCCGTGCATTGGATCACCTGGCAGATGAGGCGCTGTTATTGCCGGGGATTAAACTCAAGCAGAGTTCACCCAAAGGCGAAGGAGAGCGTCTGGCGAACCCGACGTTAGCGATCACCGATGGCAGCGTGACCATCAAATTTCACCCACATCATATCCGCGAAATCGTCGCTAGCGAACGGGCTTAATTTGCGCGTTGGCGCTGAACCGCTTGTGTCATGCGGTCCAGTGCGGTGTTCAGCAGTGCATGACGGCAGCCAAAGTTAAGACGAACAAAATGGCGATCGCCGAAATCCAGCCCTGGACTCAGGCCAACACCGGCCTGTTCGAAGAAGGCATGAGGATTATCGAGCCCCAGACCGCTGCAATCGATCCAGGCCAGATAGGTGGCCTCTATCGGTTGCAAACGCAAGCCAGGTATGGCACCTATGCGTTCACTGACTAAATCACGATTAACGCGAAGATAGGCCAGCAGTTCATTTAACCATTCCTGTCCATCATGGTAAGCCGCATGCGCCGCAACCAACGCCAGAATATCAACTTCTGGGACAATACCCTTACGCGCCCGGCAAAACTGTATGCGTAATGTTTCATTGGGAATGATGGCTACTGAGGCCCCTAATCCCGCGATATTGAACGTTTTGGAAGGGGACATCAGCGTAATGCTGCGCTGGGCGGCATCCTCATTCAGGCTGGCAAACGGGATGTGTTTTAACCCAGGCTCCAGCAGCAGATCGCAATGGATCTCATCCGAACAAACGATCAGATCGTGAGCACGGGCGAACGCTTGTTGAGCCAACAGTTCTTCACGTCGGTATACGGTACCACCAGGGTTTTGTGGGTTGCACAGCATCAATAATCGTTCGTCACCCGTCAGGGCGCGTTCCGTGGTGGGAAGATCCAGCACCCAACGTTGATTATTCAGTATCAGAGGGATCTGCCGCTGCTCACGTCCAGCCAATTTCGCCGCCTGACGAAAGGGGGGATAAATCGGGAAGGGGGCCAAGGTGCCTTGCCCTTGTTGGGTAAAGGCGCGTACACATAGATTCAATCCACAGACCAGGCCCGGCAAGAAAACCAGCCATTCGGGCTTGATGTGCCAGTCGTAGCGCTCTAACATGCGCTGGCAAATCGCCGCAATAAGCTCAGGGGAAGGGTGGCCGTAACCAAAAACGCCGTGTGCGACGCGCCTTTGCAGCGCTTCGATAACGGCGGGAGGCGAAAGAAAGTCCATATCGGCGACCCAGAGTGGAATAATGTCGCGATTGCGATATTTATCCCACTTAACGCTATCACTGTGACTGCGGTCTACCCATTGATCAAAATTGAATGCCATAGTTATCACCCTGAGCGTTTTTCACGACCTATGGCTTGAGCCTACGCTAAGTATTCTGTAACTAACAAGTTGCTGTCGCATTTTGGCCGTTATCTGGGGGTAACAATGATGAAATTGGAAGTTTGTTGCTATAGCGTCGATTGTGCAATGACGGCTGAACGGGCGGGGGCTGACCGCATCGAATTATGTGCCAGCCAAAGTGAGGGGGGGCTGACGCCGAGCTTCGGGTCGCTGAAAATGGCGCGGGAGCAGGTAACGATACCGGTTCATCCGATTGTCCGGCCACGCGGTGGCGATTTTTGCTACAGCGCCGTCGACTTTGACATCATAAAGAATGATGTCGCGCAAATTCGCGATATGGGATTTGCCGGTGTGGTAGTCGGCATGTTGGATGATGAAGGGCATATCGATCTGCCGCGGATGCGCGAGATCATGAAATTAAGCGGCAACCTGGCGGTCACTTTCCATCGTGCTTTCGATATGTGCCAAAACCCGATGGTGGCGTTGGAGCAACTGACGCAGTTGGGAGTAGCGCGCATTCTGACCTCTGGCCAACAGCAAAATGCTGAGCTTGGCCTGCCGTTGCTGCGCGATCTGCTGCACGCCAGCAAAGGACCGGTGGTGATGGCGGGAGCCGGGGTGCGTCTGAGTAATTTGCACAAATTTGTGGATATCGGCATGCAGGAATTACATAGCTCAGCCGGGCATACGGTACCTTCCACTATGCGTTATCGCAAGGCAGGTGTGACCATGTGTACCGATAATGAATTTGATGAATTCAGTCATTATTGTGTTGATGGTGAAACGGTTGAAGCGATGAAGAATGCCTTGGCGATGCTTGAGCCATCCACCAGCAATGCCTGAAACGGGCATAACTCATGATTGAAGCCCCGATATTGCTCGGGGCTTTTTATATCTATGTATCGATTCGTGGTCGCTCACGGCGTCTGCCAGCGAAAAAAAGCCCTGAACAGGGTAGAGGTGCTCAGGGCAAAAGATTAAATGTTTCACTGGTGTTGGCGCGATACCAACACTTTAACTTTAGTTAACTGTAGGTAAGAATATTGAGTTTAAATGTTGTGAAAATGTAACTTCGCGCTGAATTAGCGCAGGCTTTCCATCCAGTGAAAAATAGCAGAAAAGGTTTGGACAATACCGCCAATATTGAAAATGACCGAGACCCATACTCCGGTCATGAGCGTCAATAAAATAATTAACAGCATATCAATATCGCGCATTAACTACCTTTATGAATTTGTTGATCTTTATCCAGTCTAACACGCTTGCCGAAGTCTTCAACCCTTCAGTTAAAACCACTCAACGCATCAAGGCGGTTGTTTTGTCAGTGCTGACACCAATAGCAGGACGCGACGAGCCTGCCAGGAAAGATTAACGTCTATTGGCGCTGATTATCACGCGGCGTAAAAGCAAAACCAAGCGGCCCCATTCAGGAGGAATCATGAGAATTTATGTTGTGTTGTTAATGATAGTTTGTTGCTCATTATCGGGCTGTGTTGCGGCCTATTACCGCTAAGGAGGGGGAATGCGTTATTTACTGATTATCGGGGTTGTTATGTCGCTAACGGCTTGCGCCACACTGTATTACAGGTGAATGATGAGATACTGGCTTGTTTTACTGGTGGGGGTGTTGAGCGGGTGCGTCTCGGTGTATGGGCCGACTAAAACTGGCAACCAGCCTCTTGGCACTCCTGATACCACAGACAGCGTGCCTGCTGTCACAGCAAAATCCACTTTGATCGGCAACCGAAAGCCTGAAGAGCTGTTAACCCGAACAGCGGAAATTTTCACACAGAAAGGGCTGAATGGCGCAGTAGTTGATAACCATTTGGGGATTGTGGGGGCCACCGGTAATGATGCCGAACTGGCGAGTTTGTATCTGACATGTTCCGATCAGCCTGGACCGTCGAATCTGAATCAACGTTATCGGATCCTGGTACAGATTTTCAGTGCTGGAGAAGGGGCGAACGTGATGGTACAGGTTAATGGTATCGCGGGATTGGTCACACCCGATGGCAACGAGAAGGTCAAACCTGTTGAATGTCCTTCCAGCGGCATATTCGAAAAAGACCTTCTGGAGGCGTTAAGAAAATAATCTTTGTTTCCCTCCGCCCGCCGAGGCTGGGGGAGGGATTTTGTGTCGCAGTGGCTTAGGGTTTTTTTGCTGTCAACACTGCGCGGATAGGGGCTGGGTAGCCTTCTACCGTTTTACTGTGATCGTTCGGATCGAGGAATTCGGCCAGCGACTCGCTGGTCATCCAATCAGTACGCCGCTGCTCTTCGGTGGTTGTCGGGCAGATATCGGCAATTTTCACGTCCACAAAACCGCATTTTTCCAGCCAACCCTGTAACGCTTGTGCTGAAGGGATAAAGTAAACGTTACGCATTTGCGCGTAGCGATCGCCCGGTACCAATACCTGATGACGGTCGCCTTCGATCACCAGCGTTTCCAAGACTAACTCGCCTTCTGAGACCAGCTGGTTTTTCAACTGATACAGATGATCCAGGGGGGAGCGGCGATGGTACAGCACGCCCATGGAGAAAACCGTGTCGAAGGCGGCCAGCTCCGGCAATTGTTCAATCCCCAGCGGCAAAACGTGTGCCCGCTGATCGCCCCCCAACAGCTTACGTACCGCTTCGAACTGGCAGAGGAATAACTGCATCGGGTCGATACCCACTGCCAGGTGAGCCCCGGCACCCACCATGCGCCACAGGTGGTAACCGCTGCCACAGCCGACATCGAGAATGGTACGGCCAGCCAACGGAGAAATATGCGGTAACACCCGGTCCCACTTCCAATCAGAGTGCCATTCAGTATCGATATCGATGCCATACAGCGAAAATGGCCCTTTGCGCCACGGCATCAACGTACGCAGCATCTTCTCAATGCCTTCGAGCTGGCCTGGCGAGAGCGGTTGATCCATCCCGGCACGTACGCCATGCAGCAAATCCAACTGCGTCGGGGTCAGGGCGGGCAGATGTTCTACCGAATTGAACCACTGTTTGAACTTGCCGTGCAGCGACTCACGCTGCCAGGCACTGATTTGCGCCGGCAGGGTATCGAGCCAGTGGCTGAGCGGGCTTTTGGCAATGCGCTGGTAAAAATCGCCGAATTCAATCATGCGCTTTCTCCAGATTTCAGGGCGATCAGCGAGCCGAAATTAAAACATTGGAACCACACTTCTGCATGCTCAAAACCGGCTTGCTTAAGCCGCGCCTTATGTGCTTCTACCGAGTCAGTCAGCATGACGTTTTCCAGCATGCTGCGCTTTTGGCTGATTTCCAGCTCGCTGTAGCCGTTGGCACGTTTGAAGTCATGGTGCATGTTGAAGAGCAATTCTCCAACGTCGGTATCTTCAAAACTGAATTTTTCTGATAACACCAGGGCACCGCCTGGACGCAGACCACGATAAACTTGCTCGAGCAGGCGCAGGCGATCGGCAGGCTCAAGGAACTGGAGAGTAAAGTTCAGCACGACCATCGAGGCGTTCTTAATCGTGATGTCCAGAATATCTGCTTCGATCACCTCAACCGGGGTTTCTGCGCGAAACGCATCAATGTGACGACGGCAGCGTTCTACCATGGCCGGTGAGTTATCGACCGCAATGATATTGCAACCCGCTACCTTGATGTTTCTGCGCATCGACAACGTTGCCGCACCGAGTGAACATCCCAGGTCATACACCTGGCTGCCCGGTTGCACAAAGCGTTCGGCTAACATGCCAATCATCGAGATAATATTGGAATAGCCAGGAACGGAACGCTGGATCATGTCTGGGAAGACTTCAGCGACGCGCTCGTCGAAAGTCCAGTCGCCGAGTTTGGCGATCGGGGCAGAAAAAAGGGTATCGCGGTTTGGCATAGCGGCAAATCAGGTCAGAATTCGAAGGCGCGTATACTAACAGAAAACCTGGCCAGGCAGAAGCAGGCGGCGTGCAGCCGCCTGAAACAGCGGGGAAGATCAGTGTAAACTGAAAATAATGTCCCAGGGGAGGTAGACGATATTGGCAATCACCATCAGTATTAACGAAATATAGGTGGCTGCCATACCTGAACGGCGCCAGCTAACTTCGCGGTTACGTAAGCCGTAATAGTGGACCAATCGGCCAGCCATCAATAGCAGGCCGCAAAGATGCACCATCCAGACTTCTGCACCATTCATCTCCATGATCACCAACAATACGGCGGCGATGGGGATATATTCCACGGCATTACCATGCACACGGATCGCGGTTTGCAGCTCGTAGAAGCCACCATCACCGTAGGCGACCCGGTATTGCATTCTTAATCTGACCACGTCATAAGAGAGTTTGATCAACAACAATGCGCCAAGCACTACATAAAGCGCGCTTACCATTTTTAACTCCATTCCCAACCCAATCTGGCAGCGAGCATCATAGCCGCCATTATCGTGACTGTCGCGAGGAAAAAAACGATGTAATCAGTCAGATTAATCGGTTAAAACAACGCATCCTGCACTGGCCAGTCTGGAGAGGACGGTAAATTCGGAATTATCTTAATTAGTCGTTGCCAGATTTTTTGTGCCTGTTGTGGTGAGTCTCCGTTATCTGGCGTGTGAATAAATAGATAGGGCTGATGATGTTCAGCCCAGATCGGCAATTTTTGTTGCCATGATTCAAACCAACGCAGGTTGTCAGCCAACACATCTCCCCCCACAAAACGCACCAATGGGTTATTGGCCGTTACGACGGCATGCACCGGGAGTTTGGGTTTCTTCTGCTGCGCATCGCGTACGGCGGCAGTGTGCGCTTTGGCGTGGTGAATAGGGCGGCTGTCCAGGATCACCCGATTGATACCACGTTGGTGCAGCCCCTGGTTAAGACGCCGCTCTGCATCACCTTTGGCGAAAAACTCCGGGTGGCGGACTTCGACGCCGTAGGTAAAGCCTTGCGGTAGCGCGGCGAAAAATGCCCACAGGATATCCAGGTGCTCGGGTGCAAAGGTGGCGGGTAACTGCAACCAGAGTTGCCCGATACGCCCATCAATGGGGCTAAGGCAGTCGTAAAAGGCCTTGATGTCGGTTTCGCAGTTGCGCAGAGCCGATTTATGGCTGATTTGCGAAGGGAATTTAAAACAGAAGCGGAACGCATCGTCGGTCATATCGCGCCAGCGATGCACGATTTCTTGTTTCGGCAGAGCATAAAAGGTGGTGTTGCCTTCTACGCAGTTGAAGTAGCGGCTGTAGTCCGCTAAATCGCGTAGGCCGATACGATTCCAGGCGGCATGTTGCCATTGTGGTAATCCGATATACATCAAACCGTTATCATCCTTTATCCCTGTCGTATTTCAAGCCACAGCCTGATTGCCAGCTGTTACCTTTTATAGGCGCCTGGGGATAGCTACGCCTGCCGCCCGGCGGTGGCACACAGGGATGTACCAACGCCGCCAGTACGACCAACTTGAAATCCCGAGGGGATAAAACTTAACCTCATCGTACGTGTCTTTCAAGCCAGCTTCGCGTGCGGATATTCACAGCGCAGCGAGGATCTCACTGGTACTGCGCACACGTGCGATCCGTGGGAAGATATGTTCGAAGGCAAACTGGTGCATCTCGGTGCTGTAGGTGCTGCACATGTCTTCGGCGATCACCAGCTCATAGCCATGCTCCCAGGCGTTGCGGGCGGTGGATTCTACGCCGATGTTGGTCGCGATACCGCCCAGCACCAGCGTTGTGATACCACGACGGCGTAGTTGCAGATCAAGATCGGTACCGTAGAAAGCACCCCATTGGCGTTTGGTTATCTGGATATCGCTTTCACGCACCGCCAACGCTTCCGGGAACGTCCACCAGGAATCAGGTAACCCGCCAACCGGCGTGGGTGAGGGTTTATCGACAGGTTGTTTCAGCGCTTCGGCAAAAGAGTCTGACCAACCGACACGTACCAGAAACACCGCTGCATTCAGCGCACGAAAGCGCCCAGCCAGATGGGCCGCATGGGTAACGACCTGGTTGGCACTGTGCGGGCCAGCGGCGAAGGGGAGAATGCCATTTTGCAGATCGATCAGAACCAAAGCGGTGGTTTGAGCATCAAGTTTCAGCATAGGGAGCGTCTCATTGTGAAAGTGATTAAGGCTGTCAGGTGTTTTATAGGGGGAACCGAACAGAGTCTGATATACCCTATGGATTTCAATTTGTAGCTGGGCGCCTAGCTACGGTTTGAAAGACGACGGGTATACAGGCTACGTGATAAAACTGCTGCTGGTTAATGAGAAATTTGTTAACCAATGTGTTATCTCATAGCGGTATGCGCCATTTAGCATTGTAACAATGCCGTGTTCGTACTTATCTGTCGCATGAATTTCCTTTATAATGGCCGCCTTTTTTCACCACTCTTTAATCCAACGACCTATGCCGATTTATGAATATGCATGTGGTGCATGCAAACATCGATTAGAGAAACTACAAAAATTTTCCGACGCGCCAATGACCGAGTGTCCAGCGTGTGGGAAGCCCGAATTGAGCAAGTTGATTTCAGCCACTGGTTTCCAGTTGAAGGGAACCGGCTGGTATGCAACAGATTTCAAACCGGGCAAGTAAGAATTCGTCAGATAACAGCCGTACGGACAAAGCATTAATGCCCTCTCTCCGGCGGAATCGGCTTAAGTCAAAAGGATAGCGTATGCGTACTGAATATTGCGGGCAGTTGAATCTGGCCCATGTAGGCCAGGAAGTCACTTTGTGTGGTTGGGTCAACCGTCGTCGCGATCTGGGCGGCCTGATCTTTATTGATATGCGCGATCGTGAAGGTATCGTACAGGTATTCTTCGATCCAGATCAGAAAACGGCCTTCGACAAAGCCTTCGAACTGCGTAACGAGTTCTGCATCCAGATCGTCGGCACCGTGCGTGCACGCCCTGATAACCAGATCAACAAAGATATGGCCACTGGCGAAATTGAAGTGTTTGCTCACGCGCTGGAAATTATCAACCGCTCGGAACCGCTGCCGTTGGACTCTAACCAGACCAACACGGAAGAAGCGCGTCTGAAATATCGTTACCTGGATCTGCGTCGCCCGGAAATGGCGGATCGCCTGAAAACGCGCGCCAAAATCACCAGCTTTGTGCGTCGTTTCATGGACAGCCAGGGTTTTCTCGATATCGAAACCCCAATGCTGACCAAAGCCACGCCGGAAGGCGCGCGTGACTATCTGGTGCCAAGCCGTGTCCATAAAGGCAAGTTCTATGCGCTGCCGCAGTCCCCGCAGTTGTTCAAGCAGCTGTTGATGATGTCTGGTTTTGACCGTTACTACCAGATTGTCAAATGCTTCCGTGACGAAGATTTGCGTGCTGACCGCCAGCCGGAATTCACCCAGATCGACGTAGAAACCTCTTTCATGACCGCTGAGCAGGTGCGTGAAGTGATGGAGCAACTGGTGCATGAGCTGTGGTTGGAAGTGAAAGGCGTGGATTTGGGTAAATTCCCGATCATGACTTTTGCCGAAGCGATGCGCCGCTATGGTTCTGATAAACCAGACCTGCGTAACCCGCTGGAACTTGTCGACGTTGCTGACCTGGTGAAAGACGTTGAATTCAAAGTGTTCTCCGGCCCGGCTAACGATGCCAAAGGTCGCGTTGCGGCGACCCGTGTCCCGGGCGGTGCGCAACTGACCCGTAAGCAGATCGATGAATACGGTGCCTTCGTTAATATCTACGGTGCCAAAGGGTTGGCATGGCTGAAGGTTAACGACCGTGCCGCAGGTATGGAAGGCGTACAGAGCCCGATTGCCAAATTCCTGAGTGCAGACGTGTTGGAGGCCATTCTGGCGCGTACCCAGGCGCAAACTGGCGATATTCTGTTCTTTGGCGCGGACAGCTTCAAAATCGTTACCGACGCCATGGGCGCACTGCGTCTGAAGCTGGGGCGCGATCTGGGGCTGACCAAGCTGGAAAGTTGGGCTCCGCTGTGGGTTGTGGACTTCCCTATGTTTGAAGACGACGGCGAAGGTGGCCTGGCTGCGATGCACCACCCGTTCACCGCGCCACGCGACATGACGCCGGAAGAGCTGCAGAAAGCGCCAACTTCGGCCATTGCCAATGCTTACGACATGGTGCTGAACGGCTATGAAGTAGGTGGCGGCTCGGTGCGTATTCACCGCAGCGAAATGCAGCAGACGGTATTCGGTATTCTCGGTATTACTGAGCAAGAGCAGCGTGAGAAGTTTGGCTTCCTGCTGGATGCCCTGAAGTACGGTACGCCGCCACATGCCGGTCTGGCTTTTGGCCTGGATCGTCTGGTGATGTTGCTGACCGGCACGGAAAATATCCGTGACGTCATCGCCTTCCCGAAAACTACCGCAGCGGCCTGCCTGATGACCGACGCACCAAGCTTTGCCAATCCGGCCTCTTTGCAGGAGCTGGCGATCAGCGTGGTAAAAAAAGCATCTGCAGAGCAAGAGAGCGAGTAATGAGATACAAGCGGCCCGAGTCTATTCTGGTGGTGATTTATGCGCAATCCAGTGGCCGGGTGCTGATGTTACAGCGGCGCGATGATACGGAGTTCTGGCAGTCGGTTACTGGCAGCCTGGAAGACGCTGAATCGCCGCCGCATGCTGCACAGCGCGAAGTCATGGAAGAGATCGGCATCGATATCGCAGCAGAGAAACTGCCGTTGTTCGATTGCCAGCGTTGTGTGGAGTTTGAACTCTTTGTCCATTTGCGGCATCGCTATGCGCCAGGAACCACGCGTAATAAAGAACACTGGTTCTGCCTGGCGTTGCCCGAAGAGCGCGATCCGGTGCTTACCGAGCATCACGCATACCAATGGCTTGAGGCGGCCGAGGCGGTCAAACTGACCAAGTCTTGGAGTAATCAGCAGGCGATTGAAGAGTTTGTGATCCATTCTATACCCAAATAATTCGGGTTGCAGGAAGGTGGCGACGTAGCGCATCCCCCAGCCGTATAGGCCACTATGTGGCTGGAGGAGAGAAAATCTGTTGGGAACAGAGCTGAGCGCTGCTTGAGCGGCCCCATGAGGGGCGAAACCCACGGATGGGTTTCGTCAACGCAGCCAACGCACCTGCGACTTGAAGTTTGAAGGGTATATCCAGTGAGTTCTTTTTGGAGATTTTTTTATGGCAGGTCATAGTAAATGGGCCAACACGAAACACCGCAAAGCAGCACAAGATTCTAAACGCGGTAAAATTTTCACCAAAATTATCCGCGAGCTGGTTACCGCGGCTAAACTGGGCGGTGGCGATCCTGGTGCTAACCCGCGTCTGCGTGCGGCCATCGACAAAGCGCTGTCCAACAACATGACGCGTGACACGTTGAACCGCGCTGTTGCGCGTGGTGTGGGCGGTGATGATGATACCAACATGGAAACCATCATCTATGAAGGTTACGGTCCAGGTGGCACGGCTATCATGATCGAGTGTCTGAGTGACAACCGTAACCGTACCGTAGCAGAAGTGCGCCATGCCTTCACCAAGTGCGGTGGCAACCTGGGTACCGATGGCTCCGTAGCCTATCTGTTCACCAAAAAAGGCGTCATCACCTATGCACCGGGTCTGGATGAAGACACCGTCATGGAAGCCGCATTGGAAGCTGGTGCAGAAGATATCGTGACTTATGACGACGGCGCTATCGATGTATTCACCGCTTGGGAAAACCTGGGTGAAGTGAAAGATGCCTTGACCGCAGCAGGCTTTGAAGCCGAAGCTGCCGAGGTATCGATGATCCCGTCAACCAAAGCGGATATGGATGCAGAAACAGCGCCGAAACTGCTGCGCCTGATCGACATGCTGGAAGACTGTGACGACGTGCAGGAAGTTTACCATAACGGTGAAATCTCCGACGAGATTGCCGCTACGCTGTAATGCGAGCGACTGATGGCGTTGCCTGTGGGCAACGCCAGGCGATATCAATGCTTAACGCAAGGTGGTGGTAGCAATGGCGATCATACTGGGTATCGATCCCGGCTCACGCGTCACCGGTTATGGTCTTATCCGTCAGCAGGGCCGCCAACTGACCTATGTTGCCAGCGGCTGTATTCGTACCGTGGTTGATGATATGCCAACACGCCTAAAGCTGATTTATGCTGGCGTGAGTGAGATCATCACTCAGTTTCAACCGGATTTCTTTGCCATTGAGCAGGTGTTTATGGCCAAGAACCCGGACTCGGCTCTCAAGTTGGGGCAGGCGCGCGGCGTGGCGATCGTTGCCGCCGTCAATCAGAACCTGGAAGTGTTTGAGTATGCGGCACGTCAGGTCAAGCAGACGGTGGTAGGTACCGGCGCAGCGGAGAAGGCACAGGTGCAGCATATGGTGCGCTCGTTGCTGAAGCTATCTGCCAACCCGCAGGCGGATGCGGCGGATGCGTTGGCCATTGCCATTACACACTGTCATCTCAGCCAGAACGTCTTGCGCATGAGTGAAGGGCGGCTGAATCTGGCACGTGGCCGCCTGCGTTGATACCCGTTAACGCGCGGCTCGAAAGATACCGCGTCTATGCAGGCCGGAAATTCATCCGGACTGAGTTTGCTGACAAAATGGTTTTTTAACCCGAGATACTCGGGCCTGGCGCACCGAGGGGCGCTCCGGTGGCTTACGCCACGACGACCCCATCGGTACGCTCTCCCTAATATCTGACTTTGTCATTAGTCTGAGGCTGGATATTCATCCAGCCTTTTTTATGGTATAAGCAATACCGTACTGTGTGGCAGCAAGCCACATGCAGAAGTCCATTCAGGAGGGGTAATGATAGGTCGTCTCAGAGGAATTATTCTGGAAAAGCAGCCACCGCTGGTGTTATTGGAAGCCAATGGCGTCGGGTATGAAGTCCATATGCCGATGACCTGCTTTTATGAGCTGCCGGAACTGGGGCAAGAAGCTATCGTATTTACCCAATTTGTGGTGCGTGAAGATGCACAACTGTTGTATGGCTTCAATGACAAACAGGAGCGTGCGCTGTTCCGTGAATTAATAAAGGTGAACGGCGTGGGGCCTAAGCTGGCATTGGCGATCCTTTCCGGCATGTCTGCGCAGCAGTTTGTCAGCGCCGTGGAACGTGAAGAGATCACCTCCTTGATCAAATTGCCGGGCGTGGGTAAGAAAACGGCTGAACGTCTGGTTGTCGAAATGAAAGATCGCTTTAAAGGGTTGAACGGCGATTTGTTCAATAGCAGCAGTGAAATCACGCTGCCCGCCACCGCAGCAAAAGCCGCAGAAATGGATATTGAAGCCGAGGCTGCCTCCGCGTTGGTGGCGTTGGGCTACAAACCACAAGAAGCCAGCCGTATGATCGGCAAGGTTGCCAAACCGGGTGCAGATTGTGAAACCTTAATCCGCGATGCTTTACGTGCCGCATTGTAAGGCTTGAAAGAGGTAGAAAATGATTGAAGCCGACCGCCTGATTTCTGCCGAGCCTTTCAGTGAGGAAGAGGTTCTTGACCGTGCGATCCGCCCCAAACTGCTGACGGAATACGTGGGGCAGCCGCACGTGCGTGAACAGATGGAAATCTTTATCCAGGCGGCCAAACAGCGCGGTGATGCACTTGATCATCTGCTGATTTTTGGCCCGCCAGGTCTGGGGAAAACCACCCTGGCCAACATTGTGGCCAACGAAATGGGCGTTAATTTGCGTACCACGTCCGGCCCGGTGTTGGAGAAGGCCGGAGATCTGGCGGCAATGTTGACCAACCTGGAGCCGCACGACGTCCTGTTCATCGATGAGATCCACCGCCTTTCACCGGTGGTGGAAGAAGTGCTGTATCCGGCGATGGAAGATTATCAGTTGGATATCATGATCGGCGAAGGTCCGGCGGCGCGGTCGATCAAGCTCGATTTGCCGCCGTTCACGCTGGTTGGTGCAACCACGCGCGCCGGTTCATTGACGTCACCACTCCGCGATCGTTTTGGTATCGTTCAGCGCCTGGAGTTCTATCAGGTGGCCGATCTCGAACACATCGTTTCGCGCAGTGCCAACTGCCTGGGGCTGGATCTTTCTGCCGATGGTGCACATGAAGTTGCCCGTCGTGCACGCGGTACGCCACGTATTGCCAACCGCCTGCTGCGTCGCGTTCGTGACTTCGCCGAGGTGCGCGCCAATGGCGTCATCAATGGCGAAGTGGCGATGCAGGCGTTGGATATGTTGAACGTTGATGCAGAAGGTTTCGACTATATGGACCGCAAACTGTTGTTGGCGATTATCGACAAGTTTACCGGTGGGCCGGTGGGCTTGGATAACCTGGCTGCGGCGATCGGTGAAGAACGAGAAACCATTGAAGATGTGATCGAACCTTTCCTGATCCAGCAGGGGTTTATTCAGCGAACGCCGCGCGGCAGAATGGCAACCAATCATGCCTATAAGCATTTTGGTATTGAGCGGGAAGAGTAATCGGGTAGCGGAGATGTGAGGCAGGCATCCTGCAAGCACGCTATACCCTATGGATTTTCGTTGTCCGCTTTTGCTCCCCCATGCGCTGGCCGTATTTCTACATCCCTGTTCGTCAGCTTGCTTATCCCTAGTTGCTTACCTTGGTAAGCAACTAGGGGGATAAATGTGTCATAACAGATTTTAATACTGGGCACCGCGGAATCGTCAGGGGGCCATGGAAAGGGCGAATAATTAACTGCAGCCAACAGCGCTGCAGTTTGAAAGACGACGAAGATCAGGCTTGTTGCTTTTTCGACAGGCTGAGCACAAACAGCACGGCGGCGCTCAATACCACAGAAGGCCCGGCAGGCGTATCATAAAACGCCGAGAAGGTTAGCCCTCCCGTCACCGCAATAATACCTATCAGCACGGCATAGCCCGCCATCTGCTCGGGAGTGCGAGCAAAACGACGCGCTGTGGCAGCCGGAATGATCAGTAGCGAAGTGATAATCAACGCACCGACAAACTTCATCGCCAGCCCAATGGTTAATGCCGTTATCAGCATCAGGATTGTGCGGGCGCGGGGCAGATTAACGCCATCGACGTGAGCCATTTCCGGGCTGATGGTCATCGACAACAGATCGCGCCACTGCCACCATAATACCAGCAGCACAACCACGACCCCGATACCAATCATCCCGATATCGTTTAACGTTACCGAAAGCAAATCCCCAAACAGATAAGCCATCAGATCGACCCGCACATTAGACATCAGAGCAACCACCACCAGACCCAGCGACAGCGCGCTGTGCGCCATAATGCCGAGCAGGGTATCGATAGACAACTGCGGGCGGCGCTCCAGCCATACCAGCAACAGAGCCAACACCAGGGTGACGGCAATAACGGCATAAAACGGATTAACGTCCAGTAATAAGCCAAAAGCGACGCCGAGCAAAGAAGCATGTGCCAAGGTATCGCCAAAGTAAGACATCCGGCGCCAGACCACGAAAGAACCTAGCGGGCCTGCGGCGGCAGCCAATAACGCACCGGCAAGCCAGCCGGGTAATAACAGTTCAATCATGCCTCACGGCCCCCGGTTTTTTTCAGCACTATTTTCCCTTGCAGGTCATGGCGGTGATTATGGTGATGGCGGTAAATCGCCAGTTGCTCTGCACCGCGGTTACCAAACATAGCGATGAAATTTGGGTGCATAGACACCACTTCCGGGGTGCCTGAGCAGCAGATGTGCTGGTTCAGGCATAACACCTCGTCGGTTTTTGCCATCACCAGATGCAGGTCGTGGGAGACCATCAGAACCGCACAACCCAGCTCTTTACGCAACTGGTCGATCAAATCGTACAACGCCAGTTGGCCATTGACGTCCACCCCTTGCGTGGGTTCATCCAATACCAGCAATTGCGGCTTATTCAGCAGCGCCCGTGCCAGTAATACCCGCTGATTTTCGCCACCGGAGAGTTTTTGCATGGGTTGTTCCAGCAGATGCGCGGCTTGAACACGTTTCAGTGCTGGCAGAATGTCGTCCTTCTTCACGCCTGGCTTGAGGCGCATAAAACGGTTGACGGTCAGGGGGAGAGTAGCATCCAGGTGCAGCTTCTGCGGCACATAGCCAATACGTAGCCCGGGTTGACATTCCATGGTGCCTTTGGTGGGGGCAATCAGGCCAAGGACCACGCGCACCAGCGTTGATTTGCCAGCGCCATTGGGCCCGAGCAAGGTCAGAATACGACCCGGTTGCAGGTTGAGAGAGATATTTGTCAGGACCCAACGGGTACCAAATGAAACGGAGATATTTTTTAACGTTGCCAGTGTAGACATGTTTGTGATTACATTTTGCAGAACTAACCGAATGTTATAATATCACGCTTCTTTGTTGAAAACGATGGGATTACTGATGATGATACAAAAAAATAAATGGCTACAGCGCGCTTTGCTTGCCAGTGCTCTGATGGTAGCAGGCAGCGCTTCGGCTGCGGTTGTCACGTCTATTCGTCCTCTGGGTTTTATTGCTTCTGCGATCGCCGATGGGGTTACCCCAACGGAGGTTTTGCTGCCGGATGGTGCATCACCCCATGATTTCGCCTTACGTCCATCAGATATCCAGCGGTTACGCACTGCCGATCTGGTGCTGTGGGTTGGGCCGGATATGGAGGCTTTTCTAACCAAATCCCTGGCGCAGTTACCTGCCAACAAACAGCTGGCGATCAGTGAACTGGCGCAGGTGAAACCATTGTTAATGAAAGGTGATGACGACGACGATCATGACCATGATCATGCAACTGATTCGCATAGTCATGCGGCAAATGATGATGGTCATGACCATCATCATGGTGAATATAATATGCACATTTGGCTGTCGCCAGAGGTGGCAAAAGTGACCGCGATCGCGATTCACGACAGATTATTGGAACTTATGCCGCAAAATAAGGACAAATTAGACGCAAACCTGCGCCAGTTCGAGGATCAGCTAGCGCAAACTGACAAAAATATTGTTAAGATGCTTACGCCTGTGCAAGGTAAGGGATATTTTGTTTTTCATGATGCTTACGGCTACTTTGAAAAACACTTTGGTTTGAGCCCAATTGGCCATTTCACCGTCAACCCTGAAATTCAACCTGGCGCGCAGCGTTTACACCAAATTCGAACACAGTTGGTTGAGCAGAAAGCAGTCTGCGTTTTTGCTGAGCCACAATTCAGACCGGCCGTAATTAATGCCGTTGCCAAGGGTACCCAAGTGCGTTCTGGAACGCTGGACCCGCTGGGCATCGGTATCGCACTGGGGAAAGACAGCTACGGGAACTTCCTGACAGCGCTGTCGAGCCAGTACGTGAGCTGCCTGAAGTAAAGATTATGAGGATAATACCGAGTGCAGAAGATAGTCCGAACTATCACTCTGGCGTATAACAACCTGCCTCGACCCCATCGCGTAATGCTGGGGTCGTTGACTGTCGTTACGTTGGCCGTCGCTGTCTGGCGGCCTTCCGTTTATCACCCAGAGCATAACCCCATCGTTAAAAACGTCGACTTAGAATCCAATCAGTTAAGAACCTTATTACCCGAAGCCAGTGAACCGATTGATGCCGATCAGCCAACCCCCGATGATGACATCCCACAGGATGAGCTGGACCAGAAGGTCGCCGGTGAAGAGGGCGTGCATGAATATGTGGTTTCCACGGGTGATACGTTAAGCAGTATCTTGACTCAGTACGGCATCGAAATGTCCGATGTTTCCCTGTTGGCCACCCAGAATCGTGATTTGCGTAACCTGAAAATTGGTCAGCAGCTTTCCTGGACAGTCAACGAAGCCGGCGACCTGCAGCGTTTGACCTGGGAAGTTTCCCGCCGTGAAACCCGCACCTATGATCGCGTGAACAACACCTTTAAAGAAACCAAAGAAACTCAGAAGGGTGAATGGCGTAACAGCGTGTTGAGTGGTCAACTGAACGGCAGCTTTGTCAGTAGCGCTACGGCGGCAGGCCTGACCCGCGCGGAAATCAATGCGGTGATCAAAGCCCTGCAGTGGCAACTCGATTTCCGCAAACTGCGCAAAGGCGATCAGTTCGCGGTATTGATGTCGCGCGAAGAGTTTGACGGCAAGAGTGAACAGAGCCAACTGTTGGGCGTGCGTATGCGCAGCGGCGGCAAAGATTATTACGCCATCCGTGCTGATGACGGCAAGTTCTACGATCGTCAGGGTTCCGGGTTAGCGCGTGGCTTTATGCGTTTCCCTACCATGAAACAGTTCCGCATTTCTTCCAACTTCAATCCGCGTCGTGTTAACCCGGTGACCGGGCGCATTGCACCGCATAAAGGGGTCGATTTCGCCATGCCGGTCGGCACGCCAGTGCTGGCTGTGGGTGATGGTGAGGTGGTGATCGCCAAACGCAGCGGTGCGGCGGGTAACTATATTGCGATCCGTCATGGTCGCCAATATACCACCCGTTACATGCATCTGAAAAAACTGTTGGTCAAACCAGGCCAGAAAGTGAAACGCGGCGATCGCATTGCACTTTCCGGCAATACCGGCCGCTCTACCGGCCCACATCTGCACTATGAACTGTGGACTAACCAGCAGGCGGTGAATCCGCTGACGGCTAAATTGCCACGTTCGGAAGGGTTGAGTGGCAAAGATCGCTCTGACTATCTGGCGCAGGTGAAAGAAGTGGTTCCACAGTTGCAGTTGGATTAATCACGTCTGTCATATTTGATTTACCATCGGCCTGATTTCGGGCCGATGCTTTTTTTTATTAGCACCTGCTCGGAGTCTATCTTTTACATTGCAAGCGACTGCATCATAATTATGGCGGTTCTTTCTGAACTGGCGGCTTGGCTGCAACTTGAAATTTATTGGCTATAGAGTGTTATATCTTCCGGGCAGACGCATTGAGTTAAGAGCGGGTTCATGCAAAAAGAGAAAAAATCGAACGTAGAGTTCATCCCACAATTTCAAAAAGTTTTCTATCATCCGCGCTACTGGGGCGTTTGGTTGGGCACTGGGTTGATGGCGGGTATTTCTCTGGTCCCGGCGCGCGTGCGCGATCCACTCTTGGGGGCAGTTGGCAGGCTGGCGGGGAAAGTGGCCAAAGGAGCTCGCCGCCGTGCTCGCATTAATCTTCTCTACTGCCTGCCGGAGCTGCCGGAAAATGAACGTGAGCATATCATCGACGAGATGTTTGCCACTGCACCGCAATCGATGATCTTGATGGCGGAACTGGCCTGTACCAAACCGGAGAAAGTGCTTAAGCGGGTGCGCTGGCATGGTGAGGACGTGCTGGATAAAATCCGTGAGGAAGGGCGTAACGTGATCTTCCTGGTCCCTCACGGTTGGGCGGTGGATGTGCCCGCGATGCTGATGGCGGCGCGTGGTCAACCGATGGCGGCGATGTTTCATAACCAGAGTAATCCGCTGGTTGATTATCTGTGGAATACCGTGCGCCGCAAGTTTGGTGGCCGTATGCACGCGCGTAACGACGGTATCAAACCCTTCATCAGCTCGGTCCGTCAGGGGTATTGGGGTTACTATTTACCGGATCAGGATCATGGCGCTGAGCACAGCGAGTTTGTGGACTTCTTTGCCACCTATAAAGCCACGCTGCCTGCCGTTGGCCGTTTGATGAAAGTCTGCAAAGCGGCAATCGTGCCGCTATTTCCGGTATACGATGGGAAAACCAGTATGCTGGATATTTATATTCGCGAGCCGATGGATGATTTGGCAGATGCTGATGACCCGCGTATCGCCCGCCGTATGAATGAAGAGGTGGAGAATCTGGTTGGCCCGAATCCAGAACAGTACACCTGGATCCTGAAATTGCTGAAAACGCGCAAAGAAGGGGAGATAGAACCTTACTCACGTGACGATTTATATCGTTAAACGAAACGGGTTTTTTGCGATAAGCCGAGCGGGTGACCGTTCGGCTTTTCTATTTCTAACAATGCACCAGGCAGCCTTGCTGGATCAGTTGTTCAATCACTGGCGATGCGTGGCTAAAGTCATTCCAGCGTAAGTCTAATCGCCGCAGATTTTTCATCTGTGTCATGGTTTGTGGTAATTCACTCAGATGGTTGGCACGCAGGTCTAATGAGACTAGCGACGTCAGTGTGCCAAAATCCTCTGGTAGCTTGGTCAAACGATTAAAACGCAGATTAAGCGAGGTCAGTTTGGGCAGTTGGCAGAATTGATCCGGCAAATGGGTGATGGCGTTCTTTTCTAAATCCAACACCTGCAACTCGGTCAGTTGAGCGATCTCTGCCGGGAGCGTTGTGAGACGGTTGTTCATCAGGTGTAATTCACGTAGTTGCTCCAGGTTGCCGATCTCAGCGGGTAACGCGGCAATAGCATTATTGTAGAGGCGAAGTTCCTGCAGCGCCCCTAGTGCGCAGATTGCCAATGGAAACTGCGCGAGCAGGTTATCAGTCATATTCAGATAACGCAGTGCCTGTAATTGGCGTAATGAGTCGGGAACCTGGCTAAAGCCATTATCGCTTAAATACAGATAGGTTAACTGGTGCAATGCGCCTATTTCTGACGGGAGTGACGTGGTTTGATTGTGGCCAAAGTCGAACATTTCCAAGTGGCTCAACAGGCCGATTGTCGCGGGCAACTGAGTAATGGCGTTGCAGGAAATATTGAGCACTTTCAGACCGCGATGGTGAAATATCTGCTCCGGAAAGGTCGTCAGGTGATTATTATACAGGCTGATTTTCAGTAATGAAGAGCCGCATAGGCTCTCTTCGTTCAACGTTACCAATTGCTGCCCATCAAGTTCTAGCGTTGTCTGAGCTGCAGGCAGATGCTGCGGATGATGTTGGTGCAGCATGAA
This sequence comes from Serratia fonticola, assembly GCF_006715025.1. NCBI lineage: Bacteria > Pseudomonadati > Pseudomonadota > Gammaproteobacteria > Enterobacterales > Yersiniaceae > Serratia > Serratia fonticola. Next base: position 2,883,296 of record NZ_VFMK01000001.1, read on the forward strand.
GATGTTCTCCGTATAAGGATAAAAAAAGCCGGTCAGCATTTACCGACCGGCTTCATGTTACGTGTGGTAATTATTCTACACGCAGGATACGGCTGGTATTGGTGGTGCCTACGGTGCTCATGACGTCACCTTGGGTGACCAGCACCAGGTCGCCAGAAACCAGATAGCCTTTATCGCGCAGGCGTGCGATCGCGTCATTGGCTGCGGTGACACCATCGCTATGACTACCGAAATATACCGGGGTGACGCCCCGGTACAGCGCCGTCAGGTTCAGCGTGTGTTCATGGCGAGACATGGCAAAAATGGGCAAGCCGGAGCTGATACGTGACATCATCAGGGCCGTGCGGCCAGATTCGGTCATGGCGATGATTGCGGTAACCCCTTTCAGGTGGTTGGCCGCATACATGGTCGACATGGCGATCGCTTCTTCGATATTGTCGAACTGCACATCCAGACGGTGTTTGGAAACGTTGATGCTTGGGATTTTCTCTGCACCCAGGCAAACGCGAGCCATGGCGGCTACCGTTTCGGAAGGGTACTGACCCGCGGCGGTTTCGGCCGACAGCATTACGGCATCGGTTCCGTCGAGCACGGCGTTAGCCACGTCCATGACTTCTGCACGGGTCGGCATTGGGTTGGTGATCATCGATTCCATCATCTGGGTCGCCGTGATCACAGCGCGGTTCAGCGTACGGGCGCGGCGGATCAGTTTCTTCTGGATACCCACCAATTCCGGGTCGCCGATTTCTACGCCCAGGTCGCCACGGGCAACCATCACCACGTCGGAGGCCAGGATGATGTCATCCATTGCCTCGTCACTGCAGACGGCTTCTGCTCGTTCTACTTTGGAGACGATTTTCGCGTTACAGCCTGCGTCACGCGCCAGGCGACGCGCGTAGTTAAGGTCTTCGCCCGTGCGCGGGAAGGAGACGGCCAGATAGTCGACGCCAATCTTGGCAGCGGTAATGATATCGGCCTTGTCTTTCTCGGTCAGCGCTTCGGCGGACAGGCCGCCACCCAGTTTGTTGATGCCTTTGTTGTTCGACAGCGGGCCACCTACGGTGACTTCGGTGAACACTTTCATGCCCTGAACTTCGAGGACTTTTAACTGTACGCGGCCGTCATCGAGCAGCAAGACATCGCCGGGCACTACGTCGGCAGGCAGGCCTTTATAATCGATACCGACTTTCTCTTTGTCGCCTTCACCTTTTGACAGGTTGGCATCAAGCAGGAATTTGTCACCGATATTGAGGAAGATTTTGCCTTCCTTAAAGGTGGATACGCGGATTTTTGGCCCTTGAAGATCGCCTAAAATGGCGACATGACGTCCCAATTTGGCAGCAATCTCACGCACTTTGTCTGCGCGAGCCTGGTGGTCTTCTGCGCTGCCGTGGGAAAAGTTAAGCCGAACTACGTTTGCACCCGCAGCAATGATCTTTTCCAGATTATTGTCGCGGTCGGTAGCCGGACCCAGTGTAGTAACGATTTTGGTTCTTCTGAGCCGTCTGGACATGTATTACTCCGTTGACTGGTGAAGCAAATATTGGTGTTGCTAAACGTTAGGATAACGAAACCGGGGAAGAACAGCCACTTTAGCGGGAGGATGTTTCATCCAGGTTACCCCTATGAGCGTAAAAACACGGTACTACCTAAAATTCCGCCGCTCAAACCGTGAGTTGAGCGGCGGTTATCAAAATGATTACGAGTCAAAACTGTCAGGAATGATAACCCCTTTATCAAAGCGCGATTCTTTCAAGGCTTCCTTGACCCGCTTCAAGTTATCTCTGAATTTAGCGCCCCGACGCAGCGTAAATCCGGTGGCCAACACATCAATCAGGGTTAACTGGGCGATCCGCGATACCATTGGCATATAGACATCGGTATCTTCCGGCACGTCCAGCAGCAGGGCGAGGGTGGCTTCTTTGGCCAGCGGCGTATCGCGTGAGGTGATGGCGATAACCGTTGCGTCATTTTCACGCGCCAGGTGGGCCATTTCGACCAGATTCTTGGTTCGCCCGGTGTGGGAGATCAAAACCACCACGTCGCCTTCTGTCGAGTTCATGCAGCTCATGCGCTGCATGACGATATCGTCAAAATAAACCACTGGAATATTGAAGCGGAAAAATTTGTTCATGGCGTCGTGGGCGACGGCAGCAGAGGCCCCCAGACCAAAGAAAGAGATTTTTTTGGCCTGGGTGAGCAGATCGACCGCACGATTAATGGCGGTAATGTCGAGATTTGCCTTTACTGTATCCAGACTAGCCATTACCGACTCAAAGATTTTACCGGTGTAGGCTTCGACGCTGTCGTCTTCTTCTACATTACGGTTTACATAAGGCGTTCCGTTGGCCAGGCTTTGTGCCAGATGCAACTTGAAGTCGGGGAACCCTTTGGTATCAAGGCGGCGACAAAAACGATTGACGGTCGGTTCACTGACATCGGCCATTTTGGCAAGCCGGGCGATGCTGGAGTGAATAGCGGTTTGCGGGGAGGCCAGGATCACCTCGGCGACTTTCCTTTCAGATTTGCTCAGGAGCTCCAGATGGCTCTGGATTTTGTCCAGCGTATTCATATAGCGAGAGTCACTCATGGTTTAACCCGTCGTATTTCAAAGGGTAATTTGAAATTCATAGGGTATGTCGATTTCAATCAAAGGAGAAATCAATGCCAGTTTAATGAAAATATACTACGTGCTGGAAACCGTTGGCAGTGTTGACGAGGGATAAGCTGGCTTTTTTCACCAGAACATGACCTGTGTCTAACTTTCATAATGGTAAAAGAGTGTCAAAAAAGACAGAAAATTACAGTTTTCCCTGTCGCCAGCGGCGTTAGCGCTGTGTTGCGGGTAACGCCGCAGTTTCTGAGGCTTTTTTTTCTGCTTTTGATCCGGGTTTACTGGCCGTAGTCAAAGAGAGTACATTAGTAATGTAAGAAAATTACAAATATCCTGCAACGAGGAGATGAACATGGCGGTAACCTCAACAGCCCAGGCGTGTGACCTGGTTATTTTCGGCGCGAAAGGCGATCTGGCGCGTCGTAAACTGCTGCCTTCCCTGTACCAGTTAGAGAAAGCCGGTCACATCCACCCGGATACCCGAATTATTGGCGTAGGCCGTGCCGAGTGGGATAAAGAAGCCTATACCAAGGTCGTCAAGGAAGCGCTTGGCACCTTTATGAAAGAAGAGTTGGACGATGAGTTGTGGGCAACGCTCAGCGCCCGCCTCGATTTCTGCAATCTGGATGTCAACGATAGCAAACACTTTGCCAACCTTGGCAAGATGCTGGATCAGAAACATCGTACCACCATCAACTATTTCGCGATGCCGCCAAGCACCTTTGGTGCGATCTGCAAAGGTCTGGGTGAAGCCAAGCTGAACAAAGAGCCCGCGCGCGTGGTCATGGAAAAGCCGCTCGGTACCGATCTGGCCTCTTCGCGTGTCATTAACGATCAGGTCGCGGAGTATTTTAACGAATGTCAGGTTTACCGCATCGACCACTATCTGGGTAAAGAGACGGTACTGAACCTGCTGGCACTGCGTTTTGCCAACTCACTGTTTGCTTCCAACTGGGATAACCGCACTATCGATCATGTGCAGATCACCGTGGCAGAAGAAGTGGGTATTGAGGGGCGTTGGGGCTATTTCGATCAGGCCGGGCAGATGCGCGACATGATCCAGAACCACCTGTTGCAAATCCTTACCATGATCGCCATGTCGCCACCGGCGGACTTGACCACTGACCGTATCCGTGACGAAAAGGTTAAAGTATTGCGCTCGCTGCGCCGTATCGATCAGACCAATGTCCGGGAAACCACCGTACGCGGCCAGTACACTTCAGGCTTCGTACAGGGCAAGAAAGTACCGGGATATCTGGAAGAGGAAGGGGCCAACAAGAGCAGCAACACCGAGACGTTTGTTTCCATCCGCGTGGATATTGATAACTGGCAATGGGCGGGGGTACCGTTCTACTTGCGTACCGGTAAACGCCTGCCGACCAAATGTTCAGAAGTGGTGGTGTACTTTAAGAACCCGCCATTGAACCTGTTCCGTGATTCTTACCAACAGTTGCCGCAGAACAAGCTGACTATCCGCCTGCAACCGGATGAAGGGATCGAAATCCAGGTGCTGAATAAAGTACCAGGGCTGGATCATAAACACCGCCTGCAAACCACCAAGCTGGATCTGAGTTTCTCGGAAACCTTCAATCAGGAACATGTGGCAGACGCCTACGAGCGCCTGTTGCTGGAAACCATGCGCGGTATTCAGGCGCTGTTCGTACGCCGTGATGAAGTGGAAGAAGCCTGGAAATGGGTCGACTCCATCATGGATGCATGGAAAGCGGATAACGAAGCACCAAAACCGTACCAGTCAGGTACCTGGGGACCGGTCGCTTCCGTTGCCATGATCACCCGTGACGGTCGTTCATGGAATGAGTTCGAGTAAACCCTGATACTGGCCCCGCTCTATTAATGGAGCGGGGCTAAAAAGCGGTACGATTGGAATCCGCAGCAATGCGGAGCCCTGTGGCAGGGGCGTGCCATACATAAACCGAAAGTAGTGGAGATAATGACGATGAAAAACTGGAAAACCAGTGCAGAGCAGATCATGACGGCAGGCCCCGTCGTTCCGGTGATTGTGATTAACAAGCTGGAACACGCTGTGCCGCTGGCGAAAGCGCTGGTTGCAGGTGGCGTGCGTGTGTTGGAAGTTACGCTGCGTACTGCCTGCGCGATGGATGCGATTCGTGCAATTGCCAAAGAAGTACCGGATGCCATCATTGGTGCGGGTACGGTGATTAATGCACAACAACTGCATGAAGTAACCGAAGCCGGGGCACAGTTTGCCATCAGCCCTGGCCTGACGGCCGATCTGCTGAAAGCCGCCACCGCTGGCAGCATTCCGTTGATCCCAGGTATCAGCACCGTTTCTGAACTGATGTTGGGGATGGACCATGGCCTGCGTGAGTTTAAATTCTTCCCTGCGGAAGCTAACGGTGGCGTCAAGGCGCTGCAAGCGATTGCCGGGCCGTTCTCACAGGTGCGTTTCTGCCCGACCGGCGGTATTACGCCGAACAACTATCGCGACTATCTGGCACTGAAAAGCGTGCTGTGCATCGGTGGTTCGTGGCTGGTACCGGCAGATGCTCTTGAGAAAGGGGATTATGCCCGTATCACCGAACTGGCGCGTGAAGCCGTCAAGGGTGCGACAGCTTAAACCTGTTCTCTCTTCTGCTGATGCCAATCCTTTGTGATTGGCATTTTTTTTGCCTGCCAATCCCACGACTTCACATTTTACAGTGGTCGGGCTGCCTAGCCCTGTATTAGGATGGATTTACTGTGGCCTGGCGATAGCCCTGCCAATTGCGAACATCTCATTATTTAATAAATTATAAATATACCCATCAACGCTGAGGTTACCCTTTGCAAGATGATGGGTATGACAACAGGTTCCCATGAAACGTAAAGACGCAGTTTGCCAGGAGCTGGAACGCCTTACCTTGACGCTTACCACGGAAACGCTAGAACAGAGCGGGGGCGGTTTTGCCGCAGAAACCATCGCTTTCAATCTGGGGTTGGCACGTAACTCTGTCAGTAAAGACCTCAACCAATTACACAGCGCGCGGTTGGTCATCAAGATAAAATCCCGTCCAGTGCTGTTTTTACACCGAAGCGTGTATGAACAGCTGATTGGTCAGGTATTGCCGGATGAACAGTTGGAGGCCAAAGACCTACAGGCGCTGTTACCGCCTACCTCCTTACCACAAGCGCAGAGTGACGATCCTTTCCAAGCGGTGATTGGTTATGATCGTAGCCTGCGCCTGGCAGTAGAAAAAGGGAAAGCGGCCGTGCTTTATCCCGGTGGCTTACATGTGTTGCTGACCGGACCTTCTGGCGTAGGGAAAACCTTTTTTGCCGAGGTGATGCACCAATTCGCCTGCGTGCAGCAACCGCAGCGCCAGATCCCTTTGATGTATTTCAACTGTGCCGAATATGCACATAACCCGGAACTGCTCTCATCCCATCTGTTTGGTCACAGGCAGGGGGCGTTTACCGGCGCGATTGAGAGCAAACGCGGCCTGATAGAGCAGGCGGATGGCGGGTTCTTGCTACTGGATGAAGTACACCGTCTGCCCTATGAAGGGCAGGAAAAGCTGTTTTCGATCCTCGATAAAGGTGAATACCGGCCACTGGGCTCGAGTGATAAAGCCCGCCCTATCAGCGTAAGGCTGATTTGCGCCACCACAGAAAGCCCGGACTCGACCTTATTGCGCACTTTCCTGCGCCGTATTCAGGTTTCGATCGCTATACCCGCGTTGCGAGCGCGTTCACTGGAGGAACAGGTAGAAATCATTACCGGTTTCCTGCAACAGGAGAGCCGCAAGATCGGCCGCATCATCCGGCTGGATAAAAACCTGCTGTTATATCTGCTGGAAAAGCCGCTCAGTGGCAATATCGGCCAGTTGAAAAGCGATATTCAATTTCTCTGCGCCCAGGCCTGGGCTAGCGGCATGGGGCACAGTAGCCCTCGTTTGCTGCTGGATAAACGCTTGATGGATGTGCCGCACTCGGCCAGCGCGGGCAGCCGGTTGCTGGTAGATGCGCTATTCGGCCAGCAGGACTACCTGGATATCAGCTCTCAACCGCTGGACCGCCTCAAACAGCACCTGAGCGCGCTCAGCCGCGAGCAGGACAGCGATCTGTTCTATACCTATCTGACGCGCGAATACGTCAATCTGCGTAACAGCAATGTCCCACCGCAGGAAACGCTGTCGATACTGAAGAATAAACTGCGCACGATTTTTGAGTATGGTCTCTACAGCCGCAACGGCACTGAGAGTCAGGAGCGTTATTATGGTGGTCAGGTTGAGCAGCGCATTACCCTGCTGACCGGCTGCATTGAGCAGGTTCTGGGGTTCCCGTTGCCGCAGAATATGGCGGGGCATTTGCGTAAACACCTGCTGGCACTGCTTTCTTACGTGCAGAAAGGATTAATCCCCAACCTGTACTCGTCCAGCCTGATTCTGGATTACTGCAAGGATGAGTACGACAACGCCAATCTGTTGTGCCGCAAGATTAATGAAATTTTCCACATCCAATGTCCGTCAACGGAAATCGTCTATTTGTGTCTGTTTTTGCAAGAGTGCCGCAGTTTTCGGCAACGCAAGGCGGTCAACCCGGATTGCGGTGCGATGCTGATTGGCCATGGCGCAACAACCGCCAGCAGCATGGCGCATTATGTCAATCGGGTGTTGGAATGTGAGTTGTTTACCGCCATTGATATGCCGTTTGAGCAGTCGGTGCATGACACATTGGAATTGCTCATCGCCACACTGCGGGAAAAACGTTACCAGCGATTGATCCTGATCGTCGATATCGGCTCGCTGGTGCATTTTGCCAGCACCGTCAGCAAGCTGTTCCACATCGATGTACTACTGATCCAGAACATTACCATGGCTTCGCTGCTGGAGATTGGGCTGGATCTGACTTACGAAACCAGTGATTTCGCCCCCTTGATGGAACTGATGGCCAGCAAAGGGATTGCCCATCATCTTTATGACCAGCGTGAAGAAGAAACCGGCAAGGTGCTGGCGATCTCCTGCATCACCGGCATGGGAACCGCGGTGAAAATCAAGAAGGTATTGGAGGAGAGCTTCGGTGAGCTGATGGCGGAAGACACCCGCATGGTGCTGGTAGATTACAACGAAGTCCGCAGCCTGGAGCGTCTGCGTCAGGTGATTGGCAGTAATGAACGGCTGGTGGGGATTGTGGGCACTTTCCAGCCCGGCTTGCCAGACATCCCATTTATTGCGTTGGAAGAGCTGTTCTCCGAGCAAGGGCCGGAGCTGGTGCTAAGTTTATTGAACCCCGATCTCGGCAGCACTGAACGCCAGCTACAGGTTGAACGCTGTTCCATGCGCTTTATCAGCGCGCTGACGCTGGAAAGCATCATCAACCATATTTCGGTGTTGAATGCCCAAAGGATCCTGCAGGAGATGGAAGGGGTATTACACCAGATTTGTCGTACGCTGGATCTGCAACCTTCGCGGCAGGTGACACTTCGCTTCCTGATCCACTGCTGTTGTATGGTGGAGCGTATCGTTTTAAGCCACAAACCGTTACAGATTGCGCTGGACGTTCAGCAAGATATCGACCAACAGGCATTTTCTGTCATCAAAAGCGCGTTTTCCCCGATCGAGCGAGCCTATTCCATCCGCTTATCCGATGCGGAATATTTTTATATCTACGAACTCCTTTACCGCTAAACCCTTCTGTGGCGGGCCCTGGCGGCCCGCTATCTCCTGAGTATTCACCTGCGTGCCACAAAGCTGGCACGGGCATTGCTATATCTCTAGTGAAGCGAAAATTATCAATGACTTTCAATAGATTGCCAGGAGGCCATTTTGGCGGCATTACCCGAAATTTTACTACTGACACATGGTGGCTGGGGCCAACAACTGCGTGAGAGCGTGCGTATGGTGATCGGCGAAACCACAGGGGTATTCGACATTGCGCTGATGCCGGTCGATACCCTGGCGGAATTCCACGCACGGGTGGAGCAGCAGGTAAAAACCATGCCGGAAGGCTCGTTGATCCTCACCGATTTTATCGGTGGAACCACCTCTAATGTGGCGGCGCGATTAAGCCGTGATTATGCCATCGGTGTGATTTCTGGCCTCAACGCCACCTTGCTGCTGGCTGCCATCGATTTCCGCGAGCAGGGCAATCTGGTTGCCCATCTCGATGAACTGGTTGAATTGGGGCGCAATAGCTGCCTTGACGTGGTTAAACAAATTAAATCAATAACATCAGGGGAATAAATATTATGGCCAAGATCGTTTTATGTCGCATCGACAGCCGTTTGATACACGGTCAGGTCGTGACCAAGTGGGTTGGGCAGTCACAGGCTAACCGCATTGCGGTGGTCAGCGATGAGTTGGAAGCCGATCCGTTTATGAAGAGCATCTATCTGATGGCGGCACCGCCCAATGTGACCGTGGATTGCTACGGCAACCAGAGTTTCGCGGCGGCATGGCAGGAGAATCAACTGGGTGAGGGTAACGTGTTGGTGTTGTTCCCGAATCTCGCTGCGGTACAACAGGCGGTGATTGCCGGTTTTGAGGTCAAAAATATCCAGGTGGGGGGGCTGGGCGGAGGGCCAAATCGCAAGGCGGTATTCCAGAACATTACGCTGGATGAGGCCGATGTCGTTGTCTTGCGCGATCTGCAGCAACGGGGCGTGACCGTATTCTTCCAGACCATCCCGGAAGATAAGCCACAGGCACTCGACGATATTTTGAAGAAGTTCTGATATTCGGCATCTGATCGATTAGGAGCAAAAACATGGATAACTTGACCGTTGCCATCTGTATGGGGCTGTATTACTGGTTTGCCCGCCTGCGCTTGGGTTACACCCTCTCCGGCATGTTGGTTCAACCTATCGCTATCGCGGTGTTCGTTGGTTTCCTGTTGGGGGATATGAAAACGGCGATGATCATCGGTGCTGGCATGCAACTGGTGTATCTGGGCGTCACCTCAACCCCAGGGGGGAACGTCCCTTCTGACCCGGCACTGGCGGCCTGTATCGCACTGCCTATCGCGGTGAAAGCCGGGATGGACCCGAACCTGGCGATAGCGCTGGCCATTCCGTTCGGGGTGATCGGCGTGTTTGTTGACCAATTGCGTCGTACCGTGAACGCCGTCTGGGTTCATATGGCGGATAAGCACGCCGAAGAGGCCAATATCAGCGGGATCATGCGCTGTGCCTTCCTTTATCCGGCATTGCTTGGTCTGGTGATCCGCTTCCCGGTGGTGTTTGCCGCCAACTATTTTGGCCAGGGTGTCGTCGAGAAATTCCTGGCACTGATGCCACACTGGCTAACCCACTCGTTTGAAATCATGGGCGGTATCCTGCCGGCATTGGGCTTTGCAATCACCATCATGGTCATCGGTAAGAAAAGCCTGCTGCCTTACTTTATTGCCGGTTTCTTTGCTGTGTTGTACCTCAAGGTCGACATCATGGCGATGGCGATTTTTGGTACCTGTGCGGCCTTCCTGGTTAAAAACATGGCAAAAAGTGAAGGAGCTTAATCATGAGCAGCGACATCATGCAACACGAACTGGTGGAACGTGCCCGCCAAACCAACGTGCTGACCAAGCGGGATATCACCAAAGCCTGGTTTATTTACTGGTTGGGGGCTGAAGTCTCCAACTCATACGAACGTTTGCAGAGCCTGATTTTCTGCGCCTCGATGACGCCGATTATCAAAAAGCTTTACCCGCAGAAGGAAGAGCAGGTTGAAGCGCTGAAACGGCACCTGAACTTCTTCAACAGTGAGCAGACCTTTGGTGCGGTGATCCAGGGGGTCGCTATCGCCATGGAGGAGCAGAAAACCCGCGGTGAGCCGATTTCCGATTCATCCATTACCGGCATCAAAACGGGGCTGATGGGGCCGCTGGCCGGGATCGGCGACTCGGTCGTCTGGGCGGCGATCATGCCGCTGCTGATCGCTATCTTCATTCCCTTTGCGGCTAACGGCAGCGCCATGGGTGGCATCATGCCAGTGGTGCTGTATACCGCCATTACGCTGGCGATCAGTTACGGGCTGGCACACAAAGGCTATACGTTGGGGCGTGAATCGATTATCGGCTTGCTGCAAGGAGGCAAGATAAAAGAATTGATCTATGGGGCCAACGTGCTTGGCCTGATCATGATGGGGGCGCTGTCTGCCAGCTACGTCAAGATCACCTCGCCGTTAAAAATCAGCGCGCTGGAGGGTTCAGAAGTGGTGGTGCAACAGATCCTGGACTCCATTGCACCTGGTTTATTGCCATTGGCGGCGGTGTTCTCGATCTATTTCTATCTGGTCAAGAAAGGGCCACGTTACACCACCATCCTGCTTTCGGTGGTGGTACTGAGCGTGATCTGTTCCCTGTTAGGCATTCTGTAACGGAGCAATGATGAATATCTATCAACGGCTCGGGTTGAAACGGGTGGTCAATGCCAGCGGCAAGATGACGATCCTCGGTGTTTCTTCGGTACCGAAAACGGTGATGGCGGCGACGGCGGAGGCTGCGTCGGCATTTGTGGAGATCGATGCGCTGGTGGACCGCATCGGGGAACTGATTTCTCAGCACACTGGCGCACAAGACAGTTATGTCACCTCTTGTGCCTCCGCTGGCGTGGCGATTGCGGTGGCGGCAGCGATTACACAAGGGCAGCCTGAACGGGTGGCGCAGATGCCGTGCAGTGACGGTTTGGCGAATGAAATCGTCATGCTGAGAGGGCATAACATCGACTACGGCGCGCCAATCACCACCGCCATTCGTTTGGGGGGCGGTAAGGTGGTTGAAGTAGGACAAAGTAATCTGGCGGCGCGTTGGCAACTGGAAAAGGCCATCAGCGCCCAGACCGCTGCGTTGCTGTACGTCAAGTCTCATCACTGCGTACAGAAAGGCATGGTTTCGCTGAGCGATTTTGTTTCGGTTGCACGTCAGGCCAGGTTGCCGTTGATTGTCGATGCGGCGGCAGAGGAAGACCTGCGCGCCTATGTAGCAGCTGGTGCCAACATGGTGGTTTATAGCGGTGCTAAGGCGCTGGATGCGCCGACCTCCGGTTTTGTTACCGGCGATAGGCAATGGATCGCCTGCTGCAAAGCTCAGCATAACGGCATTGCGCGAGCGATGAAGATCGGTAAAGAGAACATGGTGGGGCTGGTGATGGCGCTGGATCATTATCAGCAGCATCAGCCGGACTGGAGCCGCCAATTACCCGCGTTGCACGAATTGGCACAGCAGATATCCGCGTTGCCTGGCCTACAGGCGGAGATCGAACAGGATGAAGCTGGGCGAGCGATTTATCGGGTGCGGGTGAGCGTGGATGCCTCCAGATTAGGATTAACCGCCTATCAGGTGGAAGAGCAACTGCGCACTGGCGAGGTGGCGATTTACACCCGTCATTACTGGCTGAATCAGGGCATCTTCAGCTTCGATCCACGGGCGCTGCACGACGACGATTTTGCGTTGATTGTGGCGCGGTTGACGGAAATTGTGCAACAGGCCAGGGGATAATATGCAACAGCTTGATTTTTACCGGGGACGCGTGGCCATCAACGTGCTGGCGAAAGATATCCCTAACGCATTACAGGTACACCATGCCGCCGAAGGACATGCCGCTATCGGTGTGATCTCGGCGCAGTTCAGCAGTGTTGAACAGGGCGTGGCCGAGGTGAAGCGCTGGATGGAGCACATCCCGGCAATTTCGGTCGGGTTAGGGGCTGGCTCGGCTGCGCAGTTTTATAAAGCGGCGATGATTGCCGCGGCAACCGCACCGGCACATGTCAACCAAACGTTCACCGGTTGCGGATTTGCTGCCGGGGCGTTAGAGGCTCGAGGTATCAGCAATACCTGCGTCAATGCGTTGATATCACCGACCGGCACGCCGGGAAAAGTGATTATCTCTACCGGCGTCCACAGCAGTCAAGGTGAACCGGCTGTGGTGAGTTGTGATAGCGCGGTACGTATGATTCTGGATTTAGGTGGCCATGCGGCCAAATTCTTCCCGATGGGTGGGCTGGCGTCGTTAGCTGAGTTACGCGCATTGGCAGAGAGTTGTGTGCGTAACGGGATGACGATGATCGAGCCGACCGGCGGGATCGATACGGAAAACTTCCGGCCAATACTGGAAACCTGCCTTGACGCTGGCGTGGAAAAGGTGATGCCGCATGTTTACAGTTCGATCATCGATCCACGGAGTGGCGAAACCCGCGCGGAAGAGGTGGCACTGTTACTTGAGTATGTCAAAAAAAGCCTGCGCTAAGGTGCTTGGCATCTGAGTTTGCCGCATTTTTGCGTGGTGATAATCTTGCTAAGGTTCGGGTAAAAATCCGAACCTTTTTTATTTTTTAAAAACATTAACGCTCTTATTTTTAAACCATTTTTTTCTATTTTTTGTGAAAATGGCGGTTTGCTTTCTTATTTTTGCTGTGGTAAAACTAATACAGTTAAAAATTTTACATTCATGAGGATATTGGGCAAATCGCACGGTGTGCGGCTGAAGATAGAGAATAATTATGATGATACTTAATGGACACACCCTCAGAACTTCTACTTGCCAGCTTTTCCTTTCTGCCATCCTTGCCAGTGAGCATCACTGGTGCAGCGAGCTATAGCGTCTTTCTCCCTTAACCGGTGCTGAGCACAGGACTGACTTCCTGTCTTCTGGCGTAACCGGGCAAACATTTTTATTACGTTTGGGTAGGTTTATCCCCAGAGATTTCGTTATCTCAAGTGGCGCAGTGCGCCAGCTTGATGAGATAAATCGGGATAAATACGCCTTAGCGTGCGTTATTCGCCGTTTGGGAGAAAAATAATGATTTACTGGATCTTTTTAGGCTTTGCCATTGTTGCTGAAATTATCGGCACCCTATCAATGAAATACGCAAGCGTTAGCGGCGGTATGACCGGGCATATCGTGATGTATGTGATGATCACCGGCTCTTACGTCATGCTGTCACTGGCAATTAAGCGCGTCGCATTGGGTGTCGCCTATGCGTTATGGGAAGGGATCGGCATCCTGTTTATTACCTTGTTTAGTGTGATGTTGTTTGATGAGCCGATTTCGGCGCTGAAAGTGCTGGGATTGGTCACGCTGATCGCCGGGATTCTGCTGGTGAAATCAGGTACCCGCAAAACACGAAAACAGGTCAGCCCGCGAGGTGACAACCATGCAACAGCTTGAGTTGTATCACATTGGGTTCCTGGCATTAGCCATCGTGCTTGAGATTATCGCTAACGTCTTTTTGAAAATGTCTGACGGCTTCCGCAAGGTCTGGTTGGGGCTACTCTCTTTATTGTCGGTACTTGGTGCGTTCAGTGCGTTGGCACAGGCAGTCAAGGGGATCGACCTGTCAGTGGCCTATGCGTTGTGGGGGGGATTTGGTATTGCCGCTACGATTGCAGCCGGCTGGATCCTGTTCGGGCAGAGGCTGAATGCCAAAGGCTGGGTCGGATTGGCGTTATTGTTGACGGGCATGGTTATTATCAAATTGGCATAAGTGCCAAACGAAAAACCGCAGGCTTGCTCCTGCGGTTTTCTATTTACAGCTTACAGCGCCGCAATAATCTTGATCTCGACCTTAAATTTGGGATTCATCAGGCGGGCTTCTACAGTACAACGCACCGGTGCGCTACCGGCAACCACCCAGGCATCCCAGGCCGCGTTCATCGCAGCAAAATCGTCGCCGTCGGCCAGGAAAATAGTGGCGTCTAAAATGCGGCTTTTATCTGAGCCCACGCGGGCGAGCAGCACGTCAATGGCTGCTAATGCATTAGCGGTTTGCGCCGTTGCGTCATCATCCAGATTTTCCGGTACGCTGGTGTAATAAACGGTGTCGTTGTGGATCACCGCTTCGGACCAGCGCTGTGCCGGATCAATTCGTTCGATATTCATTCAGTTATCTCCATGTCATCAACCTCATAAGGGTATCACAGCCGCGAGCAGATGTGCGCACTGATAAAGTCGGTGGTAGCGGCGGAGCAGGCTTGGCATAATCACTGCTGAATGACATCGGCAGAGAGATAGCGTGATAGACGATTTCGCACCAGAAGGCGCATTGGCGCAGGCAATCAAAGGTTTCAAACCCCGTGAACCGCAGAAACACATGGCAGAAGCGGTGACGGAAGCCATCAACTTCAAACAGGAACTGGTGGTTGAGGCTGGTACCGGTACGGGCAAAACCTACGCTTATCTTGCCCCGGCATTGCGTTCAAAGCGCAAGGTGATTATCTCCACCGGTTCCAAGGCGTTGCAGGACCAACTCTATGCCCGCGATCTGCCCACCGTGGCCAACGCATTAAAATACCAAGGCAAGCTGGCGCTATTGAAAGGGCGTTCCAACTACCTGTGCCTGGAACGTCTGGAACAGCAGTCGATGGCTGGCGGTGAGTTGGCTGGCCAGACGCTGATCGATCTGGTGCGTTTACGCAGTTGGTCTTCACAAACGGAAGAAGGGGATATCAGTTCGTGCAGCGATGTGGCGGAAGACAGTTTTGTCTGGCCGTTGGTAACCAGTACCAATGATAACTGCCTGGGCAGTGATTGCCCGCTGTACAAAGAGTGCTTTGTGGTCAAAGCGCGTCGCCGTGCGATGGACGCTGACGTCGTGGTGGTTAACCACCATCTGTTTCTGGCGGATATGGTGGTTAAAGAGGGCGGCTTTGGCGAACTGATCCCGCAAGCAGACGTGATGATCTTCGACGAAGCGCATCAGATCCCGGATATCGCCAGTCAATACTTTGGTAAGCAACTGACCAGCCGCCAACTGCTTGACCTGGCAAAGGATATTACCATTGCCTATCGCACCGAAGTGCGAGATACCGCGCAGTTACAGAAGAGTGCCGATCGTCTCAGCCAAAGTACACAGGATTTCCGCCTGGCATTGGGTGAACCGGGCTTTCGTGGCAACCTGCGCGACGTGCTCGCCGAACCGAATGTGCAGCGGGCGTTGCTGTTGCTCGATGATGCGTTGGAGCTGTGTTACGACGTGGTCAAGCTTTCTCTCGGGCGTTCGGCGCTGCTGGATGCCGCGTTTGAACGCGCAACGCTGTATCGTGCTCGCCTCAAGCGGTTGAAAGAGGTTAATGAACCGGGCTTCAGCTACTGGTACGAATGTAATTCGCGTCACTTTGTATTGGCGCTGACGCCACTGACGGTTGCGGAACGTTTCCGTGAAATGCTGGATGAGAAACCGGGGAGCTGGATTTTCACTTCGGCAACGCTGTCAGTTAACGAACAAATGGGGCATTTCACCGAACGTTTGGGGCTTAACAAAGCCAAAACGCTGCTGTTGCCCAGCCCGTTTGACTATGCCAATCAGGCGCTGTTGTGTGTGCCTCGCTTCCTGCCTTCCCCCAACCAACCGGGTGGCGCTCGTCAACTGGCCCGTATGTTGCGACCGATGATCGAAGCCAACCAAGGGCGCTGTTTCTTCCTTTGTACCTCGCACCAGATGATGCGTGAACTGGCCGAAGAGTTCCGCGCTACGTTGACGCTACCGGTGTTATTACAGGGGGAAACCAGCAAAGGCCAGCTGTTGGCTCAGTTTGTTGAAGCCGGTAACGCGTTGCTGGTCGCAACCAGCAGCTTTTGGGAAGGGGTGGATGTGCGTGGAGATACGCTCTCCTGTGTCATTATCGATAAGCTGCCGTTTACCTCGCCGGACGATCCGCTGCTGAAAGCACGTATTGAAGATTGTCGCTTGCGAGGGGGGGATCCCTTCAACGATGTTCAGTTGCCTGATGCGGTGATTACCTTAAAGCAAGGGGTGGGGCGCTTGATCCGTGATACTGACGATCGTGGGGTACTGGTGATTTGTGATAACCGTCTGGTGATGCGGCCTTATGGCGAAGTGTTTCTTAACAGCTTGCCGCCAACACCGCGTACCCGCGATTTGGCGCAGGCAATCGCCTTCCTGAAGGCAGGCCGCTAGCCGATAGGCTTGACCCCCAGGGCTGTGCTACAATGCGCGCCCTGTATGAAATTACTGATTTTTCCCGCCTGAGGTTTGGCATGTCCACGCGAATTTTAGCGATCGATACGGCGACAGAAGCATGTTCTGTTGCTATCTGGAATCAAGGCGAAACCCACGCCTTGTTTGAACTCTGCCCACGCGAGCATACTCAGCGCATCTTGCCGCTGGTGCAACAGGTATTGGCCGAATCCGGATTAACCCTTTCCCAGCTTGATGCGTTAGCCTTTGGCCGTGGTCCAGGCAGCTTTACTGGGGTACGTATTGGTATCGGTATTGCTCAGGGGCTGGCGCTCGGTGCTGACTTGCCGATGCTCGGTATTTCCACATTACAGACCATGGCGCAGGGCGCCTGGCGCCTGACCGGTGCGCAACGCGTATTGGCGGCGATCGATGCGCGCATGGGTGAGGTTTACTGGGGCCAGTTCGAACGCCAGCAAGAGGGGAGCTGGTTGGAAAGCGAAGGGGAAGCCGTGTTGTCACCGCAGCAGGCTCTGGTGCGCGCTCAGCGTTTGCAGGGCGATTGGGCGCATGTGGGCACGGGGTGGCAAACGTATCCAGATCTGGTTGCGGGTTCTGCTTTAAACGTCACCGACGGGCAGATGTTGTTACCTCAGGCTGAAGATATGCTGCCGCTGGCGTTGCATGCCTGGCAACAAGGTCTGGCGGTCAGTGTTGAAAACGCCGAGCCAACTTACTTGCGCAACGAGGTCACCTGGAAAAAGCTGCCCGGCAGGGAATAACCTCTTGTTGTTGCGTTGGTGTTTAGATTGAAAATGCGGCTAACTGCAACTTGCACCAATGAATGCTGTCAAAGTTACAGCTAATTCAGGAGATTGCGACAATGTTAACCCTTACTTTAAGAAGAAAACTGTTAACGCTGGCAATCGCAGGCAGCGTATTGGCGCTTTCCGGCTGTGTCACCATTCCGGATGCTATCAAAGGCAACAGCCCTACGCCGGTGGACCAACTGTCTATGGTGCAAAATGCACCGAAACAGTTTACCGGTGCTGAGGCGCGCTTTGGCGGCACCGTGGTGGGCGTTGCTAATGAGCGTGGTCGAACGGTGTTGGAGATTGCGACGGTGCCGTTAGATTCGGGGGCCCGCCCGGTACTTGGCGAACCTTCGCAAGGGCGATTGCTGGCTACGGTGAATGGTTTCCTCGATCCTGTCGATTTCAGAGGTCAACTGGTGACCGTTGTCGGGCCGATTACCGGCTTGCGAGACGGCAAAATCGGTGCGACACCGTACCGTTTTGTCACCATGGATGCGACCGGTTTCAAACGGTGGCGTATTGCCCAGCAGATCGTGATGCCACCGCAACCAATAGGTCCATGGGGTTGGCACCATGGGCCATGGGGCCCAGGCTGGGGAGCGGGCTACGGCTGGTATAATCCCGGCCCGGCACAGGTACAAACCTTCGTCACAGAGTAAGCGGGCAGTGGCCCACGAGCATCTGGGTGACGCTTAGGCCCTGTGGTAGTGAGGAAGTTTTTATTATTTAGGGCGGCTTAATAGCCGCCTTATCTTTTTTGCTGCACGGATGCGTTGGCAATTAGTGACGCACATCGCAACCTGAATATTGTTTAAAACCCAAACTGGTACGCTGAGTTAAAATATTGTTAAAGTTTAGCTGCAACTTTGGGGGCTGTGATGATAATTAGTAATGCTTTCAGGAGTAATACCTTGGAAAAGGTCTGGTTAAAACGTTATCCGGCAGATGTTCCGGCAGAAATCGATGCCGATCACTACTCATCACTGATCGAAGTTTTTGAGAATGCTGCCGCTCGCTATGCGGATCAGCCCGCTTTTATCAATATGGGTGAGGTGATGACGTTCCGTAAGCTCGAGGAGCGCAGCCGTGCGTTTGCCGCTTACTTGCAAAACGAGTTAAAGCTGAACAAAGGCGACCGCGTAGCGTTGATGATGCCAAACCTGCTGCAGTATCCGATCGCGCTGTTTGGCATTTTACGTGCGGGTATGGTGGTGGTGAACGTCAACCCGTTGTACACCCCGCGTGAGCTGGAACATCAATTGAACGACAGTGGCGCCAGCGCCATTGTGATCGTCTCTAACTTTGCCCACACGTTGGAAAAAGTGGTGTTCAAGACCCAGGTCAAGCACGTCATCCTGACCCGCATGGGCGATCAGCTCTCAGCCGCTAAGGGGACGCTGGTCAACTTTGTGGTGAAGTACATTAAGCGACTTGTCCCGAAGTACAACCTGCCGGACGCCATTTCCTTTCGCAGCGCCTTGCAGCGAGGACGCCGTCTGCAATACGTGAAACCCGATATTATCAACACCGATTTGGCCTTCTTGCAGTATACCGGGGGAACGACCGGCGTCGCCAAAGGAGCGATGTTGACGCACCGTAATATGCAAGCCAACCTGGCACAGGCCAAGGCGGCTTATGTTCCGTTGCTGCGGGAAGGGCAGGAACTGGTGGTAACCGCTTTGCCGCTGTATCACATCTTTGCATTGACAGTGAATTGCCTGCTGTTTATTGAATTAGGGGGGCGAAGCCTGCTGATCACCAACCCGCGCGATATTCCGGGGATGGTGAAGGAACTGGCAAAATACCCGTTCAGTGCCATGACCGGGGTGAATACCCTGTTCAATGCGCTGTTAAATAATGAGGATTTCCAGAAACTCGACTTTTCGACGCTGCGCCTGTCGGTAGGTGGTGGCATGTCGGTGCAGAAGGCGGTAGCGGAAAAATGGGAGAAACTGACCGGTAAGCATTTGCTTGAAGGTTACGGTCTGACCGAGTGCTCCCCCCTGGTTTCGGGTAACCCTCACGATCTGAAGCATTACAGTGGCAGTATTGGCCTGCCGGTCCCCTCGACGGATATTCGCCTGGTGGATGACGATGGTAAAGATGTGCCTGTCGGCCAGCCAGGCGAACTATGGGTCAAAGGCCCACAAGTTATGTTAGGCTATTGGCAGCGGCCAGATGCGACAGATGAAGTGTTGCACGATGGTTGGTTGGCGACTGGCGATGTCGTTACGGTCGATGATGAAGGCTTTATTCGCATTGTTGATCGTAAAAAGGATATGATTCTGGTTTCTGGGTTTAACGTTTATCCCAACGAAATCGAAGATGTGGTCAGTCAGCATCCGAAAGTGCTGGAGTGTGCGGCCATCGGCGTGCCAAGTGACGCTTCGGGTGAGGCAGTGAAGATTTGCGTCGTGAAGAAAGATCCGTCGCTGAGTAAAGAAGAGTTGCTGACTCATTGCCGCCGCCACTTGACCGGGTATAAAGTGCCAAAAATTGTTGAGTTCCGTGATGAGCTGCCGAAGTCGAATGTCGGCAAAATTCTGCGACGGGAACTGCGTGACGAGCAGAAAAAGCCCAAGGCTGCTGATGCCGCCTAGGCCAATCGTTACAACGCCTTTTCAACAGCGCCGGTGAATACCGGCGCTGTTGTGTTTGAACTATAAAAACGACCAAGAGAATGATGTTTTGAATTATCAGTTGATCACTACCGATGCCGGATTGCAGCAGGTCTGCGAACAGGCAAGAAATTATGCCCAGGTGGCATTGGATACCGAGTTCGTCCGCACACGGACCTACTACCCGCAGTTAGGTCTGATCCAGTTGTACGATGGTGAGCAACTCTCTCTGATTGATCCTCTTCCTATCAAACAATGGCAACCCTTTATTGACCTGCTGGCCGATAGCGCCGTGGTGAAGTTTTTACATGCTGGCAGCGAGGATCTTGAGGTGTTCCTGAACGCATTCAAGACATTGCCGACGCCAATGGTGGATACCCAGATCCTGGCGGCGTTCAGTGGCCATACTCTCTCCTGTGGTTTTGCCAAGTTGGTGACGGAGTATATGTCTGTGGATCTGGATAAAAGCGAATCTCGCACCGACTGGCTCGCCAGGCCATTGACAGAGCGCCAGTGTGTTTATGCTGCGGCTGATGTGTTCTATCTGTTGCCAATGGCAAAGCAACTGGTACAGGAAACTGAAGAGGCGGGGTGGACAGCGGCGGCGGATGACGAATGCCTGCTCCTTTGCCAACGCCGTAGTGAAACGCTGGCGCCGGAACAAGCCTACCGTGAGATCAGCAATGCCTGGCAGTTACGCCCGCGCCAATTGGCTTGCCTGCAAAAGCTGGCTGAGTGGCGGTTACGGCAAGCACGGGAGCGCGATTTGGCCGTGAACTTTGTGGTACGTGAAGAAAACCTGTGGGCAGTAGCACGTTATATGCCGGGTTCACTGGGGGAGCTTGATTCTCTGGGGTTGAGCGGGCCAGAAATTCGCTATCATGGCAAAACGCTGATCGCGCTGGTGGCAGAGGCCAATGCCCTCGATGAGTCAGCCTTACCTGAACCGTTGGTCAACCTGATCGATCAGCCTGGTTACAAGAAAGTGTTCAAAGAGATTAAAGCGGCGATCGTGGTTGTGAGTGAGCAGAGCGGCTTAAGCGCAGAGTTGTTGGCGTCACGCCGTCAGATTAATCAATTACTGAATTGGCATTGGAAACTGAAGGAAAACGATGCGCTGCCAGAGTTAATCAGTGGCTGGCGTGGGACATTATTGGCGCAACCCCTGCAGGCTATCCTGAAGGATTATTAATCGTTGATCCCAAAAGCGGGGCAGTTTAAATCAAACTGTTCCGTTTATTTCCAACGGAAATAACGCGATGGGGATTCTGTGGCCACTATTAACCCTAAACAATCTTGAGGCCATAATGATTGAGAATCATCTCAAAGTTGCGGTACGCGTTATTTTTTACGAACGTTAATGAGCTGGATGAATATACAGTTGCCCCCCGCATAAAATATACAGGGGGCAGTTAATGCGTCGCAATCATTTAGCCGTTTCTTCCGATTCCGGTAGTGTCACGTTAAGTTCAAGTACCGAAATATCGTCCCCTTTCTGCTCAAATTGTACATGCAGCATTTCAGGATCGATCTGAATGTATTTGCAAATTACAGCAAGAATGTCGCGTTTTAAATCAGGCAGATAGTGGGGCTCGCTGTCCCCACGACGACGTTCTGCGACGATAATTTGCAGCCGTTCCTTGGCTACACTGGCTGTTGATTTTTTGCGGGACAGAAAGAAGTCTAACAAAGCCATGGTTTATCCCCCAAAAAGGCGTTTCAGGAAGCCCTTTTTCTCTTCTTCGATGAAGCGGAATGGGCGTTCTTCTCCTAACAAGCGGTGAACGGTATCGTCGTAGGCTTTACCCGCATCAGACTCATTGTCGAGAATAACAGGTTCGCCCTGGTTTGAGGCACGTAATACGGACTGATCTTCAGGGATGACGCCAACCAGCGGAATACGCAGGATTTCCAGTACGTCTTCCATGCTCAGCATGTCACCACGGCTCACGCGGCCAGGGTTATACCGAGTCAGCAGCAGGTGTTCCTTGATAGGAGACTCACCTTTCTCGGCGCGGCGTGACTTAGAGGCCAGAATACCCAGAATGCGGTCGGAGTCACGCACTGAAGAGACTTCTGGGTTGGTGGTAATGATGGCTTCATCGGCAAAGTACAGCGCCATCAATGCCCCGGTCTCAATCCCGGCAGGGGAATCACAGACCACAAATTCAAATGCCATCTCGTCCAGATCGTTAAGGACCTTCTCGACGCCTTCGCGGGTCAGCGCGTCTTTGTCGCGCGTTTGTGAAGCTGGCAGTATGTAAAGGTTATCGGTGCGCTTGTCTTTGATCAACGCCTGGTTCAGCGTTGCATCACCCTGGATAACGTTAACAAAATCATAGACTACCCGGCGTTCACACCCCATGATGAGGTCAAGATTACGCAGACCGATATCGAAGTCGATTACAACGGTTTTCTTGCCTTTCTGGGCTAAGCCGGTCGCAATGGCTGCACTTGATGTGGTCTTGCCAACGCCCCCTTTACCCGATGTAACAACAATAATGCGTGCCATGAAATGGATTCCTTGTCAAAAGGGCTTAATTTAAAGGTTGTATGGTTAAAGCATTATCCAACAGGCTGAGTCGCGCTGCCTGCCCGAAGAAGTCGGACGGGATCTGATCGCTCAACCAGTACTGCCCTGCGATAGAGACTAGCTCAGCACCCAGGTGCGTGCAAAAAATCTGACACTGGGAATCGCCAGAGGCGCCAGCCAGTGCCCGGCCACGTAGGGTGCCGTAGATATGAATATTGCCATCGGCAATTAATTCTGCTCCGGCACTGACGCTGCTGGTGACGATCAGATCGCTATTGCGGGCATAAATTTGTTGGCCAGAACGAACAGGTGCACTGATGATGCGCGTTTTGGCCGGAGCATTGTCAGGAACCGGCGCGGCGGCAGGCGCCTGGGGGGCCGTTTTCTGGCCTCTACCCTCATTCAGCAATGGCAGGCCAGCACGGGCGATAGCGCGCTTTTGCCGCTCATCTTTGCAACCGCTGATACCGACCACGCGCAGACCGGCCGAGGTCACAGCTTGTTGCAGTGCTTTCCAGTTTGCATCGCCATCTAGCGTTGCAACATTGATAACAACAGGGGCATTTTTGAGAAAAGCGGGTGCTTGATCCACCTTCTCTTGCAGTGCCTGACGTATTACCTCGGGTTCTGAATTATGCAAATGAACAACCGATAGGGTAAAACTGCTGCCTTTTAGCTCAATTGGCGATTGTGACATCTATCCTGACTCAGTCTCTGCAACTTTAAATCCCCGGAATACCACTCGGGGTGCGATATTCCGAAGTACTATAAGCATGTTATAGTCAGAGTTATATCCAGGCAAGACGCTGCCTCAATTAAATAGAGTTTTAAAAATGCTTTGTGTGATCTATAGAAGCCCAAAACGTGATCAAACTTATCTTTATGTCGAAAAAAAAGACGATTTCTCTCGCGTTCCTGAAGACCTGATGAAAAGTTTCGGTACTCCGCAGTTTGCCATGATGCTTTCACTGGATGAGCGCAAAAAATTGGCCTCGGCAGATATCGAAAAAGTGAAAGAGGCTTTGAAACAGGAGGGATTTTATCTTCAGTTCCCGCCGCCGGTGGAAAACTTATTAAACCTGCATCTGTCTGATACGAAGAAATAAGCCAGCCAGATTTTCAGCATTCGGTTAAGCGCCCGTTTCACCGCGTATTCTGAAACGGGCAGCAGGCTATCACAGGTAGAGAGGGTGATGATGAAATTATCGACCATGTCGATGGTGTTAACGGCGTTGATCCTGGGGGGATGTGCCAGGCAGAATGTCGCCGCTCCGACGCAGCAGCCTGTGGCAACGGGAGTGCAACAACTCGCCCCGACTGCGCCGAGCAGCACGCTGGCAGAAACCGGGCGTGATCCTGCGCAGTTTCCGTCCTATGTTGAAAAACTGAAAAGCCAGGCCTTGGCGCAAGGGATAGCGCAAGTTACCGTAGATAAAGCTTTTGCCAACGTTCATTTTGTCGATCGGATCATCACGGCCGATCGCAATCAGTTGGAAAAGAAAATCACCCTGGATGATTACCTTAAGCGGGTATTGCCCGCGTGGAAGATCCAGCGTGGTCGCGAAATGCTTCAGCAATATCAGCCGAAGCTGGCGCGCACGACAGCGCGTTATGGTGTTCCGGAACAATACATTGTTGCCCTTTGGGGAATGGAGAGCGGTTTTGGCAAGATACAGGGTAAAGAAGATGTGATCTCGGCCCTGGCGACGTTGGCGTTTGAAGGGCGACGTGAAGCGTTCTTTACCAAACAGCTTATGGCGGCTTTACAGGTCATTGAACAGGGACACGTTGACGCGGGCAACCTGAAAGGATCATGGGCCGGTGCGATGGGGCAGTGTCAGTTTATGCCAACCTCATTCCTGACGTATGCCGCCGACGGTGATGGCGACGGTAAAATTGATATCTGGAACAACCTCGACGATGTGTTCGCCTCGACGGCTAACTACCTGGCAACCGAAGGCTGGAAGCCGGGCGTCAGTTGGGGGCGAGAGGTCAAATTGCCGGCAGGATTCAAGGCCGCCGCGCTGGGGCTGAAAGACAGCCAGGCACATCGGGTAAATGACTGGGCCGCGCAGGGCGTGCTGCTGCCAGATGGTTCACCGCTACCCGTTTCCACTCTGCGTAGTTGGGTGATCACGCCAGATGATATGCAGGGACGAGCCTTCCTGGTTTATGATAACTTCCGTACTCTCATGCATTGGAATCGTTCGTATTATTTTGCGATCAGCGTGGGAATGATGGCTGATGGTATTATGCAGTAAGGCAGGTACCCCATGGTGCCCGGAACGGCACCGCGTTCTTATACCCTATGGATTGCATACTGTGCAGCCTGAAAAGGGTATGTCGTGGGCTCCGAATGCTGAGCCCTTACACTATGGTCGAGAGAGGCGGTATGTATCAACATAGAGACTGGCAAGGTGCGTTGCTTGATTTCCCGGTAAATAAAGTGGTCTGCGTGGGCAGTAACTACGCCGATCACATTAAGGAAATGGGCAGTGCAACTTCGCCTGAACCGGTGTTATTTATCAAACCTGAAACGGCATTGTGTGATATCCGTCAACCCGTAGCGATCCCTAAAGGATTTGGGGCGGTGCATCATGAGGTTGAACTGGCAGTCTTGATTGGCACACCTCTGAAGCAGGCCAATGAAGATCGCGTCGCGCGTGCAATTGCCGGTTACGGAGTGGCACTGGATCTGACCCTGCGCGAATTACAGGCCGGGTTCAAGAAGGCAGGGCAACCCTGGGAAAAAGCCAAAGGTTTTGACGGTTCCTGCCCGATTTCCGGTTTCATACCGGTTGCCGAGTTTGGCGACCCACAAAATGCGGAGCTTACCTTGACGGTTAATGATGAATTACGTCAGCAAGGCAATACCCGCGATATGATTACCCCTATCTTGCCGTTGATCGCCTATATGAGCCGTTTCTTCACTTTGCGAGCCGGTGATATTATTCTGACCGGAACTCCGCAAGGCGTTGGGCCAATGGTGTCCGGCGATATGCTGAAAATTTCGCTTAATGGCAAGCCACTGAGTACCCGTGTGATTTAATCCCTCATCATGATGTTTCTGCCTGCGGCGCTGTTTTAGCGCTACGGGCAGCTATTGTCATGACTCCGTACCTGGTCAGTTATCGACTATTATAAGAGTAGCCAGCCCGTCGTCGTTAAGCCTCTGGTGGACAGCTCGGCAAAGTCGGGGACTCGCTTCAGGCACGGGGTTATTTCATTTTGTGTTGAGTGTCTATATAGTGCCCCCCTTGAAACCTGCTCGCAGGTCGTTTGATCATTTACCTATTTTCGGATGTCGATATGTCACAACGCCCTTTTTGGCAACAGAAAACGCTGGACGAAATGTCTGAGGCAGAGTGGGAATCGCTGTGCGACGGATGTGGGCAATGCTGTCTGAACAAGCTGATCGATGAAGACACCGATGAGATTTACTTCACCAACGTAGCCTGCGATCAGCTCAACATTAAATCCTGCCAGTGTCGCAACTACGAGCGTCGTTTCGAACTGGAAGAAGATTGTATCAAGCTGACGCGCGAGAACCTTACGACATTCGACTGGTTGCCCCCTACCTGCGCTTACCGCCTGATTGGCGAGGGTAAGCCGCTATTCTCCTGGCATCCTTTGGTTAGCGGTTCCAAAGCCGCGATGCATGGAGAACGTATTACCGTGCGTCATATCGCAGTGCGTGAAAGTGAAGTGGTAGATTGGCAGGATCACATCCTCAACAAACCAAGCTGGGCTCGTTGAGTTATTGATTTAGGTGTGTATTTTAATTACTTGAAAGATGCTCGGGGCATATGTGGAGCATTGTCCATAAAGTTTGCTTTAAAATGTTCAGTTAACCCCGGGTGTCATCGGACAGACGCTTTTTAGCCCCGTGTACGCAAATGCGAGCCATTGTGCCGCCATGATAGTTATGGAGTCACATCAGCCATAATCTCAAGCAAAGTCCACCGCGATAATCATTGTGGCAACGTCGTGACCATCAACGGCAACATAGTCATTCAATGTGCAGTACTTAATTTTTATGCGGCCTTGTCAATAAATCCCCAAACCAATGCGGTGAGACAGATAACGACCAGAGCAACGTTTGCGCAAAAGTCAGTAGTCAGTTTGTGCTGTTTCATTACACTCTCCTTTTCTTTATGCTCCATACCTACTTATCGTGATCTTTTCTCTGTTCTTTACTGAAAAAGTGAGCATTTTTGACTCATGTCACAGTGTAACAACCATGAGGGCAGGCGGATAAGCGGGATATCACGTAGCCTGATTTAACCAGCAACTTTGATGTAAAAGTGAATATATCTGTGAGTCTGAGTATCTGGCAGAGATATGTTGAGAGGGAAAAGAATGCCCATAAAACGGTGTGGTTTGTAGCGGTTCGCGTTACGAAAACACGTTGATGATAAGAGTGATTGACCTGGTTTCTCATCATCTCTGACATCGATCTTCAGCAAGCCAAGTTGTACCGGGAGAGTTGCTGCCTGCTCAGCAAGAGCAGGCAACGGGGTTATCGTACAACCAAGACCGACGTTTTGGCATATCTGACGACCGATGACGCTGTGGTACCAAGCAAATAGGTGGTTATGTTTGGCCGGCGGGACCCGACGACGATGAGGTCAGCGCCGATCTCTTCGGCAAGATTTAATATCCGATCTCTTGGTGCGCCAATTTCTACGGAACAGTGAACCCTGTCTTCCGGGATATCAAAAATCTTTACGGCTTTTTTCAACTCCGCCAGGGCAATCTGTACCCGTTCATCGTCGCTGGGCAACAAACGATCGGGTTGTGCCAATCCAAACTCGTAATAAGCGATCATGGGATAGAGCACGGCGAGAAAATGTATATGCGGGTCGTCCATTCTAGACAGTGAATTAATGTGGGGTACTACGTTCTGCGTTAACTCGATTTCAGCTAAGTCAATAGGCGCTAGGATTGTCTTGTACATACAACCTCCTGATTCTTATGTGACTTATATGCTATCCCACGAGTAAATATAGTAAATTTCTCGCCATGCAGAGGTGACGACGGTCAAAGTTACGGCAATGGTGGGTGGACGGACTGGCCAGGTAATCACTGACAGAACAGTTTTCCCTGGCGCGCATATGAGTCAGATCAGCGGTTTGTGAAGCAGAGTTTCCAACACTTTCAATGGTGCATTCTGTGGTGTTTTCATCGCGTTAACAGGGAGAAGGAAAGTCTGTTCCAGCATAAACTGCCCAGCCATGGCGGCATGGGGAGTTTGATCGGAAAAACAGATCCAACTGCTGCCCGGCGGGAATTCAATCGCCCGTTGTGGACCGTGCTTTTGGTATTCACCATCGGCTTTCATCGCGTCGTGCATCTGCAACATCAGATGATCGTAGTGACTGCGCCGGGTTTTAGTGATCCCCAGCTTATCCTGCAACCAACTGGCAAAAGGTGAGTAGCGTTTTAACCGCGGGAGAAAACGTTGTGCCAGTTCAGGGAAAGGTTCCCCGATACGCCAGAGCCGGTTTTCCCCATTGGGATTGATATTGGTAAAAATGCGTAAAATGCGCTCACCATAATTAGGGCGGGAAGGGAAAGCATCGACATGCAAACGAGTGTCGTCTTTGCGCCATGAGGTCGCGGCCTTCCAGGCTGAAATGGGGTGCAGGCGCAGGCTGTTGGTTGGCATATGCAGAGCACTACGATATTCAGGCAAGACGGTATCGACTAATGCTTTACTGGCCTGATAGTGTCGTGCCAACAATTTTTGCACAGCCTCACGTTCAGATTCATGTGCGACGCCGGTCAGCTTTTGCTGCTCTGGTTGATAACTGATATTTTTACGTTTGGGGTCAACGAGTTCTGGTGTCAGGAGTTTTTTCTCCGAATCACTCAGCTTAAAGGCCAATTGAGGGAAAAACAGCACCTTACCTTGTTCCAGGGCGGTCACAGCATCCAAAGAGAGCGGCGTATCAATATGCCAATCCTCATAAGGAAGCGTCATGACGGCGGCATCCAGATTTATTTTATTATCTGACATCTTTTTTCCTTACCAAAAATCCCAGCCTGTATCGCTGGTTTATAGGTTTGTGTCGCTAACGCACCCACCAGTTAGGCACAATAAAGCGAGTATGCTTATTTTTATAATCTAGACCATCGTTCTACGATAACCCTAACCCATATGTGACATTAAACGAATGCTAAACGGCACGATAAAGAATTAGCAGAAATTAAAGCCGATGGATGAACTGGATTTTATTCGGTTCCTCGTAATGGCGTGTTGTAAACATTTACTCAATGAATAAAAGAGCAACTGCCAATACTAGAGTGTAGTAAATATATCCCAATATGAAGACGGTGTTTGTGGAAAAAATGGCATGGCAGGAGGGCATTAAAACTTAATGTTATGTAAATTACGTGAGAAACCACAGGGGTAAGCTTCTTTTTGGACAGAATGTTAGGTAGCTTGTTGGCTCTTTCGCCCTGTGATGAGAGTTTCATAATGAAAAAAATGGCACGCCTGTTTGCCATAGCCGGAGTATTGATTGTGCTTGTTTACTTTTTTACCCACACTTGATGTCAGTACTTCTCTGAAACTAACCGTAATTAAATAAAAAACGGTGCCAAAAGGCACCGTTTTTTATGATGTTAACACTTATCGGCCAAACAGGTCACGCTTACGTTGGCGAACAAATTGGCTGATCAGTACTAAAATTCCCATCAACAGATAGGCGGCAAAAATGCCTACCAGCCACTGTGGCATTTCCAATGACAGGAATTGCCACTGGCGTACTGAACAGTCACCTGACGCGTGAAATACCGCTGGCAGCCATTTGTCGAGTGGGAGCCAGGAAGGGAAGCTGACAAAAAAGTCACAGGTATTGAACGGCGACGGGTTCAACTGAATCATGGTGTGCTTCCATGCCAGTTGTACGCCTTCCCAGGCACTGTATATCCATACCAGGATAGCAACATAACGCAATGGCGTTTTCGGCGCGAGTGCGCCAATCAGCGAGGCCCCCAGGATCCCGAATAGCGCGACACGTTCGTAGATACACATTACGCAAGGCTGCAGCAACATTACGTGCTGAAAATAGAGCGCCGCCAGCTCCAGTACCAGAGCGGTCAGCGCCATCAACAGCCAAGCACCGCGCCCCTGCGAGCAGCGGTTAAAGAATTGCAACATAACTATATTCTTCCATGCAGTAAGCAATTGAACCGGCAGTGTAAACCAATTCATCCCCGCTGCCAGCCATCTGAACACGTTTCCATGAAAAATATCGCTGGCCGCGGTTGTGGTTATGTCGGTTAATGTGCAGCGGTTGGGGCCACGGCGTCAAGTGGCGGCAGCGTTATCCAGTGCCATTGAGTCAACATATCCGTTGCTGGTGCCAACGTGTATTGCACGCATAACAGGCCTACCAGCGTCAGGACCACTGTATAAGGCAAAGCCATCCAGACCATGCGCCCATAAGACAGACGGACCAATGGTGCCAGGGCAGAGGTCAGCAGGAACAGAAATGCGGCCTGGCCATTGGGGGTTGCGACAGAAGGCAGGTTAGTCCCGGTATTAATGGCCACCGCCAGCATCTCGAACTGCTTGAGAGAGAGTAAACCGCTCTCCAGAGCTGCGCGTGCTTCATTAATATACACCGTTCCGACAAAAACGTTATCGGAAACGGAAGAGAGCAGGCCGTTGAAGAGATAGAACAGAGAAAGTTGGGTCTCAGGCTGTGCTTGCAACACAAACTGGATCACCGGGCTAAACAGATGTTGCTCGATAATGACCGCTACCACGGTAAAAAATACGGTCAATAGTGCAGTAAACGGCAGAGCCTCCTGGAAGGCTTTACCGATGGCGTGCTCATCGGTTACGCCACACAAGGAGGTCGCCAGAATGATCACCGACAGCCCAATCAGGCCGACTTCGGCTAAATGGAGGGCGAGCGCGACTACCAGCCAGACGCCGATGAGAGCTTGGGCAACCAACTTCATTTTTTCTTGTTGAGTGCGTTTGGCCGAGTTCTTGCGATCAAACTCTTTCAACACTTCGCGTACCCGCTCCGGCAACTTGGTGCCATAACCGAATACGGCAAAGCGCTCCACCATCAGGCAGACCAACAGCCCACAGACAAACACCGGGAGCGTGATGGGGGACATCCTAAGAAAGAACTCAATAAACCCCCATCCGGCCGTTTTGGCTATGATCAGGTTTTGTGGCTCCCCCACCATGGTCATCACGCCACCCAATGCGGTGCCGATCCCAGCATGCATCAGCAGGCTACGTAAGAAAGCACGGAATTGTTCCAGGATCTCTTTATGATCGGGGTTTTCAATGCTGCTATCGTCACTGATATCAAAGTCATTGCTTGGTTGGTTGGACGCCACATTGTGATAAATCGAATAAAAACCCATGCCGACACTGATGACAACGGCTACCACCGTCAGGGCGTCCAGGAAGGCAGAAAGTAGCGCGGCTGAAGCGCAGAACGCCAGCGATAGCAGCATTTTTGAACGGATATTAAGCAGTAACTTGGTAAAAACAAACAGCAGTAACTGCTTCATGAAATAGATGCCAGCCACCATAAACACCAGCAGCAATAACACGTCGAGATTATTGCTAATCTCCTCACTGACATGGGCGGGGCTGGTCATGCCAATAAGGACTGCCTCAATGGCCAGCAGCCCGCCGGGTTGTAATGGGTAGCACTTCAATGCCATCGCCAGCGTAAAGATAAACTCAACCACCAGAAGCCAACCAGCCATGAAAGGATTGACCAGAAAAAAGACCAAGGGGTTAATCACCAGAAAGCTGAGGATAGCCAATTTGTACCAGTCGGGAGCTGCCCCGAGAAAATTTTTCACTAAAGCCGAACGTGCTGTCATATTCATATTATTTTGAGAAACCTTAAAATGAGTTAGCGCGCTATACCCTAACAACGGCAGCGGGCAAGATGCAATAAAGGTTGACGCAACAGACGGAAATTTTGACGAAGCGGTTTTCTTGCACATTTTTTGCCAAGGTATGCACAATTTCGGTCAATGTTTTTTGCTCATACTATGTGATGGCACAGCGATCTGGTATGATCTGCTGACTACAACTACTGATTATCGTCGCTACGGAACATCAAACACATGGTCATAAAGGCGCAGAGTCCTGCCGGTTTCGCGGAAGAATACATTATTGAAAGTATTTGGAATAATCGCTTCCCCCCTGGCTCTATTTTGCCCGCGGAGCGTGAGCTTTCAGAACTGATTGGTGTCACGCGCACGACATTACGAGAAGTCTTACAGCGGTTGGCGCGTGATGGCTGGCTGACTATTCAACATGGTAAACCCACCAAGGTAAATAATTTTTGGGAAACGTCCGGCCTTAATATCCTGGAAACCCTGGCGCGTCTCGACCACAACAGCGTGCCGCAGCTGATTGATAATCTGCTGTCTGTGCGCACCAATATTGCGTCGATCTTTATCCGTGCTGCGGTGCGTAACCACCCGGAAAAGGCGCAGGAAGTGCTGGCAAAAGCCGCAGAGGTTGACGATCAGGCCGATGCATTCAACCATCTTGATTATGAAATTTTCCGGGGATTGGCATTTGCCTCGGGCAATCCGATCTATGGCCTGATCCTGAACGGCTTGAAAGGGTTGTACACGCGCGTTGGACGCTATTACTTCTCGAACCCTGAAGCGCGAAAACTGGCGCTCAATTTCTATAACAAATTATCGAGCCTGTGCCACGAGAAAATGTACGATCAGGTTATGGATTGCGTGCGTAACTACGGTAAAGAGAGCGGGGCTATCTGGCACAGCATGCAAGGCACTATGCCGAGCGATCTCACAGAAGCACGGCGCTAATTTACGTTATACCTTTGTATAAAAGGGGCGCATTATGCGCCCCTTTGTCATGGAGCCGATTTATAACGGCGTTGGTCTGGGGGGGCAGCGATCCAGCAACTCCACACTGCCATCTTCGTTTTGCTGTTCCAGAATGATATCGAATCCCCACAGCCGGTGCAGATGCTTCATTACATCTTTGCGGCTTTTGTCCAGTGGGGCTCTATCCTGTGGAATATAGCGTAGGGTCAGCGAACGATCGCCGCGCAGGTCAACATTCCAGATCTGAATATTAGGTTCGTGGTTACTGAGATTATACTGGGCTGACAGCTCCTGGCGTATGGCTCGATAGCCGGCTTCGTTGTGGATAGCCGAAATCTCAAGGTAATTGTTGCGATCGTCATCCAGCACCGTGAACAGACGGAAATCACGCATCACCTTCGGCGACAGGAACTGGCTGATGAAACTCTCATCCTTGAAGTCGCGCATGGCGAAATGTAGCGTATCCAACCAGTCTTTACCCGCGATATCAGGGAACCAATAGCGATCTTCTTCAGTGGGTGACTGGCAGATGCGCTTGATGTCCTGATACATGGCGAAGCCCAGGGCGTAGGGATTTATCCCATTGTAATAAGGGCTGTTGTAAGGCGGTTGATAGACCACGTTTGTATGGCTATGCAAGAATTCCAGCATAAAGCGATCCGTGACGCGTCCTTCATCATACAGGTGGTTCAGGATGCTGTAGTGCCAGAAGGTTGCCCAGCCTTCGTTCATCACCTGCGTCTGTTTCTGCGGGTAGAAATACTGGCTCACCTTGCGCACAATGCGTAACACTTCACGCTGCCAGGGTTCCAGCAACGGCGCATTCTTCTCCATAAAGTAGAGAATGTTTTCCTGCGGCTCACGTGGGTAGCGTAATGCCTGCTCTGGTAACTCTTCGCGATCAACGCGCGGTAGCGTTTTCCACAATGAGTTAACCTGGCTCTGCAGATACTCCTCACGGCTTTTCTGACGCGCTTTTTCTTCCAGCAGAGAAATTTTTTGCGGGCGTTTGTAACGGTCAACGCCGTAATTCATCAATGCGTGGCAAGAGTCCAGCAGCTTTTCAACCTCTTCAACCCCGTAACGTTCCTCACACTGGCTGATGTAGTGACGGGCAAACAGCAGGTAATCCACGATAGAGCTGGCATCCGTCCAACTGCGGAACAGATAGTTATTCTTGAAAAACGAGTTATGGCCGTAACAGGCATGAGCCATCACCAGTGCCTGCATGGTGATGGTATTTTCCTCCATCAGATAGGCAATACAGGGATTGGAGTTGATAACAATCTCATACGCCAAACCTTGCTGCCCATGCTTATAACGCTGCTCGGTTTCAATAAATTTCTTACCGAATGACCAATGGGTATAGTTGATAGGCATCCCGACACTGGAATAGGCATCCATCATCTGTTCCGAGGTGATGACCTCGATCTGATGTGGGTAGGTGTCGAGCCGGTAATGTTTGGCGACCCGATCGATCTGCTCAAGATAGACCTGCAGCAGCTCGAACGTCCAGTCCGGTCCATCGCTCAGACGTTTATCTTCCTTAACCTTTTTATGTGTCGAAGTAGTCATCAGCGCACCCTCATTATTATCGGGTCCTGCTCATTTGGCAGACCCTTTAACAATCATAGTCCAAGTCGCAATAAATCGTTTGAAATCATCTGCGCGCAGCAAAAGGGATCTCACAAGCCCCTTCAGGTATCGCCTTAAATCGGTGGAAACAAATGTGAGACAACTAACAGTACACCTGACCAGATGCTGGCGGACAGTAGCGCCGCCAAATAAACCTGTTTACGTGGCAGAGCAATGGCTCCGGCAACAAAGGGGACGATGTAGCGTAAGACGGCGATAAATCTGCATGAAAACAATAAAAGCAGCCCGTGTTTCTCCAGCCTGCTTTTGGCTTTAGCCAGGGGAGCGTGGTATTTGGCGGGTAGCCGCTGCACGGCGGAGGGGTTTTGGAAGCGCGAACCGCAATGGAAAGAGAGCACGGATCCCAGCGTCGCGCCTAGCATTACGGTGAACCAGATAGGCAGCATAGGCATTATGCTTTTACCGACGACAATCCCAAGCAATAGCGTCACCGAGGCCGGTGGCAGGAAAGGGGAAACGAACATCATCGATTTGCCCAGGGAAAACAAGAAGATGATTAGCAGTAAGTTCTTGTAGTCCGGAATGTGACTTGCAAAAAAATTCGCTAAATCAGCCATTGTTCACCTTTTGTTCTATTGCATTGTTATCAGCCACTTTGGCACGCGCCCATTAAACAATCGGTAAATTAATCGGTGACTGTGACAGATCCCGCTTCGTTGCGTTATAAATAATATAAATTTCATAAGGTTAACTTGGAAAATAGAGGCGGGGAGTGTCCCGCGAATCACGGCTGCGCGGTCATTTCAGAGACTGATGAGAGGATATCAGGTTAGGGATGCATCAAATGGATTAATATCCTGCACATTTAATATTTATCGGATTTATCATCTGAATATTTGAGGTTAACGATACTCGCTTTGCCTGAGATTTTCGATGAGAGGGATAACAGAAAAAAGCACATTTTCCTTCTCAACCCCCTTTGCACAACATCTTGTCGCTATTTATTAGCCACTATTGCAAAACCCAGAGGCATGAACGATAAAATAATTGTGAAATATGTCACGATTAATGATTGAGATGTTGGATAGTTTTTTCTTCTGGGTTAATTTCCTGTGATTGGTTGATTGTGCTTTGTAAAACATTAGGCTGGAGTCAGCGATGCGAGTGGTCATTTTAGGTAGTGGAGTGGTAGGCGTTGCCAGTGCCTGGTATCTGGCAAAAGCGGGCCATGAGGTGACAGTGATCGAGCGTCAACCCGGACCTGCTCTGGAGACCAGTGCCGCCAATGCCGGGCAGATTTCTCCGGGCTATGCGGCACCCTGGGCAGCGCCTGGCGTGCCGTTGAAAGCCATTAAATGGATGTTCCAACGCCACGCGCCGCTGGCAATCCGCCTTGATGGCAGCAGCTTCCAACTACGTTGGATGTGGCAGATGCTGAAAAACTGTGATACGGCCCACTATATGACTAACAAAGGTCGAATGGTGCGGCTTGCAGAATACAGCCGCGATTGTATCAAGGCGTTACGTCAGGAAACCGGTATTCAATATGAAGGCCGCCAGGGCGGCACGTTGCAATTGTTCCGTACCCAGCAACAGTTTGAAAGCGCCGCCAAGGATATCGCCGTGCTGGAAGATGCCGGGGTGCCGTACAAACTGTTGGAGGCCAGCCAATTGGCCACGGTTGAGCCCGCGCTTGCACATGTGGCGCATAAACTGACCGGGGGATTGCAGTTACCGCATGATGAAACCGGGGATTGTCAGCTATTTACACAGCAGTTGGCTAAACTGGCTCAACAGGCCGGCGTTCATTTCCTGTTCAACCGCAGCGTTGAGCGTCTGCTGGTGGAAGAGGGGAAAATTGCTGGCGTGTTATGTGATGGTGAAGTGATTAAAGCAGACAGTTATGTAGTGGCTTTGGGTTCCTATTCTACCGCATTACTGCGCGACCTGGTTTCTATCCCGGTTTATCCGTTGAAAGGCTATTCCTTGACCATCCCGATTACCGATGAGGCCGCCGCGCCATTCTCTACCGTACTGGATGAAACGTATAAAATTGCCATTACCCGCTTTGATCGGCGCATTCGCGTCGGGGGGATGGCTGAGATTGTCGGCTTCAATACCCAATTGGAACAGAAACGACGTGAAACGCTGGAAATGGTGGTGCGCGATCTCTACCCGAACGGTGGGCGGATTGAAGAGGCTACGTTCTGGACGGGGCTACGGCCAATGACGCCGGACGGTACGCCGATCGTGGGGCGTACTTCATTGAAGAATCTCTATCTGAACACCGGCCACGGTACGTTGGGCTGGACCATGGCCTGCGGTTCCGGCCAACTGCTTGCCGATCTGATTTCAGGGATGACGCCCGCCATTCCTTCCGACGACTTGGCGGTCGCGCGTTACAGTGCCGACTTCCGCAAGATGCAAGCCATTCCCTTGAGCGACGTGCACCCAGCACGCTGAAGCCGCTATGCCGCGGAATACTCCGCGGCCGTAATGCACAGGTCTGAAGGAGACCCCATGCCTCGCCCGATTCGTGCAACGCTGCATCTGGATGCGTTTGCCAACAATTTGCAGGTTGTTCGCCGTTATGCCCCCTCGTCCAGCGTCTGGTCGGTGGTTAAGGCCAATGCATATGGTCATGGTTTAAAACATGTGTGGCGTAGCCTGGCAGAAAATACAGATGGTTTTGCGCTTCTCGATCTGGCCGAAGCGGTGCTGCTGCGTGAAGCCGGATGGCAGGGGCCGATCCTGCTGCTGGAGGGTTTCTTCCAGCCGGCAGATTTAGCCTTGCTTGACCATTATCGTTTAACCACGGCGGTAAACAGCGAGTGGCAACTTCAGGCGATTGCACAAGCACGTTTGCAGGCGCCGCTGGACGTTTATCTCAAACTAAACAGCGGGATGAACCGCCTGGGTTTTGCCCCGGAACGTTTACACAGCGTTTGGCTGAAAGCGCGGGATTTGCGCAATATTGGTGCCATGACGGTGATGAGTCATTTTGCCAGTGCAGACAGTAGCGAAGGCGTGGCACAGCAGATGGCGACGATTGAGCGAGCGACAGCCGCGATAGATCTACCGCGCTGCCTGGCTAATTCCGCCGCTACCTTGTGGCATCCTGCCACGCAGGAAAGCTGGGTAAGGCCTGGGATTATCCTTTATGGCGCATCGCCCACCGGATGTTGGCGTGATATCGCCGACATCGGCTTGCAACCAGCAATGACGCTAAGCAGCGAGATTATTGCCATTCAACATCTGCAAGCGGGTGACCGCGTGGGTTACGGTGGGCGTTATGCCGCCAATGATGCGCAGCGAATTGGCGTGGTGGCCTGCGGTTACGCAGATGGTTATCCACGCCATGCCCCGACGGGGACACCTGTCAGGGTAGCAGGCCAACTGACGCGCACGCTCGGTACGGTGTCAATGGACATGATGATGGTGGATCTGACGCCATGCCCGCAAGCCACCGTTGGCAGCCAGGTGGAGTTATGGGGGCAAAACCTCCCTGTCGATGATGTTGCCGCTGCCGCCGGTACCTTGGGTTATGAGCTACTGACCGCGTTGGCGGCACGGGTACCCCTTTCCGCAGAGAAGTAACGTCAACCCACTTTCTTCAATTGTCCTTTAATTTTCTTGCTGCGCTGCCGCGCGTGCAGTGCCAGCAGGCAACCCGCCAACATGACCAATGCCAGTGAAAGTTTAGGCTGTAAAGGTA
The DNA here is from genome assembly GCF_006715025.1 of Serratia fonticola. Lineage (NCBI taxonomy): Bacteria > Pseudomonadati > Pseudomonadota > Gammaproteobacteria > Enterobacterales > Yersiniaceae > Serratia > Serratia fonticola. The sequence goes on from NZ_VFMK01000001.1 coordinate 2,920,913, forward strand.
GCGCCATTGCAATCAGACCCAATGCGGCACCGCCCGCCATCTGGATAAAACCGACCAGAGCCGAGGCGACGCCAGCTTCAGTTGAGTAGGGCTCCAGCGCATAACTGGTTGCCGGCCCCATAACAAAGGCCAATCCGGCGCAGGCACAGGCAACCGGCAGCATATAAGACAACCAATGGATTTGTGCCTGTGTGGAAAGCAGTGTGACACCCAATAGCAGACCGACCGCGCCAATTCCCATTAATAGGCCACCGGTGGCCAGACAAAAAGGACGTCCAATCTTGTGAATGATACGGTTGGCAAAGAAACTCACCAACATAATCCAGAAGCCGTTTGCGCCAAATACCAATGAGAACTGCAGCGGTGAGAGGCCCGCCGTGCCCATCAACACGTTTGGTGCCAGCGAAACGTAAGTCAGCGCCATGCCCATAGCACCAGCATTTACCACGGTAAATGAGATAAAACGGCGATCGCTGAGAATGCGCAGATATTGCCCTAGCGGCAGGCCTTTGACCTGAACGGTATCGGCCGGCCGGGTTTCTGGTAAGCGAAAGACGATCAGTATCAGTACCAGCAAGGCGTAGCCCATCAGGAACCAGAAGGGGGCTCTCCAGCCGAAGGCCTCTGCCAGTAGCCCGCCCAGCAATGGGGCCAGTGCAGGAATGATATTCAGCGTGCCGTTGAGGAAACCAAAAGCGCGCGCAGCGTCATCGCCATTCATTCGATCGCGAACGCCGCTGAATGCCACCACGGCAGTACAGCAAACGGCAATACCTTGCAACAGACGCGAAGCGATGAATATTTCTGCTGTTGTCGCCAAGGCAGCCATGGCGGCACCCACCATGTAAATCAGGATCCCAACGATAGCCACGGGTTTACGCCCATAGTTATCCACCAATGGGCCTGCGATGACTTGCCCAAGGCCAAGCACCAGAATAAACAGGGAAATGGTGGATTGAATCAGGGCTTCACTGCTATTGAGACCAAGCGCAATGGCCGGTATGGTCGGCAGATACAGATCGATACCCAATGGGCCAAGCAGTACCAGGCTAAGAAGCAGAAACAGAAATTTTTGCATAACAGAAACGGCACATCCTAAAAGCAAAGAGAGGTAGAGTAGAGTCTTCAATGGCAAATGAAAAGGCTAACGTATTGATGATTGGCAGGAAACCGTTTGCGGTTCTTGATACCTACCTATCTTGATAATGGGGATTACGCTTTCCGAAAATAGAGAGCAGAGAGAGCATCGGAGACGTAGCGTGCCTGATGTTTCGCGTCATCCAGAGCACGGTGCGGCGTACCTTCAAAGGGGCGTTCTTTCTTGGGATTGAAGCCATGAAGTTCTGCAACGGTGATAATGGTTCGGACATCCTGTGTATCCCAGAACTTCCAAGGGCAGGGCATTGCCAACTGTTTGAAGGCGTGTTCCAGAATAGTACAGTCAAACTCTTTACCGTTACCCCACACTTTCACCGTATCGGTGCTGTGCATATGAATAAAGCGGCTCAGGCTGGTTAAAACACGCTTCAGGCTTTCTGTGCCGCCAAACGCCAACTTACGAGCTTCGTCCGACTGTTTTGCCCACCAGGTTACGGTTTCCAGGCTGATGGTGCGCCCTGGTTGCTCACTCTGGCTATTGACTGCGCTTTCAAATTCGGCACCCAGCTCACCGGTTTTGGGGTTGAAGAACACGGCAGCAACGACCAGGATCACTGCGCTAGGGGTAATATCCAGAGTTTCAATATCTAGCATCAGATGGTGCATAGCAGTTTCCTCGGCGTTGTTTCCAGACACATGGTACTACAAAGCAGACCGAGGTGCGCAGTACGCCCCATGAGAAGGGGAATTGAGAGAGGCACAAATAACCTATTCACGGTATGATGCACCGTCATTTTGTCAGGTTGGTAGCGAGCAGTGAGAACATTCATTTTCATTTTATGCATGGTTGGTTATCTCCTGGTATTAGGCTACCTTGGCATTTTTGTGACTGACAAAATCTGCGAAAAATCATATAACTACAGTAAGATCTGCCGTATGGTAGATATCTCCGAACCCTACATTCAGAAGTAACGCGTTAGGCAAGATAATCTCTGGTCATCAACAACGTCAGAACCGCAGCCACGCCGACGATCGTGCCCCATTGGCGCCAACCGAACAAGGCCAGCCACTCCTGCTGTTGCGTGGTGCGGTGATACTGCCCGATGACCACCGTACCTGCCAGTAGCATTGTGATAATGACCATCACGATACTCAGGCTGACGATATCGAACTCAACGTGTAGAATATTGGCGTAGTACAGCCGCATAAGAATAAAATAGACGATCAGCACCCAAGTGAAGAAGACGCGCTTCTTCAGGATTTGGGTCAGCAGGAAAGCGATAAACAGACTATGTGCGGCAGATATCAACGGGGCTTCAAATGGATGCCGAACACAAAAGTTGTAGACCGCCAGGTACATATTAAAAATCAATAATGCATAGATAATATAGATATACCAACCATAGATTACTTTCAGCCTTCTTGAGGGGGATGGCGTGGAATTTACAGCGTGAGTCATAGCACTCTCCTTGAGTTGTCTTGATTTATAACAGCTTATTTCTAAATGGAAAGTAAACGCCAAATAAGCTTTAAAACCTGAAATAGGGGAACTAATTCCTTGATTGCCAGTCTGCAAAAAGTGAAATATCCTTATATTTTCCAGGTGAATGTATTGAGACGTCTTGGCTGACATGAAAGAGTATAAAAATGAAGCAATAACCAACGTATTGTTTATACTGACTTTTTTGAGTTATGTTTTGTTGCCGCCAGTGTTGATGACTGACTTCTGCGATTGGTTTAATTTGAACCCGTTCAGTATCGTCAATGCGTGGCACTTTAATCCTTTTTCCGCCGATCGCGGAATACCCCTCTATCAGACGTTTATATATCTGTTTGTTATGTGGATAATTGTTAATCTGATTTTGTGGGGGGGGATTCTATTGTTATTTCGGCTGTATCGCGCCTATCAGTCTCGCCGTGAATGATAGGCATGATTAATAGATGCTATTATTTTAACGGAACGCGATGGCGTTTCCGGGAGTGCATTGAAGGCTGACCCAGGTGTTGATCGTACGGCCGATGATTTTCAAACGAAAACCCAGGCTCACTCCAGTATATTTTGCCGGGGTGACGCTTTTGGCTAGAAAAGGGCAAATAGCAGTACGACGGGCAGGCTCAGTGGCCAGGTCAGGCCAATCGTCAACGCACTGATAATTCTTATTTTTATGGTATCCCGGCTGACCAGGTAGGTAATAATCATAGAAACCAGCAGACCAATTAAATAACAGTATTGCGTTGCTACCCACAGCGATGACATGAAACAAATCCTGATTGTATTTTAGCGGCGCATTCTAGGTGTTTGCCCATGCATAATCAACGCATAGCATGAGAATTATGACCATGAAAAGTCAGGGGATATGGGTGAGGGGGCCGATACGAGAAATGAGCTTATCAAAAATAATTATAAATATGCCTTGCTAATAACGGATGGTTATGAGTAAATGACGTCCTCGGTTTGTAGTACAGACCTTATGAAAGCAGTTTTAGTAAAGTAGTTCTCAGTATTAGCGATATCCGACAGATACCTCTTCTTCCGCGAATTTCCTTCTTTAGTGCCCCATAAGTTTTCACTGAATAACAGACCTCTCTCGCCAATTTGGCGGCCTAAAAATAATGAAGGAAGTATCTATGTCTAATAAAATGACTGGTTTAGTAAAATGGTTTGACGCGGGTAAAGGTTTTGGTTTTATTTCTCCTGCGGATGGAAGTAAAGATGTCTTTGTGCATTTCTCTGCCATTCAGGGTAACGACTATAAAACCCTTGATGAAGGCCAGCAGGTTGAATTCACCGTCGAAAATGGCGCAAAAGGTCCCGCAGCGGCCAACGTTACTGCGATGTAATGTGAACGTGTAGCGGGAAAACCTGCAATAGCGATGATGGTAGCCCGATGAATTTCGAGTTGTGCTTCGAAAAACGACGGGCATTTAAGCCGGAGCAGACAGGCGATAACCACGCGACACGATCAATCCCGGCCCGGTGTCGGGATTGAAAGTCACATCCTTTTTGACGAAGTAGTGAGAGTTTTGACAACAGCAAAGCTTATTGAATTACAGTTAGCTTTGCTGTTGTGAAAGGGCCGTGCTCAGGCCGCGTAACGTTGGAGTGTTCGATGAACGCTTACGCCGCATCATGACAGTCGGGAAAGTGACCGGCAAACATTTCGACCCTGGCATTAATGCCGGGGTTTTTTTTATCTTTTTTCTCCAGCAAAAAAATTTTCTGTTTCATGCATCCAAACTCTTCTTACTTTACGTATATGGCTATGTGAGGACACCTTCCCACATCATCCTACGAGGAATTGACCATGAAAAAGCTGATTTGCACTGCCATCTGTTCATCACTGTTGTTCAGTAGCGTTTCTATGGCTGCCATGATGTCTGACACGGTCATGGTTGGCGGTGCCGCCATGTACCCAAGTAAAAACATTGTCGAGAATGCGCTCAATTCAAAAGACCACACGACGCTGGTTGCCGCGGTAAAAGCGGCTGGTTTAGTGGATACGCTAGAAGGTGCGGGGCCATTTACGGTATTTGCACCAACGAATGCAGCCTTTGCCAAATTGCCTGCGGGGACGGTAGATACATTGCTCAAGCCTGAAAATAAAGCGGCGTTGACCGGCGTGTTGACTTATCACGTTGTGGCCGGGCGTTATGATATGAAGCAGTTGGAGAAAAAAATCAAGGAAGGTCATGGCACTGCAGAGTTGAAAACGGTTAATGGGCAACCTCTGTGGATTATGAATAACGGTGCGCATAACATTCAGTTGAAAGATGGCCATGGCAATATTGCCAACATCAGCACCTATGATGTTTATCAGAAAAATGGCGTAATCGACGTTATTGATACCGTCCTGTTGCCCAAATAAATCCCGTCTATACTAGGTGCAGGCAGGCCGCCGAAGGCCTGCCGCATCTTGACAGGATGGGACATGACCAAAGCATTTTCTGAACAGCACGCCGAATTGATGCAAGCCGTTGCGCTTGGCGATCGGCGGGCATTTGAGCAACTTTACCGGCTAACCTCTCCTCGCCTGTTTGCCGTTGCGTTGCGTATGTTGCGCCGCCAATCCTGGGCTGAAGAGGTGTTGCATGACAGCTTTATCAGCGTATGGAATCGCGCTGTCAGCTATGATCCCAACCTTAGTTCACCAATGACCTGGCTGACGCACATCGTGCGTAACCGGGCTATCGACTGGTTGCGAGGTGAGGGGGGCCGTTCGATGCAAACTGAGGACGAGTGGCTGGATAGTATGGGGGATGCGAGCGAGGATCCTTCCAACCAATTTCTGCACGGTGAGGAGGCGGGGAAGCTTGCCGAATGTCTGAACCATCTGAATGCCGAACAGCGCCAAAGCATCGTGCTGGCTTATTATCAGGGGATGTCACACGGTGAGGTTTCGGCACATTTACAGCAACCGCTCGGGACGATCAAGAGCTGGATCCGCAGGGCGCTGGATCATTTGAAAGATTGCGTGGGCCTATGAAAAGTAAAGGTGAGTATGACTCGGCTTTGGCCGCTGAATATGCCTTAGGCACGTTGCGCGGGCCTGCGCGGTTGAAATTTGAACAGCGCATCCGTAATGAGCCCGCTTTGGCTGCCGTGGTTGGCCGTTGGCAAACGTTGTTGGCTCCTCTGGATGATGCACTAACGCCCGTTACACCCTCTGAACGTGTGTGGAAGAAGATCCGCCTCAGTTTGCCTGTTCAAGTAACGCCACGGCGTAAACACTGGGATTATCTTGGCTGGGCACTTGCCGCTGGGTTGGCAGCATGGCTTTTAGTGCCGCGCTTTATCACTCAGCCGCAAGATTTTTCCCCGGCGGTGGTGCTGAATGGTAGCCAGCAAGGGAGTGGGCAATGGATTGTCAGCATGGATAGTGGCAAACGCCACCTGAGACTGACCCCGCTTAACCCGCAAACCCTAGCCGTAGCCAATAGCCTACAACTGTGGGTAATCCCGCCGGGTGAAAAGCCTCGTTCTCTAGGCTTACTCGCTGCGGAAAAATCGACCGAACTGGCGTTGAGGCAGACGCAGTTGGCGGCGGGGATGACGTTAGCCATCAGCCTGGAACCTGCCGGAGGATCGCCTACAGGGCTTCCTACAGGTCCGGTACTGTACAGTGGCCAGTTAACTTCGCTCTGATCTGAATGATATTCTTGACGATGATTTTCGCTGACGGCGACGATAATCCTATTTACGACCATACTAAAGTTATCAACCATCGTTATAGGTGACTTTATGATATGGATCGAGCAAGGGTTGTACTTGAGAGTGGTGCAGATGGAAAATGCACCCAAGCCTTATCCGTTGGATAGCGGATTCAGCCCGCATGCGGCCTATCGTGCATTGGGGATGTATAATCCTTCGGAAACCGCCGATGCTTATTTCATCCTCTCGAACGACCGGGATGAGATCTGGTTTATCTGCAACCGCCATCTCAGGACGGTGGGCCTGTTCCCTGATATCCGCGATTTTAGATATTTGTTGTGACTTGGAACAATCCTGGCTAATAATCAACCGTAATATATTTTAAAGCCGGCACAATAGGCTAAGTTAGTGCGGAGGTTAATCGTACTTACTACAGAAGTGTGAGAAGACACCGTTTACCGGGGAGACTTTCGGGGAAGTCATCGTGGCCTGACGGGGGAGCCAGAGTGAGCTTGATATCTGTGCGTCGCGGATCGAAGCGTTGAACAAATGGCAGTGTTGTTGATTTTATAGCGGTTGAACATGTTAGACCTTGGCTGATGAGGATGTAGCGTCCCTATCAGCTAAAACGGCCAGCTAACTTTCGTTGCTGACCGTTTTCTATTAGTTCACGCCGTCTGCTTATGAAACAGTTCCCTGAACACCGGATAAATATCGTCGGGCTCACGGATATGCTGCATGGCGAAGTTTTCGAATGTCGCTTGCAGGTGCTCATATTCGCGCCATAGCGTCTGGTGAGCACGACGGGTGATTTCTATATAACTGTAGTAACGCACCACCGGCAGAATGTTTTTTACTAACAGTTCATGACACAGCGGTGAATCATCTGCCCAGTTATCGCCGTCCGATGCCTGGGCCGCGTAAATGTTCCATTGCGCAGGGTCGTAACGTTCTTCAACCACTTCGCTCATCAATTTAAGGGCGCTGGAAACGATGGTCCCGCCGGTTTCCTGCGAGTAGAAAAACTCTTGTTCGTCTACCTCTTTGGCCTGGGTGTGATGGCGGATATACACCACCTCGACGTTTTTATAGGTTCTGCTGAGGAACAAGTACAGCAGGATATAAAAGCGCTTGGCCATGTCTTTGGTCGCCTGATCCATCGATCCAGAGACGTCCATCAAGCAGAACATCACCGCCTGGCTGGAAGGCTCAGGACGACGCTCATAGTTTTTGTAACGCAGATCGAAGGTGTCGATAAACGGCACGCTTTCAATTTTCTTACGCAGCTCGGCAATTTCTTTGCGCAGACGCTCTTCTTCCAGCAGCTGTACCGGTTCGGTGTTTTCCAACCGGCTCAGGCTGTCTTCAAGTTCGTGCAAGGCTCGCCGTTTACCGGCAGTCATGGCGGTGCGGCGTGCTAATGAATTTTGTAACGAGCGCACGACGCTGATATTGGCCGGTACGCCGTTAGCGGTGTAGCCTGCGCGATGCGTTTTGAACTCAGTAAGCTGCTTGTACTGATTTTTCTTCAGATTTGGCAGTGCCAGATCCTCGAACAGCAAATCAAGATATTCATCTTTGGATATCTGGAAGACGAATTCATCCTGTCCTTCACCGTCCTGGCTGGCATTCCCTTGGCCGCTACCACCGCCAGCACCGCCCTGCGGGCGTTCGACACGGTCATTTTGTACGAAGTGATCGTTACCTGGATGAACGCGATGGCGTGTGCCGCCGCGCCCCTGATGAAACATGGGTTCGTTGATATCGCCAGCCGGGATCGAGACTGACTCCCCGCTGTCCACGTCGGTGACCGAACGCTTGTTGATGGCTTCGGCAATCGACTGTTTGATTTGCGACTTATAGCGACGCAAGAAGCGCTGGCGGTTCACCATGCTCTTGTTCTTGCCATTCAGCCGTCTGTCAATGAAATACGCCATACATCCCCCAAACAACGTTGCCAACTTTCTCTACCTATGTCCTTCAGGTTGCAGCACGTTGGCTGCAACCCGAAAGCCATCAGGTATACAGGCTATCTATGACGCCATTGCTGTAGACATCATGAAGATTTTCTCACCCGCAGATACCATTCGCACAGCAGGCGAACCTGCTTACGGGTGTAGCCTTTCTCCATCATACGGTCGACGAAGTCATCGTGTTTTTTCTGCTCATCCGTTGAGGTTTTAGCATTAAAGGAAATGACTGGCAGCAACTCTTCGGTGTTCGAGAACATTTTCTTCTCGATTACCGTGCGCAGCTTCTCGTAACTGGTCCAGTTCGGGTTCCGGCCACTGTTATTGGCTCGAGCACGCAGGACAAAGTTGACGATTTCGTTGCGGAAATCTTTCGGGTTGCTGATACCCGCGGGCTTCTCGATTTTCTCCAGTTCAGCATTCAACGACTCACGGTCAAACAGCTGCCCGGTATCGGGATCACGGTACTCCTGATCCTGGATCCAGAAGTCAGCGTAAGTCACGTAGCGGTCAAATATGTTTTGGCCATACTCCGAGTAAGACTCCAGATAGGCCGTCTGAATCTCTTTGCCGATGAACTCGGCGTATTTCGGGATCAGATAACCTTTCAGATGCTCCAGATATTTTTCTGCCAGATCCTGCGGGAACTGCTCACGCTCGATCTGCTGTTCCAGTACGTAGAACAGGTGGACCGGGTTAGCGGCTACCTCGGCATGATCAAAGTTGAACACCCGAGACAGGATTTTGAAGGCGAAGCGTGTCGAAAGGCCGTTCATCCCTTCGTCGACCCCGGCGTAGTCGCGATACTCCTGATACGACTTGGCTTTCGGATCGGTGTCTTTCAGGCTTTCACCATCGTAGACCCGCATCTTGGAATAGATGCTTGAGTTCTCCGGTTCTTTCAGCCGTGACAGCACGGTGAAACGAGCCAGCGTTTCCAACGTTCCCGGAGCGCAAGGCGCATGGGTCAGTTCACTGTGATCGAGCAATTTATCGTAGATTTTAATCTCTTCCGACACCCGCAGGCAGTAAGGCACTTTGACGATATAAACACGGTCAAGGAAGGCCTCATTGTTTTTGTTGTTGCGGAAGGTTACCCACTCCGATTCGTTTGAGTGTGCCAGGATAATGCCGCTGAACGGCAGGGCAGAGATCCCCTCCGTTCCGTTGTAGTTACCCTCCTGAGTGGCCGTCAGCAGAGGGTGAAGCACCTTGATCGGTGCTTTGAACATCTCTACAAACTCCATGATCCCCTGGTTGGCACGGCACAGGGCACCAGAATAGCCATAGGCATCTGGATCGTTCTGTGCGTGATTTTCCAACTTACGGATATCCACTTTACCCACCAACGCAGAAATATCCTGGTTGTTCTCATCGCCCGGTTCGGTTTTGGCGATGGCAATCTGTTCCAGTATGGAAGGGCGAACCTTCACGACTTTAAATTTGGTGATATCGCCGCCAAACTCATGCAGGCGTTTAGCCGCCCACGGCGACATGATGGTGCCAAGATAACGCGTCGGGATGTTGTATTCTTTTTCCAGAATATTGGCATCCTCCTGCGGATTGAACAGGCACAGCGGATGGTCATTGACCGGACTGCGCTCGCCGTTAGCGCTCAACGTGTAAATAGGCACGCGCTGCATCAAGGCTTTCAGCCGTTCTGCCAGCGATGATTTACCGCCTCCCACCGGACCCAACAGATAAAGGATCTGTTTCTTCTCTTCAAGACCCTGAGCGGCGTGTTTCAGGTAAGAGACTATCTGTTCGATAGCGTCTTCCATACCGTAGAACTCTTCGAATGCCGGGTAGCGTGCGATCACGCGGTTGGAGAACAGGCGAGACATACGCGACTCCAGCGCGGTATCCACCATGACTGGCTCACCGATAGCCATGAGTAGACGTTCCGCCGCGTTGGCATAGGCACTGCGATCTTGCCGGCAAATGGAAAGAAATTCCTGCAGTGTGAACTCTTCGTCCTTGGCAGCTTCATAGCGCTGGCGATAGTGGTCAAATATGTTCATGGCGATGCCCGTCCTTTCGTTATTAGCACAGGTTAAAAAAGGAGCTGGTGTTGGTATTCTGGCTCCCGAAAGCGAGAAGTTATGACTGAGTACAGCAACTCGTATGCCAACTTGGTGCGCTTATTATCGCGAGTTGCGCTGTATTGCCACTGAGCTCAGGATAAATTCACCTTCTGATTTAAGCTTAGTTGGATACTGAAAAATTTCCTGCATGAGAAAAGGCTTTTTTTAAGTCATTTCAATGACTCAGTTAGGGCGGGAGTCGGCAAATGCCTTGTCTGGCGCGGGTTGCAGCAAAAAACGTCATGATTACGCCATCAATAATTCATATTTTCGTTCTAAGTTATTCGATCTTCATCGTTTTCTAATGTAAAGATCGCGCATGGAAGCCCATTTTGACATAGACTGTTTGCGTTATTTACTCCCTGTACTTGATGGAAAAAGAACCAGTGAAGATATCTCAATTCAAAACGCTCGCAATTCTCGCCTCCGCAATGGTTTATGCGCATAGTGCTCAAGCAGGAAGCTGGTCACTCGGTGCCTCAGCGCTGGTCAGCCCTGATCCCTATCGTGGTTATCAGGATCGCGTTTATCCTGTTCCTATCATCAATTACGATGGCGATGATTTTTATTTCCATACGCTGCTTGCCGGTTATAACCTGTGGAAAGATCAGCAAAATCAACTGAGTGTGATCGCGTATTATTCACCGCTGCATTACAGACCAGGCGACAGTGACGACGATCGCATGAAGCAATTAGACAAGCGCCGTAGCACCATGATGGCCGGTGTGGCTTTCACGCATAATGCCGAGTGGGGGACGATCCGCACGGCTTTCTCAGGGGATGTTCTGGATAACAGCAACGGCTTGGTTGGCGATGTTGCCTACCTTTATAAGTTCCAGGCGGGTTCCTGGAGCTTTGCGCCAGGCGTCGGCGTTAACTGGAGCAGTGCAAATCAGAACAAATACTACTATGGTATCAGCGGCGATGAATCTCGCCGTAGCACCTTTGCCAGCTATAAACCGAGCGATAGTTGGTCGCCATATCTTGAGCTGACCACAAACTATAATATTAACGCTAATTGGAATGCCTTCTTTACCGGCCGCTATAGCCGTCTGGCCAGTGAGGTTAAAGACAGCCCAATGGTTGATAAGTCTTATTCCGGGATGCTGTGGACGGGCGTGACCTACAGTTTCTAAACGCACTATGCACCATTAACGTGCGTGAGATGCATTAAAAAGGGGCGGGTACGCCCCTTTTGCACATCTGTGGTGCGTACAAGGTAATGCTGAAGGTGGGGGGAAGGGCGAACGTCGGCAAGACCTTCGCCCCCATTGCTTATACGTTGTTTTTAAGGCTGCGGATTTTGACCGCCAGGCGGGCAGGCTGTTCCCTTGCGGCAACCAGCGGTTTAGTCACGCGACCGGTTTCCACACAGACCATGGTTTTAAAGCCGTCGTTTGGCATATCATCCATACTGCAGGAGAGCTCGACACCCGGGTTCCAGGCGATCACGTCGCTCATATGCTGATGGTTGACCTCAATGGTACGCTGCAGTACCGGGTCTTTGATCAAGCTACAGTTCGTCGCCTGGGTATAGATACGGTCGGTTCGACCGGTAAATTCCAGTTCGCCAATCTGTCGGGCCTCAAGCCCTTTCGCCACCTTATCAATGAAGTGCTCACCTAAACCAGCGACTTTGATTTTGTCGATATCGCCGATCTGGAAATAGCTATGCAGCGCGGCTGTTGCCTGATATTCACCGTGCGACTCCAGCTCAATCTCGCATTCCTCACCCAGTTTGAAGCGGGCAATCAGGGTAAAGGCGTGCGGCCACAGTTTGCGGGTCTGATCGTTATCTTTCAGGGTAAACGTCAGGATCACGCCGTTTTCATCTTCGTCGTGGGCGGTAAGCTGCCATGGCTGATTACGGGCAAAGCCGTGAGATGGGCTACCCGCAGGGCCAAACCACGGCCAGCAAATCGGTACGCCACCACGAATCGCGACCCCGTCTTTAAATGGTGTGTTGTTGCTCAGCCAGAGAACAGGTTTATCGCCACTGGGTTGCCAGGCCAGCAAATGGGCCCCTTGGAATGAAATCGCAGCGCGCACTTTCGGATGAGAAACCACCACTACCGGCAGTTCGTCCAGTTGTCGCTGGCTGATGAAAGGAGTGATTTGTTCAGTAACGGGTAAGGTGAAGATTTTTTCGTTCATGTTGTCGCCTTTTTTTCGCCGTAGAAACAAAGATACCCTATGGATTTCAAGTCACGGCCAGGCGATAAGCTCACTTATTCCCAGTAGCATGCTAAGTGGCTGGGATGAGTCGCTGCGGTTAACAACGCGGTGGCTTGAAAGACGACGGGTATTATAAAAAGGGCGACACAAGTGTCGCCCTCTCAAATCAACTTCGCATCATGCCATTACTTGGAGATGTGAGCGATCAGGTCCAGTACTTTGTTAGAGTAACCCGTTTCGTTGTCGTACCAAGAAACCAGTTTCACAAAGGTGTCGCTCAGAGCGATACCGGCTTTCGCATCGAATACAGAAGTCAGTTTTTCACCGTTGAAATCGGTAGAAACGACTTCGTCTTCAGTGTAGCCCAGTACGCCTTTCAGCTCGCCTTCTGAAGCGGCTTTAATAGCAGCACAGATTTCTTTATAAGAAGCTGGTTTTGCCAGACGAGCAGTCAGGTCAACCACAGAGACGTTCGGAGTAGGAACGCGGAACGCCATACCGGTCAGTTTGCCGTTCAGTTCTGGGATAACTTTACCTACTGCTTTAGCAGCACCGGTAGAAGAAGGGATGATGTTCTGAGATGCGCCGCGGCCGCCGCGCCAGTCTTTGTGAGACGGGCCATCAACGGTTTTCTGAGTTGCGGTAGTCGCGTGTACAGTGGTCATCAGTGCTTCAACGATACCGAATTTGTCGTTGATAACTTTAGCCAGTGGTGCCAGGCAGTTGGTGGTACAAGAAGCGTTAGAAACGATTTCCTGGCCAGCATAGGACTTGTGGTTCACGCCCATAACGAACATTGGGGTGTCATCTTTAGATGGGCCAGTCAGAACAACTTTCTTAGCACCTGCAGCGATGTGTTTACGAGCAGTTTCGTCAGTCAGGAACAGGCCAGTTGCTTCAGCAACGACGTCAACGTTGACTTCGTTCCACTTCAGGTTAGCCGGATCTCTTTCTGAGGTACAACGGATGGTTTTGCCGTTAACAACCAGATGGCCGTCTTTAACTTCTACAGTACCGTTGAAACGGCCGTGGGTAGAGTCGTACTTCAGCATGTAAGCCATGTAATCAGCGTCTAACAGATCGTTGATTGCAACGATTTCGATGTCAGAACGTTCCTGAGCAGCACGGAAAACAATGCGACCGATACGGCCAAAACCGTTGATACCTACTTTGATAGTCATATATTCCACCAGCTATTTGTTAGTGAATAAAAGGTTGGTTGTAAAATTACAAAAACCTTACCAAGCGTCAAGCGGAATCGTGTCAATTCTTGCGGCAAGTCAAACCGAAGGGGCCGTTTTGCACGCTAATTGCACATTCCATTTACGTTTGGCCTCCGTTAGATATGGGGGCAAACCGCCAAGTATAAAGTCCGTACGTGCAAGATATGTGATCTCGGTCACATATAACCGCAGCGTAACCTTTATGCGCTACAGTTTAGGCCAAAAAGGCCTGCAGTGTTGTTAATTTTTTGTTATTATTAGCTATTGTTTTCGTTGATATTATCCCCATTCCGAGAATCGCACAAATGGCTAAAGAGATATCTCCCAACTCACCGGTCACGGAACTGAATGAAATCCAACGTTATGTGACGCAAGAGCGCGGCACCGAAGCACCTTATTCCGGTAAATTGCTGCACAACAAGCGCGAGGGCGTCTACCATTGCCTATGCTGTAATGCGCCACTTTTTTACTCTGACAGCAAGTATGACTCTGGCTGTGGATGGCCGAGTTTCTATCAGCCGGTCTCTGACGATGCAATTCGCTATCTTGATGATAACTCACATAACATGCATCGTATTGAGATCCGCTGTGGCAGCTGCGATGCGCATCTGGGCCATGTCTTTCCCGATGGTCCTCAGCCAACCGGTGAACGTTATTGTGTCAACTCTGCGTCACTGCTTTTCACCGATGATGAGAGTGGTCAACACACCGCAGGTTAAGTGGAAAGTAGATCAACAAAATCGATTCAGCTGATTATTCATCTGTTGGGGGAGGAAATGCACTGATGGAAGTAAAAGATCTGATTGCGGCCATGACGCCGGAAATCTACCAGCGGCTGATGCAAGCTGTTGAATTGGGCAAGTGGCCGGACGGGGTTGCACTGACGCCTGAGCAAAAGGAACACAGCCTGCAAGCGGTGATGCTTTGGCAATCGATGAACAACGCCGAACCGCAACATATGAGTATTGGCACCGATGGGCAGATCGTGATGAAAAGCAAGCAGGAGTTAAAGCAACAGTTCGTTGCCGAGCCCCTGGTCAAGCTGAAGCCGCAGTAAATACCCGAAGCAGGGCGATACAGCATCGCCCTGTAGGTTCTCTTTTTCCTGCGGGCTGTTACCTCTGGCGTTTCGACCTATTGATGAAACCGGGGGGTTATTAATCGCGCCATATGCCCAGAACATCGCTCCTTCTCATCAAGGCGTTAGCCAAGGAAACGGAAGCTGTACGCAGTGTCTAAAATAGCCGTGGTGGCCAATAGGGGAAAAACCCCCTTGGCGAGGTTAACGGCTAATGAACTGTGACAGTGTAACTAATTCTGCGCCAGCTCGCTGCATCTCCAGCAACGCCTGTTGACTGTCCTGGGGCTGCAAATTGACTCCCCGGCAGCCGTCAGTGATGACCAGCGTTTGATAGCCCAGGCGCAAGGCGTCTAACACGCTGAACTTCACGCAGTAGTCTGTTGCCAATCCCATCACGGCAAGCTGAGTAATATCTTGTGCTTTCAGCCAACTATCAAGCGCTGTCTGAGCCCGGTGCCCATTGTCAAAAAACGCGCTGTAGCTGTCGATATCTGGATTTTCACCTTTACGAAAAACCACCTCAATGGCCTGTTGCTGAAGCTGCGGATGCAACTCTGCACCTGCAGTTTCTTGCACACAGTGCACTGGCCACCAGATCTGTGGCAGCCCTTCGAGTTCGCCAAGTGTACCCACGGGCTTATTGGCGTTAATCGCAAAGCTGCGATGATTTGCCGGATGCCAGTCCTGGCTGGCAACGATCCGCTCATTACGCGCACGGCAAGCCTCGATCGCCTGGTTGGCAACGGCAATGGTCGCATCACCATCCACGACGCCCAGGGCACCACCAGGGCAAAAGTCGTTTTGCAAATCAATCAACAGCAAGGCAGTCTTCATCTTGGCTCCAAAGTCGGTTAACCCGCTGCACTCAGTTCACCACGCAAATCTTGCTGCATCAGATTGCGGATTTCGTCAGGGGTCAGTGATTGGCTCAACAGGTAATGCAATTTGGTTAGCGCGGCTTCTACCGTCATATCAAACCCGCTAATCACGCCCGCATGAGCCAGTGCATTACCTGTGGCATAACCCTCCATATTGACACGGCCAGAAATGCATTGAGTCAGGTTGACCACTACGATGCCACGCTCAGAGGCATCACGCAATTCATCCACCAACTCGGCTTTTTGGGGCGCGTTACCCACCCCGTAAGAGCGAAGGATCAGGGCTTTAACCGGTTGCAGTAAGAAGTTGCGTACCACCGCGCCAGAAATTCCGGGGTAGATGGTTACCACCCCAATAGGTTGTGGTGTGATGTTATGCACGATCAGTTCGCCATTACAAACAGGAGAGGGAATACCGGCTTGACGGCGAATATGTATCCCTGCTTCCAGTAACGCAGGCAGGTTGGGGGAGGCAAAGGCATCAAAACCATCGGCGTGTGCCTTGGTGGTACGGTTGCCACGGAACAGTTTGTTGTTGAAGAACAGGCTGACCTCATTCACCGGATGATTAGCCGCCAGATATAACGCGTTCAACAGGTTGGTCTGTCCATCGGAACGTAGCTCTGCTAACGGAATTTGTGACCCTGTCACAATGACCGGTTTATCCAGATTCTCCAGCATGAAAGAGAGCGCCGAAGCGGTAAATGCCATGGTATCGGTGCCGTGAAGGATCACAAAGCCATCGTATTGAGCGTAATTTTGCCTAATATCATCAGCAATGTGTTGCCAGTCTTCAGGCGTCATATCCGAAGAGTCAATCAATGGCGCATATTCGTGAATGGTGAAGTCCGGCATTTCTGGTCGATGGAATTCAGGCATAAGTGCCAGTTGGCGCTGCAAATGGCCCGAAACAGGGATATAGCCGTGGTCGGAACGCTGCATACCGATAGTCCCGCCGGTATAAGCGACATAGATAGATTTCTTTTGCATGGCATAAATCTTATGGCTTTCAGATGGGCTGAATTATAGGGGGATAACAGCAGAAAAAAAGCCCGGTATGAACCGGGCCGGAGATTTTATGGGTTAACGAACCTCGCCACACGTCAGGCATATGGCATAACGGTGCTGCGGATCATTGAGATTATTGAACAGCCCTGGCTGCTCTTTCACCGCCAAGGCGACTGAGGCCAGTGGCGCGGGCAGCATCGATTGGATCGCCGCAGGCAGCATTGCGTGGATAGAAACGCCAAACTGGCTGAAGAGCATATCCGTCAGACTTGGCGTATCCACAAACCAGTTGAGTTGCCACTGAGACAGTTTGGCCAGTTCCGCCGCTTTCTTCACTGCGTCATCAAAGTCGCCCAACTGATCAACCAAGCCATTTTTCCTGGCATCGCTGCCGATCCAAACGTGGCCCTGAGCAATCTGATCGACCTGTTCCGGCGTCATTTTACGTGCGGTAGCAACCAGGTTGATAAAGTTCTTGTAACCGTTCTCGATGTTCAGTTGCATCATCTGCGAGAACTCAGGCGGTAATGCTTTGGTAACCGCAAGATCGGCCAATGGCGAAGTGGCTACACCATCGGTATGTACACCGACGCTATCGAGGGTGTTCTCAAAGGTGTTAATGATGCCAAAGATACCGATGGAGCCGGTCAGCGTGCTCGGGCTGGCGATAATGTAATCCGCCGGGGTGGAAATCCAGTACCCCCCAGAGGCGGCCATCCCCCCCATGGAGACGATGACGGGTTTACCCTCTGCACGAATCGCTGCCACTTCTGAACGGATCACTTCCGATGCGCTTACGCTGCCGCCAGGGCTATTGACGCGAAACACGACGGCTTTGATTTTCGGATCCAGGCGTGCCTGACGCAGTTGAGCGGCGGTTGTATCACCACCTACTGAACCTGGCGTTTGCTGGCCGTCCATAATTGCGCCATTAGCAAAGATGACGGCAATCTCACCGCCCTGATCCGGGGCTGGTTTTGGCTGGTAATCATAGATACTGACCGCATTATAATCGTTACTTTGCTTGTCCCAACCAAAGGCTTTCACCAACTGTTTTTCGATTGTTGTACGGGACGCCAACTCGTCAACCAGTTTACTGTCCAAGGCATACTGCGCCGTATCGCCACCAGCAGCTTTCAACCCGGTGATGATACCTGCAGCACCTGGGAACAGTTGCTCTGGTGTGAGTTGACGATTGGCCGCAACCGTATTCAGGTAGTTCTGCCACAGACCGCCAACCCAACGGCTATCTGCTTCGCGTGCAGCCGGTGACATATCGTCACGGATCAACGGTTCTACGGCTGATTTGTAGGTGCCAACCCGGAAAATGTTGGTTGTAACTTTCAGTTTTTCCAACAGTGATTTGTAGTAAAGATTGTTGGTTGCAAACCCATGCAGGTCTACCGCCCCTTGCGGTGACAGATAGATTTTGTTGGCGTAGCTGGCCAGATAATATTGTGTCTGGTTATAGCTGTCGCCGACGGCGAAGATAGGTTTGCCGCTGTCGCGAAATTCACGCAGAGCTTTACCGATATATTGCAAAGAGGGCTGATCGGCGCCTGCAAAGTCATTCAGCTGTAGCACCATGCCGGTGATGTTTTTGTCATCTTTGGCCTGACGAATGGTATCGACCAGATCAAACAGCGAGTTTTCCTGCAGGCGGTTGCTGGAGGCGCCTAACAGCTCGCGGCCCCATTGGCGAACGCGATTGTTCACGGACGGTGTATCTACCACCACGCCGCTGAGATCAACCAGCAATGCACCACGAGGTGCTTCCACCGAGGTATTGCTTTGGAATGAAAGATAAATACCCACCCCAACCAGGATCAGTAAAATCAAGAACAAGTTCAGGATCAGTTCCCTGATAAAATTCAGCAGACGCCATGTCCATCTGAAAATGCCACCAATGATTCGCCCCAATGTGCGCATGTGCTCTCCAACAAGAGTCGAGAATGTCCCGCTATCCTAATGAGCGGACGAAGAAATGTCAGCTTTAAATCGCTATCCCCCTATACCCGATGCAGGCCAAGTGCCAGTCAGTGGCTTGAAAAATGAGGGGTATAGACAGTATTACCGAGGCTGTAACTCCCCGTGGAGCTATGTTAACGTGCTTTAAATGAAAATTGTTATCAGGAGTTAACGATGGATGCACTGGATCTGTTACTGAATCGTCGTTCAGCGTCACGTCTGACGGCCCCGGCACCGGAAGGTGAGGTACGACAGAACATCATCAATGCCGGGTTGAGAGCCCCGGATCATGGCGCATTGCAGCCTTGGCGCTTTGTGATGATTGAGAATCAGGGACTGGCGCGTTTCAGTGAATTGTTACAGGCCGCCGCCAAGCAGGATAAACTGGATGAGAGTGCTATCGAGAAGGCGAAGCAGGCGCCTTTCCGCGCTCCGCTGATCATTACCGTTATTGCGCATTGCAGCGATAACCCGAAAGTACCGCGCTGGGAACAGGTTGTCTCTGCCGGTTGTGCCGTGCAGGCAATGCAGATGGCCGCATTGGCGCAAGGCTTTAACGGTATTTGGCGCACCGGAGCCTGGACCGAACATCCTTTGATACGCGAAGCTTTCGCTTGCCGCGAACAAGATGAAATTGTCGGTTTCCTCTATCTCGGCACGCCGCAGTTGAAGGCGACAACTAAAGTTGTGGCTCCAGACAGCACGCCTTTCGTGAGTTACTTCTAATCCAGAGTGCGGAGCGTGGCATAAAATGCGCGATATCCCGCAGTTTTGTACTGTTTCTGAGCAGGTCGTCGGCATAATGCCAACCTGCTCTTATCAATCCCGTCGCCAAGCGCTACCCTATATCCCATTGTGATATCCTGAAGATCGTTACCCAGAGGGAGTGGACTATGACATCGCCGGCCATTCGTTTAACCCAGTACAGCCATGGCGCTGGCTGCGGCTGTAAAATCTCACCCAAAGTGCTCGAAACAATACTGCATAGTGAACAGGAAAAGTTTATTGATCCGCATTTGTTGGTGGGTAACGAAACCCGCGATGATGCGGCAGTCTATGACATTGGTCATGGTGTTGGCATTATCAGTACCACCGATTTCTTTATGCCTATCGTCGATAATCCGTTTGATTTTGGCCGTATTGCCGCCGCCAATGCCATCAGTGATGTTTATGCGATGGGGGGCAAACCGATTATGGCGATTGCCATTCTGGGCTGGCCAATAGCCAAGTTGCCCGCAGAGGTGGCTCAGCAGGTGATCGACGGCGGGCGTTATGCCTGCCAACAGGCAGGTATTACGCTGGCAGGCGGCCATTCAATTGATGCACCGGAGCCGATTTTTGGCCTGGCCGTGACCGGTATGGTCAGTACCGAGCGCGTGAAAAAGAACAGCGCGGCACAACCAGGAACGAAACTGTTTTTGACTAAACCGCTGGGCATCGGTGTACTGACCACGGCAGAGAAGAAGAGCAAGCTACGGCCGGAGCATGAAGGGCTGGCAACGCAGGTTATGTGCCAACTGAATAAGCCCGGAGCAGATTTTGCTGCCGTGTCAGGCGTCACGGCAATGACCGATGTCACCGGTTTTGGTTTGCTTGGACACCTGAGTGAAATGTGCCAGGGTTCGGATTTGCAGGCGACATTGTGGTTCGAGCAGATACCCAAGCTGCCTGATGTCGAACGTTATATCGCCGAAGGCTGTGTGCCGGGCGGTACAGGGCGTAATTTCGAGAGTTATGGCCACCTGATTGGCAGCATGAGTGATTTGCAACGTCAACTGCTGTGTGATCCACAAACGTCGGGTGGCTTGCTGTTGGCGGTATTGCCTGAGGCGGAAGCGGAAGTTCAGGCTATAGCGGCTCGCCATGGCATTCGGCTGGATGCGATTGGTGAGTTACGCACCGGTCAGCCTGGCAAGCCACTGATTGAGGTTGTCTAGTGCTCGCGGTACAGACTCGGATGGATACGCAAGACTATCAGCGCATTTTCCTGCAAGATGTGCCACTTATTGACGTACGTGCGCCGATAGAGTTTCAACAAGGCGCATTCCCGTGCGCGATTAACCTGCCGCTGATGAATGATAAAGAGCGTCAGGCGGTGGGCACCTGTTACAAGCAGAACGGTCAGCAGGCTGCGATAGATCTTGGGTATAGTCTCGTCAATGGAAAACTGCGGGAACAGCGGACTCAGGCCTGGATCGAGCAATGTGCTCGGCAACCAGAAGGTTATCTTTATTGTTTCCGCGGCGGGTTGCGTTCGCAGTTGGTGCAACAGTGGTTGCAAGAGACAGGTATTCACTATCCCCGTGTGATTGGCGGCTATAAGGCATTACGCCACTTCCTGCTCACTACGCTAGAATCTGCGGTATCGTTGCCGATGGTGATCGTCGGCGGCAATACCGGTTGTGGCAAGACGCTGCTGATTAATGCGCTGGCAGCCGGTATCGATCTGGAAGGGGTGGCTCATCATCGCGGCTCTTCTTTTGGCCGAACCCTGGTCAAACAGGATACTCAGATTAATTTTGAGAATCAGTTGGCGGTGCAGATGCTGAAAAAACAGCATGCCGGTTGCCGCCATTGGGTTCTGGAAGATGAAAGCCGGATTATCGGTTCCAACAATCTGCCGTTAACACTGTTCAACAGGATGCAGCAATCGCCTCTGGTGGTCATTGACGATCCGTTTGAGGTGCGCCTGGCGCGTTTGCAGGAAGAGTATATCGATCATATGCGCATTAGTTTTGAGCAAGCTTATGGTGAGCAGGCAGGCTGGCAACACTATGCTGAATATCTGCACGCTGGCTTGTTTGCCATTCGCCGTCGGCTGGGGCTGGAACGCTTCCAGCAGTTGACGCAACGCTTGGCCTCAGCACTGCAACAGCAGCGTGAAAAGGGTAACAGTGACGCTCACCAACAGTGGTTGGTGCCACTGTTACAGCACTATTACGATCCGATGTATCGCTATCAATTAGATAAGAAAACGCAACGAATCATCTTCCGTGGAAACTACAGCGAAGTAAGAGAATTCCTGATGACGTACAGCCAGAATAACGGTGAATAATGCGACTCTTTATTGCCGAAAAACCGAGTTTGGCCCGCGCCATTGCAGATGTATTACCCAAGCCACATCGCCGGGGGGATGGGTTCATCGCCTGTGGCAGCAATGATGTGGTGACCTGGTGCGTTGGGCACCTGCTGGAGCAGGCGCAGCCGGATGCTTACGATAGCCGCTATGCGCGCTGGTCTTTGGCCGATTTGCCGATTATCCCTCAGAAATGGCTGTTGCAGCCGCGCCCTTCGGTCAGCAAACAACTGAATGCCATAAAGAAGTTGCTGGCGGAAGCCGACGAAGTGATCCATGCAGGGGACCCGGATAGAGAAGGGCAACTGCTGGTCGACGAGGTGCTGGATTACCTGGCTCTGACGCCGGAGAAACGTCAGAGTGTGCGTCGCTGTCTGATTAACGACCTTAACCCTCAAGCGGTAGAACGGGCAGTAGAACGCCTGCGCGACAACCGGGATTTTATCCCGCTGTGTGTTTCCGCGTTGGCGCGTGCGCGTGCTGACTGGCTGTATGGCATCAATATGACCCGAGCTTACACCCTGTTAGGGCGTAATGCTGGCTATGACGGCGTACTGTCGGTCGGGCGCGTACAGACGCCGGTGCTGGGGTTGGTCGTCAGGCGTGATGAAGAAATTGAGAATTTCGTTTCGAAAGACTTCTTTGAAGTGAAAGCCCATATCGTCACGCCAAAAGAGGAGCGCTTTGTTGCCTTGTGGCAACCCAGCGATTCTTGTGAACCTTATCAGGATGAAGAGGGGCGTTTGCTCCACCGGCCACTGGCCGAACATGTGGTCAAACGCATTGAAGGCCAGCCCGCGCTGGTGACGTCCTATAATGATAAACGGGAATCAGATACCGCACCGTTGCCGTTTTCTCTTTCCACGCTGCAGATTGAGGCGGCTAAGCGTTTTAATCTCAGTGCGCAGCAGGTGCTGGATGTTTGCCAACGGCTGTATGAAACCCATAAGCTGATCACTTACCCCCGTTCTGACTGCCGCTATTTACCAGAAGAGCATTTTGCCGGGCGTCATGCGGTGCTGAATGCGATTAGCGTGCACCAACCCGATCTTTATCCACAGCCGGTGATCGACAGTGAACGTCGTAACCGCTGCTGGGACGATAAGAAGGTGGATGCACACCACGCCATTATTCCAACGGCGCGAGCCAGTAAAGCGAACTTGAGTCAGGATGAACTGAACGTTTATGGTCTGGTAGCGCGGCAGTACCTGATGCAGTTCTGCCCGGATGCCATGTTCCGCAAGTGTGTGATTGAGCTGGATATTGCCGGGGGAAAATTTATCGCCAAAGCGCGCTTCCTGGCCGAAGCAGGGTGGCGAACCCTGCTGGGAAGCAAAGAGCGTGATGAGGAGAACGAAGGTGCCCCGTTGCCCGTCGTGGACAAAGGGGATGAACTGTTATGCGAGCGCGGCGAAGTCGTTGAACGTCAGACTCAGCCCCCCAGACCTTTCACCGATGCCAGTTTACTTTCAGCCATGACCGGGATTGCGCGTTTTGTACAGGATAAAGCGCTAAAGAAAATCCTGCGGGCGACCGATGGTTTAGGAACGGAGGCAACGCGTGCAGGTATCATTGAACTGCTGTTCAAGAGATCGTTCCTCTACAAGAAAGGGCGCTATATTCATTCCAGCGAAACAGGGCGGGCCTTGATCCATTCATTGCCGGATTTGGCTGCACGCCCTGATATGACGGCGCAATGGGAGGCTACGCTGACGCAAATCAGTGAGAAGTCCTGCCGCTATCAGGACTTTATGCAACCGCTGGAAGGTACGTTACAGGAGCTGATTTATCAGGCTAAGCAAAGTAGGGCCAGTATAGCGTTTCGTGGTTTGCCGCCTTCGCCTTCATCGGGGGCGAAAAAGCGTAAGAAAAGTGCCGGTAAGGCGCGGGAGAAAAGTGAATGAATCGCAGTCTGCCCCTGATGTTAGGCTGTTTAGCCCTATTTTCAACGTCGACTTTAGCCAACCGCAGCAATGTGGATGTGGTGGTGCCGGTTTCCCCGGAAATATGGGGCAGTGCGCGTAATAGCACGCCGCCGCCCTGTAACCGCTGCTGTATCTACCAGAATCAGAATTACTCGGAAGGCGCATTGTTGAAAGTGGAGGGTGAGCTCTTGCAGTGCGCACGAGATCCGAACGTGACCGGCACCAGCCCGTTAATCTGGATCCGTCTAAAGCAGTAATCGTAAAATGAAAGGGGCTTTTGCCCCTAGGCGCTAGCTTCGAAAATATAGCGATCCAGTAAAGGTATATCGGCAGGGGCCAGCGGGTAATCTCTGGCCTGTTGAGGCGTTACCCAGGCAAAGGCGCAATGACAGTGCTGCTGTAACTCCCCTTGGAAGCTCTCTACCCGCCAGGCATGCAGGCGAATGAGCCTGTCGTTATGCTGCCATTGGTTACTGGCCACAAAACTGCCCACAGTGGCAACAATGCTCAACTCTTCTAACAGTTCACGTGCCAATGCCTGCGGCTGGCTCTCGTTAGCCTCGACCTTGCCGCCAGGAAACTCCCATAGGCCAGCCTGATCGCTGGATTCATCTCGCTGTGCGAGCAGGATTTTGCCGTCTTTTTCGATAATGGCGGCTACAACATCAATAGTTTTCATCGCAGGTAGTCAATGAAGCCCCGGTATTGGCCGGGGCAGGGAAGTTACAAGGTGAATTCGGCCCAGACGGGAGCATGGTCAGAGGGTTTATCCATCCCTCGGATCTGATAATCAATACCGGTCGCTTTACAGCGTGCCGCCAGCGGCGTGCTGGCCAGCAACAGATCGATACGCAGGCCGCGGTTTTCATCAAAGCCACGCGAGCGGTAGTCGAACCATGAGAATTCGTCGCTACGCTCCGGATTGGCATGCCGATAGGTATCTACCAAACCCCAATCCAGCAGGCGGCCCATCCATTCACGTTCTTCCGGCAGGAAGGAGCATTTACCGGTACGTAGCCAACGCTTGCGGTTTTCTTCACCGATGCCGATATCAAGGTCGCTTGGGCTGATGTTCATATCACCCATGATCAATACTGGCGACTCGGCAGAGAGTTGTTGTTGCAGATAATTTTGCAGGTCTTGATAGAAACGGGTCTTGGCGGGGAACTTGACCGGATGGTCGCGGCTCTCCCCTTGAGGGAAATAGCCGTTAATGACCGTCAGCGTACCCTGTGGGGTAGCAAGGTCGGCCATAATGATACGGCGCTGTGCATCTTCTTCATCGGTGGGAAAACCGCGGCGAACGGCAATGGGTTCGTCCTTGGTTAGCAGTGCTACGCCGTAATGGCCTTTTTGCCCATGATAAAAGACGTGATAGCCGTGTTGGCTGACTTCTTCCAACGGGAACATATCGTCGTGAACTTTGGTTTCCTGCAGGCCGATCACGTCGGGTTGGTGCTGTTCAATAATGGCGGCCAGCTGATGTGGACGTGCACGCAGTCCATTGATATTAAAAGAGACAAACTTCATGATCGATGCCGTTTTTACCAGAAAAATGTGTTCGAATAGTAGCAGAGTTTGGCTGGAAATGTAACGTGGACCAGCGGCGGTTTGCCGCTGGTGGGCTGGGGTTATTTTGCCCAGCGGTCGTAATTTTTGGGCTGGTAGTCATCAAACTGCTGCATCAACGTTTGTGGAGAATCGCTAGTATGCAGAGTATTAAGATAATCGTGACGCATAAAACCTTCATCGGCCACGTGCAGCAGGAATTGGGTTAGCGGGCGGTAAAAGCCATTAACGTCCAAGAGCCCGACGGGTTTGCTGTGATAGCCAATTTGCCCCCAGGTCCAGATCTCGAAAAGTTCTTCTAGCGTACCAATCCCACCAGGGAGAGCAATAAAGCCGTCTGCCAACTCTGCCATACGTGCTTTACGAGTATGCATATCAGGCACAATTTCCAGTTCGGTTAAACCGCGATGGGCGGTTTCTGCCTCGACCAGACGTTGGGGAATAATGCCCACGGCCTCACCACCGGCTTCTAATACGGCATCGGCAACAATGCCCATTAACCCTTTCTTGCCACCGCCATAGACCAAACGCCGCCCTTGAGTCGCAATGGTGTGCCCAAGTTTACGTGCGTTTTCGACATAAGCAGGGTTATTACCTTCGCTGGCGCCACAAAAGACGCAAATGTTGTTACGCATGCTCTTTCCTTACCGCATTAAAAGAAGTCAGTGGTATAGCGAATTGTGAGGTTGAGTTCAAGTGATGATGGGAATGTTGAGTGATGGATTGGCCGAGGAAATTTATACAAGGATGGTGGTGGGGGAAGGATTATTCGTCACTGCGTTCCTCACCCTTCGGGCCGCGCTAAAGCGCGTTGTCTCGCGTTGCTCGACTTGAACCTTGGTCGAAGCTTCTCATCCTTCCCCGTTTGGTGTTTTATGGGAATGTTGAATAACGGGTTGGTTGAGGAAGTTTATATAAGGATGGTGGTGGGGGGAAGGATTATTCGTCACGGCGTTCCTCACCCTTCGGGCCGCGCTAAAGCGCGTTGTCTCGCGTAGCTCGACTCGAACCTTGGTCGAAGCTTCTCATCCTTCCCCGCTCGGTGTTTTATGGGAATGTTGAATAACGAGTTGGTCGAAGAAGTTTATATAAGGATGGTGGTGGGGGAAGGATTATTCGTCACTGCGTTCCTCACCCTTCGGGCCGCGCTAAAGCGCGTTGTCTCGCGTTGCTCGACTCGAACCTTGGTCGAAGCTTCTCATCCTTCCCCGCTCGGTGT
This sequence comes from Serratia fonticola, assembly GCF_006715025.1. Taxonomy (NCBI): domain Bacteria; kingdom Pseudomonadati; phylum Pseudomonadota; class Gammaproteobacteria; order Enterobacterales; family Yersiniaceae; genus Serratia; species Serratia fonticola. The sequence continues at coordinate 2,947,336 of NZ_VFMK01000001.1, forward strand.
TTTATGGGAATGTTGAATAACGGGTTGGTCGAGGAAGTTTATATAAGGATGGTGGTGGGGGAAGGATTATTCGTCACTGCGTTCCTCACCCTTCGGGCCGCGCTAAAGCGCGTTGTCTCGCGTAGCTCGACTCGAACCTTGGTCGAAGCTTCTCATCCTTCCCCGTTCGGTGTTTTATGGGAATGTTGAATAACGAGTTGGTCGAGGAAGTTTATATAAGGATGGTGGTGGGGGAAGGATTATTCGTCACTGCGTTCCTCACCCTTCGGGCCGCGCTAAAGCGCGTTGTCTCGCGTTGCTCGACTCGAACCTTGGTCGAAGCTTCTCATCCTTCCCCGCTCGGTGTCTTATGGGAATGTTGAATAACGGGTTGGTTGAGGACGTTTATATAAGGATGGTGGTGGGGGAAGGATTCGAACCTTCGAAGTCTGTGACGGCAGATTTACAGTCTGCTCCCTTTGGCCGCTCGGGAACCCCACCATGGTATTCATGGATTTGCTAATTCTAAATAGAAAGTCGGCTAGATCTTTCTAGTGGTTCGTACGTTGCTCGAAGGTTTTGACCTTCCTCTTCAGTGTTTCATGAGACTCCAGATTTCTCTGTTTGCTCAGCGGCTGAGAGGAAGATGGTGGTGGGGGAAGGATTATTCGTCACTTCGTTCCTCACCCTCCGGGCCGCGCTAAAGCGCGTTGTCTCGCATTGCTCAACTCGAACCTTGGTCGAAGGTTCTCGACCTTCCCCCTCAGCGTTTCATGAGACTCCAGATTTCTCTGTTTGCTCAGTGGCTGAGAGGAAGATGGTGGTGGGGGAAGGATTATTCGTCACTTCGTTCCTCACCCTCCGGGCCGCGCTAAAGCGCGTTGTCTCGCATTGCTCGACTCGAACCTTGGTCGAAGGTTCTCGACCTTCCCCCTCAGCGTTTCATGAGACTCCAGATTTCTCTGTTTGCTCAGTGGCTGAGAGGAAGATGGTGGTGGGGGAAGGATTATTCGTCACTTCGTTCCTCACCCTCCGGGCCGCGCTAAAGCGCGTTGTCTCGCATTGCTCGACTCGAACCTTGGTCGAAGGTTCTCGACCTTCCCCCTCAGCGTTTCATGAGACTCCAGATTTCTCTGTTTGCTCAGTGGCTGAGAGGAAGATGGTGGTGGGGGAAGGATTCGAACCTTCGAAGTCTGTGACGGCAGATTTACAGTCTGCTCCCTTTGGCCGCTCGGGAACCCCACCACTGGCCTTGCTTGCGAAACCACTGTCTCGGTAAGCGGGGCGCATCATATCAAATGAAGCGCGTGTGTAAAGCATTGAAATGCAGAAAATGAATCGTTTGCCGTTTTTTTATTCTTGGCGGCGCTTCCGTGAACGAAAGACACCGCTTTCTTGAACAGTTACAGGATTACTGTGCGGTTGCCATAGACGAACACCCGTTGCGCCAGTACTCGGTACAGTGCACGGCTGAGAACGTTTTTTTCAACGTCACGCCCGGCGCGCATCATATCTTCTGCTGAGTAGGTGTGATCCACATGAATGACATCCTGCATGATGATTGGGCCTTCATCCAGGCTATCGTTCACGTAGTGGGCGGTCGCACCGATGATTTTCACGCCGCGCTCGTAGGCCTGGTGATAAGGGCGAGCGCCGATAAACGCAGGCAGGAACGAATGGTGGATGTTAATCACCTGGTTTGGATAATGCTGTACGAATGCAGGGGTAAGAACGCGCATATATTTGGCCAGCACGACATAATCCGGCTGGTACTGATCGATCTGCGCAATCATTTTCTGATCGTGCTGCTCACGCGTCAGGCCTTCATGGCTGACCAGATGGAACGGGATATCAAAGCGTTCAACCAGCGTCTGCAGGGTGGCGTGGTTACCGATGACGGCGGCAATCTCAACGTCCAGCCCGCCGTAAGCGCTTTTCATCAATAAATCACCCAGGCAGTGCGCTTCTTTGGTGACTAATACGACGATGCGGCGGCGGCCTGCGCTGTGTAGTTCACGAACGGAACCCTCAGGTAGTGCGCCATCCAGATCGGCTAACAGCGTAGCATCATTGAAAATCCCCTCCAGCTCGGTACGCATAAAAAACCGCCCGGTGAGGTGATCGACAAATTCATTGTTCTGCACGATATTCAGTTCGTGCTTGTAGCAAATGTTGGTGATCTTGGCGATCAACCCTTTTGCGTCAGGGCAGATGGTGCGCAGAATTTTTCTTTGTACATTTTGGTGTGGCATAAGTCTATGGATCCTGTCTGATACTGAGCGCCTATTCCAATAGGCTCTTAACTTGCTGGTTTATTGCCCGCAGCACTTTTTATATTTTTTGCCTGAACCGCAGGGGCAAGTGGCATTCCTGCCCGGCTGAGGTTTGGTTCCGTCAATATAGTACCAGCGTTGTTCAAGGCGAAGAAAGCGAGAACGTTCATGCATTGCGCTGGGCTTACTTTCTCCCTCGGTGAAACGCGCGATGAACTCGACGAAACCCTCATCCACGCTAGCTCCGGCAGTTTCTTCTATCAGGGTGAGCCCAAGCCATTGGGTGTTGCCAAAGCTGTTGGTGATGGCGGTGCGCCAGGATTCGGCCCGGCAATCTGGGTGCCAGGTGGCAATCAGATAATCCGCATCCTGTCTAACATAGGCGGTATATCTGGAGCGCATGAGTTTGCCTGGAGACGGGGCATGCTGATTACCCGTTATAAAGGGTTCGCAGCAAGCGCTGTATTCCAGCCCGCTGCTGCAAGGGCATAGCTCAGTCAAAATAACGCCTCAAAGTGGTTCGCTCGCACGATGCAAAGCGGAAGCTAAAATGAATTTAGCGCATATGTTACCTAACAACCTTCATGGGTGACAATGTACCCTGCGATCGGGGCTGAAATAATTCACCGGCAAAGGACAGACGGATATGCGGAAAGTAAAAATCGGGTTGGCGTTAGGTGCTGGAGCCGCCAAAGGCTGGGCGCATATCGGCGTGATTAACGCATTGCGAAAGCTGGGCATTGAGGCTGATATTGTGGCGGGTTGCTCCGTGGGGGCGTTGGTGGGCGCGGCTTTTGCCAGCCATCGTCTACCGGTGATGGAGCAATGGGTGCGGTCATTCAGCTATTGGGACGTGATCAAACTGATGGATTTATCCTGGCAACGAGGAGGGTTATTACGCGGGGAGCGTGTTTTCAATGTGGTTGGTCAATTGCTGAATATTGATGATTTTGCCGATTGCTCGCTCAAATTTGGTGCTGTGACGACCAATCTTAGCACTGGCCGTGAGTTGTGGATGACCAAAGGCGATATCCACCAGGCCATTCGCGCCTCTTGTAGTATGCCAGGACTATTGGCACCAGTCTGGTATGAAGGTTATTGGTTGGTGGACGGGGCATTGGTGAACCCGGTGCCCATTTCGCTGACCAGAGCGATGGGGGCAGATATTGTTATTGCCGTGGATTTACAACATGATGCACACTTGATGCAGCAGGATTTGTTTTCAGTACATAGCGACGATATTGAAGTGCGTAATGGCGATGTGAGTACTTGGCGCGAGCGTTTACGGGAACGGATTAATCGACTCACGCTGAAGAAAACCAATTTCACGCCTACCGCGATGGAAATCATGAGCACTTCGATTCAGATGCTTGAGAACCGAGTGAAGCGCACTCGGATGGCGAGCGATCCGCCAGATGTACTGATACAGCCTTATTGCCCGCAAATATCGACGCTGGACTTCCATCGCGCCAGTGAAGCCATAGAGGCGGGGCGGCTGGCGGTGGAAAAACAGATAGATATCTTGGCACCGTTGATAAAAAATAAATGATTACCGGTTCTTAGGGGAGAATGATGCTGTTGGGGATATTTTCGGCAAGCACAAGTGTCCATTATGAGCCACTATTACATCATCAAAAGGGAAGAGGCTCGGTCAATGGCATTACCACTGATAAACAAGCGCATCTTAATCGTTGAGGACGAGTCAGTTTTTCGTTCTGTGCTTGTCAACTATCTGGAGTCCTTGGGGGCACAGACCTGTGAAGCGCCCAATGGCTTACTGGCATTGAGCGCCGTCGAAGAAACCAACCCAGATCTGATCCTGTGCGACCTCGCCATGCCAGAAATGGACGGCATAGAGTTTGTGGAACACTTACGATTGCAAGGTATTCAGATCCCGGTACTGGTTATTTCCGCAACAGATAAAATGGCTGACATCGCTAAGGTGCTGCGTCTTGGGGTGCAGGATGTGTTGCTGAAACCCCTTACCGATCTCAATCGTCTGCGTGAGGCCGTTTTGGCTTGCCTCTATCCCAATATGTTTACCTCTCAGGCGATCGAAGAAGCCGAATTGCTTCAGGATTGGAGTGCGTTAAGCCAAAATCCTTCTGAAGCGGTGAGGTTACTCAAACAATTACAACCGCCGGTGCAACAGACCGTGGCCGGTTGTCGTATTAATTATCGTCAATTAACCACCGGTGAAAATCCCGGTCTGGTGCTGGATATTGCTGCTTTATCGGATAAGGATCTGGCTTTTTATTGCCTGGATGTTACCCGTGCAGGGGATAATGGGGTAATGGCGGCGTTGTTATTACGAGCTTTATTCAATGGCTTACTGCGAGATCATTTAGCAAATCAGCAGCATCGCCTGCCGCAAATGTCAGCACTGTTAAAACAAGTTAATCAGTTATTACGTCAAGGCAAGCTTGAAGGCCAATTTCCCCTGTTGGTAGGTTACTATCATGCGGAATATAAAAACCTGGTATTGGTTTCTGCCGGTTTGCATGCCAGTGTAAATACAGGGGATAACCAAATACAATTAAGTAATGGTGTACCCTTGGGGACATTAAGTACCACTTACATGAATCAGATCAGTCAGCGCTGTGATGCCTGGCAGTGCCAGGTGTGGGGAAGTGGGGGACGGCTGCGTTTGATGCTGAGTGCTGAATAAAACGCCAATGCATCTTCATGCCACATCACTTACCGATAATTTCTACGTCTATTCCACGTCTGAAACTCTCAGCTAGGCAATTGTCTTAATTTATTGTTATTTGAACTTGGGGTAATGCTCAGCGGGTTTAAGCTGGTATACTTCGAAAGTTTTTTTGCATAGCAGATTAAGCTCATAATTTGAGCTCATATTGAGAGAGGAAGTATGTCTGCTTTAAATACCAAAGTCAGAAAAGCGGTCATCCCAGTTGCAGGTCTGGGGACGCGGATGTTACCCGCGACGAAAGCTATTCCCAAAGAGATGCTACCTCTGGTTGATAAGCCTTTGATTCAATACGTGGTGAATGAATGTATCGCTGCAGGGATCAATGAAATCGTTTTGGTGACTCATTCCTCAAAAAATTCAATTGAGAACCATTTTGATACCAGCTTTGAATTGGAAGCAATGTTGGAAAAACGCGTAAAGCGTCAACAGTTGGACGAGATTCAATCTATCTGCCCTAAAGGGGTGACGGTGATGCAGGTGCGTCAGGGCGTTGCCAAAGGCCTTGGCCATGCGATCCTGTGCGCCTATCCACTGGTGGGCGATGAGCCGGTCGCCGTCGTGTTGCCAGACGTTATCCTTGATGAATACAGCGCCGATCTGAGAAAAGACAACCTGCATGAAATGCTGCAGCGTTTCGAACAAACCGGTGTCAGTCAGATTATGGTTGAACCGGTGCCACATAAAGATGTCGGAAGCTATGGTGTTGCGGATTGTAAGGGCTATGCGTTGCAACCTGGTGAAAGCGCGCCAATGGTCAGCGTGGTAGAAAAACCGCGGCCAGAAGAAGCGCCGTCTAATCTTGCCATCGTTGGGCGCTATGTGCTTTCTGCTGATATTTGGGCACTGCTGGCCAAGACACCGCCGGGTGCAGGTGATGAAATCCAGCTTACCGACGCCATTGATATGTTGATGCAGAACGAACCCGTTGCGGCATACCATCTCAAAGGGATCAGTCATGACTGTGGAAACAAGCTGGGCTATATGCAGGCATTTGTCGAATATGGATTACGCCATGCCAGCCTGGGTGAAGCATTCTCTGTCTGGCTTAAACACTTGATGGCGGACAAACAGCAATAACGTCATAACTTTTTGTTAAATTTGAAAAACTAGGATTTTCCAATGAAAGTAACCGTTTTCGGTATTGGCTATGTTGGCCTGGTACAGGCAGCTGTGTTGGCGGAAGTCGGGCACGATGTTATGTGTATCGACATCGATGAAAATAAGGTTGAAAACCTCAAAAAAGGGAATATACCGATCTTTGAACCGGGTCTGACACCGCTGGTACAGCAAAACTATGAGGCCGGTCGTTTACGCTTCACCACGGATGCCAAAGCAGGTGTTGCGCATGGGGCTATTCAGTTTATCGCGGTAGGTACTCCGCCCGATGAAGATGGCTCAGCAGACCTCAAATATGTGACCGCTGTAGCTCGTACCATTGCGGAACATATGACTGAGCACAAAGTGGTGATCGACAAATCCACCGTACCCGTTGGCACCGCAGATAAAGTACGTGAAGTGATGAGCGCAGCGCTGCAAAAGCGTGGCAGCAATATCGCCTTTGATGTGGTATCAAACCCTGAGTTCCTTAAAGAGGGGGCTGCCGTAGCGGACTGTATGCGCCCTGAGCGCATTGTTATTGGTACAGACAATAAAGATGTCATTGAGCCACTGCGTGAACTGTATGAGCCGTTCAACCGCAATCACGATCGGATGATCCTGATGGATATCCGCAGTGCCGAGCTGACCAAATATGCGGCTAACTGTATGCTGGCCACCAAAATCAGCTTTATGAATGAAATATCTAATCTGGCAGAAATGCTGGGGGCGGATATTGAAAAAGTGCGCCAGGGTATCGGCTCTGATTCCCGCATCGGTTATCACTTTATCTATCCTGGCTGTGGTTACGGCGGCTCTTGTTTCCCGAAAGATGTTCAGGCACTGATCCGTACCGCGGAGCATATCGGTTATCAACCAAAACTATTGCAAGCGGTAGAGCAGGTGAACTCTCAGCAAAAATATAAGCTGACCCAGTTCATCCAACAACACTTCGGTAACGATGTGAAAGGTAAAACCTTCGCTTTATGGGGGCTGGCATTTAAACCTAACACTGACGATATGCGAGAGGCCTCCAGCCGCGTGCTGATGGAAACGCTGTGGGAATTAGGGGCCAACGTGCAGGCTTATGACCCAGAAGCGATGGCAGAAGCACAGCGCATCTATGGTCACCGTCCTGATTTGAAATTGATGGGCACCAAAGAGGCTGCGTTACAGGGAGCAGATGCACTGGTTATCTGTACCGAATGGCAAAATTTCCGTGCACCAGATTTTGATTCCATTAAACTGGCACTGAAACAGCCTGTGATTTTTGACGGGCGTAATCTGTTTGATCCGGAACGTTTGCAAGCTCGTGGCTTTACATATTATGGTATCGGCCGCGGCGCATCGATTAAGCCGGTTATTTAAGAGGTGAGCATGAAATTCCTGGTCACAGGCGCTGCAGGATTTATTGGTTATCACGTAACGGAGCGTTTGTTATCCGCCGGGCATCAGGTTGTCGGTATTGACAACCTGAATGATTATTATGATGTCAGCCTGAAACAGGCTCGACTTGAAATGCTGGCTAATAAGCCAGCATTTCAGTTTATCAAGCTGGATTTGGCCGATCGTAACGGTATTGCCGAGCTTTTTGCAGAACACCAGTTTGAGCGTGTCATTCATCTTGGTGCTCAGGCCGGGGTCCGTTATTCGTTAGGTCATCCCCTGGCTTATGCCGATTCAAATCTGATTGGTCACTTGAACATTCTTGAAGGCTGCCGGCATAATAAAGTAGGGCATTTGTTGTACGCCTCATCCAGTTCGGTATATGGTCTTAACCGCAAATTACCTTTCTCGGCTGAAGATCCCGTTGACCATCCAATATCGTTGTATGCCGCGACTAAAAAAGCCAATGAGCTGATGTCCCATAGCTATTCGCATTTATATGGTCTGCCAACTACTGGGCTGCGCTTTTTCACCGTATATGGTCCTTGGGGGCGTCCTGACATGGCGCTGTTTAAATTCACCAAAGCGATGTTGGCGGGTGAGAGCATTGATGTGTATAACCATGGTGAAATGCACCGTGATTTTACCTACATTGATGATATTGCGGAGGCGGTGGTGCGCTTACAGGCTATTGTTCCTCAACCCAATCCCAATTGGACGGTAGAGCAAGGATCGGCCGCAACCAGTTCTGCGCCTTACCATGTTTATAATATTGGCAATAGCAGCCCAGTGAAGTTAATGGAATATATTCATGCCTTGGAAGAGGCATTAGGTATCACTGCGCGTAAAAATATGCTGCCGATGCAACCTGGTGATGTGATGGATACCAGTGCGGATACCGAAGCGCTTTACCAAACTATTGCGTTTAAACCTGAAACCAGCGTCGGTGAAGGCGTCAAACGGTTTGTTGAATGGTATAAGATGTTTTATAACGTTCAGTAAGTGAACGATGCACTTGTTAAATAAAGGGGCTTTGGCCCCTTTATCTTTTCTTGTGACATCAGAATTTTGATTAGTATGTGCGATTAAGGCTCGCAAAGCCTTGACGCTTTTGCAGGCCGTATAAAACAAAAAGGCTCCCATAGGGAGCCTTTCAACGGTAATCAAATGCTATTACAGCAGGAAATCGTCCAGAGATTTACCTTGCTCTTCGATAGCTTTTTTAATCACAGCCGGAGTACGGCCCTGGCCGGTCCAGGTTTTCATTTCGCCGTTTTCGTCTTTATATTGGTATTTAGCAGGACGTGCAGCACGTTTTGCTTTACCCGCGGCTTTAGTTGCAGCCATAGTTTGCAACAGTTCGTTTGGATCAATACCGTCTGCAATCAGCATTTCACGATATTGCTGCAGTTTACGGGTACGTTCTTCAATTTCTGCCTGAGCCTGGCTGTCTTCTTCGCGACGTTCGTTAACAACAACTTCCAGTTTCTCAAGCATCTCTTCCAACGTTTCCAGGCTGCATTCTCTTGCCTGTGCACGAAGAGTACGGATGTTGTTCAAAATCTTTAATGCTTCGCTCATTGTCCTAGTCTCAAATTATATTAGTGGGGGGCGTCGGGATAATAATAGAGTGCTCTTTTCTTTTCTGCAATAGCCAAATTGGAAAGAGTCACTAAATTTACCTTTAAAAATACCGATATTGAGAACTGTCCGACTAATAACACCAGTGAATCGAACTATTACTCTACATGTTTCGAAGCTAAATTTTCAACAGCCAAGGTCATGTTTGTCGAGTTTCAAGACATTTTGTTAGCCCGTTTTAATTATGTTCTATAACAGTATGACGATGGTTTTGCGGCCTTAATCCCTGAACAGGAAGGGCTGGCATTGTAAAAATGGGGGTATATGGGAAAGATAACGTCCGGCATGGCCAAGTCGTTAAAGGTTTCAATTAACATTGCTTCCCCTTGGCTATGACCGCATTAAATAGCCTTTGCGCCATGTCTATCACCTTGGGCTTTGCGGGTTCACTGGGGATATCCACATAACCATTAATGAGTTAGGTTAATCATTAGCATTAATTAATTATCATGCCAAAAGTAAGCGCCATGTAAATAGATGTAAAAATGGGCAACCGAGCGATACCTTGTTTCATTTGAAAGCCTGGTTATTTACTAACATGCTGATAATGTGTGGCTTACAGGCTGAGTCTACGTGAGGGATATGCTACACTGTCCCTCTGCAACCTTGACTGAATATATCTTATACCACTGGAGTCGCAGCCTCATGGCTCAACTTTATTTTTATTACTCCGCTATGAATGCGGGAAAATCCACAGCGTTATTACAATCTTCATATAATTATCAAGAACGTGGTATGCGTACGCTGGTGTTTACTGCTGAGATTGATCATCGTTTCGGTGTTGGCAAGGTAAGTTCTCGCATCGGGCTCTCTTCGCAAGCTCAGCTCTATAATAATCAGACCCAGCTGTATGCAATGATTAATCAAGAGCATCAACAGCAACCGGTGCATTGTGTCCTGGTGGACGAAAGTCAGTTTCTGACCAAAGAGCAGGTGGAAGATCTTTGTGAGGTTGTTGATCAACTGGATATCCCCGTGTTGTGTTACGGCTTACGTACGGACTTTCTTGGACAACTGTTCGTCGGTAGCCATCATCTGCTGGCGTGGGCAGATAAGCTGGTTGAACTGAAAACGATTTGCCATTGTGGTCGCAAAGCCAATATGGTTTTGCGCCTGGGAGAAGATGGTAAGGCGATGCATGCTGGGGAGCAGGTGGTTATTGGCGGCAATGAAAGCTATGTGTCGGTATGCCGCAAGCATTATAAAGAAGCGATAAAGCCACTGGGATAATAACAGGCCAGAAGCGCCTCAGCGGGTTTCTGGCGTGTTTTTGTAAAATACCTTGTATTGATACCTGTATTTCTTGTTAGTCCCCCTAATGCCGAAAGAAACGCCTTGAACTAAGTATAAAAACCTTTCGGTGGTTTTAGGCGAGGTGAACAAGGCGTGAATCGCAGTTGGGCCTGCGGGGAGGCACTTCGCGGCGGCCAGAATCGGGCGTGGTCACGGCTGTTTAAGAGGGCAACGCTTGTTTAGCAACCGCAATATCGAGTGACTATCAGATAACATCAGTAACGCCAGAGGGTAGGGAGAGCCGGTTGCAGGGGCATTACGACGTCAACTGCCTGCTATGCCTGTCTTGCCTATCCCAGATTAATAACAGCGTTACCATCACCCCAAAAAAAACCCGCTTTTCAGCGGGTTTTTTGTTATTTCACAGAAGGGTTACTTCTTGGACTTTTTTTCCGCTTTGGCCGCAACAGGTGCTGCTACCTCGGCTGCTTCTGTAACTTCGCTGAATTCGCGACCATAGAAGGTATCCAGCATGATTTGCTTGAGTTCTGCAATCAGTGGATAGCGCGGGTTGGCTCCCGTACATTGGTCATCAAACGCGTCTTCGGACAGTTTGTCGACCTTCGCAAGGAAGTCGGCTTCTTGCACACCGGCTTCACGGATTGAAGCAGGGATACCCAGCTCTGCTTTGATCTCGTCCAGCCATTTCAGCAGTTTTTCGATCTTCTGAGCCGTGCGGTCACCAGCAGCACTCAGGCCCAGGTGATCAGCGATCTCTGCGTAGCGACGACGAGCTTGCGGACGGTCATACTGACTGAATGCTGTCTGCTTGGTCGGGTTGTCGTTGGCGTTATAACGGATAACGTTAGAGATCAACATGGCGTTAGCCAGACCGTGTGGAATGTGGAACTCAGAACCCAACTTGTGGGCCATTGAGTGACACACACCCAGGAAGGCGTTGGCAAACGCGATACCAGCAATAGTTGCCGCGTTGTGTACACGCTCACGAGCTACTGGGTTCTTCGCGCCTTCTTTATAGCTGGCTGGCAGATATTCTTTCAGTAATTTCAGGGCTTGCAGCGCCTGGCCGTCTGAATATTCGTTTGCCAGCACGGAAACGTAAGCTTCCAGGGCGTGAGTGACTGCATCCAGGCCGCCAAATGCGCACAGAGATTTTGGCATGTTCATCACCAGGTTGGCATCGACAATCGCCATATCCGGGGTCAGAGCATAGTCCGCCAATGGGTATTTCTGGCCGGTAGCGTCATCGGTAACAACCGCAAATGGTGTTACTTCTGAACCGGTACCTGAAGTGGTGGTGACGGCGATCATCTTCGCTTTCACGCCCATTTTCGGGAACTTGTAGATACGTTTACGGATGTCCATAAAGCGCAGAGCCAAGTCTTCGAAATGCGTTTCAGGATGTTCGTACAGCACCCACATGATCTTCGCCGCATCCATTGGTGAACCACCGCCAAGTGCGATAATCACGTCAGGCTTGAAGGAGTTCATCTGATCGGCACCTTTACGAACGATGCTCAGCGTTGGGTCAGCTTCGACTTCAAAGAACACTTCAGTTTCAATACCGTGCGATTTCAGAACCTTGGTGATCTGATCGGCATAGCCGTTATTGAACAGATAGCGGTCGGTAACGATAAAGGCGCGTTTAGCCCCATCGGTAGCCACTTCTTCCAGCGCGATTGGCAGAGAGCCACGGCGGAAGTAGATTGATTTAGGAAGTTTGTGCCACAACATGTTTTCTGCTCGCTTCGCTACAGTTTTCTTGTTGATCAAGTGTTTTGGACCGACGTTTTCAGAGATGGAGTTACCACCCCATGAACCGCAGCCCAGCGTCAGTGACGGAGCGAGTTTAAAGTTATACAGGTCACCGATACCCCCCTGAGAAGCCGGGGTGTTAATCAGGATACGTGCAGTTTTCATTTTGTCGCCGAAATACTCGACACGCTGAGTCTGGTTGTCCTGATCGGTATACAGACAAGAAGTGTGACCGATGCCGCCCATGGCAACCAGTTTCTCTGCTTTGCTCACGGCGTCTTCGAAGTCTTTTGCACGGTACATCGCCAGGGTAGGCGACAGTTTTTCGTGTGCAAACGGTTCAGACTCATCAACCAGCTTCACCTCACCGATCAGGATCTTGGTATTGGCTGGCACTTTGATACCGGCCATTTCGGCGATTTTCGGCGCGGATTGCCCGACGATAGCGGCGTTCAGGCCACCGTTTTTCAGGATGATGTCTTGAACGGCTTTCAGTTCTTTCCCCTGCAGCATATAGCCACCGTGGGAAGAGAAACGCTCACGAACGGCATCGTATACAGAGTCAACGACGATCACGGACTGTTCAGACGCACAGATAACACCGCTGTCGAAGGTTTTTGACATCAGGATTGACGCGACAACACGTTTAATGTCGGCGGTTTCATCCACCACAACCGGCGTGTTACCAGCACCCACACCGATAGCGGGTTTACCTGAACTGTATGCTGCTTTAACCATACCTGGGCCACCGGTTGCCAGGATCAGGTTAATGTCTGGGTGGTGCATCAACTGGTTGGACAATTCGACCGACGGCTGGTCAATCCAACCCACGATGTCTTTCGGCGCGCCAGCAGCGATAGCAGCCTGCAGCACGATGTCTGCGGCTTTGTTGGTGGCGTTCTTCGCACGCGGGTGCGGGGAGAAAATGATACCGTTACGTGTCTTCAGGCTGATCAGCGCTTTGAAGATGGCTGTAGAAGTTGGGTTGGTGGTGGGTACGATACCGCAAATCAGGCCAATCGGCTCTGCAATCGTGATGGTACCGAAAGTATCGTCTTCGGAGAGGATACCGCAGGTCTTTTCATCTTTATAAGCGTTATAGATATATTCGGAAGCGAAGTGGTTTTTGATAACCTTGTCTTCAACGATACCCATACCGGACTCTTCGACGGCCATTTTAGCCAGGGGAATACGGGCATCGGCAGCGGCGAGGGCAGCGGCGCGGAAGATCTTATCAACTTGCTCTTGTGAGAAGTTGGCATACTCACGCTGGGCTTTTTTGACACGCGCTACTAGCTCGTTCAGTTCAGCGACATTCGTTACAGCCATAATGCTCTCCTGATAAATGTTAAACTCTTTCAGTAAATAAGCCGTGCGAGCAACTAGTATAGACAGATGGCAAGAAGGCGTCTGTTAAAAGACAAGCGTTTCCCCACATTTAGCGACTCATGCTGCTGATTTACTTAAAGAGCTTTACCAAGCGCGAGATTGGTAGCAGACAAAAAGTGTGGAACAAGAAACCCCAGGTGCTCTATCAGGAACTTGCTCTGTCTTTTGACTACGGCTAAGAGCTTAACTATTCCTGAGTAGTTGTTTTGTGACATACATCATAAAAATCGCAAGCTGACACCATTCAGCTATTATTTGTTGAGAGTAATTATCAACAACTGAGGTGCTATTGCAGATTTGACACGTAAAACAGCAATGCCTAAACACAATGTTAACAGTGGGCAATTGTTTTGTAACATAATGTCGGGGTAGGGAAAAATGCTGCTTGAGTGGATGGATTAGCTAGCGCAATTCTATTACATTAGCGCGCATCGGCGGTGTCTCTTTTTACAGCTTTTTATGCGGAGTTTTTCGTGGGCCAATCTCTGTTGGATTTTTCCGGCTACATCAAGTTCTTTGTTGGCTTGTTTGCGCTGGTAAACCCTGTCGGCATCCTGCCGGTGTTTATCAGTATGACCAGCTATCAGGCGGAGGCGGGGCGTAATAAAACCAACCTGACGGCAAACCTGTCGGTAGCGATTATCTTATGGACCTCGTTGTTTCTGGGGGAAGCCATACTGCGAATGTTCGGTATTTCTATTGACTCTTTCCGTATTGCCGGGGGGATCCTGGTGGTGACCATTGCCATGTCGATGATCAGTGGCAAGTTGGGGGAGGATAAACAGAACAAGCAGGAAAAATCAGAGAGTGCGATCCGCGAGAGTATAGGGGTTGTTCCCTTGGCGTTACCCTTGATGGCTGGGCCAGGGGCAATCAGTTCCACCATTGTCTGGAGTTCCCGCTATCACAGTTGGCAGAACCTGTTGGGCTTTACCGTGGCTATTGCCCTGTTTGCCTTTTGTTGCTGGTTATTGTTCCGAGCAGCGCCGCTGCTGGTGCGTTTGCTGGGGCAAACGGGCATCAACGTGATTACTCGTATCATGGGGCTGTTACTGATGGCTCTGGGGATTGAATTTATTGTGACCGGAATTAAAGCCATATTCCCAGGCTTGCTATAAACCTTATCAATGCCGCGGGTAAGCCTGTTCGCGGCTTAAATTATTTTTTAATAATTAAAATTAGATTTTCATTGCCTTAATAGGGTGCATAAACTGGTTGGTTTTTATTCTATTGCACAGTCTTGTGGCGCAAATCCCATTTTATCGCTTAATAAAACGTCTGCTTATTATTTCCCGTACTTTTCTTCCCCTTATCCCCTTGTTTTTGCCTTCCCAATGTTAAAACTGCTGTTAAATTAATCACATCATTCTGTAGGGCTTGTCTCCGTTTCATACAGGTGTTATTAGTGATTAACCACGCATAGGCAGGTGTTTATTCTTTTAATGGTGTTTTTGTTAAATGAATGTTTGTTTTGTGGCGATGGGCCGCCGAGAGAGCTTCTGGACTGAGTTGAGCGTGTTATTTTTTGTTTAAAATCAGATTGTTGGGTTTATTGTTGTCGGATGGGGTGAACGTTTAACTGCAACGCCTCGGGGCAACAAAAGAGAAATGCTTAACATTTCTGTAAAATTTATTGGCTATGGATTTTTGCTTCTGCTAATTTCCGAGCAACTTCTCAACAGGGGAATCTGGTCGTTAGTGTGCTAAGTAGGAATGATTTTTGCTGGTATCCGTCTATTTAGAATTTGTGATAAGCATTTCACAATTATTGCTATGACATCCTATTAGGTGAAAGGAGCCCGAAACAATGCAACAAGCAACGAAGCGCCAATCCTTGGCCGTTATCATGGCCGCCTCGCTGGGGTTTTCTACCTGCAATGCAACTTTGGCGGCAGATGTGCCAGCTGGCGTAAAACTGGCAGCGCAACAAAGCATCGTGATAAACAACGGTTCAGAAGTGGCTTCGTTGGATCCGCATAAAGTTGAAGGGGTTCCGGAAAGCAATATTATCCTTAATCTGCTGGAGGGGTTGGTCAGCACCGATGCCAACGGCCATCTTGTACCCGCCGTGGCAGAGCGTTGGGAAAACAACGGCTACCAAAGCTGGTTGTTCCATCTGCGAAAAGAGGCGGTATGGAGTGATGGTTCGCCGGTTACCGCACAGGATTTCGTCTACAGTTGGCAACGCCTGGCAGATCCAAAAACGGGCTCGCCGTATGCCAGCTACCTGCAGTACGCCAAGATTGAGAATATTGACGCTATCCTGGCGGGTAAAAAATCCCCACAGTCACTTGGCGTTAGCGCTGTTGATGACAAAACGCTGAAAGTGACGTTGAGTGAACCTGTCCCTTATTTTGTCAATATGCTTTCGCACACCTCAATGAAGCCGTTAAAACAGTCCGTCGTCGAAAAGTATGGTGACAAGTGGACGTTGCCGCAAAACTACGTGGGTAATGGGGCTTATCGTTTAAAACAATGGGTGGTCAATGAACGCATTGTCCTCGAGCGTAGTCCGAGCTATTGGGATAATAAAAAAACGGTGATCGAGCAGGCTACCTTCCTGCCGCTATCTTCCGAAGTGAGCGATATCAACCGTTATCGCAGTGGTGAAATCGATATTACCAATAGCGCCATTCCGCCGAATTTGTATGTGAAAATGAAGCGCGAAATCCCGGAACAGCTACATGTTAATCCTTACCTGTGCACTTTTTACTATGAGATCAATAATCAGCGAGCGCCGTTTACCGATGCTCGTGTACGCACCGCGGTTAAATTGACACTGGATCGCGACATCATTGCCAACAAGATCATGGGACAGGGCCAGATCCCGGCCTATGGTTTTACGCCAACCTTTATTGAGGGGGCTGCCTTCACTGCACCAGAATGGGCAGGATGGACGCAGGAAAAACGCAATGAAACGGCGAAGAAACTGTTGGCAGATGCCGGTTATACGGCGGCAAAACCACTCAAGTTTACCTTGTTGTATAACACCTCAGATCAGAATAAGCAGCAAGCCATCGCCGCGGCGTCCATGTGGAAGAAAAACCTGGGTGCGGAGGTGACGCTACAAAATCAGGAGTGGAAGACCTCGCTGCAAAGCAGACATGAAGGGCAGTTTGATGTTGCCCGAGCCACCTGGTGCGGGGACTACAACGAACCGAGTGCGTTTTTAAATATGCTGCTTTCCCATAGCAGCATTAATACCTTCTTCTACAAAAATCCAGCATTTGATGCACTGATGGCCAGTACGTTGAAAGCGCCAGATGCCGCTGCACGTGCGGCTATTTATCAGCAGGCTGAAACGATGTTGGATAAGGATTCTGCGCTGGTGCCGGTTTACTATCGGGTCAGTGCGCGTCTGGTTAAACCCACTGTCGGGGGTTTTACCGGCAAAGATCCGCTTGATTACATCGATGTGAAAAACTTTTATATCATCAAGCCGTAATGTGGGTATTCCTGGTGCCAACAGGGGCTGGGAATACACAGGAAAGGCTGCGCCGCTTCGTTCCGCGGTGCCTGGCCAAAACAACACCCGGTTAACGGGCAACGCAGATCCCACGACGGGTCTGTGATAATAAAAACTGGAGTTTAGACAATGACCAACATCACAAAAAAATCACTGCTGGCGGCAGGCATTATTGCGGCGCTAGGTATTACGGCAACCGGAAGTGCATTTGCGGCCGATGTGCCTGCAGGGGTGCAGCTGGCGGAGAAACAGGAAATCGTTAAGAACAACGGTTCCGAAGTACAATCTCTTGACCCACATAAAATCGAAGGCGTGCCAGAAAATAACGTCACCCGCGATCTGATGGAAGGTCTGGCAAACAACAGCCTAGACGGCTCAATCGTTCCGGGGGTAGCAGAAAGCTGGGATAACAAAGATTTTAAAGTGTGGACTTTCCACCTGCGTAAAGACGCAAAATGGTCAAATGGCCAGCCGGTAACGGCACAGGATTTTGTGTATAGCTGGCAACGTGTGGTCGACCCGAAAACTGCGTCCCCTTATGCCAGTTACCTGCAGTACGCCCACGTTGAGAACGTGGATGACATCATCGCCGGTAAAAAAGACAAGTCAACGTTGGGTGTGAAAGCGATTGATGATCATACCTTCCAGGTAACGTTAAGCGAACCGGTTCCGTATCTGGTAGAAATGACCCCGCACTATGCCATGAAGCCGGTGTATAAAGACGCGGTAGAGAAGTTCGGCGATAAATGGACGCTGCCTGCAAACTACGTCAGCAATGGTGCATACAAACTGAAGGACTGGGTCGTTAACGAACGTATCGTGCTGGAACGTAACCCGGAATATTGGGATAACGCCAAAACCATCATTAACAAAGTCACCTTCCTGCCGATCGCTTCAGAAGTCACCGACGTAAACCGCTACCGTACCGGTGAAATCGACATGACCTATAACAACATGCCGATTGAGTTGTTCCAGAAGCTGAAAAAAGAGATCCCGCAAGAAGTTCACGTCGATCCTTATCTGTGTACTTATTACTATGAAATCAACAACCAGAAGGCCCCGTTCACCGATGCTCGCGTACGTGAAGCACTGAAGCTGGGGATGGATCGTGACATTATCGTCAACAAGGTGAAAAACCAGGGCGATTTGCCAGCCTACGGCTTCACTCCTCCTTATACCGATGGAGCCAAACTGACTGCACCTGAGTGGTTCGGTTGGACCCAGGAAAAACGTAACGAAGAAGCCAAGAAACTGTTGGCCGAAGCGGGGTATGGTCCGAATAAACCGCTGACTTTCTCACTGCTGTATAACACCTCGGATCTGCATAAGAAACTGGCGATTGCTGCCGCCTCCATCTGGAAGAAAAATCTGGGTGTGGATGTGAAACTGGTGAATCAGGAGTGGAAAACCTTCCTGGATACCCGCCATCAGGGCACTTATGATGTTTCCCGTGCCGGCTGGTGTGCTGACTATAACGAACCAAGTTCCTTCCTGAACATGATGCTGTCTGATAGCAGCAGCAACACCCCGCACTATAAGAGTGCGGAATTCGACAAGCTGATGGCAAACGTGCTGACAGCTAAAACCAAAGATGAGCGTGCTGAACTTTACCAGAAAGCCGAAGTGCAACTGGATAAAGATTCTGCCATCGTTCCTGTCTTTTACTATGTAAATGCCCGGTTGGTGAAACCTTATGTTGGCGGTTACACCGGCAAAGACCCGCTTGATAACGTGTACGACAAAAACCTGTACATCATCAAGCATTGATGCGGTAAGGGCTGGTGGCTGAGGCCGCCAGCCCATCTCAAGACTATAAGCCGTTATCAGGCTGTAAGCACAGGGTTAGGGCAATGCTTAAATTTATTTTTCGCCGCTTGTTAGAGGCGATCCCGACACTATTTATTCTCATCACCATTTCTTTCTTTATGATGCGCCTCGCGCCCGGCAGCCCATTCACCGGTGAGCGAGCACTGCCGCCCGAAGTGATGGCCAACATTGAAGCCAAATACCATCTTAACGATCCGATCTGGAAACAGTACGGGCACTATCTGCTGCAACTGTCAAAAGGCGATTTCGGCCCTTCGTTTAAGTACAAAGACTATTCGGTTAATGACTTGGTAGCAGCCTCGTTCCCCGTTTCTGCCAAACTGGGTTTTGCCGCTTTCGTACTGGCTGTGGTTCTGGGCGTGAGCGCAGGCGTCATAGCCGCGTTGAAGCAGAATACCAAATGGGACTATACGGTGATGGGGTTCGCCATGACCGGTGTGGTGATCCCCAGTTTTGTGGTTGCGCCCCTGTTGGTGCTGATTTTCGCCATCACCTTGAAATGGTTACCCGGTGGCGGCTGGAATGGCGGGGCGCTGAAGTTCATGATCCTGCCCATGGTGGCGTTGTCTCTGGCCTATATCGCCAGCATTGCCCGTATTACGCGCGGATCGATGATTGAGGTGCTGCACTCCAACTTTATTCGTACCGCTCGTGCCAAAGGGCTGCCGATGCGCCGCATTATCTTTCGCCATGCGTTGAAGCCTGCACTGTTGCCGGTGCTGTCTTATATGGGGCCGGCATTTGTCGGTATTATCACCGGTTCGATGGTGATTGAAACCATCTATGGTTTGCCGGGGATTGGCCAGCTGTTTGTTAACGGGGCGCTGAACCGTGATTACTCGCTGGTGTTGAGCCTGACCATTCTGGTTGGCGGTTTGACCATTCTGTTTAATGCGATCGTTGACGTGCTGTACGCCGTGATCGATCCCAAAATCCGTTACTAAGCTGGAGCACGCAAGATGTTGACGAAAAAGAACAGCGAAGCTCTGGAAAACTTCAGCGAAAAGCTGGAAGTTGAAGGGCGCAGTCTGTGGCAAGACGCTCGCCGCCGCTTTATGCATAACCGGGCGGCGGTGACCAGCCTGTTTGTTTTAGCGCTGATTACCCTATTCGTAATCTGCGCCCCCTGGTTGTCTCAGTTTGCTTATGATGACACCGATTGGGCGATGATGTCGGCCGCACCGAGCCTGGAATCAGCACATTACTTCGGTACGGATTCTTCAGGGCGTGACTTGCTGGTGCGTGTGGCCATTGGTGGACGTATTTCGCTGATGGTCGGCGTGGCTGCGGCGCTGGTCGCCGTGGTGGTCGGTACGTTATACGGTTCGCTATCTGGCTATCTGGGCGGGAAAACGGACTCGGTGATGATGCGCTTGTTGGAAATTCTGAACTCCTTCCCGTTCATGTTCTTTGTGATTTTGCTGGTAACTTTCTTTGGGCAAAACATTCTGCTGATCTTTGTGGCGATCGGTATGGTGTCGTGGCTGGACATGGCGCGTATTGTGCGCGGCCAGACATTGAGCCTCAAGCGTAAAGAGTTCATCGAAGCGGCGTTGGTGTGCGGTGTTTCTACCCGCAATATCGTCCTGCGGCATATCGTGCCGAACGTGCTGGGCGTGGTGGTGGTGTATGCCTCATTGCTGGTGCCAAGCATGATCCTGTTCGAGTCCTTCCTTAGCTTCCTGGGGTTGGGGACGCAGGAGCCGTTAAGCAGTTGGGGGGCATTGCTCAGCGATGGCGCCAACTCGATGGAGGTTTCACCGTGGTTGCTGCTGTTCCCGGCCGGTTTCCTGGTTGTCACTCTGTTTTGTTTCAACTTTATCGGCGATGGCCTGCGTGATGCCCTCGACCCGAAAGATCGTTAAGGAGTGCAATCATGAGCATTATTGAAAATCCTCAGCGACAAACCGGCGCTGGCAACGTGCAGCCGTTACTGCTGGATGTTAACGATCTGCGTGTGACGTTTGCGACACCGGACGGCGACGTGACCGCGGTGAACGATCTTAACTTCGATCTGCGGGCGGGGGAAACCCTGGGTATCGTCGGCGAATCTGGTTCGGGTAAATCTCAAACGGCGTTCGCACTCATGGGGTTGCTGGCCAGTAATGGCCGCATTGGCGGTTCGGCAAAATTTAACGGCCGTGAAATTCTCAACTTGCCAGAGGACCAGCTCAACAAGCTGCGGGCAGAAGAGATCTCGATGATCTTTCAGGACCCGATGACGTCGCTGAACCCCTATATGCGGGTCGGTGAGCAGTTGATGGAAGTCCTGATGCTGCACAAAAAAATGAGTAAGAGCGAGGCGTTTGAAGAGTCGGTACGCATGCTCGATGCAGTAAAAATGCCAGAAGCCCGTAAGCGTATGCGTATGTATCCGCACGAGTTCTCCGGTGGGATGCGCCAGCGTGTGATGATCGCCATGGCGCTGTTATGCCGACCAAAACTGTTGATTGCCGATGAACCCACCACAGCCTTGGACGTGACCGTTCAGGCCCAGATCATGACGCTGTTGAACGACCTGAAGCGTGAATTCAATACGGCGATCATCATGATCACCCATGACCTGGGGGTAGTCGCGGGCATCTGTAACAAGGTGCTGGTGATGTACGCTGGCCGAACCATGGAATATGGCAGCGCTCGCGATGTGTTCTATCATCCTAGCCATCCTTATTCCATCGGGTTGTTAAGTGCCGTACCACGCCTGGATGCCGAAGGTGAATCTCTGATGACCATCCCAGGTAACCCGCCAAACCTGCTGCGTTTACCGAAAGGGTGCCCGTTCCAGCCTCGTTGCCCGTATGCGATGGAGCAGTGTGCGAGTGCGCCGCCGTTAGAGCAGTTTGGTGAAGGGCGCCTGCGCGCCTGCTTCAAGCCCGTGGAGGCGTTGGTATGACAGCAACCGATAAAAAAGTGCTGCTCGAAGTAGCAGACCTGAAAGTTCACTTTGATATTCATGATGACAAACAGTGGTTCTGGCAAGCGCCAAAAACGCTGAAGGCGGTTGATGGCGTCACCTTGCGCTTGTTCGAAGGTGAAACCCTGGGGGTAGTCGGCGAATCTGGCTGCGGTAAGTCGACATTTGCCCGCGCGCTTATTGGGCTAGTGAAAGCAACCAGTGGTCGAGTGGCCTGGTTAGGGAAGGATTTATTGGGAATGAGCGATGCGGATTGGCGTAAAACCCGCAGCGACATTCAGATGATCTTTCAGGATCCTTTGGCTTCGCTGAATCCACGCATGACGATTGGTGAGATTATTGCGGAACCGTTGCGCACTTATTATCCCAAAATGCCACGTCAGGAAGTCAAAGATAAAGTCAAAGCGATGATGCTGAAGGTGGGATTATTGCCAAACCTGATTAACCGTTATCCCCATGAGTTCTCCGGGGGACAGTGTCAGCGTATCGGTATCGCCCGAGCCTTGATCCTGGAACCTAAACTGGTGATTTGCGACGAGCCGGTTTCAGCGTTAGACGTGTCTATTCAGGCGCAGGTGGTCAATCTGTTACAACAGTTACAGCGTGAGATGGGATTGTCATTGATCTTTATCGCCCACGATCTGGCGGTAGTGAAGCATATATCCGATCGTGTACTGGTCATGTATCTGGGGCATGCCGTGGAGCTGGGGACTTATGACGAAGTTTATCATCACCCGCAGCACCCTTATACCAAGGCGCTGATGTCAGCCGTGCCCATCCCGGATCCGGACAAGGAGAAGGAAAAGCAGATCCAGTTGCTGGAGGGGGAGCTGCCCTCACCAATCAACCCGCCTTCTGGTTGCGTGTTCCGCACTCGCTGCCCGATTGCCGGGCCGGAGTGCGCCAAGACGCGTCCGCTGCTGGAGGGTAGCTTCCGCCATGCGGTGTCATGTCTGAAGGTTGATCCACTGTAATTTACCCGTCGTCTTTCAAGCTGCGGCATTGTTACCTGCACTAGCTCACCCCAGTCACTTACAGAAGTAAGCTCCTGGGAGTGAGCTAGCTGGGTGCCTGGCTGCAACTTGAAATCCATAGGGTAAGGAAGGATTACTATAAAAATGCACCTTACTTGCCGGGAACCCGACTTTGGGGTGCGATTTAATTCGGGGAGGTTCTTTTTACATCGGTACGCGGGTTATTCTTTCCACAAAATGTGGCAAAGCTTGTTATCTTTCTCGCGGCAAATCAGCACACGGGCAAACACATCGTTAATCGGTTCGCCATCACTGTCCGCCAGGCCGATAACCACTTCAGCAAAGAAATCCGGGTTCAGATCGTAATCTACGTGTTCCTGCCAGTCTTCCGCCGGATCGTAGAGTTCCGCGCCGCCGCGCTCTTCAAACTGCAAATTGAATAGCAGAATATCCGCCGGATCCAGATTGTCGCCAGCCAGTTCCAGGAAGATATCGTAAGCCTGCTCCAGCGTTTCATCGTCGGTAAGGCGATTATTCAAGTCCATATAAAAATCCTGATAACAAATGATTTGGCGTTATTAAAGCATGCTCGTTACTGCTTTTACAGCAACGGGCTGAAAAAGTAAAAAAGCCGTTCAACGATACGGTGCCAGAAAGGACGCTTCAGCCACTGTTTGCCGTCTAACAACTGTGAGCGAGCAATATAGTCGTCCTGCACGCAGGCCAGATCGCTGCCGAAACCGTCATCATCAATGACCAGCGTGATCTCAAAGTTCAACCACAGGCTGCGCATATCCAGATTGACTGTACCGACCAGACTGAGCTGTCCATCGACCAGCACGCTCTTGGTGTGCAATAACCCCCCTTCAAACTGATAAATATTCACACCGGCTTCCAGCAGCTCCGAAAAGAACGCGCGGCTGGCCCATCGCACCATCATCGAGTCGTTTTCACGGGGGACAATAATGCTGACTTCGACACCACGCAGCGCTGCCGTGCAGATGGCATGGAGCAAATCGTCGCTTGGCACGAAGTAGGGAGTGGTCATGATCAACTGCTCGCGTGCAGAGTAAACCGCCGTCAGCAGAGCCTGATGGATCATCTCTTCCGGGAACCCTGGGCCGGAGGCAATCACCTGAATGGTGTGGCCGCTCTCCTGCTCGAACGGCATGATATTGACATCTGGCGGCGGTGGAAGAATGCGTTTACCGGTCTCGATCTCCCAGTCACAGGCATAAACGATCCCCATGGTGGTGGACACCGGGCCTTCCATACGCGCCATCAAATCAATCCACTGACCGACACCTGCATCCTGTTTGAAGAAACGTGGATCGACCATGTTCATGCTGCCGGTATAGGCGATGTAGTTGTCGATCAGCACCACTTTGCGGTGCTGCCGCAAGTCCATTCGACGCAAGAATACACGGAACAGATTAACCTTGAGCGCTTCAACCACTTCAATGCCCGCATTGCGCATCATACCTGGGTAAGGGCTACGGAAAAATTGCAGGCTGCCCGCGGAATCCAGCATCAGGCGGCAATGTACGCCTCTGCGCGCGGCGGCCATCAAGGACTCAGCAACCTGGTCGACTTGCCCACCGGGCTGCCAGATATAGAACACCATCTCGATATTGTGCCTGGCCAGCTCAATATCACGCACCAGTGCATTCAAGGTTGCATCGGTGGTCGTCAGTAACTGCAACTGGTTACCTTTGACCCCGTCAATGCCTTGACGATGGTGGCAAAGTTGGAATAGTGGGCGAGCCACTTCGCTGTATTCTGTGGCAAAAATCCGACGGCTTTCTTTAAGTTCATTCAACCAGCGTGCGGTAGAAGGCCACATGGCTTTGGCCCTCTCGGCTCGCCGTTTGCCGAGGTGTAACTCGCCGAAAGATAAATAAGCGACAATCCCGAATAAAGGCAGAATGTAAATAACCAACAGCCAAGCCATGGCGGAAGGGACAGCGCGCCGTTTCATAAGAATACGCAATGTCACCCCGGCAATAAGCAACCAATAGCCAAAAATAAGGAGCCAACTGATTACGGTATAAAATGTTGTCATAAAGGCGAAAAATCCTGTTCGCAAACCACCAATAATGAGTGTACGCACAGAACTTCAAAGGTGAAACCTTTTATCGGAAGTTAAGTTACATAAAAATGATTGACGAAAGGTACTTGCTGAAAGTGAAAGCCGTACTTTTGTGGCAGAGGCGGCGATAACCAAGATGAATCGGTGGCTTGGATCGCCCGGTGAAACGGCTATAATGCCGGCGGTTGGCATGAATGAGTAACAGAAAATGAAACGCAGTAGAAACGAAGTGGGCCGCTGGCGGATGTTGCGTCAAAGCCAGCGTCGCAGGCACCGTTGGTTGGAACGTCAATCGTGCAGCAATCGGCATATTATTCGTGTACGCCGTCGTTTGGACGATCAACACCGCCGAGCGCTGCTGTTTGTGGTGGCTTACGAGTGGTAACTCAAACAGTCCCGATAGGGACTGTTTTGCTCTTTGCCAAAGAGGTTTTTAACGGTAAAAGTCACCTTGCGCCTAGCGGCGCAAAGCAAATCTCAATACTCCGGCACTCAGACTAGTGAGCAGAACAGCGGCCGCCAGCACAGCAATAAACGCCTGATCAAAGGCAGCGCGAGCCAGATGTATCAACCTTTCAGCACTGTCAGCGCCCATATGCCCAGCCATGCGTAATGCCTCATCGATGCTGTCATAAGCCAGATCTCCTGCGGGTAAATTCGCCGGTAAAACCAGGCTATGGCTATAGACCGCCGTCATTAAACCGCCGAGCAGCGTGATACCCAGTACGCTCCCTAACTCCCAGGAAACATCTTCTATGGCTGCAACCATACCTGCTTTCTCTTCTGGAGCATTAAGCATTATTGCCGTAGAGGCAGCGGTAATGGCGCCACCAAGACCAAAGCCAACGATGAACAGGCAGATAAGTTGCATAGCCACATTACTTTGATACAGCAGACCAGCACCAGCAATACCCAATGCAGTGAGTGCAAAGCCACCGACCAGCATGAAGCGCTCACCGTAACGCGGGAGCAACATGCCCGCTAATGGGCCAGCCAGCGCAGAAGCAACCGGGATAGGTAAAATAAAGAGCGCTGCCATCAACGGCGTCATGCCGAGCACCAGTTGCAAGCGCTGGCTTAAAACCAGTTCAACCCCAACCAGGGCGATCATGGAAACGATGGCGACCGAAACACCGCTGGTAAACAAACGATTACGGAACAGAGAGAAATCAATCATCGGATGTTGTGTACGCTGTTGACGGCGGACAAACAGGGTCAGGAACAATGCGCCAAGCGCAGCCGCCACCCCGAATTCGATTAAGGAGAACGCGGGCTTGCTCAATTCTTTCAGCGCGTAGATCGCCGCCACCAGGCCGATCATGATTTGCAGTGAACTGATAAAGTCACAAGGGCGCTGCCTGTCGCCACCGCAGTGCGGGATCAAATACCAGGCAAATGGCAGCACCAGCATGACCACCGGTACGTTGATCAGAAAGACCGATCCCCACCAGAAGTGAGAAAGCAGTACACCGCCTACGACAGGGCCTAGCGCGGCGGCACCAGAGGCAACCGCTGCCCAGATACCAATGGCCAGTGCACGCTCCCGTTCATCGGTAAAGACGTGGCGCACAATGGACAGCGTCGCTGGCATCATCATTGCAGCGCCGATGGCCAGAAATGCGCGTGAAGCAATCAGTAACTGTGAACTAGGGGAAAATGCGGCACAAAGCGAAGCCAAGGCAAATACCGGTAGGCCAGCAATAAACATTCTCTTGTGACCGATGCGATCGCTTAACATACCGGTGGCGGGAAGCAATCCGGCGACGACCAGCGGGTAGGCGTTTACGATCCAGAGTTTTTGTGCCGCACTGGCATCCAGAGCCAGCGTCAGGCGAGGCAATGCGGTATAAAGTACCGTCATATCAGTAATGATTAAAAAGAGTGCACTGGAGATCATTGCCAGGATCAACCAGCGGTTCTGGGCATGCATAAATAGTATCCTAGAAAACCGATGGTGCGGCTGCACCATCTTACGGCAATCCACCGGTTCCATCGATGGATTACGGGTATAATATAAATCCATACGTACGTATTGAAAAGAGGATTTCTCAATGGGCCGTCAACGGAGTATTGATCGTGACAAAGTCCTGGATACCGCGGAAGAGATCGTCGCAACACAGGGCGCTGCGGGATTAACCATTGATTCAGTGGCAAAAGCCATGGGGATCTCCAAGGGGGGCGTTCAATACTGTTTCGGAAGCAAAGACGCTTTGATTGATGCCATGTTTGATCGCTGGGGGAAAGCCTATAACCAGGTTTTTGAGGATATTGCCGGCAGTGAGCCGACGCCGGAGACGATTGTGCAAGCCCATATGCAGGCTACCCGTAGCTCCGATCAGGCTTCAAGCGCCAAGGCTGCCGGGCTGATGGCGACACTGATACAAACGCCAGAACATCTCGACAGTACGCGAGAATGGTATCGAGGACGTATTGCGGGGTTAGATCTCAATACTGAGCAGGGCAGAAAAGCGCGCTTGGCCTTCCTGGCTACCGAAGGGGCTTTTATGCTGCGTTTTTTTGGCTTTATGGATATCGACCAGCCGGAATGGGAAGACATGTTTGCCGATATACAGCAGTGGGTTCTAACGGAGACAACCCGTAATGATTAACCTATCACAGCGATAGATGGTAGACACCCTGTTTGACGAGTATGGTGATCCCATAAAGATATTCCCTCGAAGAACCCACTTTTAGCCAGCCGCCTCCGTGCTGGCTTTTTTTTGTCTAGAAAACGCGCTTGAAGGGTTTTACAGTAACCTCGCCATACACCCCCGCATCAACATAAGGATCCTGTGCGGCCCATAATTTGGCCTCCTCCAATGAGGCAAATTCGGCGATCACTGTGGAACCGGTGAACCCCGCTTGGCCAGGATCGTTACTGTCGATGGCAGGATTAGGGCCTGCGACGATCAACCGACCTTCGTCACGCAGTGTCTGTAGGCGAGCCAGGTGGGCAGGGCGAACCGCCAAGCGTTGATCCAGCGTGTTCGGCATGTCTTGTGCGTAGATCAGATAAAGCATTTTTCACCTTTAAAATCATTACTATAGAACGGAGATAACAAAGTAGCGCAAAAGAAGCGGCAAAGGAAAGGTAATCTACACAAAATCATACTCACGAGGAGAAGTGTGCTCCGTGAACGCCGAAAGGCAACCTGACTGTGACCGGCATTTGCATTTGAAGCAGATGCGAAACAGAGGTTAAAAATCCGTATAAAAAGCGCTTGAAAAGGCTAAGTAAAGGTTAATATCCTCATGAGTTTGCTGGTTTTAGCGTCTAATAATGCCGATTAAAGCGATAGTTTGCCTTTCGTTATTGAATATGATTGCTATTTGCATTTAAACTTGGCGAACCAGAGGAAACAGAATCATTATGCCGCAAAAAAAGATGTTCCTTATTCGCCGTATCTCCGTGCCAATTGTCCTCTCCGTTGGCTTACACAGTGCCCTGGTGGCCGCCTTGCTCTATGCTTCAGTCAAAGAAGTGATGGAGTTACCGAAGCAGGAAGATGCGCCTATCAGCGTGATGATGCTCAATATGGCGACATTGGCTGAGCCGGCCCCGCCCGCGGCGGCAGAACCTGAACCGCAGGTGGAACCAGAACCTGAGCCAGAACCGATCCCTGAACCGGAGCCACCGCCGCCGGTACCTGTGGCGATCCCCAAACCAGAACCTGAAAAACCCAAGCCGAAGCCAAAACCGAAGCCGAAGATTGAGAAAACCGTTAAGCGTGAAGTGAAGAAGGCTGAACCCCGTGAGCCCTCACCGTTTGAGAGTGACTCAGATGCCAAGCCGATCGATAGGGCACCGGTTAAACAGGCGCCTTCAGCACCAGCACCGGGTAATTCCCGTGAGTTGGGGCCAAAAGCACTGAGCCTGTCGAAACCCATGTACCCACCGCGCGCCCTGGCATTGCAGATTGAAGGTAGGGTTAAGGTGCAGTATGACGTTGATAGCGACGGGCGTGTAACGAATGTGCGCATATTGTCCGCAGAGCCGCGAAATATGTTTGAGCGAGAGGTGAAACAGTCTATGCGTAAATGGCGTTATGAAGCCAAGACGGCGCAAAATCTGACGAAAACCATCGTATTCAAAATAGATGGTTCGACAGACCTCCACTGATCGAATGTGAAAATAAAAAAAGGTCGCCGAGGCGACCTTTTTGCTTTCAGGAACCGGCTTACTCGGTGCTGTCGATATGGAAATTCATTTTGCCATCGGGCAGGGCGCGAGGGCTGCCAGCATCATCGACGGCAACATAGGTAAATACGGCTTCGGTAGCACGGTAGCGCTGACCGATCGGGGCAGAAGATACCTTCTTGACCCAAACCTCAATATTAACGGTGATGGAGCTGCGCCCTGTACGGGTACAGTTGGCGTAACAGCAGACAACATCGCCTACGGCCACCGGTTTCAGGAAAGTGATGCCGTCTACACGCACCGTCACTACGCGGCCTTCTGCAATCTCTTTGGCCAGGATCGCGCCACCGATATCCATTTGTGACATCAACCAGCCACCGAAAATATCCCCGTTGGCGTTGGTATCTGCTGGCATCGCCAGCGTTCGCAGCACCAGTTCGCCACGGGGTAAAGGTCGTTGTTCTGTCATTGCAATCTGCTTCATTAAAAAAGGATCAACTCAATGCTGCCTACGGGAAGGGCCGTAGGCAAAATAATTTTGTCACTATTTCTTCTGTTCTGCTGGCATATGACGGTAGATATAGATACCGCTCAGCAGGGTAAACACCAGCGTCAGGATTGTCAGGCCAAACACCTTGAAGTTTACCCAAACGCTTTGTGGCATCCAGAATGCCACGTAGATATTCGCCAGGCCGCAGGCCAGGAAGAAGATGGCCCAGGCGACGTTAAGTGTGCCCCAGACTTTATCCGGCAAGGTCAGTTCTTTACCTAACATGCGCTGAATCAACGGCTTTTTCAGCACCAGTTGGCTAATCAGCAGCGCCAGGGCAAACAGGGCGTAAATCACCGTGACTTTCCACTTGATAAACAAATCGTTATGGAATACCAGGGTCAGGGTACCGAACACCGCTACCATCACGAAAGTGATTAACGTCATCTTCTCAACCTTGCGATATTTCAGCCAGGTAAAGATCAGGGCCAGGGCGGTAGCGACAATCAGTGCCCCCGAGGCAACGTAAATGTCATAGAGCTTATAAAACGCGAAAAAGACAATCAGTGGAAGAAAATCAAGAAACTGCTTCATAAATCAATCCATCATAGGTTCATCGGCCAACTATACCGGATTCGATGAGATCTGGGTATCGCAGGTAAACGCTGATTATCGCTGTTCATCGGCTATACCCGTTATCTTTCAAACGATTGCGTTAAATTTAAGGGGGATGGCATTCTGCTGTTGAAACGAGAATTTGCATAAACTTACGATTGTCAGCGTGGGTTACTTGCTTACACGGTTCGTACATCGCGCATTTTGCGCCATAATAGCCAGATAATTTACCACGGAAAATAGCTATGCAATGGAAATCTCTCCAGGTGTTGACGCCTGGTTTGACGCATTTGTTAGGATATGAACGCAGTTGGTTGAAGCCAGACATTCGTGCGGGTTTGTCGGTGGCCGCAGTCGCGTTGCCGGTAGCGATTGCCTATGCCGAGTTGGCTGGCGTCAGCCCGGTCGTTGGGCTGTATTCGTGTATTTTGCCGATGATCGCCTATGCCATTTTTGGGTCTTCACGCCAATTGATTGTCGGGCCGGATGCGGCAACCTGTGCGGTGATCGCCGCCGTAGTGACCCCTTTGGCTGCCGGGAGCATGGAGTTACATTGGCAACTGACTATCATGATGACCGCCATGATGGGCGCCTGGTGTTTGCTGGCGAGCCGTTTCCGGCTTGGTGCTTTGGCAGATCTGCTTTCGCGCCCGATACTTAGTGGCTTGCTGAACGGCGTGGCGGTGACCATTATTGTCGACCAGATTGGCAAAGTGCTGGGGTTTGGTATGCCGCCTGCACAACTGATTGAGCGCCTTTATTCCCTGCCAGGCAGCGTGTTGCACAGTGACGGGTTGACCATGGGGGTTTCATTCCTCACGCTGGTCACGTTGGTTGGCGTTAAAAAATTGCGGCCCAACTGGCCAGCGCCACTGTTTGCCATCGTGCTGGTGGCGTTCGTCACTTGGGCAGGTAATTTACAGCAGCACGGTATTGTGACCGTGGGGGGCTTCAGCGGCATGTTGCCTATCGTCCAGTGGCCTGATTTTCAACCAGGGTTACTGCGTGACATGGTTATCCCGGCATTAAACCTGGCGGTAGTCAGCTTTGTCAGCATGATGCTTACTGCGCGTAGCTTTGCGGCCAAAAACGGTTACGAAGTAAATGCCGATGCTGAATTCCGTGCGCTGGGGTTGGTGAACATTGTCTCCGCGCTATCGCAAGGGTTCGCTATCAGCGGCGCTGATTCGCGCACGGCGGTTAACGACGCCAATGGCGGTAAGAGCCAACTGGTGTCGATTATTGCCGCTATTGTGATCGGTATTGTGCTGTTGTTCCTGACGGCACCGTTGCAGTTTATTCCGGTCGCTGGCTTAGGAGTCGTACTGATGTATGCCGCCTGGTCGTTGATTGATATCCGCGGCATCTGGATATTGCGCCGCCGCAACGCGCAGGCATTCCGTCTGGCGGTGTTCACATTCATCAGCGTGTTGTTGGTGGGGGTGATCAGTGGCATTGGTCTGGCAGTCTTGCTCGGCTTGATGCAGTTCTTACGCACCGTTTTTCGTCCTACAGAGCAATTGTTGGGCGTGAATGACGAGGGCATGATCCACTCGATGGGGAATAACAACGGAGTGAAGGCGGTACAGGGCGTGATGATGTACCGCTTCAACTCGCCGCTGACCTACTTTAACGTCGCTTATTTCAAACGGCGTATCCTCAACCTGGTGGACAGTACGCCGTTCCAGCCACGCTGGGTGGTGGTTGACGCAGTTGCCAGCTTTACCCATGCGGATATCAGCGTATTGTCGGCGATTGATGAACTAAAACGTGAACTGTTACGGCGTAACGTGAAGCTGGTGCTGGCCGGGCGACGCACTGAGCTGACACGTTGGTTCCGAATCAATCGGGTGGGACGCGATCAGGATCTGATCCTGGTACCGGATCTCTACCTGGCTTTAAAGCTGATCCAGAGTAAGGAACAGGCCGAACCGGCCACCACGCCATAAGCAAAAAGGGCACGCTAAAGCGTGCCCTTTACCTATCTGACGTCTGTTCAGCTGCGCAGTAACATATACAGGCGGAACAGGTAAATCAGCAACAGGGCGGAGACCAGGTTACTCAACGCGGTCAGCACGACGCTGGCGACATTGGGTGTCAACGCCGATAAATGACTGACCATAAACAGCACCAACAGTTTTGCCGCGAGCCACAGCATCATCGCCGGCACGATCACCCGAACGTTGGCAAAGGCCAGTTTGCAGCTCAGTTTCAGAGAGGCAAAAACGCCTTTATAATCAGAAAAATAAATGACCGGTGCCAATGAGAACGAGATTGCCAGGATCACCCCCGGTACGATATACAGCATCACCCCGAGTTGGATCAGTAACGTGCAGATAAACAGCAACAGCAGCAGGCCTGGCAGGCGCGGCGCAGAGATACCGATAGCCCGCAACGCACTGGTCCGCTGGCCCTCAGAAACCAGGCTAGTCAATGTCAGCATCCCACCCACCAACAAGACGTTACCCACTAGCGCTGAAAAGGTGGCAGCGGCAGAGACTTTCAATAGTACTATCTGCTGCTCCGGCGTCATTTGCTGAATGATTTCCTGGATCCCCATATTGGCGGTTGCGGCAAAATCATTTTCCATTGCACTCAGCAGCTTTAACTGCTCAATGTCAGGGCTGAACGCCTGATTAAGCAGCACGGAGATGAATGCGGTCAACAAGGCCAACAGCAGGATGCTGGCGACCTGATTACGGAAAAAGTTAAAACTGTCACGGTACAACGTGCTGGCCGTGATAGGCATGCAGACTCCTTGGCGTCGAGAATATGCCCGTCATACTTCAAATTACATACCTGTTGGTCGCGCAACTCAGCCCAATTCAGGGCTTCATCGTTTGGGGCCAACACAAGTACTGCTGAAAAACGCACCGCGTTTTGTCATGCAATTCGAATTATTTAGAGCATAGAGATAAATCAGTGGGCGATTGTACCTTGTTCCGTGCCGCTGTGGCACCCCGTGAGTTGCACTGCGCTGATTTCTTCGGCAATTATCGTATCGGAAATTGATAATCGCAGGGGAACCGGCAACGGCGGCAAGCCATAACGCTCGCGGGCGCGATCGCAGGCTTCGTTACGCAGGCCATTCTCCCCGGATTGATCAAACTCACGACATGGGCTCGGCCGGTTGAGATAGATAGAACAGGAAACGTGCTGGCCAATTTCACCTTCTAATGCCGTACAGCGTGGGGATTTACTGTTAGTGCCTTGCATACAGCGCAGAAAAGGGGTTAGCGGTTCTGTTAAAGCAATAGGAACGGTACCGCCGCCATCTTCCGCTTCGGCCCAATAGAATGACACTCGAAAATAACCGCAGCATGCACCGCAGCTGATACAGGGATTTTGGATTTCGCTCATCTTGATTGCCACCGACTCCTTACCGGCCACCAACCAAAACCAACATGAGCGATAAAATTACTCAGCGCCAATTTTTTTAGCAACTTTTTTCGTAACGGAAATTCAGACGTGCATCATTTTTGCAACAAGCGGTATTTTTTGATTCAGATCAATTCTTGATTTATTAGAGGCTTATGTTGTCTTGTTTTTAGTGGGAATTTAAATTTTTACACATAAGATGTGATCTCGATTAGATCATAAATACCTGTTAATAGGTATATTCATCGAGACGTTAAACCACACAAATGGAATGGATAATGAAAAAGACAACTCTGGTGGTATTGGGGGCGATGATGGCTCCTATGTTAGCAAGTGCGCATCAGGCCGGTGATTTCCTGTTCCGTGCAGGTACTGCGACAGTGCGCCCTAATGCGGGTTCGGATAATGTTCTAGGGCTAGGGACGCTCGACGCTAAAAATAACACTCAGCTCGGTCTGACTTTCGGCTATATGGTGACTGATAACATTGGTGTTGAATTGTTGGCCGCTACGCCATTCCGTCATACCGTGACCTTGGCGGGGCGTGACATTGCGACGGTTCATCAACTGCCACCAACGCTGATGGCGCAGTACTACTTTGGCGACAAGCAGGACAAACTGCGTCCTTACCTCGGCGTCGGTGTGAATTACACCACCTTCTTCGATGAGAAGTTCAACGACTACGGTAAGAGTGCGGGTCTTAGCAACCTGGATCTGAAAGATTCTTGGGGTGTTGCTGCTCAGGCTGGTCTGGACTACAACCTGGATGAGCATTGGATGTTGAACATGTCTGTCTGGTGGATGAACATCGAAACCAAGACTCGCTTTGATGTGGCTGGTGGCCCAAGCCAGAGCATTGACACACGTCTGGATCCTTTCGTATTCATGTTTGGTGCAGGTTATCGCTTCTAACGCTGCAGAAACAGGAGGCGCTGCTCGGCGCCTCCATTTCGTGATTACTTAATGCGCATATCGTTTTCGACTGATTTAACCCCAGCCACGCCGCGAGTTACCTGAACAGCACGATTAGCATCTGCACTTGAGCTGACAAAGCCACTCAGCTGTACCCGCCCTTTAAACGTTTCGACGCTGATTTCGGTGGATTTGATGGTCTTATCGGCCAACAGCGCGGACTTCACTTTGGTCGTGATTACTGTATCGTCAATATAGCCGCCAGTCCCTTCGGATTTTGCCGTTGGAGCACAGGCAGACACCGCCATGGCCAGAATAGCCGCCATACACAGCGCCGAAAGGGTTTTAAATAGCCTCATAAATTACTCTCCTTGCAATGTTATAGTTGAAACTACACGCTTATTTTCAATCAGATAACTGCCTATTCGCATTAAGCCACTGAATAAAACGGGCAAGTACAATTGTGGGACAGGATGTGAATTTGTTCAAATTGATTGCCTATTATCTGCAGCAACATTGAGCGTAAACAAGATGTTATCACCGGATATATCGAGATATATCCGGTAATTGAAGGTGAGAAGGTTAACTGCGGGTTGCGGCTTTCATTTCACGAACAAAGTTGCCTAATTTGGCCAGCATGTCGGCCGGTTGCGCCAGGTTCTGCTCAATGATTTTGACGATAGCAGAGCCAGAAATCGCGCCAGCAGCGCCCGCTTGCAAGGCATCTTTGACCTGTGACGGTTCTGAGATGCCAAAACCCTGTAATGGCGGCGCCGCGTGATATTCACGCAGTTTGTTTACCAGATGATGCAGCGGCAACTGGGCACGGCTTTCAGTGCCGGTCACCCCTGCGCGTGATAACAGGTAAGTGTAACCTCTGCCATGAGACGAAATTTCACGCAGTAAGTCTTCGTCGGCATTAGGCGGGCAAATGTAGATCGGCGCAATACCGTGGCGAGTTGCCGCAGCCCGGAAAGGCGCAGACTCTTCAAAAGGAACGTCTGCAACCAGAACTGAATCAACGCCGACATCCGCACAGCGCTGATAAAAGGCATCAATACCGCGATGGAACACCAGATTGGCATACATCAACAGGCCAATTGGAATGGTCGGGTGCTTCTGGCGGATTGCCGCCAGCATTTCGAAACAGTGTGTAGGCGTCACACCAGAGGCAAAAGCACGCAACGTGGCGCTCTGAATGGTTGGGCCATCGGCCAGTGGATCCGAGAAAGGGATCCCTAATTCCAGCGCGTCAGCACCGTTCTCCACCAGGGTATCGATGATCTGTAGCGATAGCGTCGGGTTTGGATCGCCCAATGTAACAAACGGGACGAATGCGCCTTCTTTATTATTTTCCAACCGTTTAAACAGTTGCTGATAACGTTCCATCAGATTTCTCCCCGTGCTTTCAGAATATCGTGAACGGTAAAAATGTCTTTGTCGCCGCGGCCGGACAGGTTAACCACCAGAATCTGTTCTTTCTGCGGCGTTTCACGGATCATTTTCAGCGCATGTGCCAACGCATGGGAAGACTCGAGCGCTGGGATAATCCCTTCGTGGCGAGACAACGACTGGAAAGCATCCAGAGCTTCATCATCGGTTATCGACACATATTCTGCACGACCGATGCTATTGAGATAGGCATGTTGAGGCCCGACGGAAGGGAAATCCAAACCGGCAGAAATCGAATAGGATTCTTCAATCTGCCCTTCAGAGGTTTGCATCATCGGTGACTTCATACCGAAATAGATACCCACGTGGCCGTGTTTCAATGGCGCGCCATGCTGGCCGGTTTCAATGCCCAGGCCCGCGGGTTCGACCCCAATCAGACCCACGCTGGTGTCGTCGATAAAGTCGGCAAACATCCCGATAGCGTTGGAACCTCCGCCAACACAAGCAATAACAGCGTCTGGCAAACGGCCTTCACGCGCCAATACCTGGGCCTTGGTTTCTTCACCGATCATGCGTTGGAACTCACGCACGATGGTTGGGAATGGATGTGGACCAGCCGCGGTACCCAGCATGTAGTGGGCTTTTTCATAGGTGGCAGACCAATCACGCAGGGCCTCGTTGCAGGCATCTTTCAAGGTGGAGGAGCCACTGTGCACCGGGATCACTTCTGCCCCCATCAGGCGCATGCGAAATACGTTGGGCGATTGGCGCTCAATGTCTTTGGCACCCATGTAGATGCGGCATTTCAAACCGAGCAGGGCGCAGGCCAGTGCGGAGGCCACACCATGTTGACCCGCACCGGTTTCGGCAATGATCTCGGTTTTGCCCATACGCTTGGCAAGCAGAGCCTGGCCCAGTACCTGGTTGGTTTTGTGCGCACCACCGTGCAACAAATCTTCACGTTTCAGGTAAAGTTTGGTTTTGGTACCCGCGGTCAGATTCTTACACAGGGTCAGTGCCGTTGGGCGCCCCGCGTAATTTTTCAGCAAATCGATAAATTCTGCCTGGAACTCTGGGTCGCGTTGTGCACTGACAAAAGCCTCTTCCAGTTGTTTCAGGGCCGGCATCAAAATCTGTGGCACATATTGCCCACCAAATTCGCCGAAGTAGGGGTTAAGTAGCGTCATTATTTTTCCCGTCATTATCCGTTAAATTGTGTTCACAATCAGTAAGCGCGTAGCGTTTGAAAAACGGCAGCCAGACGTGCGGCATCTTTGATGCCTGGTTGGCTTTCTACACCGGAATTGAAATCGAGGCCGACACAGCCAAGCAGGGCGGCGTCCACACAGTTATCTGCACTCAAGCCGCCAGCCAGCATCACATTATCCAGCGTTTGGCCTTGCAGTACCGACCAATCGAAGCGTTCTCCTGTACCGCCCGCGCCGTTATCCAGCAAATAACGATCAACCTGTTGCAGTTCACGGGCAGGCAGGTGGTCTTTCACACTTAATGCTTTCCAGATCTGGCAGGCGGCTGGCAGCCTGGTACGCAAGGCGCTGATATAATCTTGATCCTCTGCCCCGTGCAGTTGCACGGCATACAGGCCAAGGTGTTCGGCCGTTTGCGCCACACTGTCCATCGGTGCGTCACAGAAAACGCCAACGTATTTCAGCGGTGCTGCTGCGATGACTTCCCTTGCCTGGGCAATATCCACGCAGCGGGGGGAGCGCCCGACGAAAATCAGCCCACCGTAGTTGGCCCCTGCCTGATAGGCGGCTGCGGCATCTTGTGGTCGAGTCAGGCCACAAACTTTGTTGTCGCCCAGGATCACGCGACGTACCGCACTGCGAAGGTTGGTTTCGGACATCAGCGCACTGCCGATCAGGAAGCCATTGGCATAGCGGCTGAGTTCCCGTATCTGCCCGTAGTTGTTGATACCGGACTCACTGATCACCGTAACACCATGGGGTACACGCGGAGCCAGGGTACGAGTGCGATCCAGATCGATAGACAGATCGCGCAGATCGCGGTTGTTGATGCCAATGACTCGCGCTTCAAGCGCTATCGCACGCTGCAATTCCTCTTCGCTGATGACCTCGGTCAATACGCCCATATTCAGGCTGTGAGCCACGGCGGCCAATTGACGGTACTGTTCATCATTTAACACCGATAGCATCAGAAGAATGGCATCGGCCTGATAATAGCGCGCCAGGTAAATCTGGTAGGGATCGATAATAAAATCTTTGCACAGCACGGGCTGGCTGACGGTTTTGCTTACCAGGGGCAGAAAATCAAAGCTGCCCTGGAAGTATTTTTCATCGGTCAGGACCGAAATTGCCGAAGCAAAATCCCGGTAGACCGAGGCAATCTCTACCGGGTCAAAATGTTCGCGGATCAGCCCTTTGGAAGGCGACGCCTTTTTACATTCAAGAATAAATGCCGTTCTGGCCCCTTGCAGCGCATGATAAAAACCACGGGTACTCGGCTTGATATCATTTTGAAAGCTGGCCAGTGGCTGTTGTTGGCTTCGTGCTGCGACCCATTGCGCCTTGTCACGAACAATCTTGTTGAGCACGGTTTCCTGCATCATTTATCCTCTTGCTGCCAAAGCGGTGACACGCTGATAAGCCTGCCCACTGTGGATCATTTCCAATGCCTGCTGCGCGTTATGGCGCAGGTCTTCCTGTCCGAATAATTTCAGCAGCAACGCCACGTTGGCGGCGACTGCAGCGGCATGAGCCCGCTCACCTTTACCTTGTAACAACCTTGCCAGAATGTCACGGTTTTCTTCCGGAGAGCCACCCAGCAGGGCTTCCAGCGGATGGCTTTCCAGGCCGAAAGATTTTGGCGTCAGCTGATAGCTTTCAATCTCGCCTTCATTGAGTTCGGCGACATGCGTGGCGGTATGGATTGCCACTTCGTCCATGCCGCCGCCGTGTACAACGGCGGCGCGTTTATAGCCAAGTACGCGCAGGGTCTGGGCAATGGGGAGCACCAGCTCAGGGCTATATACGCCGATCAGCGCCAACGGTGGGCGTGCCGGGTTAATCAAGGGGCCGAGCACGTTGAAGACCGTGCGGGTCTTCAACTGTTGGCGTACCGGCATCGCGTGGCGAAAACCGGTGTGATATTGCGGCGCGAACAGGAAACACACGCCAAGTTCATCCAGCGCCTGGCGAGAGGCGTGCGCAGACAGTTCCAGATTGATGCCAAAAGCCGCCAGCAGATCGGAAGAACCTGAACGACTGGATACGCTACGGTTGCCATGCTTGGCTATTTTTGCCCCGCAAGCTGCCGCGACAAAGGCACTGGCGGTGGAAATATTAATGCTGTTGGTGCCATCCCCGCCGGTGCCGACGATATCAGCAAAGGCATAATCAGGACGAGGGAACGAGCGGGCATCAGCCAATAACGCTTTGGCTGCCCCGGCAATCTCCTCCGGACGTTCACCGCGCATCTTCATACTGATCAGTGCCGCTGCCAGTTGGCTATTTTCCAGCTCTCCACGCACGATAGCGCTGAACAGTTGCTGGCTTTCTTCTTGATCCATCGACTCTGAGCGATACAGTTTTTCAAGAATAGGTTGCATAGTCATTTACCTTAATTATTTCGCCAGCGCCCAGGCTAACGTCTGCTCAAGCAAACGTGCCCCTTGGGTAGTCAGAATCGATTCTGGGTGGAACTGGAAACCGCATACGCGATGATCATCATGGCGAACGGCCATGACCATGTCGCCAAAGCGGGCATTGACGGTCAGTTCGGCCGGAATATTGCTGCCCACCAATGAGTGGTAGCGTGCTACGGGCAGTGGATTGACCATGCCGTCAAACATGCCTTCACCATCATGGGTAATGGCAGAGGCCTTGCCATGCAGAATTTCACCCGCCTGGCCGACGTGGCCACCATAGGCTTCCACGATCGCCTGGTGACCAAGGCAGATACCGATAATTGGCATCTTGCCACGCAAGCGTTGCAATAACTCGGGCATACAACCCGCGTCTGCCGGGGCACCAGGGCCGGGTGACAGCATCAATACAGGCTGTTCCATTTGCTGCAGGCGTTCAATGATGAGATCGGCGGCAATCTGGTTGCGATAGATAACCACCTGATGACCACTGGCACGCAGTTGATCGACCAAGTTGTACGTAAATGAATCAACGTTGTCGAGCAGTAAGATATCGGCCATTAGAACACCTCCTTGGCCTGATGCGCGCTGGCAATGGCACGCAGCACGGCACGTGCCTTATTACGGGTTTCATCGGCTTCGGCCTGGGGAACGGAGTCCAGCACCACACCGGCGCCAGCCTGCACGGTGGCGATACCGTCTTCAACATAGGCGGAACGGATGACAATACAGGTATCGAGATCGCCGTGAGCGGTGAAATAGCCCACTGCACCGCCATAACTCCCGCGGCGGGTCCCTTCTGAAGCGGCAATCAGCTGCATTGCGCGAACTTTTGGAGCACCACTCAGGGTGCCCATATTCATACAGGCCTGATAGGCGTGCAGAACATCAAGATCGGCACGGAGTTTACCCACCACGCGGGAAACCAGATGCATCACAAACGAGTAACGGTCAACCTTTGTCAGATCAGCCACATAGCGGCTACCCGCCTCACAGATACGCGCCAGATCGTTACGCGCCAGATCGACCAGCATCAGATGCTCGGCCAGTTCTTTGTGATCGGTGCGCATTTCCAGTTCTATGCGGCTGTCGAGATCCAGATCCAGCGAGCCATCGGCGCGGCGGCCGCGAGGGCGAGTGCCGGCAATCGGGTAGATCTCAATCTGACGGTTGGTGGCGTTGTATTTCAGCGCGCTTTCAGGTGAAGCGCCAAACAGGGTGAATTCGTTGTCCTGCATGAAGAACATATAAGGGCTTGGATTATTTTCCTTCAAGGTCTCATAGGCAGCCAGCGGGTTAGGGCAAGGCAATGAGAAGCGGCGTGAAGGAACTACCTGGAAAATTTCTCCGTGGCGGATGGCTTGCTGCAGATTGCTGACCACCGCGCCGTACTCTTCATCGGTCTGGTTACAGCTCAGTTGCATGTCTTCCAGTTTCTGATGAGGGATGGCAAGGGGGGATTGTTGCAACTGTGCCTGAAGTTGCTCAAGGCGTTGCTGCAAACGCAATGTTTCTGCATGGTCGCCGGTGAAGGCGCTGGCCTGCAAACGGGCAATGCCACGTTGATGATCCAGCACCAGCAGCGTTTCTGCCAGATAGAAGCAGAAATCCGGGCAACGCTGGTCTTGACGTAATGCAGGTAAGTCTTCAAAACCGGCTACCAGATCATAGGCAAACAGGCCGCCAAGTAACATGGCTTCACGTTCATCTGCCGGAGCCTCGACCAGCGCTATCATCGTCCTTAGCGCATCAAACACTGACAGCGAGCGCAGGCGGGCATCTTCATCCTGTACCCTATCGATGGCAGGGAAGGTCAACTCTCGGCCATCGGGGCGGACCTGAATCTTGACGTCGGCGGGTAAGGCTGCATCCAGCAATGGCAATAACGCGGCACCGTTGGTTGTCAGTACCTGAATGGTCACGTTACGGCCCAGGGCCGTAATACGTAGCGCGCTGTCAACAATCAGCAGGCTTTTCAGGTTTTGCTTGCTGTTGATTTCTGCCGAGTCCAACAGCAAGGTGGCTGGACGAGTGCCACACAGCTGATGAAAGATCGCTGTCGGGTCACTTCGGTAACCGGCCTGTGCGGTGAGAAGCTTAAGTTGTGGTTTGTTGTTCATCATCGGTGGTTCCAGTTAAATCTTGTCCATAAAAAAGCCCGCTGTTATCAGCGGGCCTTGGGAATCTGCAGTGTCAGATGACAGGTATGCGTGATTACTCCACCCGCGAAAGGGAAGTACGCCACCAACCAAGAAGAGAAATTTGTTTAATCATCTTATGTATGCTCTCAAGTTTGTCATCCAAACACGGCTGCTGCCGTGAACTTGTGTACTAGTTAACTGGTTCGCGAACGTAAAGTCAACCCTCTTCTTGCACAATGTGTTCGTGGATAGTGTGAAAATATTTCATCTACTGAAATACGGTCTGCTCAGAATAGATTTCCGTCATGTCCTTCATAACGGTTATGATAGAAAGCCAAGCCAAAGCAGGATATCCCTTTGACAGACAGTAGCCCACAATCCTCAGCCTTTACCCTGTACGACCTTCATAGCCATACCACGGCCTCCGATGGTTATTTGACGCCAACCCAGTTAGTGCACCGTGCGGTTGAGATGCGTGTTGGGGTGCTGGCGATCACCGATCACGACACCACTGACGGCTTGGCCGAGGCTGCCGCCGCAATTGCCGATCTCGCGCTTCCTTTGCAATTGGTCGATGGTGTCGAGATTTCCACGCTGTGGGAAAATCATGAAATCCACATTGTCGGGCTTGGAATGGATATTGAGCATCCGGCGCTGCGGCAATTGCTGGCTGAACAGACTGAGCGCCGTCATCTGCGTGCGCAGGAAATTGGTGTCAGATTAGCGAAGGCACGTATTCCGGATGCATACGATGGGGCGCAGAAACTGGCGGGGACAGGCGCGGTCACCCGCGGCCATTTTGCCCGTTATCTGGTGCAAACTGGCGTGGCCGATAATCTGGCGCAGGTGTTCAAGAAATATCTTGCCAAAGGGAAAACCGGCTATGTTCCGCCACAGTGGTGTACAATAGAACAAGCCATTGATGTGATTCATCAATCCGGTGGCCAAGCCGTAATGGCTCACCCGGGACGTTACGATCTGACGGCCAAATGGCTCAAACGGCTGCTAACGTATTTTGCTGAAAACGGGGGGGATGCAATGGAAGTGGCGCAGTGCCAGCAAGCCCCTCATGAACGTTCACTGCTGGTGAAATATGCGCAGGAGTACCGATTATTGGCCTCTCAGGGGTCTGACTTCCATCAGCCTTGCTCGTGGATTGAACTGGGGCGCAAACTGTGGTT
The DNA here is from genome assembly GCF_006715025.1 of Serratia fonticola. Classification (NCBI taxonomy): domain Bacteria; kingdom Pseudomonadati; phylum Pseudomonadota; class Gammaproteobacteria; order Enterobacterales; family Yersiniaceae; genus Serratia; species Serratia fonticola. The sequence goes on from NZ_VFMK01000001.1 coordinate 2,989,962, forward strand.
ACCCGGTGGTGTTGAGCCGGTGTGGCGTGATTGGCCACAGCGATAAGCAGATTTTTCCCTATGAATGTCAAGTTACAGCTGGGCGCCGAGTAAACCAGGTTGATTTAACGCGGGCATTGCTATGCGCGTGCATCATTTTCAGGAGTAACAGATGAGCCAGTTATTTTATATTCACCCGGACAATCCGCAGCCACGCCTGATTAACCAGGCTGTGGACGTGCTGCGCAAGGGCGGTGTGATCGTTTATCCAACCGACTCCGGTTATGCGTTGGGCTGTAAACTGGAAGAGAAATCGGCAATGGAACGTATTTGCCGCATCCGCCAGTTGGATGGCAACCATAATTTCACACTGATGTGTCGCGATCTGTCTGAACTCTCGACTTATGCGTATGTAGATAACACATCGTTTCGCCTGATCAAAAACAATACGCCGGGCAATTACACGTTTATTTTGAAAGCGACAAAAGAAGTGCCTCGTCGCCTGATGAATGACAAACGTAAAACCATTGGCCTGCGTGTGCCGTCTAATCCGATAGCATTGGCGTTGCTGGACGTGCTGAACGAACCGATGATGTCGACCACGTTGATGTTGCCTGGCAATGACTTTGCCGAATCCGATCCAGAAGAGATCAGCGAGCATCTTGGTAAGCAGGTGGATCTGGTGATCCATGGTGGTTTCCTCGGCCAACAGCCGACCACGGTTGTTGATCTGACCGAATCCTCGCCGGAAGTGGTGCGTGAAGGCGCGGGCGATCCGTCTCCCTTTCGATAAACAGCAGGACGAATTCAGTGCCAACGAACCGTAAAGCCTGTATAATGCGCGGTTGGTTTTGACCAAGAGATAATCTTTGCGGCCGCCTTTAATTGGAAAGCGTGGCGGCAAGTCCCCCCGACGCCTGTGAAGGCGACACTAGAGGTTGCTCAATGAGCGAAAAGTTACAGAAAGTATTAGCGCGAGCCGGCCATGGCTCGCGTCGTGAAATAGAAACCATGATTGAAGCTGGCCGCGTTAGCGTTGACGGGAAAATCGCCAAGTTGGGCGATCGCGTCGAAGTAACCCAGGCGATGAAAATTCGCCTGGATGGTCATGTTGTCTCGATCAAAGAATCTGAAGAAGCCGTTTGCCGCGTGCTGGCTTATTACAAACCCGAAGGTGAGCTCTGTACCCGCAGCGATCCGGAAGGCCGCCCAACGGTATTCGATCGTCTGCCTAAACTGCGTGGTTCACGCTGGGTAGCGGTAGGGCGCCTGGACGTTAATACCTCCGGATTGCTGCTGTTCACCACCGATGGCGAACTGGCTAACCGCCTGATGCACCCAAGTCGTGAAGTTGAGCGTGAATACGCCGTACGCGTATTTGGCCAGATTGATGATGAGAAAATCAAGCAACTGAGCCGTGGAGTACAACTGGAAGATGGCCCGGCCGCATTCCGAACCATCAGTTTCCAGGGTGGCGAAGGGATTAACCAGTGGTACAACGTCACGCTGACTGAAGGGCGTAACCGCGAGGTTCGTCGCCTGTGGGAAGCCGTTGGCGTTCAGGTGAGCCGTTTGATCCGTGTACGCTATGGTGATATCGATCTGCCAAAAGGCCTGCCGCGTGGTGGCTGGGCTGAGTTGGATCTCAAGGCAACCAACTATCTGCGTGAGCTGGTAGAGCTGAAACCGGAAACCGTCAGCAAACTGCCGGTAGAGCGCGAACGCCGCCGTGTGAAAGCCAATCAGATCCGCCGTGCGGTAAAACGCCACAGCCAGGTGGCGACAGGCAATCGTCGCGGTGCGCCGGGCAGCAAACCGGGTAAACCGGCCAAGTCTGCCAAACGTAGCTAAATCTGTTACCGTGGCCTTTAGGCCACGGTCTCTTTCCGTTACCAGTCAATTCCTTGCTGTGCTTTGATCCCTGCTTCAAACGCATGTTTCACCGGCCGCATCTCCGTCACCGTATCTGCCAGTGCCAACAAATCGCGATGACAACCACGCCCGGTAATAATCACCGTCTGGTGCGCTGGACGTTGATGTAATGCCTCCAGCACCTCGTCCAGCTCCAGGTAACCGTAAGTGACCATATAGGTCAGCTCATCCATCAGTACCAGATCCAAGCTGCTGTCGGCCAGCATACGCTTACCGTGTTGCCAAACGGCTTGGCAGGCTGCGGTATCACTCTCTCTGTCTTGGGTTTCCCAGGTAAAACCGGTCGCCATGACCTGAAATTCCACACCGTGTTGCTGCAGCAGGTTTTTCTCGCCGTTAGGCCATTGTCCTTTGATAAATTGAATCACCCCGGCTTTCATCCCATGCCCTACTGCGCGAGTGACAGTGCCAAAGGCCGCGGTGGTTTTGCCTTTACCATTGCCGGTAAATACCAGCAACAAACCACGAACATCCTGTGCAGCGGCAATGCGTGCATCCACTTGTTCTTTCAGGCGCTGCTGACGTTGCTGATGACGATCTTCAGCCATGTTCAAAGACTCCTTATTCGGCGGCGCCGGGTTTACGGTTAGGTTGGGCATCAAAGCTCATGCCGGTTTTGCGGCGGCTGTCATCACCCATCAGATAGAGATAGAGCGGCATGATATCCGCCGGTGTTTTCAGTTTGCTTTTATCTTCATCAGGGAACGCAGATGCTCGCATTTTAGTGTGCGTTCCCCCCGGGTTGATGCAATTTACCCGCAAGTTGCGATTTTTATATTCCTCAGCCAGCACCTGCATCATACCCTCGGTAGCAAATTTGGAAACGGCATAAGCCCCCCAGTTGGCACGCCCCATCCGGCCAACACTTGAGCTGGTAAAGACCAAAGAGCCAGAGTGAGACTTCAGCAGTAACGGCAAGAGTGCCTGAGTGAGCATGAATGTCGCGTTGACGTTAACCTGCATCACTTCGTTCCACATGGTCATCGAAAGTTCTGCCATCGGGGCAATGTCACCCAACAGACCTGCATTGTGCAGGACGCCATCAAGGCGAGGTATTTTGCTCGCTAATTCATCGGCAACCTGTTGGCATTGTTGTGGCGTAGTGTGCAGCAGATCAAGTGTAATAATATGGGTTGGAGCACCGCCGTTGGCGGCAATTTCCGCCTGTACCGCCTGCAACTTGCTCTCAGTGCGTCCCAGTAACACCAGTTGTGCACCAAAACGTGCATAGGTCAGTGCCGCTTCGCGGCCAATGCCGTCGCCCGCACCGGTTACCAAAATAATGCGTTGCTCGAGCAGATCCTGTTTAGGTTGATAATGCACAATTATTCCTCGCGCCAAATTGGCTTGTCTCCCTTAATTGCCGGGAGTACGGGTAGAAAGGGGATCATCAGCAGGAGCGTTTGGGCTCAACGGCGGCGATGATCCCACAGCGAATTTGTCTCATCACATTGATGAATAATGGGTGTTATATGCCTGAAATGGATCGCATTTTCAATGATTAGCCTGCAGAATCGGCATTCTTTTGTAACAAAAATGGAACATAAGCGGCTTGGTTGTCGTTAATGGTCATCCCATAGTGAAGTAGGCAAGCAAGGATTTTGCATTTGGTCGCGACAGCCGCAGCGCCGATTGGTTAAAATGAATGGAGTCACACTTTACCCTATGGATGTCGAGTTGCAGGTAGGTGGCAAGCGTAGGAGTTTCTTGGCGTTTACTCATTGTAAGTGACAGGGGGAGTACGTGCAGCCAACAATGCCGTGGCTCGAAGGACGACGGGCATAACAAACTGTAAATAAAGGCGGGACCTGTGGAGTTTATATCTGTTTACGGCCTGTTTCTGGCCAAAGTTGCCACTGTGGTGATTGCTATTGCCGCACTCGCATTGCTGGCGGTCAGTCTGGGGCAACGCAAGGGGCAGCAGAAAGGTGAGCTGCAGCTTACTGACCTGGGGGAGCAGTATCGCGAAATGCAGCGTGAAATGCGACTGGCGCGCATGGGGGCTGCAGAACAGAAGGCCTGGAGCAAGCAGTTTAAAAAGCAGAGTAAAGCCGATGAGAAACTGAAGAAGCAACGTGCCAAAGCCGGCGCGGTCGAGGCCGTCAAGCCTTGCCTGTATGTGTTGGACTTCAAAGGCAGTATGGATGCTCATGAAGTGACTTCTCTGCGTGAAGAAGTTTCTGCCGTGCTGGCGGTAGCCACGGCCAAGGACGAAGTGTTGTTGCGTCTGGAAAGCCCGGGCGGGGTAGTTCATGGTTATGGCCTGGCGGCTTCGCAGTTGGAACGTTTGCGCAAGGGGGGGATTCGTCTGACGGTCGCGGTAGATAAAGTGGCCGCCAGCGGCGGCTATATGATGGCTTGTGTCGCCGACCGCATCGTGGCAGCCCCGTTCGCTATCATCGGCTCAATCGGTGTGGTTGCGCAGATCCCTAACTTCCACCGTCTGTTGAAAAAGAACGATATCGATGTTGAGTTGCATACCGCCGGGCAATTCAAACGGACCTTGACCTTATTTGGTGAGAATACCGAGCAAGGGCGTGAAAAGTTCCGTGAAGATCTGAATGAAACCCATGAGCTGTTCAAGCAGTTTGTGCACCAGCAGCGTCCATCATTGGATATTGACAGCGTGGCCACGGGTGAGCATTGGTTTGGCACGCAGGCAAAAGACAAAGGGTTGATCGATGCGGTTGGGACCAGTGACGATCTGTTGATTGCCGAAATAGAAAATCATGAGGTGGTTGGGGTACGCTATACCCGCCGTAAACGCTTGATTGACCGTATCACCGGTAGCGCGGCAGAAAGTGCCGATCGTCTGTTGTTACGCTGGTGGCAGCGCGGTGAGAAACCGTTGCTTTAAGCTGTAAAGCGACAATTCAACGGGGGCTTAAGCCCCCGTTTTTAAGGTTTAATCCACCAGGTGGTATTTTTCTGAAAGTAGGTGGGCCAGATGTTTAAACATATTAAATACGGCCGTCGTTTTTGCTGTTGGCAAACCATCGGGATCTAAAAAGAATTCTCCGCGAAAAACCAGTACGCTACCTTTTTGTTCAACCTCTGTCGCTACCATACCGTGCATATAATCTTCGTGTTGGCGGATGATGTTATTTGCTTCAGTAAGTAGGGCTTCTCGTTCGATCGGTTGAGTATTTTTTCGCATTTATTCCACTCCCAACAAAAAATTCTGCCTGTATTCTAACGCGGGTTCGCGTTTATCCGCAAACCGGCTAAGGTTTAATTGCCGTCTGGATGGCTAACCGTTCCGACGCAGTTGGCGAAATGGGTTTTTCCGTGCTAATTAAGTTGCGTGCCGCATTTTATCAGGTAGAGTGTGGGATTTTGCGGCTTCAGGTGGAAGGATTTGTTTACGCTCTACGGCGCCATGCGTGGCCTGGCTTTTGGGGTACGGGTGTGAGCAGATTGGATCGGTGAGGTGTGTTCAAGTTGCCCAGTCAGGCAACCCTTGGAAAAAAACACCTTGATCTCCTGCCAGAGTACCGCAATATAAAAAAGAGATACGAATTGCCGCGGTATGGCGAGATAACTGGCTTCTTTTAGAAGAAATAAAATTAGGTAAAGGTAAATATGGGCAAAGCTCTCGTAATAGTTGAGTCCCCGGCAAAAGCCAAAACTATTAATAAATATTTAGGAAGTGACTACGTGGTGAAGTCCAGCGTCGGTCACATCCGTGATTTGCCGACCAGTGGCTCAGCCAGCAAAAAGAGTGCTGAAGCAACCGCAGACAAAGCCAAAAAGAAAGTTAAGAAAGATGAAAAGGCGGCGTTGGTCAATCGCATGGGGGTCGATCCTTATCATGGTTGGAAAGCCCACTACGAAATATTGCCAGGTAAAGAAAAAGTTGTCGCTGAGTTAAAATCGTTAGCAGAAAATGCCGACCATATTTATCTCGCAACCGACCTTGACCGCGAAGGGGAGGCCATCGCTTGGCACCTGCGGGAAGTGATCGGTGGGGACGACAAACGCTTTAGCCGCGTAGTATTTAACGAAATCACGAAAAACGCGATCCAGCAGGCGTTCAAGGCGCCGGGCGAGCTGAATATCGATCGCGTCAATGCGCAGCAGGCGCGCCGCTTTATGGACCGAGTGGTGGGCTACATGGTGTCGCCGCTGCTGTGGAAAAAAATTGCTCGTGGCCTTTCTGCGGGCCGGGTACAGTCCGTTGCGGTAAGGCTGGTGGTGGAGCGTGAGCGCGACATTAAAGCCTTTGTACCGGAAGAATATTGGGAACTGCATGCCGATCTGCTCGCCAAGGGCGAAACCGCACTGCAGATGGAAGTGACCCATGCCCACGACAAACCGTTTAAACCGGTAAACCGTGAGCAGACCCACGCTGCGGTCAAGCTGCTGGAGAAAGCCCGCTATACGGTGCTGGATCGCGAAGACAAACCGACCAGCAGCAAACCGGGTGCGCCATTCATTACTTCCACCCTGCAGCAGGCGGCCAGTACTCGCCTGGGCTTTGGCGTGAAGAAGACCATGATGATGGCGCAGCGCCTGTATGAAGCGGGTCACATTACCTATATGCGTACCGACTCTACCAATCTGAGCCAGGATGCGCTCAACATGGTGCGTGGTTATATCGGCGATAATTTCGGTGATAAGTACTTGCCGAAAGCGGCTAATCATTACAGCAGCAAAGAAAACTCTCAGGAAGCGCACGAAGCGATTCGTCCTTCGGACGTCAGCGTTCTGGCTGAACAGCTGAAGGATATGGAAGCAGATGCGCAGAAACTGTATCAACTGATCTGGCGCCAGTTTGTTGCCTGCCAGATGACGCCAGCACAATATGACTCCACCACGCTGACGGTGAAAGCCGGTGACTTCCAGCTTCGTGCCAAAGGCCGTACGTTGCGTTTTGACGGCTGGACCAAGGTCATGCCTGCGTTACGTAAAGGCGATGAAGATCGTACCTTACCGTTTGTGGAAGTGGGCAGCGATTTGGATCTGCAAAAACTGATCCCAAGCCAGCACTTTACCAAGCCGCCAGCACGTTACAGTGAAGCGTCGCTGGTTAAAGAGCTGGAAAAACGGGGGATTGGTCGCCCATCAACTTACGCTTCCATCATCTCGACCATTCAGGATCGCGGTTATGTGCGGGTAGAAAACCGTCGTTTCTATGCCGAGAAAATGGGTGAGATCGTGACCGATCGGTTGGAAGAAAACTTCCGTGAGCTGATGAATTACGACTTCACAGCGCGTATGGAAGATGGCCTGGATCAGGTAGCCAACAACCATGCGGAATGGAAAGCGGTGCTGGACGAGTTCTTCGCAGAATTCAGTGAGCAGTTGGAAACCGCAGAGAAAGATCCGGAAGAAGGCGGTATGCGTCCGAACCAGATGGTGATGACCAGCATTGACTGCCCGACCTGTGGCCGCAAAATGGGGATCCGCACGGCCAGTACCGGCGTATTCCTCGGTTGTTCTGGCTATGCGCTGTCGCCGAAAGAGCGTTGCAAGACCACCATCAATCTGGTACCGGAAGCCGAGATCCTTAACATCCTCGAAGGGGATGATGCGGAGACCAACGCCCTGCGTGCTCGTCGTCGCTGCCAGAAATGTGGCACCGCGATGGACAGTTACCTGATCGATAACCAGCGCAAATTGCACGTATGTGGCAACAACCCGGCTTGTGATGGCTATGAGATTGAAGAGGGCGAATTCCGCCTGAAAGGCTACGATGGCCCGATCGTGGAGTGTGAGAAATGTGGTTCTGAAATGCACCTGAAAATGGGGCGCTTCGGGAAATACATGGGCTGCACCAACGAAAACTGCAAAAACACCCGCAAGATCCTGCGCAGCGGTGAGGTGGCACCACCGAAAGAAGATCCCGTTCCGTTGCCTGAACTGCCGTGTGAAAAATCGGATGCGTACTTCGTGTTGCGCGATGGCGCTGCCGGTGTGTTCCTGGCGGCAAATACCTTCCCTAAATCACGCGAAACGCGCGCGCCGTTAGTGGAAGAACTGCTGCGCTTCAAAGATCGTTTGCCGGAGAAGTTGCGTTATCTGGCTGACGCGCCGGTTGCCGATCCTGAAGGTAACAAAGCAATGGTACGCTTTAGCCGCAAAACCAAGCAGCAATATGTCTCTTCAGAGAAAGAGGGCAAAGCCACCGGCTGGTCTGCTTTCTTTGTTGATGGCAAATGGGTTGAAGGCAAGAAGTAAATCTGCTTTTATGACGGTAGAAAAAACCAGCTCACAAGGCTGGTTTTTTTATTGGCGAAAACGGGCTGGCAGATCTATTCTTTGCTGTTTTTCCCCGTTTACAGGCAAAGCTGACCGTTGATAGTAATGCAAAATAACTATTACCATCCTGTTAGCCAGATCTATACATGATGCGCTGACATGATATAATGGTTATATAAAAAACTTTTTTATGAATAAAGCTTATTAATAGCGGCGTTTTCTTCAGCATCTGGGTGAAATCACTGTGTTTAAGGCTTGTGACTATTGAGCACCACCGGGCGATACCGAGATACCTGGCTGCGGACAAGCCGCAGTGTTTAAACTAGGATGGTATAAGATATGAAATTGCAGCAACTTCGTTATATCGTAGAAGTGGTGAATCATAACCTCAATGTCTCTTCTACGGCAGAAGGTCTCTATACCTCTCAGCCCGGCATCAGCAAGCAGGTAAGAATGCTTGAGGATGAGTTGGGCATCCAGATCTTTGCCCGTAGTGGCAAACACCTGACTCAGGTGACACCTGCTGGCCAGGAAATCATTCGTATTGCCCGCGAAGTACTCTCCAAAGTAGATGCCATCAAGGCTGTCGCGGGTGAGCACACTTATCCGGACAAAGGCTCACTCTACGTTGCCACTACGCATACCCAGGCACGTTACGCATTGCCTAATGTGATTAAAGGCTTCATCGAGCGTTACCCACGCGTATCGCTGCACATGCATCAGGGCTCACCGACACAAATTGCTGAAGCGGTTTCCAAAGGGTCTGCTGACTTCGCCATTGCGACTGAAGCCCTGCACCTCTATGAAGATTTAATCATGCTGCCGTGCTACCACTGGAACCGTGCGGTAGTTGTGAAGCCCGATCATCCTTTAGCGGGCAAAAGCCATATCACTATCGAAGAATTGGCGGCTTATCCTATCGTCACTTATACCTTTGGTTTTACCGGCCGCTCTGAACTGGACACCGCATTTAACCGCGCCGGGCTCACGCCACGTATCGTGTTTACCGCCACCGATGCTGATGTCATCAAAACTTATGTACGTCTGGGACTCGGGGTTGGGGTTATCGCCAGCATGGCGGTAGACCCAGTGCAGGATCCTGACTTGGTCACCGTTGATGCGCGGGATATTTTCACTTACAGCACCACCAAGATCGGTTTTCGCCGCAGTACCTTCCTGCGTAGCTATATGTACGATTTCATCCAACGCTTCGCTCCTCATCTGACACGAGATGTGGTCGATACTGCGGTGGCGCTGCGCTCCAATGAAGAGATCGAGGCGATGTTCAAGGACATTAAGCTGCCGGTAAAATAGCATTGTGGCATTAAATCCTCGGGTACCAAACAGGAGGGATTTCCCTCCTGTTTGACGTTTAGGCATCAGCAATAGCCCGCTGTTAGCGCTGTGTCTGCTTGCTTCAGAATCACTTAGCATTTTCCTCCAAACTGCCGTTTTCCTTCTTCTTGCTTGCGACTACCTATCGTTATGATCAAAACGTGTTGTTATCAAAACGTTACATTGGCTTTGTGTTATCTTTAAATAAGACCTCAGTAATGACCCTGTTTTGACATAATAAAGAATGGAGGAGCTATGTCGTCCGATCTTCGTAAAACGAGTATGGATAAGCTGGAGGCACTGGGTAGTGAATATTACTATTACAGCCTGCCACTGGCGGCCAGACAGTTAGGGGATATTGACCGGCTGCCGAAATCAATGAAAGTGTTACTGGAAAACCTGCTGCGGCATGTGGATGGTGACACCGTGCAGGTTGACGATCTGAAAGCAATTGTCGGCTGGCTGCAAACCGGCCACGCCGAGCGGGAAATTGCCTATCGCCCGGCGCGAGTATTGATGCAAGACTTCACCGGCGTGCCCGCTGTCGTAGACCTGGCCGCTATGCGCGAGGCGGTACAGCGTCTGGGGGGCAACGTTGGCCAGGTGAACCCGCTTTCGCCGGTTGATCTGGTGATCGACCACTCCGTTACGGTTGATGAGTTTGGTGACGATCAGGCTTTTGGTGAGAACGTCCGTATTGAAATGGAACGTAATCACGAGCGCTACACTTTCCTGCGCTGGGGGCAAAAAGCCTTTAACCGATTCCGCGTAGTGCCGCCCGGCACAGGCATCTGTCACCAGGTTAATCTGGAGTATCTGGGGCAAACCGTTTGGCATACCGAAGAGAATGGTCAGCGTATTGCTTATCCAGATACCTTGGTCGGTACCGACTCTCATACCACCATGATTAACGGCTTGGGTATCCTGGGGTGGGGTGTCGGCGGTATTGAGGCTGAAGCCGCCATGCTGGGGCAGCCGGTATCAATGCTAATCCCTGACGTTGTCGGTTTTAAACTTACCGGTAAACTGCCTGAAGGGATCACCGCAACCGACTTGGTGCTGACCGTTACCCAGATGCTGCGTAAACATGGCGTGGTCGGTAAGTTTGTCGAGTTCTATGGGGACGGATTGGCTGATTTGCCGTTGGCGGACCGGGCAACCATTGCCAATATGTCTCCGGAATTCGGGGCAACCTGTGGTTTCTTCCCTGTGGATGACGTTACCCTGGGCTATCTGAAACTCAGCGGCCGTAGTGCTGAGCAGATTGCTCTGGTTGAGGCTTATGCCAAAGCGCAGGGAATGTGGCGTAACCTTGGCGATGAGCCGGTCTTTACCAGTACGTTGGCACTGGATATGTCAACGGTTGAGGCTAGCCTGGCTGGGCCAAAGCGCCCACAGGATCGCGTGCCGTTGCCACAGGTACCAAACGCGTTCAATGCTGCGACTGAACTGGAAATTGGCGGGCATAAAGACCCGCAAGACGCGAAAAATTTCACTCTGGACGGCAAAACTCATCAACTGAATAGCGGGGCAGTGGTGATTGCGGCCATTACCTCCTGCACCAACACCTCCAACCCGAGCGTGATGATGGCTGCCGGGTTACTGGCAAAAAAAGCGGTAGAAAAAGGGCTGAAGACCAAACCTTGGGTGAAAACATCGTTAGCGCCCGGTTCCAAGGTCGTGACCGAATATTTCAACAGCGCCAAACTGACACCGTATCTGGAACAGCTGGGCTTTAACCTGGTCGGTTACGGTTGTACTACCTGCATTGGCAATTCCGGGCCGCTACCAGAGCCGATTGAACAGGCGATTAAAGCCGGTGACCTGACGGTTGGGGCCGTTTTGTCCGGCAACCGTAACTTTGAGGGGCGCATTCATCCGCTGGTAAAAACCAATTGGCTGGCTTCACCGCCGTTGGTGGTTGCCTACGCGTTGGCCGGGAATATGAAAATCGACCTGACCAACGATGCGCTGGGCGAAGGGCGCGACGGTAAGCCGGTCTATCTGAAGGATATCTGGCCAACCAGCAAGGAAATTGCTCAGGCGGTGGAAGAGGTTCGCACCGAGATGTTCCACAAAGAATATGGTGCAGTGTTTGATGGTGATGCCAGTTGGCAATCGATCCAGGTTACCGGTTCGGCTACCTATCAGTGGCAGCCCGATTCCACCTATATTCGTCATCCTCCTTTCTTTAGCACCATGAAAGCGCAGCCGGATCCGGTACAGGATATTAACGGTGCGCGTATTCTGGCGATCCTGGCGGATTCAGTGACCACTGACCACATTTCTCCTGCGGGTAATATCAAACGCGACAGTCCGGCAGGACGTTACCTGAGCGAACGTGGCGTGGAGGCGAAAGACTTCAACTCTTACGGCTCGCGGCGAGGCAATCACGAAGTCATGATGCGAGGGACATTTGCTAATATCCGTATCCGCAACGAAATGGTGCCTGGCGTAGAGGGCGGTTATACCCGTCATCTGCCTTCGCAGAATCAGATGTCGATCTATGATGCGGCAATGCAGTATCAGCAAGAACGAGTGCCGCTGGCGGTGATTGCCGGCAAAGAGTATGGCTCCGGCTCAAGCCGTGACTGGGCAGCGAAAGGCCCGCGCCTGTTAGGGGTACGCGTAGTGATCGCCGAGTCTTTCGAACGTATACATCGCTCGAATCTGATTGGTATGGGGATCCTGCCGTTAGAATTCCCGCAAGGGGTGACGCGTAAAACGCTGGGGCTAACGGGAGAAGAGCAAATCAGCGTCAGTGGTTTACAGACGCTAAAACCGGGCCAGACGGTACCGGTTAACATCACCTATACGGATGGGCGCGAGGAGGTGATCAATACCCGCTGCCGTATCGATACCGGCAATGAGCTGACCTACTACCAGAATGACGGTATTCTGCACTATGTCATTCGCAAAATGTTGTAGAGAACGTTGTAGATCGAGCAAGGGCGCCTGTGGGCGCCCTTGGCATTATTTCTGATCCAGCAAATGCCCCATTTTGGCGGCTTTGGTGGCCAGGTAACGCTCGTTCTTGGGGTTGCGCCCCACGATCAGCGGTACACGCTCGGTGATGTTGATGCCAGCTTCGCTCAGGATCTCGACCTTTTTCGGGTTGTTGGTCAGCAATCGCACGGCGTTAACCCCCAACAGCTTGAACATATCGGCGCACAGGGTGAAGTCACGCTCATCTGCGGCAAAACCGAGCTGATGGTTGGCCTCTACCGTATCAGCCCCTTTATCCTGCAGGGCATAAGCGCGGATCTTGTTCAACAGGCCGATGTTGCGGCCTTCTTGGCGATGATAAAGCAGAATGCCGCGGCCTTCTTCTGCAATATGTTCCAGTGCGGCTTCCAGTTGGAAACCACAGTCACAGCGCAGGCTGAAAAGGGCGTCACCAGTCAAACATTCTGAATGGACGCGTGAGAGAACCGGCGTTTCGCCGGAGATATCACCGAATACCAGGGCCAGATGATCATGTCCGGTTGCCAGTTCTTCGAATCCCACCATCAGGAAATCACCCCATGGTGTCGGCAGTTTGGCTTCTGCCACCAGTTTAAGCTGCATGTCACTCTCCAAAAAACACATCCGGTCTAATCGCTGCGTGCATCCTACGTCTGGAACAGGGGACTGACCAGAACTAAAACATACGGTGACGATCTCTTATTCATTATCGGCTATTTTGCCATAACTTCGTGCTGAGTGGTGCTCAGCAAACCAGCATCTGACGCTTTACCGCACCTATTGTTGTAATTGTTTAACTATCCATATGATTTATTTGCTTTAATTGAGATAACAGCCTGTTAGATGCGTTGTAGGCAAAATCAAAAGGTAGCCAGATGTCAGTACGTCGATTTTGGTGACCTCCGTGCTGTTATACAACGCTTTAGGGGCTTAGAATCAGCGCCCTAAGGATCATGAATATTCTTTATTTTGATACGGACTCGACTGAATATTTTTATAATAAAGGAGTCTGTTAAATTATATGCTACTAATTAATGATCTCGCAGTATGAGGTGTTTCTTTTACCTTGGTTTTTCAGTGATGCATAATGATGCGTGATTTATAATGTGTTCTGTGAGAGTGAAGCCGATCGATTTATTAGATTATTCTTGGTTAATAGAGAGGGTAGTGGTTTATCGTCGCCTGCTAATAGTTCAACTACGTTAGTAAGTCATTTTTTAAATATAATACATATCAACAGCATGCATTTTTGTTTTTATTTTTTTCTTATATTTCAGTGCACTGGATTGATGTCTCAATGTAAATAAAAGGTGACTTTATTTTGTCTTGTATGATTATTATTGTTGCTTTTAACAGATTGATATTCCATGACGTTTTTTCTGGAAAAAATAGGTTTTCCACTTTAGAATTTATTTGCTCTGTTTAATTTGGCAGGGAAATATCCCAAGTGATAACAATGACGGTTAATGTCGCACATTTGGGAAGCATGTGATTGCTTTATTAATACTCTGGTTAAGGGATTTGAAATGAAAGGAAAGATTAAGAATATTATCTTGAGTGTCTTTGTTCTGTTTTTTGCTGCCTCCGCGATGGCCGAAGCGGTCAAAGTGGAAAAAGTGGATGTGTTGGATAAGCGCGTTTCACTGAATATGCCAACCAGCTTCAGCGAGATGAGTAAAGCTGAAGTGAAGGCCAAGTACCCTGCCAATAGCCGCCCAACCGAAGTTTATACCAACGCAGAGACTACCGTTAATTTTGCTTTCAACTACACGGTTAACAAAATTGCAGAGAACCAGCTCGATGCTTTTGCTCAGCAAATGAAGCAAATGCTGGCGCAGTTTTCGCCTAAAATCAGCAAGGTAAAAGTCAATGGGCAGCAGGCCGTGTTGTTTGACTTTGTTACACCCGCAGCGGATACCGAGATCCACAATCTTATGTTGGCCATGTCTGTTGACGGACGTTTATTGCTGACTACCTTCAACACCACTAAAGAGGAAGCCTCACAGTGGCTGGAAGTAGGGCGTGAGTCACTGCTTTCTGTCCAGGTAAATAAATAATTTATGGCAAAGCGGTATCAGGTGATAGTCAGCTTGGTACCGCATCTTTTATCAACAGCACCATGCTGTTGTCTGAATACGCCTTCGCCAGCTTATCGACTTCAGTAATAGTAACCCTCCAACCTGGCATGATGTGTACGCAGGCATTCAATGGCCTGATATCACTTTCGTTTGCTACTTGTTTAATGTTTCGCGTGTTGCAGGGATTACAAGATTGTTACACTGCTGCTTAAACACAGTTGAAGGATAATCGAATGTTTGAGATAGCAAAGCGCACGACAGGCGGTGCAATTGTGCTGCTGCTGATGCCACTGGCGGTCTGGTTCTCTGGCTGGCGCTGGCAACCAGGCGGCGATGACGGCCTGTTAAAAGGGCTGTATTGGGTAACGGAAACCGTAACGGCACCTTGGGGGATACTGACCAGCCTGATTTTGTCCGCCTGGTTTTTATGGTGTTTGCGTTTTCGTCTGAAGCCAGCAATTGGATTGCTGATCCTGTTGTTGGCGGCCATTGTCATTGGCCAGGGGATTAAATCGGTTATCAAGGATCGGGTTCAGGAACCGAGGCCATTTGTTAAGTGGTTGGAGTCTGTTCATCATATCGATGATGAGTACTTCTACTCACTCCCCAGGAAAGAGCGCAGTGCGTTGGTTAAACAGCAGCTCCAGGATCAGACTGTAGTGCCTGCCTGGCTGAGTAAACACTGGCAATTTGAGACAGGTTTTGCATTTCCTTCCGGTCATACCCTGTTTGCAGCCAGTTGGGCTCTGTTGGGGGTAGGGTTACTGTGGCCGCGCCGCCATTATAAAACCGTTGCTGTACTGATGGTTTGGGCGATCGGCGTAATGGCGAGCCGTTTGCTGCTCGGGATGCATTGGCCACGGGATTTGGCGATGGCGGTGGTTATCAGTTGGCTGTTGGTGACGATCGCCAGTTGGTTGGCGCAGCGATGGTTTGGTCCACTGACTATACCGCCGCAGGAGCAGCAGGAAATCGCTGAACGAGAACATGACAAATAAGGCTTTGCAGGTGCCACTGCGCCGCCTGAAGATGACGCCGGTCGTTGGCTTTTCTGGTCCCAGATGGCGCCAACCATATTACTGGCCAGACCAGCAACGTGAAATTATGTTTTGAGTGACAATGTCACTTATTGCGGCTCCGGTCAGGGGCCGCATCAGCGTTGATTTTCTCTCCGCATTGCAATCCGTTTTTCTGCCCCCATATCAAGAGAGATCCCGCATTTTGAGAAGCTTTCTCATTAATTGACTCAGGAGCTCCGTTTCTTGCTGAATATCCCAACAGATATGTGGTTTTATCGTGTCTCAGGGTTTCCCTGCCACGATGGGAAATGCTAACTTAAGTAGCAGGGAAACCACTTCGTGGCAGATATCCCTGGTACGCCGTTGGGTGCAACTGGCGGATCCTGGGATAGTGTTCATCCGATTCACTCGGCATTGCGGGAAAGAATGTGAAATATTTGCTAATTTTTTTGTTGGTTCTGGTGATATTCGTAATTTCGGTAACGCTGGGCGCCAATAACGATCAGGTCGTGACGTTTAACTATTTGGTTGCTCAAGGTGAATATCGTGTATCAACCCTATTGGCCACCCTGTTTGGGAGTGGTTTTGTGCTGGGGTGGATTATCTGCGGGTTATTCTACCTGCGTACACGCATTGCACTGGGGCGGGCCGAACGCAAAATCAAAAGGCTGGAAGTGCAACTCGAAACGCCTGCCGAGCCGGCGTCTTTGCCTGCCACCAGCAAGGAATAATCTTTTATGTTAGAGCTGCTGTTTCTGTTGCTGCCTGTAGCTGCCGCGTACGGTTGGTACATGGGGCGCAGAAGTGCTCAGCAGGATAAACAGCAGGAAGCCAACCGTCTGTCACGTGAGTACGTGGCTGGGGTTAACTTCCTGCTTTCCAACCAGCAGGATAAAGCGGTTGACCTGTTCCTTGATATGTTGAAAGAGGACAGCAACACCGTTGAGGCCCACCTGACGCTGGGTAACCTGTTCCGTTCACGCGGTGAAGTCGACCGTGCCATCCGTATCCATCAGGCCCTGATGGAAAGTGCTTCTTTGACCTTTGAACAACGTCTTTTGGCTATCCAGCAACTTGGGCGCGATTACATGGCCGCCGGACTGTATGACCGTGCCGAAGATATGTTCAGCCAACTGGTTAACGAAGAGGATTTTCGGATCTCTGCATTGCAGCAGCTGTTGGTGATCCATCAGGCCACCAGCGATTGGCAAAAAGCCATCGATGTGGCGGAAAAACTGGTTAAGCTGGGTAAGGATAAGCAGCGCATCGAAATCGCCCATTTCTATTGCGAACTGGCGTTGCAGGCGATGGGCAGCGACGATCTGGATAAAGCGATGGGCCTGTTAAAGCGGGCGGCTGCCGCAGATAAACAGTGTGCGCGCGTGTCGATCATGTTCGGGCGTATCTTTATGGCGCAAGAGGACTATTCCAAAGCGGTGGAAGCCTTGAAACGCGTGCTGGATCAAGACAAAGAACTGGTCAGTGAAGCCTTGCCGATGATGCATGAATGCTATCAGCATTTGCAGCAACAGCAGGAGTGGGCGGATTTCCTTAAACGCTGCGTGGAGGAAAACACCGGCGCTACGGCTGAGTTGATGCTGGCGGAAGTGATTGAGCAACGCGAAGGGCGTGATGTTGTGCAGGTGTATATTAATCGCCAATTACAGCGTCATCCTACCATGCGTGTTTTCTATCGCCTGATGGATTATCACCTGGCCGATGCAGAGGAAGGGCGCGCCAAGGAAAGCCTGTTGTTGCTACGTGACATGGTGGGTGAACAAATTCGTACCAAACCCCGCTATCGTTGTCACAAATGCGGCTTTACCGCCCATTCGCTTTACTGGCATTGCCCTTCCTGCCGGGCCTGGGCTTCGGTAAAACCTATTCGCGGGCTAGACGGGCAATAAAAAACGGGGCGATTGAGTCGTCCCGTTTTGTGCTGACCGTCATCACTTCTTTTTGCTGTTTTTCACGCTACCTTTCAACAGTTGACGTAACTTCTTCAGCTCTTTCTGGCTCAGAGGCTGTTCAATTTCTTCTTCGGTACTTTGATTGTCAATGTCGTCGTGGTGCAGCGGGGCGGTTTTTTTGCTGGATTTTGCCGGTATTTCAAAACTGCTTTCCAACCGTTGGCAAACCTCTGCACTGAGTGAAAGCTGATTCTCCAGGGCGACAGCTTTGATCTGTTCTTTCAGCGCCAAAGGGATTTTGATGGTTAGTGTGGATATCTCGCTCATTTTGCTGCCTTTTATACGGAAACTTACCTCCAAACTAAGTCAGGCGAGCAAATGTGTCCAGTGTGTAATAAAAATTTAATATAATTGTAATATTTAAAGGAGGGATAGGGCCCGAGAAGTCGAGCCCTGTATCAAGCTTACTTATAGATGACAGCACTGCCATGCAACTGGTTGTTACCCCCAGCGGAAATAATTCGGTAGTGACTCGCACCTTTAGCATCGGCTTGAGCGGCCAGTTTAGCTTCCAGAGTGCTCAACGTGGTGGCTTGCCCGGCAGAAATAACGCCCATCTCGGTCAGATTTTGCGCTTTCTGTAAATCAACCGGCTCAGCAGCAACGGTAGCAAATGAGGTCATAGCGATAAAAGAAGCGGCGGCAAAATATTTGATGCTTTTCATGAATAACTCCATTCTAATTATTTGATGATAGACAGCGCTTGCTGTTGATGCATTGAATAATAGAGCAAATAATTTGTTTTTAAACCTGATTACATTGAGTTAGTAAGTCAAATTTTTTGAATGATAATTTACACATCTTTACTGAGATTTACTTCCCGTAGACTAAGGGGGCCACCAGCCCGTTGACATTGAATGACACAGGCTGCGTTATCATTACTTAACGGCAGGTAGCGTCGTAGCTGGGATTTCCGTGGTTTGGCATGTAGAATGCGGCGGTCAGTTTTGCTGGCTGGTTACCAACGTCTGTCCATTTTATAGAAGGTAGAAGAAATGAAGTCTGAAAATAACATTAATAACAATGACTTAAAATCATCTCCGATCATCGTTGCATTGGATTACGCCGACAGAAACGCTGCTCTGGCGTTTGCTGACCGTATTGATCCGCAAGATTGTCGGCTAAAAGTGGGCAAAGAGATGTTTACGCTATTCGGGCCAGAGATTGTACGTGACCTGCATCAGCGCGGTTTTGACGTTTTTCTGGATTTGAAATTCCACGACATCCCTAATACCACAGCACATGCAGTGGCAGCGGCGGCGGAGCTGGGGGTGTGGATGGTGAATGTGCATGCCAGCGGCGGTGCACGCATGATGACGGCAGCGAAAGAGGCATTGCAGCCTTACGGTGCTGATGCCCCGTTACTGATTGCCGTGACGGTGCTCACCAGTATGGAGGCAGACGATCTGCTCGGTGTGGGTATTGATATCAGCCCGGCCGAGCAGGCAGAAAGGCTGGCCCGTCTGACACGGGATTGTGGCTTGGACGGTGTAGTCTGTTCAGCGCAAGAGGCCACACGCCTGAAAGCAGCCTGTGGCAGCCAGTTCCAGTTGGTCACGCCAGGGATCCGTCCGCAAGGCAGTGCCGCAGGCGATCAGCGTAGAGTGATGACACCGGTACAGGCATTGGCCGCCGGCGTGGATTACATGGTGATTGGTCGTCCTATTACCCAATCTGCCGATCCTGCGGCTACGCTCAGCGCTATCCGTGCCTCACTGCGCTAAGGAGAACAGCATGAAAGATGATAATAGCCGCCTGGTTTACTCCACCGACAGCGGGCGCATCAAACCAGAGGAAACCAAGCCACAGCGCGCCAAAGGGGATGGTATCGTGCGGATCCAGCGCCAGACCAGCGGAAGGAAAGGTAAGGGAGTTTGCCTGATTAGCGGTGTCGATCTGGATGATGCCGCCCTGGATAAACTGGCTGCTGAACTTAAAAAGAAATGTGGTTGCGGCGGAGCAGTAAAAGAGGGCGTGATTGAAATTCAGGGCGATAAACGCGACCTGCTAAAGCAGTTACTCGAGGCCAAAGGTATGACGGTAAAACTGGCGGGCGGCTGAGAAACAAAGCCATGCCGCAGTTTGCTTCTGCGGCATGGCTTGTCGAGCTAAAATCTAAACAGACCTGAAAATCTTTTCTCTCTATTAGACGTCAAAGCGCGCACGCTTTTGCCAGCCTGTTGGCAAAGGTATCAGCAAGCGGTCATTTATTTGCTCACCTGGTGACCGATAATGCCACCGACAGCAGCCCCCCCGACAGTCCCTAACGCACTACCGTTGGTCAATACCGCACCACCTACCGCACCAGCACCGGCACCTATCGCGGTGTTGCGATCGCGTTTGGACATATTTGAACAGGCCCCCAGAGACAGGGCGAGGGTAATCGCCAGAGCGGCTGTGGCAAAACGTTTATTAATAATCATAATGACTTCTCCTTAGCATGAGCTAGATGGAAATACCTTGCTGGCATAATACAGCTTTAGTATAGGCATTAACGACTGATCCGGCCTGTAACTTGCCATTCGTCAGTGTCAAGATAAATAGGTATTTATGGCATAACACCAGGTAATTAAAAAAAATACGACGGTTTCAACGTTGATATCCAGTATAAATTGCCACCGAGAGATAAACAGGGAAATAGTCTTAATTTGTCGCAGATGATTCAGCAAGAGGGCTGATTCATAAGCCTGCTTAACAACACCGTCGCCGCACATTAATTATTATCCAGCAGAACCCTACAGGATCTTTAGCGATTTACGCCATACCGGCTTCCTTGGCCTCTGCCGACAATATACCCAAATCAATAGGGTAAAACAGCAGGCCAAGCAAGAAGGGAAAACCATGCTTAACGAACTCAAACAGCAGGTGCTAGAGGCTAATCTGGCGCTGCCGCGTCATCATCTGGTGACCTTCACCTGGGGCAATGTCAGTGCCGTTGACCGTGAACAAGGACTGATGGTGATCAAACCTTCCGGTGTCGAATATGACGTCATGACGCGCGATGATATGGTGGTCGTGGAGCTGGAAAGCGGTAAGGTGGTGGAAGGGAGTAAAAAACCGTCATCGGATACGGACACTCACCGGGTACTATACCTGAATTTTGACGCTATAGGTGGGATTGTTCACACGCATTCACGTCATGCTACCATTTGGGCGCAAGCCGGATTGGATATCCCCGCTTGGGGAACAACCCATGCTGATTATTTCTATGGGGATATTCCTTGTACTCGGCCAATGCTAGAGGCGGAAATCAAAGGGCGTTATGAATGGGAAACCGGTCAGGTGATCGTGGAAACCTTCCGTGAACGCGGGCTGGATGCGGCGATGATCCCGGCTGCATTGGTGCATTCTCATGGTCCATTTGCCTGGGGGAAAGACGCGGGCAGTGCGGTACATAACGCGGTGGTACTGGAAGAAGTGGCTTACATGGGGATTTTCTCGCGTCAACTCACCCCTGAACTGGCGAATATGCAACAGACTTTGCTAGACAAACACTACCTGCGCAAACATGGCAAACAGGCTTACTATGGCCAGTAATCTCGGGGCTCATCAGCCCCGCAGCGCGTTATTCGTTGACCAGATCTAATGTGATGCCCTGGCTTTTGAGCAGTTGCTTGTAGTCGCTGGCTAAGCGTGAATCGGTAATGACTCGTCCGATCTGTCCCGTTGGCTCCAATGGATTAGGCTGGATTTGACCGAACTTTGACGAGTCAGTCAGCACAATGTTTTCCACCCCTTTGGCTAACACGGCATTAACGACATCGGCACGCATCATATCACGGCCAGTGAAGCCGGTTTCCGCGTGAAAACCATCAACCCCAATAAAGGCTTTGCTGAAATGTACCTGCTGAATACATTGGCGGGTTAACGGGCCCACAACGGTTTCACTCTTTTTCTGGTACATCCCACCCAGTACGATCACCTCGCAGTCGGTTTCTTTCAGCAGATGGGCGATGTAGTGGCTGACGGTGATTAGCGTGACACGCTTGCGTTCGGCCAGATAGCGGGCTAACAGGGCGTTGGCACTGCCACTTTCGATAAAAATGGTTTCGCCATCGTTAACCAGTGACGCGGCATATTGTGCCAGCTTCTGTTTAAGTGTGAAATTGGACATCATTCGGGCATCAACATCATCGCTTTCTAAAGCAACGGCAGAACCATGAACGCGTTTGAGATAGCTGCGCTTTTCCAACAGGTTGAGATCCTGACGGATGGTGACCTCTGAAACGCCGGAGGCGCGCGCCAATTCGCTGACGCTGATGCGGCGGCGGTCATTCACCAACTGCAAAATGGTTTGTTGTCTTGAATTCATAGCGACCTGATAAGCGGCCAGCCCAAGGATGGCCGCAACTATTCACTGATTAAAGAGTATGTTCGGTTCGCGCGATAATATCATCCTGCGCATCTGGGGATAATGCGGTAAAGAAGGCAGAATATCCAGCCACACGTACCACTAAATCACGATATTGGTCAGGATGTTGCTTCGCTGCCAGCAATGTTTCCCGTGAGACAATATTATACTGCACATGCCAGCCATGGTAAGCCTCAAAGAATGTGCGCAGCATCAACATCAGCTTCTCACGGTCACGTGGGTTCTCCAGCGTCGATGGATTCAGCTTCTGGTTGAGCAACACACCGCCAAGAATCGACTCGGTTGGCAGTTTGGCCAGCGAGTTGAAGACTGCCGTCGGGCCAAGATGATCGGTACCGGAAGCCGGGCTGGCACCTTCCGCCAACGGCGTATGGGCCTTGCGGCCATCAGGCGTTGCCATGGTGGCCGCACCAAAGGGCACGTTGGCAGAGATAGAGGAGGTCCCGGCATAGTAGGTTCCGCCAATCGGGCCACGGCCAAAGCGCGTGTTGTGATACTGCTTCAGTTCATCGATATAGGTCTGATAGGCGCGAACCAACAGTTGATCGACATCGTCGACGTCATTGCCGTATTTGGGGGCTGCATTGATCAGGCGTTGGCGCAGCTGTTCACCGTCCAATCCGGCAAAGTCGTTCTCCAACGCTTGTGCCAACTGCTGCTGGCCAATTATTCCCTGATCGAACACCAGTTTGCGAACTGCGGCCAGGCTGTTGCCCAGGTTGGCAATCCCCACCTGCAGGCCGGAAACCCAGTCGTACTTCGCGCCGCCTTGCTTGATGCTTTTGCCGCGTTCGATACAGTCATCGACCAACGCCGAACAGACAATGTCGTGCGCATTTTCTTCCAGCACGGTATCGACCACGCATTCAATCTCGATGGATTTACGCGTGTAATAGCGGATCTGCGTATCCCAGGCATCCAGCACCTGATCAAATTGGCTGAAGTTGCCTTTTGAGAGTGCCAACTTCTGCGGCAGAAAAATCTTGCCAGAGGTGGCATCGCGCCCTTGTTCCAACGCAGCCAACATCACGCGGGCAAAGTTAATGAAGCTCATCCCGGTACAGCGATAACCCCATTTGCCGCCAACGGCGGTTTCGATACAGCCGATAGCGGCGTAGTCGTAGGCATCCTGGGGTTCTACGCCCAACTTGATAAATTCCGGAATGACGATTTCGTCGTTGTTAAAAGCCGGCATGCCGAAGCCACAACGAATAACCTGCACACAGGCGTCGAGGAAGTCATTACTGATCCCGGCATGATAACGCACGCTGAGGTTGGGTTGCGTGGAACGCAGGCGGCCACAAGACTCCAGAATGGCGTAGGAGAGTGGGTTCACGGCATCGGTTGCCTTGCCATTCACCCATTTTTGGCCACCGATCGTGACGTTTTGGTACAGCGGGCTACCTGCTGACGCTTTAGAGTGTGAACCCGAGCGGATCTTGTTCACTTCCAGCAGTTTCAGCCAGCAGCTATGGAGCATTTCAATGGCTTTTTCGCGCGGCAGGCTTTGTTCCAGTTCCACATCACGGCGATACCATGGGTATAGATATTGGTCGAGGCGGCCAAAAGATACCGAGTGGCCGTTGGATTCGATCTGCAGGAACAGCTGGATGAAATAGCACAGTTGCAGCGCCTGCCAGAAGGTCTGGGGAGGTTGATGCGCAATCAATTCACAGTTGGCCGCCATTGCTAGCAGTTCTTCGCGACGCCAGTTGCGATCCTCTTCTTGAGCCATTTTGCGGGCTAACTGGGCGAAACGCAGAATATGCTCGCTTAATGCCACCAGGGAGATATCTATAGCCTTCAGGAACTGTTCCTTATGCAAATCATCCCAATCGGTCAGATACAGACGCTCACGGCGCTCAGCGACTTTCTCACGCAGGCCATCCAGCCCCTTTTCCAGCAACAGCGGGAAGTTGACAGCCAGGTGTGCATCACCCGAGGTCATGTTGCCTTCCGCTTTGATGATCCCGGTGGCTAACAGCGCCTTTTGCTCATCGGTGAACATGCCATAGCAGCGGTCCTGCACGGTCTGGCCGCGCCACCATGGGCACAAGGCATGCAGCACTGCCTTATCTTTTTCGCTAACCGAGAAACCGGCACCGGGACGATCGGCCAGCTCGTCAATTTCGCTTTCGATCCAACTGACGGTGTATTCCGGGAAGATCGGTGCGGCGCGAAGTTGGCTGGCCTGGTTACCGATGATCAACTCATCGTTCTTGATCCAGATAGTGCGTTTGGCCAGATGGTTGGCCAGCGCCAGAGCGCGCCTTACCGGCAACGGTTTATCCTGCTGCTGCTGGTAAGTTTCGGTGTAATGCTGTGCGCGTTCGGTACACACCGGCGGTTTGACGATATGGATCAGCGCGTTCTTGTGCGCCAGGGTACGTTCGGTCAGGGTGCTCAGGTCCAGCGTTGTCATGGTGTTATCCTCGCAAGATTGCGGTCAGACCTTTTACGCTGGCGTAATCTTCGGCATAGGCCAGCAGTTCAGGGTCATCCAGTGGGGTACGGGAAGCGTAATAGGGCGCGCCAAGCAGGAGGTATTTGTTCATGCCAAGCGTGTGGTAAGGTAAAAAGTGAATTTCTTTCACACCGATCTCATCGGCGGCAAAATCGGTAATGGCACGGATCGACCCACGATCGGCGTTAAATTCCGGGATCAGCGGTACTCGCACGGTGATCTGGGTACCCGCAGCGGCCAGACGGCGGAAGTTGTCCAGGATGCGTTTAGCGGACCCGTCGGTCCATTGTTTGAAACGGGTTTCATCAACATGCTTGAGGTCTGCCAGCATCAAATCGAGCCAGGGTAGAGAAGGCGCGATATATGACCATGGCGTGTGCAAGCAGGATTCCACAGCCGTATGGATCCCGGCTTCGTGTCCACGTTTGAGCAACTCAGCGGCGATGTCCGGTTGCATAAAAGGTTCACCACCGGAAAGGGTCAAACCACCGCCAGTTCGCAGATAGTAAGGCTTATCACGCATCACCTCGGCCATGACGGCGTCAATATCGATAGCGGTGCCGCAGACGCTCAGCGCGCCGGTTGGGCAACAGCCGGTTAATGCGTCATAATCGGCGGCAGTAAGCAACGCGCGTTGCAGGCTTAGCGTGGTTTCGTCAATGCGGGTAATGGCATGTGGGCAGCATTCACTGCAGAGGGTGCATCCAGCCAGACACAGACGCTCATCGAACAACAGATCCTGTTGCCGGGAGCGGCTTTCCGGGTTCTGGCACCAACGGCAGCCCAGTGAACACCCTTTCAGGAATACCACGCTACGGATGCCTGGCCCGTCATGGGTTGAATAGCGCTGCAGATTGAAAAGCATTCGTCACCTGTGAAGTTCAAAATCTTCTTACGTAAATTAAATAGGTTTCGAATGAAAGTTGATTTGATTTTAATCAAACGACAAGAGCTTTTTTGCCTTATTATGTTCAGAGTTTGAATTTGCCCACAAAAGAATCAGGAGAAGGTTATGGAACTGTATCTCGATACTGCCGATGTCAGCGCCGTGAAACGTCTGGCGCGCGTGTTGCCGCTTCACGGTGTCACCACCAATCCCAGCATCGTTGCCAAAGAAGGCAAGCCGATCTGGGAAGTGCTCCCGGCGCTGCGTGATGCGTTGGGGGGAACCGGCAAGCTGTTCGCACAAGTAATGGCAAACGATGCAGAACGTATGGTGGCGGAAGCCGTGTTGTTGAATCAGCGTGTACCCGGGTTAGTGGTAAAGATACCAACCACTGCGGAAGGGCTGGCGGCGATCAAGAAGCTGAAATCCATGTCGATCCCTACCTTGGGAACTGCCGTTTATGGCGCAGGCCAGGGGTTGTTGGCGGCGTTGGCCGGGGCGGAATATGTCGCGCCTTATGTCAATCGCCTGGATGCCCAAGGCGGCGATGGGATTGAGATGGTGCATGAATTACAGCAACTGTTAGCGCTGCACGCTCCCCATGCCAAGGTGTTGGCGGCCAGCTTTAAAACCCCACGCCAGGCGTTGGAATGTCTGTTGGCAGGCTGTCAGTCGATCACCTTACCGGTGGATGTGGCAGAGCAGTTTATTTCCACTCCGGCAGTTCAGGCGGCGGTAGAGAAGTTTGAGCAGGATTGGCAGGGGGCTTTTGGTACTGCGTTGTTGAACTAAGTCTGCATTGCGTACAAAAGGGCGGCTTTGTGCCGCCCTTTTGTCATTTATCCTTGGCGTCAGGCGCGTCCGGTTTCTTCACGCAGAATAATCTCGCTTTCACGCACAGTCGGTTGGTTGGCATTCAACGCCCGGCGGATCACGAAGAAGGCAGAAACCAGCATGGTTACCGCCACCAACATAAAGAAGGCGCACAGTGCAGCGTTGATCTGGTTGCTGAACACGATGGTCTGCATGTCCTGGATGGATTTAGCCGGTGCGATAATCGTGCCTTGCTCAATCCCACTAGAAAATTTCCTGGCTTGTGCCAGGAAACCAATACTCGGTTTCTCGTGGAAAATCTTTTGCCAGCCTGCAGTCATTGAGGTGATAAATAGCCAGGCGGTTGGCAGAATGGTTACCCAGGCATAACGCTGCTTTTTCATCTTGAACAACACCACCGTACCCAGAATCAACGCCATTGAAGCCAGCATCTGGTTACCGATACCGAACAGCGGCCACAGGGTGTTAATGCCACCGAGCGGATCGACCACCCCTTGATAGACGAAAAAGCCCCAACCGGCGACGGCCACGGTGGTACCGGCCAGATTGCCGAACCACGAGCGGTTGTTCGCCAGCCGCGGAATGGCCACCCCCACCAGATCCTGAACCATAAAGCGGCAGGCGCGGGTACCGGCATCAACCGCCGTCAGAATAAACAGGGCCTCGAACAGAATGGCAAAATGATACCAGAAGGCCATCATTGCCCGGCTGTTGAACACATCGCTGATAATGTGGGCCATACCAACGGCAAAGGTTGGCGCGCCGCCGGCTCGCGAGAGTACCGAATTCTCCCCCACATCTTTGGCAATCTGCGTCAACGTTTCTGGGGTGATCATAAAGCCCCAGCCGTTGATGACCTGTGATGCATTCTCCACTGTGGTGCCAATCAGCGCGGCCGGTGAGTTCATGGCAAAATAAACGCCGGGGTCGATTACCGATGCGCAGATCAGTGCCATGATGGCGACAAAGGATTCCATAAGCATCCCGCCATAACCGATAAAGCGAATATGGCTTTCACGTTCTACCAGCTTCGGTGTCGTACCGCTGGAAACCAATGCGTGGAAACCGGAAATCGCACCGCAGGCGATGGTGATAAACAGGAAGGGGAACAGGGAACCGGCAAACACCGGGCCGCTGCCATCAATAAAGCGCGAAACCGCAGGCATTTTCATTTCCGGCATGGCGAAGACAATTCCCACAGCCAGCCCGACGATCACGCCGATTTTCAAAAAGGTAGAAAGGTAGTCGCGCGGCGCCAGCAATAGCCATACTGGCAGCACCGAGGCGATAAAACCGTAAATCACCAGCACCCAGGTCAGCGTGGTGCCGTGCAGAGTGAAGAACGGGCCCCAATAAGGATGCTGAGCGATATTACCGCCGTAGATGATCGCCATCATCATCAGCACAAAACCGATCAGCGAAACTTCGGCAATTTTACCGGGGCGGATAAAGCGCATATAAACGCCCATAAACAGCGCAATCGGGATGGTGGCGGCAATCGTAAACAGGCCCCAAGGGCTATCTGCCAGAGCTTTTACCACCACCAGTGCCAGTGCCGAAAGGATGATGATCATCACCCCGAGCGCGCCGAGCATGGTTACCACGCCGGCAAACGCGCCCAGTTCCTGTTTGGCCATTTCTCCCAGAGAGCGGCCATCGCGGCGAGTAGAGATAAACAGGATCAGAAAGTCTTGTACCGCTCCGGCCAGCATCACACCCACCAGGATCCAGATAGTCCCTGGCAAGAAACCCATCTGCGCGGCCAGGATTGGCCCAACCAGTGGGCCAGCACCTGCAATGGCGGCAAAGTGATGGCCGAACAGCACCCACTTGTTGGTAGGCACATAGTCTAGGCCATCGTTATGACGTTCTGCCGGGGTTAAGCGACGATCGTCCAGTTCGAAGACATTCTTGGCAATAAAGCGGCTATAGAAACGATAGGCGATGCTGTAGCAGGCGACAGAAGCCACCACCAACCAAACCGCATTAACGTGTTCGCCACGGCTGAGCGCCAGCATGGCGAAAGCGAAGGCGCCAATAAGCGCCACCGCGAGCCATATTATGCCGGATTTGACGTTTTTCATGTTCCGCAACTCCTTGTTGTCAGAGGTAGAAAGGGGATCTTTAAAGTGAGTAAGTACGTCAAAAAGTTAACAACAAGTTAAAAGTAGGAGGTTTAAGCGCGAACAGGTGCGGATCGGATCAGAAATGTGAACTCAGTTGGAGTTTGATGAAAAAACAAGGTGCTGTGGATGAGGGGATAGGTTTTCAGGCAAAAAAAAGAGCGATACCAAGTATCGCCCTGATAGAAAACGATTTACGTTAAGCTGCTGGTTTAGCGATCACGCTTCGGGTTTCCATACGCACTTCGGCAATGTTTACCTGCAAGCTATCGCTTTGGCGATAAATCACTTCGCCTTTCACCTGCACCGTGCCGGTTTCCTGACTGCAAACCAGCTCATCACGTACCGCGTGAATAAACGGAGCAGGGATAAAGGCGACGGCACCGTTATCCAGCAGGCGTACGCGCAGGCCGCCACGGGTCACATCAATGATCTCGGCATTGAAGCGTTCATCGCTACCGGCTTTGTCTTTCAGGAAGCGGGCATACAACCAATCGCCTACGTCGCGTTCAGCCATGCGGTTCAGGCGGCGGCGCTCAGCCAACTGGGTCGTGACGTCATCCTGCGGTTTGTCGGCAGCCTGCTCAGAGATGATATTCTTCAGCAGACGATGGTTGACCATATCGCCATACTTACGGATCGGAGAGGTCCAGGTGGCGTAGGCTTCTAATCCCAGACCAAAATGTGGGCCAGGCGTAGTGCTGATCTCGGCAAAGGTCTGGAAACGGCGGATACGGCTGTCCAAGAACTGGGTTGGCTGCGCATCAAGGTGACGGCGAAGCTCGCAGAACCCCTCCAACGTCAGCAGCTTAGCGGCATCGGCTTCCACGTCGTTCGCCTGCAGCACGGTGACTGCCTGTTCAACCAAGGCCGGATCAAAGCCGTTATGTACGTTATAGATGCCAAAGCCCAGACGATCGCGTAACACGATGGCGGCACATACGTTGGCAGCAATCATGCACTCTTCAACGATACGGTTGGCGGTGCGGCGCTGTTCGGTAATGATGTCCAGCACATCGCCTTTCTCTCCGAGAACAAAGCGGTAATCCGGGCGATCTTTAAACACCAGCGCGTGTTGATGGCGCCAGGCGTTGCGGGCGTCACAAACCTGCTTGAGCAAAGTGATTTGTTGCGCGATAGCGTCGCTAGGTGGCTGCCAGCCAGCAATGCCGTCCAGCCAATCTGAGACTTCGTCATAAACCAGTTTGGCTTTGGACTCGATCTCGGCGGCGAAGAAACGGATATCGTTGCCCAGCTTACCGTCTGCAGCAACGGTGACTCGGCAGGCCAGTACCGGGCGACGCTCATTGGGACGCAGCGAGCACAGGTTATCCGACAGATCGCGCGGCAGCATAGGGATGTTGAAGCCTGGCAGATAGTTGGTGAAAGCGCGTTTACGTGCGATATCATCCAGATGGCTGCCTTGCGCAACGTAAGCGGTCGGATCGGCAATGGCGATGGTCAACTGCAGCGATCCGTCACCGTTATCCTGTACATACAGCGCATCATCCATATCTTCGGTGCTGGCGCTGTCAATGGTGACAAAATCCAACGCGGTCAGATCTTCACGGGGCAGTTTGGCATCGTGTTCGCTGATGGCCACCATGTCCGGCGCTTCTCTTTCAAGATTATGACGGGCCAGCGTAACCCACCATGGCGCAAAATGATCTTCACCGTCGGTGATGAACTGCATCAGCTCGGCATGGAAACTGCGATCGCCCTTCAGGGGATGACGACGCATTTCGGCAACGGCCCAATCGCCCGCCTGGAAGTTATGCGTTACTTCACGTGCAGGGCGGCACTGAATGGCGTCTTTCAGCAAAGGATGGTCGGGCACGATAGACAGGCGATCGTCTTTTTTCTGCACCCGGCCAACAAAGCGCGACAGGAAAGGCTCAACCAGCGTTTCCGGTTCAGCAATTTCGCGCTCTTTTTCGGTATGCAGGGTGGCGACGATACGATCCCCATGCATGACTTTTTTCATGTACGGCGGTGGAATGAAATAGCTCTTTTGACCGTCGACTTCTAAAAAGCCAAAACCTTTCTCAGTCCCTTTGACTACGCCTTCAACACGCGGGGTTTGAGAGTGAAGTTGCTGTTTAAGCTGCGCCAGCAGCGGGTTATCTTGAAACATATCGTCCAGTGAATGGGTTGTGAGTGGCAAGATTTGCGGCAGACAGTTTTACGCGAATCACCTGCTGCGGGCAAGCCAAACGTCACGCTTTTCCGACGTTGCCACGCGATAATTCACGCAGTGCGCAAGAAAAAGCCATGGTGTGAAAGCCATGGCTGATAGTGAATAACGCTTAAACAATCCGTAGCGTGGGCGGTTGCGCGCAACGGCGAATGGCGACGGGAACCGACTTGGAGGTTGGCGTGCCGGTGCCATCACCAAAGCTGTCCAGTGGCACCAGCGGGTTGGTTTCAGGGTAATAGGCTGCCAGATTACCGCGCGGAATATCGTAGCTGACCAGCTTGAATCCACTGACTTTGCGGATCACGCCATCGTTCCACAGGGTTTCAATCTCCACGCGCTCACCATCCTCCAAGCCAAGGTCTGCCAAATCTTGCGGATGAATAAACAGCACCTCACGCTGACCGTAAACGCCACGATAGCGATCGTCCAGCCCATAAATGGTGGTGTTGTACTGATCGTGGGAACGCAGGGTTTGCAGCACGAACGGCGCTTTTTCTGCTCCGGTTTGCGGGAACAAGGTCTCGGGCAACGGGGCAGCGCTAAACTCGGCCTTGCCACTTTGGGTCGCAAAGCGTAGTTCGGCGGCGGCGTTGCCCAGATAGAATCCCCCGGGCTGTTCACAACGCGGGTTAAAGTCTTCAAAGCCGGGAATGGTGGCCTGGATATGCTGGCGGATCAGGGAATAGTCGTCTGCCAGCGCCAACCAATCCAGTTTTTCACTGCCCAGCACCGCGTCGGCAATACCGCACACGATCGCGGTTTCTGAACGTTGCGTATCCGCCAAGGGTTTACCGATACCTTCAGAGGCATGCACCATGCTGAAAGAGTCCTCCACCGTGATGTACTGCGGGCCGCTAGCCTGCATATCCAGTTCGGTGCGCCCCAGTGTCGGTAGGATCAACGCGTCTTTACCAGTGATCAGATGGCTGCGGTTCAGTTTGGTACTGATGTGCACTGTCAAATCACAACGGCGCAGTGCCTGTGCGGTACGTTCGGTATCCGGCGCCGCGGCAGCAAGATTGCCCCCGAGAGCAATCAACACCTTGACCTCACCACGCAGCATCGCTTCAATGGCTTCGACCGTATTGTGGCCCACCTCGCGGCGCGGGCTAAAGCCAAAGTGCTGCTCCAGGCTATCCAGCAGTGCCTTGGGCGCTTTCTCGTCGATACCCATGGTGCGGTTGCCTTGCACGTTGCTGTGACCGCGTACCGGGCAGAGTCCAGCCCCTGGTTTACCGAGTTGCCCGAACAACAGTTGCAGATTGGTGATTTCGCGTACCGTTGCTACGGAGTGTTTATGTTGCGTGATCCCCATTGCCCATGTGCAGATAACCCGCTCAGCCCCCTGGTAGATTGTGGCGGCATGGCGCAGTTGGTTTTCAGTTAAACCGGATTGGGTTGTGATTTGTTGCCAAGAAGTGGCATCCACCTGATCCAGATAGGCCTCAAGCCCCACGCAATGGCGATCGATAAAGGGCAAGTCAAACAGCCCAGGCAACCCATGGGTTAACCGCTGGCGATGCGTTTCCAGCAGCGCCTTCACCATGCCGCGTACTGCCGCCATATCGCCACCCAGATTCGGTTGAAAATAGGCTGAACTGATGGGGGAGGATTTCGGCGTCAGCATCTGGATGGGATTCTGCGGATCGGCAAACCGTTCCAGCCCACGTTCACGCAAAGTATTGAAGCTGACGATGCGTGCGCCACGGCTCGCGGCCTGTTTCAGGCTGTGTAACATTCGCGGATGGTTGGTACCCGGATTTTGGCCAAATACAAAAATGGCGTCGGCCTTGGCAAAATCGTCCATGCGGATAGTGCCTTTGCCGACACCGATGCTTTGCTTAAGGCCGATGCCGCTTGCTTCGTGGCACATATTGGAGCAGTCCGGGAAGTTGCTGGTCCCCAGCATCCGACCAAACAGTTGATAAAGATAGGCGGCTTCGTTGCTGGCGCGACCAGAGGTATAAAGCTCAATCTGGTTAGGGTTATCCATTGCCCGGATATGGCTGGCAATCAGCGCCAGCGCATCCGGCCAACTGATGGGCTGGTAGCGATCCGTTTTGGCGTCATAGCGCATCGGGTGTGTTAAACGGCCTTGGTACTCAAGGAAATAGTCGCTTTGTTCACGTAAGGTGCTGACGCTGTGGGCGGCAAAAAAAGCCGGTTCCACCGCATTGCGTGTGGCTTCCCAACTGACGGCTTTTGCCCCGTTTTCACAGAAGCTGAACGTACTGTGGTTGTCATCGCCCCAGGCACAACCGGGGCAGTCGAAACCACGCGCCTTATTTACACGCATCAGGTTGCGCAGGTTTTTCAGCGCCTGTTTACTGTCGAATACATAGCGGGTGGTGGCCTCTAACGAGCCCCAGCCGCCCGCCGCGCCGCGATAAGGCTTGATTGACGGTTTAAATTTCATGATTTTCTTCGCAGGTGATGGTTGTAGCTAAAAGGTAAATGCTTTTTTAAGCACTTTGAGTGTTTATGTGGCAAGTTTAGGGGGCTAACGGTAGGGCGTCTAATCGAATAGAGCAATGATGGCATAGAGGGGATTTATCGCCCGTTTAATGCAGGCGGTGCTCAATGAGCTTTAAACACTAACCAAATGATATACTCGATACAGAACTCATTTTCTGAGCCAATGCATGGATATTAAGCAACTGATCTACCTGTGTAATCTTGAGCGAGAGCGCCATTTTGGCCGTGCGGCAGAGGCTAGCTTTGTCAGCCAACCGACGTTATCCATGCGGTTGAAAAATCTTGAGAAAGAACTCGGTGTGGCGCTGATCAACCGGGGCAATAATTTTGAAGGTTTTACTGCCGAAGGTGAACGGGTGTTGGCCTGGGCACGGGAAATCGTTTCCGTTTACCAGGGGCTGAAGCTGGAAGTGGAATCGCTGAAACATGGGCTGAACGGGACATTGCGCATCGGTACCGTGCCGCAGTGCAGCATATCATTAGCGCAGATGTTGAGGGCGGTCAGCGAGCGTTACCCGCAGTTGGACTATCGCGTAGCGGTATTGAGCGCCGATCAACTGCTGGAAGCACTGACCGCGCACACGGTGGATATTGGCATCGGTTTCTTTGAACTGCCAACGCTTAAAGAGCTGCACTTCCAGTCGCAGCCATTGGCCGACAGCGGCATTGACCTGGTGTTCCATCCGCAACATTTTCCCGAGCTGGTGGGAGAAAGCCCACTGACGCTGGATACGGTGGGCACATTGCCATTGTGCCTGGCGGAGCCGACACGTTATTTTCGCCGCTATCTGGATCAGCACTTCCGTGAGGCGGGCCTGACGCTGCACATCCGTTTGGAAACCACTTCAATCTTCCAACTGCTACAGGGGATCTTTGTCGGTTTAGGCTGTGGCCTGTTTCCCCGTGGCAACCTGCAAATGGAAATGACGCCACAATTGCAGCGGCGTGCTATTGCCATCCCTCCGATATCACGTCATGCGGCGTTGGTGATTGCAGAGCCGGGCAGGGCTACGCCACTGGCACAGCATTTCTTTGATGCGGCTCAGGCGTGGTTATTGCGGTAATGGCTCAACGGCATTTCCCAAGCTGGAACGTAAGCGGTTTTCCCAGGCATACAGCGCACAGGTCAGGATCACTTCCAGCGCCTGTGCCTGATTGAGTCCGCCGTTGAGTAACGGTTGCATGCTTTGCGCCGTGAATTTCTCCGGTGAGCGAGTCAGTTCGGCAGTCACGCGGATCACCGCGGCGGCCAGCGGATCGGCAGTGGCGTTCAGCGCGTTATTAACCCCAGTCAATAACGTGTGTGCCAAGCCTTCATCCTCAATTTGGTTACCCACCATTGCCGCGCAGTAATGGCTACCATTGATGCGTGATACCGTCAGAGCCGCTAAAGCTTTAAGGCGATAGGGAAGCCCGAAATCTTCCTGGATAATACGGGTATAAACCGTATTGCGCTCATGCAGCGTGGCCGCGTCATGTGCGAGCAGCAGATAATAGGATTCGCCACGGGCGTTCGGGTGACTCTGATCGAGAATGTCAAGTTGTCGTGCACTCGCCTGTTCCAACACGATTTCTGGCAGGCGCGCTTGCCACAACCGCTTTTCGCCGCTGAACCCTTGCGATTCGGCATCCTCAACCGAGGGGAAACCCGGCACGACAACCGTTGGTCTGCCCCCCAGACCCGCAATGCCGGCAACAACGCGAGCCTGATAGCTGACAAAACCGATAATCTGCGAGAATGTCACAATATCCTGCGTGCTGAGCCCCACCTCGCTGAGCTGTTGTAATGCTTTGCTGCAAATGAGCGTGGGTTGGCTGGCGAGTTGGCGGGCATATTGCGTGATTTGCGCTAAACGGATGTTGCTTTCTCGCGACGCGTCTGGGCTGTCCAGAGGGGCGAGTCGAGAGGCATAGTGGCTACATAAGGTTTGTACGCCAGCCACTTGAGCGACGGTCAACGCAGTACAAAGGCGATCATAAGGTGACAATGTCACTTCTCGTGATGTTACAACCCGATCAGGAAACAGAACATGATAAACCGCCAGTGACGCGGTGAAGACTTCAGCTCGGGCGATGAGGGCCGCATTCAGCGCCTCATCGGCAAAAGCCCCCAGGCCCAACAAAAAACAATCGCGCAGGGGGGCGGCACCGGGCTCAGGCAGTGCTTCACTGTCTGAGCTGCGCTGTGTTTCGTGGTACCACTGATTATGCTGAGGGGTCAGGCGATGTTCCATTGGGAGGCATCCTTATTCAATGCAATAGGCCACCGATGCATAGGGCAGCAGTGGCTGGGTAACAAGCCAGGACAGGCAAAGGCGGCGTCAGTCATTGCCACACAAAAAATGACCATAAACAGAAAAACCTGCGGCCAGGGTGAGCATAAATTGCGAAAGTTGCGTGTGGCGGGCATTCTTCATCAGTGCGATATCCTGTCGTCTACAACGTTCAACGTAGGGGATATCCTCACCGATTCGATTGGCGAGATAAAATAATGTTAAGTGCTAATTAATAGCGCAAAGGAATAAAATATACTGCGAGGAAAAAAAGGTGAGGTCACGCTCAGTATCCATGAGAGCCGGTTCTGCCATGCATCGGAGGCCAGTGCCTCACCCCCATGACAGGAAACAGGCGCGTGGTGAATTCGTACTGCACTGAAGTGTACTGTTATACTAAACCATTTGTCTTTAATACATCACCATAGATGATATGTTTATAATACTTATCTACTGAGTCAAATAAATATAAGAAATGCCGTGTTTACCCTTTAGTTTCTCCGAAATATTAATATTCTGCAAACGTGTCGATATAATGGCTGTATGGATCTGTTATTTTATTTTTTCATTCACTCATCCGATAGGAGATGTACACTAATATAGTGGCACGGCATGTTTCTGCCGTACCACTTTTAGTGCTCACATTAAATTATTGGTCGGTATAAAAATTATCAACGACTGACACACTTGACATCGTTACGAGATATCTTTCTGGTATTGCCGTGCTTGTCTTTGCATATGGTCTCCTGATAACAGATCGTTGAAGAATAGGCGACATAATGGGTTTCGCAAGTATAGTCACTGCCACCAATAATGTTTGATGCTTCTGAGGTATTGAGCTTTTTCACAACATATCCTTATGGTTATTAATAGTATTTGTCCTGTAAGTGCGGATAATTATTCCCGTTCTCAAAGACGGGGCATTATAATGACAGCCAGATTTTATAATCAATTGGATGATTCTCACCATGCTTACGGATAAAACCGGTTACAGTGTATTTACCCGTTGATATACTGTTATTACAACGAGTAAAACGGATGAAAATATATTTCTTCACGTTGTTTGCTGAGAGATTGATTAGATAATCTGCGTATTCATTATTGGGGGTTAATGGCATTGATTATTGCCAATGAGTTAGGTTATTACGACGGTGATTTGGCATCGGGCGCAACGGTGCGCCCTGGGAGAAAGAGAAATTAGAACCGGTCGCCGTCACGCCGCCAGGCATCTGCGGTGAGTGCCTCACCAAAATGGCTGGCAATCAGACGCTTGGTGAGTTCGTGTAGCGGCGAGGCCAGCACTTCTGCAGTACTGCCACGCTCAACGATTTCACCTTCATGCATGACCATGACCTGATCGCTGATATGTTTCATCATGCCCAGATGCTGAGTGACATAAATATATGAAATACCATGCTTTTCTTGTAATTCCAGCATCAGGTTAATGATCTGCGAACGCATTGACATATCCAGAGAGGCCAGCGCCTCATCGGCCACAATCACCTTAGGTTGCAGGATCAGCGCGCGTGCCAGGGCTATGCGTTGCTTCTGACCGGAGGCGAGCATATGAGGATAATAATAAGCGTGGTCTGGCAGCATGCCCACCTGGCGCAAGGTCTGGTTGATGCGCGCCTCTCGCTCGCTGGCCTCCAGATCGGTATTCAACCGTAACGGGGCATCAAGCAGCTGACCAATACGTTGGCGAGGGTTGAGCGAGGTGCTGGGGTCCTGGAAAATCATGCGGATCCGCTGGCTGCGGTAACGGTAATCGCCAAACACTAACGGATGATCGTCGATCAGCAGTTCACCGGAAGAGGGCTCAACCATGCCAGAGAGCATTTTTGCCAGAGTGGACTTACCCGAGCCATTCTCACCAATGATCGCCAATGTCTGGCGCTCGCGCAGGGTAAAGCTGACGGACTTAACCGCTTCCACATGCTGGCGACGGAACAGCCCGGTACGGTAACGGTAGGTTTTCGTCAGATTGCGCACTTCCAACAGCGTTTCCATGTTATTGCTCCTCCATGTTCAACGGGAAGTGACAGGCAAACAGATGGTTTTTCACCGGACGCAGGCGTGGCGTTTCAATACACTTTTTCTGTGCATAGGGGCAACGCGGCCCCAAACGACAGCCGATCGGCAGGTGTTCCAGTGACGGAATAGCCCCCGGTAAGGTATTCAGGCGGCTTTTATGCGGCAGTGAGCGACCAAAATCGGGCATGGCACGGATCAGCGCCTGAGTATAAGGATGATGGGGCGCAGCGAGCAGATCTTCGCATTGTGCGCTTTCTACCGTCTGGCCACAGTAAAGTACGTTCACCCGATCGGCCCATTTGCTCATCATTTGCAAATCGTGACTGATCAGCAGAATAGTGGTGTTGTTGTTCTGATTAAGGCGGGCCAACAGGCGGAAGATCTGCGCCTGGGTGGTTGGCTCCATGGCGTTGGTCGGTTCATCGGCAATCAGCAATCTTGGCTGATTGGCCAGCGCAATGGCAATCATCACTTTTTGGCATTCCCCTTCGGTCAACTCATAGGGAAAACTGCCCATGATATCGTCATGATCCTTGATGCCGACGCGGTGCAACAGCTCAATTGCCCGCCGTTTGCGCCAGTTAATGCGCTGCCACCAACGCCCTTTGTAAGTCCAGCCAGGGATAGCCTGCACCAGCTGTCGCCCAATGCTTTCTGAAGGATCCAGACAGGATTGCGGCTCTTGAAAAATCATTGAAACGTTGTGACCAACCAGTTTACGTCTTTCGCGCGGCGTCAGTTGCAGCAGGTCAATATCATCGAAACGGAAGCGATCGGCGGTGACGCGCCAGTTGTCTTTGGTTACGCCACAAATAGCCTTGGCGATCAGGCTCTTGCCCGAGCCCGATTCACCCACCAGGCCACGTACTTCGCCTTCGGTCAACGTCATGCTGACGCGGTCAACGGCTTTCACCGGCCCTTCGGCGGTCATGAATTCGATGGTCAGATTGCGGATATCGAGTAACGGCATTATTCCACTCCCGCATTAATTGCGCGGCGCATGCCGTCGCCTAACAGGTTTACCAGCAATACGCTGACCAGGATGGCGGCACCCGGCAGCATTACGGTCCAGGGGGCAACGTAAACCAGCTCTAGCGAGTCACCCAGCATGGCTCCCCATTCCGGCGAAGGGAGCTGCGCCCCCAGATCGAGGAAGCCTAATGCGGCGATATCGAGGATTGCCATCGACAGCGCGCGGGTAAACTCAGTGATCAGCACCGCAGCAATATTTGGCATTACCGCGTACCACAGAATCTGCAACGTTGAAGCGCCATCAAGACGAGCGGCTACCACATACTCTTTTTCCAGCTCATCGTGCACCGCGCTGTAGATAGTACGCACCATGCGTGGTAGCAATGCCAGCCAAACGGCCAACATGGCGTGCTCCAGCTTGGGGCCGATAAACGCCACGACAATGATCGCCAGCAGCAGGGAGGGAATAGAAAGCAGGGTATCGAGAATATGGTTCAGTATCGCTGAGAGCAAGCCGTGAGTCACCCCGGCGAAAACCCCCAGGATCACACCGCAGAGTGCCGCCGCTACCGTGACGATCAGCGCTGAGCCATAGGTCGCGGCGGTGCCGGTCAATAAACGGCTGAGGATATCGCGGCCAAGGTCGTCAGTGCCGAGAAAGAACGATACGTTGCCGTAGCGTGACCAGGAAGGGGGCAGCAGTTGATAACCCAGGAACTGCTGATCCAGGGCATAAGGGGCCAGCAGGCTGCCAAACAGCGAAAGCAGCAACAATGCTATGACGCCGTAAAAGCCAATCATGGCCAGAATATCACCGTAAAATATCCGCCAGGTATACCGTAGCGGGCTCGGCATTTTCTTTTCGCGATATACGTTATCGAAGGGCATACCATTCCTTATGTTTCAGCGGGTTGGTGGCAGCACCCAGAATATCGGCCAAGACGTTGATGGTGATCACCAACGTGCCGATAACCATCACTCCGGCGGATATCGCCGCATAGTCTTGCTGGCGGATAGCGTTGATCAGCCAGCGACCTAACCCTGGCCAACTGAATACCACTTCGGTGATCATGGCCAGCGTGAGCATGGTAGAAAACTGTAACCCGAGTTTAGGGATGATCGGTGGTAACGCATTGTGCAGAACATGGCGGCGGATAATAGTAAAACGCGAAAGACCGCGGGTAGCGGCTGCTTTGATGTAGTTCTGGCCGAGTACGTCGTCGGTGCTGATGCGCATCAGACGGATTACTTCGGTGATTGGCGCAACGGCCAGCGCGGCAATAGGTAGCACCATATGGCGCGCTGCACTGGCAATCATCTCATTGCGATAAGGTGAGTCTGAAATCCAGGCGTCAATCAGCGCAAAACCGGTAACCGGCTTCACCTGATACAGCAGATCGAAACGGCCTGAAACCGGCAGCCAGCCCAGATGCAGTGAAAAATACAACATCAGCAACAAGGCCAGCCAGAATACCGGTATTGAAAAGCCCAGCAGTGCAAAGGTACTGATAGCCGTATCTTGCCATTTCCCGCGCATGACACCGGCAATAATCCCCAGTGGGATGCCGATGAACAGCGCCAGAGTAAACGCCAGAACGCACAGCTCCATGGTGGCCGGGAACACTTCCCGCAGTTGTTCGCTGATGGCCTGCCCGTTGATGCTGGACACGCCGAAATCCCAATGCAGCAGGCTGACAAAGTAGAACTGGTAAGCATCCAGCAATGCAGCACCATTAAGTGGGGCGCGCGGAGTGAAATAACTCAGGCTGAAACTGACTAGCGTCAGAAAGAACAGCGTGATCAGCAGCAGCAGAATACGGCGTAAGGTAAAGATGATCATTTTTTTACCTCCTCAGCCGCGGGTTCACGGTACACCCCGGCAAATGACGCATTGCCGAACGGGCTCAGCACCAGCCCCTTGATGTCATAGCGGTATGCCTGCAGACGTAGCGAAGAGGCCAACGGCAACACGGGCAATTGCTGCTCAAGAATTTTCTGCGCCCGCTGATAATTATCAATACGTTGCGACAGCTGTTGTGAGAGTAGCGCATCCTGTAACACTTCATCGAAGTTGGGATCGCACCAGTGAGCATAGTTGGTTTGCGAACGGATCGCCGCGCAACTGAGCAGTGGTCGGAAGAAGCTGTCCGGATCGTTACTGTCCGTCGACCAACCTGTTAGCGTTAGGTCGTGGTTCATTTCCATCAGGCGGGCTTCCTGAAAACGGCCTTCAACCGGTACGATGGTGAGATTGATACCTACCTGCGCCAGGTCAGCCTGCAGCAGTTCCGCCGTTTTCAGTGGGCTTGGGTTATAGGATTGGGATGCGGTCGGTACCCACAGTTTCAGATCCAGCGGCCCGACTCCGGCTTCACGCAGCATTTCACGCGCTTTGGCCGGATCGTATTCCGTTACATGGGCATCATTGTCATAGGCCCAGGAGGCGCGCGGCAGGATCGAGGCGGCGGTCTCGGCGGTGCCATAATAGATAGACTGCATCAGGCGCTGATTGTTAATGGACAGCGCAATTGCCTGGCGAACCTTCAAGTTGTCGAGCGGTGGCTTACGGGTATTGAAAGCCAGATAGGCAATGTTCATCCCAGGGCGCAGCGTCAGACGCAGACGAGGATCGTCGCGCAGAATAGAAAGCTGGCTCGCAGCGGGATAGGCTAACACATCACACTCCCCGGTCAGCAGTTTCGACAGTCTGCCGGTACCGCCGGCACCC
Source organism: Serratia fonticola (assembly GCF_006715025.1). Classification (NCBI taxonomy): domain Bacteria; kingdom Pseudomonadati; phylum Pseudomonadota; class Gammaproteobacteria; order Enterobacterales; family Yersiniaceae; genus Serratia; species Serratia fonticola. The sequence goes on from NZ_VFMK01000001.1 coordinate 3,030,798, forward strand.
ATGTCGATCACCACCTGCGACATGCGTGGTCTCCCTTTCCAATACGCTTCATTGCGCGCCAGACGGATATATTGCCCTGAACGGTATTCATTGAGCAGGAACGGGCCGGTTCCGACGGGTTCGCGATCGATCATCTCCTGAGTGCCATCCTGCGTCAGATTAGCGGCATATTCCGCTGATAGTACCGGCGCATAATGGGTTGCCAGGTGCCACAAGAAAGAGGCATCCGGGGCCTGCAGGCGGAACTCGACGGTGTAGTCATCGAGCTTTTTAACGCTTTGCACCGTATCGGCAAATTGCAAACTGTCGAAATACGGGTATTCGCCCCCGTTAACACTGTGGAAGGGATGCTTGGGGTTAAACACTCGCTCAAAACTGAGCACCACATCGTCGGCATTCATTTTGCGCGTGGGTTGGAACCAGGCCGTCGTCTGGAAGGGCACATCACGACGCAGGTGGAAGCGATAGGTGGCACCGTTATCCAGCACTTCCCAGCTTTGCGCCAGTTCGGGGATAAGCCGATAGGTATAGGGATCGACATCCAGCAGCCGATCGTACAGTTGAGCGGCGAGCGTATCGACCGTCAGGCCGCTGCTGGCCATCTGTGGGTTGAAAGTATTAAGGATACCGCTGACGCAATAAACAAAACCGCTCTGGCGGATATCCGCAGGTGGCGTGACTGCGGCGGGCACAGCCGGTGTTGAGGCCAAAGCAGAGTTTGCCAGGCAACTCAGCGACATTATCCAAAGGGGTAAACCACGCATAGACGCTTCATGGGTTATTAAGCAATAACGTTAGTGTATCGCACTATGACGACCAGCCCAATTCCTTGAATAAAATGGTCGAAATTTCTGCTGGTTGGCTGAACTTGCTGCACTTTGTTGGCAATAAAAAACCAATTTGATACGTTATATTATAGCAATTACGTATTGTCGCTGACTTTGACGACCAACAAACCGGAGTGAGGAAGTGTGGTAAACGACACTGGTTCGTTAGGTCAAAAGTTGCCTGATGCTCAGACCTTGCAGGGGGAATAATCCGTATCGGGCTCGATAGGGTAGAAATGGAAGGTATCGCTCTGCCGGTGGAACTGACTGGAAAACCGTTTAATGCCTGTGTATAGGGATTTGCACAATCTTATTGTGGTAATGATAATAATTATCAATAAAGTGCTTTACAGATAATAGTGATAACTATTATCATCATTTGGCAGTTCACAGGAAGTCACGTCTTATCGCTCCTTGTGGAAGGCACGACATTGCTCACATTGCTTCCAATATCATTTTAAGCCAGCCGGGTGCTGGCTTTTTTTTACTTATTTTTGATGCAGTGAAAAACCTGAGCCCTTAGCGGCAATGTCTGCCCGTAAGGTCAACTGCGGGATCTCGTAGTCGCCCGCATTTTGTTTGCGGAAAGGCAACGGGGCAAGCGTGGCCAACTGGTCCAGGCGCTGTCCTAATTTATTACACAAGGTTGAGAATGTTGTTTCGTCGATGCGGCCAGTGCGGTACACCACAAATGGCGGCAGGACATCAAAGCCGGGGTAGTAAAGAATACCATGATGTATCGGGAACAGCAGGTCCTCTATGGGACCGTTGATGCCGCGTGCACTGTAATGGGATTCCCATCCGCCCGCGGTGACCAGCAACATCGCCCGTTTTCCTGCCATATTTCCTTCACCATAGCGATCGCCCCAGCGGGCGTCAGAGTGCTCTCCGACGCCGTAAGCAAAGCCATAGGCATACACACGCTCTACCCAACCCTTGAGAATGGCCGGCATGGAGAACCACCATAAAGGGAACTGCAGAATGACGGTATCTGCCCAGTGCAATTTCTCTTGCTCAAGGGCGATATCTTTACTTTGTGTCCCTCGTTCAAAAGCCAGCTTGGAATCCATCGAGGGATCAAAGCTGGCATCAGCCTGACGATCTGTGCGGTCGTCGCCATCCAGAACGGCTTTCCACTTCATGGCATATAAATCTGATACCTGTACCTGATGTCCGGCAGCTTCAAGATGTCTGACCGCAAAAGATTTAAGCGATCCGTTAAGTGAGCTGGCTTCCGGGTGAGCATAGACAAGTAGAATATTCATGGTTGAGTCCCATTGCTGAAAAGAGAACAACAGCGTAATTTACCGTCAGGTATAGTTAAAATTAATTTCTATAATCACAGGTATTCGAATGAGTAATTTCGGAAGGTTGGATCTCAATCTGTTGGTGACGCTGGATGTGTTGCTGGTGGAGCATAATGTGACACGTGCGGCGGAGCGGCTATCGTTATCTCAACCTTCGGTAAGCGTTCATTTGGCCAAGTTGAGAGCGTTCTTTGACGATCCGCTGCTATTACCAGGGCCAAGAGGAATGCGGCCAACGGCCAGAGCGGAAGCGTTACGTGAACCCCTGCGCCAGGCTTTGGAGGTACTTGAGTTTGCCGTTTCGCCTATCAGACCGTTTGAACCGGCAGTAGCCGATATCACCTGGCGTGTCGCCGCCTCGGATTATGGCGAGTCAACGGTGCTTCTGCCTGCATTGGCGGCACTGAGGCAGTCGGCGCCTGGCAGCCGTTTGGCGGTGTTTGAACTGGCGCCAACGCGCATAGCCAGACAGGCGGAAGTGGGGGAGATTGATCTTGCATTTCACACTAGGGAAGATGCTCCGCCCGGGATGCGTCAGCGTGTACTGTTTAAGGAGAAGTACGTTTTAGCAGGGCGTGCCGGTCACCCTGCATTGACATCGTCACCGACACTGGCGCAATTCAGCCAACTTGAACATGTGGTGGTTTCACCCAATGGCGGGGGATTCACTGGCATTACCGACCAAACGTTGGAGCAGGTTGGGCTTTTGCGCCGCGTGGTGCTTTCCGTGCCACATTTCTTGTTCGTGAAATCCGTTATCGCCAGTACCGATCTGGTGGCGATGTTGCCTGAGCGTCTGGTGCGTGGCAGCCCCGCACTGCAGATTGCTGAACCGCCGGTTGAGATACCCGGTTATGAGTTCGTGATGCTATGGGATGAGCGTTCTCAGCGCGATCCTGCGCATCAATGGTTACGCGAACTGATTGCCCGGTCGGTTTAAAGCTTAGTCTTCTTCTTGTTCGCTACCCTGTAGCAGCGCGTGTTTTTTTAACATACCGCGCAGTTGATGATAGGTAAGGCCCAGCAGCTCTGCCGCTTTGCGCTGGTTAAAGCGGCCCTGCTTCAAGGCCATCTCCAGCAAGGCTTGTTCTTGCTGATGCTGCCAGTGCTTCAAATCCAACGGCAATGCCGGTAAATCACGGCTCTGCACGGCTATTTCATCAACCGGCTGTGAGCGCTGAGCAAAGGGGTTGATGATGATCTCATCCAGCTCGTCGTGGCTTGAACCGTGGCGATAAACAGAACGTTCCACGACGTTTTTCAATTCACGCACGTTACCCGGCCAGCGATAGTCAAGCAGCGTAGCGCGCGCATGTTCACTGAATCCGGGAAACAACGGTAATGACAGCTCCCGGCACATCTGAATGGCAAAATGCTCTGCCAGTAACATGATATCTTGTTGGCGTTGGCGCAGAGGTGGGAGTTGCACGACATCGAAAGCCAACCGATCCAGCAGATCGGCGCGGAATTTGCCCGCCGCAGCTAAAGCTGGGAGATCGTCATTGGTGGCGCACACCAGGCGCACATCGACCTGTAGCGGCTGGCTGCCCCCAACGCGTTCAAGATGGCCGTATTCAATCACGCGCAATAGCTTTTCCTGAACTAACATTGGCGCGGTTGCTAACTCATCAAGGAATAAGGTGCCGCCATCTGCACGCTCAAAGCGGCCAAGATGGCGCTTTTGCGCACCGGTAAACGCGCCTGCCTCATGGCCGAACAGTTCTGAATCCAGCAAATTTTCATTGAGTGCTGCGCAGTTAAGGGAAATAAATGGCCCTTGCCAACGGTTGGACAGATAGTGCAAACGGTGTGCTATCAATTCCTTACCTGTTCCCCGTTCGCCAATGACCAGCACGGGCTTGTTGAGTTTCGCCAACTGCGAAACTTGCTCCAGTACCTCGACAAAGGCGTTTGCCTCACCCAACAGATTCTCTAACGGTTCGTTCATGATGAAATTCGCCAATGTTTGGTGAAAATACTCACTTTACAGTAAGCACGCTGAGAGTCAAAAATAAATAATCGTTGTTTTTCAATGAAGTAAAAGTTGGCACGCTTCTTGATTAAGTATTACGGCAAGCAGTATGACTTTAACACGGCGCTTCAGACGCCATCAAAACCAAGAGGAAGTGAATTATGGGTATTTTTTCTCGTTTTGCCGACATCGTGAACGCCAACATCAATACGTTGCTGGACAAGGCAGAAGATCCGCAAAAGCTGGTGCGCTTGATGATCCAGGAAATGGAAGACACCCTGGTAGAAGTGCGCTCGACTTCGGCACGTGCGCTTGCGGAGAAAAAACAGTTGCTGCGTCGTATTGAGCAGGGTGAGACCCAGATCAACGATTGGCAGGAGAAAGCTGAACTGGCTCTGCGTAAAGATAAAGAGGATCTGGCCCGTGCTGCGCTGATTGAAAAGCAGAAAGTGGCCGATCTGATTACCACTCTGAGCCAGGAAGTGGCTACCGTGGAAGAAACGCTGGCCCGCATGAAGAGCGAAATTGGCGAGCTGGAAAACAAACTGACCGAAACCCGGGCGCGCCAGCAGGCACTCACTCTGCGCCATCAGGCGGCTTCTTCATCAAGAGATGTGCGTCGCCAGCTGGACAGCGGTAAACTGGATCAAGCCATGGCGCGTTTTGAACAGTTCGAGCGCCGAATTGATCACATGGAAGCCGAAGCGGAGAGCATCAGCATTGGCAAAAAGAAAAGCCTGCATCAGGAGTTTGCCGAACTGAAGGCCGACGATGCCATCAGTGAGCAACTGGCGGCCCTGAAAGCCAAGATGAATCGCCCGGAATAATGCTCAAGCGGCCACTGTATGTGGCCGCCAAACTACGGCCAATAAGAAGGAATTGAAATGAGTGCTCTATTACTTGCCATCCCGTTGACCATCTTTGTGCTGTTTGTTGCGCCGATTTGGCTTTGGCTGCATTACAGCAACCGGCAACAGAGTGGTATCCAACTGAGCCATCAGGAAATGCAGCGTCTGACGCAATTGGCGGAAGAGGCAACGCGCATGCGCGACCGTATTCAGGCGTTGGAAGATATTCTTGATGCTGAGCATCCAAATTGGAGGCAATCTTGATGAGACACCACCGGGACAAAGGCAAGTTTGGCGATCGTAAAGATCGGACTTACTACTACAGCGCCGGAGGCAGTAAAAGAAGTTGTTCATTCAAGGGTAATACGCTGGGCAGTAAAAAACTGTATCGCGTTCCTGAAGAAGGCATGGTGAAAGGCGTTTGTGCTGGCCTTGCCCACTATTTTGACGTGCCGGTCCGTCTGATTCGCGTGATTGCCGTGTTGTCGCTGTTTTTTGGCCTGTTTTTCTTCACGGTGGTCGCCTATATCGCACTGGTTTTTATACTGGACGAGGCGCCCGCCAGCCGTTACCAGGATGAGCACCAACCCACACCGCGCCAGTTGCTCGATCAACTGGAGTACGAACTGAGTAGCGGGGAGCAGCAACTGCGTCAGGTAGAGCGCTACGTGACGTCCGACACCTTCGGCGTACAGAGTCGCTTCCGCCAGCTGTAACCTCTTTTGACGACGCTACGGCCTGCGCCTGCCGCAGGTCTGGCATGTTGTCTGCCTCTTCCCCCATTTCTCTGCCAGAGGGCATCAATCATGACTAAATCCTATGCGCTGAATGCCCCAAAAAGCGCTTCATTGAAATCAGGAACAAGTGCATTGTTGAAGACAGTGCCCAAAGTCATCATCATAGCGTTAATGAGTTATGGTCCAGCGGGGGCAACCGCCTGGCTGCTGAAGACCGTCAGCCGTAAGCCGCTGCGTTTTGTGTTAGCCCTGTTGCTGGAACCATTGTTCCGTAAAGGGTTGAACAAAGCTTTCGGGCGTTTTGCCAAGGAGAATAATGAAACGACTGCAAAATGAGTTAACTTCGCTGGTCAACCGCGGGATGGATCGCCATTTACGTCTGGCGGTCACCGGCCTGAGCCGTAGCGGTAAGACGGCGTTTATCACTGCCTTCGTCAATCAGTTGCTCCATGTGCACAGTGGGGCGCGCATGCCTTTGTTTTCGCCAGTGCGTGAAGAGCGCCTGCTGGGCGTGAAGCGCATTCCGCAGCGCGATTTGGGCATCCCGCGCTTTACCTACGATGAAGGCTTGGCACAGCTTTATGGCACGCCGCCAAGTTGGCCAACCCCAACGCGTGGCGTCAGCGAGATTCGCCTGGCGCTGCGTTATCGCTCCAACGATTCGCTGCTACGTCATTTTAAAGAAACCTCTACGCTGTATCTGGAGATTGTCGACTATCCTGGCGAATGGCTGCTGGATTTGCCGATGCTGGAGCAGGATTATCTGGCCTGGTCTCGCCAGATGGCCGGGTTGTTGCAGGGTGATCGTGCAAGATGGGCCGAACCTTGGCTGGCATTGTGCAAAGGCCTTGATCCCTTGGCGGCGGCGGATGAAAACAAGTTGGCCGCCATTGCCCAGGCGTACACCGACTATTTGCTGCACTGCAAGGCAGAAGGGTTGCACTTTATTCAGCCTGGGCGCTTTGTGCTGCCGGGGGATATGGCCGGTGCACCCGCGTTGCAGTTTTTCCCTTGGCCAAACGTAGATGCGCTGGGGGAGTCCCGGCTTGCCCAGGCAGATAAACATAGCAATATCGGCATGCTGCGTGCTCGATTTAATTATTACTGCCAGTCGATCGTCAAAAACTTTTATAAAGAGCATTTCGTCCGCTTCGATCGCCAGATCGTGCTGGTGGACTGCCTGCAGCCGCTCAACAGCGGGCCGCAGGCGTTCAATGATATGCGGCTGGCACTGACGCAGTTGATGCAAAGCTTCCACTATGGCAAACGAACCCTGTTCCGACGCCTGTTCTCGCCCACCATCGACAAACTGATGTTCGCCGCAACCAAAGCGGATCATATTACTGCCGATCAGCATGCCAATCTTGTGTCACTATTGCAGCAACTGGTGCAGGAGGCCTGGCAAAACGCCGCGTTTGAAGGCATCAGTATGGATTGTGTTGGTCTGGCCTCGGTGCAGGCAACCGAGAGCGGCATTGTCGATCATCATGGGCAGCGCATTCCCGCCCTGAAGGGCAATCGCCTTGACGACGGCGCTGCGCTGACGGTGTTTCCGGGCGAAGTCCCCGCGCGTTTACCGGGCCCGGCGTTCTGGCAGCAGCAAGGATTCCATTTTGATGAGTTCCGCCCACGGGCGATGAGCGTGGACAGCCCGCTGCCGCATATTCGGCTGGACGCGGTCATGGAGTTTTTATTGGGAGACAAATTACGATGAGCGAGCCGCTAAAACCGCGTATCGACTTTGAAGAACCGCTACAGCCGCCACAAGAGCCGGTGCTGCGCGCCGCACTGGCTTTTGACGAGCAACAGGCCGAGAAGTTTTTTCCGGCAGCGCCTGAGCTGGATCAGGAAGAAGAAGAAGGGCGCGCGGAAGGGATTATCAATGCCGCGTTGAAGCCTAAGCGCAGCCTATGGCGCAAAATGGTCAATACCGGGCTGGCACTGTTTGCCGTGAGCGTGGTGGCACAGGGGATCCAGTGGGTGCATACCTCTTGGGTACAGCAGGATTGGATCGCACTGGGCGGCGGTGTTGCCGGTGGGCTGATCGTTTTTGCCGGTATTGGCTCGGTGCTGGGTGAGTGGCGGCGTTTGTATCACTTGCGCCAACGAGCACAAGAGCGCGATGAGGCGCGTGAATTATTGCACAGCCATGGTTTGGGGCAGGGGCGCGCATTTTGTGAAAAACTGGCACGTCAGGCCGGGTTGGATCAGGGGCATCCGGCATTGCAGCGCTGGCAGGCTTCCTTGCACGAAACTCAGAATGATCGTGAAGTCGTCGCCCTCTATGCCAAGTTGGTGCAACCGGTGCTGGACAACCAGGCGCGGCGAGAAATCAGCCGTTCGGCAGCCGAGTCGACGCTGATGATCGCCGTCAGCCCACTGGCCTTGGTCGATATGGCGTTTATCGCCTGGCGTAATATCCGCCTGATTAACCGTATTGCGGCGCTGTATGGGATCGAGCTGGGTTATTTCAGCCGTATCCGCCTGTTCAAATTGGTATTGCTCAATATCGCCTTTGCCGGTGCTTCGGAACTGGTGCGGGAAGTGGGTATGGACTGGATGTCGCAGGATATTGCCGCGCGGTTATCTGCCCGGGCCGCACAGGGGATTGGTGCAGGCCTGTTGACGGCGCGCCTGGGGATCAAAGCCATGGAGCTGTGCCGCCCCTTACCCTGGTTAGACGGTGACAAGCCCAAACTGGGGGATTTTCGTGGTCAATTGATAGGCCAGTTGAAAGACACCATGAAGAAAACGGAAAACAAAGCCAAGTAGCCTGCTGACAAAGCGAGTTATTTTGTCATGTCTGTTAACAAGCAATGTTGTTGTCACGTTCACTGCGCCTTTAGGCGCAGTTTTTCTTCGCCACCCGCCTCTATTTGTAACTGCTGATTGACGAAAGATGATCTCCCTGCCATGACGTTATATTTATCTAAGAAAATTTAGGCAGCGATGATAACTCTCTAAAAATAAGCTAAAATGGCGCGGATGGTATTACTTGGTTGCGATTAAAATCATCAATGACCGTGATAAATCAGAGTTCTGTCAACTTTTACTGACAGATAGCTTCTTCCGCCTGGGGTGAGAGAGTATCATCAGTCATCCCCGCACCTGCAGAGATAAGGCCAATACTGATGCGTTTGGAAGTATTTTGCGAAGACCGTCTCGGTCTCACTCGAGAATTACTCGATCTTTTGGTGTCGCGCAGCATCGATTTGCGTGGTATCGAAATTGATCCTATCGGCCGTATTTACCTGAATTTTTCCCAACTGGATTTTGATACTTTTCGCGCTCTGATGGCGGAAATCCGGCGGATTAACGGTGTGACCGATGTTCGTACTGTGAGTTTCATGCCTTCCGAGAGGGAGCATCGCGCATTGCGGGCGTTGCTGGAGTCGATGCCGGAGCCGGTATTTTCCATTGATATGAAAGGCAAGGTGGAGCTCGCCAACCCGGCGGCGCAGACCTTGTTTAATTTCAGCGAAGATAAAATCCGTCATCAGACCGCGGCTCAACTGATTGGTGGCTACAACTTTGGCCGCTGGCTGGAGAGTGAGAACGCCACGCCGCATTCTGAGCGGGTAGTGATCCGCAGCCAGGATTTCCTGATGGATATTACGCCCATCTATCTGGAAAACGAGCAGCAACAGAATGCTGCCGTGGGGGCCGTGGTGATGCTTAAATCCACTGCGCGTATGGGGCGTCAGTTGCAGAACCTTTCGGTCAATGACGATACTGAATTTGACCATATTGTTGCTGTCAGCCCGAAAATGCGTCACGTGCTGGAGCAGGCGCGCAAGCTGGCGATGCTGGATGCGCCGCTGTTGATTGTGGGGGATACCGGCACAGGCAAAGATATTCTGGCGCGAGCCTGTCATTTGCGTAGCCCGCGCGGTAAGCAGCCATTCCTGGCATTAAACTGTGCCGCCTTACCAGACGATGTGGTGGAGAGCGAACTGTTTGGCCATGCGCCGGGCGCTTATCCCAACGCGTTGGAAGGCAAGAAAGGGTTCTTTGAGCAAGCTAACGGCGGCTCGGTGCTGTTGGATGAGATTGGCGAAATGTCACCGCGCATGCAAACCAAGCTGCTGCGTTTCCTGAATGACGGTACTTTCCGGCGTGTTGGGGAAGAGCATGAGGTTCATGTCGATGTGCGGGTGATCTGTGCTACGCAAAAAAATCTTACCGAACTGGTGCAGCGCGGCGAATTCCGTGAAGATCTCTATTATCGGCTTAACGTGCTGACCATCACCATTCCGCCGCTGCGTGAGCGTCCGCAGGACATCATGCCGTTGACCGAGTTATTTGTGGCACGCTTTGCCGATGAGCAAGGGGTGGCGCGCCCGAAATTGTCCGCCGATCTAAACAGTTTCCTCAGCAAGTACGGTTGGCCCGGTAACGTGCGCCAATTAAAAAATGCCATTTATCGCGCATTAACCCAGACGGATGGTTACGAACTGCGTCCGCAAGATATTATGCTGCCGGATTTTGAGGTGGAAATGTCTCTGGGAGATGAGGTAATGGAAGGTTCACTGGATGAGATCAGCAAGCGTTTTGAACGCTCGGTGCTGACTCGCCTTTATCGTACCTATCCCAGTACGCGTAAATTAGCCAAGCGCCTGGGTGTTTCCCATACGGCAATCGCCAATAAACTGCGCGAATACGGCCTGAGCCAACGCAAGCCTTCGGAAGAGGGTGAGGAATAAAACTTACCTGTCTTTGCAGCAAAAAAAGCCCGGTGATAAAAACCGGGCTTTTTAACATCAACAGAGTTATTTCAAGGCAGCGAGTGCAGCGTCGTAGTCTGGCTCGGTGGTGATTTCATTCACCAGTTCGCTGTAAAGCACATTGTCTTGACCATCTAGCACCACAACGGCACGCGCCGTCAGACCTGCGAGGGGACCTGCGGCGATTTCTACGCCGTAAGCCTGCTTGAACTCGCCACCGCGCAGGGTAGACAGTGTCACCACATTACTCAGGCCTTCTGCACCACAGAAACGGGATTGGGCGAAGGGTAGATCGGAAGAGATACACAGCACTACCGTATTCTCCAGGCTACTCGCCAGTTGGTTGAACTTGCGCACTGAGGCGGCACACACGCCGGTATCAATACTCGGGAAAATGTTCAGGACTTTGCGTTTACCTACGAAGCTGCTCAGCGCGACGTCTGACAGGTCTTTGGCAACCAGAGTGAAGCTTTTTGCCTGTTCGCCCTGCTGGGGCAATTTGCCTGCTACAGTGACAGGGTTGCCTTGAAAATGTACGGTCTGAGTCATTGCTCGGTTCCTTTCAACGATGTTTATACAAAGAGTTAAATCTGGTTAACATTAGATTTACACCATCAATTGAGTTTAAGTCAACAAGGGCAACTTGGGTAGATAAAGTTTGCTAAAGTACTGTATATATTGGAATACCCCTGCGCAGTGAACTGACTTTATGCGCTTTTTTTGTTCAGGAGCCGTTATGAGAAGCATGCGTTTTTACCCGGAAGCCTGGCCGCTACATACCGCCTTTGTGATTGCTCGCGGTAGCCGGACGGAGGCCAAAGTGGTGGTGGTGGAAATTGAGCAAGAGGGAAAGCGCGGCGTGGGAGAATGTACACCATACCCACGCTACGGCGAAAGTGAAGCGTCTGTGATGCAACAGCTTGCCGAGGTGGCAGGCGCGATAGCGCAAGGGGCCACCCGGCAGGACTTGTTGCAGTTGATGCCTGCCGGTGCAGCCCGCAATGCGGTCGATTCTGCCTTATGGGCGTTGGAATGCAGCCTGACAGGACGGGATCGCTGGCAACTGAGCAAGGTTGAAGCGCCACAGCGTATTGTGATGGCGCAAACGGTCAGTATCGGTACGCCAGAAGCGATGGCGTTTGCGGCTAAAGAGCTGGAACAGCAGGGGGTAACACTGCTGAAAATCAAACTCGACAACCATCTGATCAGCGAAAGGCTGATCGCGATCCGCACAGCGGTGCCGGAGATAACGCTGATTGTTGATGCCAATGAATCCTGGCAGGCTGAAGGGCTGGCGTCGCGTTGCCAGTTATTGGCAGATTTAGGCGTAGCCATGCTGGAACAGCCATTACCGGCCAATGATGATCGTGCGCTGGAGAACTTTATCCATCCGTTACCGATTTGTGCCGACGAGAGTTGCCACACCAGCGACGATCTGCCGCAGCTGGTTGGCCGCTACGACATGGTCAATATCAAACTGGATAAAACCGGGGGGCTGACTGAAGGACTGAACCTTGCCAGGCAGGCTCGTGCGCAGGGGTTCGAGATTATGCTGGGTTGTATGCTGTGCACTTCCAGAGCCATTGAGGCGGCATTGCCGTTGGTTCCCGGTGCCCGTTTTGTCGATCTCGATGGTCCTACCTGGTTGGCGAAAGATGTGGAACCCGGCCTGGCCTTTGAGTGCGGCGTTATCAATCTTTAACTGCACCGCACGCAGGCCGTGGCTTTAATCAGAGTAGGTCAGCAGCTCCACCATAGCCGCCAGATAGGTTTCACTGGCGGCGTCGGCAGAGATGGGCGGAAGTTCAGCGGTAATGCAGGGTAAAGACAGGTCTGCGCACCAACTCCCAAAGGAACCGGGGGTTTCGTAACCTACGCTGGTCACCAGCGGCAGTGCGAACTTCTGTGCCAACCAAACGCCCAGACGCGAGCTGTCTGGATCCTCAATACAGGCCAGAGGTTCGTGGAAAGAAACCACCCAATGGGGTTTGAGGCGATGGATCAGATGACACAAGGCCTGGGTTTCTGGTTCTGAACCGGGCCTGCCGCCGGTGGATAGCCGTACATCACGCGCTTGTGCAGTGCTGTTCCAACGGTAAACCGTGTCGCCAGAACGCCAGTTGGCGGCCGGGAAGTTACGGTTGAGGTCGACACCGTTGGCATTGGAGCGTAATCCAAGCTGGCAACCATCGGGATTGACCGCCAGGATCACATGGTGGCGCAACTGGTGAGGGGCAATGCTGCGTAACGCACAGGATAGTGTCACCACGCTGGCATTTTCGTCGCCATGAGTGCCAGCAATGATCAACCCGGTTTCCGGATCGTTACGGGCTGCAGGGAAATAGAGCAGCGGGGCACCTAGCAACGATTTACCGTAATGTTCACCTGCAATGGCCAGTTGGCCACGCTCACTGCGCGGTCTGTGTTGGATCATGCTGTTGTCCCTTTATACTCGTCAAAACGCATTGCGTTTTTGTCAGGCAACTCGATTTATTCAGAGTATATGTCATGGTAAGTAGTGATTGTGATTTGATTCAGTGTATTACGCTTTGGCTTAACTTTCCCAGCGTGTTGCGCGAATTAAGCGACACCTGTTGTTATACTATCGGCAGAAGCTCACCATAAAGAGGATTTAACATGCCAGTTGCCAGAATAGTCGCGCGTTACAGCGAAAACGAAAAAGACACCATCACCTTACTGTGCGGCGTGGATGCAGAAAACCAGATCCGCCAGGGGGAATGGTTTGGCGTGGTGAAAAACGATGACGGACGTGGGGATGAATCCAACTATCCGTTTACACTGCATGTCGATCATCAGAAAGGGGAATTCTTCCTTGATTATGGCTATGACGACATCGACTCTCGTCAATTACAGAAAACCGATATTCAGCTTAAACCGCTGGTGGAAAAAAGCTTCTTTACCATCTTTGATGAAGAAGAAGGGGAAGAGTTCAGCTATCAGATCGTCAGTATTCATCTGTACGATTGATCTTTTCTGACCTGACTCAGCCCGCATTGCCGATAACGCCATGCGGGCTTTTTGCTGTCTGACGCCCAGTTTTCACATTCTTGTCGCCCCCTGGCTATAGGTGAGGGAGTTCTTGTGCTATATGATAAAAAATTCAGATGGTTAACTGGGGTATATCAATGATGACGAGAAGAACAATTCAGCAGCGTTTCCGTTTGGCGTTTTGCGTTGCAGCAATCAGCGTGGTCGTGGGCAACGCGATGGCGGCCCAGGTTCCCCCAGGTACCGTGCTGGCGGAGAAACAAGAGATTGTCCGTCATATCAAAGATGAGCCTGCCTCTCTGGATCCGATTAAAGCCGTGGGCCTGCCGGAGGCTCAGGTCGCTCGCGATCTGTTCGAAGGGCTAGTGAACCAGGATGCGCAGGGCAAAGTGATCCCGGGGGTTGCAACCCGCTGGCAAACCAGTGACAACCAAACTTACATTTTCACATTACGCAAAGATGCGCGTTGGTCAAACGGTGACCCTGTCACGGCTAAAGACTTTGTTTACAGCTGGCAGCGTCTGGTAGAACCGAAAAGCCTGTCTCCCTTTGCCTGGTTTGCCCAGCTAGCCGGTATCCTGAATGCCGAAGATATCATTGCGGGTAAGTTGCCTGCCGATAAGCTCGGCGTGGTGGCGGTGGATGACTACACGCTGAAGGTGCAGTTGAATAAGCCGGTGCCTTATTTTGTCAGCCTGACGGCGAATTTCAGCCTGTTCCCCGTACCCAAAGCGACGGTTGAAAAATACGGCAACGATTGGACCAAGGTGGGTAACCTGGTCGGCAACGGGGCATTCAAATTGCAGGATCGTGTGGTCAACGAGAAGCTGGTACTGGTCCCGAACGACTATTATTGGGATCATGCACACACCGTGTTGACCAAAGTGACTTTTGTACCGATTAATCAGGAATCCAATGCGACCAAACGCTATCTGGCGGGGGATATCGATATCACCGAATCCTTCCCGAAAACCATGTACCAGAAGCTGTTAAAAGATATTCCTGGTCAGGTTTATACCCCAGATCAACTGGGTACTTATTACTACGCTTTCAACACTCAACGGGCACCTACCAATGATGTCAGGGTTCGTAAGGCATTGTCTTATGCCATCGATCGCAACATCATCGCTGAGAAGGTGTTAGGGACCGGCGAGAAACCGGCTTATCACTTTACGCCGGATGTGACCGCAGGGTTTAAACCAGAAACCAGTTTGCTACAGCAACAATCGCAGGAGGAACTGGATGCGCAAGCCAAGGCGCTGATGCAGGCTGCGGGTTATGGTCCGAACAAGCCGCTGAAGCTGACGTTGCTGTACAACACCTCCGAAAGCCATCAGAAGATCGCCATTGCTGTGGCTTCAATGTGGAAGAAAACGCTGGGTGTGGACGTCAAGCTGCAGAATCAGGAGTGGAAAACCTATATCGATAGCCGCAACACCGGCAATTTTGACGTGGTGCGTGCCTCTTGGGTGGGGGATTATAATGAAGCCTCAACCTTCCTTTCGTTGTTAACCTCTTCACACAGCGGCAATATCGCCAAATTCAAAAGCCCGGAATACGATCGTCTGTTGGAAGAGGCCAGCCGTGAGACCAATCCGGCAGCGTTGACTGCCGATTACAACAAGGCAGAACAGATGATTGCGGCGGAAGCGCCGATAGCGCCCATTTATCAATATACCAATGGCCGCCTGATCAAGCCTTGGGTGAAAGGCTACCCGATCACCAACCCGGAAGATGTCGCCTACAGTCAGCAGATGTATATTCTGAAGCACTAAGTCATTTCAGGCAGGTTCATCAAGGGCCTGCCTATTCTTCTGCCAGTGTTCTAAGCTGTGCGATCAGCGCGCGAATGGTTTGTTCTTCTCGTTTGCAGACATAGTAATGATAGAAGCGTGCCTCGGAGGAAATGTTACCTCCTTGAGATAATTGCCTGACGGTCATGTACAGTAGAAAAAACATCAGCATCAGGAACAATATTGCCGGAAAAAACAGACTTTCCAGATTGGGGAAAAATGCATCTGGTGCTAAATCGATACCGGCCAAGCTAATATTGACCCCATGGTCCAGCAATTTCGCCTGAACAAGCAAGGGAATAAACACCAGGCATAAAACAAAGAAGAAGTATTTCACCAGTGCCCAACAAGAAAGCAACCATCGCTTGAAACCACTGTTGGCGCGCGCTTTCAGATAAAAACCGCTCGATGTCACATTGAGTATTGAACGATTTCCGCCGGTAAAACGATAACGTTCAAGAGCCTCCGGTATATCTTCCAATGCGGTCAATAATTTGAGTTCGCTCAGCGAGACCTTGTTATTGCGCATAAAGTCGCGAAACAGCAATAGCAGCAATGAGGGCGACTTCTGTTGCTCAATGGCTTCCAGTAATACCCGCAGCTTGCTGTGATTTTCTTTACGGATACGTAGCGGAGTTCTGAACAGATAGAGGACGAAAGAGATCAGTGTTGTCCAAGCAAACGCAGGCATATTAACAAGATGACTGAACATGTTCATTCCTTTGAAAGACGGTGAGTACAGTTGTTAGTGCGTTATTATAGGTTGGATCCTTAAAACTGGCTGACGCGAAATGTATTCTGTTTCTTTGCTCCCTAAAGTAATAACGCTAGACTTGGGTTAACGGTAACACGGCATAACAAAGAGGGTTTTGAATGGATGTCATTGAGGGGCGCGAGTTGCAGGTGCCCGACGCGGTTTATGCGTATCAACTCGACGGCAAAGGTGGAACGACACCCATTGAGGATGATGACAAGGTGACCAGCGATGAACCTTGCTGGTTACATCTGGATTATGCGCATCCAGCCAGTGCTGAATGGCTGGCAACCACTCCGCTGCTGCCGGACTCGGTAAGAGAAGCCCTTTCTGGTGAGAGCACCAGGCCACGCGTCAATCGTTTAGGTGACGGGACGATGATCACACTGCGTGGCATCAACTTTAATACTGATTCCAGACCCGATCAGTTGGTCACCTTCCGTGTGTACATTTCCGACAAGCTGATTATTTCCACCCGGCATCGCAAGGTGTACTCCATTGATGAAGTGGTTAATGAGTTACAGTATGGCCGCGGGCCGACCAACAGCGGTAGCTGGCTGGTCGAGATCACCGATGCATTGACCGATCACACCAGCGAGTTTATTGAGGACCTCCACGACAAGATTATCGATCTGGAAGATGCTTTGCTGGAGCAGCAGATCCCAGAGCGTGGGCAATTGGCGTTAATCCGCAAGCAGTTGATTGTGTTGCGTCGCTATATGGCACCGCAGCGCGATGTTTTTTCGCGTTTGGCCAGCGAACGCCTGCCATGGATGAATGATGACGATCGCCGCCGGATGCAGGATATTGCCGATCGCCTTGGGCGCGGATTGGACGATCTGGATGGCAGTATTGCCCGCACCGCGATCCTGGCTGATGAAATCACGACCGTCATGGCTGATGCCATGAACCGTCGTACCTACACCATGTCGATGATGGCGATGGTATTTCTGCCCACCACATTCCTGACTGGGTTATTCGGGGTGAACCTGGGAGGGATCCCGGGGAGCGGTAGCCCACTCGCGTTCGCCTCGTTTTGTTTCATGTTGGTGATATTGGTGGGGGGCGTTGCCTGGTGGTTGAGGCGCAGTCGCTGGTTATAACTCTAAATAGTGACAAAAACGCGATTAAAGTTGAGCAGCATCAACATTTGTTGACGTGAAATACGGCATTCTTTCTCTCGCAGGTGAATGCAACGTCAAGCGATGGGCGTTGCGCTCCATAATTGTCTTACTTTCTTATTTTAGAATTATTGCATAGCACATTTGATTCATACGATGCCGGTTTGATCACCGGCATTTTTTTGTCTGTTTTTCCTGCCGCCTTCCCTAGCTTGTACTTGAATCCTGCTTAAGCACGAACTTTTACTGATGGTGAACATATTCGCCGCGATGAGCGATCATGCGACGCTTTCGTCCCAGAAACTGGCCTCTATCTTGTGCCCATCCAGATCGCGAACGAAACAGCCGTAATAGGCGGTGCCGTAATGCGGCCGTGAACCTGGGGCACCTTCATCTTGAGCGCCAGCGGCCAGTGCTTGCTTATAAAACTCATCAACCTGCTGTTTGCTGGTAGCAAAAAAGCCGACATGGACACCGTTGGCGGTTGCTGCGGGTTTGCCATCTATTGGCATTTGCAGCCAGAACTCGGGGTAGGCATGGCCATAGCCAATAGCACCGGGATGTTCCAGCACCCTCCGACAACCTAGCGCACCAAGCACTCGATCGTAAAATAGCGCGGCATCATCAAACTTATTAGTTCCTAACGAGATATGTGAAAGACAAGGGGTGATGTTCATCGGTAATCTCCTATTTACTGTATAAAAATACAGTATAGGGTAAAAACCTCACTGTCAGGCACTTTTTGCGTAAATTGTGAACAGGATCAAAACCGCAAGAGGAGAAAGTAATCCGCCTGCGCAGGCAGGCGGAAGAGGGGAATCATTTGATTTCCAATACGTTCAGGCGCTCAAGAGCGGGCGGGTTATTTTCGTCAGCCTCCTTCGGCTGCCAGCCAATAGGCTGCAGTGGAATATCCTCGCGGTCAAAGGCCAGATCGCCACCGTTGATCACTTCGCTCTCGTGATTAATCCCTTTAAAGTCGAACAGTTCTGTATCACACAGATGTGAAGGCACGACGTTTTGCATCGCACTGAACATGGTTTCGATGCGGCCAGGGTAACGCTTATCCCAGTCGCGTAACATCTCACCGATCACCTGGCGCTGCAGGTTGGGCTGTGAGCCACACAGGTTGCACGGGATAATCGGGAATGCTTTGGCCGTGGAGAAACGCTCAATGTCTTTCTCGCGGCAATAGGCCAGCGGACGGATAACGATATGTTTGCCATCGTCACTCATAAGCTTCGGAGGCATTCCTTTCAGCTTACCGCCGTAGAACATGTTCAGAAACAGCGTCTGCAGGATATCGTCACGGTGGTGCCCAAGGGCGATCTTGGTGGCGCCGAGCTCGGTGGCGGTACGATAAAGAATGCCTCGGCGTAAACGTGAGCACAGCGAGCAAGTGGTTTTACCCTCCGGGATTTTGTCTTTAACGATGCCGTAGGTGTTTTCCTCAACGATTTTGTACTCCACGCCCAGACTATCCAGATAGGCGGGCAGAATGTGCTCTGGGAAACCGGGTTGCTTCTGATCGAGATTGACGGCAATCAGGGAAAAGTTGACAGGTGCACTTTGCTGCAGGTTGCGCAGGATTTCCAGCATGGTATAGCT
Organism: Serratia fonticola; assembly: GCF_006715025.1. Classification (NCBI taxonomy): domain Bacteria; kingdom Pseudomonadati; phylum Pseudomonadota; class Gammaproteobacteria; order Enterobacterales; family Yersiniaceae; genus Serratia; species Serratia fonticola. The sequence goes on from NZ_VFMK01000001.1 coordinate 3,049,498, forward strand.
GTCTTTACCACCCGACAGGCAAACCATGATGCGATCGCCTTCTTCGATCATGTTGAAATCCGCGATTGCCTCTCCCACGTTACGGCGCAGGCGTTTTTGCAATTTATTGAGGTTGTACTGCTCTTTTTGACTAACGGTTTGTTTTTCTGACATTTAAATCGTGCTCGTTCTCATTTGGGGGCACTATAGGCATGGCGATTTTAGACGGCAAGTTTAACATCCAACGCGCTGATATGATCATTATTCATTTCGCCTTTTGGCCGATTGCTGGTTTTACAACAGATTAGCGTTGTTGTGTATCCTCGATGATTTGGCGAGCTATCACCTGGTTACTGCTCGTGATAGCCATTCTAAAGTGGGCGGGTATACGAGAAACAATAATGGCAGTTTGAAACACCGCTCCCCCGTAACTTATCGTCAGATTATGGCCGATATTTTTGGCGGTAAAATCGGAAAGTTGCTTCGAGCATGGGGTCTTGAGGGTAATACGTATTCCACTGTTTATCGGTTGTCCTTCTACTTCGCTGTTGATCGATTCAATACAGGAAGCCGGGATCTGGAGAGATTCATTCCCGATGGTGGCGGAGAGATCTTTTAGCATTGCAAAAGACGTGGCAGGAAAGAGCACTAAAATGAGAAAGAAAAGGCGCATCTCGATTCCTTCGTTACACCAGGATAAAAGTGGGCGCGAACGTGTCGCGCCCTTAAAGATTACTCGGAAGGGGCTTTTTCGGCCTTACCGGCCAGCAAACTCAGGAAATCGTATTTCTCCTTAAGCTCTTTTTCTGCGGCCTTGTACAGCGCAGCGGCGACTTCAGGCTGCTGGGTATTCAGGCGGCGGAAACGCTGCTCTTTATTCAATGTTTCCGTCAGTTCGCTGTTGGGTGGCCGGGAATCAAGCGCTAACGCCGCTTTACCTTCAACGGCACGGCGAGGATCGAAGCGGTACAGTGGCCAGAACCCTGTAGCGGTCAACTGCTTCATCTGGTCGTGGCTGAGCGCCAGATCGTAGCCGTGCTCTTCACAAGGGCTGTAGGCGATGATCAGGGAAGGGCCAGGATAGGCTTCGGCCTCCTGAATCGCTTTGACCGTTTGGTTAAGCTGCGCGCCCAGCGAAATTTGCGCGACATAGACATGACCATACATCATCATGCTGACACCCAGATCTTTACGAGCTTTGCGCTTACCGTGCTCGCCAAACTTGGTCACGGCCCCCAGTGGCGTAGCCTTGGATTGCTGGCCACCCGTATTGGAGTAGCATTGCGTGTCCAATACCAACACATTCACGTTTTCGGTCAGGCTCAGGACATGATCCAGACCGCCAAAGCCGATATCGTAAGCCCAGCCGTCACCGCCTATCAGCCAGATGGATTTATCCACCAGATAATCGGCATCAGTGGCGAGTTGTCTAGCATCGTTGCCTTTAATATTTGCAAGCAGGCTGCGCAATTGAGCAATCTGCTCACGGCGTGAGCGGGTAGCCATCTCTTCTGCCTGTAATGCTGTTACCAACTGGGCGGGCAATTGCGGCGCCAGCGTATCAAGCAGGCGCAGTACGCGGCTGCGATGCTGATCCACCGTCAGGCGGAAACCCAGACCAAATTCGGCGTTGTCTTCAAACAGAGAGTTCGCCCATGCCGGACCGCGCCCCTCGGCATTCGTGGTATAAGGCGTGGTTGGTAGATTACCGCCATAAATTGAAGAACAACCGGTCGCATTGGCAATCAGCAGGCGATCGCCATAAAGCTGGGTGAGCAGCTTGATGTAAGGCGTTTCACCACAACCGGAGCAGGCACCGGAGTATTCAAACAACGGAGAGATCAACTGTGAGGTCCGTATGTCGATACGTTCCATCTGGGCTGGGTCAATTTCCGGCAGTTGCAGGAAGAAGTCGTAATGGGCTTTTTCCTCAGCCAGATGCGTAAGACGAGAAGCCATATTGATCGCTTTGATTTCTGGATCCTGGCGATCTTTGGCCGGGCAAACCTCCACACACAGGTTGCAACCGGTGCAATCTTCTGGTGCGACCTGCAGCACATATTTCTGTCCGCGCATATCCCGCGCTTTCACATCCAGCGATTGCAGCGTAGCAGGGGCATGTTCCATGGCGGTTGGCTGAACCACCTTGGCACGAATGGCTGAATGCGGGCAGGCGGCGACGCAGTGGTTACACTGGGTACACAAATCAGGTTGCCAGATGGGGATTTCTTCCGCGATGTTGCGTTTTTCCCACTGGGTGGTGCCGACAGGCCAGGTGCCGTCAGGTGGAAACGCGGAAACTGGCAAGGTGTCACCCAGCCCGGCAAGCATCACGGCAGTCACTGTCTTGACGAAATGGGGGGCGGCATCAGAAACCACCGGTGGGCGTATCGGGCTGCGGTTATCAATTGACTGTAACGGAATTTCCGTCAGGGCGCCCAGCGTTGCTGCCAAAGCCTGCCAGTTGCGTTCGACAATTTCCTGCCCTTTACTGCTGTAGCTGCGGGCAATGGCATCCTGCAGCTGTTGCAAGGCAACCTCGCTGGGCAAGATTTGCGTCAAGTGGAAGAAAGCCATCTGCATCACGGTGTTGATGCGTGCGCCCAGATGGCATTCGCGCGCCAGTTTAGCCGCATTGATGATATAGAATTTAGCCTGGCGCTGAAGCAGGATCGCCTGAACCTCCTGGGGGAGACGTGACCAGACCTCTTCTGCGCTATAAGGGGTATTAAGCAAGAAAATACCGCCAGGTTTCAGCCGCTCCGCCATTTGGTACTTGTCGATAAACTGCAACTGGTGGCAGCCAACAAAGTCAGCACGATTGACCAGATAGGCCGAATTGATGGGCTTTTCGCTGACGCGTAGATGCGAAACCGTCAGGCCACCGGCCTTTTTCGAGTCATAGACAAAATAACCTTGTGCGTACATGGGCGTACTGTTGCCGATGATTTTGATGTTGTTCTTGGTCGCAGAAACGGAACCGTCGCTGCCTAAGCCGTAGAACAGCGCCTCCAACGAAGCGCTTTGTGGCAGGGTTTCTTCGACTAATGGCAGAGAAAGGCCGGTCACATCGTCGAAAATACCCACGGTAAAGCGGGGACGTGGTTGATCCAGCATCAACTCGCGGAATACGGCCAATGCGCAATCTGGGCCAAACTCTTTGGAGGACAGCCCATAACGGCCGCCAATCACCCGTGGCAGGGTGGCACGTTCGCCACGGCTAAAGGCTTCTGCCAGCGCGGTCATGACATCCAGATACAGCGGTTCCGCCAATGCGCCAGGCTCTTTGGTGCGATCCAGTACGGCAATTTTTTGTACGCTGTCAGGTAACGCGGCGATCAGATGTTTGGCTGAGAATGGGCGGAACAGCCGGACTTTCAGCATGCCCACTTTCTCACCACGTGTCAGCAGGTGTTCGATCACTTCTTCACAGGTGCCAATAGCGGACCCCATCAGGATCACGACGCGATCGGCCTGCGGATGGCCATAATACTCAAAAGGCTGATAGCTGCGGCCCGTGATGCTGGCAAATTTGTCCATTGCTTCGCAGACATGGCGATAAGTATTGTCGTACCACGGGTTGGTGGCCTCCCGCGATTGGAAATAGGTATCCGGATTGGCCGAGGTGCCACGCATCACCGGATGGTCCGGTGACAGTGCGCGGCTGCGATGCGCATCGATGGCGTCCTGCGGCATCATTTGTTGTAGCGTATCGTCACTCAGCGGAACGATTTTGTTGATTTCGTGTGAGGTACGGAAGCCATCAAAGAAATGGATGAAAGGCAAACGGCTGTTCAGCGTAGCGGTCTGGGCGATCAACGCGAAGTCCTGGGCTTCCTGTACATTGCTGGCACAAAGCATGGCACAACCGGTCTGGCGCACGGCCATCACATCGGAATGATCGCCAAAGATCGACAAGGCATGTGTCGCGACGGTACGTGCGGCGACGTGTAATACAAACGGCGTCAGTTCCCCGGCCAGTTTGTATAACGTCGGGATCATCAGCAACAATCCCTGAGATGAGGTGAAGGACGTCGACAGGGCACCGGTCTGCAAGGCGCCATGAACGGTGGCAATGGCACCGCCTTCGGATTGCATTTCCACGACGCGGGGGATGTCTCCCCAGATATTCTTCCTGCCGTCACCAGACCAGGTATCAGCCTGTTCTGCCATGGTCGAACTCGGGGTAATAGGATAAATGGCAATCACTTCATTGGTGCGGTAAGCCACGGAAGCGACAGCATTATTACCGTCTGTAGTAATCATCTGTAGTACCTTTCTTTGCCCACAACGCTGCAAAAGCAGGCCTCTTGCAGTAATCATCAAAGTCTAACAGAGGGGTTTATTTCCGCTTTATCGCGTTTGTGTGGCACACAAAACAGGGATGTAACGTGATATTTCGTTAAGAAATAATTACTATTTGCTGGGCAACGGTAACTGTTGTTATGGTTTAACGTTAATTTAATCCCCGCGTATCATAATGATTAAACGCTATACAGACAGAAGAACAGAACAATGACTGGATTGATGTATTTAACGATGGCGATTATCGCAGAAGTGATCGCGACTACGATGCTGAAAGCGTCAGAAGGGTTTACCCGACTATGGCCTTCACTGGTGGTCGTTGCGGGCTATGCCATCGCATTTTGGGGGCTTTCCATGGTGGTGAAAACCATGCCGTTAGGCATTGTTTATGCCATTTGGTCAGGGATGGGGATCGTGCTGGTTTCTATTGCCGCGCTATTTATTTATCAGCAGAAATTAGACTTGCCCGCTGTGATCGGTATGGGGTTAATTGTTGCTGGTGTGATGGTCATTAATTTACTGTCAAAAACGGCAGCGCATTAATTTCGCTTTGCTGAAAAGCCAGCGTAACATCCGCTTACGCTGGTTGCAGAAGGTAACAATAATACCCCATCATTTTCATTGTGATATTTCTAGCTAATATCCAGAGAGCGTACGCCCGGTACGGCCATGATCTGTTGATAAATATCGGCTATTTGTCGACGGGGTGATAACGTGACTTCCAGCGATAATTCGCAACTTTCTGTTTCACCTTCGCGTTGGGTCACAGACAAATGAGCTGGGCGGATCCGCATCTTCTGTAACGTCACCAACACGGCAGGAACGCTTTGAGGCGTCAGCTGCAGCAGCATAAAATGGTGGTGCCCGATGAGCCGGTTACTTAACTGGCGGAAAAGCTCCAATACCACCAGTGTCATCAAGGTGCCGTAAAGACCTATTTCATATAATCCGCTGCCGATCACCAGGCCAATCGCCGCCGTTACCCACAACCCTGCGGCCGTAGTCAGTCCTTTGACCACCTGTTTCTGGATCATGATCGTGCCCGCGCCGAGAAAACCCATACCGCTCACAACCTGGGCCGCAACGCGGCTAGGGTCTAACCCGACGTGTGAAAGTTTGAGGATATCGTCGAAACCATATTTTGAAACAATCATAAACATGGCACTGCCAATACCCACCAGAATGTGGGTGCGCAATCCGGCTTCTTTAGATCGCAGTTGGCGCTCAAGGCCAATTAAGCCGCCTAGTGCGCCAGCGACGGCGATACGAAGGAGCAGGTCTGTAATCATGAGCGTAAATCCTATATTGGTCTGGTAACCTGAGGAGAATGGACTTTCAGGTCAAAAAAACGGCAAATTAATGCTTAATCATATTTCCATTATTAAGCTAACAAGCTAGATTAAATAAGTTTGCTTCCGCAGTCTTGCCTGCAACATTGAGCAATAGCGCGGATGGACATCAAAGATAACAAAACGAGCCCGCAGATAAAGTGGCCCGAGTTATCAGCAATGGCAATTTACACAGCATCATTCAGGTTCAGAGGTACAAATAATGTTCACAGCAAAATGGCTGCTTGTTGGCGCAGTATTGTCTTTGGCTGCCTGCAGCAGTAACAACGAGGAACCCCCGCAAATCGCCACCAGTGCCAATATTGGTGTGATACCCACCAGTGAAAACTGTGCCAGCCTGGGTGGCGTCACCACCATCGCACACACGTTGAATGGTGATGCGCTCAGAATGTGCCAGATGCCGAATGGTAAACAGTGCGAAGAGACAGCGCTGGGCCGTGGGGCCTGTGCCAGCCGTTGAGAACGTGCCGGGCCATCATGTGGCCCGGTGAGACAACCTAATATACCCAGTCTCGCAAGCTATACACTAGCTGATGATCGCTGCCGCTCAGCGTTAACTGCTGGCCGTTGAGCGTGACTTTCGCTCCGTTTTCCAGCACGGTCGCGATTGTTTTATCCCACTGATTACGCGATGGGTCTGTACACATCATGCGTGTGGAGGCGAGGTTTTTTACCGTCAGAACACCATTTTCCAACTGGCCTTGGCCAAAGAAGCGGTTACACATCGCGCCTGAGATAGCCAACTTTTCGCCAAACTCGATATTGGGGCCGCTACCCTGTTTAGCGTCAACAGCCAAGCCGTCTACGCTTTGCAAGACAAAATGATGATGTAACAGGTCGTTTTCCACCACTATTTTGCCCGTTGGGTTGGTCTGATTGACGCCACATCCTGCCAATAGCGCGGTTGCTAATGCTATAGCGATCCTTTTTTTCATTTTTGCTCCAAGAATGTTATGGCCAGATTTTAACGATGAAGGGGATAACGCAGAAGTGAGGGGCGCTGATGCGCCCCATAAACATCGGGTGGTTAACCGACAAGGTTAGGACAAGGCTCACCCGCTGTGAGCTGTTCGATATTCTTTAAGGTGGTTTCCGAAATGCTGGTTAACGCCTCTTCAGTCAGGAACGCCTGGTGGCCGGTGAACAGCACGTTATGGCAGGCAGATAACCGGCGGAAAATGTCATCCTGAATCACGTCGTTGGATTTGTCTTCAAAGAACAAATCGCGTTCATTCTCGTATACGTCCATCCCTAAGGCGCCAATTTTTTGCTGTTTCAAGGCGTCAATCGCGGCGGAGGAGTCAATCAGAGCACCGCGGCTGGTGTTAATGACCATCACTCCGTCTTTCATCATTGCGAAAGCATCAGCATTCAGTAGGTGATGGTTTTCCGGCGTGAGTGGGCAATGCAGAGTGATCACATCAGATTGGGCGTATAAGGTTTTCAGATCGACATATTCCGCGCCCAACTCCAACGCCTGCGCGCTTGGGTAGGGATCATAGGCCAGCAACTTCATGCCAAAACCCTTCAGAATGCGCATTGTGGCAACGCCAATCTTGCCGGTGCCGATCACCCCGGCAGTACGGTTATGCATGTTGAAACCGATCAATCCCTCCAGCGAGAAGTTGGCATCGCGGGTACGTTGATAGGCACGATGAATGCGGCGGTTAAGGCACATCATCATCCCAACGGCATGTTCGGCCACGGCCTCGGGTGAATAGGCCGGAACGCGGACAACCTTGATACCCAGCGCTTTGGCTGCATCAAGGTCGACGTTATTGAACCCGGCGCAACGTAGGGCCAGGATCTCTACCCCGAGAGCGGCAAGCTCTTCCAGAACTTCACGGCTGCCGTCGTCATTAACAAAAATACAGACGGCCTTGCATCCGATCGCGGTTTTAGCGGTTTTTTTACTGAGAAGAAAATCGAAAAACTCCAGCTCATAACCAAACTGCTGATTTACCAGCTCAAGATACTTGCGGTCATACTGTTTGGTACTGTAAATCGCCATTTTCATCGTGGATTCTCCCGCGTAATTTTGTGACTAACTTAACATATTTTACTAAATACGCCAATGGCTTAGGGGCCGGCTATACGCCAACGCCAATAGAGTTTAGTTCCAGGAATCAATGCATTAACAAAATTTCCTTCGTGAGGTATAAACAACATTTTTTGAGAAACCGATCGATTAATAATGGGAATGCATAGCCTTCACCTGTCTGGCGATTCGTGCCATCATTAGCAGGGGATCGCCTTGCCACATCAGTGTTTATCAGGAATAAAACCAGCGCTTAATGACAAAGAAATTAAAAGTATCCATAGGGGTAGTGGTCGGGGTTATCCTTCTGGTCATGACATTGTGGCAAACCCTGCCACGTTGGCTGCCTCATGCTTTAGCACCCTGGTTGCCACAAGGGAGCCAACTGGTTTTACAAGGGCCTTTACGTTGGCAGCAGGGCGCGCTGCGTCTTGAGAGGGTGAGCTTCCGGGCTCAGGCATGTCTTCTTGCCAACGTGAATAATCTGAGCCTGTCTTACCAGCACGGCCGTTGGCGGCTTGATAGTGAACGGGTCAATGTGGATACGGCCTGCTTGTCACAACTGCCCACCGCTGATGCCAAAGGTGCGCCGCTGGCGCTGGATCGGCTGCAGAACCAACTACCGCCGCTGGATGTGAACATTACTCTGTTTACCCTGATGCCATGGCAAGACTATGCCGGTAAATTGCAGTTGTCGTCTTCGGCCAAGGGGCAGCAACTGCATTATCAGGGGGCAAATCTTAGCGTCGAAGCCGTGCTGGATGAGCACCAGCAGTTGGCGCTCAACAGGCTGAGTTTTACGCCACCCAATAGCACGGCACCGGTGCAACTGACGGGTAAAATCACCATCCCGTTAGATCTCGATAGCCTGCCAACGCAGGGGGCGTTGCAAGGCGAAGTACAAACCGCTTACCTGGAAAAAAAAGTGTTGCTGGATTTACGCTGGCAACAGCAACAAGGCGTGTTGACTCTGACGGAAAAGGGCGCAGAGCACCCTTTGGCAACGTTGCCTTGGCAGGTCACATCACAACAGATTCGTATTGAGAAAGGTGAATGGCGTTGGCCTTACGGCGAACAGCCACTCAGTGGCGGTCTTAGCGTAGCATTACATGACTGGAACCAGGGTTTTGATGAAACCCAGATCAGCGCCCGCCTGAACGTGATTACCGCCGGGCATAATGGCAAAGGCAATGCGGTGCTGACGCTGGGGCCAGGAAGGGTGGGCTTGATCAACAGCGATCTCGGCTTCCAGCTCACCGGTCAGGTAAATCTGGCTGATTTCTCGGCTAGCGCCTCGATCCCCGGCATAATCAGTGGCACCCTCCTTAACCCAACGTTGGTACTGCAGCCCGGCGCTTTGCTGCGAGCCTGGGGCAACCCTGCACCGGACATGAAACTGGAAGAGGCACGTTTGCCTTTGGCCGGGGTGAAAGTGACCGCTGAGGGGATCACCGGGCGTCTGCAGGCCATTATCAGTGCCAGCGACAATTATTGGGGCCGATTCAAATTACATCTGGACGGCCAGGCGCAAACGTTCTGGCCAGACAGCGGTAATTGGCAGTGGCGCTATTGGGGCAACGGCCAATTGCCGCCTTTACAGGCGATATGGGATGTTGCGGGCAGTGGCCGCTGGCAGGATAGCAGCATAACGTTAGAGCGTCTTTCTACCGGTTTTGACCAGCTTAAATACGGTATGGTGACGGTGGCGACGCCGCGCTTGACGCTCAGCGAGCCGATCGTGTGGCAGAGCGATGTAAGCAGGCCACAATTTACCGGTAGCGTGCAGTTGGCGGCGAATAAAACCAGCTTCAGTGATGGCGGCTATCTGCCGCCTGCGGTATTGGATTTACACCTCAACGGTAAAGGACCGGAGAGTTTCCAGTGGCAGGGGGCTTTGCATGCTGAGCAGATCGGGCCTATCACTCTGCGAGGCCGTTGGGATGGTGAACGTCTGCGTGGGGAAGGTTGGTGGCCGAAGCAGTCGTTGACGGTGTTCCAGCCATTGCTCTCGCCAGAGTTGAATATCAAGCTGCGTCAGGGGGAGTTTTATGCCCAGTCGGCATTTTCTGCCGCGCGAGTTCAAGGTTTCGAGGCCGGTGGGCACTGGGTGGTACGCAACGGCGGTATGTGGTTAAAAGATGGCGAGTTGAGCGGGCTGGATTTTGTGCTGCCTTATCGGCTTAAAAACCACCTTTGGCAACTGGGGGCCAAGCGGCCGGTGATGCTGCGGATCAAATCGCTCACTAATCTGTTTGAGATGCAGAATATTACTGCCGATCTGCAGGGAAATTATCCGTATAGCGAGGCACATCCGCTAACGCTGAGTAACGTGGGGGTAGATATCCTCAATGGCCATATCAGTCTGTCGGCATTACGCATGCCGCAACATGATGCGGCGGTTCTCAAGCTGGATAAGATCGATCTCAGCGCGTTATTTACTGCCCTGAATCCGAAGCAATTTGCCATGTCGGGCCGGGTGGACGGGGAATTACCGCTCTATCTCAACCATCCGCAATGGCTGGTGCGGGATGGATGGATAGCCAATGCGGGCGTGTTGACGCTGCGCCTGGACAAAGATATGGCCGATGCGATTGCCAGTAATAACCTGGCAACCGGCGCGGCCATCGATTGGTTGCGCTATATGGAAATCAACCGTTCAAAAGCTCATGTGGATCTCGACAATCTGGGGGAACTGACGTTAAAAGCGCGTATTGACGGCGTCAACCCGCTGATAAATGCCAAACGTGAGGTTATCCTCAACTATAGCCATCAAGAAAATGTGTTTCAGCTGTGGCGCAGTCTGCGCTTTGGCGACAATTTACAGGAGTGGCTGGAGCAAGCCCTCTCTAAACCTGGGGAACAACAATGAAGATCACGACCAGGCCATTATTGGCAGCCGTGTTGGGCGCGTCCTTACTGAGCGGTTGTGTGCCGCGCATTGAGGTGGCGACGCCCAAAGATCCCATCACCATCAATATGAACGTCAAAATTGAACATGAGATCCACATCAAAGTGGATAAGGACGTTGAGAACCTGCTGAAAACCCAGAGCGATCTCTTTTAGGAGCCAAGATGAAAAAACACTATCTGTGGTTGGTTGCCGCCGGATGGCTGTTCAGCACAATGGCTCAGGCATTGACGTTGGACGAAGCCAAACAACAGGGGCGAGTCGGTGAAACGCTAAGTGGTTATATCGCACCGGTGAAACAGGATGCGGAAACGTTGGCGTTGGTAAAAAAAATTAACGCAGGACGAAGCGAAAAGTACCAGGAAGTGGCAGACAGTAACCATATTGCAATCGACGAAGTGGCACGAATGGCTGGGCAGAAACTGGTGACGCGCGCGGGCGCGGGGGAATATGTTCGCGGTATCAATGGGCAGTGGCTGAAGAAGTAAAAAAAAGCGCGCCATCTGGCGCGCAATAGGTATATGCAGTTATTGGATTTATGGGGTAAAACTCGGTGCAGGTGTTGTCTTATCGGGTCTTGGCATCTGGAGCGCTACGCGTAAGCGCTCCAGACTCGCGATTATGCTGCGATGACTTCTGCCAATGCGGCTTTGGCATCGGCCTGTGCTTTGGTTGCCACATCTGGGCCATAGGCGATGCCTTCTGCGAACACGAACTCAACGTCAGTGATGCCGATAAAGCCCAGGAACAGACGCAGGTAAGGCTCAACCAGATCGGTTGCGGTGCCTTTATGAATACCGCCACGGCTGGTCAGAATGATGGCACGTTTGCCTTTTACCAAGCCTTCTGGGCCTTTTTCGGTATAGCGGAAGGTCACGCCGGCACGGGCAATCAGGTCAAAATAGTTCTTCAACTGCGTTGGGATGTTGAAATTGTACATCGGTGCGGCCATAACGATGGTGTCATTGGCTTGCAGTTCAGCAATCAGCTCATCAGACAGTGCCAGCGCTTCTTTCTGACGTGGGGTCAGTGGGGCATCTGAAGGGCGTAACGCGCCAACCAGTTCACCGTCCAGTACCGGGATTGGCTGTGCGGCCAGATCGCGAACGGTAATGGTGTCGTTGCCGTGCGCATTAGCCCACTGCTCAATGAAGAAATCGGCCAATTGGTTAGACTGGGAATAGGTTGCCAGAATGCTGGATTTAAGAACCAATACTTTGCTCATCGGTAATTCCTTTCGTTATGACAGTGACATCGGAGCCGCTCGCCCCTTGCATGAGCAACACTTTATTGATCTTTATCCAAGAGAGATAGCGGAATATTTCGAGATCTTCCATCGATTTTATTGAACAAGCAAAACGCCGCTAATCGGATGGATTATGGGGAGAAATCACGTTGTGATATCCTGTCGCGCTTATACCCTTTGTCTTTGAAGCAGCAGCATTGTTACCTCCCCGTCACTTACCAACGTAAGCACTTAGGGATGGGCTGGCCTTGGTGCCTGGCTGCGATTCAAAACCCACAGGGTACAGTCAAAAACAGACAACCCAATTTAAAGCCGTTGCTATAGTCAAAGATACGTCAGCCAAGGCTAGCCCGCTCCCTCGTCACAGAGGAAAGGGCTAGGGTGTAGGGGAATAACATCAAACCAAAATCCCTGACGCTAACTAAAGCAGCGAAGAAACAAGGAACACCGAACGTGAAATCTCCGCTCGCGGTATTGTCATCCAAATTGGATGACTTGATGCTCCGTGATCAGCAGCGCCTGCAACGCCGTTTGCAGGGCGCACGAAAAGTCAAAAATCCTGAGGCTCAGCAGGCGATTGCCGCCGAGATTGAAAATGACATCAATCTGGCCTTGCTCAAAACGCAGTCTCGGGCCGCTTCCTGCCCGAAAATTACCTATCCGGAAAGCCTACCGGTCAGCCAGAAGAAGCAGGATATTCTCAACGCCATCCGTGACCATCAGGTGGTGATTGTTGCCGGTGAGACCGGTTCAGGGAAAACCACCCAGCTACCGAAAATCTGTCTGGAGTTGGGGCGCGGTGTCAAAGGGCTGATTGGTCATACTCAGCCGCGTCGCCTGGCAGCTCGCACGGTGGCCAACCGTATTGCCGATGAGCTGGAAACACCGCTGGGCGGCAGTGTGGGCTATAAAGTGCGCTTTAACGATCAGGTGGGCGAAAACACCCTGGTTAAACTGATGACCGACGGTATTCTGCTGGCTGAGATCCAGCAAGACCGCCAGTTGATGCAGTACGACACCCTGATCATCGATGAAGCTCATGAACGTAGCTTGAATATCGATTTTATTCTGGGCTATTTGCGTGAGTTGCTGCCAAAACGCCCGGACCTGAAAGTGATTATCACCTCGGCTACCATCGATCCGCAGCGGTTTTCACGCCATTTTAACAATGCACCGATCATTGAAGTCTCTGGCCGCACCTATCCGGTGGAGGTCCGTTATCGGCCTGTGGTAGACGATGCAGATGATACCGAGCGCGATCAGCTGCAGGCGATTTTTGATGCTGTGGATGAACTGGGGCGCGAAGGGCCGGGTGATATCCTGATCTTTATGAGCGGGGAGCGTGAAATCCGCGATACGGCCGATGCATTGAGCAAGCTCAATCTGCCACATACCGAAGTGTTGCCGCTTTACGCCCGTTTGTCTAACAGCGAGCAGAACCGGGTATTCCAGTCTCACCATGGTCGTCGTATCGTGTTGGCGACCAACGTGGCGGAAACCTCACTTACTGTGCCAGGCATCAAATACGTTATCGATCCGGGGACGGCACGTATCAGCCGTTACAGTTTCCGTACCAAGGTTCAGCGCCTGCCGATTGAGCCTATTTCTCAGGCGTCGGCTAACCAGCGTAAAGGCCGCTGTGGCCGCGTGTCGGAAGGTATCTGTATCCGCTTGTATTCTGAACAGGATTTCCTGTCTCGGCCTGAGTTTACCGATCCGGAAATTCTGCGTACCAACCTGGCTTCGGTCATTCTGCAGATGACCTCGCTAGGGCTGGGGGACATTGCGGCCTTCCCGTTTGTCGAAGCGCCAGATAGCCGTAACATTCAGGACGGTGTGCGCCTGTTGGAAGAACTGGGCGCGATTAAAACCGCCAATAATGGCCATTATCAGTTAACACCGCAAGGCCGCCAGTTGGCACAATTGCCGATTGACCCGCGTCTGGCGCGTATGGTTCTGGAGGCGCAAAAAAGCGGCAGTGTGCGTGAGATGATGATCATTACCTCGGCCTTGTCGATCCAGGATCCGCGTGAGCGGCCCATGGATAAGCAGCAGGCCTCTGATGAAAAACATCGCCGTTTTGCCGATAAAGATTCCGACTTTATGGCGTTTGTGAACCTGTGGGATTATCTGAAAGAGCAACAGAAGGAACACTCCTCCAGCCAGTTCAGGCGCCTGTGCCGCAACGATTTCCTCAATTATTTACGCGTGCGTGAATGGCAGGATATCTACACCCAACTGCGCCAGGTGGTGAAAGAGTTGGGCCTGCCGGTCAACAGCGTGCCTTCGGATTATCGTAGTGTTCATACCGCCTTATTGAGTGGTTTGCTTTCGCATATCGGGCAGAAAGATGCGGATAAGCAAGAATATACCGGTGCGCGCAACGCCCGTTTCTCCATCTTCCCTGGCTCCGGGCTATTCAAAAAGCCGCCGAAGTGGACCATGGTTGCCGAGTTGGTGGAAACCAGCCGCCTGTGGGGGCGTATAGCTGCGCGTATTGAGCCGGAATGGATAGAGCCGATGGCGCAGCATCTGGTCAAACATCATTATAGTGAACCACACTGGTCAAAATCCCAAGGCGCGGTGATGGCCAGTGAGAAAGTGACACTGTTTGGCCTGGCCATCGTCGCGGCCCGTCAGGTGAACTACAGCAGTATCGATCCTTTACTGTGTCGCGAATTGTTTATCCGCCATGCGTTGGTGGAGGGGGACTGGCAGACAAGGCACGCGTTCTTTACCGCCAACCTGAAACTGCGGGCCGAAGTGGAAGAGCTGGAGCATAAATCTCGCCGTCGAGACATTCTGGTAGATGACGAAACGTTGTTCAGTTTCTACGATCAGCGCATTCCGAGCGATGTAGTGTCCGGACGCCATTTTGACAACTGGTGGAAAACAGCCGCTAAGCAGCAGCCCGATCTGCTCAACTTCGAAAAAGAGATGTTGATTAAGGACGGGGCTAACAAGGTCAGCGCGCTCGATTACCCGAATTACTGGCATCAGGGCAACCTCAAACTGCGGCTGACGTATCAGTTTGAGCCGGGAACGGACGCCGATGGCGTCACGGTACATATCCCCCTGCCAATCCTCAATCAGGTTGAAGAGGCCGGTTTTGAGTGGCAGATCCCAGGTATTCGCCGCGAGTTGGTGATAGCGCTGATCAAATCATTGCCAAAGCCGGTGCGTCGTAATTTTGTACCTGCGCCAAACTATGCCGAAGCCTTTCTTGGCCGGGCCACACCGCTGGAAATGCCGCTGCTTGATTCTCTGGAACGTGAATTACGGCGCATGACGGGTGTGACAGTGTCACGTGATGATTGGCAATGGGATCAGGTGCCCGATCATCTAAAAATGACTTTTCGCGTGGTAGGGGATAAACACAAAACCCTGCGTGAAGGTAAAGATCTGGCTGCGTTGAAACTGCAATTGAAAGAGCAGGTGCAGGAAACCTTGTCGGCGGTGGCCGACGATGGGCTGGAGCAAAGTAATCTGCATATCTGGAGCTTTGGCAAACTGCCGGCGTTCTATGAACAAAAACGCGGGGGATATTCCGTCAAGGCGTATCCCGCGCTGGTGGATGAAAAAGACAGTGTGGCTATCCGGCTATTTGACAGCGAGCAGGAACAGCAGCAAGCCATGTGGCAAGGCACGCGCCGTTTACTGTTGCTGAATATTCCATCCCCCATTAAGTACCTGCATGAGAAGTTGCCGAACAAAGCCAAACTGGGGCTCTACTTCAACCCGTATGGCAAGGTGCTGGATCTGATCGATGACTGTATCTCCTGCGGCATTGACAAACTGATTGCCGAAAATGGCGGCCCTGTCTGGCAGGAAGAGCGCTTTGCTCGTCTGCAAGAGCGCGTGCGTGCAGAACTGAATGAAACGGTTGTAGACGTCGCCAGGCAGGTTGAGCAGATCCTGACAACGGTGTTCAACATCAACAAGCGGTTGAAAGGGCGTGTTGATATGTCGTTGGCACTGGCCCTGTCAGATATCAAAACGCAGCTTGGTGGCCTGATCTACCGCGGATTTGTCACCAGCAACGGCTGGAGCCGATTGGCAGATACGTTGCGTTACCTGCAGGCTATCGAACGTCGCCTGGAGAAGCTGGCTAGCGATCCGCACCGAGATCGGGCGCAGATGCTACGGGTGGAACAGGTACAGCAAGCCTGGCAACAATGGTTGAATAAGTTGCCGCCTAAGCGCCAGCAGGATGAAGAGGTGAAGGCAGTACGCTGGATGATTGAGGAGTTGCGCGTCAGCCTGTTCGCGCAGCAACTGGGTACGCCTTATCCGATTTCCGATAAGCGTATTCTGCAAACCATCGATCAACTTTCGGCATAAACGGTTGGCTTGCGCAGTGTTATGCTGCGCGGGCCACTTTCACTGGCTGCAAAGCCTATAGCTGGTTAGCAAAAGAGAGTAGCGTTAAATATTCGATGTCTATCTGTGTCATAAGGTTTTCACCCCCTAATTTTATCTTGAATTAATATTCGCAATAGGTACAAAGTGATTGCGGTCACGTTTTTTGAAATTAATTTAAAATATTTTTTAGTGATAATCATCACAAATTAGCTATTGACAAACATAAAATAACCATAATTTTATTGTTGCTTTGTGATCAAGATCTTCAATTTCGGTCAGTTTCATCGCAATTATGACATTAATCACAATAAGGCCCTTTATTGCGTTTCCAATTATTACTCCATAAGCTGCATAGCAACGAATAAGCCTATTGGAATAAGAACAGGAAAATATAATGAATGGGTTAATAAATTATTTTACGAATAATGCATTTACTGTTAGCCATCAGCGCTGCGACTGGGAGCAGGCCATCGATTTGTCGATGAATCCACTGTTAGAAAATAATATTATCGAACTGCGCTATGTGAAGGCAATAAAAGAAAGTACTCGACTAAATGGGGCCTATTATATTCTGACGCCAGAAGTGGCCATGCCTCATGCCCGTCCAGAGGAAGGGGCGTTAAGCACCGCATTAACGCTTACCGTATTGCCTGAAGGGGTTTATTTCAATGAGGACAATCCCCAGGTAAAAATTTTAATCGGCTTGGCGGCTAAAAATGCTGACTGCCATATCAATGCAATCCAGTTGTTGAGCGAGATGTTTTGCGATGACCACGCAGTTGAACAGCTTATTCAGGCAAAAGACGCATCGGCAATAAAAGAAATTATTCTGCGCTTCTGATAATCCCTCAATCAAGGATAAGTAAAATGGCCAATAAAACAATACGAGCCAGAGTGCAAGCTTTTGGCGGATTTCTGACAGCGATGGTAATCCCTAATATCGGTGCATTTATTGCGTGGGGGTTTATTACCGCGTTGTTCATTCCTTCCGGTTGGATGCCTAATGCTCATTTCGGGGAACTGGTTGGGCCGATGATCACCTATTTGCTGCCGTTGATGATCGGCTCCACTGGCGGCTATCTGATAGCGGAAAAACGGGGTGCCGTGATGGGCGGGATTGGCACCATTGGCGTCATTGTCGGGGCTGACATACCGATGTTTATCGGTGCGATGGTAATGGGGCCGCTAGGGGGGGCGATCATTAAATATATCGACGCCAGGTTGGATAAGCGTATCCCTGCCGGGTTTGAAATGGTGATCAACAATTTCTCTCTGGGGATTGCCGGTATGCTGTTGTGCCTGTTTGCCTACGAGGTGATCGGCCCTGCGGTATTGCAGGCCAATCATCTGGTGCGGGCGGGGATTGAATCCCTGGTAGCGACCGGATATTTGCCACTGCTGTCGATGATTAACGAACCGGCGAAGGTGCTGTTTCTTAATAACGCAATCGATCAGGGGGTGTATTACCCATTGGGCATGCAGGATACGGCTGCTCATGGGCGCTCGGTATTCTTCATGGTCGCGTCTAACCCAGGCCCTGGTTTGGGGATTTTATTGGCGTTTTCGTTGTTTGGCCAAGGCATGAGTAAAAAATCGGCCCCGGGTGCAATGATTATCCATTTTCTTGGTGGGATTCACGAACTCTACTTCCCCTATGTGCTGATGAAACCCTTGATGATCATTGCCATGATTGGTGGTGGCATGACCGGTATCTATGTGTTTGATCTTATGGGTGCAGGCTTGGTTGCCGGGCCGAGTCCAGGTTCTATTTTTGCCTATCTGGCACTGACACCGCGTGGCGGTTTTACTGGCACATTAGCGGGGGTCGCGGCGGGTACGCTAGTGTCCTTCCTGATTGCCTCACTGATTCTGAAAGTTGAAAAGCAGCACGTTGCCGAAGATGGCTTTGAGGATTCGCAACAGCGGATGAAAGCGCTGAAAGCCGCAGGCAAGGGACAACATCAGCTTATCCGTCACATTGCTTTTGTCTGCGATGCCGGCATGGGTTCAAGCGCAATGGGGGCAACTACGTTTCGTAAACGCCTGGAGAAAGCGGGGATACCGATCAGCGTGAAGCACTATTCCATTGAAAATATTCCGCCAGAGGCCGACCTGATTGTCACGCATTCAAGCCTGGAAGCTCGGGCAGATCGGGTGACCGATAAACCCAAAGTGTTGATTAGTAATTATCTCGGTGACCGCAACCTGGATCATCTGTTGGAACAACTGGTTGCTAAACAGTCAGAAAAGGAAACCGTATGAAAACCCGAGTTGCCGCTATTTACGGCGAAAATGATGTTCGCCTGCGTGAATTTGAATTACCACCGTTAGGTGATAATGAACTGTTGGTTAAAGTGATCTCTGACAGCGTATGTCTTTCTACCTGGAAGGCCGCCAAGTTGGGTGCTAAACACAAGCGCGTGCCTGATGATGTCGCTAACCATCCGGCGATCACCGGGCATGAATGTGCTGGCATCATTGAGCAGGTCGGTAAAAATCTGCAACAACGTTTCAAGCCGGGGCAGCGTTTTGTTCTGCAACCGGCAATGGGATTACCTAGCGGTTATTCGGCGGGTTACAGTTATGAATACTTCGGTGGTAATGCTACCTATATGATCATCCCTCAGCAGGCGGTGGAACTAGGTTGCGTACTGCCTTATGAAGGAAGCTATTTTGCAGCGGCCTCGCTGGCCGAACCGATGTGTTGCATCATCGGTGCCTATCATGCCAATTACCACACGACACCCTATGTCTATGAGCATCGGATGGGGATCAAGCCTGGCGGTAATGTGGCGCTGTTGGCCTGTGCCGGGCCAATGGGGATTGGCGCGATTGATTATGCGATCAACGGTAATATCCGTCCTGCGAAGGTCGTTGTGGTTGATATCGACGCACAGCGTTTAGAACGAGCCAGATTGCTGTTACCAGAGAGCCGTGCCGCTGAAAAAGGGATTGAGCTGGTCTATTTCAATAGCCGTGAGGTCGACAACCCGGCGACAGTGTTGCGTGAACTCACGCAGAGCGATGGTTTTGACGATGTATTCGTTTATGCGGCGGTGCCTGAAGTGCTGATGTTAGGGGATGCGTTGCTGGGAGAGGACGGCTGCCTGAATTTCTTTGCCGGTCCCACTGACAGTCAGTTCAAGGTGCCGTTCAACTTTTACAATGTGCATTATGCATCGACGCATATTGTCGGTACTTCGGGTGGCTCGACCGGCGACATGCTGGAGGCACTGCAACTGACCGCCGAGGGGCGAATTAATCCTTCAGTAATGATCACCCATATTGGTGGTCTGGATGCCGTGCCGCACACGATCATCAATCTGCCTGATATCCCTGGCGGTAAAAAGTTGATCTACAACTTTGCTCATATGCCGTTAACGGCAATTGCCGATTTCTCTGAGCTAGGAAAGGACGATCCATTCTATGCCCGTCTGGCGCAATTGGTGGCAGAAAGTCACGGAGTGTGGAACGAACAGGCTGAGCGTTTCCTGTTGCAGCATTTTGGTGTGGAAACGGGGGTATAACGGCATATGAAATCATTAGCTTATGACATTGTACGTACGACACAGCAGGCTGCGTTGGCAGCGTGGCCGCTGCTGGGGTGTAGCGATAAAAATCAGATTGATGGCGCGGCTGTGGCGGCAATGCGCCATCAACTCAGCGGCATGATCATGCAGGGACAGATTGTGATTGGTGAAGGAGAGATTGACCAGGCCCCCATGCTGTATATCGGTGAGCGTCTCGGTAGCGGCGTGGGTCCGGCGGTAGACATCGCTGTTGATCCGATAGAAGGTACCCGGATGGTGGCCATGGGGCAATATAATGCATTGGCCGTCATTGCCTTTGCACCTCAAAATACCTTGCTGCATGCGCCAGACATGTATATGCGCAAACTGGCTGTCGGGGCAGGTGCCAAAGGGGCGATCGATTTGCGATTGCCGCTTGAGCAAAATCTGCGGCAAGTGGCGGAGGCATTGGGCAAACCTTTAGAACAATTGCGTATGATCACATTGGATAAACCGCGCCATGCGCTTATTCGCCAACAGGCACAAGCGCTGGGCGTGAAGATTTTTGCTATTCCCGATGGTGATGTTGCCGCCAGTCTGATGACCTGTCTGCCGAACGGAGAAGCTGACATCATGTATACGTTGGGAGGGGCACCTGAAGGCGTGATATCGGCCTGCGCGGTACGCCTCTTGGGGGGGGATATGCAAGCTGAATTGATCGACTTCTGTCAAGCGAAAGGCGAGACGCCACAACACAGAGTATGGGCACAGGAAGAACATCGACGCTGTCGTAACATGGGGATTGAAATCAATAACCTTCTGTCGCTCAATGACATGATCGCCAGCGATGAGGTGATTTTTTCGGCAACCGGGATAACCCAAGGTGACATTGTCGGTGGAATAAAACAAAAAGAGGGGTACTTAAGCACAGAAACCCTTATGATTAATGGCACCGACGGATCGTGTAATAGAATTCAGACATTACACTTGCATTAATGGTATCGCAGGACGAATGAAAACGCAGACAGAAGATGAAATTATTGAACAATTGGATGAGCAGGAGCAATTGCTTGATTGGTTACTGAAAGCAAATGAAGTCTTATTTTCTGCTGTCAAAACCTACTTGCCACAGGTGTTCGTCAATAACGATCCCGATATACAAGAATATGCGGTTAAGCCGCTGCTGGCAAAATCCGGTCCTTTAGACAACTTGGATGTCTCCCTGCGTTTGTTATATGCGCTAGGTAAGATCAGAAAAACCGTTTATGCCGATGTTATTTGTCTTTCGCAATTCAGTCAGTATGTGCAAACTGAAAACAATGTGCTGAGCTTTTATGACGAAATGACATATGATTTTATTTCCAACCTGAATGCTATTACGGAAAATGAACAGCTTTTCAGTGCGATAAGAAAGATGAAGTTTTCCAGCTTTGAGGTTTTTAATACCGAGCGTTACGGTAATATGATTAAAACCGGGTTAACCCTAGCAGTAACGTCGCTGTTAAAGGAACTGACCAATGGAAATAGCGTTGAATGTTAATGGTTTAATGATTGAGTCTTTTTTTGCTGATGAAGAAATAGAACAACTGCATTTACCGTTGCTACGTTTTCTGGTGGAAAAGCAGCGGCAAAAAGGGGGGAGGTTGGTGGTTTTCCTTGCGGCCCCTCCCGGTTGCGGAAAATCAACCCTGACTGCGTTTTGGCAATATTTATCTGTGCAACATCCCGATTTGTTGGCGCTGCAAACCCTTCCCATGGACGGTTTTCATCACACCAATCGCTGGCTCGAAGAGCGGGGATTACGCGGTAAGAAAGGCGCGCCAGAAACCTTTCATCGTGAACAACTGGAGTCTGCTCTTGGGGATTTGCACAAACCGATTTCCCTTTGGCCGACTTACGACCGTGTATTACATGATCCTGTAATAGATGCCATTGAAGTCACTGCTCCCATTGTCATTGTGGAAGGCAACTGGCTGCTGCTCGATGAGCCCGGCTGGTGCGAACTGGCTCATTACAGTGACTTGACGCTGTTTATTCAGGCTGCGCCTCAGCAACTGCAGGCAAGGCTGGTTGAGCGTAAAATACGCGGAGGTTTGTCGCTGGAGCAGGCCAATGCGTTTTATCTCCAGACCGATGGGCCCAACGTAGAGCGGGTATTGCAGCATAGTTTACCTGCCACCATTACCCTGGCATGGGATAATGGTGGCCTACGCTGTAAGGCAGGATCATTTTCGCTCAGCGAGTGCATCCAGGGCATCACGAATGCCAGTAACTGAAAGCGCACGGTTATCGGCACGGTAGCGGTCTTGTGCTGCCGGTGCCGAACTTTGGATAGCAATAAGACGCCAACCGTCAGCGGTCTTCAAGATCAATGGAGAACCACTGTCACCGGGCAACGTATCACACTGATGCGATAATACCCCTTGTTGCGCCCAACCCGTGACTTTGCAATTCTGATGGCTGTAAAGATCATCCAGGTGATCTTCTGGGTATCCGGCCTGGGTAATTCGGCGTTTTGCCTGCTTAAGGGCTTGTGTTAACGCTACACTGTCACCTTGCCATAACGGTAATGGCTTAATGGCCAGCGGCTGGTTATCTTTCAGCCGAATCAACGCAAAATCATAGGCGGCAGCGGCGGGGGGAACGATCCAGCCGTCACCATCTGCTTTTAGCTTTTTGCCTAACGATTTATCAACCAGCGTTTCAATATTCTCTGTCTGATATTGCCAACCTTTGCTGCTGGAAATAAAGCGTAGCGCCACGGCTTTATCCAGATTGCCAGGCGGTGCCAACACGCAGTGCCCGGCAGTCAGCGCCAAGTGAGGAGAGATCAACGTGGCGGTACACAGGTTACCACTGGCGGTTTCTACCTGACCAATGGCCTGCCACGGCCAACCGTTGGTTTCCGAGACTTTGACACGTTCGTCTTTGCCGAAAAACAGACGGGTTTGTTCCGCTGCCGATGCGTCCGTTGGGCTGTCAGCATGAGCGGAGAGGGTGAATGCCAAAGGAAATGAGCACAATAAAAACAAAACGGATATGCGCATAAATTTATTGCCTGACAAAGACGGATATTCCATAAACACACTGAATGCTAACTATAGACGGATTTAGCCGCTGTGTAGATGGTCAGTAATTGATTTTTCGATAATTTCTTGTGAACTCGGCAAGAAATTAAAGATAAAAGAAGGTGGCGATTAGCCCACAAACGATCAGGGTGCCAAGGATGATTTCGAACCGATAGCGACGCAGCATAGACAACCCCCGATGGAAAAACACCCGGCTAACCGGGTGTTGTACAAATTTTGCCAGAACAGGTGAGGGGTGCCTCACAACGGTTCGCTATCATGCAGCCGGAGTTGCTGCTTTTTTGCTGGCTTTTTTGTGGTGCTTTTTAGCTGCCTGGGCTTTTTGGGCCGGGGCTTTTTTACCGCTGGCTTTGTGGTGCTTCTTGGCTGCCTGCGCTTTTTGCTCGGTAGTTTTCTTCGCGTGATGTTTTTTCATATGAGTGGTTTTAGCCGGAGCAGACTGAGTCGTGGTCGCAGCAGCAGCAGGTGCGGCAGCTTCAGCTGCGAAAGCGACAGAAGACAAGCCCATTGCAGCGGCAACAACCAGAGCTAATACTTTTTTCATCATTGAATCCTCAAATTTCTGTTTGTGTATCAACCCCACTGCGGGGCCGTTGAAAGAATATTATGCAAAGCTGGCAATGCTTTCCGTGAGTGATTGGTTTCGGCTTGTAACCTAATGTACAAGCAGGCGATACCTCAGCGTCAGGTGCTATACTGGGCATGAGGTGATGTCATAAGAGACTGAAAATGAAAGATATCGAGATCCGCAGTGGTCTGGCACCCTGTGGCAGTATCCAGATTGCTTATGAGGATTGGGGGGACGAGACGCATCCTCCGCTGCTGCTGATCATGGGCATTGGTGCTCAAATGCTGTTGTGGCCAGACGATTTCTGCCAGAGGTTGGTAGAGAGTGGTTTTCGGGTGATTCGATTTGATAACCGCGATGTGGGGCTCTCTTCCCAAACGAGGGAAAAGCGGCGGCAACCTTTAGGCTGGCAAACGCCTGTGCCTTATACGCTGGCAGATATGGCGCAGGATGCGGTGCAATTGCTCGATCATCTGCGCATTCCTAAAGCACACGTTTTAGGTGGATCGATGGGGGGCATGATTGCGCAGATCCTGGCGGCAGACTATCCGCAACGTGTTATCTCGTTAATCATTCTGTTCTCCAGTACCAACCAACCCCTGTTGCCTCCGCCAGCACCAGCACTGGAGAGCTTGGAGAAAATCCTTCAGTTGCCGCTCGTTCCACTGGAGTTAATCTTTGACCAGACCTGTCCCCTCTTATTTTAGTTACAACATACATATAGAGTTATGTAACCTGCCACTATGTGACAGCGGCTGTCGGGGAAGGCCAGTGCGCCATGAGACCTCACCAGGTCTCCAGCGGGGTCAAGGCAGAATGATTTTATCTCCCGTTGCCGGGCTTAAGGTATTCGGCAGCCACAGTTGTCCCCAAGGCCCCGTGCAATGACATCCCATCACTTGCTCTGGCTGTATCTGGCTGAGAAAACGCTGTATTTTCAGCAAACGCTGCGGTGAGGCATACCTCAGGTGAAGTCCGCCAATCAGGGCGTAGATCCGATTGATTCCGGTGATGTTCTGACAGTGTCGAACAATGTTGATAACCCCACGATGCCCGCATCCGGTGATAATCACCAGACCACGATCGGATTTATAAATCAGTACGCCCTCGTCGTCGACGTAATCTGGCGATGGTGTAGAACCCGTAATGATTCCATAGGCTTTGGGCGCAGCAACCTCAATTTCGCCAGACCAAATAAAGCGCTCGCTGATCTGCAAGGGCGCGCGGGTAAACACCATGGCGTGACGCGAATAATCCACGGTGGGTGATAACCGCTTAATTTTGCGCACATAACCCATGATATTGACCGCGGCATAACGTTCATCCTTTACCCCTGGATGGCAAATTATGCGCGTGTTATCAGGCAGCCAGGGAACACCGCCGCTGTGATCGTAATGACCATGTGAGAGCACGGTGGCAGACAAATTATCGAGATTAACCCCTAACACGCGGGCATTATGCAGGAAACTGCCATCTGGCCCGGTATCAAACAGTACGGCGTCTGACTCGTCCTGAATCAGCAGGCTTAGCCCGGGTTTGGCGATCAGGGCATTATCTGCTCCCCGGCTTCGGCGATTTTCAAGTAACACATCAATTGTTAACGTCATGCACACCCTGTTATCGATTGGGGGTAATCCAGATGAGTGACGTTAAGGCTTAAAGCCCTAACGTCCCCATCCAATGCAGAGGTTACAGATAGCGGTTTTCCAGATGCTGACGGAAATAGCGTGGATTCAAGGTTTCACCGGTGGCGTTGGTGATCAAGGTGTCGGTAGGGTAGCGGCTGCCATGGCGCCAGATATTTTGCTGTAGCCAATGGAACAGTGCGTGCAGGTTACCGGCCGTAATATCTTCACTCAATTTAGGTATGGCGGCGCGTGCACTGTTAAATAACTGGGCGGCGTACATGGCACCCAGGGTATACGTTGGGAAGTAACCGAAGGCGCCATCTGTCCAGTGAATATCCTGCATACAGCCATTGCGATAGTCGCCAACGGTATCCAGGCCAAGGTAGCTGTGCATTTTTTCATTCCATAATGCCGGGATATCGTCTACGTCAATTTCACTTTCGATCAGCGCGCGCTCAATCTCGTAACGCAGCATTACGTGTGCCGGATAACTGACCTCATCGGCATCGACGCGGATCAAACCGGGCCGTACGCGTTGATTGAGGCGGATAAAGTTGTTTTCTTCAAGGGCGGGCTGTTCGCCAAATTGCTTGATGATCAGTGGACGCAGGATCTTGAGGAAATCCTCACCACGGGCCAATTGCATCTCAAAGAACAGGCTTTGTGACTCATGGATTGCGGTAGAGCGGGCCAACGCGATCGGTTGACCGAGCCATTCACGCGGCAGATTCTGCTCGTAACGGGCATGTCCGGTCTCATGAACGATGCCGAGTAGCGCAGTAAGGAACTCTTTTTCGTTGTAGCGCGTGGTGATACGTACATCTTCCGGCACGCCGCCACAGAAAGGATGAGCACTGACATCAACGCGTCCGCCGTCAAAATCAAACCCGAGCAATTTCATCACGCTCAGGCTGAGTTTACGCTGAGTTTCAACATTGAACGGGCCCTGAGGGATCAGACAGGGTTCCTGTTGCTGCTTGGCGACCACTTTTTGTAACAACTCAGGCAGCCAGGTTTTTAAATCACCAAAGATACGCTCCAGATCGGCGCTACGCATGCCAGGCTCATACAGATTCAGCAAGGCATCATAACGGCTGACACCGGCCGCCTGCGCCCGGATTTGTGCCTCCTCCCGACTTAGCTTGACCACGTCACGCAGGTTATCGCTAAAGCCTTCCCAGTCGTTAGCAGGGCGCTGGGTTCGCCAGGCGTGTTCACAGCGTGCACCGGCCAGTGACTTGGCTTCCACCAACGATCCCGGCACCAATACGGCATTGTCATACTGGCGGCGCATTTCGTGCAGGTTGGCACGGTCAAACTCGTTGAGTGACTCCTGCTGTGCCCGATCAAGCAAAGCTCCGGTTTTCTGCGCTGTCAGGATCTGATGCTTAAGCACGTTCAGCTCCGCCAGGGCTTCAGAACGCGCTTTATTGCCACCCGGTGGCATCATGGTTTGCATATCCCAACCGCTGATGGCGGAGAGGTGATCAAAGCGCGATAAGCGGGTGAAAATGGCTCGCAATTCTTCGTAGGCTGATGGCGATTTTGCAGATGTCATGCTGTTAACTCCATATTGTGCCCCTCAGATTGAAAGGGCGGATCTCGAACCGCGGGTTATACCGGCTCTGATTTTATCTCTAGGACAGACTTAACCGGCCAGCAGAAGCGGAAACTGGCACCGCCTAAGGAACTGGCTTCCACATAGACATGGCCTTGATAGGCTACCGCGATGGAGTGAACGATTGCCAGCCCAAGCCCGCAGCCGCCGGTGGCACGATCGCGGCTTGGATCAAGGCGCACGAAGGGCTCGAACACCCGTTCACGCTCTTCTGGCGGAATACCCGGGCCGTCATCTTCCACTTGCAGGCAGGCAGCGTCGCCATCAAACCACAGGCCGACACGTAATCGCTGCTCGCAATAGCGCAGTGCATTATTGACCAGGTTATCGAGCACTCGCTCCATCAAGCGCAGGTCGACACCACCAAAATCCCCGGTATGTGGGATGTTCAGTTCGATATCACGGTCTGGGTGGAGCAACTGCATATCGGCCACTTTGTCCTGTAGCCAACCGGGCAGATCGATGGGTTCAATATTCAGTGCAACCTGCGGACGATCCAGACGTGCGTAGGTCAGCAACTCGTCAATCAGGGATTCTAGCTGGCCAATATCGCGGTTTAATGCCTGCTGCTCGCTTTCTGAGAGGTTCTCACTCATTGCCAGCCGGTAACGCAGACGAACCAGAGGGGTACGCAGCTCATGTGCAATACCGTCAATCAGCTGTTTTTTACTGGCGATCAGTGTGTTGACGTTATCCGCCATTTGGTTGAAAGCGACACCAAGCCGATAGAGGCTGGAGGTTTGTACAAAATGCGTGCGTTCATCAAGATGGCCCGCGCCCAGACGTTGCGCGGCATTTTCCAGTTTCAGCAGATCCTGCCAATGCGGGCGCATCCACAGGAATACCGGTAGAGCTAGCGACATACCGATAAAGATCAGCAACACCAAATCCAGGATTCGCATCTGGTGCAGATAAAACAGGTAAGGGATAGGGCCAACAACCAGCACGTAATGACTGCGCGGAATGCGTTGCATAAAGGTGTAACGATCGTCCAGCGCGATGATTTCGCCCAAACGCAGGCGCTTGGCGAGATCTTCGCTCAGGTTCTGCTTGCCGAGCGGCTCGATATGCAGCTTGAACGACAGGTTCAAATCCAGGGTAGCAATGGTTTTGTTCCAATCCTTCAGCGGGATTTCCCGCAGTTCGCTGCGCATCAGATACAGCGAACTTTTCATCAGATCGTCCATCGACTGCCGCCCGGCGCGTTCGGCAGTAACCTTGTAAACCAGGCCAACCAGCATGGCCATGACCAGGAAACAGACGAACAGCAAGAGGAAGAATTGAACAAAAAGTTTTCTCATTGCTGTACCGATGCCCAGGCGTTAGGTGCGAACAGGTAACCCTTATTGCGCACCGTCTTGATACGGAAAGGTTCTAACGCATTATCGTACAGTTTGCGGCGCAGGCGCGAGATGGCGACGTCAATACTACGATCCATGCCGTCATAGCTGACGCCACGCAGGTTTTTCAACAGTGCCTCACGGTCCATAATCTGGCCCGCATGGGTTGCCAGCTCCCACAACAGATCAAAGTCAGAGGTGGAAAGGGTGATAATCTCTTCTCCCAATGTCACCTGCCGATTGACCGGATCGATGCACAACAAGCCAAAATGCAGCGCATTGTGTTGCGTGATCGCTTGTGTCGGTTCTTCTTTGGGTTGGTTGCCGTGCTGGCGCAGATGCAGACGCAAGCGAGCCAGCAGGACTGCAGGCGGCGTGGTTTTCAAAATATAGTCATGGGCACCCATCTCCAGGGACAGGATATGGTTCATATCGCTGTCCAAAGAGGTGAGCAGCACGATAGGGCCTGGATAAACAGGACGCAGATCGCGGCAAAGCGTCATGCCATCTTTACCGGGTAACATGATATCCAGCAACACCAAATCTGGCTGTTCCCGCTCGATACAGGCCTGCGCGGTGTCACCACGCGGTTCAATAATAACGTCAATATCATGTTTGCCCAGATAAGCGGCAATCAGTTTGCCGACTTCTGGGTCGTCTTCCACAAAAACAATTTTAGTCATAATCGGGGTTTTATAAGAAAAACGGCATTCAGCATAGCCTGCCTACCGGCATTGTGCTATGCCCATGATTCAGCGCAATGGCCGTCCACCATCAACGCCGTGCGTACGCCCAGTCACATAACGGCTGTTCATCAGGTAATCTACCAGATTCACCACCTCGCTTTCGCCTGGGGCGATTTTCATCAGCGACTTCGCCAATGCCTGCTGACGGTACTCGTCGTCGTCACCAGGGTTGAAGATAATCAACGCCGGGGCAATGGCGTTGACCTTCACTTCGGGAGCCAGTTTGCGGGCAAACGAGCGGGTCATATTATCCAGCGCGGCCTTGCTGGCGGCATAGGCAATATGTTTGTCGCTGCCTTTTTCCACCACATAATCGGTCAGATGAATAATGTCGGCACCGGCCAAACCCTGGCCCAGTAAACAGGGCTCCAGCAGTTGGTTTAACAGGTAAGGGGTGTAAACATGAATCTGCAACATTGAGGCCATCACCTGTTCCGGCGGTACACTGCTGGACTCTGCCAGCCAGGCGCTGGCGTTATGGATCACCGCACGTAGCTTTGGGGCGGTTTGCTTGACCTGCTCGGCAAAACGGTAGATCCCCTCGTTGGTGGAAAAGTCACCCTGCAGGCAAATCGCCCCCAGGCTTTTCAGGTCAGCTAACGCCGGGTAGTCGCTGCGATAGGCAATGATAACGGGAGTTCCACGTTGCAAAAACGACTTGGCCAGTGCCAGTCCAATTCGACGAGCACCGCCGGTAATGAGCACCGGGGCCGAGTTATGAGATACCATCGAGTAAAGCTCCTGGACAAGCTGGCAAACATTAAGGGAATTATGCCATTATACGCCAGAAAGCGGTTAACGCTTCCCATCGATTATCCATTTCAGGTGTGTATACATTGTCAATTTCAAGCGGCGGTCAGGCAATAATCGCACATGTTTACAGCCGCCCAGCAACAACGCCACAGCTTGAATGGCAACAGCTACACCCCACTGGTCAAAAGAGGAACAGGAGGATGGACAGCAATCATCTTGCCCCCATCGCGCACAGTGAGAGACTCTGCTTAGACTACATGGATTTTTTATCCGCATCCTGCAAGAAGCAATGGCGTTTTATCGATGCAATCTATGGCGTGATGCCTATCTTCGGCATGGTATTAAAATCGCATGCGCCGGAGGCTCAAACGCGCAAAGAGCAATTTAAAGCTTTGGCCTTACAGGTCGTTTCGACCCAGGTGAGTGATGAAACCAACATTATTCGCCTGATTGACCTGGCGATGCAGCAACAGCTGGCAGTTTTTGATATCCAATTGCCCTATCCATTGGCAGTAGAGCAATTGTCTTCAATTGAAAAAGAGTGCGCAGATAGGGTGGTGGTTACGCAAGTGGGTGAAAAGATCACGATTACCGCCCAGTCACCGCGTGGAAATTGACCGGGGAAGCCCCGGTCTGTCAGGCACTATTGCAGCATAAACCAGCCGGCGGGCACGGTTGCAACCAACAGCAAAAATACCGTGCCTTTCTCCAGCCGGCTGAGCAGTTTTACGTCTTCATGCCCGCTGCGGGCATACATGAACACCAGCAAACCTGGGGCATATAACAGCACCGACATCAGCAGGTGCATCAAGCCCGAAGCGTAGAGCAGCCATATTCCATACAGACAAGCACCGATAGCGGCAAAGATTAAACGCTTATCCTGCCGCTTGCGTGCCACTTTGAACAGGAAAGCACCTACCAGAAAATAGGGCACCAGAATCATCTCGGAGGCAATGGTCAGCAGCGAGTTGTAATTGCTGCCCGTCAGCCAGATGATGACCAGCGCGATTTGTACGGCACCATTGGTGAGCCACAGAGAGGCTGAAGGGGCATGGTTCTGGTTCTGCTTGCCGAAAATCCTGGGGAATGCGCCATGTTGTGCGGCCAGCAAAGGCACTTCAGCTGCCATTATGGTCCAGCTCAGGTAGGCTCCACAGACCGAAACGATGAGCCCCGTGGCGATAATCACATCCCCCCAAGGGCCAATCAGATCCACCATGAGCACGGCCATTGACGGGTTACGCATCTCGGCCAGTTCGCTGCGCGGGACCACCCCCAGTGAAAGCAGGGTGATCACCAGATAAACCGCCAGGGCGGAGAGCACGGCCAGCATGGTGGCACGGCCAACATCTTTTTTATTACGCGCTCTGGCGGATACCACCACTGCACCTTCAACGCCGATAAACACCCACAGGGTGATCAGCATGGTGTCTTTTACCTGCTGCCAAACTGGCGTACCCAATGCCACACCGTGGAAATCCAGGGAGAAGGTCTCCATCTTGAAGGCGAAAGCCGCCAGCACGGCAAACAGGCCGAGAGGGAGTAACTTGGCGAGGGTGGCCACCAGATTGATACTTGCCGCCGTCTGTACACCGCGCAAAACCAATGCGTGTACGATCCACAACAGCAGGGATTCGGCAATCAGTGCCTGCCAGGTATTGCCATCACCGAGGATCACCGTACCACTGCGATCGGTAAACAGGCTTAGTGCGGCAAAAACAATCACCAGATAAGACACATTGGCGATCACCGCACACAACCAATAGCCCCAAGCGGAACAAAAACCTACCAATTCACCGAAGCCCTCTTTGGCGTAGGTGAAAATCCCACCATCCAGATCGGGACGCAAACGCGTCAGCAATAGCATGGCAAACGCCAGGAACAGAATGCCAACACCAGTGATCGCCCAGCCTATCAATAAGGCTGCCGGGCTGGCGACTTCGGCCATATTCTGCGGCAAGCTGAAGACACCCGCGCCGAGCATTGAGCTGAGCACCAAGGCGGTTAACGCGGTAAGACCAAGTTTTCTTTCCAATGAGGGATCCTGAAACAGAATAAGCCACTATTTCCCGCCGCCTTTCAAGCTGTAGCGTTGCTATCTGCAAGCACGGATCCCAGTCACTTACCGGAGTAGCCTCCAGGGGCATGCTTTTGCAGCCAGGCTGCAACTTGAAATTTATAGGGGATATAAATAGCCGTGCAGCGAAATGTTATGGCAATCACTGCACGAGCAGGCAATAAGCCTAAAAATTGGCGCAAATTCTACGGAGTGATGCTGGCAGATGCAATGATTGGTTATGCGAGTTTGATAAAAACTTATTCAGCCAGGAGGAGGATTATGCAGGGAAGAAAAAGGGCAGCTCAATTGCTGCCCGATAGTCAACGTCAATACGATAATTATTTGAACAGATCGGCGCTAACGGTCAGGTTACCACCGCTCTTGTTCTGCCACTGGCGAGTAACGTGGTAATACTTGGCACCTTTAGCCGCTGCACGTTTTGCTACTTCGGTAGAAACGTCAGTCATGCTGTTGAAGTGGCCAGTGAAAGTCACCGAATCAAACGGCACCATTTGCGCTGCGGTCACGTTATTCACTTCCTGGATCTTGGTGCCATCCGGCAGTGTTACGGTATAGCGCTGGCCGGTTGAGGACTGTGTCTCAAAGAAACGGCCAACATCACGGCTTGGGGAACCTGAGGAAGCAACGCCAGGGATCTCGACTTTAGCCGCTTCTGCGCCCCCAGCAGCCAACATGGCTTTACCCGCTTCCGAATCAGCAGGCACGGCATCCGGGCTTTGAACCACACGCTTAGGCGCGTCGGCTTTATAGATATAAGCGGTAATGAACTGGTTACCCCCCTGGTTGGCATCAACCTGACGAACGATAAAGAACGACGCTGCGCCTTTCTTCTGCGCGGCTTTGGTGATGGCGTCGTTGATATCCGGCTGGCTGCGGTAGAAACCGCTGACGGTGACCGTATCGTAAGGTTCAAGCAGGAAGGCTTCGTCTTTCGGCAATTCTTTCACGCCGTTAATTACGCGGTACTTGGTTTCTTTGCTCACTTCTGGCGCATCTTTATGATAGATGTCTGCAGTGACGCGCCAGTTGCCGCCATTGTTACCGTTGTTGATATCCTGGATATAGAAGGCGTCGGCACCCAGTTTATCTGCACGGCGTGATACCGCGTCGGCAGCTTCGTTGATGGCATTAAAACGGCCCGTAATGGTAATGCGATCAAACGGCTTAATGGCCGCTGCTTTTTCAGGAGTTAACTCTTGCGCGGCATGCACAGACAGCGCGGTAAGTGATAACAAGGCTGATGCGATGATCGTGGTCTTCAGCTTCATAAAAAATCCTTTCGCCTAGCGCATTAACGTTTATAACGTGCTGAACAGTTTATGTGTAATTCAGCCGCCGATTATTACATGTAATCTTGGTGGGTGTCTCAGCATTTTATGTTATGCAGTGAGACAAAACTGAACTGAGGCTATTTATCCTCGGCCCGGTCAATTCAATATAAGTTTCAATAATAAAGCGTTTAATGTCATTAATGTTAATTGTTCACAAATTTATAACTTTTGGGCGTTGCGCCCGCTTCTGGCCAGAAGTTGCTTAGAATGAGGTTGGCACAATAGTGCGCTGAAAACGCTTATCAGGTTATCTTTTCCACCCAAATTTGCGATTTGTCATATCCTTAGGTGAGTTTTTATGTGAAAACTGGCGGGGAAACGTAAGCAATTATGGATCATCGATCACATTTTCAGTAGGTTATAGGTGGCACCTTAATAGGTTTGCAGGTCAAGTTGGATAAATCCTGTGGGCAAGTGCTATCGCTATGGGTAGGAAGAAAATAAACATCATCAGAGACAGGTGAGAAGGGAACATTATGCGTATTGGTGTACCAAGAGAACGGTTGGCCAATGAAGCCCGTGTTGCAGCAACGCCGAAAACGGTTGAACAGTTGCTGAAACTGGGCTTTACCGTCGCGATTGAAACCGCGGCGGGTAAACTGGCAAGCTTTGAAGATGCTGCGTATGAAGCCGCAGGCGCGACAATTACCGATACTGCCGATGTCTGGCAATCGGATCTGATCCTGAAAGTTAACGCGCCACAAGAGGACGAAATCGCGTTAATGCGTGAGGGTAGTACGTTAGTCAGCTTTATCTGGCCTGCGCAAAATCCAGAATTAATGGCAAAACTGGCTGCGCGTAATGTCACCGCCATGGCCATGGATTCCGTGCCGCGTATTTCGCGCGCGCAGTCTATGGATGCATTGAGTTCGATGGCCAACATCGCAGGCTATCGAGCTATTGTTGAAGCCGCGCACGAGTTCGGGCGTTTCTTCACCGGCCAGATCACCGCAGCAGGTAAAGTACCACCGGCAAAAGTCATGATCATTGGTGCCGGGGTTGCGGGGTTGGCAGCGATCGGTGCTGCGGGCAGTTTGGGAGCCATTGTTCGAGCCTTTGACACCCGTCCGGAAGTCAAAGAGCAAGTGCAGAGTATGGGGGCTGAATTCCTTGAGCTGGACTTTGAGGAAGAAGCGGGCAGTGGCGATGGTTATGCCAAAGTGATGTCTGAAGCCTTTATCAAAGCGGAGATGGCGCTGTTTGCCGCGCAGGCTGAGGAAGTCGACATTATCGTGACGACTGCGCTGATCCCAGGTAAACCGGCGCCGAAGCTGATTACCAAAGAGATGGTAGCAACCATGAAGCCGGGTAGTGTGATTGTCGATCTGGCAGCACAAACCGGCGGCAACTGTGAGCTGACCGTTGCCGATCGGGTAACCGTCACCGAAAATGGCGTGAAGATTATCGGCTATACCGATCTGCCAAGCCGTTTGCCAACACAGTCTTCGCAGCTTTATGGCACCAACCTGGTGAACCTGCTCAAACTGCTGTCGAAAGAAAAAAATGGTGAAATCGACATTGATTTCGACGATACCGTTATCCGTGGCGTTACCGTTGTGCGCGATGGCGAAGTCACCTGGCCAGCACCGCCAATCCAGGTTTCTGCTCAGCCGAAGCAGGCTGCTGCCGCGCCAATCGAAAAAGTAGAGAAAAAGCCCGCCTCACCGTGGATGAAATATGGCTTGATCGCTTTGGCGATTGTGCTATTCGGCTGGTTTGCCGATTCGGCACCGAAAGAGTTCCTGTCGCACTTTACCGTGTTTGCGCTGGCCTGCGTAGTGGGTTACTACGTGGTCTGGAACGTCAGCCATGCACTGCATACCCCGTTGATGTCGGTCACTAACGCGATCTCTGGGATTATCGTGGTCGGTGCGTTGTTGCAGATTGGCAGTGGCGGCTGGGTGAGTTTCCTCTCCTTTGTCGCCGTGCTGATTGCCAGCATCAACATCTTTGGTGGATTCACCGTCACTCAGCGCATGCTGAAGATGTTCCGCAAAAACTAAGGGGTAGCAAAAATGTCTGGTGGATTAGTTACAGCTGCATACATTGTTGCCGCTATTTTGTTTATTTTCAGCCTGGCGGGTCTTTCGCGCCATGAAACGTCCAAGCAGGGTAACCTGTTCGGCGTTGCCGGGATGGCGATTGCCTTGATCGCCACAATCCTCGGGCCGGATTCCGGTAACGTGGGTTGGATCATTATCGCGATGATCATCGGTGGTTCTATCGGCGTCTATCTGGCGAAAAAAGTCGAAATGACTGAAATGCCAGAGCTGGTCGCGGTGCTGCATAGCTTCGTTGGCCTGGCGGCGGTGCTGGTTGGCTTCAACAGCTACCTGGACCACGGCGCAGCGGCGATGGACCCGGTGATGGAAAATATCCATCTTACCGAGGTATTCCTGGGTATCTTCATTGGTGCGGTGACCTTTACCGGTTCTATCGTGGCCTTTGGTAAACTGCGCGGCATTATTTCCTCCAAACCGCTGATGTTGCCTAACCGCCACAAACTGAACCTGGCTGCGCTGGTCGTTTCCTTCCTGCTGATGGTGCTGTTCGTTCGTACCCATAGCGTAGGCTGGGAAGTGTTCGCACTGCTGATCATGACCGTGATTGCCTTGGGCTTCGGCTGGCATCTGGTGGCGTCAATCGGTGGGGCAGACATGCCGGTCGTGGTGTCAATGCTGAACTCCTACTCCGGTTGGGCGGCGGCGGCGGCAGGCTTTATGCTGAGCAACGACCTGCTGATCGTTACCGGTGCGTTGGTCGGTTCTTCCGGTGCAATCCTGTCTTACATCATGTGTAAGGCGATGAACCGCTCCTTTATCAGCGTGATTGCCGGTGGTTTCGGTACCGATGGTTCTTCCACCGGTGATGCTGAAGAAATGGGCGAATACCGTGAAACCACGGCAGAAGAAGTGGCGGAGCAACTGAAGAACTCAACGTCAGTGATCATCACCCCAGGTTATGGCATGGCGGTGGCGCAGGCGCAGTATCCAGTGGCAGAAATCACCGAAAAACTGCGGGCACGCGGCATCAAGGTGCGTTTTGGTATTCACCCGGTAGCAGGGCGTTTGCCTGGCCACATGAACGTGCTGCTGGCGGAAGCCAAAGTGCCGTACGATGTGGTGCTGGAGATGGATGAAATCAACGATGATTTCCCGGATACCGATACCGTATTGGTGATTGGCGCCAACGACACGGTGAACCCGGCGGCGTTGGAGGATCCGCGCAGCCCAATCGCGGGCATGCCGGTACTGGAAGTGTGGAAAGCGCAAAACGTTATCGCGTTCAAACGCTCAATGAATACCGGTTATGCCGGGGTGCAGAACCCGCTGTTCTTTAAAGAGAACACCCAGATGCTGTTTGGCGATGCCAAAGACAGCGTGGAAGCGATCCTGCGCGCACTGTAATAAAATAGGTAATCGTTAACACCATGCCAGTCATCCAGATGACTGGCATTTTTTTATCTCTTGTCGTTAGTACCCACGATTCTGCCGCCAGTGTTGAACGCTTGAGGGTAGGGGGCGTTCGTTTTTTGCCAGGCAGAGGATAATACCGGCAAAATTTGTGCTTAATTTTGCTGAATTCGTATGATATTTGTGC
This sequence comes from Serratia fonticola, assembly GCF_006715025.1. Classification (NCBI taxonomy): domain Bacteria; kingdom Pseudomonadati; phylum Pseudomonadota; class Gammaproteobacteria; order Enterobacterales; family Yersiniaceae; genus Serratia; species Serratia fonticola. The sequence goes on from NZ_VFMK01000001.1 coordinate 3,085,946, forward strand.
AATCCAACACATCAGATCACAATTAAGGGGCACAATGAGGTATCTTATGTCCCGATTTCATCCATTTAACGGATCCTAGACCCCTATGATTATCAAACCTAAGGTTCGCGGCTTTATCTGTACCACCACTCATCCGGTTGGTTGTGAAGCTAATGTTCGTCGTCAGATTGCCTACACTAAAGCGCAGGGCAAGATTGCCAATGGTCCAAAGCGTGTGTTGGTGATTGGTGCATCTACCGGTTATGGTCTGGCTTCCCGCATTGCTACCGCTTTTGGCAGCGATGCTGCAACCATCGGCGTGTTCTTCGAGAAAGCGGGAACAGAAAGTAAACCGGCTACCGCAGGCTGGTACAACTCTGCCGCCTTTGATAAAGCGGCGAAAGAAGCCGGTTTGTACGCGAAAAGCGTTAATGGTGATGCCTTCTCCAACGAATGTCGCGCCAAGGTCATTGAGTTGATTAAAGCCGATCTGGGCCAGATCGATCTGGTGGTTTACTCACTGGCTTCTCCGGTGCGTAAAATGCCTGACACCGGTGAAGTCGTGCGTTCTGCGCTCAAGCCAATCGGTGAGGTTTACACCACCACCGCGATTGATACCAATAAAGATCAAATCATCACCGCCTCGGTTGAACCAGCGAGCGAAGAAGAGATCCAGAATACCATCACCGTGATGGGCGGCCAGGATTGGGAACTGTGGATGTCTGCACTGGAAGACGCTGGCGTCCTGGCGGAAGGTGCCAAGTCTGTAGCTTATTCCTATATCGGTACCGATCTGACCTGGCCAATTTACTGGCATGGTACGCTGGGTCGTGCCAAAGAAGACTTGGACCGTGCTGCTACCGCGATTCGTGGCGATCTTTCTGCCAAGGGCGGTACCGCGCACGTGGCCGTGCTGAAATCTGTCGTTACCCAGGCTTCTTCTGCGATCCCGGTAATGCCTCTTTATATCTCCATGGCCTTTAAGATCATGAAGGAAAAGGGGATTCATGAAGGCTGTATGGAACAGGTTTACCGTCTGATGCGTACCCGTCTGTACAGCGACGACATGCCGCTGGACGATCATGCGCGTATCCGCATGGATGACTGGGAACTGCGTGACGACGTGCAGAAAGCCTGCCGTGATTTGTGGCCATCAATCACCACAGAAAACCTCAGCGAACTGACGGATTACACTGGCTACAAGCAGGAATTCCTACGTCTGTTTGGTTTTGGTCTGGAAGAAGTGGACTATGATGCGGACGTCAACCCAGACGTGCGTTTCGATGTGGTTGAACTTTAAGTTCTGAGCCATGAACAAGAAGGGCCCTTCCGGGCCCTTTCTCATTGTATCGCGCATGCATTACCGCAAGCATCAATCCTCATCGTCGTGTTCGTCATCCTCATCGAGTTCGATCGGGCAATTGAAGCCATCTGGCTTGAGCGCCAGCAGGTCACATTTCAGATGGTCGATCACATGTTCTGCCGTGTTGCCGATAAACGCAGCGGAAATCCCGGTGCGACCCAGCGTACCCAACACCACAACGCCCGCCTGCAGATGTTCGGCCAAATCCGGGATCACCTCTTCCGGCAAACCTTTTTCGACATGGGTGAACTCTTCATTGATATGGAATTTCTGCCTTAGTGCCTTCATGGCGATCAGATGCTGCCCACGGATGGCGTCGTTATACACGCTAGGGTCAAAATCAGGCAGCTCAATGGCGATATTGATTGGCGTGACCGGGTAAGCGCCAACCAGATGCACTTCGGTCTGATTAACGTTTTGTGCCAGCTCCAGCGTTTCTTTGACTAAACGGATATTCAGTGGATCGTGATAAGGTTCTTCGCTGGAAAGGTTGACGGCCACCAACGCCTTGCCGCCTTCTGGCCACGGCTGATCTTTTACCATCCATACCGGGCATGGGCATTTTCGCAGCAGGTGCCAATCAGTAGGGGTGAAAATCACCGATTCCAACCTGTCGTGCTGATGGGTCATTTTCAGTAGCAGATCGTGATTGCTGCTGAGAACTTCTTGGATAATCGCCTCATAAGGGCGATTGTGCCACACCACCTTGATTTCAATAGGAACGCCGTCCTGAAGATAGTAGCGGCATTGTTCCTTAATCCACGCTGCGCGTTGGCTGATCACGCCTTGCCGCATCGCCGTTCTTTCATCTGGGGAAAGCAGGGTGGTCATTTCGTAAGAGAAATCATAGATAGGAAGGAAGGCTTTAATACGCCCACCGTTGCGCTTGACCAGGTAAACCGCCCGACGAAGTGCCGGTTGATCGTCCTGATTGGGGTCAATAGCCACCAGAAGATTCTGATACTTCGCCATAGGGCCTCCTTACAGCTGTAGATCAACAGTCTGTCCAACTACAGAGTAACCCAACATTGAAAAACAGAACAGAGGCAGAGAAGCGACGGGCCAAAATTATTGGCCCGTTGAGAGATCAAGCGTTTACGGAAACGTTAATTCGGGGGGTACCAGCCAGTTGTGACAGCGCATCGACATTTTCGATGGTGATGTATTTACCTTTTACGCTGAGGATCTCGCTCTTTTGGAAGCGCCCCAGCAGGCGGCTGATAGTTTCCACGGTCAAACCAAGGTAGTTACCGATATCGCCACGGGTCATGGTCAAACGGAACTCACGAGGGGAGAAACCACGCTCGGCAAAGCGATGAGAAAGGTTATACACAAAAGCGGCCAGACGTTCTTCTGCGTTTTTCTTCGACAGCAGCAGGATCATGTCCTGATCGCCTTTGATTTCACCGCTCATCAGGCGCATGATTTGCTGACGCAGGTTCGGCATTTTGCCGGAAAGGTCGTCCAGCGTTTCAAACGGGATCTCACAGACCATTGAGGTTTCCAGTGCCTGAGCAAAACTAGGGTGTTTCAGGCCGCCAATAGCGTCAAACCCAACCAGATCGCCTGCCAGATGGAAACCCGTAATTTGCTCATCACCCTGTTCAGTGATGGTGTAGCTCTTGATGGTACCAGAGCGTATCGCATACAGCGATTTCAGTTCGTCACCGGCTTTAAACAGCGTCTGACCCTTTTGGATCGGCTTTTTCCGCTCGATGATATTATCGAGTTGATCAAGCTCGTGCGTATTCAGTGTGAACGGAATACACAGTTGGCTGATGCTGCAGTCTTGGCAATGGATCGCACAGCCACCAGACTGAATACGACGAATCACGCGTTTTTCCGGGATCATAGATTAAGCTCATGCAATAATTGATATGAGTCAATTTTAACATCATTTACGGCAAGTGATAAGTAGAGCAACAATAAGAACGGCGACATTTTGTGTGAATTTCAAACAGCGCTGGTATCAACAGGACTGTAGCACACTGATGTTTGGTGATTTATTGGCAGTTGGAATCGCCCGTTGGAAAAGCCTAAAATCGATAGCTAAGCAATAAAATCATATGAATCTAAAAATTTTATCTCCCTGGGTTATGGTTCGTAGCTGAGATGGCGCTTTCAGCGCGATTGTAACTGTCATTAACAAATCAATATTTCAATACAAATCCGCGCTATTGCTTAGCGCATTCCCCTTAATCCCGGCCTAAGATCCTATTGCAATCAGAGCTATGCTTTGAGTGAGAGGCAGCTGATGCCTGAGTAGGAGAGGGTTATGAAAAGCGTCATGGTGTTATTGCTGTGCGTAGGGGCCTTGATGTCTGCCAGTAGCGCCTCTTACGCCTATGGCTATTACGGTCACGGTTACTACGGTCCTCACTTTTACGGCCCGCATTATTATGGCCCGGACGTGATTCTGGATGTTCCGCTGGGGCCTCCACCGGTCTATTATGAGGCGCCACCAACGGTTTACGTAGCGCCGCCTACTCAAACCTATGTTGAGAAGGCACCAAGCTATGCGTATTACTGCCGTAGCCCCGCAGGCTACTATCCTCAGGTACCTCGTTGTCCTGCAGGCTGGCTGAAAGTGGTACCTGACTCGGTTCCCCCTCGATAAAAAAGGGGGCCACATGAAACGCAAATTATTATCAGCAGCGAGCCTGTTCACCTGCTGTGCTTTACTTGCGGGTTGTGCCTCGGCACCGACGGGGCCTAATGTCACCGTCTTACCGGGCGATGGCAAAAGTTATGAACAGTTTAACCGCGATGATGCTATATGCCGTAATAATGCACAGAACAGTATCGGAAGTGGGGTACAGGCCGCATCAAATAACACGGTGGGAACAGCGGCAGCCGGAACGGTGTTAGGTGCAGCTGCCGGGGCATTGATTGGTGCTGCGACAGGCAATGCCGGGGCTGGTGCTGCGATCGGCGCAGGGAGTGGCTTATTGATTGGTAGTGCGGTGGGCAGCAATGCAGGCCTGCGGAGTGCCGGTAGCCTGCAACAGCAATATGATGTTGCCTACACCCAATGTATGTATGCAAGGGGAGATCAAATTCCGGCAACCTATGATTATCGCCAAATGGATGATCGCTCGGTGCCGCCTGATTACTCCCCGGCACCAGACAATAGTGTGCCGCCTGATTACGTTCCAAGATAACCACAAGCCAGCCTTATAGGCTGGCTTGCTCGTTACTGTAGAGGTTTTTTAGCCAATACATCATTGTTCAACACATAACGCGGGACATTATTATGTCCTGGTTGGTCGACCTTAACGACCAAGGTCAGCACGGTGGCAACCAGATATAACCCCGTATATACCCAAACAACACCCTCAATATCAAAGAAGGGTAAAACCATCGAGGCAATCGCCGGAGCTACAAAGTTGCTCAGGCCAGCAGAAAGGTTATAGATAGAGATGGCTGCACCTTTATGATTGGGTTCTAACACTGGAAATACCACAGTCATGGGGACAAAGGCTGCCACGGTGATCCCCAGTAATACCGCCGGGATCAGTGCGATCCAGAAATTATGGCCGAAATGAACCGGTAGATAGTAAAACGCCAGGCTGGAGATGGCACAACCAACACAGCCAAACCAGCGAACCTGGCGTAACCAGCCAATTTTCTCCCCCAAAATACCCCACATGATGTTAGTGAAGATGGTGACAAAAAAGAATACCGCCCAGATTTGTAGCCATTCGGACATAGTGAACCCCAAACGGCCAACGAATAACATCGGCATGAACACCGCAAAACCAAACAGCGACAGCGTGTTGATGATACGGATCAGGCAGGAGAGGAAGATATTGCTGTTGGTAAACAGGATAGTCACCGCACGAGAGAGCTCTCTGAGCTTTTCCTTCGGCGTCAACTCGGTCTTGTGGCTAGCCTGACCAACGTTACGCAGCAGTAACAGCGAACTTGATCGGCGGTTGACCAGCGTGAATCTGCGCCAGCAGCCAGAAAAACCGGTGATAGCTCTGGCTGGCGGCGTAGAGAAATAGCTGGCGATTCGCGCAGCGTTGCTGGGCAAGTGGATCAACGGTCTTGTCACGGACGAAGAGAACGCGTTGGCTTTACTGGCTGATTAAATCAGATTTTTTTGTAGGTAACCTTCGTGTTTGAGCAGCCACTGTTTGCGCTGCACGCCACCGGCATAACCGGTCAGCGCGCCCTGTGAGCCAATAACTCGGTGGCAGGGCACCACGATGCTGATCGGGTTAGCACCATTTGCCATACCCACGGCGCGTGAGGCCGTGGGGCGGCCAATACGCTTGGCCAATTCCCCGTAAGTGATAATCTCCCCGCAGGGTATCTGTCGCAGTTGCTCCCATACGGTACGTTGAAACTCGGTGCCTGCCGTCATTACGGGCACTGTGTCGATTGCAGCCAGCTCACCGTCAAAATAGCGTTGCATAATTTGCGTCAAGCCACCAGGATTGGCTTTTTCCTGTAAGGTGAAACTGTCGTTTCGATAGTGGGTATTCAACAGTTTCATCAAGCGGGCCTCATGATCGGTCCAATCCAGAGCACGCATCCGCCCCTGAACATCTCCGATCAATACGAGCTCACCGACCGGTGTCGGCATACGATCAATAAAAAAAATCTGCATGATGTTCACTCCTTGCGTTGGATGCCCGATTATTACATGAAAATAAGCAATGTGATGGCGGATTTCGGACATGAAGATTTGCTACCACGATGGGCGGGATTGCCGTAAATCAAGACGGCGCGGACAACATAGGCGAGATCAAAGTGGGTGTGGAAGGCCAAATCAACAAGCAGGTGAATCTGTGGGGCAATGTGGGCTAGCAGGCAGGCAACATAAGGTTACAGCGATACCGCCTTGATGTCAGGCGTTAAATACAATGTCTAACATCATCTGGACAGCTCCCTTCCTGAAAGGTGCCATTTGGCACCTTTTATCGTTGGAATCGCTACATCAGGTTTATGTACGTCACGGCAGAGGGCGTCCCCGTTATTTGATTAGCCGGTTTTTATCCACTTTTTTGCCATCAACAGAGAGGCTAGCATAGCCGCTACTTTTTATATCATTGACGGCAAGACGCCCCTCCACATCAATACGCAAAAGGTGCTCACGACTAAAGGCGCCAGGGGCACTTAAACTGACTCCGCTCCAGGCAAACTTGGCGTAATACTCACTTAAGCTTTTCTCCTGGCTGGCCATAAACGCTGGGAGGGGGGACAGATCGATCTTATCAAAAGAAATCAAATAATCATCAAGGTTGAACTTTGAAGGATTACCAGTGACACGGATCTCGACCTGGCGAGGTTTCTGAAACTCCCCACTTTTGGTTTCCATGCGCATACTCAACAATTTCTTCGGGTCTTCTGGATTCTGATAAGTGACTGTGCAGGTGGTCATCGCGCCTTGCGGTTTATTGATATTACGCGGATCGATTTCACCGCCTGAAGCGAACGAGGCCCTTATCGTTGAAATTTTTGCCTCATCACCGAGTTTTTCTTTAACTTTTTTAAAACAAATATCAATACCATCTGAAAGTGAATACTTATAGTTATCAACCTTATCATTAGCATATAAGGGGGCGTGCATTAATATTGTCACACCCAACGTGATCGATAATGTACTCAGTTTTGTTAATCTTTCCATGAGAAAACCTCGTGAAGGTTATTTAAGTTAAAATATATGAAACTAAAATAGAGGTATTGTTGGATAAGCGCAGTCCGCTGACTCGCTGCACTTATCCAATTATTGTACAGACGCTATTGGGGCGTGTTCAAGCGTGCTACCGGCGTCTTTAAGGTTTTTTTCAGGCGTAAGAGTGGAGGGTAAAATGGATGACGCGCCGCCAATAAGCGGACCTATTTCTTGTATTTGGAATTTTTGGGGCTTGCGTGAATTGTGTCAAAAAAGGGCGGGACGCCAGCTAACGTGGTTTGAAACGGGGCGAGGGTGAGCACGAGAACCACTGCGTGTCGCAATATCTCGACTCTGTCCCCCCCCTATATAGGTTTATCCCAATGTGTTGGCTATAAAAAATATTTATAACTTTACAACGTAATTTTGAATATACGATTTTCTCAATTAGGATTAATTGTAAATTAACGTAATTCTTTGTAGAGAAGGATTGTTCTTTACCGTTTCTCTAATGGGCGGTGTCATTAATTCTGAAGCCATATTGTCTAACGCCATAGTAACAAACTCATTGGTGTTTTTAGACGTTTTCCGATAACAAGTGGAGAGGTGATTCCCGCTTTGTTTGCGTAAAATGGTGCAAGTTGAGGACGTGATTTTGCCAGAAAAATTGACGCGTCCCGAGACACTTTCCTGGCTAACTGATTGTTTTGCATGGAGTACAAAGGGGAGAGCCATTAGTACAGTCAAGGCTAATATTATTGAGTTCATGTGCTATTCCTTTTAGCAATAAATTACAGACCACCAATTAACAAAAAATAAATATTTGCATATAAAACGAACGCATCTCTTCAGGAAATTTAATTTCTAACGTTACTATATTTAGTTAGGTGAATAATATAACCGTCTGCTATTCGTTAATTGAATTAAATACTAGAGAGTGGAAGGGGCTAAAACTATGATTTAGATCATAGTGAGGTAATGTTAACGGGATAATGGCGTGTAAAACGCGTGTATGTGATATTGCTCTCGGTTTTTACACTGAATTTAATAACGCATGTGACTTTTAATGTCGCGATGATTTCAAAAGGCCACATATTATTCTTGGTTATGTGGCCTTAAATAATGATTAAGTTAACCCTAAAGCGTTATAGCATTCCTGCACTACCGCAAATACGAATCTTTTCTGCCACCACTTCTTTCATTGCCAATTTTCCGGGTACGATGTATTTACGCGGATCGTTAGCGTCAGGATGTTGGGAGAAATAGTGCTTAACCGCATCGGCAAAGGCGATTTTAAGTTCGGTAGCCACGTTAACCTTGCAAACGCCAAGTGAAATGGCACGTTTGACCATTGCCTCGGGGATACCAGAGGCTCCATGCAGCACCAATGGGATATCGAGCCGATCGCGGATTAATGCCAGGCGTTCAAAATCCAGCTTGGGTTCCCCTTGATATAACCCATGGGCTGAGCCGATAGCCACAGCGAGCGAATCGATGCCGGTGGCGGCAACAAACGCCTGAGCTGCCTGGGGATCGGTATAAAAGCTGTCTGCACTATCGACAATCAGATCGTCCTCCTGGCCACCTAAACGGCCAAGTTCTGCCTCAACGCTGGCGCCATAACGGTGACATAACGCCACGACCTCTGCCACCAGCGCAATATTTTGCGCAAAAGGCAGATGAGAGCCATCGATCATGACTGAACGTATGCCGCTCCTGACCTTGACGGCGATATCTTCAATCTGTTCGTGATGATCCAGATGAAGGGCCAGCGGCAGATCGTAACGCTGCGCGGCAGCGCGGCAGATGCCGACCAGATAGTCGGTACCGGCGTAGCTGAACGTGCCGGGAGTCCCGGCCATAATCACCGGAGATTGCAGCTCGGCGGCAGTTTCCGCCACCACCTGTACCGTTTCAAGATTGTGGACGTTGAATGCGGGGACGGCATAGCCATGTCTTTGCGCTTTCAACAACATCTCGCGGTTGGATATCAGATACATGATGGCTCCTTTACTGCGCAGTGCAGGAATAAGGGTAAATGGTCACGCCTTTTACTACGCGATTAACTTCCCCCGTTGGGCAAGGGTTATCCGGTGTCAGCCCCTGTGCCAGTGAGGTTTCAAACGCCAGCATCTGGGCGAACAGTAGGTAAGGGAATAACAGCCAGACGTCATCTTCTGCATGATGCAAATCGTATTGCCCCGGTTTTTCCGCTGGGGTATTGCCGAGGCCAACCATTTGCTTGGCCAACCCGTCACGTTGCAATTCATCCCACAGGTCTTGGTCGTAACGGCGGGTATAGTGGTTACAGGACAGCATCAGCAGCACCAGCGTTTGTGGATCAACCATAAATTTAGGACCGTGGCGCAGACCGAGCGGGGAATCATAGCGGGTGACGATTTTTCCGGCGGTGAGTTCCAGCATTTTCAACGAAACTTCTTCTGCCAGGCCGGTAAAACAACTGCTGCCCAGTACGATATACCGGTTAAACCCACTGCTCGCCAATGCCTTCACCTGAGGCTGCAGCGTTTCGCGCAGTTCACGGCAACGCGCGATCATCTGTGCCATGAGGGGCTGGGCGGCCGCCAGTGAATAGGGGCCTAGTAGCAATGCGGTGGTCAGCATCATACAACTGAAACTGGACGTCATAGCGAAGCTCTGATCGTTTGAACCTTGCGGCATCACCAGTGCGCAGACATTTTTGCGCCCGTGGCCATAGTTTGCCAACTGGCTGTCGGGGTTACATACCACCATCAGATGGTAGCAATGAGGCAAGAGCTGATCGGCCAACGCTACCGAGGCCACGCTTTCCGGGCTATTGCCAGAGCGGGCGAAAGAAACCAGCAGCGTAGGGCGTGTCGGATCGAGAAATTGCTGTGGATTGGCGACAATATCAGTGGTGCCGTAGGCCACAACATCACGTCCGGTCTTTTCTCGCAGCCAGGGGGCCAAGGCCCGGCCAGCAAAGGCCGAACTGCCAGCACCACACAGGATAATCTGCAGACGCGGGTTTTGCAGCAGTGGGGCCAGAAAAGCATCATACTGCGCCTGCTGTGCGATCAACTGCTGATGCAGGACTGCCCAGAGATCGGGCTGCTGCCAGATCTCACGAGCGGTATGCAACGCATGTTGTTGCTCTAGCCAGCCCGCATCGTAAGAAAAATAACCTTTCATGATGTTACTCCTAAAAATTACGTGGTTAACGGTCGACGATAATCACGTCGACCCCTAAATGTTGCAGCGCAAGCAGGTAGTTAGGGGGAATGCGACTGTCGGTGACTAAACGGTGGATCTGGCTAATCTCGCGGATCATGCAGAAACTGCTGCGGCCGAACTTGCTGGCATCGGCCACGGCGATCACTTCCCGTGCTACCTCGCACATGGTGCGGTTAAGTTGGGCTTCGCCGGGATCGGGTGTGGTAATACCACCAAGCAGATCAAACCCATCAACGCCGAGGAAAAACTTATCAAAACGGTATTGGCGAATATGCTGCTCTGCAGCGGGGCCATATAACGACCAGGACTTGCGCCGTACGCTGCCGCCTACCACCATCAAATCCACCTGTTCATTGCTGGCCAATTCGAAGGCAATATTCAGCGCATTGGTCATTACCACCAGATCGTTTTTACCCGCCAGTTGCGCTGCCATTAGGCTGGTCGTCGAGCCAGAATCAAGAATGATGGCATCACCATCCTTAACCAAATCGGCAGCGGCGCTGGCAATGGCATGTTTCACATCGCGGTTGAGACGGCCTTTATCCTGTAGTGGGCGATCGAAGGCGAACTGCATATTCAGCATCGCACCGCCATACGCCCGGACGGCACAGCCTCTTTTCTCCAGATGACGCAGGTCGCTGCGGATAGTGACGGTAGAAACATCAAACTGATGGCTCAATTGTTCTACGCGAACCGCTCCCTCGCGACACAGCTGATCGATAATTAATTCCCGGCGTTTTACGGTATTGATCATTAATCGGTGACTCCTGATTTACCTGTAAGGGAGCCTGGCCGTGGCATTGATGCCACAGCGGCTCTGACAGGCACACTTTCAGTCTTTCGTAACGAATTACAGCAAACGAAACTGCGCAATGCAATTGAAAAATTTAAATATAGCCTTGCATTTCAATGGCTTATTTGCACCTCATCTTTCGATTAGCAATAAACCGAAAGGTGAGAAAAATAAATTAAAAAGCGGTAATTCATTATTTATCCGGCGAAATTCCCATGACGACAGCGCATTAATTACGTCGCTGATGAAAGCCAACAGCAATAAAGTTTGGTCGCGGTCTTTCCATTAATTTTTATTGCCAGCCTTGACGTAACAGTGCCGCCCCCCGGACACCGCTGCTGTCGCCATGCACCGGCGGATAAATCCATGCCGGTTCTGTCCCCGGCAGTAGCCAATGGCTCATGGCAGAGGGCAGCAAGGTATACAGCTCGCGTATGTTTGACAGCCCACCGCCGAGAACGAAAGCATCGACATCCAGCAGCAATTGCAGGTTGGCCAACGCGCTGGCCAGGATATCGACATAGATCGCCATCAGATGCTGTGCCAGCGCATCCCCTTGCCGGTAACTGGCGATCAGGGCGGGCACGTTGGCAGCGTCATGACCAAAATGTTGGCTCAGTGCCAGCAGGCCACTGCCGGAAACGTAGCGTTCAAAACAGCCGGTCAGACCGCAGTTGCAGACGAATAGCGGCAGGTCATAGCGCTGTGCCAATTGGGCGGAGATCGGGGTATGTCCCCATTCCCCGGCCAGCCCGTTGCGCCCTTTATACAGCCTTTTGTTCATCACCAGCCCGCCGCCCGCGCCGGTACCGATGATGGCACCAAACACGACTGCCAATTGTTCAGTCTGGGGTGTGCTGGCCTCTGAAAGCGCAAAACAGCGGCAGTCATTTTCAATCTCTACGGGCCGCGCCAGCTCAACAGCCAGGTCGTCCGCCAGACAGCGGCCAGTCAGGCAGGGGACATTGACCGCCAGTTGTTTCCGGCTACGTGGATCGGTAATGCCCGGTAGGCCAATGCCAATACTGCCGTGGGTCTGCAGGCTGCGATCGGCCTGATCTACCAGATTGGCGATGCAAGACAGAAACCTGCGATAGTCGCCGGTTGGCGTACTGACCCGTTGGCACAGCAACTGATTCAACTGTTCATCATAGGCGGCCATTTCTATCTTGGTGCCGCCAATATCAAAGCCATAACGAATGGTATGAGAGTGCACGGTTTCAATCCTCGCTCAGAGTAATGACCGTGTTTTCCCGCCGGGCACGCTCGGCAGCAAACACCATCATATGACTTTGCAACGTCTCCTGTGGACCAGACAGCACCTGCGAAGGATCATTGGTACGGATTGCCTCGATAAAATGCTGCATCAGATAATAATCGCCGCCGCCATGGCCAGCCATGCTGTGCAAGTCTTCGGCCTCGTCCACGTCATACAGCGTTTCGCTGTCGTCAAGGAAGGAGGTGATGCGGATATAGCGGCCATCGCCCTCCAGACACCCTTGGCTGCCAAAAATTCGCGTTTTGCGGTCTTCCATTTTGGTAAATGCGGTCATGGTGAATGCGGCGGTGCGGCCACCGCTAAACTGCATATTCACCACCTGATGGTCCACCACGTTGTTATCACAGCGGTAGACACAGCGGCCATACGGACCGTTTCGCAGCGCGGCGACCAGATGCTCCTGATCGACTTCTGGTGTCAGCACCCGCAGGAAGCCCGGCGTTGCCTTGTGATTCTCACCGAGGTAGATACGTTTGGCGGAATAGGGGCATTCGGCTTCCACTGCACAATCCAGGCAGTTATCTGCTGCACCCTGCGGTTGGTTTTCCTGGCGGAAATGTTTTAGCCCACCGAATGAACTGATCTGTTCACAAGGGCTTTCCATCACATAGCGGATCCAGTCGATATCGTGGCAGGACTTCTGTAGCAGCATAAAGGCCGCTTGCCGATCGTTGCGCCAATTGCCGCGCACGAACGAGTGAGCTTGATGCCAATACCCCACCGGTTCCAGGTGCTGTAGGCTGACGATGTCACCGATGGTTCTATCACGCAGCAACTGCTTCAGTTTCTGGGTGTAACGCGTATAGCGCAGTACATGACCGACAGAGAAGATGATCCCTTGGCGCTCGACTTCTGCCACGATGGTGCGGCATTCGTTGGCATCCGGTGACAGTGGCTTCTCTAGCAGCATGTGATAGCCCAGTTTGGCAAATGCCAGAGCGGGCTCCAGATGCAGCGTATCTTGAGTGCAAATCAAGACGGCATCCGCCAGTTTGCCCACCCCGGCTGCCTGTTGCCAATCGGTAAAGACCTGTTGTGGTGGGATATGGTGCTGGTTGACAAATTGCTGGCGATAAGTCTCTCGTGGCTCTGCCACGGCGACCACTTGCATCAATTCTGGGTGAGCCAGCGCATAGCGCGAATAGATCTCGCCACGGGCACCGGCACCAATCACCAATACGCGCACCGGACGACCGTTATAATCATTATGTTGAGTAGACGACATGACAAAGTGCTCCATTAAACTGTTTGGCTAGCGTTGTTATTCAGATTTTGGCCATTGGCCTGGTCGAACAGATGTGCCCGTGACAAATCAAACGTCACGTGGATCTGCTCACCAATGCCGGGTTCCCAGTCTGGTTGAGAAGCCATACGCAGCACGAAACGCAACCCAGCCAGTTCACAATGCAGCAATTCCTCATTGCCCATGCGCTCAATGGTGGCGATTCTCGCCGGAAAACAGTTGCTGCCGCCGGGGGAACACAGGCGCAGAGCTTCTGGACGAATGCCCAGACAAACGCGTTGGTGCGGGTAGTCCGCCAACTGTTTTTCCATCGCTGGCGGCAAGCTCAGCAGATGGTGATCATCAATACGTAATTGCAGACCCTGTGCCGTGCGCAGCAGATCCAGATCGTGCAGATTCATCGACGGGCTGCCGATAAACTCGGCAACAAAACGGTTGGCAGGGTAGTGATACAGGTTGATTGGTTTATCCACCTGCATGATGGCCCCCCGATTCATGACACAGATGCGGTCACCCATGGTCATCGCCTCCACCTGATCGTGGGTTACATAAACCATGGTGGCTGCCGCGCCTTCCTGTTTAAGGCGATTATGCAATTCGATTAGCTGAACGCGCATGGAAACGCGCAGTTTGGCGTCCAGGTTGGAAAGTGGCTCATCGAACAGGAACACCTTCGGTTTACGTACGATGGCGCGGCCAACCGCGACGCGCTGGCATTGGCCACCGGAAAGCTGACCGGGTTTACGCTGTAGCAGATTGGTGATCTCCAGTTTTTCTGCAGCATCCTGCACTCGCCGGTCAATTTCTGCCTTGCTCTCTTTACCTATCAGACCAAAGGCCATGTTCTTGTACACGGTCATGTGCGGGTAAAGCGCATAGTTCTGGAACACCATGGCGATACCCCGATCTTTGGGCATGGTGTCATTTACGCAGCGATCATGGATCATGATCTGACCTTCACTCACACTTTCCAGGCCCGCAATCATGCGCAGCAGAGTGGATTTGGCACAGCCGGAAGGGCCGACGAACACCATGAACTCACCATCCTTGATATCCAGATCCACGCCATGCAACGCCCGGAAACCGTTGGGATACACCTTTTTCACACTGTTTAATTGAATACCGGCCATATCTGTTTACCTTGTTTGTTCGCGGTTAGCCTTTGACGCCAGCACTGGCGATACCCTGGATAAAATAACGTTGGAAAAGGATGAACAGCATCAGCATCGGGATCACCGCCATCAGTGCCCCGGCCATCAGCAGCGGATATTCCACCCCGGCCCGGCTGGAGAGCGAAGCCAGCCCCACAGGCAAGGTCAGTTTTTCGGTGGTGGTGTTGACGATCAGCGGCCACATCAGGTTATTCCAGCTCCACAACCCATTGATGATGATGCAGGCAATGATGCCGGGGCGGATCAGCGGCAGCATGATGCGCCAGAAAATGGCAAAGTAGCTGTAGCCGTCGATCAACGCGGCTTCCTCCATCTCTTTGGGCACCGCCAGGAAAAACTGGCGCAGCAGGAAGGTGGCGTAAATACTGAAAATCCCCGGTAGCACCAGGCCGGTAATGCTGTTGACCAACCCCATTTTCTGTACCACCAGAAACTGCGGGATAAGAAATGCCTGGCCGGGCACCATCAGGATCGAGATACAGATCAGAAACACCGTGTCACGCCCACGGAAATGCAGGCGAGAGAAACCGTAGGCCGCCATCGTGGCAATCACCATTTGTAACGTCACGGTGGAGAAGGTGGCCAACAGTGAGTTGATATAGAAATCAGCGAAAGGGATCTCACGCATGATCTTGCTATAGGCCTGCAGGCTGGGGTTTTCCGGTAGTAACGTCAGCGGTATCTGGATGCTTTCCGCCTGGGTTTTCAGTGAGGTCACCAGCATCCAGATAAAGGGCACCACCGAGGCGAGTGCAGCCAGGATCATAAACAGATAGACCAACGCTTTTTTGCTCATACTCATCATGGTCTCCTCAGCTCACTTTCAAGCGTTTACCGATCATCATCTGTATCAATGTGATCAACAGGGTCACGCCAAACAGTACGACGGTGATCGCGGAGGCGTAGCCTTTCTCCTGCAGGTAGAAGGCGTATTTGTAGAACAGATTGGTAATGGTCATTACGTCACTTTCTACCAATGCGCGGTCAAACATCAGGAACACCACATCGAAGATTTGCAGGATCTCAATAAAGCTCATCACCGAGACAAAGAACAACGTTGGAACCATCATCGGCAACGTAATGCTAAAGAAACGCCGCAGGGTACTGATACCGTCGATATCCGCGGCTTCATATAACTGACGGGGAATGCTCTGCAAACCGGCGAGCAAGATGATGATTTTCAGCGCCAACGACGACCAGATAATGATGATGGAAACGCTGATACGTACCACATCAGGGTCCGAAAGCCAGGCGACTGGCGAAATATTCAGCAGGTTGAGCCCTTGGTTAATCAGGCCAAAATCTTTGTTAAACAACCATTGCCATACCATCGCCACCGCCGCAGGCATGGTTACCGCCGGTAAGAACAGCAGGGTGCGTAACACTGTTTTGCCACGGATATTCTGATTCAGCCCAATGGCCAGCAGCAAAGACAACAACAGGATCACCGGTACGCACACCACCACATAAAACAGTGTGTTGAAGGCGGCGGTATAGAAATCATCATCCTCAAACAGGTTGACGTAGTTGTCGACGCTGATGGTGGTCCAGCTCATAAACTGGTTGAGGTCGGTAAAGCTGTAAAAAATGTTCTGTAGAAAGGGGATGAAGTAAAACACCGTTAAGCCGATCACCAGTGGCAGGATCATCACCCACCCCCAGAAGCGTTCGGCCCGCTCCAGGCGGCTCAAGGCAGTGCGCGGTTTACTTGTTACTTTTTTTACGTTGGCCGAAGCCGTTTCTGCCAGCGACATGACGCCATTCCTCACCTTTGACTGCTCAGTGTTTCCGCTGCGGCACGTCTTCGGGTAGACCGGCCGCAGCAGGGGGAATTACTGCTCCATGATGCGTTCGATCTTCTTGACCGACTTATCCATTTCGCTACGGGCATCTGCACCCATAAAGATTTTCTTCAGGCTGGTGATCCACATGTTTTGCCATTTCGGCGTATTGGTGCCCGCCGTCGGATAGGCCTCGGTCACTTCCAGCGTCTGGATATAGGGTGTCACGTCAACCTTCTTGATTTCCTCGGCCCAGGCTTTGGCGGCCACCTTATTGGCTGGGATAACCACCTTCGCCAAGGTTGCCTGTGAGGCTTCGCTGCTCATAAACTCAATGTATTTCCAGGCTTCCTGTTTATGCGCACTTTTGGCGGACATGGCATAGGCCAGACTGTGAGCCACACCAGATTGCCGTTCAATCTTCGGCATCATCACCACACCGATGTGATCGTTGATCAGCGGGTTATTGGCAAAAGGTGCCGCCAGCCAGGAACCGGCATACACCATCGCCGCCCGGTTGGATTGGAAGATATTTTCGGTTTTCACTTCACTCATCTGCTGGGCGGTCGGCATCTGTCCGTCTTTCATCATTGTCTGCAACTGTTCGTAGACCCAGATGGCGTTGTCATTAGCGATATCCGTCGGCTGGCCGTTCTTGGGGACGATGTGATTGCCTTTTTGGAACAGCAGATTCATGTAGCTGTCCTGACCGTCAATACTGAGATCCATTACCAGTGGGAAGGCGCTGCCTTTTAGTCCGGTTTTGAGCTCGCTCGCTTTCTTCTTCAGATCGTCCCAGCTCCAGTCATTGGTGGGATAGCTGACACCAGCCTGATCGAACAGCTTTTTGTTGTACCATACGGCAATGGAGTCAACGTCACGGGGGATAGCCATCTGCTGGCCGTCATATTGGTACGCCTTTACCGAACTGGCGACAATATTATCCAGATTCACATCACCGTCTTTTAAATAAGGTGTTAAGGGAGCCATAATGCCGTTTTTAGCGTATTGAACAAAATAAGGCATATTTATCCAAAATACGTCTGGTGCGACTCCTCCCGCAGCGGCCGAATCTAATTTGACAAAGTATTGTGCGGCTGGGGTTAATTCAATCTCGACTTTAATATTAGGATTGGCTTGCTCAAAACGTTTGGCAATCTCCTGTTCGGCAGGTAATTGGTTTCTATCCCAGACGGCATAGCGTAATGTAATCTGGTCGGCGGCATATAACATAGTTGGCAATAATAAAGCGGCTGCAACAGCTGAATGCATTAGAAAACGGCCTGCGTTTTTTCTAGGTGACATTGCTTGACCCTCGGTGTGCGGCGAATAAATTCTTTGCTAACGTGAATTCTTTCTATCCCTTAACTTTCAATGTGTCAATGCCCTCTGCGCGCCCCAAAATGGCGCAGTAATCTTTCACTGTTGTTAAGAACGAAAGGGGGAGGATACAAACCGAAAGGGTGATTTGTTGATAATCTGTTAACGGGGAAGCCGGGGGAATCCCTTATCAGGCGGCATTTATGGGGTGGCAAGGGCATAGGAATAACTGATAACCCCTGCACCAATATGGGGATTAAAAACGTTTTAATTGTGCAGGCGCTGATATCTTTCATTTTTGTGATGCAAATAAACAAAAAAAATGTTTTTCGCTGAGCGGCAACGCACTTTGCGTCATTTTCACCATCCTCTATTGTCTGTGATGAAAAAACCCGTTAGCCTTAAATTAAATCAACTCCGCTATTGAATGTAAGAGGGCTATTATTATGCGCCTGTCATTAATATTTACCCATTGCCTGGAGAAAATATTCCATCAGCATCACTTGCCTCAGATTGAACAGCAAAGACAATTCAGTTGTCTTGATAATGAATCACTCTCTTGGCAAGCCGTATATTGCTTATATAAAGAGGATAATGAAACCCGCCGAGAATTGCGTTATCGACTGGAAGGTGAATTGGCAGAGTATATCAGCGTACGGCAGGTACAATCGGTCCCCAGCCACTTTCCATGCTATGCAGAAGTGGATGAGAACTATCTCACTACGGAGCCGGGTCTATTTCCAGATTTGTTAATGCCTATCGCTGAACAGCGCTTTTTTGCCGCTTGTCGATATTACGGCAGCTTATGGTTTACGTTTTCACCACCACCGAAGGGCATGTCAGGTGGCGACTATCCGTTAACGCTAACGCTTTTTGATCAGGAGACAGACGAGGAACTGGCAGTGGCAACCATGACCTTGCATGTGGTTGCTACCGCCTTGCCACGGCAGACGCTGTTGCATACCGAATGGCTGCACACCGACTGCCTGGCGGATTATTATCAGATCGCCGTGTTCAGTACGGAATACTGGCAGGCGGTGCGTAATTATGTGCGCAATGCGGTGGCCAACGGCGTGAATATGCTGCTGACGCCGATTTTTACCCCGCCGCTGGATACCGCTATCGGCGGCGAGCGGACCACCGTACAACTGATTGGTGTGGCGCGCACCGCTGCGGGGTTTCAGTTTGATTTCAGCCGGTTGGCACAGTGGGTGGATCTGGCGCAAGAGGAGGGGATTGAGCACTTTGAAATCTCCCCGCTGTTTACCCAGTGGGGGGCGGCACATGCCCCGAAGATCGTGGTGGACGTGGCGGGTGAGATGCAGAAACTGTTTGGCTGGCATACTGACGCACATGGGCATGAGTATCAACAGTTTCTGCAGGCCTTGTTGCCTGAGCTTACCGGCTGGTTTCGCAAACGTAACCTGCAACAGAATGTGTGGTTCCATATTTCCGATGAGCCCAGGTTGGAAAATATCACGGACTATCAACGAGCCAGTGACGCATTGCGCCCATTACTGGATGGGTTTCGTACTTTCGATGCACTCTCCGATTTTGATTTTTATCAGCGCGGGTTGGTCGAGACCCCGGTCGTGGCGACCGATCATCTGGAACCTTTTCTGGAACATCAGGTTCCGCATCTGTGGGCCTATTACTGCTGCTTACAAAAAGTGGAGGTATCTAACCGCTTCTTTGCCCAACCCTCTGCCCGTAACCGTATTCTGGGCGTGCAACTGTACTTGTACCACATCAGTGGTTTTCTCCACTGGGGCTACAACTTCTATAACAGCAGCCATTCGCTTGAGAAGCTGAATCCCTATGCGGTTACCGACAGCGGAAATGCGTTCCCTTCCGGCGATCCTTTTGTGGTCTACCCCGGCCCGGATTTGATGCCGCTTGAGTCGTTGCGTCTGCGGGTTTTCCATCAGGGTCTGCAGGATCTGCGCGCGTTGCAACTGCTGGAAAGTCTGACCGATCGTTCCACGGTTGAGCAACTCATTGAGCAGGCACTGGGGATGCGCATTACCTTCAAACGCTATCCTCATCAAGCTTCGGCACTGCTGCGATTACGTGAGGCGGTGAATGCTCGTATTGAAGCCGAGCTATAAAAATGATTGGGCGCTGGTGAAAGAGCGCCTTATTTTTCACTCTTTTGCTATACCTGATATGTCGCTTGATTTCATTTTTCCGTCATGAAACTGACATGTTAAGGTCATGGCGCTGGCTTAAGTTTGCAGCGACTAGGCCAGGAGATAACAAGAT
The DNA here is from genome assembly GCF_006715025.1 of Serratia fonticola. NCBI lineage: Bacteria > Pseudomonadati > Pseudomonadota > Gammaproteobacteria > Enterobacterales > Yersiniaceae > Serratia > Serratia fonticola. Next base: position 3,105,977 of record NZ_VFMK01000001.1, read on the forward strand.
GTTTAGCTTGGATACCTTGCTGCAAGATGCATTTCCCAACCGCAAGCCCCCCGCCTGGCAGCGCAGCCTGCTAAGAACCTTACTCTTCGAGAAAGAATTCAAACAGTTTGCCGCCGATTATCCTCATCTGAAAGGATTAGACCTGATCGAACAGGTGGTGGACTACTTCAACCTGAGTTGCGAACTGGTGGATGGCGATCTGGAAAATATCCCCAGCCAAGGCCCGGTTGTGTTGGTTGCCAACCATCCGATTGGTTCGCTGGATGGGTTGGTGCTGCTGCGAGCCGTGGCAGCGGTCCGGCCAGACGTCAAAGTGGTTGCCAGCCAGATCCTGACTTATATCGAGCCGTTACGCAGCTTGTTCGTGCCGGTCGATAATGTCAGCAATCGTACTAGTCGCAAGCAGATTGAGGCCATGCAGGCGCAACTGGACAATCAGGGAGTATTGATTCTGTTCCCTGCGGGCGAAGTCTCGCGCATGAGTGCCAAAGGTATCCGCGACGGCCATTGGCATACTGGCTTTCTGCGTCTGGCGGCGAAAGCGCGAGCACCTATCGTACCGATCCATATCAGCGCACGTAACAGCGCGCTGTTCTATTTCACCTCCTTGATTTACCGCCCGTTATCCACCTTATTGCTTGTTCGTGAAATGTTTAAGCAGCGCGGTGGGCGGATCAAAATCCGTATCGGTGGCCGCATTCCCTTTGCTCATTGGCACGATGGTCATACCCACGCGCGCGATCTGGCTGGGCGTTTTCGTCGTCATGTCTATTTTCTTGGCCAAGGAAAACCTGGGCTGTTTACCAGCGAGTCCGCCATCGCTTTGCCGGAAGAACGCCTGGAATTAAAGAAGGCGTTAGCTGGCTGTGAACGGCTGGGAACGACGCCGGATGGTAAAAGTATTTTCCTCTATCGGCGGCAAGAGGAAGACAGAACGCCGATCCTGCGTGAACTTGGCCGCCTGCGTGAGATCGCTTTCCGTGCCGTTGGTGAAGGTTCGGGGCGGCGGCGCGATCTGGACAGCTTCGACGACGATTATTATCACCTGGTTTTATGGGATGAAGACGAGCTGGAGATTGTCGGGGCTTATCGCTTTATTCCTACGGCACCGCAACTGGCGAAGAAAGGTCTTGAAAGCATCTACAGTAATAGCCTGTTCCATTACGATGAGGATATGGCGCCGATCCTGGCACAGGGGATTGAGCTGGGGCGCAGCTTTATTCAACCTGCTTATTGGGGAAAGCGTGGCCTGGATTATCTGTGGTTGGGCATTGGCGCCTATCTGGCAAAATACCCGCAATATCGCTACCTGTTTGGCCCGGTATCTATCTCCGGGGGGATGCCGGTTGCCGCTCGCGATCTGCTGATTGCCTTCTACCGGCTCTATTTTTCCCCTGAGCACGCCATGGCCCAGTCACGCCAACCTTATCCTGCATCACTGCCGCAGGTATTGGCTCAGTTTGCTGGTAATAACTATCAGGAAGATCTGGTGCGGTTGAAAAGCTTGCTGAGCAATATTGGCTGCTCAATCCCCACCCTGTACAAGCAATACACTGAACTGTGTGAGCCGGGAGGGGTGCAGTTTATTGATTTTGGCACCGATCCGGCGTTTAACAACTGTATTGATGGCCTGGTATTGGTGGATTTGACGCGGCTTAAGCCCGCGCGCTATCAGCGTTACATCGCGGTTCACCACATACCGCAAACGGCTTGACGCCATACTGTGCCCCGGCGGAGAAGCAGGGCAGATCGGTTCTCCGTTGGGGCAATGACGATAAACCTGGGTGTCTTAAGGCTGATAGCGTAGCGCTTCTACGATCAGCGAGAGAGCTGATGATGACGTAGACCGGTTGGCATAGAAGATATGAAGCCCAGGGAACGTCGGGCACCACTCTTTCATCACCGCGCAGAGGCGTCCATCCGCGATATACGGTAGCGCCAGTTCCTCTGGCATATAGGCCAGGCCACATCCTGCCACTGCGGCATCAATCGCTGGGTAAATGCTGTTAAACGTCCAAGGCCCCGCCACACGTACCTGCAGGTTGCGGTTACCTTTTTTTAGCTCCCAGGCATAAACCCCACCGCGCAACGAGAAACGCATATTGATGCAACGGTGAAGCGTCAGATCCGACGGGACCTTTGGTCGAGGATGTTTCTTCAGGTAGGAGGGCGCTCCGACAATCGCCATCCGAACATCCGGCGATATCCGCACCGATGTCATACCTTTGGCAATCTGATCGCCAAAACGGACACCGGCATCGTAACGCTCCCCCACGATATCAGCCAGCCCGGAATCGACGCTGATTTCAATCTTGACGTCGGGATACTCAGGCTGCAGCTTTGCCAATTTGGGCCATAAAACGGTATTCAGTGCGAAATCGGAGGCGGTGATGCGTACGGTGCCAACGGGTTTGTCACGCAATTCACCAAAGGCCGTCAACTCATGTTCAATCGCCTCGAAGCGGGGAGTCACTCGCTGGATTAATCGCTCACCCGCTTCAGTCGGCGAAACGCTCCGGGTGGTGCGCGTTAACAAGCGAAGCCCCAGCCGCGTTTCAAGGGCGCGAATGGTATGGCTCAAGGCTGATTGTGATACGCCCAGTTGCGCAGCTGCGCGCGTAAAGCTACGTTCGCGGGCTACGGCAAGGAATGCCTGGATGTCGCGTAAATTCTCACCTGACATAATGCTATTCAACCCATCAGTATGCATGAATTAAGGTGGACTTATCCCCATCAGGTCATCATGCCTTGTGGGGATAAGTCCGCTGCGGTATTAAACGCTGTGCCGTAAGGACTCGACAAGCAAGGCCATTGCCCGGGAGGGCTGGCGCCGGTTCGGATAGTAGAGGTGCAATCCGGGCCAAATTGGGCACCAATCTTCCAATACGGATGTCAACAGACCCTGTGTTATATAAGGGCGGACCATATCTTCGGGCAGGTAGGCCAGCCCGAAACCTGATTTTGCCGCCTCCAGAATGTCGTAGGCATTGTTAAAAATAACCGTCCCCGCCACACGGGCATTGATGGTCTGCTTTCCCTTGATAAATTCCCACTCGTAAAGCCCGCCATAGGTCGAGGTGCGCAGATTGATGCAGACGTGTTCATTGAGATCCTGTGGTTTTTTTGGCAAACGCCGGTTAGCGAAATAGGCCGTTGAACCGACAACCCTATTGTGGATATCTGGACCGATGCGCACGGAGATCATATCCAAAGCCAATTCCTGACCAAAACGAACGCCAGCATCATAGCCTCTGGCGACGATATCGACGCTCTCGTACTCACTGATCAACTCGACATGGATATCGGGATAATGTGGCAAGAAGTTGGCCAGTTTGGGCCAAAGCGTGCTTCTGATCGCGTAGTCGATAGCGGTGATGCGGAGGGTTCCGGTTGGCTTATCGCGAAGTTCGCTCAGCGACTGGATGTCCTCCTCAATCTGCTCAAATTCCGGAACCAGACGATCAAGTAGGCGTTGGCCAGCTTCTGTAGGGGATACATTTCGGGTACTGCGCATGAGAAGGCGAACACCTAACTTTGCCTCAAGCTCCCGGATCGTGTAACTCAGGGCGGGTTGGGAGACACGAAGTTGTGCCGCTGCCCGCGTGAAACTGTGCTCTCGGGCAACAGCGATAAAGGCAAGCAGAGCACTGAAGTTGTCACGTGCCATTAATGACCTCTTTTTATCAATGAGTCTTTTCAAATCCAACTGGCGAACTATTGGCGCATAGCTGAACTGGCCGATGGCAGTTGTTGGGCGCGGTCTTTTATTGATGAGCCATATTTATAAGAGTATGCATATTCAGCTGTCTAGTTATTTATAGCACAGCCATTTAAATTGGAACCCTCCACGCAGACCTCTCTCAGGCCTAAACCGGTTGAGTTAATCGGATAGGCAGGTTTTTTACAGGACGAGTCAGACCAATTTGGAGGAGTGAATCCTATGAGTGAACAAATGTCTTCTCATCGCCGTGACTTACTGAAAATGATGGCGACGGCGGGTGTTGTCGCTTGTGCGCCTGCGTCAGTGAGTATGGCTGTGGCTCAACAAATACAGACCCCGGGCACTTCGGCTGAGGGTTGCAGCGCACTGGATCTTCCTGTGATAACGCAGCAGCGTACGCTGGGAAAAGGCCCCGTTGGTATGGAGGTTTCGGCCTTGGGCTTTGGCGTTATGGGAATGAATTACAACCGAGGCCCGCATCCGGATCGTCAGGCGATGATCGCATTGTTGCATCAGGCGGTAGAACGCGGTGTGACGCTGTTTGATACCGCCCAGGTGTATGGTCCTCTGATTAATGAAGAGCTGGCAGGTGAGGCGCTGTATCCCTATCGCAACAAGGTCAGTGTGACGACGAAATTTGGTCATCGCATCGAAGACGGCAAGTACATTGAGGGTGAGCTGGATAGCCGCCCGGAAACCATAAAACGCGTGGCTGAAGAGTCGCTTAAACGACTTCGTGTTGAGGCTATCGATCTCTTCTATCAACATCGTGCCGATCCCGCCGTACCGATCGAAGACGTCGCTGGAGCGGTGAAGGATTTGATCCAACAGGGCAAAGTCAAACGATTTGGTCTGTGTGAAGTCGGCGCTGAGACTATCCGCCGGGCCCATGCCGTACAGCCGGTAACGGCGGTGCAAAGTGAGTATCACCTGATGTGGCGGACACAGGAAAAAGAGGTCTTCCCGGTATTGCAAGAGCTCGGTATCGGTTTTGTGCCCTATAGCCCGCTTAACCGAGGGTTTCTCGGTGGGGCAATCAACGAATATACCCGCTTTGATTCAGGTAATGACAACCGTGCAACGCTTCCTCGTTTTACGCCAGAAGCCATCAGGGCCAATCTGGCGGTAGTGGAAGTCCTGAACGCGTTTGGGCGTACTCGTGGTGCAACCTCGGCCCAGGTGGCTCTGGCGTGGCTGATGGCGAAAGGATCGTGGATTGTACCTATTCCAGGTACCACCAAGCTGGCTCATCTGGACGAGAACCTGCGATCCACCGCGCTGAAACTGACCCCTGAAGATGTTCTGGCGTTGGAGGCGGCCGTATCGAAGATACACATCGTGGGTGATCGTTATCCGGCATCGCAACAGCGCCAAGTAGCCAGTTGATTAAAAGCGGAGAAAGCAACATGTCTATTCTAAGAAACTCATTGCTCTCAGCGGCAATTTTATTAACGCAGACCTCGCTTGCCCAGGCGGTAACTCCTGGCGCAGTAGCAGAAGGAGCCAATGTCGTGGGATCTGAAAACGTGACTTTCACCAACGGGGAAATAAAAATGGCAGGGAATCTCTATCTCCCCGCCGATTACGACAGTACCAAAACATACCCAGCGATAGTCGTTTCTCACCCCTGGGGAGGTGTGAAAGAGCAGACCTCCGGCCTTTATGCTCAGCAGTTGGCGCGCCACGGCTTTGTTACTCTGGCCTTCGATGCTTCCCATTATGGCGAGAGCGGAGGTAAGCCACGTGACTTGGAAGATCCGGCAGATCGTGTGCAGGACATCCGTAGCGCCGTTGGTTTTCTGAGCAGCCTGGGGCAAGTAGATGCAAACCGCATTGGTACATTGGGGATCTGCGCCGGTGGTGGGTATACGTTGAACGAGGCGCAGACCGACCTGCGAGTGAAAGCGGTCGCTGGCGTAGTTGCCTATGACATCGGTGATGCAACACGCAATGGTATCCAGGGTTCACCGGTTTCTGAGGCAGACAGACAGAATCTGTTAAAGAGTGTTGATGAACAACTCAACAAGGAAGCAGCCGGAGCCCCTGTATTGGTTCAGCCGTTGTTGCCAGCACGCGATCAACTGAATGCCGATACTCCCAACTTTGTGCGCGAAGCAACGGAATACTATCTGACGCCGCGCGGTTCGCATCCCAACGCCAAAAATCGCTATGTAGTAACCAGCCCTGGTCTGCATATGGCGTATTACCCGCTGGATCACATGGCGCTGATCGCTCCGAGACCGGTATTACTGATTGCGGGCGAGCGCACTGAGACGCTGAAGTTCAGCCAGCAGGCTTTTGCCAATGCACAGCAGCCTAAAGAATTGATGGTTATCCCAGGGGCCTCACACTTCGACCTTTACGACAAGCCACAGTATGTGACGCCTGCCGTAGAAAAATTAGCCGAGTTTTTCGGTAAGAATCTTTAGTAACTCACCGCTAAGAGGCCCTGGTGTAAAGCGCTTTTGCTGCCTGTGCCAGGGTCTTTTGGCGATATAGGAATTGAAAGCATGAAAATATTGTTTGAAAATCAGGTTGCTCTGGTAACCGGGGCCGCATCAGGAATGGGGCTTGCCGCTGCCAAGGCCTTTGCCCAAGCGGGGGCTGCGGTGGCGCTGGCGGATGTGAACGAGGAGGGCGTGCGCGCCGCTGCGGATGCATTGGTTGCTGCTGGCTATAAAGCGATAGGTATTCGTTGCAATGTGGTGGATATGAGCGAAGTCGAAGCCATGGTTAATAAGACAGTTGCCACCTTCGGGCGCTTGGACTGCGCATTTAATAACGCCGGTGTTCAGAGCCCTGTCGCTGAAACGGCTGATGCCGAAGCGAAAGATTATGACTTTGTGATGGGGGTTAATCTGCGTGGCATCTGGAACTGTATGAAGTACGAATTATTGCAGATGCGTCAGCAAGGCAGCGGAGCTATCGTTAATAATTCGTCGCTCGGTGGTCTGGTCGGGATTGCCGAGCGGGGGATCTATCACGCCTCCAAACACGGGGTTGTCGGGCTGACAAAAAGTGCCGGGCTCGAGTATGCCGCAAAGGGGATCCGCATCAACGCCGTTTGCCCCGGTATCATTGAAACACCGATGGTTTCCGGCATGCTTGAGAGCCAACCGGAAGCCATGAGCGAATTAATGAAAGAGGTGCCAATGGCACGCCTTGGCCGTGCAGAGGAAGTTGCCGACGCGGTATTGTGGTTATGCAGCCCAGCGTCCAGCTTTGTGATCGGTCACGCACTGCCTGTTGACGGCGGTTATACCGTGCGTTGATTCGCCTACCTCCAGTGAGTGGTTGGTGCCAGGTGAAAGGATCGCCTAGAATTAGCGGTTTATTTCGCTGGAGCGCGCCATGTTTCATCCTTATACCCCGACGTTGTTATCTGCTGATGAACCTGCGGCCGTGGCGGTTGAACTGCCGCAGGCGACATCGCCCTTGCTGTTGCTGTGCGATCATGCTGGCCGGGCGATTCCAAAGCGCCTGGGCACGTTAGGCCTCGCTGGCGAGGAGATTGACAGGCACATCGGTTGGGATATCGGCGCACTGGGGGTTTCGCGCCAATTGGCCCATCTTTTAGATGCAACCCTCATCCATCAGCATTACTCGCGTTTGGTTATCGACTGTAACCGCACACCGGGTATTGCCAGTTCAATTCCGCTGATTTCTGAACACACGCCGATACCGGGTAATCAAGACATCAGCGCGGCAGAAGCCGGAGCCCGCGAACAGGAAATCTTTCAGCCGTATCATCAAGCGATCGACCATGCGTTGACGGCTCGACAGGCCAAGGGACAGCCCAGCGCGGTGATAGCCATGCACAGTTTCACGCCGGTATTTAAAGGTGTCGAGCGGCCTTGGCAGGTTGGATTACTGTTTAACCGCCACCCACAATTTGCCTTACTTCTTGCGGAGTTACTGCGGGAGGAAGGGGATTTACAGGTGGGGATCAACGAGCCATATGCCATGACCGACGCCACCGATTACACGCTACCGATGCATGCAGAGCGCCAGGCATTACCGTATGTGGGCATCGAAATCCGCCAGGACCTGATTTGCGATGCGGCCAGTCAAGCAGCATGGGCCGAACGTTTTGCCCGGCTATTGCCTTTATTATGGCAACGCTGGGAAATTTGACTTTGGTATTGATGGCGGTGATGATTAAGTGTAAGGAAATCGTAAACGTCGATATACCCATCGTCTTTCAAGCTGCAACTTGAAATCTATCGGGTATAGATAATTCTGGGAGAGACGGGTGGAGCATATTGATAACGGACTGTTTATCAAGCAGGAGCGTTTTGAAGTTCTGGCAATTTTGCGTGATATTTATAAGCAAAAAACACCGCTACGCGTCGCTAATCAGCAGCATCAATTCAGCAGTCAACTATTGAGCGTCGGGGCCGATAACATCGTTTTTGAGTGTGATGCTAATAACGAGCGGTTTCCCAGTGGGGAATTCAATATCGTGATTGAAAGTCAGGATGCCAAAATCGAATTCGCTCTCGAGCAGGCAGAACTGACCGAACATAACGATATGACAGTCTATGCAGCGCGTCTGCCAGAAAAACTGGTCTATATCCAGCGCCGCCGTCAGTTGCGGATCACTACCCCTTATTGGCGAGAATTCCTGTGCCGGGGAGAGTATGACGACGGTACCCCGTACCAACTTCGTATTCACGATCTTTCTCCAGGCGGCGTTGGATTGCGTATCGATTCCCCAGTGCCAACCTGCATGCAACCGGGGCTGGTGTTCAACAAGGCTCAGTTGGACTTGGGTGACTATGGCAAGTTCACTGTGAATATGGAACTGATCGCCATTAATGAAGATCATGAAGTTGATGAGGACGAGGCGCAGCATTTTTCACGTTTGTCTTGTCGCTTCATTAAGCTGGGGATACAGACTGAGCGTAAAATCCAAAGTGCCGTATTTGCTTTTGAATTGGACTTCAACAAAAAGAAAAAGCGCTGAGTGATCGGCGCAGGTTTTTCCTGCGCCGGGTTTGGGATTATTTCAATGCCCGCAAGCTGCCAATTTCCTGCCAGCCATGGCGCGCGGCTTCTTCCAACACCGAACACACCTCGCGACTGGCTGCCGGAATAGCCGTGCTGAGCGGGTCACCTTGAAGCAGGTGGCTGATCAACAGTGCGGTAAACATGTCACCGGTGCCTTTCGCCGCCGAGTTGATTTTGGCATGGGTGAAGCTTTGCACGTCGTTTGCGGTGACTAACAATAGGCCGACTTCGTCATCGCGGGTCGCTACGCCGGGAGCACTGGTGACCAATACCCATTGCGTGTTGCCTTTCAGTAACGCTTTTGCAGCGTGTTGGGTTTGTTCACGGGTGGTTAGCGGGCAGCCAGACAGCTGCTCAAGCTCAAAACCGTTGGGTGTCACGCCATGTGCCAGGTTAAGGAACGGTGAGCGGTAACATCCTACCAAGCGTTCATCGACATACACGCCTTCGCCATAGTCCCCCATGACCGGATCGATGTAGATTTTAATCTCCGGATTAATGGTGATAACGCGCTGGAGCCAATCTGCCAGAATATGGCCCTGCATCACATCGCCCAGATAGCCGACGATCACGGCACGAACGCGGCGAACGACATCACGCGCAATTAAATCGTCCAGAAAACCGCTAAACCACGCGTTGGGAACGACGCCACCGTGTGGGGTACCATAATAGGGCGGGCAACCGAACAACACGCTCGGCACCTGCAGCACCTCCAGGTTCTTTTTCAACAGTGTGCGGTAGGCAATGCCATTACCCACGCTGCCGTAGACCACCTGTGACTGAATGGTGAGCACATCAATTGGCGGCGGCTGCAGTTTAGAGACTGGTTGCATGTTAACTTCCTCTGCTTGTTATTCTTCTGGCGCGGCATTATCACTGGCCGTAGTAGCGGCAGTTTATACCATCACGGGGCATGGCTACAGCTTGCAACGGGGCAGGGTAATTATTTTTAACAGAATAAATCTCAGGAGTTTGGTATCGCGCCGGGGGATTTGTTCTCTGGCTATCGTGATATTGATCCGCGATTAGGTAACGAATCTACGGGAAATTGAGCCGCCTAACGATGAGCTGCTTTACCTGGTTATTCATCTAACGCGTGTTGTGGCTAAGGACGAAGCCAGAGCAGGCGTTATGCACAATGATAGAATTTAAAACCTGCATCAGGCGCCTTTCCTCACTCCTTTACTCAGGCTACTATGAAGCATGACTGAACCTGATTTCAATTTACTGATGGCGCTCGACGTGCTGCTCGCTGAAGGTAGCGTGGCGGGGGCTGCCCGTCGCCTGGGGTTGAGCGCTTCGGCCATGAGTCGCACGCTCAGCCGCCTGCGCAGCGTTACCGGCGATCCTTTGCTGGTTCGAGCAGGGCGCAACATGGTGTTGACGCCTTATGCTGAAGCAATCCGCGAACGTACGCAGAATGTGGTCTTTGAGGCCCGAGCTATCCTTCGCCCTTCCTCATCAGAGCTGGATCTATCAACGTTGGAGCGAACTTTCACCCTTCGTGCCAACGATGGCTTTGTCGAGGCTTTTGGCGCGGCGCTTATCAGTGCGGCAGCGGTGGCGGCACCTTTGATTCGCCTGCGTTTTGCACCCAAACCCGAGAAGAGCTCAAGGCATCTGCGTGAGGGGTTGGTAGATCTGGAAATCGGCGTGTTAGGGGATATGGGGCCAGAAATACGGTTGCAGGCATTATTCCGAGATCGGTTTATCGGCATTGTCAGAAAGGGGCATCCGCTTGCGTTGGCATCGGAGATTAGTGCCAGCCAGTATGCCGCGTTTGGGCATGTTGTGGCGTCTCGCAGCGGGCGGATGAGTGGCCCCGTCGATGACGCATTGGCGGAAATGGATCTGGAGCGGAAAATTGCGGCAGTAGTTCCGAGCTTCCCGGCCGCGCTGGCCGTGGCTCAGGCTTCCGATCTGGTGGCGCTGGTGCCGGCTTCGTTCTTTTTCCATCATAAGGGGATTACAGCTACGGATTTGCTCTGGGCATTTGAACTTCCGGTAAAAACCAAAGGCATTACCATTTCGCAAATGTGGCATCCTCGTTCCGAGGTAGATCCGGCTCATCGCTGGCTCAGGCAATTGGTGCTGAGCGTTTGCCGCCAACAGTCAACGGGTTAAATCCCTGCGACATTCAAAGATCTAACCCTGCAGAGAAAGATGATATCTGTAATCACTCATCGAAATAAGACTACTTTCTTTGTAGGATGTTAAAAACGCTTTTCATATACCTGAAATATAATACAGCAATTGTTGCTACCGTATTATTTGGAAAACACAATATGAAGTTAGATGGCTGTAAAGAGTAGCCCAGCCACTCGTGTAACCCAGGAGGTCGAATAGGCTAGGTTCTGGTATGGAGATGTGCCTCATAACCTCACGTGGCATAAATTATCCTCAGTAAAATGTTGGGATTCAGTAATAGCTAATAACCATGTGCTCGTATCATACTCTTTTAAGCTAAGTTGATTTATTTAAATAAGTCAAATCAATTAAATTTCAATGAAATACCTACGCGTAAGTTGCAATTGATTGAAATATATAATTAAAAAAATATGCAAAAATTGACAGCATCTAAAAAAACAATATAACGGCATGAATTGCATGTCATTTTGATAGCACTCTTGGCTTACTTAGCTATAAATCGCTATTTGTCTTACTTGACTCCAACGGATTGCTTGCCTAAATATTAATACCAGCATGCTATCAAAATCACTGACTTTAATTAAGTGGGGTTGTATATGCCTATATTAACAAAGCCCTCTACAGTATTGCCGGATTATATACTGACGCTTGATGAAACCATCGCGTTTGCCAGAAAAAATTTCAGGGCATTAAGTTATATTGATAAGGCAATAGAAATCATCAAGAACATAGGAATAAAAAAGAGACATCTGGTTATGCCTATGGCTCTGACAACCAGGCACTCAGGATTTGGATACAGGAACAAAGTTTTTGATATCGAAGCTAAAAAACTCATTCCTCAAGCAATTAATGAAGCACTTGCCAACGCCCGGTTAGATTGCAAGGATATATCTGCTATTATTTATGTTTCCTGTACAGGCTTTTCCATGCCGTCATTAACGGCATGGATGATTAATGAATTTAATTTCCCCAGGAATACGGTTCAGATACCAATTGCCCAGTTGGGGTGTGCTGCCGGGGCAGTGGCTATCAACCGTGCTCAGGATTTTATTGCAGCGCACCCAGGTAGTAATGTGCTTATTGTTAGCTGTGAATTTTGTTCTCTCAGTTACCAACCTACCGATACCAGTATAAGCAGCCTTCTTATCGATGGTCTTTTCGGTGATGCAGTCACAGCCGCGGTCGTTACCAGTGAAGCAAGGCCGGGGCTCAGGTTGATCATTAACGACAGTTATCTGGTTCCTGACAGCGAAGAGTGGATTAGCTATGATATAGAAGATACGGGCTTTCATTTCCGGCTTGACAAACGTGTACCTGAAGCCATGTTATCTCTCGCTCCGATTATGAATAACCTTGCCAGCAGAAAAAACTGGAATATCAGTGAACTGGATTTCTATATTATCCATGCAGGAGGACCAAGAATTCTCGAGAATATCGCTTCAACTCTAAATGTTCCGCTGGAAAAATTCAAATATAGTTTTGATACGTTAATGAACTGTGGAAATATTTCCAGCTCGGTTGTTCTTGATACTTATCGACGCATGTGTGAAGGCGAAAACATCACCACAAACAAAAATGGTATAATTGCCGGGTTCGGACCAGGTGTAACTACTGAGATGAATCTTGTCTCCTCATGTTGAAATCACAGGAAAACAAAAATGAATAATTCAATGACATATTACGATATAGGGTCAGGATTTCCTGTAGTATTCGGGCATAGCTATTTTTTTTCGAAAAACATGTGGGAGCCTCAGATTAAAGAACTATCTCAGTATTATAGGGTTATTGTACCCGACCTGTGGGCTCACGGCGACTCGCCATCGCTTCCTGCTAAAAGAAAATCGATCGAAGATTTGGCTGATGACCATTATTCTTTAATCACATCCCTGGGGATTAATGAGTTCGCCGTTGTTGGTTTGTCCGTCGGGGGGATGTGGGGGGCCGAATTAGCTTATAAATACCCACATGCTGTCAAGGCATTAGTTCTGATGGATACGGATCTTGGTTCTGAGCCCGATAGTACAAAGTTAATTTACTTTAATAATTTGAATGTCATTGAACAACAAGGGAAGATCCCTCCGGATATGTGTGAATACCTGGTTTCTTTGTTTTATACTCCAAGCGCCAACCAGAAACTGAAGGATGAGCTTTATGTATTTTTAAGTACATTACCGGCAGAGAAGTTAAGAGAGAGTATTATCCCTCTTGGACGAATTATTTTTGGCAGAGCAGACCGGCTCAATATTCTTGGCGATATATCTTGCCCGTCATTGGTGATGACAGGGGAGTTTGATATACCCAGACCACCAACAGAGGGAAAAAGGATTGCTGATCTGTTATCATGTAATCACCTGACTGTGCCGGGAGCAGCACATATTAGCAATATTGAAAATTCGGATTTTGTTAACAAACAGCTACTTAGATTTTTCAGAGAAAATATATGAACTGTCGCAGTAGTGTATGTGGAATATGATATTTAACTTGACTCGGTTAACTTAGAAAGAACCTGGATGCGGCAAACCTACGAAGCACTGTAGCTTGTCGCTCCCTGTTTTTGCCGTTGGCGGTGGCTCAGCCAGTCCTTATGCGACATCGCCGCCATCGGGTCGATCCGTATATTACTAATGACGGTCATCACTGCGCGGGTTAAAAACAATCGGATATCAGCTTCCGATAAGTTTCGCTGACTTAGACCAGCTAAAATCGAAGTGGTCAAAAAACAGCCTTGGCGTACAATAATTTTCGATATCCAAACTGCCCCCTAAATTCAGGTATAGCTCAGATGGTTTCTGCCAGCGTCAATGATAACCAACTGCTCAGCCTTAAATACCTCGCTCTTGAGTCTATTTTGCTCATACCAACTGCAGCATATGCGATCGGCCGTTGCATTAGTGACCACCATCACTCGCCGCTGTTTAGGTAACCGCACCAGCATGCCGGGCATGAACATTAAACATCTCCGCCAGCAGGTTTCGGTTTTAATATCGCTGTCATCATAAAGTGGTTCACCTGTTTGAGGTCTGCAATCTCTGGGCCGATTTTGCCGTAAACACGCATTCCTTCCAGCAGCATGAACAGGCTTTCGGCAATGACTGATGCTGCAGTATCGGTTCTGAAGATATCCTCTTCCTGGCCCCGACGTATGATGTGTTCCAGATGTTGTTTGATGCTGTTGAACATAAAGTGGACTTTTTCACAAACCTCTTTATCCCTAGGGATAAGTTCATTGGCTGCAGCAATGGTTAAACAGCCTCGGATACCATTCTCACCGCTGGAGAGGTGCGCACAGTAATCCAATGTCTCACGTAATGCTTCACCAGGCGGTAGTTCATTGGCTCGCGCTGCTATTCGGCGTAAACCGTCTTCCATATACTGGGTCAATGCCGCCAAAAAAAGAGATTTCTTATCTGGATAAAGTTTGTAAATGCTGGCACTGGCCAGGCCGGATGTTTTCATCAAGTCTGCCATGGACGTTGCCTGAAATCCTTTCAGCCAGAAGACGTCTAGCGCAGTGTTAAGAAAATCCTGGGGATGAAACGCTCTGGGACGACCCATTGTTTTTTTCATGTTTCCTACAATGCTGCATTGAGCAGGGACAGGGAGTTTTAATCATTGTAGATTGATCGGTCTACATGTCAATGTGCCCGTGAAAGTTTATTCAATGGGATTACTGATGGAAGTGAGCGCGCGTGTTCTCCACTGGCGGAAAGGATAAATGAGCGGCGATGGAGGCTTAAGATACAGCGGAGCTCTTAATCGAGTCTTGGCGGAGATGGAGCGCGCTGTACGAAGGAGGGTAAGCCTCACACCGGGTTAAGCTAGTCCTTTTTTGGCAGCATTCTCACTAATGTATTATCGCGCATAATATAGTGATGAAATATTGCTGCTGCCGCGTGCAGACCGACAATAAAATAACCTACATTGGCAATAACCTCATGGATTTCTTTTAAATTATGCTGCATAACGCTATTTTCAACGTTTGCTACTGGCATGCTATACGAGAAAAATGACCATTCGACATGACCATAATAAAGCGACAAAACGCCGAGTAATGGTAAGCTGATAAACAAAAGGTATAAAACACCGTGAACAGCTTTTGAAAGGACGATTTGCCAATGTGGTGGGGCGGGTATGATGTCTGGATCTTTATGGGTGACTTTCAGAATGATGCGAATCAACATTAAAATCATTACACTGACACCAAACGTATAATGAAGTGTCTTCATCAACGCACGGGCATCACTACCCTTGGCCGCAAATCCTTTTAACTCCATTGCAGCATAAGTGAGAACAACTAAAATAAAAATGACCCAGTGGAATAAAATCTGGCTAGATGCAAATTTTTTGCTCATAACGTCCCCCTGATTTTCGAAAAATTTACTTTAAGCCTGTAATATTAAGGAAACATTAAGCCTCTAAAATAAAAGCTCTATGATCAGGGGCTGTTGATACGATCTACTTTGTTCTGATTTTAGCTTGTTACTGAACCAAATAGCATACCAATTCCAGATGATACTCCCATCGCAAGTGCACTCCAGAATGTAATCCGAATGATACCTGGCCATATCGGCGCGCCACCTGCCTTCGCCGCAATGCCGCCCAGAATAGCCAAAGAAATTAATGCCGACAGGCTAATCGCGGGAATGGCCCAATTAGCCGAGACGATAAAGGCGACCAACAAGGGCAGTATCGCACCTGCTGAGAAGCTCATTGCAGACGCCAATGCCGCCTGTAACGGGCGAGCGGTAGTGATGTCAGATATCCCCAGTTCATCACGTGCGTGCGCTCCTAAGGCATCATGGTTCATCAGTTTTTCAGCCACTTGCTTAGCCAGCGAGACATCAAGGCCGCGATGGACATAAATCGAGGTTAATTCGCGGAATTCACCCTGATAATCTGCGAGCAGTTCTGCCTGTTCTTCCGCTAATGCCGCCTTTTCGGTATCTGACTGAGAAGATACCGAGACATATTCTCCGGTTGCCATCGACATTGCACCTGCGGTGAGACCGGCAATACCAGCCAAAAGAATACTTTGATGTGTCGCATTGGCTGACGCGACACCCAATAGCAAACTTGCAGTGGAGACAATACCATCATTCGCGCCAAGCACTGCAGCCCGAAGCCAGCCTATCCTTTCTATACTGTGCCGTTCTCTGTGCATTGTGGGGCTCCCGTTGTTAGGGAATATCTTCAGAGTTTTTTTATATCTTCGTGAATTATTAATAAGCTAGAAATGCAATAGACATCATGGCATGGGCGCGTGCATCATATCAACTCACAACCTGTTTGATGTGGAATATGTCATGTCTGACTCCAACGCGGTAAAAGACAGTGAACTCCGTGCGCCGCCGGGCAACGCCCAACTGTTTATCGGCTTTCTGATGCTGGGTTTGATTGGCTTTGGCGGGGTGTTGCCACTGGCGCGTAGCATGCTGGTCGAGCAGCGGCGTTGGCTAAGCAGCGAGCAATTTACCGAGTTATTGGGACTGTGTCAGTTTCTTCCCGGTGGTAACGTCATAAACCTTTCCGTTGCCGTGGGGATGGAGTTCCGCGGGGTGCGCGGTGCGTTGTGCGCCTTACTGGGCTTGATCTGTGCACCAACGGCAATCGTGGTGGGATTGGGCGTGATTTATGCCCGCTATCAAAACGATCCCCATGTGCAACATGTGTTTGCTGGCCTGGCAGCAGCGGCGGCGGGCTTGCTGCTCTCTACCGGGCTGAAAATGCTGTTGCCACTGCGGGGAAAATGGCTGTCATTAATGATTGTCGGTGTTGCACTGGTGGCGATCGCCTGGTTACGTCTACCTCTGCTGCCCACCATGCTGGTGTTGGCACCGCTGAGCATTTTGCTGATATGGAGGAAACCTTCATGATGGCGGTGTTATTCTCGCTGGCGATCATTTTTACCGAGCTTTCGCTGATGGCTTTTGGCGGCGGTTTTACCATCTTGCCGGAAATGCAGCGGCAGGTCGTGGAAGTTCATCAATGGATGAGTGCCCAGGAATTCAGCGCGTTGTTTGCTATGGCGCAGGCTGCGCCGGGGCCAAATATGATGATAGTGCCGTTGATTGGCTGGCATGTTGCAGGATGGGCAGGGCTGTTGGTTTCATCCGTTGCCAAGTTTGGGCCGTCATCGATAGTGACAATTCTGGTCATGGGAGCCTGGCGGCGCTTCAAAGATAAACCCTGGCGGCGTATCGTGCAGGCCGGGCTGGTTCCGGTGACGGTGGGGTTGGTTGTCGCCAGTGGTTTATTGATTGCGCAAGCATCGGCGGCCAACTGGCGGCTGGCAGCGTTGATCGCGTTGGCGACGCTGTTGAGCATGAACAAGCGCATCCATCCGTTGTGGATACTGGCAGGAGGGGCGCTGTTGGGATTATGGCTGGCTTGAGGTGAAATATTCGCTTGAGCTGAGAAATATATAATACATTCGCTTTAGTTGTCCAAATAAAGATTATTGTTATCACGTTGGTTAGTTAATTGAGTAAGTTACACGATTAACGGTCATTAAAATAGTGATACTGGCGTCGAAAACTTTTGATGATTATTTTTTATTTTGGGATTGATCTTGAACTGGGGATGCATTAATAATTAAGCCGTTGTACATAACCCATGTAATAAATAAAAGGAGTTGTTTATGGATTTTATAGGTTTTTCATTGCTTGAACAGGTATCTGGTGAGCGCGGGAATGGCGGCGCAATCACTGGCGACTGCTTCAATGATGGCAATAAATGTGGTTCCAGTTCGGGAGGAGGCTGTTCATGGTAGTCTGCAAGACTTATCGATTCAAATAAAATATAAGTGTTATCTATTCATGTCTGAGCCGATATTATGAAAACCATCTTGATTATGCTTTCCGTTCTGATGGGTGTGTTTCTGTCAGCGTCTTTATTAAGCGGTGCTGGCGTTGGGGCATCATTATGGTATGCTGCGCCAAAATCGCTTTCCACGCTTTTGGTTTCCATCGCTAGCGGTATTTTTATTACCCGCTTAATCTACCGCGTGCTGAGTTATATCTGCCAAAAAAAGAGCGCACGTTAAAATATCGGCATCGGATTTTAAAACCCTCGTGTCTAGGCCACCTGTATAACAGGTGGCTGATTGAGTGAGAATAGGGATTGGAGGTGGCCCGTAAGTTTTGATGACGTGGGAGATGATCCAGTTCAAGCAGGAAATGGAAGCCTTTTGCCCAACGCGCCCCCCTGAATGCAACGGATTTATGCCTCTCTCATCCCATAGCGATGGCGCTGGCATACCGGGCACTTATCGCTTTGCTCACGCCAGGCAAAAAATAGGCGCTGGCAGCTAGAGCAATGCACTTCGCTGACCTTGAGCGTGGTCAGCGTACTTTGATGACTTCCCGTTATTTTTATCGCATGAGCCAGACAGCTGTCTTCACAGCTGCCACAGCCGGTGCAACGGTTATGGTTCAATGTCATGCATTCGCTATTTATCTGTATAGCGCCTTCAGGGCAAATCCTGGCGCAAGCACCACATAAAAAACAGCGTTTATCATCCAGAAGTAGCTGATATTTCACATGTAAAACCAATGTATTCCGTTGCTAATGAATCACATTGATTTCAAACTCTTGGGTAAGGAAAAAATTCCACCGGATGGGTTAATGATTAATAAGCGGCTTCAACATAAGGAGAAATACGCTGATAGCGGCAACAGAAATACCGCTATCAGCCACGTATCGATGCTACATCACATCCTCCGCCACGTGCCGCAGGCGGGCTTTCATATCGCTGTAACTTTGCTGCGCATAGTTTTCCGCCCAGTGCTGATCGGCTATCGCTTCCAGTTTCACCGCACAGTACTTGGTTTCCGGCGTTTTGGAGATGGGATCCAGATTATCCTGAGTCAATTCGTTACAGGCACCAATCCACCACTGGTAGGTCATATAGACCGCCCCCAAATTAATCCTTTCGTTATAGTTGGCCCGGGAAATCACCTTGCCACGGCGTGAAGTGACCCAGACCAATTGCTGATCGGCAATGCCAAGCGCAGCGGCATCTTGCGGATGGATCTGCACGAAGCCGGGTTCGTCAGCCAGCGTTTGCAATGCCGCACAGTTACCGGTCATTGAACGGCATGAGTAGTGGCCCACCTCGCGTACGGTACACAACACCAAAGGGTAACTGTCATCTGGGATTTCTGCCGGAGCACGCCAGGCTGTGGCAAACAGCTGACCTTTTCCTGAAGGGGTGGTGAATTGATTACCTTCATACAGGTAAGGCGTTCCGGGGCTTTCCAACGTGGTGCAGGGCCATTGCACATGACCGAGTTCACCCATTTTTTCATAGGTTGCACCGTAGAATAGTGGGCACAGTTCGCGCATTTCGTCCCAGATCTGCTGGTTATTGTCGTAATGCATCGGATAGCCCATCTCAGTAGCCAGCAGGCTGATGATTTCCCAATCACGTTTGACGTTGTATTGCGGTTCAACGGCTTTTTCGAAACGCTGGAAGCCACGATCGGCGCAGGAAAATACGCCTCCATGTTCTCCCCAGGAAGTGGCTGGCAAGATCACGTCGGCCTGTTCGGCCGTCTTGGTCATAAAGATGTCCTGCACCACGACAAATTCCAGTTTCTCGAATGCGCTACGTACCAGGCTTAAATCGGCCTCGGTCTGTAATGGGTCCTCACCCATGATGTAATAAGCTTTAACTTTACCCTCATGGACCAAATGCGGTATTTCGGTAATGCGATAACCCACCTCTGGATCCATCTGCGCCGCATCAATCCCCCAGGCTGCGGCGAATTTAGCCCGTACGCTGGCATCGGTTACGGCCTGATAACCTGGGAATTCATTCGGCAGAACCCCCATATCACAGGCGCCCTGAACATTATTCTGCCCACGTACCGGCCCAACGCCAACGTTAGGGCGGCCCAGATTGCCGGTCAACAGTGCCAGGCTGGCGATGCCTTTCACCACATCCACGGCCTGACCAAATTGCGTCACACCCATCCCCCACATGATGGTGGCCGAAGGTGCGCTGGCATAAGTGCGCATAGCCTGGCGGATTTGTTGAGCGCTGACGCCGGTCAGATGTTCTACCGCCTCGGGCGCATAGTCTGCCACCTGTTGACGATAGGTCTCGAAGCCTTCGGTATATTTTGCAACATAATCATGGTCATACAGGTTTTCTTCAATCAATACATGTGCAAACGCATTGACCAGAGCCATGTTACAGCCATTCTTGATCTGCAAATGTTGATCGGCGATACGGGCGGTTTCGATACGGCGTGGATCGCACACAATAATTTGCGCACCTTTCTCTTTGGCTTTCAGCACGCGCCGCGCCACGATAGGGTGAGAATCCGCACAGTTGTAGCCAATGATCAGTAAGCATTTGGAGTTTTCGATATCGCCGATGGAATTACTCATCGCACCGTTACCTAATGTGGCCTGCAAACCCGCAACTGAAGGGCCATGGCAGACGCGAGCACAACAGTCGACATTGTTGGTACCGATCACGGCGCGAGCGAATTTCTGCATCACATAGTTGGTTTCATTACCGGTACCCCGTGAAGAACCGGTATGCATGATGGCGCGCGCACCATATTGCTGTTTAATCTCTTTCAGCCGTTGCGCCGTGTAGCGGATAGCTTCATCCCAACTGACAGCCTCGAATTTGCCGCCTTTCTCTCGGCGGATTAACGGTTGTCTCAGGCGCGGCGTCAACAGCTTGGTATCATTGAGGAAGTCCCAGCCGTAGTAGCCTTTCAGACACAGTTCGCCTTGATTGGTCGCACCATCCGCCGCTTCTGCTCGGAGGATTTTGCCATTGTCGACCACCAGTTTCATTTTGCAGCCTGCACCGCAATAAGGGCAGACGGTTGTGATTTTTTTCATGGGTTCAGCTCCTAAAACAGGGATGACAGCGTATCAAGCGCGGCGCGGCGGCGTTTTGCGGCGTTCATCTCTTGCAACATATTGCGATCCACGCAGTACAGCGCATTGGTTGGGCAAACTTCCATACAGGCGGGGCCGTTATCGCGGCCGAAGCAAAGATCGCACTTATGGGCTTCGGCCTTCTCGGTCGGCAGATTCATGACAGTTTCGTTCTGGCGTGTTACCGGGCGGGTGATCACCTCCATTGCGCCGTAAGGGCAGGCCACAACACAGGTTTTACAGCCAATGCAATGTTCTTGTTTTACCAGCACCCTATCGTCAGTGCGGATGATGGCGCCGTTTGGACAAACATTGGCGCAGGGCGCATCTTCACACTGTCGGCACAACACTGCGGTACTGACGTTAACACTTTTGATGACATGCAAGCGTGGCGCGAAAGAGGCGGTGTTCAGCCCCGAGAGTTCCTGGTTTTCGTTATGCGCTATTACGCAGGCAATCTCGCAAGTACGGCAGCCAATACATTTTTTAGGATCGGCGATGATAAACCTGTTCATGAGTCACTCCTGGAAGACCCATCCCTTTTAAAGCAAGCGTAGAAGCGATGGGTATGGCTATGTGAATGTTCTGCCTTTTGGCTATACATAAAGCGTGCCAGTCCAGAAGAGACTATAAAAACAGAGAGTTACCGGTTCACCCATTCCGCTGTCGACAGATTTTCGACACAAATGACGATGCCGGCCCCGGTTTTCGTCACTGTTTTATCGGAATGAGAACCTGTAAACGTTGGGAAACCGCAATGCGTTTCACGCAGGCCGACGCCGCCAGCGTGGAGTAAATCGGCCCGGTTTAGAAAACATCACCAGATTACCGAGCAGGATCAGGCATAGGCCAATGACCGCATTCAGATGCCATTGGTAGCCTTCAAAAAGGGTAGAGATAGTCAGTGCAACCAGGGGGAACAGCAAGGTACTGTAGGCTGCCGCCCCAGCACCGATACGACCAAGCAGGCTGAAGTAGGCGGCAAAGGCGATCACTGAACCAAATATCGCCAGATAAAGCAAAGAGCCCAAGTAGCGCGTGGTAAATTCGATTTGGAAAGAAGCCCCTTGCGCCAGAGCAATAGCGGCCATTAACAGGGCGCCATAACTCATCGCATAGGTGTTGGTAGAGAGAATATCCAGGCCACGACGCTGATGGCGCGCACTGAGCATGTTACCCAATGAAAAACCGTAGGTGCCTAGGGCGCTTAACCCGATCCCTTTCAGTAACTCTGGCGCCATTTGGGTTGTGGCCAGGTCCTGCCAGAACAGGGCGACAATGCCGGTCATGCCTAATAACGCCGCAGGCAACAGGTTTGGGCTAGGGCGTTGACGGAAGAAAATCATGCTGTTTAGCGCATTGAACAACACGGCCATCGAGAAAATCACGGACTCCAGACCACTGCTGATATAAGCGGCTGCGTGGTAAAAACAGTAAAAATTAAAGCCAAACACACAGCAGCCCTGCAACATGCAGAACAGATGGTCTTGCAGACTGATGGCACGCAGACGGCGCAATAGCAGCAACCCCAGCCACATCACCGCGGCAGACAGCAAAAAGCGGTAACTGATGGAAACCGGAATGGCTACCGAGCCCGCCTGTTGCAGGGTGATCGCAATCCAGGTGGTGCCCCAAATCAGTACCACGGCAAGATACAACAGCGTATTCATAGAGACTCCTCATTTATCCTGCTTCAGAGTATTCACCGTTAGCCGTTGCGCCGCTTTCAGGCCTTTGCTCACACTTGCATATTCTTGCGCTTTTTTTACCAACTACCTCTGCTGGCGACTGGTATCCGTAGCCGTCACTCTTTACACTGAAACGGTTATTTTTACAGGGGATGAGGTGGCGATGTCGTATCTGGCATTTGAAACACTGCACAAACACAAAGCCCGGTTGCACAACAGCGTGCAACTGGGGTCTGGCGTGCAGTTAGCGGCCTGGTCTAACTGCAACGATCGGATCACGCAGGAAAGTGCAGATCATCATACGCTCAGCCTGTATATTGCCGATGGCTATGAATGTTATCAAAAAGTCCCTGGCGGCTGGCAAAATGGCGGGGGACCCGATCGTTTTTGCATCATGCCTCGTCAGTACGAATCAACCTGGGATGTGCGCAGCGAACTCTCTTTCGTACACCTTTATTGTACCGATCGACATTTGCGCTATTTGGCGGAACAGACCTGGGATCGCAGCCCACTTTCCATCAATGTAGAACAGCGGACATTTGCCGAAGATCGGCAGATCACGCTGCTGTATCGGCAGTTTCTTCTTAACTGCGATTGGCAGGACAGTGCTAATCAACTGGCACTGAGCAGCGCTTCAACGCTGTTGATGTCCCATCTGCTCCAACATTACACCCAATTGCAATGGCGGCTGCCTGGCGTGCGAGGTGGGCTGGCGCCAGCAGTATTGAAGCGGGTGCAGGAATTTATAAGAAACCATCTTGATCAGCCGCTCCTGTTGGGCGATCTGGCCTTACAGGCTGGGTTGAGTGAGTTCCATTTTGCCCGGATGTTTAAGCACAGCACGGGGCTCGCGCCGCATCAACATGTGATGCAGGTCCGTCTGCAACAGGCAGAAAAACTGTTGCGCCATACGGCGATGCCACTAACGCAGATTGCGCTGGATTGCGGTTTCAGTTCGGCCAGCCATTTCAGCAACCGTTTCAAAGCGGCTTACGGTTGCGCACCTTTACAGTTGCGGCGACAAAGCCGCTGAACAGCTCTGGGGAATATCATATGGAACAGCCATTTTGCGGTGTTGAGGTGTTATTCGTCGCCGGTTTCGGCCCGATCACGCAAAGCACCCACCAAAGCCAGGCCTTCTATCAGCAGGCTTTGGGTTTGCCATTAAAACCGATGGAAGGGAATGAGGACTATTTTCTGACAGAGCACGATGCCTTGCCCGGCGTGAAACACTTTGCATTATGGCCTTTAGCTCAGGCGGCACAGTCCTGCTTTGGCCAGGCGCAGTGGCCTCAAGACCTGCCGGTGCCACAGGCCTGGCTGGAGTTTGACGTCGCAGACATGGAAAAGGCTACGCAAACACTGCAAGATCAAGGATACCGGCTGTTGATCGCCAATCGTCAGGAGCCTTGGGGGCAGAGCGTTACCCGTTTGCTTAGCCCAGAGGGATTGCTGGTTGGAATAACGTTAACGCCCTGGCTACGTGACTAACGGATTAAACCGTAGAAGGTTCGGGCAAAGCGTTGAGCACTTTGCCCGGACTGCCGTTTTATGGCAGAGGGAAGGTGATCGGGGTTTGGCTCATCATATCGACAAAAACATCTTTGGATACTGCCCAAAAATGCATGAATCCTTCCATGCTGAAGGAAATCCCCATCAATCCCATCACAAACCAGCAGGTCGTCAACAAGCCGAGGCTGCTAAATATAAACGCCATACCGTTACGGCTGGCTTTACGGCACACAACATTGAGTTGGCTGGCCAGAAACATCATCACTGCGCTGAGCAATTCCCAGCGCATCATAATAAAGCCAGTGGCTATGGTACTCATCGAACCTGATCCTTTGCTACAGAAGCCGCATCCGGCCGTCTCAATTCCGCGTGGGATAAGACAGAGGGGCAGAAAGCGCATAGGGAGAGAATATGATCACAGTTGTGATCTGCGTCACATTATAGCATCGGTAAAATCGGCGGCTCAATAGCTTGGAGGGAGTCCATCATTGTTTACTTCAGCCAAATACCCAGCCTCAGGCGATTTTCTTTTTAAACATCACGTAGGCGACGCCACTGGTAATGACCGTGACGATAAGTTGTGGCCATAAGTTGGGCCAGATAATGGAAAAACTGGCATCTTTCAGATACAGCATCTTGGCGATGTCGGTAAAGTGGCGAATGGGGTTAATCCAGGTCAGCTTTTGTAGCCATACCGGCATGTTTTCTACCGGGGAAACGTAGCCGGAAAGCAAGATCGCGGGCATCATAAACATGAACACACCGATAAAGGCTTGCTGTTGCGTCATACAGAAAGCGGAAATAAGTAAACCCACCCCGACCAGTGACACGCCGTAAATCACCAGAGAAAAGTAAAGCAACCCAAAGGATCCAACGAAGGGGATCTGATATCCAAATATACCAATCAGCAACACCAATGTTGTTTGCAGTAGGGCAATAATCAACGCGGGTATGGCTTTACCGATAAAAATTTGCCAGGTGTTGAGTGGCGAAACCAGTAATTGCTCCAGCGTACCTTGTTCACGTTCACGAGTGATTGACAAAGAGGTAACCGTTAACACGCCAATAGTGGCAATCATGGCAATCAAACATGGAATGACAAACCATTTATAGTCCAGGTTGGGGTTATACCAGTTGCGCAGTATCAGTTGGCTGTTGTTCTGGTGTGGCAATTGGCCAATGAATTCTTGCTCGAATTCGCGTGTAATCTGTTGAATATAATTGGCTGCGATTTGCGCGCTGTTGGAATTGCGTCCGTCCAGAAGCACCTGTAGTGAAGCCTGCTCACCACTGAGTAGATGGCGTGAAAAATTTGCGGGGAATCGAACTAACACCAACGCTTGCTGGTTTTCAATAACGCTGCTGACATCCTGTGGATTTTTCAATAGCAGCAGATGTGAAAACGCCTTTGTCCGAGCAAATCGTTGAGTAAGTTCAACAGATGCTGGGCCGCTATCCTCGCTGTAAACGGCAACAGTGGCATTAGTGACCTCAAGCGTAGCGGCAAAGGGAAAAAGCAAGACCTGGAAAATGACCGGTGCAATTAAAATAATACGGGTTTGCGGATCGCGTAATAGTGAGCGCAACTCCTTTATAATCAAGGTTGTTACACGAAAAAGCATGCATGACTCCTGTTATAAAGACGCCGACTTAGCCAGCACTGAAGGGAGGAAAGCGCAGCGTTACCGGCATCCCTTGTCGTAATGCATCGTCAGGATTGGTGACGATAATTCGTAGGCGATAAACCAGGTCGGTGCGTAGCTCTGGTGTTTCAACGTTTTTCGGGGTGAATTCTGCAGTAGGAGAAACAAAACCAATCTTGCCGAGATAAGGCTTGTTTGCCCGTCCATCAATAAAAATTTGCACTTCGGTGCCGGGAATGGCATGCCGCAGGTTGATGCCGTCAATATAAGCACGGATCCAAACCGGGCGCGTAAGAGAGACATTGAAAACCGTTGCGCCTGCCGCAAGCATCGTGCCGGGTTCTACTGTGCGGGTCAGAACAATGCCTGCAGCGGGGGAATAGAGCTGCGTATCTTTCAGGTCAAGTGCTGCCTGATCGGCACGAGCCTGAGCTTGGGCTACAGCGGCTTTAGCTTGATCGATCTGTTGTATCCGATTGCCTTTCAGATATTGGCTGAGTTTGTCTTTGGCTGCTTGAAGTGCGGCCTGGGCCTGGTTGCGGGCCGTCTTGGCATTCTCAAGGTCATTGCTTGCAATTGACAGCGTAGCCCATAAGCGCTGTTGGCGTTTATAGAAGCTATCGGCGTAATCAAAAGCAGCCTGTTGCTGAGCCACTGCGGAACGAGCCTGTGCAATTTCCTCGTCTCGATAGCCGGCCAGTAATAAATCCAACTGTGCTTGAGCCGCTGCGACATTAGCGTCACTTTCATTCTGTGCATTTATATAAGAAGAATAATCCAGTTTACCCAAGAGCTTTCCTGGCTCGACGTGGTCTCCCTCATCAACATTCAACGAAGCTAAACGCCCACCAACTCGAAAACTGAGGTTAACAGTACGAATATCTACATTACCATACAGTGTCAAAGCAGGTTCTTGCTGGCTCTGGTAATAGTAAACGCCGCACGCAATAATGACGACGCTCAACAGAATTAAAATGGAGAGCCACGAGGTTGTTTTATTCAGCATATTCTCAACTCGAAAATTCTTAGATCATGGGAGATATACCATATTCTTATTTTTTCTTGATAACGCTACCTAGTGTCTAAGTAAATATTCATATTCTATACTAATCCAGATCGTTTTTTTAAGCGCTTTTTATTTTACTCATTTGGTTTTATTTGGCAGTAAAAAAACAACGAAAGCGGTGAAAATCAGTATGGCCTCATCAATACCCAGGGTAATATCTCTATCTGGAATTCTGACTTATATTAATTTTAACTATATAAAATTTCATATCTAGCTACTTCTGAGTTTAAGTCATGCCTGAAATTTATTAATTAACCATAAAAAACAAACAGTTAAAAGAATAAATTATTAGCAAGAGGATTGAGATAATGGGATAAATACCTTTTTACTGTAAGACTTTCCTTATATTCATTGAACGTTAACGAAAAGTCAGCGGTTAAAAACAAGCAAATCACAGTTATAAAAACAGGTTGACTTTGCTCCATAACTAAAATATAAAAATGGCGATGCATTATTAAAACTTAAGTTTATTGGATGTTCTACAAGGCTGAAAAGGAAGTAGCTATGAGGCAAGATCTGGAAGCATTTTTAAAAGCTATAATTGACCGTTTAACCGATATTGATGTTGACGCCATTACTGATGAGACAACGATAGATGAGTTGGATCTTGTTAGCTTGGACTTTGTGACAATTAAAGTGGAGGCAAAAAATAAACTGGGCATGGATATAGATTTAAATGCCCTTGCCGAGGCTGAACTGGACACTTTCGGCGAGTTAATGGATTACTTGGAAAAGAATTACTTAAAGGAGAAGTAAGAATGACCGCTTCAGCAAGTCACTCTCACAGGGTTGTGATCACGGGGTATGGCGCCATTTGTTCATTAGGTGAAAATACGGAGGAGATATGGCAATCCGTGCTTGACAAAAAAATGGGTTATGACGTTTGGGATGATCCAGGTAAAGGTATCTCTGCCAGGATTTTTGGCCGAATAAAAACGCCGCTAAATCTCAGCAAGTTTTCAAAGAAAATACTTAAAAATACCCCACGTTTTGCCAATCTGGCATTAATCGCTGCGGACGAAGCCATGTCGATGGCATTTGGCGAGGAGCAGAAACTTTTTGAGCATTACGATTCTCGCGACTGCGGCGTCATTTTCGGGACGGGTTGGGCTGGTTTTGATTGTTCGACCGTGAACTACTTTGCCTATAGCGATCCTGAAGCATTATCTGCATCAGCACATAGCTGTTTTAACTCAATGCCAAGTATAGCAACCTCAGTGATTTCAGTTAACTGGCAGCTAAAAGGGTACCAAAACTCGCCAATAGCCGCTTGCGCAACGGGAAATATTGCGATTGGTGATGCCTACGAGATCATTAAAAGTGGTAAAGCGAAAATGATGATGGCGGGTGGAGGGGAGAGTTTGATGCAACCATTCACTATCTGGTCAGTAGATGTATTAGGGGCATTGTCTAAAGAGAAAACGGATCTTGAAAAAGCCTGTTGCCCTTTTAGTGCAGACCGAAGTGGATTTATTCTTTCTGAAGGTGCTGCCATTGTCTGTTTGGAGCGCCTTGAAGATGCGCTGGAGCGGAATGCGACCATCTATGGTGAGGTGGTTGGTTACGCAAATCATAGTGATGCCTACGTCAACTTAACGGCCCCGGCCCCCGACCTGGTTGGCCGGATTACCACCATTCAAAAAGCCATGGAGTATGCGGGCGTTGGCATTGAAGACATTGATTATATTAATGCACATGGCACCTCAACCCCAATGAATGACTATAACGAAACGTTAGTACTGAAAGAGGTCTTTGGAGAGCGTGCCTATGATATTCCTATTTCCAGCACCAAGTCCTATACTGGACATCTCATTGCGGCGGCGGGAGGAATAGAAACGATCTTTTGCTTGAAGGGTTTAGAAGAGAAAATGATACCCGCCACGATAAACTTAAACTCTCCAGACCCCAAATGCGATCTCAATTACGTGCCAAATGAGCACTTATTTAACCAGAATCTTAATCATGTTCTCAATATCAACTATGGTTTTGGCGGGGCAAACAGTTGCCTGGTATTGAAGAGATTATCCGCGTGATCAGACAGTATTTTCATAGTGACATAGAGAAGTGGGCAAGTTACTCTGGCGACAGAAATAAAATTCACTTTGATAAAGAACTGGCGGTTAAATATGGACTAAAAGATGTCATCGTACAAGGAATGCTGATCTTACTCGATGCAAAAATGATGATGTCATCTTGCATTAAAGAAGGTTCCAGTATTAATTTCTATATAAAAAAACCTGTTTCTATTTGTATGGATATTGAGTTTAGTATAAAGGATGGCGATAAAAAGAAAGTCTTGACTGTCGCTGAAGCTGATAATGCTAAAGAAGTTTGCGTAACAGCGACGGTTTTATCGCAGCACTCCATTGACTTTACCCCGGAATCTAACCAAATACGTGTGTCATCTGAATTTATACAAAGTCATATAGATTTATTAAAAAGTTATTATCCAGATATAGAAAGCAACTGGTTACTGATGGATACGCTTCTATTTTGCATCTGCTTTAATCAGCAAAAAGATGATTATTTTTATCGACAATCGCTAAAAATCCCACAAAGTAATCGCTATGATGATATTACAACCTATCATGTAGCTCAAAACATTTTTATCTCGGAAAGGCTACTAACCTGTGGGGATATCAACTTTTCTGAAATTTCTTATGCAATTGAAGAAAAAGATGTTTACATAAATGATGACTCTGCATATAGCACGTTTAATATCACCGCTATTGAAAATAGCAAGGTTATTTACCAATCCTCTATTGGTTGTATGACCAAAGCATCGAACATTTGACTAATACCAGCTGACCTTCAGGGGGCAACAAAGTGGTTAATAAAAAGTTGATATTGCTTACGGCCGGTAGCCGT
This sequence comes from Serratia fonticola, assembly GCF_006715025.1. NCBI lineage: Bacteria > Pseudomonadati > Pseudomonadota > Gammaproteobacteria > Enterobacterales > Yersiniaceae > Serratia > Serratia fonticola. The sequence continues at coordinate 3,135,533 of NZ_VFMK01000001.1, forward strand.
GGCATAGGTGCCGCTATAGTGAAAGAGTTGGTACAGCAAGACTATCTGGTCGTATTTACTTATAAAAACAATAGAGAACATGCAGAGGCATTAGCGGCTTCGTTAAACACTAACGACCAGGTCTGTTGGTGTTATCCGTGTGATGCAGGTGATTTTAAAGCAGTAAGTGAATTATGCACTGTTTTATTGAGACAGCACGGTGTTCCTTATGGTGTCATTAATAATGCAGGAATAACCAGAGATAAGCTCCATATTGATATGGATCTTGCAGATTGGAACGATGTCATTAATACTAATTTAAACTCAATATTTTACTTAAACCATTTTCTCTTGAATGAGATGATGCTTAAAGGGGATGGGTGCATCATCAATATTAATTCAGTATCAGGCTTAAGAGGAAATGTAGGCCAAACCAATTATGCAGCATCAAAATCTGCTCAATATGGATTGACGAAGAGCCTTGCCAGAGAGGTGGGTAATTTCAATATTAGGGTCAACTGTATCGCACCAGGCCCCATTGAAACAGACATGATTTCATCCATACCTAAAAAGACGTTGTCGCAGCTGATAAAAATGACCCCTTTGCGAAAAATAGGTGAGCCTGAAGATATTGCAATGATGGTGTCCTTTTTGCTGGGGCGAGGTGGGCGGCATATTACTGGGCAAACTATGGTTGTGGATGGCGGATTATCAATTTAACTTACGATGGTTAATATTAAGGAAAATGTTATGGAAATGCAATTTAGGGCCGTGCCAGCCGAAGTCTATCGTGTCATGGAATTAAATGAAAATTTTAATTTTCTTTGGAATCCTGACCCTGTCTCTTCGCTGGTTGGCTTGGGGAGTTCTTACGTCCTGGAATTTTTTGAATTCTACGGTGAGAAAATAGGTGACTACTATGATGAATTTATTGATGATCCTGTACTAAAAGATGAACGGTTTCCCGTTTTTGTCGATCAAGAAAAAAGGCATGCGGCTGCCCATAGGAAGTTGAATAACTTTATCACCAAGGGAATAACGCCTCCTGCCAGAGAGAAGTACCATCCGCGTGTTTATGACTTTATGTACGGTGCATATAAAGAATTTGCTGAGCCTATATTGGCAGGCATTGAGAAGGACAGGGCTAATGGGATAAAATCAGAAGGTCTGTTCTTCAAAGAGGCCGTTCGTAGCGTAGCAATTTTTGAAAGCGAAGTTTGTATGACGGGCTTTTCGTTCTTTGACAATCTATTCGATAATGGTCGATTCGATATTGTGTGCAATATGTCAGGGAATTTAGGTGTACTTTATTTGTTAGGCTATCATTATGCTGAAGAAATGGAGCACTGTTGTGTTTCCATAGAGGCTTTCGAAACTATTTATGAAGAGACGCTATGGACGAAAGAACTGATAGATAAGCATGTAAATAATAGCGATTTACTGTCAAGGCAGGTTGTTTTAGCTACGTTACACGTCGCCAGAATGCTTAATCAAGATATTTCAATTGAGCAGATTACCAATAGCATCGGCATTCAATACCGAACTAATATTGCCAAGAAATATATAACCGAAGGATTTAACGCCAGAGATCCCGAAGTATTAGCGAGAAGAGAGTATTTAGTCAATCGTTGGGATAATGAGTGGGAACCCAAATTGCTTGAAATGATAAAGCAAAAAATCAAAGTGGGATAGGCTTGATACATCAATTTTAAATTCATTTTATGCTATCAAGTAAGTATAAATTGAATAGGGTGGCCACTTGCGTAGTAAACAATTGAGTGATTGCAAAGGTTGCCATAAATGTTGGTGCCTGACGGAGATCTTCGCCAGGCATCAGATAATCTCTGTTTGACAATACTATTATGCCACATACTGAACAAAAAAAAGAGCTTGTCTGTCAAGACGGTTATCATATTGCGTATCGATACTTCTCTAGCGGAACGTTAAGTGAGAAGGCCTCTTCTCCTGCCATTATTTTACTGCATCGGAAAAATAATTTCCCCCAGGGATTGACTCCGTTTATTAGACGGTTATGTTTGCCAGAATACCGATTTCTATCGTTGGAGATTGCTGACGATGCTTTGAGTCATTGCAGAGAAAAAAAAGCGTCAAATATTTCAATCCAGATATCTCATTTTCAGGAGTTTTTTGAATACGCCCAATCCGAATATAATATTAAAGCAACAAATGTGGTCATCATTTCTTTTGACGAATATGCTACGGTTGTTTCTTCTTGGGTAATTGACTATGCACCTAGCATACGTTGTGCGATCCTTTATTCCCCCATGTTCCTCTTTACGATATATGATGCTTTGTCAGCATATCTAAAAGGTAATCTTCACAACCTATACCGCAAGTTATTTACAAAAAAGAGAAGTATAAATGAAAGCGAACAAGGTCGAAGTGAAGATGTTAACCTGTTAAATTTCAATGCATTTCCCTCTGGTATATTGTCATGGCGCAGCCTTGCGGATATCCTTTTTACCGGTAGGCGAATTACCAGAAGCACATTCTCATACCCAACATCAACGCAAGTCTTTATTTCAGAAAAAGAAGGGTTAACTTCTGTATGCGCTCAGTTGAAATTTTATGCCAGCATAGGTAGTGATAAAAAAGAACTGATTGTTCTCCCCGCGGTGGGAGGGCGCTATCAAGACAGAGATTCCATGTTATTAGCTCAAACACGAGATTTTATAGTTGAATGTTTTTCTAAAAATATAAACGTGCATTCTTTATTTAATTCATATAAAGAAGGTGTGACAAAGGATGAATATGAAAAACTACGTTTGCCTGAAACTAATTTGATAAAATCTGCTTATTGGGCCGTTAACAAGCTTGCTCTAAAGCATATAGGAAAGCTGTCTGATGGGATTCAATTAGGGCTGGAAACCGGTTTTGATTCGGGTGCCTCTCTGGACTATATTTATAGAAACACGCCGTCAGGTAAGAATGTGCTGGGAAGAGCGATTGATAATTATTATCTGAGTAATATCGGTTGGCATTGTACGCGGATGCGAAAAAGACATGTTGAAGCGTTAATGGTGGTGGCATGTCAGCGACTGTCAGAAGAGCAGAAAACCATAAGGTTTCTCGATATTGCTGCCGGTCATGGCAGTTATATAATAAGTACCATTGAAAAAATGCAATACCCAATAGCGCACGTGTTAATGCGTGATTTTGAGCAATCCAATGTTTTAAATGGTGAGAAATTAATCCAGCAGAATAATCTGGCGGAGTTAGTCACTTTTGAGCAAGGGGACGCTTTCTCATCACAAGATCTGATTACATTACCACAAGATCGAACACTGACTATTGTTTCCGGATTCTATGAGCTTTTCAGCGATAACCGCTTGGTACTGGATTCGTTGAACGGTATCGCCCACGCTACAGAGCTGGGGGGATACCTGATTTATACGACAAAGTTGTGGAACCCCAAATTGGACTATATGGCCAGAGTGTTAACCAGTCACAAACAAGGAGAACACTGGCTACTTCGTCGTCGAACACAGCTTGAGATAGATCAGTTGGTCAATCAGGCGGGTTTCGTGAAAATCACACAAAGAATAGATCCCTGGGGAATGTTCAGCGTAGCGATGGCAAAAAAGATAGCCCAATAAATGCTCATTTCGCCATTGGTCGAATCCGAGTAAATAGAAATTCTGTTGCACAAAACAAGAGTTATAAAATTCACTTTCTTAAGGAAGAGTCTAATGAATGATTATCCTCATTTACTGGCACCATTAGATCTTGGTTTTACCGTGCTCAAAAACAGGGTACTTATGGGGGCAATGCATACCGGACTTGAGGATTTACCTGACGGCCCCGAGCGTATGGCACGTTTTTATGCCGAACGGGCTGCGGCAGGAGTAGCGTTGATCGTGACCGGCGGAGTCTCACCTAATGAAAAGGGCGTATTCTATTCAGGCGGCTCTATTTTAAATTGCGAAGAGCAGATAAAAGCCCACCAAATTGTGACTCATGCGGTTCACGAAGCCGGGGGGAAGATAGCATTGCAGATCTTACATGCGGGCCGCGATAGTTACCAACCTGATCCCGTTGCCCCTTCAGCAATCCCTATCTCCAATCCCTTCGCCTCTGTTGAGTTAAGCGCTGACGAAGTGGAACAAACTATCCAGGACTTTGTTCACTGCGCACAACTTGCCCAACAAGCAGGTTATGACGGTATTGAAATTATGGGTTCTGCGGGTTACCTGATTAATCAGTTTCTGGTTGCTCATGCGAATCAACGTACTGATGAATGGGGAGGAGATTACAGTAATCGCATGCGGTTTGCGGTCGAGATCGTTAAAGCTATTCGTCAGGCAGTCGGTGAGGCGTTTATTTTGATTTACCGGCTCTCGATACTCGACCTGGTTAAAGAAGGTTCTGATTTTACAGAAATCATCTCACTGGCCCAGGCGGTTGAAAAGGCTGGGGCGAACCTGATCAACAGCGGTATTGGATGGCATGAGGCTCATATACCAACGGTGGTCGGTATGGTTCCTCAAGCCGGGTTTAGCTGGATCACAAAGGCGTTGATGGGGAAGGTGACTATTCCACTGATTGCGTCTAACCGGATCAACGATCCGATGATTGCCGAGCGGGTTTTGGCGGATCGTTGTGCCGATATGGTCTCAATGGCCCGGCCTTTTCTTGCCGATGCTGAATTCGTCAAAAAGGCCGCTGAAGGGCGAACAGACGAAATTAACATCTGTATTAGCTGTAACCAGGCTTGTCTGGATATGATTTTCGTAGGAAATATTGCGTCTTGCGTAGTGAATCCCCAGGCTTGTCGAGAAGCTGAATTCACACCAGTATCCAGCTTGCAAAGCAAAAGATTAGCCGTTGTGGGTGCCGGTCCAGCAGGGTTAGCGTTCGCTATAATGGCCGCCAGCCGTGGTCATTCTGTGACGCTGTTTGAGGCCGAGGAGAAAATTGGTGGTCAACTCAACATCGCCAATAAAATACCGGGTAAGGCCGAATTTTCTAAAACCCTGGAGTATTTTGCCAGACAATTGGTTTTGCATCACATCACCGTCAAACTGGGTAAAAAGATCGAGACGGATGAGCTTGGCGAGTTTGATGAAATCATCCTCGCGTGTGGCGTCATCCCCCACATTCCTGATATCGAGGGTATAGATCACCCAAAAGTACTCAGTTACCTCGATGTGCTACATGGTGGAAAGCCGGTGGGAAATCGCGTGGCAATTATCGGTGCCGGTGGTATCGGTTTTGACATTGCGACTTATCTTAGTCAACCGGACGTACCAGAGAGCCAGGCCGCCGAAATATTTAACCGCGAATGGGGGATCGACAGTACGCTTAAGCTGCGTGGTGGTCTGGCTACTGCGGGACGAATGAGTTCACCCACAGCGCGTCAGATCTATTTATTACAAAGAAAAAGAACCAGAATGGGGAAAAAATTAGGCAGAACGACAGGTTGGGTTCATTGCATGCTTTTGGCTCAGCGGAGTGTCGAAATGCTCAATGATACAAACTTCTTGTCTATCGACGATGAAGGTTTACATATTTCTCGCGCGGGCCAGACAAGCTGTCTGAAGGTGGATAATATCATTATTTGCGCGGGCCAGAAGCCTCAACAAGAATTGCTGCTTCCTCTTCAGCAATTGGGAAAAACGGTGCATCTTATCGGAGGAGTCGACTCCGCGGCCAAATTGGACCTCCGCAAAGCCATTGAGCAGGGGACACGGTTGGCTATGTCGATATAATTTTGGATATCGGCCCCTATACTGATGGGCATAAATTGCAGACACATTCCAACATGTTGAAACAGTTATGCCATCTCATTAGCAACCTTTTAATGGGGGCCATGAGTCAATGTCGCTATGCTTGCCGACTTTTCACTGCCTTGTTTTATAACGGGGAAGTAAAAACGTCAGACAGGTAATCCGCCGCGCATGGCCTTATTAAAAGACAAAATCCATGACCATTCAGCTGGAAAAATCCGATCCAGCATAATGCTGGAAAACGGCTGATCCGTTCTCAATATGACCCATATTAATCGTTAATTGACCCAATTCATTACGGCATCATTTCCTGATTCAATCATAATAATCAAATCAGGCCATTCATGTGTTCATGGGGCTTCACCGTTGCCAGATTTGATGAAAGAAGAGGATTTATGTCATGAAAATCAGACAAGTACGTAACGCCACTCAATTAATTACTTTCGCAGGGAAAAAATTTTTGGTAGACCCCATGCTGGCAAAAAAAGATGCTTACCCTGGTTTTGAAGGAACTGTCCGCTCTGAAATTCGTATCCCCATGACGGAGCTTCCATTTGATATCAAAACACTGCTGGATGTGGATGCCATCATTGTGACTCATACCCATCCTGATCACTGGGACGAAGCAGCTGTTGCACTGATTCCAAAAGAAAAACTTATTTATGTTCAGAATGAGCGTGATGAGCGTCTCTTGCGTAGTCAGGGGTTCTCTAACCTGCGTGTGCTATCTGAGAAAAGTCAGTTTGAGGATATTGAATTGATCAGAACAGACGGCCAACATGGACCAGATGAAGCCTATGCAGTTCCACAGATGGCAGAGTTGTTGGGTGATGCTTGCGGTGTTGTATTCAAACATCCGGATGAAAAAACACTCTTCCTGATTGGAGACTCAATTTGGATCGACACCGTAGAAGATAACCTACGTAAATTTAACCCGGGGGTTGTTATCATGAACACTGGCTGGGCTCATATTTTAGGATTTGGACCGATCATCTTCGGAAAAGAAGATGTCCTGAAAGTCCACAGGCTTCTCCCAGAAGCTAAGATTGTCGCTACGCATATGGAAGCCATTAATCATTGCCTGTTAACCCGCAATGAACTATTGGACTATGTCAGCGACAATCAAGTACATGGGATCGTCAATGCCCCGGCTGACGGGGAGTCAGTGAGTTTTTGATGTCTAATATGTCCGATTGAGGTTTTTAACTATGTCATCCTCTCCGAGGACCGTCGCTATCCTTGCCACTGAAGGATTCAGTACATTTCATTTTTCTGTGCCATTGATCCTCTTTGGAGATACGGTAACAGATCTGAAACTGTTTCAACTTCAGATTTGTGCAGAGATCCCGGGGATGGTGTGGTCTGGAGAAGGTACTGCGGTACGTGCTGACTATGGGCTGGAGGCGTTTACCAAAGCAGATATTGTGATAGTGCCTTTTTGGGGGGATGTCCGTCAATGTCCCTCACCGGCGCTTCTCGCTGCTCTGGTGGAGGCCAAAAGCAAAGGAGCACAATTGGTTGGACTTTGTCTGGGAACATTTGTGCTGGCCTATACTGGTTTACTTAACGGCTATCACGCGGCGACTCACTGGGAATACGAAGACGACTTTCGTGATTTATTTCCACACGTTAATTTAGATTTGAACCGCTTGTATGTTGAGGATGGCGGCATCATTACATCTGCAGGTACTGCCGCCGCTCTCGACTGTTGCCTCCAGTTAATCAGGCAATTCTATGGTACCCATGTTGCAAACCAGATTGCCAGGCGGATGGTTGCTCCCCCTTACCGGGAAGGAGGGCAATCCCAGTATATTCAGCAGATGGTTCCTTACCGGACGTCTGATGAACGCATAAACCAGTTAATTGAATATCTGCGAAAAAATATCCACCTGCCTCATCATATTGAGGCATTGGCTGGATATGTCTCCATGAGCAGGAGAACGCTCACCCGGCGTTTTCATGACACCACCGGCATGTCTATTGTTGAATGGATTACCACAGAGCGGTTACGTCGTAGCCAAGAGTTACTTGAAAACACCACCCTGACGGTAGAGAGGGTGGCAGAAGTTGCCGGATTTCAGTCGACCGTGACGTTCAGACAGGTTTTCCGGAGCAAAACAGGTGTCAGTCCTGTTGAATGGCGCAAAACGTTCACTGGTAACAAAGAGGAAATGTAAAAGCGTTTATTTTTACTTTCTTACAAACTGCAATCTAATAAAAAAATTCCTAGGGTTAGACTTAACTCATAAATAATCCGTATAAAAACGCAGGGTTAACAGTGGCTCATTCAAGCAAGAAAAGCGGTAAAAATTATTCAACAGTACGTTTTGCGTGGATTTGCGCAGGGATATTGGTTTGCTTCTTTCTGCTGATGTTCCGCGTGGGATATCTGCAATTGATGGAGCACCAGCAATTGGCCGACCAGGCTGACCAACGCTCTATCCGTACTCAGGTGGTGCCTACCAATCGTGCGATGATCACCGATCGTAACGATGCTGCGTTGGCGGTCAGCGTCTCATCCAAAGATATTGTGCTGGATCCCAAGCATATTCTCGATACCCAAACGGATACCAGCACAGAACGTTGGCAGAGTATGGCGAACGTGTTGAAAATTCCACTCAGTGACGTTCAACACCTGATCCAGGCTAACCCGCGAAAACGATTTGTTTACTTGGCACGTAAAGTTGAAGACGACAATGCGGCTTATATCACCAAACTGCATCTGACCGGCGTCAGCTCTGAACAGGATTTCAGTCGCTTCTATCCTATGGGGCAGGATGCGGCCGGATTGATCGGCATTGTTGGGCAGGACAATCAGGGCCTGGAGGGGATAGAGCTGGGGTTCAACCCCTTGTTACAGGGTAAAAACGGTCTGCGTGTTTATCAAAAAGACGGTAATGGTGCGGTCATCGGGGTCATCAAAAGCGTTGATCCTGTGCCACCGCCGAACGTCACGCTCAGCATTGATAAGTTTATTCAATACGTTTTGTTCTCTCAGATCCGCGACGGTGTGATTGCCAACCAGGCCGATTCTGGCTGCGCCGTGCTAGTGAAAGTGAATACCGGCGAAATTCTAGGCATGGCCAGCTATCCGTCCTTTAACCCGAATAATTACGTCAATACGCCAATCAAGGACATTCATAACGTCTGCAGTAGTGACAGCTTTGAGCCCGGTTCCACGGTAAAACCGGTAGTGGTCATGGTCGGCCTGGATCATAAGCTGATCCGCCCCGACACGGTGCTGGATACCACTCCTTATCTGGTGAACGGACATTTGATCAAGGACGTTGGCCACTGGTCCAAACTGACCATTACCGGTGTGTTACAGAAATCCAGTGATATTGCGGTTTCGCACATTGCGTTAGCTCTGCCGGCTACCGTGCTGCCTGCGGTCTATCGCAGTTTCGGTCTGGGCAGACCGACCGATCTGGGGATTGGTAACGAAAGTAGCGGTTACCTGCCAGCTCATCGGGCGCGATGGGCGGATATTGAACGTGCCACCTTCTCCTTTGGCTATGGCTTACGTGTCACACCACTGCAGATGGTGCGTGAATATGCCACGATCGGTTCTTATGGTATGTATCGACCACTGTCTATTACAAAGGTGACACCACCAGTGATGGGGCAACAAATCATGTCGGCAGACGTCGTGAAAACGGTGGTTCACATGATGGAAAGCGATGCACTGCCGGGGGGCAGTGGGCTGAGTGCGGCGGTGCCGGGTTATCGTTTAGCGATCAAGACCGGGACAGCCGAAAAGATGGGGCCCAATGGCAAGTATGATGGGGGTTATATCAACTATACCGCCGGTGTCGCTCCCGCCAGCGATCCGCAGGTGGCTCTGGTTGTCATGGTAAACAACCCCAAAGCGGGTAAACACTTCGGTGGCTCAGTGGCGGGGCCGGTATTTGGTAAAATCATGGCCCAGGTGCTTGAGCACATGAATATCCTGCCAGATGCTCAGCCGCTGAAAGTCGTGGCCTCAGAAACAAAAAGTTAATGCTTAGCATGCCCCTTCTCTTTAGAAAAGGGGCATGCAGGCTGAAATTACTTCTCAATCACCCGCAGGTCGATTCTGCGGTTCTTGGCGCGGTGTATTTCGCTGTCGTTGGGCACCAGAGGATAAGCTGAGCCGTAACCTTCTGCGCTGACACGGCCTTCGCTAATCCCCATTTTTACTAGCGCCATGCGTACCGCATCGGCACGATCCTGAGATAAACGCTGATCCATCTGTTCATTACCGGTTCTGTCGCTATATCCGCCCAAGCGGATCTCCACATTTGGATAGGCGCGCAGAATATCGACGATATTTTTTAATTGCTCCTGTGAGCCCGGCGTCAGATTGGTGCTCTCGGGGGCGAACAGCAGGCGATCCAGCGTAAACCAGTGTTTCTCATTCACGGGGTCATGGCTTTCAATATAGGTAATCAGCAGGTTTTCGACACTATGCTGAGCCAAATGCAACTGCTTGCCATCGGCTAAGCGGCGATAAGCGAGTTCGCCTTGTTCGCTTGTCCAGTGGCTATCCGGTTTAGGCTGTAATCCACTAAAACCCCGCAGTGAAAACAATAAGGTGACTAATAGCAGTAATAACAAGAGCTGCCATGGCCAGGTACGACGCTTAGGGGGCGGGAGCGAACCTGTGCGTGAAACGGCGGGATCGGCCGGGATCAGGGGAGGGAATAGATTAAGTACCTCCTCGGGCTGTGCCGCCGTAATCATGGGAAGCTGCTGATTGAGCCACCCTTTCAGCGACAGCGACTGAATTGACCGTTGGCGCAGATAGCGACCCAATATACCAAAAAGCAAAGCGGAAGAGACGGAAAACAGATATTCGGCGACTTGCTTTTCTACGGCGTAAAAAATACCAAACCGCTGGGTAAGATGGCGCAGACGATTATCGAGTACCATGGTCAATAGTATTGGCTTGAATCGGGTTGCTTCATCCAGAAAGCACGGTTCAAACAGCGGCGTCTGCTGGATTTGGAGGCGGAAACGGCGCGCGTTTTCATTACGATGCAGGTAGTCGTGAGTGCTTTGCAGAATCAATGCTCCCATGCCTGTCAGACACAGTCCGATCGTTTGCTGATCTATCGTCAGTTTTTGCTCTAACAGCGTCAGCAACTGAGGCGAGATAGCCTCTTTATGCAACTCGACGACATTCTCCATGGTATACATCCGAACCTCCATTTGTTCTGCGCGCATTCTGCACCGCAGAGAATGGTCAGTTCAATTTGCCATAATCTGAAATTTGCAGGGAAAAATCCTATTTTCTAGGAAAATGAAAGCGGCTTTCTTAACCTAGACTGATTGTGGGTGGATATAACGCACGGGATCAGGAGCCAGTAAAGCAGGACAGAGTAACAGAGTGGCGCGTTATGCCGAAGAGATAGTTGCTTGAAAAAGCAGAAAACCGCGCATAACCAGGGGATTAAGGTTATGCGGACAAGAGGCGGGTATTACCGCCTCTTGAAAAGGGATCAGCGGCTAGTCTGGTGGCCGATGATCCCGCCTAATGCGGCACCGCCTAAAGTCCCCAACGTGCTGCCATCCGTTAATACGGCACCACCCAACGCGCCAACGCCTGCGCCGATAGCCGTATTACGATCGCGGTTGGACATATGTCCACAAGCGGTTATGGAAAGGGTCGCAATGATCACCAGGGTTACGCCGCAGGCACGTTTAAGATTCATACTTAGTTCCCAACAATGATGGATTTACAGACTGCCTAGGCAGCACTTCACTCATCGATAAAAGTGGGCATGAATGTATTCTAAAGGTGAATGATTGGGTAGGTAAATATTCTTAATTTCTTAGACCGTCATTGTCATCCTCTGCTTCTTTATTGTACGGGCATTGTGGCTGAAAATCTTTGCTTATTTATTGTTCGCAACTGTTGTTTTGAGATGAATTTTCCAGTGGGAACTATCACTTAAATAAGGAAAATATATTAAAACATTCATTGAATAAATTATTTTTAGCGCCCTTTAGAATGTAGTGGAATATGTACCGTTAACCATCTAAGTTATTTCTTGTTATATTCTTGTTTATCTCTCTTTTAATATGAGTAATCCTAGTTATCGGCCGCCATTATGCGAGAGTTAATTTCACGTAATGAATGAAAAGGGATAGATATAACCATTCGTGGTGATATCTTGGAGTATTATTCTGGTTTTTGGTGGTTATGTTGGTGTAATGTGCTATTTTATTTATTCATGGTGTTTTTTACTGGCGCTTTATTGATTAATTAAAACATTTTGCGATAACATCCCCCCCACGCAATGCAGACACAATTATCCTATTGCAGCGTTAATTATGGCAATAATGTCTGCTGGTCATTGCGTTATTTTATCTGCATATTATGTTGCTTTCTGGCAAAGCTGCTTCAATGGATTTGAGGAAGGAGTCTGTACGGATGAATCTGGGTGTGGATATTATCGAGATTGCACGGGTAAATACCGCGTTGACGCGTAGCGGGAATAAACTGGTGCAACGCTTACTTACACCGGCAGAGCAGGCATCTCTGGGCGATCTGACCGAAAACGTTGAGCGGGTAGCCGGTTTCTGGGCGGCTAAAGAAGCTGCGGTGAAAGCACTTGGTACCGGTTTTCGTCTAGGGATCCTATTTCACGATATTGAAATCAGGCATGATGAATTAGGCTGTCCTTATTATTTCTTCAGCGGCGAATTTGCCAAGCTGATGCAGAAAAAAAACCTGACCAACGCCACACTGAGTATTTCTCATTGTCAATCGCATGCCATTGCCGCAGCGGCATTGGGTTAATTATTAAAATAAAGGAATATTTATGTCTCTCTATCCCGATCTTGGGGGTAAGAATGTGGTTGTCACCGGCGCTAGCGGTGATATTGGCCTGGCCATTTGTGAAAAGTACCTAGAGCAACAGGCTAACGTTTTCGCTATTTATCACCATGATAATAGTGGGCTGGAAAAATTAAAATCCTCCCACCCACAGGGCGAAAATCTACATATCTGGCAGTGCGATATTGCCGATGTCAGCGAAGTAACACGTTTGGCCGAATCGCTCGAGAAACAGGCGCACGCGGTGCATGTGTTGGTTAATAACGCCGGGATTTATAAAGACAATGTATTTTCTGCATTGACTTATGAAGAGTTTGACCAGGTTATCAAAGTTAACCTCTACGGCACCTTCACCATGACCAAACAGCTGTTGCCCCTTTTGCGGCATGCGCGCAATTCAACCGTGGTGAATATTTCTTCGGTATCAGGTGTTACCTCCAGTTTTGGTCAGACCAACTACAGCGCGGCCAAGGCCGGAATTATCGGCTTTACCCGCACGTTGGCCAACGAAATGGCCGCTAAAGGGATCCGCGTTAATGCCGTAGCACCCGGCATGATCGAATCCCGAATGGTAAAAAAAGTGCCACGTCAAATTGTGCGTACCGTGATGTCCGCTATCCCGTTGAAGCGTCTTGGTCGTGTCGACGAGATCGCCAATGTGGTGGCTTTCTTAAGTTCAGACGCATCCAGCTACATCGTAGGTCAGACACTGGTAGCCGATGGCGGCCTGGTGATGCGTTAACCGACAGGAATGTTGTATGGCTAATTATAACAAGAGCTTAGTTTCATCCAATTTGCTTTTGAAAATGGGGGCATGGCGGGCACCGATATTTATGGTTGACCGTATTGTGGACTTTTCACCGGGAGAGAAAGGGTCGATCACTGTTATCAAGCACGTCACCTTTAATGAATCCTATATTCCGGGGCATTTTCCCGACAACCCGGTGATGCCTGGGGTGATGATCGCAGAGATCTTCGGCCAGTCCAGCGAATATCTGAGCCTGCTGAATGATTTCTGTCAATTGCATGAGCGTGAAACTCAGCAGCCATTAAAGAAATTTGATGAGGTGTCGCGGGCGCTTCATACCTCTGATGGGGCTAAGCGTGTGCTTGCAGAACGTGAGCGCATTATCGGCGTGTTGGCCTCTCAGGACGTCAAGTACAAGAATATGGTCACACCAGGTGACACCATTGAAGTGAATAGCCGTTTGGCATTCGCTGACGTCAATGGTTTCCACCACTACGAAGTCGAAGCGCGTGTCGGCCGCAACATAGTGTGTGTGGGACGTATTGTGAATTTCCGTACGGCTCGCAGCAATGCGGAAAGCAAAGGTATGCAGATTAACTAACAGGGAGAAACGCCGCTATGAGTAGCATCGCGCTTATTGAAACGATTGAGCAGCGTAAGGCTGTGCTGGAAAAAATCAAAACGGGCCTGATAGAACGCCTGAACCTCTACCAGAACGTCAAGCAGATTGATGACGATACGCCACTGTTTGGCAGCGGTTTAAAACTGGATTCGGTAGATGCTACCGAGGTCATCGTACTGTTAGACGAGACCTTTGGTATTCGTGTGAAAGAAGGGGATGACCCTTCCTATATGCGTAGTGTCAACACCCTGGCTTCATTTGTTATTGCCAAGCAGGGAGAGGAAACCACCGACGAATCTACAGCATCAGCAGGAGCGGACAAGGAATGACCAAACTCACTGAAATTCATCAGCAGAACGGGGCCGTGATGGGGGAACGTAACGGCGTGGCCATCCCCCTGAGTTATTGTGCAGCGGAAGAAGAGCATAAAGCGGTTCGTAAAAATATTCTGCTGTCTGACTACTCTCACTTTGGTATCGCCGCTATCAGCGGAGAGAGCGCCTGGTCATTACTTAATCAGCTGGTTGCTGGCGATGTCTCGTCGATCCGTGATGAACAGGCGATGTACAGCCTGATCCTTGACGAAACGGGCAATATCATCACCGACCTGTATATCGCCTGCGATGATGAACGTTTCCTGCTGCTGTCTGAGTGGGTCAGCGGCGAAGCGTTGTGTGAGATGTTGCGTGCCAAACTGGCGGGAAATGAAGAAGAATTCGAAGACATCGATGCTATCGAATCGCTGACGCCAGAGTGGGGTATGTTGCACTTCGAAGGTCCTTATGCCTGGGAGTTGCTGGCCGAAGTGTATGGCATGGATGTGATTGGCCTGCCGTTCCAGGAGCATATGCACGTAGAGGACGATCTGATCCTGCTGCGCAGTGGCAAGCATGGCGAATATTCTTACAAACTGATGGGGCCACAGGCGCTATTGGCCGATGTCTGGACGCAAATGCTGGAAGCCGGCGAGAAATACGATATGCGTACCGGTGGCCTGAACTACCAGCGTATGGTGCGTCTGGAAAACCCGTGCTGGGAACCTGATGTTTTCAACCACTACACCCGATGCCCAATTTCGTTGCAAATGCAGTGGGCCGTGCGCTACGACAAAGAAGCGTTCACGGGTCTTGAAAGTCTGAGCGAACGTGTAGAGCAGGGGGTCGAACACCGAGCCATCGGGATGATGATCGCCGGTAAACCGCAAACGATCCCACAGCGTGGTGACAAGGTGATGTTTGACGGTAACTGCATTGGCGAAGTGATCGTCTGTGACTACTCAGCGGATCTGGAAGCCTGTCTGGGGCGCTTGTTCCTGACGGATGCCTGGGCCTGGGCAGACATTGATGCCTATCAGGTGATTACGGCCGATGGTCCGGTAGCGGTCACCACATCCGCGGTACCTTTCGCCCGCAACTACAGCTTCCTGATTAACCCTTCAGAGCACAGCTATGTAGACAGCACGCGTCCGCGCGATCTGCTGCAACAGTTTGAATGGCAAAAGCTCAAGGAAGAAAAAGAGAAGGCTGAGAAAGAGGCCCTTGCTGCTGCAGAAGCGGCCAAGGCTGAAGATAACGCACCAAAAGCATAATGCTCTCTTGCGCCATGGTGACATGGCGCATCCACATTCGATTTCTGGTTTGCTGACACGGAAGACACTATGACAGTCACTCGCAAACGAGTGGTGATTACCGGTATGGGTCACCTCTCTTCCATCGCCACTAACGTTGCCGAATTCAAACGGGCACTGCTCAATAAAACCTGTGGTATCAAGCCCAGCGAAAAGTACCTCGAATGGTTCGAGGATGCGAATGCCTCCGAGGTATTGCAGCCGTTGAGCTGGCCAGATCTCCCCGCAGAAACCGTGGCCTCATTGGATAATGCCGCGCTATGGGCTTATAAGGTCGGGCATGAAGCCTTGACGCAGGGCCAGCTTCCACGGGGTGAGCTACGGGATAAAACCGGGTTGATTATCGGTGTTTCCTCAGCGGGCACTGAAGCGTTTATTCCGTTGATTGAACATCGTATGGAACGTTTTTCGCTGAAAAAGGCCATGGTTTCCGGCAGCTTTGCTTCTTGCAGCGCCATCGTTTCCTCACTGCTTGGGCTTAAAGGCGGCTTTGAACTGGTAGCAACGGCCTGTACTGCCAGTACCAACGCCATGGGCATCGGCTACGACCAGATCCAGAATGGAAAGAATTCCACGGTTCTGGTGGTGGGCACTGAGCCTATCTATCTGCCGACTTTTGCCGGTTTCTATGCTTTGCATGCCATGAAACGGACTCCCTCCAGCCCCTTCTCGGGGACACCCGGTATGTCGATTGGTGAAGGGGCGGGCGCATTACTGCTGGAAGAGTATGAGCATGCCGTAGCGCGTGGTGCCACCATCTATGGCGAAATGGTGTCTTATGCGACCTCTTGCGATGCCTACCATGAAACCGCACCCGATCCTCGAGGCGATGGCGCGGTACAGGTTATGCGCCATGCCATGAAAAATGCCGCCATCGGGCCACAGGACATTGATTACATCAATGCCCATGGTACCGGCACCGAAGCCAATGACCGTTGTGAAACGTTGGCGATGAAGAAGGTGTTCCCGAATATCATGGATATTCCGGTAAGCTCAACCAAAGCCTATGTGGGCCATAATATCGGTTCCGCCGGGATCATTGAGCTGACGGCCTGTTTCCTGACGTTGCCGGAAAACAAGATCCTGCCAACGCTCAACTTCAGCACCCCTCGCCCGAACTGCGATCTCAACTATGTTCCCAATGAGTTCCAGGAAGGCGAAGTGAAGATGTTCATGAAGAACAACTACGCTTTTGGCGGTAATAACTGCTGCGTAATTGCCAGTGTAAAACCGGAGCAGAGCCCAGCAAGCTACTATCAGCCTAAACGCGTGGCGATCACCGGTATGGGCGCGGTCAGTTCTGTGGGGCATTCTCTGCATGAGATGCTGGAAAAAATGTGGGCGCAGGAACCGCTTTCACAGCTCCATCCTTTGCTGCTGGACGCAGAGACTCGTCAGGACTTCCGTGAAATCTTCAATACCATGAAGAACAACCGCGAAGTGGTCGACTACGTTCAGAACCGCTTTGGCGATCTGGATATCGATAAAGAACTGGATACACCAACGGGCGTACATCAGGTACTGAATCTCGATGTGCGTAAAACCCTGCGCCGTTTCGATCCGCGCAAAGCCAATACCATCAGTACCTTCGCGCTGTTGGCCATTACTCAGGCGATGGCGGATGCCGGGCGCAAGATCAAGCGTGACGGTCAGACGCTTGGCATGATCCTGGGGATGTCTAAAGGGCCTCAGGCCACGGTGGACCGCTATCTGCAAAGCCTGTTCCCAGACCCAACCAAGGTGCGTACCTCTGAATTCCCAGGTTCATTGATGAACGCCATCTCGACCTTCTGTTCTATTTCTGAAGGGATCAAGGGATACAACACCTCGTTGGCCACCGGTATCAACGCCGGGCTGGGCGCATTGACCTATGGCTATGAACTCATCCGTCAGGATCTACAACCGCAGATGATTGTGGGTGGTTCTGATGAAAATATGAGTACCTTCGCGATCTATCTGCAGGCGTTAAACAGCGATCTGCAACTGACGCGCAACCCGGCAGACTTTAAAGTTTATGGCAAAGATGCCAAAGGCTTTATTCCCGGCGAAGGGGCGGGGATGTTACTGATTGAAGATCTGCAACACGCTCAGGATCGCGGGGCGCATATTCACGCCGAGATTGCCGGCTACGGTAAGTCCAACGATGGCTGTTATTTTGCTCCGGACGATATGGAAACCCGCATCGAAACCATGGCGGCGGCTATTCATCAGGCACTGCAGGAAGCGGGGCTCCAACCGGATCAGGTCGATCTGATTTGCGGCACCAGTGATGGCACACCGGCCCGCGATGCCGTTGAAATCGGGGCAATTCGTCGTGCCTTTGGCGAGGCTCGCCATCAGTTACCGTTTGTTAACTACAACGCCTGGTTTGGTCTGGTTGAGTCCAGCATCGGTATCCTCAATATCGCGGTGGTGACAGAGATCATGAAGCGGGGGGAAATTCTGCCTATTCCATATACCCGCAACTTCTGTGCGGATGACATTGCCTTTGTCACCCAACCGCTGAAGAAAACCGTTCGTCATGCTCTGGTGCTCGGCGCGACGGAAGGCGGCAACCATTATGCCGTGGTGCTGAGGAGTATGGCGTGAGTCAGAATGTCGTCCTGAGTGGTTGGGGCGTCACCAGTGCCTATGCGCCGGATTTTCCGGCGCTGATCAAGGGCCTGACCGAAAAACGGCTAGTCAGCACACGGCCTTGGTTTGCGACCAAAAGCGAATGGCAGGATCTGCGCTTGAGTTGTAACCCTCACTATGCTGCTGACCCTCAGCCGATCGGTACGGCGTTTAACCGCCTGCAACCGGTCATCGATCAGGCGCTGGTCAGGGCCGGCTTAAGCCCTGCCCAATTGCAAGGAAAGCGGGTCCGCGTTTATCTGGTCGGCCACGGTGAGCGCCCAAATATCGCTGATTTTCTGGGGTATCAGGATCGTAACGATCAGGAAGAGTTGCTGTTTTTCCCAAAAATCAAACGGCTCCATGCCAACAGTTATGATCAGGATCGGCTGGCGCGACAGCTGACGCAAAGCTATCAACTCAGTTGGCCACCGGTTTCGCTTTATTGTGCCAGCAACTCCTCTTTGGCGGCGGTCCACCTGGCCCAATCGGCGATAGCGGCCAATGAGGTCGATTTGGTCCTGGTTATCGGCTGGCTGGAGACATTAGCGCAAGACATTATCTTCCTGGGTGGGCAGGACATGCTGGGGGAAGATGGTTCACAGCCGTTTAGCAACCATAACAGCTGCATTTTGCCGACTAACGGTGCCGTAGCGCTGCTCGTCGAAAGTGAGCAACACGCGCGCCAACGCAACCTGACTGCGCCGATCAGCCTGAGAAGTTCGGTGTTTTGTCAGAGCAGCGGTGCCCGGGGTAGCAGCTCCTTTACTGCGGATTTTCGTACCATCGCCCAGACATTTGAACGGGCGCTGGAGGAAGCCGGACTCACTGCACAAGATATCGCCTGCGTTTTCCCTCATGCCAATGGCGTTGTCGCCAGCGACAAGGCGGAGGCCATGGCGCTGCAAAAAGTCTGGGGGAAATCCGGGGTTCCGGTAGTCAGTTACAAGGGGCAGGTAGGTTACATGGTGACCTGCTGCGGTTTACTGGATCTGATGCTGGCGGCGGATGCGCTACAGCAACGTCGTTTGCTGGCGCTGACCACGCGTTATCCGATTGATGAAACCCTGCAAATCCAAGTTCATGCTGACAGCCCCCCATTAGCACTGGAACGACACCACATCATCAAGTCCGGTATCGGGCTCGACGGGTCGGCCATCGCCATGGTGATATCCGCCAACAGGGAGGTGACAGATGAACGCGATTAAGCGAGGAATACCGGCGGCGGCCGTCAATCTGGTTGGGTTCTCTCTGCTGGAGCCGCGCTTGCCGATGCAGCGTTTTTCCCCCAGTTGGTACAACGTCTGGGAAGCCTGGTGGCACAAAAAAGCCAATGCCAAGGCTGGTAGCCAGCGTTGGTTGTTCAAACGCTTTGGTGTCGACGGTGAAACGCTGCCTGAAGAGGCGTTGCGCAAAGCCAATTATCGCGACTGGCTCAACGGCCTGAGCGCTGCCTGTACACAGGCGGTGGCACAACTGGGCAGCAAAGGTGAGTTCCGCCTGAAGCATGAGCGCAACGCGCTGATTTATGTTGACTCATGGGGGGAGACCTCCGTTTTTGAAGGGGTCAACAGCTGGCGAGATTCATTGAGTGTCGACATTCTGCCTAAAAACATCGTGCGGGATTACGGCATCAAGGATTTCACCTGCAAACTGCGTGGCGAACGTAACGGTTTGATGAATGCTCTGCGGGTGGCACAAGACTGCCTTAACAGTCAAATGGCCGATAACGTCATCATCTGTGGCCAGTTCCGCAGCTTTCCGGTACTGGTGTTTTCAGAAACTCAGCGTTTTCCTGCCTCCAGACGGCGGGGCGCTACGCCCGCCAATAGCCAGTTCAGCGTTGAGCGGGTCGGCTGCATGATCCTCAAGAAATCACCAGGCCAGGGTGTGGCACTGCATTTGAGCGACTATATGGTCTTACCGTCATCCCCTCAGCAACGGGCGGTCCTGTTGGCCGATCGCTGCAAACAATATATTGGGGCGGATACGCGTGCCGTATTGGGCGTTTCGCCGCCAGCCTTGTCATTCCGTGATCTACAGCGGCAGGCATTTGAACAGCTCCCCTCCAGCCTGGCCTGCGTACCGCTCAGCGATATTTACGGCGACAGCGGTTGTATGAACCCGGCGCTGGCCTGGCAGTATTTGCAGCAAAACCCTATTGCCGCCGGGCACAGTCTGCTGAGCGTGCTGGATGGTGAAGGTGGCGCATGGCTGTTGGAAAATTGGGTGCCGGAGGTACAGGCATGAGGATCCGTTATCTGACTTTGACTCCTATGCTGCTGGCATTGATTGCCATGCCCCTGCAGGCTGCGCCGGTAAAGGATTACCACGCTGTCTACCATATCCTGCCACTGCAAGGGGAAACGCCGATCGGTGAATATCGCGTAGCGCAACGTTGGGACGCCAAGCATGAACGTTATGTGCAACGGGCCAGCATTGCCTTTTCGTGGAAAGTGCTGTTCAGCACCCATCGTTACCAATATCAGGATGAAGTGCAGTACGGTGCTGATAACAGCCTGAGTTATACCCTGCAGGAAAATAATGACGGCAAGAGCCGCATGGTCAGCGGGGAGCTTCCCGCCAAGGGAACGGCCCTGGCTCTTAACATCAGCGATCAGCAAGGCAACAGCCGCAAAACCATCGATAAAGCGCAGTTTGACCTCACTTTATTCGCTTTGCGTTTTCCCGCCCCTTGCACGGCTGAGCGTATAGGAACACAGCGCCGTGCACGCCTGTTGATTCCTATCAGTGGTGAGGTCGCCTTGGGTCTTAGCCGCTATGTCGGTATTACCGACCTGCGTCTACCGGGCGTAGCCGAACCGCTCAAGGATCTGTGTCTGATCGAGTCAACGGGTAACAACAAGGAGATGAACCGTCATTCATGGGTCAATCGCGACGGCTATCTGGTGTATGAAATTTCCGCCAATTATCGCCTGTTGCTGGTACCGGAAGCCTCCAACTTACCGTCAAACCATCAGGAAAAACCATGACCACGTTACAGACTGCACAGCCGCTGCCGGTTGTATCAATGCAACAGGCCAGCAAATGTTTCGGTAAAGGTCCCGGTGCCATTGTGGCTCTCGGCGCAATTACCACTGAAATTCATGACGGCGAATTTATCGCATTATGTGGGCCATCCGGCAGCGGCAAAAGCACGCTGCTCAATCTGATGGCCGGTATTGATTATCCCACTGGTGGCCATGTTTATCTGCTGGGTAACGATCTGTCGACGCTCAATGACAAGCAAACGGCGCGTCTGCGGGCTGACGCTATCGGCTTTGTATTCCAGTTCTTTAATCTACTGCCAGTATTGAGCGTTTTTGACAACGTTTACTACCCGCTGATGCTAAACGGCTTCAGCCGCCGCGTGGCTCAGGATCAAGTCATGGACATGATTGAAAAAGTAGGGCTGGCGGCACACTACAAACGGCCACCCGGTGAACTTTCCGGTGGGCAACAGCAGCGCGTTGCGATCGCGCGTGCATTGGTGAAGCGGCCTCGCCTGATCGTTGCGGACGAGCCGACTGGCAACCTGGATACCCGTACCGGGCAAGAGATTGTCGATCTGCTACTCACGATGAATCAGGAATTAAAAACCACTTTTGTTATTTCCACCCATTCATTGACGTTGCGCGATCGGGCCAAGCGGGTGTTGGAAATCAGGGATGGGGAGTTGGAAAATGATTTTCTTACGGCTTAAGCGTTACACTGTCACCTTATTGTTGCTGGCCAGCGGTCTGGCTCAGGCCACTACCTTGGCCCAATTGCAGCAGGAAGCACAAAATAACCCGCGTTTGCAGGCGATTCTGGCGGTCAATGCTCAGGCACCAATGAGTACGCTGACCAGCGCCACCAGCCAGTTGCAGGCACTGTATCAGCAGCACCCGGATTACCGGATAGCCAAAATGTTCTATGGCTATGGGCAGCTGTTTATGGCAACCGATTTTCTGGCCAAGAAGAATTACCTGCGGGCGGCGGAAACCTCAAAACTGGGCTTTTTCTACATAGATGAAGCCGCTGAAACCGAGGAGAACGACTGGCAGATGCGTTTTCTGCGTGCGCGGATGGATGCGTTTGTACCAGCAACCAATGGTCGTTGCGTCGTCGCCCTGAAGGACCTGGGGTACTTGCAGCAGAACCCCGCAGTACCGGCAGCGTTGAAACCCATGATGACGCTGATGTCCGCGCGTGCACTCACCAGTTGCCAACGTGAGGCCGATGCCAAGTCGGCGTGGGCCGCGTTGGAGCAGCAGGGTGACGAAGGCAAACGCCTGGCAGCACTGAAAGCGGGCTCTGCGCCGGAGTGGACGCCTGCTGAACTGAGCACCATTATCCAACCGCTGGCGGAGGTGGCACCATGATGAATATCCTGTTCTGGATCTCCAACGTCATTATTGTTTACGCCCTGTTAGTTGTGATCGTGACGGCGGTGCGCAAACCCACGGATATCCGTTACACCTTCCTGAATCTGTTCCGTCAGCGCCGCCGTTCGGGAGTGACGCTGTTGGCGATCACGCTGGGAGGAGTGGCGGTGTTTATCTTCGGTGGCTTTGTCGATTATTCGTTCTGGGCGCTGCGTGAACAAACCATCCGTACCAACCTGGGGCATATTCAGCTGTACGAGAAAGGTTATCTCACCAGCGGTGCCAATAATTCATTGCAGTACACCATCAATAATTACGATGAGGTGAAAAAGATCCTGCAGGCCGATCCGGTGATCGCGCCGAAGATCTCGACTATTACCGGTCAACTGGCGTTTACCGGCATCATTTCCCAGTACGACAAAGGGGCTTCTACCTTCTTTACCGGCGTGGGGATTGAGCCGCAAACTTCGCTGGTGCTGGGGTCGCTCGACAAAATCATTTCTGGCAGCGATCTATCGCGTGTGGAACAGCAGGACATCACTATTGGTTCCGGGATCGCCAATGCCTTATCGGCGGGCTACGGTGATTGGGTCGACATGTTGGTGGTCAACCCGGAGGGGGGGCAAAACGCCATGTCTTCCCAGGTTCGTGGCGTATTCCAATCCGGTATCAAAGAGTACGACGACACGGCAATCAAGATGCCGCTGCAAACCGCCCAACGCCTGTTGCAAACTCAGGACGTCAGTAAAATCATTATCATGTTGCAGGATACCGAGCAGACAGAGGACGTACTGGCGCGCATTAACCAACTGATTAGCGAAAAGCATCTCAATCTGGAAGCCCGTTCCTGGGATGAGCTGGCCATTTTCTATCATCAGGTCGTCAATCTGTTTGAAGGGATCTTCCTGTTTATCAAATCCATCGTCAGCGTCATTGTGGTGTTTATGATTGGCAATACGTTGATGATGAACGTCATTGAGAGAACCCGAGAAATCGCTACGCTGCGTGCGCTTGGCCTCAACCAATCCTATATCGGCCGTCTGTTTGTGCTGGAAGGCATCATTATCGGCATTATCGGTTCCGTGTTAAGCGTCAGCTTCGGCATTCTCATTGCTTCCATCATCAATATCAACGGTATACCGATGCCGCCTTCGCCGGGCTATACCCAGGGCTATCTGGCCTTCGTGATGTGGGATCAGGACATCAATCTGTTCTGGTTCTCCTGCGCATTGCCACTGGTAACGGCGCTGATCGCATCCATTATTCCGGCACGCCGGGCATCGAAACTGGTTATCGCGGAAGCCTTCCGCTTTGTTTAATCGTTCAGGGAGAAAATTCATGTCAAAAGGACAAACCGTACTCATTACCGGCGCAGGCCGTGGCATTGGCATGGCGATTGCCGAGAAACTGGCGCAAGAGGGTTATGACCTGATCCTCAATTACCGCAAGGATCAGGGAAAAAGTGCGGCCAACCTTCAACGTTTTGTCGCGGCAGAAAACCGGGTGAAGGTGACCTTGGCCAAGGCGGATATCTCTGAGCCTCGTGATATCAGTGAAATGGTGAAAAAGCTCAAGCAAGAGGGCATCGAGCGCATCGATCATCTGGTACTGAATGCCGCCGCCGCGCCGTTCAAACCCTTTATGGAGATGACGCGCAATGATTGGAAGCTGTTGCTCAATACCAACCTGATTGGTAATACCGCCTGCGTGCAGGAAGTCGTGCCGATGATGACTCAGGGCGGCACGATCTGCGCGATCTCCAGCCTCGGTAGTCAACGCGTTTTACCCAAATACCCGCTAGGTATCGCCAAATCGGCGCTGGAGAATCTGGTGCGTTATCTGGAAATAGAGTTGTATGACCGCAAAATCCGCGTCAACGGTGTCTGTGCCGGTGTCGTCAATACCGATATGGCGCCGTTCCTTAAAGAACTGTGGCCGGAGATGTTCCAACGTTATGAAGATGCCCCACGTCGTTGGTTGGTAGAGCCTGAGGAGGTCGCCAACATTACCGCATTCCTGGTTTCTGACCAGTCAAGCGCGATACGTGGTGCCACCCTGATTGCCGATCTTGGCATGACGCTCGAACCTTAAGTACCCAAGACAAGGATTGCACAGATGAAACGTCAAATTGTTGGCTGCCTGATCATGCTGGCCCTATCGGGAATGGCGCATGCTGATGACCATCCACCCATCTCGCTGGATCGCGATCAACTTAACCGTCTGACCCAGGAAGATCAGCATGCCCGCGAGATCATTCGGCGTGCTGACCGTGTGCGGGCGCCCGATCAACCTTTTCGCTATACGTTAACCCTGGTGGAGCATAAAGGTGGACGTGACGTTACGGAGAACCAGCAGGTGCTGGATGTCTCCATGCGTTTCTATAAACCTTCCGAACAGGTAGAAAAAGGGGATGCCAAAGCGCTGGTGCGTTTTGTTTCCCCTGCGCGGGATAAAGGCAAAGCCTTACTCTCCGATCTGGATAAAATGTGGTACTACGCGCCCGATCTGCGGCGCCCAATCCCGATTTCGCGTCAGCAACGCTTGATGGGGCAGGTTTCCAACGGCGATGTGGTGGCGGCAGACTTTGACTACTCCTACATCTCAACGCTGGTTGGCGAAGAGGCTTGTGGCCAGAAGATTTGCTACAAGCTGTCGTTGCAACGTCGTTGGCCGTATGTGACGTATCCCGCGATCAGCTATTGGGTGGAAAAGGAGACCGGTTTCCCTAACCGGGCCGACTTCCTCTCTGCCGATGGCGTCCTGATCAAGCGTTCGTACTATCGCGATTATCAGCAGGTATTGGGCCAGATGCGTCCAACCACCATCGTGGTAGAAGATGCGTTGCGTAAGGATAATTACACCACCATGCATTACAGCGATGTCAGGCTGGAGTCTCTGCCGGAAAGTAACTTCCAGAAAGAATATCTGCTGAGGCTGAACGGATGATGGCGGCCAAGCGACTTCCGGTAACCGGTATTCTGCTGCTCGCAGGCACCTACAGTGGTGCTGGCTGGGCAGTGGAATGTCTTATCCAGCGCGGTTATGCGGGGATTGAGGGCATATCCTCTCATACCTCCGATTCATTATGGCGGTTTGACGATCCGGCATTTCGCAACAATACCGTTGCCAACCTGTACCTTTCCAGCGTTGGGCGCTGTACGTTGACAGAAAGCCTCAGCATCAAGGCGCAGGCCAGCGGGGAGTATGCGCTCCAGGCACATCAGCCGGGTACCCTGGAGGATAAACGCCACCAGGGGTTGGGGATACTCAACGAAGCGACGGCCAGTTGGGCAGCCACCGACAGCCTGTATATTGACGTGGGTAAAGTGCGCAAAACCAGTGGCTATCTGTTTTCCGTGGCACCGCTCGACCTGCTACGAAACACCAGCGGCAACATGCGCAGCGTGCGTGTGTTCGGTCTGGGGGATCGCTGGCGCAATTTCTACGATGAAGGGGCGTATGGCATCAGCAGTTCGTTGTATCGTAACGAAGGCACCTACACGCTGGCGGCATTCCCGCGTCTGAAACGTAACGATCAGCGACAGGAGGCGGCCTCGGAGTGGGATGCGTTACTGCGCACCAACAGTAACGACCGATATTACGCCAGCTATACGGCGACCGGTCTGAAAGCGTTCAACCCGACCTTCTCAATACTGGCTGGCGACCAGAAAACGCTGGCGCTCGGCACCAGCGGTAACCTGACGGATAACCTGATCCTCAGCGTTGAGGGCTCGCTTTCCCATGGGCAGACCTGGCGTCATCTGGATACGGCATCGGCGCGCGCCATGCGCCAACTGGCCTATGTGCAGGAACCGTACAAAATACGTTCCAATGGCGCACAGGCGGATATCGGCGTGGGTCTGCGTTACACCACCGACGATCAGACCGAATACGGCGCAGAATATTACGGTCAGAGCCAAGGCTACAGTCGCAGCGAGTGGAAAGACAACTTTGACACTATTCGCTTCGTCAATGGCGGATACGCCAAACAACTACCGTCATTCCTGGTCCCTGGTGTGCGAGATGCCTATCAGCAGTATTCCCGCATGATGGCGGCTGAAACCGATAACGTCGGGCGCGCTGGCAACCTGCTCGGCAAACATTACCTCACCCTCTATACGCGTACCAATAAAGAGCAGGTTGGCAGTATCGACTGGTCGGTATCCGGCATGGTCAATCTGGTGGATGGCAGCAACGCAGTGAATCTGCATCTGAGCACGCCGCTCAAAAACAATTTTGAGGTCTATACCGGCGTCGCAGCCAGCTTCGGCAGTAAAGAGAGTGAATTTGGCACCTTCGGCGATAAAGGAAATATTTATGCAGGTATGCGAATCAATTGGTAATACGCGGGCCGCAGCTAATGTAGCGGACGGTTGGATGATGATTTTCCCTGGGCAAGGTTCTCCGGCGATCGGTATGGGCAGTGATGTCTGTGATGTCTCGCCAGGAACGAAGGCGGTATGGGATTGTGCCAGCGATGTTTCTGGCGTGGACGTGCGTAAACTGTGCCAGAAAGGCCCCATGACACGTCTGACCAAAACCGTATACCAGCAACTGGCTGTCACCACCGTTAATGCCGCCATGCTGACATTATTGCGTGAGCGTTATCCTTTACTGGAGAGCGGTTACGCGGGACATAGCGCGGGAGAATACACTGCGTTGTATGCGGCGGGTGTGATGGATTTGGAAACCTTGTTCCGTGCGATCACGCTGCGCGCCACCATCATGCAAAATCTGGCCGAACAGCGTAAAGGGGCGATGTACGTCGTCAAGCCATACAGTCATGATGCGTTGCGCGAGCAGATCGACAATCTTGGTCTGGGGGAAGTGCTGAATGTCTGTTGTGACAATGGGCACCAGCAACAGGTGGTTGGCGGAGAACTGGCTGCGGTTAAAACCCTGGTTAATCAGTTGGCGCGCAATGGTGTGAATACGATTAAGTTGGGTGTCAACGGGGCCTGGCATACACCACTGATGAATGAGGGGGTTGCGCAAATGCGTTTAGCGCTGGCGGATCTGCCATTCTCTTCACCGGTTTGCCCGGTCATCATGAACACCAGTGGTCAAGCCGAATATAGCGTGGCACAGATCAAGGAAAATCTGGCTTTACATCTTATCCACACGGTGCGCTGGCGCGAAAGTATGGATCGGTGGGCACAGATGGGACATCGTCGTTATCTGGAGATCAGCAACAAGAAAATCCTCAGTCATCTGTTGGCAGAGCATTACGGCGCAGCCGAGGGTTACCACATTCAACACTACTATCACATCGCTGGCAGCAGTGTTCAGCAGGCGGGGTAAGGGCGGTATGATCCCAAGATTTGCGACGTTCAGTCAAAAATATATACGAGCAGCTGCACTCCCCATAGTGCTCGTTTCCGGCATTCTGACCTCGTCACTGATCCGCAACGTCATTGACATTACTTTGCCCGAGATTATTGCCGGATTGGGCGCTATTTGTTTGTCTATCGTCTGGAGCATGATGCGCGATGGCCGCGGTTACTGGACATACAGCATCTATACGATGCGTATTTTTGAAACGCCGGAAGTTATCGCCAAATACATGGAGCGTAAAACCGGGGGATGGGCCAAGTTGCTGTATCGGCCATTCTGGGCTTCTTTAGTGACGCTGTCACTTGTTGCGTTATTGAGTAGCCTGATATGGCTGTGTGGGCCGAGTTGGCGCTATGAGCTGATAGCATTGCTCGGCGTGGTGATTCTACCGCTGCTGATGTTACGCCAGTTGGATAAATCTATTACGTTCAACATCTTACTGGCATTGAAAACCCACAGCGAGCCCGACGTCTATCGCCCTCGGTTGCGGCGTTTACCGGGATGCGTAGGGGAAGACCTGCTGCTAAGCCTGCTGATTAACTTTGCACTGGTATTGCCCATCGCCCGTAAACCCGCATTTAGCCTGGATGCTGGATATGCAGACCCGGCATTTATCATCGCGTTTATGATCCTGATGGGGGTGGTGATGCTCTTTATGTTTGCCTTTGCCAGTCGCTCACGCCGTTATGTGGTGTTTGGGGAACTGCTCAACGGAACGCTAAATAGCGACTCTGCACCTTTTGCTCCCTGGTCCTTCACCGGCAAATGGACACGCTTGCGCCGCTGCCTGTTCTGGCTCTTGGTGGTGTTAGTGTGGAGCATAGCGATCTGCCTGATTTTTGCAGCATTACACATAACGCCGCACTTTATCCCGCTCTATCTTTGTGCGCTGTTACCGCTGCTGGCTATCTATTGCGCAGAGCGTTATCAAACGCTGTACAGCAATTTCAGTGATGCGTTGGAAATGAACAAACGTTATAAGATGCATGCCGATAATTACGCCAAAGTGATGCGCTAATGCCACTGTTTACCGGGGTGCCACTGCGCCCCGGTAAATGCTTCTGGACAGCGACGGTGAAAGCGCGACAATAGCCACGATTCACATTGACCTAATCTGAGGATAGCTATGAACACTCTAGACGCGATTCAACAGCGCCGAGCAACCAAACAGTTTGATACACAGCATGTGATGACGCTGGATGAGAAGAAAGCGTTGCTCAATATTGCTCTGCAAAATGCACCCAGTGCGTTTAACCTGCAACACTGGCGCCCATTACTGATCGAAGATCGTGCGCAGCGTGAACTGATCCGTGAAGCAGCATGGGGTCAGGAACAGGTAACCGATGCCTCAATGCTGATTGTGCTGTGTGGTGACCTGTCCAGCTGGGAGTCTCAGGTAAAAAATGTCTGGCGTGAGGCGGCAGAACCGGTACAACAGTACATGTTCCAGGCGATTGATCAATATTACCGGGGTAAGGCGCAGGTTCAGCGTGATGAAGTGATGCGCAGCAGCGGTATCTTTGCTCAGACCTTGATGCTGGCGGCCAAGGCGCAAGGTTATGACTCCTGCCCAATGGACGGCTTTGATTTTGACGCCGTGGGCAAAATTATCAACAAGCCGGATCATTATCAGATCGCACTGATGGTGGCGATTGGTAAAAGTATCAGCCAACCTTACCCGCGTATTGGTAAGTTGCCTGTTGATGACGTTGTGCAGATCGACCGTTTCTAAATATGAGCCAGTCTCTCCCTTATCGGGAGAGACATTCCATCCTGCATGCACGGTAACCCTGACGTTTAACGCATTTGCTGAATAATTCTGGCCAGCCGTTCACGTTGCTGTTCACTCAGCGTTTGTGCCACACCGTAACCGCTATTTTCCCCGATCAGCGTATATAACCCCACCAGCCAGTCGTAGATATAGAGCGCGGTATTGTTCACTGGCTCAGTCGGTAACTGCGTCAAGCGTGCACTTGCCGTGTGGCTGGGCTTAGTGAAGATTTTCTGGCCGCGATTAATGCGGCTTTCAGGACGTTGTACCAGGGGTTGCGAGTGAAAGCCGAGCCAGGCAATAAAATCACCCAATACCGTCAATGTGCTCGCGATCTGGCGCTCAATATGATGGGCGCGGTTGCTGGCCTTGTGTTCTGGCTGTGCCAGGGTATGTTCTAACCGCTGCCACAGGTCAAGGCGGAAACTGGCAGTGATCAGTTCATCGGCCAACGTTGCCAACGTGCCTGGCTCGACGGCCAACAGACGCAGTAGCGCAGCGTTATCGGGCAAATGACGTAATTGCGTGATCCACAGTTGTTGAACCTGATGGACAACGTTGGCGTCGGACTCAAGAGCCGAAGCCAAATCCTGACGTTCGTCAAACAGATCCAATGCGATCGACAATGGATCGTCGTTTTGCAGTCCGGACTGCGGCTGCTGGCAATAAAGCTGTTGTAAGGCATGGCGGGAGGGTAACAAATGCTCCAGCAGTTCACCATGCACACTGGTGCGCGCCTGTAACGCTTTCACCGTGGTCTTGGCAATGTGCGTTTTATCACTGTCCTCCAGATTCAACCAGCGGCCAAGCTGGTTATCCAGTAGATCCTGCTCAAGCTGCCGCAATTGTTGCCCGAGTCTGTTCTCACGCAGATCACTCTCTGCCGAAGTGGCCAAATAGTCGATCATGCGTCGCATATCGTCTTCATCACGCGCTAACAGGGTTCCCCAAACCTCACCCGGTTCACCCACGTAACGTTGCACGGCTTGGTCATAATGACCCGTTGCCCGCTGCTCACGGGGGGTAAATGCCCAAATCAATCCAGGGTGACCGCTCGCGCTTTTTGCCGGGCGTTGTTGCAGCCAATGATCCAATGCCGGTCCCAGCGCAAGGACCTCTTCACGGCAGGTCGCTGCATGGCAGACAAGCAAGGTTTGCATAGCCTGTTGTTCACTGTAACGTTGCAGCAGGCGAAGGCTTTTTGCCTGCTGCACGCGCTGGAACGCAGGAGGCAGGCTCGGGTTCTCTATTTCATGGGTCGGAAGGTCCAGAAAATCGAGGTGGGTTAAACCGCGGTGAGGGGATGCCGCTGGCAGAGGAATTAACAATTCCGCCGTCAACAGGCTCAGTTCGGACAAGGCGATAGTGATGATGCGATTGTCCTGTCGCTTGAGTTGAACTTTTTCTTCCGACGCATTGAGGCTGGTCGCGCTTAGAATCGCATAGGTGGGTTGTTGATTTTCATCCGTCAGCACACTGAGCGGTGCCATGACGCCAGGTGCGTGATCCAGTTGCTCTAGTCGATAAGCCAGGCGGCGATAGCATTCTGTCAGTACGGGATCGTTATTCCACAAAGGGGAGAACAAGCGCACTCGGTCATCAATAACAAGGTACGGGCCGATGGCGAGTACATGGGGCCAATACGCCGTGTCCCAGAGGTGTTGCTGCGCGTTGTCGTCAACGCGCAGGCTATCCCACAGCATGAGCATGTCGTCCGCGCTGATCCCTGCGGTTGCCTGTGGCTGGCGCAGTTTGGTCAGCTTACCCATGGTTTCGGCAAGCTGTGCTTCTTCAACCAACGGGGGGGCGTTAACCGCTCGAGCCAGTATGCTGATCAGCTCGCCTTCGGTTAACAGCGCCAACTGAACCGGGAAATCAGCCTCTTGCGGTGCAACCCGAGGACTGAATCGGATCGCGATCCCGGCCGCGGTGTGACCCGGCCGGATGTGAGTCAGGAAATCCAACGTCTTACCGGCGAACACACAGGTCAGATAGCCGGGGTCTGCGGCAGCCAATTCGGTGAGCAAGTGAGTCTTCGCTGCCTGGGCGTGACCATAAAAGCCTATCGCATCGCGTTGGCTGGCGGCCTTGGCCAGGCGGTTGAGCCGAATACGACTGCGACGCAGATTAAGCCCTACCGTTTGCGCTTCCAGGGCAAAACGTGGGGCTTGTGATCGGGTATCCTCAACCCAGGAGAGTGCCTGACCGATACCGTGATTAAGTAACGTAACACGTTGGATCTCGGGAGAGACAAAGTGGGTCACTGACTTCATGCAAAAACACTCCCGCTATCGATCCAGTAATGGGTTGCCCCAGAAACACTGTCGGCTAACGTATTCAATTTAAGCTCTATATGTTCGGTAGGCACCGCGCTGCCATCCTCAAGCTCGGCGGCGGTAATCTGCCAGCGTGCCGGTGTGTCTGGTTGCGGGGCAAGCTTGACGCGTAACTGGTTATCACCCGCCAATCTGCGGGCAAGCTGCGCGTCGGTAATGCTCAACGTAAACAGGGGCGCGGCAGGCCAGTGCTCATTATTCAACTGACGAAAACCCAGATACAAGGCACCGTTGAGTGCAAAGCTGACGCTGCCATCCAACCCGGCATCGGGCCTGTCCAGATCGAGATCGGCGTAATAGACCTGGCTGGCGGGGAGATGGTTGTTGTCATCCAGGCGCCCCAGATAACGCACGGTAGAATAAGGGCGGAAGTCTGCCGCTTTGAAGTAAACGCCCGGTAAGCGTAACTCCAGGGCCAACAGGCATAGCATAGCGCCAACGGCGGCGGTGGATTTGGGGTTATCGATACGTCCTTTCTGGCTGAAAGGGTACCAGCCGCTGGTGTGGTAACCATCCAACGAAACAATGCGGTTAATCGGGACTGGCTGCAATTGGCGGAACAGGGCCTGAATGCCAGAGAAGCGAGCAGGGCGGCCAGTGAGCAACAGCACGTCGCAGTTATGCAGGGCGATCACTTCCGTCAACAGACGTAAATTGTGGGTGATGGCCACTCGCGAGGCGAGAAAATCGGCGTGTAACTGGCTCAGGCGGAGGATCAAGGGCACCTGCAAAACATCGAAGTGTACGGCATCTGCCGGCAACCGGCGTTGAACCTCGGTATTGATGTATTTCAGCACGTTTTGTGTTGGCAACTGCGGCAGCAATTCACCGAATTGCGCGTCAATCTCACTGCGTAATTGCGTTGGGATGAAGGTTTCATAGCGCTCAAGAATGGCCTGTGCAAGCGGTATAAAAAGTTGCAGTGTCACTTGTTGTCGCCGTACCGATGCGTCTTGCTGGCCAAATAATTCGGCCATCAAGCTTTCCGGCTCTGCCACTCCCGCCTGTTTAACCGCCACCTGTAAGGCGGGCAAGACATACAGGCGGATCACATCCAGAAGAATATCATCACCCGCGACCTTGAAACCCTCGCGAAAAAGCAGGTGAGGTGTGACCTTGATATTATTCCCCGCGGTTTCTTCCAGACTGTATTGAGTGATGGCCAGATCGGTGGTACCCCCACCAATATCCACCGAGGCAATACGCAGCGTTTTGCCGGGTTCAACGGCAGGGCCGGTATTATCCGGGCGCACCATAGCGGCAAAAAATGCCCCGGCATCACCGGCAAAGTTGACCTGTATTTCGTTATACAGATACACCATCTGCCCGCAAGTCGCTTCGTCCCACTCCATCTGGACATCAGGCAACGGAATTTCGCTGGTTAAGGACGGGAAATCATCATCCGCATGCCACCCCATGCTTTTCCACACCAGTGCGATCGCCTCCTGCATCCGTTGACGAAAAATCTCACGTTCCGGTACCGGCATGGCTGAAGGCAAGGTGAGAATAAGGTTACGCAGGCGGCGCGGAGCCGCACTGTTACGCATCGCCAGCCGCTGAGCCACGCTATTGATTTGCATCAGCGCCTGAGCCAGCAGCTCGGAAAGCATCAGGGACATGAGCGAACTGCGGCTATAATTGGCGGAAAAGACCGGTAGCCTTTCTTCCTGCGGCAAACTGTATAAGGGTTGGCCATCATCATTGATCAGTTGAGCCAGCGGAGCGGCGGCGGCAGGCGGCTCATACTGGCTATTCTCTGCCGTACGGTTAAAACGCCAACCGGGTGTAAAACGCGCTTCATCCCAAAGATAGCGCCGTGGACTGGAGAGCCCTGTGGAGCCGTTCTCGCCCTGACGCTGTTGCGCCAATCGGCAGGCTTCGTTACCAACACGGAGGATGGACGGCCACAGGAAAGCGTCATCACGGCCACTTTCAAAAGAGAAGTTCGATTTGCCGAATTTGGCCTGGGCGAACTCTACCCGGCTGGAAAACAAGCCGTTGTGCAGAAAATGAGGCGCGCTGAGATCGCGCATCTGCAGCTCATAGCTATATTTCAGGCCATTGCGTTCTGTGGGGTGATCTTCTACCAGGATCCCACAGGTATGGGAGTTACCCACATCCAGGATCAGATCAACTTCCACTGGCGCTGGCAACACATCGCTGCCGATGTGGATTTCCGGCACCGCCACCTGCGTTGCCAGCAGTTCCAGTAGGTTGAGATAATGTGCCTGATACTCAAATTCGCGCAGTGAGGCTTTGATATTACGCTCTGGGCGCAGTTCCAAGACGGTTGCCTGCTGGGTAAACACCTCTCGTAGCCAGCCATCCACCCAAGTGGCATCCAGAAACTCCCCCAGGTCCTGGTTGTGGTAGGCCAGTGCGAAACTCAGGCCAGTGGCAATATCCTGTTGGCTAGGCGCCAGATGTTCACTTTCATGTCCCTGCGGATAGACCTTGGTATCAAAAGCCAACGTGATGCGCAGCCAGTTTCCGTGAGGATCCGGCTGCTCCAACCGGCATATTTGCAAGCGCGCCCAGTTGTCCGGGCCCGGAAGGAAGTTGCGCGGCGGATTGAAGCGTAAAAACGGCAGTGGCAGCCAGACCTGGTTCAGTAATCGTAACGACTGTTCCAGCGGAAAACTGAATTCAGGGCGAACCATTTCCGGTGGTTCCCCTGGGGCGACGGGCAGGAAATATTTGCCATTGGCCGGGCTATAATCCAACCGTAACAGCGGGCCGTTGGCCGTCTGGCGCACAAACTTGCCGGGGCGTTCGGCGACCAGAACTGGAGAGAGGGCAAAATCCAGGAATTGGATCCCACTGTTGGGGATGAGCTGGACGCGCTGTGGATACTCTGTTGTTGTCGCCAACATTATTTATTCTCGCGCTTTATCGTCATAGGGAATACCGTTTCGGTGCCATAACGGCCGCTACAGTCAGCGGCACCGGCATCACCTTGTTTACACACCAGTTCTGGCATTTGATAGCGGGAACCGTCGCTGCAGCGGGCCTTGGTGCGGCTGTTGATCACCAGATTACCGGATTGCATTAACCCGGCGCTAACCTCCACCCGGCAGGTGACTTTGTCACCTTGCGTGATCCTGGCCGTACCCTTGCCGTTCTTGAACTGATACAGCAGGCTTGGCAGCTTACCCGTCAGCGGATCTTTTACCGCCAGCGTGGCGCGCCATTTACCGTTAAGGAAAGCCGTAGAGCCGATTTTTACCGATTCGGCGGGCAACGTCAGTGCGAGCTTATCGACGACGACCGGGGCAACAACCGGCGGTGGAATGACCTCTGCAAGGCTTAAAGGCAGATGCAGACCAACGAGCGGACGAGCCGGTTTTACGTCCACTTTGGCTGGCGCAACGATTTCCACCGTTGGTGCAGGGGCTTCAGTAACTGACGGATAGAGGATGAACCACCAGAACAGCAAGGCCAGCGCAGCCACCACTGGCAAGGACCACCAAAGGCGCTGCGGCTTTTTATTCACAATGGGAGGGATAACGTCAGGCGCAGCAGCAGGGGCTGGAATAGGGGGCACGGCAATCTCAGCCAGTGGCGCAATGAATGGCTCGGTGGCGCTATCTTGTTCCAGGCGCAGGCAATCCAACGGATCATTGCGCGTTTTTCCATCGGCTTTAACACATCCCCAGAAGGTAATGACCGGCTTGCCATCGACCAAAAACACCGCATTTTGATCTGGAAACTGCATGGCTTTAGTCAACAGTGCGGCAAACAGTTGCTGACTGACTTTGCCGCTATTTTGTGCACGTAAGCTGATGGCCTCAACAATAGTGTGAAAGCGCACCAACTGGTGCAGAGCTGCAGCCCGTGCAGAGGCGTCTGCGGCATTCCACGAGATCACCCGGCCAGTGATGGGGGCGTACCAATCAATACGTTCGCCTTGTTCGCTGGGCACCGGGATCGCCAGGCAATCCGCCACCGCCTGTTGCTGTTGAATGCGTAGTGCTTCACGCAATTGTGCCGCAACGGCATAGATCGGTTGCCCATTCTCGCCTAATGTAAGAACGTCATCTAAACTGCCGCTGCGTAAAAAGGGTTTTGCCACGCCGAATACCCTGCTTTTGTCCTAAACGGCTAGTTTAAGGGCCAGCAGTGCAATCAAAGGGGAGAAAACAAGGGTAAACTGGTATCTGTTTTATGCATCACATTGCCAGCGTGAGCGAAGATGATTATTCTGCAACATGTTGTTTTGTTTTCAAGATCTAAACTTGTCGCTAATTGGAGTGGACGTAGACATGAAAATGCCAGAGATGCCTGAGAACGAAGTACAACGATTGAAGGCATTGCGTTCCCTACAATTGTTGGATACGTTGCCTGAAGAGCGCTTTGATCGGGTTACACGTATGGCTCGTCGACTGTTTGGCGTGCCGATCGCGCTGGTAAGTCTGGTTGATGAAAATCGTCAATGGTTCAAGTCCAACGCAGGGCTGGAAGGGGAACCAGAGACCCCCAGAAATATCTCGCTATGTGGTCATGCGATTCTGGGAAATGATATTCTGTTAATCCCGGACACGCTGCAGGATGAACGCTTTGCCGATAACCCCTTGGTCAGAAATTCGCCACATATCCGTTTCTATGCCGGTTGCCCGCTGAGTTATGCAGACAATCTCAAAATAGGCACCTTGTGCCTGATCGATGATAAACCACGGGATTTTGGCGACGACGATGCGGTAGTACTGCGCGATCTGGCCTCCATGGTGGAAGATGAACTGCGGGCATTTCAGGCCTCCACCTCCGACGAACTGACGCAAATCTCCAACCGCCGCGGTTTTCTCTGCCTGGCCGGACATACGCTGCACTACTGTCAAAACAGACAGGTTAGCGCCAGCCTGGTGTTTATCGATCTCGACAAGTTCAAAATGATTAACGACAGCTATGGCCACGCGGAAGGTGACAGGGCGCTGGTCTACTTTGCTGAACTGATGAAGCAGTCGTTTGGTTGCTTTGATGTGATTGCCCGTCTGGGAGGCGACGAATTTGTCGTACTGATGGGCGGAAGAACCAAAAATGACGCAGAACAGGAACTCCACGCTCTGCAACAGCGGGTGGATGCACACAATACCTCACAGCTGACACCTTACGAACTGGCTTTCTCCCACGGCATTGTCGAGTTTGATCCCGCCGAGCCGCGCAGTCTGGAGGCATTGCTTGCTGCGGGGGACGCCATCATGTATCGGATTAAAAAGTCAAAAAAAACCGGGTAACGTTAATTACCCGGCCTGTTTACGGTTTAAATATGACGGTTAGTAATCGATAGGGTCACGGATAATCGGGCAGGTCATACAGTGGCCGCCTCCACGGCCGCGCCCCAGTTCGCTACCGACAATCTCAATGACTTCAATACCTTCTTTACGCAGTTGGGTATTGGTTTTGGTATTGCGGTCATAAGCCAATACGACCCCAGGAGACAGTGCCACCATGTTGTTACCACTGTCCCACTGTTGGCGTTCGGTGTCGTAATCATTACCCTCGGTTTCTACCACGCGCAATTTCTTCAGGTTCAGGGCACCGGCTACCGCCTCAACAAAGGTTCCTTTATCACGGCTCAGTTTCATACCGGTAGGGCCGTTATCCGGGCGAAGAGAGAAGGTTTTGATCTGGTCGACAATGGCCGGATACAGCGTGACAACGTCACGATCACAGAAGGTAAATACCGTATCCAGATGCATGGCGGCGCGCAGTTTGGGCATGGCGGCAATCATTACCCGTTCAACGCCCGAATGTTTGTTGGCAAACAGTGCGGCGGCTAACTGGGTAATTGCCTGATGCGAAGTACGTTCACTCATCCCGATCAGCACTGTCTTGTTGCCGATCGGCATCACATCCCCCCCTTCAAGCGTAGCGGTGCCGTGGTGTACGGTAGGATCACCCCACCAGACATTAACGTTGGCAGCGCCAAAGTCCGGGTGGAATTTATAGATAGCCGTCGTCAGAATAGTCTCCTCATGACGGGCGGGCCAATACAGTGGATTCAAGGTGACACCACCATAGATCCAGCATGTGGTATCACGGGTATACAAGGTGTTCGGTAACGGGGGCAGCAGATATTCGGTGATGCCCACGGCCTCACGGATCAGCTTCAGCTCTTCGTGGTCAGCATAGCCTTCTTTTGCCAATTCAGTCGTGGAGAGCCCACCGATCAGCACCTCGGCCAATGCGCGCGGCGCCAACCCATCAAGGAAACTGCGCGTTTCATTCAGGATCCCCAGTGACACTTCATTGGGCACAATCTGCTGGTCCAGGATCCATTTTCTGGCTTCGGGCAGAGCCAACGTTTCGGCCAGCAGATTATGCATTTCAACAACATCTACGCCGTGTTCACGCATCTTGGTCATAAAGTCAAAATGGTCACGCTTGGCACGCTCAACCCACAGCACGTCATCAAACAACAGCTCATCACAGTTACTGGGGGTCAGCCGGTTATGTGCCTTGCCAGGTGCACATACCATGACTTTATGTAATTTCCCTACCTCGGAATGAACACCAAACTTGGTCTGCGCCTTTTTTTTAGTCGACATAATGACTTGCCTCGATCAGATTGTGATAACGCCCGTCGCAATACTGTAAATTGCGACAATTGCGGCGACCATGACGATAACAAAGAGCACCATTTCAGCCGGGGTAAACAGTTTTGCCTGCTGTTCACGTTTGGCCATAATGTACAACAGCGTGCCTGGGCCATAGATGATGGCGGAGAGCAGCAGGTATTTCATACCACCGGCATACAGCATCAACAGCGCATAGAAGGTGGCAATAATCGCGAAGATCAGATCCTTTTTGCGATCGGTTTTGTCGGTTTCGTAGGTTTCACCTGTCCAGGCCAGTTTCAATCCATAGGCCCCAACCAACAGGTAAGGGATCAACGTCAGCGAACTGGTCAATTCAAGCGCCAATTGGAAGGCATATTGGCTGAACAGCGTCAGGATCAAGAACACCTGAATCGTCACGTTCGTCAGCCAAACGGCTGAAGAAGGCACTGCATTACTGTTTTCTGTGGCAAAGACCTTGGGCATACTTTGGCTTTTCGCGGCCGAGAACAACACTTCGGCTGCCAGCAATGACCAAGAGAGATAAGCCCCCAGGACCGAAACAATTAACCCGACGCTGATGAAGATAGCTCCCCAACGCCCGACGATAGCCTCCAGCACACCCGCCATGGAAGGCTGGCGCAACGCCGCCAGATCGGGACGTAACAACACGCCGTAAGAGAGCATGGTAATCAGTACCAACAGACACAGCACTCCGACGAACCCCAGCACTGTCGCGATACCTACGTGACTGCGCTCTTTGGCATAACGTGAATAGACGCTAGCACCTTCAATCCCCAAAAAGACGAACACGGTGACCAGCATGGTGCTACGCACCTGGCTGAACAAGGATTCCGGTTCCGCGGCTGGGGTTATTGCCGCTGCGGCGTGGCCCACGTAGCCGTAATCGTTAAGGTGCGAGAGATCCCCTACGCTGGCTAAAGAGGCCGCTTCGGGGGCACCCCAGAAGTTGAGCACGAAAATGTCACTTTTGAAGGCGAAGATCAGCACGATAACAAAAATGAGGATGGGCAAAATTTTAGCAATAGTGGCAATGGTGTTGATCGCCGCTGCACTTTTTACGCCGCGCAGTACCAGGATATGAAATCCCCATAAAATGACCGAGGCGACCAGTACCGCAGGAATGGTATTCCCATCACCAAATACCGGGAAGAAAGCCCCCAGCGTGGATTTGATCAACACAAAATAGGAGACGTTACCGATACAGGTCCCCGCCCAGAACCCGAGAGCGGAGGCAAAACCAAGATAATCACCGAACCCGGCTTTGGCATAGATAAAAACACCAGAATCGAGATCGGGTTTTCGTTGAGCCAGGGTCTGGAAGACAAAAGCCAGCATTAACATACCACCGCCGGCAATACACCAGGCGATGATGGCACCAAACCCTCCCGTTGCGCGCCCAAAGGTTGCCGGTAAAGAAAATATCCCGGCACCTATCATGGAACCCACCACTAACGCAGTGAGAGACCACAGGGACAATTTATTCGTAGATGAGCTCGTCATAGTTTTCCTTACTGACACCGAGTCAATTAAGTGATGTGTTATTAAAGGATAACGTTAGCCGTACACTGACGATTAGATCATAGCTATAACCCTGAATTTTTCCTGCCATCAAAAACATTTTTTCATCATTATCAGCACCGTTGATTTTAAATTTGTTAAAACAAGGCCATTCAACAGAATAAAAAACCACCAACGCTATTATTACCCATTAACAATGCTATAAATGAAGGCGAAATAAATATTATAAAGTTATTTTCAAAACACAATTTCAACTGATGTGGCTTGTGGTTTGGCGAGTCTGAATGATAAGCTGTCACTTTCTCTTTGAAATCAACCGGATAATAAGATTATTTTTATTGTTGTTAATAATCATGACACTATAAAACGCTTACCAAGAGGAGAGAGTGAGATTAAAGGCTAAAATTAGTTGATGGCGTTGCCGTTGTCACCATTGAAGCAAGAATATTCTTTGCTTTAATTCATTACTCCACGACTGACATAAATCTTTAACATTGTGCAGTTTCCTTTCATGTACTAAGATTATTTTTATAAAAAACAGTAGGGTGAGCGCCATTTTTCTCAAAGGTGGATGGTAGCGTAATGATTAAAAATGTCAGCCAGCATGCGTTGAAAAGCTTGAGCTGCTTTGCAGCCGTGACTTTTTTCTCAACAAGCCAAATGTGTGCCTATGAGTGCTTTCTTGATGCTAACGCCATGAGCGTGCTGTACTTTGTCTCAATCATATCCAAGCCATTGTTTTTCATTATCATTGGATACATGGATGAAGTGGAGAAACTCTCTAGGCGAGACATTATCATTAAAATAAAATCTATTATCATGATAATGATTTTTTGGAATATTGTACTTTCCTTGATTAAAACACAGTATATTCAGCAGGGTTATATATTGCAAAATGGTATATTGCTTAATATGGGTATTATCTATCTCATCTACCCCCTTATTCTTAAAGGCATTAAACATTTAAAAATAACTGCAGCTATCTTCATTGGGTTGGTGGCTATCATCGCCTTACTGGACATTTTTAGCCCTTTGAATACCCAGGATGATCCCTTGTTTATCTCCAGCTACTCCTTTATCTGGATATGGGGCGGGTATTACATTTTGGGGCATATGCTGGGTGAGGCGCCAGGCCGCCTGTTTACTAAAAAGCCTGGCGTGCTTTGGGGAGCCAGATGCATGGTGATCCCAATAGGTATCTCCATGTATTTTTATGAACGCTATTTATCAACACATACTCAAATCAGCGTTGCTGGCTGGTTTGTTCTGGAACACTTACACCTGTTGGCTATGAGTCTGGCGTTGTTTATCCTGTTTGACAACATCAATATAAAAAACCGCGTGATTACCCGTGCAGTGGAATTTATCAGCCCAGCAATGGTGGGTGTTTATATCGTGCACTACAGCGTATTCTATTTCATTACCACGCTATATAACTTCCATGATGTCACGTTAAAATTCACCCTGCTGGTTCTGGTGTTTATTGCCTCGGTATTGATTTGCCGGCTGCTATTGTTAAACCGGTTTACTGCTCGCATCATTTCCTTTTGAAGCTGCAACTACCGGGATATGGCGAATATTAAAACCGGTAATACCTAACGCCAGAGTGAGCAGCGGGGCAACAATATTGAACACGGCAAACGGCATATAAGCCATGGTTGAAACCCCCAACACGGCAGCCATATAGGCGCCGCAGGAATTCCAGGGGATCAGCGGAGAGGTGACAATACCGGCATCAGACACAATGCGCGAAAGGTTCTCTGGTGCCAATCCTCGCTTGGCGAATTCGGCACGGAACAGACGCGTTGGCAGCAACAGCGCGATATACTGATCGCCAGCGGCAATATTGAGGCCAATAGCCGTGGCCACCACCGACGTAAACAGGCGGCCTACGGTTCTGGCACGCAACAACAGTGGCGTCACCAGTTTGTTAAGCAAGCCAAAGTCATCCACCATAATGCCAAACGTCACTGCGCCGATGATCAACCAGATCGTCAGCAGCATACTGTCCATCCCACCCCGGGAAAGCAACGC
Source organism: Serratia fonticola (assembly GCF_006715025.1). Taxonomy (NCBI): domain Bacteria; kingdom Pseudomonadati; phylum Pseudomonadota; class Gammaproteobacteria; order Enterobacterales; family Yersiniaceae; genus Serratia; species Serratia fonticola. The sequence goes on from NZ_VFMK01000001.1 coordinate 3,177,627, forward strand.
ATCAATCTGTGCAATGCCGGAGTTTTCCTGAAAGCCGGTGGCCATTGCCATCCATACCGCCTTGATGGCCAGCAGTGGTGAGGCTACGCCTGGCTCCACAATAAACCGATCGATAACTTGAGGCTGCATAAACGAGGTCATAATCCCGGCCAGCAGGGCAGAACACATGATCGCCAATGAGGCTGGAACTTTTAACACCGATAGCATCAGCAGAAAAACCAGTGGTAACAGGTTCCACGGCGTAATGTGGAACAGCTCATTGAAGCGGGTCAGCTCATTATTGGTGACCGTGGCATCAAAAGCGCTGTGCTGGTTAAGCCCCAGTAGAATAAACGCGATCAGGGCGATAAATCCCGCCGGGACGGTGGTCCACAGCTGGGTACGAATATGTTTATACAGTTCTACGCCATTCAGCTGCGCTGCCAGCACGGTACTTTCCGACAGCGGTGAAATTTTATCTCCGACATAAGCCCCAGAAATTACGGCACCGGCCGTGATCTCTGGCGATAACCCCAGCATATTGGTTAAGCCAACCAGGCCGACGCCCAGTGTCCCGGCTGTGGTCCAGGAGCTGCCGATACTCAACGATACGGCGACACACACCAAAAAGGCAATGGGATAGAACCAGTTAGGGGTGATCATGATAATGCCGTAATACACCATGGTGGGAATGGTGCCGGACATGTTCCAGGTACCTATCAGTGCGCCGACGGAAAAAAGAATGAATATCGCCCCCGATACGGTTGAGATCCCTTTACGGCCAGATTCGGAGACGGTTTCCCAACTGTGCCCATTCTTTAAAATGATCATCGCGGTGACCATGGTACTGATAATGATCGCCACCTGCAGTGGACCTTTTACCGCATCAAGCCCAAACAGCGCTACGGAAGCGCCTACCAGCAAAATCAAGGTGAATACTGGAATAATGGCATCCAGATAACTGGGCGCTTTTATCGGACGAGGGGATTTTGCAACGTTGGCCATATGCACTCCACAGACAGTTAAGACAAAATGAATGCCTGAATTTCACATCTCGGTACTGCGATTCCTGTGGTAGCTACTGCGATAAGTATAGTTCGCCGGGCTATATCGCAATGATTATTTTCATAATTGCGGATATCTATCGCACAAGGGGAAAACTGGGGTTATGGCTCGATGGGGCTAAGGCTATGCAGGCGTGCAACAATCTGCGTATCCAGGGGCAGACTGCGGAAATCTGTCATGATCTGCATTTCTGCAGCAGAATTGATCGCGGTGAGGTAGCGCTTTCTAAACGCTGTCGGCGTCATACGGCAATATTTGTTAAAGGCGAAAATCAGCTGTTTATGACCGCTGAAACCGCAGGTATAGCTGATATCCGTAATCGGAATGTTGGTGTCTTTTAGCAGCAGCTTAGCCTTATTAATCCGGATCATCGTCAGATATTCTTTAAAATTGTAGCCGCTGATCTTTTTGAAGGTACGTGAAAAGTGGTGGTAACTGACGCCGGCGTTATCGGCAATGGTGGCCAGATTCAGTTCATCATCAAAATGCTGATTAATAAACTCAATGCCATATTTGACCAACTGTTGGTCTTTTTTTCTGAACGGCACCTGTTGCCGATCGGTCCGTTGTTCTGCCGCTGCCGCCAGCGAACCCAACAGTTGGTAAACCAGAGCAATACGGGTAAACGAAGGCTGGGCGTGAACCAGGTGCTCAAGCAGGGCGGTCACACGATGCCTAATCTGTCGGTCTTCGGTTTGGTTATCCTGATTTCCCATCAGGGCGTAATCCATATGTGGCGCTGGATGGGTCTCGTCAAACAGGCTAGGTGCAAACTGTATTGTCAGCAATTGACTCTCTGGGGCACGGGCCTCTAACGAGTGTATTTCGTCCGGGTTGATATAGAGCATACTGCCCGCAGCGGCCACCGTGGTGGCATGCCCCAGCGTCACGGAAAACTCACCTGACAAGATGCAGATCAACTCTGGGGACGAATGCCAATGTGGTTCACAGTAATAAACCTCTGCGGCAAACACGTTCAGTTTTTCGGCATCAAAGGAGATCAGCTCATAACCGCTACCTTCATGGATTGCCGTTTGCCGCTGCGATTTTAACCTTGGCTGCTGCGTAACGGAAAAAGGAAACATTCGGCTTACTCTCCATGCATAGCGTTCCCCCCGATAAGGAGAGGGAACGCGTTGACTTTAATGACCCGCTAAGGCAGAAGCTAACTCCTCGCGGGTAATATCAATGGCCAGGAACTCCGTCAAGGCAATAAACAGGCCACAGAACAGATCGGGGGCAATCGCAATCAGTTTTTCCCTCACCATAGGTTCAGGCAAGTTGTTTTTGCTGACCAGCAATTTCACCACCCGATCAAAGGCCGGTGGATTGTTGATCAACTGCTGCAACGAGTTATCAGCCTTGAGCGGTGGATAATAGGGGGGCGCAAGCACCTTGACCCGTGTACTTATCACAATATCCCGTGAAGAGCGTGCGGCGTGCAACTGATACTCGCCAGAATCCACCACCCATTCGTTCATCCCTGGGTGGAAACAGGCAAAGTCTTGCCAGTTAAGCAGCATGCTTACCGTCTTGGTTTCGCCAGGTTCGAGTTCAACCTTGGCAAAAGCCTTCAATGCACGCTTCTCTCGCAGTAATTCTCCTGATGGGGCCGAGAGATAAAGTTGTACCACCTCTTTACCTGCCACGTTACCGCTGTTAGTAACCTCAACGCTGACGGTGAGTGAATGATCCACTTCAAGTTGTGTCACCGAAGTCATTAGATTGGCATAGCTGAAGGTGGTATAGCTCAGGCCAAAACCAAACGGGAATTGCGGTGTGAGATGACGACGATCGTAGTAGCGATAGCCGACAAATAGCCCTTCACTGTAGTGGTGACGCAGATTCTCACCGGGATAACTGAGCCAGGCAGGCGTCTCCTCCAGCGTATTTGGCACGGTGACCGTCAATTTACCGCATGGATTTGCCCGACCGAACAGGATATCCGCCACGGCCCGGCCCATGCCTTGCCCTGCAAAGAAGGTTTCCAGTAGCGCTTTGCAATCGGGTAACCAGGGCATGACCACCGCGTCGCTGTTGGCAAGCACCACCACCAGATTGGGTTGCTGTTTGGCGACGGCGCGGATCAGCGCCTCATGACTCGGCAAAATATTTAAATCCTTGCGATCGCCATTTTCACCGTCTTCGCCAATGGCAGTACTGACGAAAATCACGGCCACCTCGGCATTTCTAGCGACTTCAACGGCGTGAGCCTGTGCCTGTTCATCAATGAAATTATCTTGCGGTGCACCGATGGCATAGTGGATATCAAAATCATGACCGGCCACATCAAAAATTTCATCGAGAGGGCGATCGAGCATATAAGGCACGGTAGTCGCACAGCCGGAGCCCTGGATCACCGGTTCTTGCGCCGGTTTGCCCAAGACGGCGATAGAGCGTTGTTTTTCTGGCTGCAGTGGCAGCAGATTATCCTCATTCTTCAGCAGCACGATGGACTCGGCGGCCAGCCGCTGTGCCAATTGATGATGTTGCTGATAGTTCGCTTTGGTACCCGGTTTACGGTGTTGCTGCACTTTGTCGATCAGAGTCAGCATACGCAGGCAGGCGGTATCCAGTACGGCTGTCGGTATCTCTTTACGATAGCGAAGCGCGCGATCCTTCATGCTGCGTCAGCATATTGGTCATGGCGGAATAGGGCGTATTGACCGTGGTATAGGCCAGGCAGTAGAGGGTGTAGGAAATCAGTGCGTAGTAAAACTTGAAATCGCTGTCGAAGGTGCTGAAACACAGGATCGTCAGGATCCCCAGTGGCACGGCACCAAACAGCAGGTAGGGGCGTAATTTGCCATAGCGGGTATGGGTTTTATCAATAAAATAACCGATAAAAATGTTAAATATCGCATCCAGGATACGGGCAATGACAAAGATTAAACTCGCCTGTACTGCGCTAATGCCATAAATATTGGTGTAAAAAAACAACAAAAACAGAGAGACAAAGCCAAACGACAGGTTAGAGGCCAAATCGCCAAATCCATATCCTATCTTTTCCCTAACGCTGACTTTAACGTAACTCTCTGAGGCAATGTCTGTGGTTTTCATTATTGTTCACTCATTCAGATTGGCTTCGTCCTGAGTATACCGACAGGGCTGGCAGCGGCTTGCCAGCCTTTGTTTAAACCCTTCCCATTTTTTGCTCTGTTCCGGCTTTGTCGTGAAGTTGTGAGTGCGGTCACAAGGAGACGCACGTCAGATGACGACCTTGCTGATCACACAGGCCGCGCAACTTTTATCATCGGCCGTCATGGTGGGCTGAGTAATCAATTGCTGGTAAAAGTCCGCATCTAGCAGGGCAATATAACAAATGGCATGGTGGCAACAGGCCGGGCTTGAGCCAATAATCAGGCCAGTCTGATTCGGCGGTAGGATCGTGCAGCCAGGCAACGCCGAATAGCCTAGCGGCGGAGCCATAGGCACCAGATCTCGCTGATAGTTGAATACCTGATAATTTAGCACCGTATTCTGAAAATAATCCGCAAATTCGCTGTTACCCGGTTTTGGGCTGGCAAACAGACAGGTTGTGATTTGTGAGGTGGGGAGCAGAGCGGCCAATTCGGCGCTGAGATAGGTCGCTAATGCTGCCCCCAGGCTATGCCCCAACACAGTGACATTGGCATTGGCAACGGTTTGGGCAATACCAACCGCCAGCGGTTGGCTGGTATTTGCCCCATGAGAGAACTGCAAGGTCTGATAAATACCATAAAAGCCGCCATCTACCAGACCTTGTAAAGGCGCATCAGGCTGGCGCAGAATAAAATCAAAATCATCCAGCCACTCCTCCGCACCGTCGGTACCGCGGATCACCGCAACATAATCGCCCGCACTGTTATTGGCCAGATACCCATAACAGACCCGATCACTATTCTGCAGACTGACATCTAGCATTTTACGCCGAATACTGTCACCCGATTTGACGATCTTGTCGCCGCCAGTGATATAGCCAACCAGGTTCCAACCGGCAGCGGTGATTCGTGGGTCAGGATCTGGCGAAAGACAATGTAAATTCTTGTCGCACATATCCCAGCAATACATCACCAAGGCAGCTAACGGGGCGGCTTGAGCGTTAGAAAACATCAGTTTCTCCCATCATATTCAGAATTTAATCGGGGTAGGAAAGTGTTCCCTACACTATCAGCATAGTCACTCAGCGTGCGGAAAAAACACCGGTTTTCATATATGGCGTCTGGTGCATTTATTCATTGCATTCCATGCGTCTTCCGCCTTATCAGGGGATGCAATAGGCTTGCTGACACGTTCATTCAGGAGTCAGTACAGCATGAAAATCAACGCCAACAAGGGACAGGCTATGTCGGCACCCGCGGGCAAACTGGCCAGCCTTGCTTTACCCACGCTGCTATCTTCATTGGCAGCCAGCGTTACCAACGTCAGTTTACCGACCTTAGTGCAGGCGTTCGACGCCTCATTTCAGGACGTGCAGTGGGTTGTTCTGTCATATCTGCTGGCGATCACTACATTGATTATCGGTGTTGGACGGTTAGGGGATATCGTTAGTCGCCGCAATCTGTTACTGGCGGGGATCGGCTTGTTCATCATCGCCTCTTTGGGGTGCGCATTGGCACCTACCATTGGGTTCTTGATTACTGCCCGAGCCCTACAGGGCCTGGGGGCGGCGGTGATGATGACGATAACGTTGGCATTGGTAGGGGAAACCATCAACCAGGAGAGAATGGGGCGTGCAATGGGTCTACTGGGCACGTTGTCTGCAGTTGGAACATCGCTCGGCCCAACCGTTGGCGGCGTGTTGATTGCCGGAGTGGGTTGGCAGGCCATTTTTCTTATCAACCTCCCTTTAGGGGCGATCGCGCTAGGGCTTGTGTGGTATTTCCTTCCTGTGTCAGCGCCACAACCTGGCGTAAAACCCAGAGGGTTTGACCATGGCGGAATGGCGCTGCTTGGCTTGACCCTCGTGCTGTTTGCGTTAGCCATGACGTTGGGAAAGGGCCATTTCAGCATGCTTAATATTGCCTTATTGCTAGGTGCCACAGCGGGGGCCCGGTTATTTGTTTGGGTGGAGAACAAAGCGTGTTCTCCTTTAATTGATATGGCGCTGTTACGCCAGCCTGCGTTGAGCATCAGCCTGATAACCAATATGCTGGTCACCCTGGTGATGATGACGACGCTGGTTGTGGGGCCGTTCTACCTGTCCCACGGGTTAGGCCTGGCGCCTCAGCAGGTCGGATTGTCTCTGTCCATTGGGCCGCTGATCGCGGCATTGTCGGGTGTCCCGGCCGGTTATCTGGTCGATCGCTTCGGGACACGGAAGATGGTCATCGTTGGGTTAGCCGGCGTCAGTGTTGGCGCTTGCGTGCTGTCTGTGATCTCGCCTCCGCTGGGCATTTTGGGATACGTGTTGCCCGTTTGCCTCCTCACCGCAGGTTACGCTTTATTCCAGGCCGCCAATAATACGGCGGTGATAAAAGAAGTCACCTCTAATCAACGCGGCGTTGTCTCCGGCCTGTTAAACCTTTCGCGCAATCTTGGGTTTATCTGCGGGGCTTCAGCCATAGGGGCATTGTTCGCGTTGATGTCGGCCTCTGGCGACACGACCAGAGGCATGCAGTTTTCTTATCTGGTTGCCGGATTATTGACCGTCGCAGGATTAGCGATGACGCTGGCAAACCATTTCTGGCAGGAGAGGCAAGCCATCAAGTCTTCATAACGCTATCGCCTGAGCACCGTGGGGTAATGAGTGCAGATATGCTATTTTTTGTTTTAGGTGCGTATTTTATAAGGCAACAAATATGAACAAACACCTTGCCCCTGTGGCACTGGAAAAGGCTTATCGCTTATTGAATCACGGGCCGACGGTACTGGTGTCTGCCAGCCATGGCGGTACTAATGATGTCATGGCCGCCGCTTGGGCGTGCGCATTGGACTTCTCGCCGCCCAAGTTAACCGTCGTGCTGGACAAAATGACCCAAACCCGAGCCCTTATCGAGCAGAGTGGTCTTTTCGTGATCCAGGTTCCTACGGCAACACAACTGCAACTGACCTACGAGGTTGGGAATCGCAGCCTGTTTACCGACCCGGATAAACTGGCACATGCAGGCGTGGAATTGTTCAGCTTCGAAGGCCACGATCTTCCATTCGTTGTCGGGTGCTCCGCCTGGTTAGCATGCCGGTTGATCCCTGAACCCCATAATCAGCAGACTCATGACCTGTTTATTGGCGAAGTGACAGGGGCTTGGTCAGATACCCGGGTATTTAAAGACGGTCATTGGCATTTTGATTCTGCAGAACCCTCACTGCGTAGTTTGCACTACATTGCGGGTGGCCAGTTCTATGCTATCGGAGAGTCGTTGACGGCCAAGACAGATAAGTGATTCAAACGGCAAATGTTACAACCCGTGGAGTGACCCTCCTATCTTCGATAGGAGCTTATTTAACATCTGAAATTAAGTTCATTACATAACAAGGGAAGGTTAATGAATCTATATCTGTTTTATCTGGGGGGAAATGCAGGAAAGTCTAATATTGAGGTACATGATGTGCAATTTGCCGTCGCTGAAAAACCTGAAGATGCCTGGCCTTTTCTACGCGAGGTTTGGTTCGGCGATAAAGACAAAGTTCATATTGATGGCTATGCGAAAATCAATTGGGTAGATGGTTATACTGTCAAACTTGCGACGACGCCACCTCAACATAGCGAAAAACTTTACTTTGTTAATGTGGGTGCCTACCACCCAGATACTCTGGCAGAACTGCATGCTTTCGATCTTTTTATTGCCGAGGATGCCAGGCAAGCTAAAGCACGGGCATTAGAGAGCCTGTTAAAAGGGGCAATTTTGCAGCACAAAGATAACCTAAAAGAGGTTGATGACTGTCTGTTGCTTGAGAAAGTAGGCAGTTATTACCTACATCTTGAGAAAAATCCCTGCGGAAGCTCTTTTAAGCCCGAGTGGCAAGGATACCAGCCCATTGGCTCGTAACGGCTGCCTCTGATAACGTTCATCAGTGGTTGGAGACTTTCACTGATGAACGAATCCTGAACAAGGTTGTAACCTGACATCTCTATCTCTGCTGATTTTTCGCCACAGAACCTAAACAACAAGTTTTTTTGCAGCAAAAAGCAACGTTGAGACCGTAAATCAGCAAAACTTTCCTTAGTTATATCTTGATAATTCAGAGCTTAATCATTAAACATTGCCTTTAACGATAAAAAACAAGTCATTAAATCTAAATTCAGCCAAATTAATGGTTAATGGTTCTTTTGCGCCCCATTCGAAGTAAGATTTTTCTCGTAAATAACCGAGCCAATACTCATGTGCGTGACACCTGATAACGGCACCGAAGTAGTGGGAAAACGGTGAGATACCTCCAAGATACCAAGGGAGCAGTTTGAGTACCGGGAGACAATCATGGTCACCCTGAGAGCATCGAGAGACAAGGGATCCAGCAGCGAATATATGCTCTGGAAACTAAACCAATCGTCAACGTAGAGGCGAGGGGGTTACCCCGAGCCCATTTGGTACCACAGCTGACTCTACGATGCTTTCGTTTTGTTTAAATTAAACTTCAAGGTTGAAGAATGATGAATATTTTGTATTTTGGAGAAGAAAACATTGAGAGCCTGGGTATTCTTCACATAATCAAGAACAACTATCCGCAAGCTTCCATCGAGATTCAGCGGCCGGTTGATTGTAAGAGTGGCATAAAGCCAATGCAGTGCGATATTTGCATCGTTGACAGCAAAAAGCTGGTGGATCTACCCACCAATGAATTTAACCGCTTATTATCGTTATCAAACGTGCCAACACTGATTTTAGCGAAAAAAGAGCAGCCCTTATTCCGCTTTTTTAGCCTGTTAAAAAATATTCGCGGTATTGTTGAGTATGACAGCGGTGTGGATTTCTTCCTTAACGCGATCAATATCATCGTTGCTGGTGGCTATTGCTACTCATGGAATGTAGGCATGATGAGAGACGATAGGTTAAGCCTGCTGGACGAAAACTATTGTGAGTCCGTAGGCCTGACACGACGAGAGATCGAGATCTTGAAGATGTACCTGGAGGGCGCCTCTAACAAAGAGATTTCTTATAAGCTTTGTCGTAGCCAAAAAACCATCAGCGCGCATAAATCCAATATCTTGCGTAAAACGGGGATTAAACGCTTTCCTTCAGCGATCTGTTGACGGGCATTGCGTTTGCCGTGCAGGTAGTGAAATGCCTACCGATTGATTAGATGATGCTTAGCCGTTCCTATGCCTGTTTCCTCCAGGGACGGTAAGCATCTCTAGCGAATTAAGCGCTTCAGAGCGAACGGCTGTTTATGCGGGACTGCGCAAGGCGAGCTGGCGGAATTGAATAAAGGTGAAGTGAATAATGCTCTTACTCCAAGTGGTTTTTATGCATCATCTTAGTCACTGAAACGAAAAGAGATCCCGATGAATGAGTAATTGTTTTCTCACCTTTCCCTAGTCCTCAGAAATATCAATACATTATAATTTCTTACAATTTCATTCGATGACAAAATAATAATCGACTAACTTATATAGGACCGGTACTTAGTAGTCTAACTCTCTGGAATCCATACAAAAAAGGTCGTGAACATGAAATTAAATGAAAACTATGGAGATAGAATATTTTGCCACGAAATGGCTGATGAAATGCATCGTCTTACTTTAATTTCGAATGCTTATGATTTTATTAGTCAACGCCAAATTTCTGCACTAATTACTCAACCAGGCACACGCTGTTTGGATATAGGTTCAGGTACTGGCAGCATAGCAGAATGGTTATCAATGCAACCAAACGTACAAGAAGTTGTTGCACTTGATCGCTTTGTTCACTTGCTTGAAAGAAGGCTAACGGTTTCACAGAGATTGCAGATTGTTCAGCATGACTTGAATGATGATGATTATTACGGAGAATTTGACCTCATCCATATACGTTTTGTACTGATGCATTTGCGTAATAGAGAAGATCTTCTTAAGAAAATATCTAAATGGCTAAAGCCGGGTGGTTGGTTGGTTGTCTCTGATAGTATCCATATCTCGCTACAGGAGATAGATGATCCTCTTTTTCAGAAGGTAATGTCTACTATGTGGCAAGCTCTGATTAATTCCATAGGTTCCGATGAGTACTGGTCTCATGAGCTACAGTCACAATTTCAATCTCTTGGCCTAAAAAATATATCCGTTGAAGCCTATCTGCCGTCTGTTGGCAAGGGGACACCTATGGCGGAATTTTGGTGTCTTACTTGGCAAGCTATGCGTGATCGTATGTTGGAAACGGGCGATTTGGACGATAAAACATTAAAAGCGGCTGAAAAAAGACTAATGCAGGAAGGAATGATCGCTCTGTCATCGGGTATGATGACCTGTATTGGTCAAAAGTAATTTTCGCCTCACCTCCAAAATTTTGTCTACGCGACAACCATGGTGACAGTGTCACTTTTTTTTAGTAATGTGCATTAAATAAGGGCGCCACAACAGAGGAAAACTACCGTGAACGCCCAGATATCTTAGCTGCCCCAGCGACTTCTAAGGTAGCTGACTGCCTGCTGAGTCTGTGGCTGATTGAGATAGTTCTCTCTGAACAAAATAGTGCCTTTAATTTGCTGCACGGACTCATTCAGATCGAGCTGTTTTTGTAACTCCGGCACGCCACCATTGATCATCCAATCTGGTTCGCTCTTGGAAGGAACGCCAACTTTGTACAGTGCCACACCGATATAAAGGCGTGTATTAGTCGGTTTCACCACATCCGCCCACCATTTTGCCAACACGTCATAACGGGCTGCGTCGCGCGAGAAGGGCCAATACAGCTGCGGGGCAATGTAATCCAATAGCCCAAGTTGCACCCAACTGCGAGTATCAGCATAAGATTCATCATATGCCGCAGCACCGCGTGTGTTGGAACCAGCCGAATCATGCGAACTGTTACGCCATACGCCAGAAGGACTGACGCCAAACTCAACGCTGGGTTTCAGCTGCTTGATGGTTCGCGAGACGTTTTCAATCAGTTGTTGCGTGTTGTTGCGCCGCCAGTCGGCTTTGGAGGCAAATTGCTGACCATACTTTTTAAAGGTTTGGTTATCGTTGAGAACGGAGCCAGGGGACTCAGCATAGAAATAATCATCAAACTGCACACCATCAATATCATAATGTGAGACCACTTCAGCCACGATGCCGCTGATCCAGTCCCGCACCTCTGGTATACCGGGATCGAGCACAAATCGATCGCCTGAAGTACGAACCCAGTCAGGATGCAGGACAAATACGCTGGCGGGGTGCAGTGATAATGTATTCTTCAGTTCGGCAGCGGTTGCTGGCCTGGTATTAACAGAAACACGATAGGGGTTAAACCAGGCATGAACTTTTATACCGCGCTTGTGGGCTTCATCCAGCATAAACTGCAGCGGATCGTAACCCGGATCCCCGCCAATATTCCCGGTCAGTACATCTGACCACGGCAAAATCTTTGAGGGCCAGAGGGCTGTGCCATCCGGTTTAACCTGGAAAAACACGGTGTTGATACCCAGCATTTTCAGTTTATCCAACTTTTCCTTCAGTGCTTGCTGCTGTTGGTTAATGCGGATAGTTGGCGTACTGGCATTTATTGAGGTCTGTGGTGGCCAATCGAGGCGGGAAACGGTCGCCAACCAGACGCCGCGCACCGGTTCCTGATTTTGTCGAGCATTATTCGGCAACGGCTTTTTAGCCACCGGGGGCAACGGGGTGACTAGTGATTTCGGTGGTTCCGAAGTACAACTGGCAAGTGAAAGCACACAGGCAAGTAGTACACCGAACCGTTTAACGGTAGTTGCTGGTTTAGCGCTATGAGAACGGGCGATGATTTTCTCCAGTTTATCGGGGAGTCGCGGGGATAGAAGCATTCTCTTATGTTCTGCATTTTAGTCAACATCGATGAACCGGAGTGGACAGGTAATATCCCCAAAAGACCGACATTTTCATGTTCACGCTTTTATAAGCCGTGTAGCCATCCGCGCACCAGAAAGCCGTACTGAATCACGATAGCAGTTTCAGTAACCGGCTAAGCCTCTCCCTGCTCCAGAAACCAAAAGCATACGCGATAATCCGTTTCAGCCGTGGCTCCCGCGCATGCCACAGCCAGCGGTTCTTGTGTCGAAAAACAGGTCATTCACTTGTTAATTAGTTGAATTTGCAGGCTATCCGGTGGCAGTGTTGTTACGCTTCATGGCGTGTAGAGTACGGAAGGCAGCATGAACGCTGAGGTGGGATCTCCGTGCGGGATCATGAATACCGTCAGTATTCATGGCAAGGTCAGTTTATTACAAACAGCGGAGTACTTGGGCGAGATAAGCAAATATATGTTTCTTTCTACAAGGGGAAATTATGTCACTTCAATACTCAAACCGGACCCTGTTACCGTCAGGAAATTTGTGAATTTGTTGTGTGGTTGATTAATAAAAAAGCTAAATTAATATATAAAACAATTAATTATCTCGTTGACGTGATTTTTCTACATTATTGGCCTTTTCCCCCTCTTTACTTGTTATGTGGTTAATACTATTTTTAAAACGGCAGTACACATCAATAAACTTATAATCTAAAGGGGCTAATTATGTTATTAAATAGACCGGAGAACTTTCCGGAGCATATAAATGTATCAAAGGGTGAGTTCGTAAATTGGTCAAAAGAGATCAGTGAGAATGATATATGGATATGCTCACCTGAAAAAGTAGGGGAGATCACCGAGGTTGTCAATTGGGCATATTCCCATGATTATAAAGTAAAGGCTAAGGGGGCTTCCCATAATTGGTCTCCATTGAATATATCGCCTTTGCTTGATGATAAAAATAGAATTATATTTATAGATACACGAAAAAGTATAGTTAATGTTTCAATCAATGAAAAAAACACGCCGGTAACTGTGACTGCTGAAACAGGTATTACCATGGATGCTCTATGTGATTTCCTGGAAGACAAAGGGTATGGATTCAATTCAATGCCAGCGCCAGGAGACCTGACGCTGGGGGGGTACTTGCTATTAATGGTCATGGCACTTCGGTGTTATCAACAGAGGAAAAGCGTGTTCCGGGGCAAGTATTCGGCTCATTAAGTAACGCGATAATTTCACTGAAGGCAATAGTATGGGATAACCTGAGTGAATCCTATATATTGCGGGAATTTAACAGAAATGAGGCGGATATCTCGGTGCTGCTGACGAATCTTGGGCGCATTTTTATCGTTGAAGCAACATTACAGGTCATGCAGAACCCTCGTTTACTTTGTGAGAGTATCTTTCACCTGTCCGCTGATGAACTATTAGGAAAGGAGTCAAAGACATCCTTGTCAACATTCATTAATAAAAGTGGGCGCGTAGAAGTAATATGGTTTCCGTTTACTGAAAATCCCTGGTTGAAAGTATGGACAATAGCACCACAAAAGCCTTTTTTAGCGAGGAAAGTATCATCTCCCTACAACTATCCAATAACAGATAATATTCCAGAAGTACTTTCTGACCTTATCGGGCTTATTCAGGGATCCGCTCCTGAACTGACCCCGCTATTTGGTAAGACTCAATACTCCATAACATCATCATCTGTGAATCTGACATTAAGCAGTGAAATATGGGGATGGTCAAAGAATGTTTTACATTATATTAAGCCGACTACTTTGCGGATGACGGCAAATGGATATGCCATACTAACCCGTAGGAGTAATATACAAAATATACTTTATTCACTGTCAAGAAACCATTCTGCAATGCTTGAAAAATATGCTCGTGAAGGTAAATACCCTATAAACGGCCCGGTAGAGATTCGCATAACCGGCCTTGATTATCTATCCGATCTTGATATTGCTAGCAATGTAGAACCATCGCTTTCAGCATTGAAAAAAGTCGCTGATAGACCTGACATTGATTGTGCAATCTGGTTTGATGTACTCACTATGCCTGGTACCTCTGGCGCAGAGGAATTTTATGCAGAGCTTGAAGAATGGATTTATAACCAGTTCAATACTGATACCAGTATCGTTCGGGTTGAATGGAGTAAAGGCTGGGCATACACCTCATCGAAAGCATGGGCTAATAACGATGTGATAAGGAATAAAATCCCCGCATCCTATATTACCAACGGAAATAATGATGAATGGAATGACTGCATGCAAAAACTGACGCAATTTGACCCTCATGGTGTATTTTTGACACAGTTTGTTAATCAGTTGCTAAAGCCAACGGATTTGCAATAAAGATAGAATTACGTATTGATAGAAAGTAACTTTGATTATACCGCAGAGGAGTATCCAGGCAGTAGTGCCGTATAACTGATGAACCACAGACTCAGCACTGCTGAGTCTGTGTGTTTGCCATCAGGTTTAAGCTGCGCTAACTCAATGTAGTGCCTAATCAACGCGCCGATTTCCGGTGGAATCGCCAGAAATAAACGTTCAGTCGTCACGCTTCGTTGTTTCGCGTAGGGTAGAAGCACACTATAGCGAAACAGCCCAGTTTCTGGATTTCGGGTATCAATGCGCAAATCCTTCGCCGCCAATTTGGCTAATTGCACCGGGCGAGCACCGGTGACATAAGTTAGTCCCAAAATAGCCGCATCTCGTATGGTGCTTAGGCTGTGGTTTTTACCATGCTGAATCGCCGTTTCCATTTCAAACCAATGGATTGCGGTTCGATGAATAGAAACTGAAGCAAAACGTCACACCATGTTTCTGGTACCAGAATTCATAGAAAAACTTGAGTGCTTGAAGTGAAGCCGATTGGGTGGCTGGTGAACGCAGAGCCAGGTGGTCTACAAGATATTGTAATGGGTACAAAAGCGGCAGGCATGTATGAGTATCCATCAGTACCCATAGACGCTGCCGTTGGTTGATATTGAACTGTGTGAGTATGAACATGCGGCACTTATCCTCATAAATGATATGTGTATTGAAGAAAGTAACCAGCAAACATAACGTCCTGCAAGAAGAAGATAAGGGTGGGGTAAGTGTATGATTGATCGTGGTCTACGGAAGGTCATGAACTAAATGGGTGGCGGACTAAATTTAACATAATATACATTATGCGCACCTAGGTGACGATACGTGAAATCTGAGGCTTTTTGGTCATGATTATGCTGATGCATTTCCGACAATCTTGTCACGTACCTGGATGGCTTCTCATCACAACCGCAAGTCTATGAGATTCACAACTGTCTGGATGAACTTATGGCTTTAGTTCAGGAGCCGCATGGCATGCGACTCCCTGCTAGTTAACATTCTCCCCACCTTAATTGGCAAGGCTCCTATACCTTATCATTGCCGTTTTTAAAAAAGATATTTCACTCCCAGCATACCTTGTGTATCGCTATAACCTTTATTACCGACCTGCTGGGTTACATTTCCCCAAAGATTGACACGCTGGTTGATCTTACTTTCAACACCAACTTTTATTTCGCCGATATTACGCGTACCGTTAATATGGTTTTCCAGTTCGCCCATTCTTGCTCCAAACCGTTTGGTGTTGTGGATCCAGTTCGCTTCCACAAAAGGCTCAAAATCACGGTTCTTACCTTCATCGACAGCGCTGTGCCCCTTGAGATAAGCTCGCATTCCCAGGCGGGTCTGAACATTATTATCACCCAGGCTTTTCACCCAGTAACCGTTTCCTTCTTTATGATCCTTTGCCTTAACCCCCATCCATGTCACCTGTGCCTGTGGCTCCAGCCAGAATGAATTTACCATATTTTTCAATGTAATATATTCACCAGCCAGCAGTGCATATCCCGTTTCAATAGATGCACTTATCCCGCGACTGTTATACTCTTCAGAGGCCAGACCATCTCCTTTCACCGTATGATTAAACCAGTTGTATTGCACCCAGCCGTCAAAATACAACCCGGCCTTTTGCGCATCGTTGGCAAACCATGTCCCGTACAGCCCTGTGTTGTATCCGCGGGTTGTCCCTTTTGAGCGATAGCCTGTAATTTGCGATACTGTATTGCTGTGTTGGTTGCCGTATCCGGCCATTACACCAAAATGAAAGACATCGTCACCCTCAACGGACCACTGGGCCAGATCCCCACCTAACTGTGCGACATAGCGGTTTGATTTTGTCGACAACTGCTCTCCCACACGAGAACGGTTATGGCCCCCTACCTGACGCAGCCATAAAGAGGTGACCCGCTCCTCTCCGGTCAGCTCATCAATATACCGGGTCTCCCCAAGTCGATCATGAAGCGTGACGTTAAAAATAGTATTTGCCGCCTGCATGTTACTCGCATAACTACCAGCTTCTGGCTGTTGAACAGCAATTAAAGAGGACTTCGGTAGGACTGTGTCAGCCACCACTGGCGTATACATCATTGCCGATGACATCCAATCTATCTGCTGATCTGCTACCATGCTAGTTAAATACCAGTTTTTTTCCGCATTATTGTTCCCTCGGGCAAGAAAATACTCGTAGCCACCGGCGGTAACACGGTTATTCTGTATAAATTCCCCCTTCGATTCCCCGGTCACGCGGATCATCTCCACGCCTTTTGTCATTGGAGTACCCATTGACTGGTCACCAATGACATCAATAGACACGCCTGTGAAACCAGCAGTATCGCCATTCACAATCAACCGGTCTGAAGATGACAAGTCTCTATTAGCCAAGGAAACTCCCATCAACAAATTGTCCCGACCGGAAGCAACGCTACTCCCCGTATAGTTACCGTTAATGGTTAATACCTTATTAGCCTGGGAACCAGTGTTACGCGTAGAAACTATCAGTACAGAATCATTGTTTACATCGCTGTTTATTGACGCACTCTTTGTTTTCGGATCCAGTGCCAGAACACCTCTGTTATTTATGGCCGTTAAGGAAAAATTATTGTTAATCGTGACGGAAGAATCTGTACCGATATTCAGATTCAGTATCCCGTTTGCGTGGCTGTTATAACTATTACTGGTATGACTGGCGTTCAGGTTGATATCTACCCGTCCGGAGGATACATTCACATCATTAACAGAGTTGGGATCCTGAATGCTGGTGTTGGTAATATTCAGGGTAGTAGTGCCCGAGCCTGCACCGACAAGCAATCCCCCTTGTGAGTTAAGGTGAGTGATAGAGTCAAGATTGATAATATTATTCGTACTGTTCGCCGCGCCGATACTGATCAACGGCCCTGCTGAGCTTAACTCATCAATTTTTTTAAATGCAGTTGTCGTTCCTTTTGTTCCACTATTATTAAGGTTAATGATGCTATCCGTCAGCGCCGAGACTGACGATAACTTATTCAGTGTAATAGTATTACTTCCGGTGGTTCCAACCTTATCAATATTAACCACACTTCCCTGGTGAGCCACAATCAGGCCATTATTTGAGGTCGAGGATCCTCCATCAATATTAACCTGCCCTCCATGATAATTAATAACGTTCTCCGCGGCCTGAATTTCACCCATTTTTTTCACACTCAGTGAACCACCGGTAATATTCAAAAAGGAAGGCCCTGAGGCATAATCGAGGTGGCGAATATTGACTTTAGCTTTATCCTGGATAGCGATATTAGCCAACGCAATTGAATCAAGACGGACTTCGCTATTGAAATTAACCACAGAGTTGTCGCGTGAATCCACAGCACTCTCTAGGCTGTAGATATCCGTACGTCCATCAATATCAAGGAAACCTGACTCTCTAGAATAGATCCCTTTAGAGGATGAATTGCCATTCAATTCACCTATCTTAACATTACCACCAATAGTGATTTCTCCATTGTTGCGTATACCATCCCCGCGGCTTTGCTGATGAATGGTAGTAAAATCACCAAGAATCGTGGCCACATTTCCTTCACTAACCAGTTCCAGAGCCGCTCCCCCCAGAGAACTGTGCAAATACGCTATAAGCGAACCATTGACCGTTAACGAGTTACCCATGCCACTGTCGTCTAGCGCGTGCATATAAATACCCCGGGCCCAACCGTTTGACGATAAGGAGATAGTCGCATCATTGTTAAAAATCACATCAGCACCTGAGTGAATCTCCCCCTTAATATTTCCACCGATACCCATCGCATGAGGCTGGCCCCCGCCGCTGGATATGGTTGTATCCGGCGCGGTAAAAATAAGAGTCGATGGGCCAAATGCCCATACGGTATTCGCACCATATATGATTGGTTCACTAATAGTGCAGTAGTCCCCTGGCTCCACCTTTAACGCTGGGTTACTCCCCTGCACAATACCACAACCTGCCCAGACGACTGGTGTAAACAGCATGCCGACAATAAACTCCCCAATCTTATTCTTTTTCATCTATCATCCTTAATCTCATTTAATGAGTATTTTTTGGGTGTAAAAAGCTCCACTCTCCTAAGCCCTACAAGGAAGTGACCATATTTATTTTTCATCAAATTGATTTTAAAGAATTTTAATTATGAATATCATAAAAAACGGTAAAATCAACACTTGTGCAACATACCATCCCTGTGCGTTTTATTTCCATGATCTTTGTAACACTATTAGAAACTCTAATGTGTTTGGCTGTATTCAAAAGAGAAACGAGGCGTTATAGCGGTTTGAGGTCCGACGGTACGGAAATATCTTGTGTATATGGGAAATGAGAATACGAGACCTATCGGAAGTTGAAATGAAAGTATGGAAATGTATTGCCCACCTAGATGAACGCCATCCTATATTGCAAAAATGCAGACAGGCAACGCCTGTGCATAACGCATTAGCCTTGCTGTTGCTAGATAGCCACGATCCCCGACGCTATTGACCTTCATCGCCTAGAAGTAAATTTAGCTTTTATCTCTGTGATTTAGTCATCAGAAGAAGTATCTGGCAACTAATGAGGCTAAAAAGTTAACAATCAGCATTTTATGCTTAACGGTAATCAATGGCAGCAAAACATATTGAGTGGCTGCGGCTTATAGATCATAAAATACTTTATTAATGCTTAAGCTTGCGAAATGCAGCCCTACAGACCATATTTATAACACTCTAAAGTGATGTGCTGGATTAATAATGCTTAGCCGCATAAGTTTAAAATACTTTCTGCAAGTGAATTTATTTTAATGAAAATTATCGTACCTACGCAATGTGGGTTCGATCTGTGTTTTCCATTTTATTTAGCATGGCAATGTTCAAAGTTAATATAATTACCCTGGGAAGTAGTCAACCGTCGACCTTACGTTGAGTGTCATAGCCATGGCTGTTACACTTGCGCAAGGTATTGATAAAATCAATATAATCCAATGGGTTATCACATGAAATAACTTTCGTTGTTGTTTTCACAATAGCGTGTACGGGTATGCGCTTAATTTATTAAAATATTGATCATCCATTTTATTGGAGGTTATTGGGTTAACTTTTCTTTTATTAACCCAAGGAAAATCATTATTAATGCATCCTGTTTTAAATCTTATTCCCGGTAGCTGCAGAGGCTACCACACCCCCCCCTTTACAGGTAATACATTATGAGTGATGAACAACTTACGTCCGATGCCGCACTGCAACAATTTATTGATCTCTCCGTTTTATTAACCGGTTTCGATCGGTTTGAGTTACTGGGTACTGGCCAAGCGGCCTTTTATTACGAATGGGTGCAAACTCACGCTGCAGAACACTTTCCCACGTTGCTTTCGACCTACAGCGAACAACCAACCGCCACTACACAACATCAGTCCTTTGTTGAAACCCACCTGTTAGGTTCAGAAAAACTCTCCACGCTAGTGCGTAGCATCATCAAACTATGGTATCTGGGCCAATGGTTCTCTCCAGATAACCCAGGGCAAACCGTTATCCCTAGCGCGGGCAGTTATCAGCAAGGGCTGGTGTGGAATGCGATCCATGCCCATCCGCAAGCGGCCAAGCAACAAGGTTTTGGTGCATGGTCTGAACCACCAGTGACCACCACCAATGCCAAGGTGGTGAAATTATGAACATTATTACACCTGAAAAAGCAGAGAAGACCGACTACGACGTGGTGATCGTCGGTGGTGGGATCTCCGGCGCTATTGTTGCCAAAACCCTCACGCTGGCGGGAAAACGCTGTTTGATCGTGGAAGCCGGTACTGGCACAGGTAGTGATTATCAAGGCTATCTGGACTACCTCAACACCTATTATACCGCCACCATCAAAATCCCCAACGCTCCCTACCCGGTTAACCCTAATGCCCCAGAACCATTAGTAACCGATGTAGCCAAAACGCCCAGTGATAAAGGCTACTTTGTCCAACGCGGGCCTCTGCCATTTAGCTCCAGCTACACTCGTTATCTTGGTGGCACCACCCTGCACTGGCTAGGTACCTCACTGCGTATGCTGCCGGAAGATTTCCGGTTGAAGACGCTTTACGGCGTAGGAATTGACTGGCCGATCGATTACCAAGAACTGGAGCCCTGGTATCGCAAGGCAGAACTTGAACTTGGGGTTTCCGCCAACGTGGAAGAACAGTCTTACCTTGGTGTGACCTTCCCTCCAGACTATGTTTACCCGATGCACGGCCTGCCACCGAGTTGGAGCGATAAGCAACTGGCCCGCCGTATCGATGGCATGCAGGTAGAAGATGATGGCAAGCGATATACCCTGAAAGTACGAGGGACGCCAGCTTCACGTAATAGTATCCCCAATGACGCTTACGATCAGGGCCGTGGTTATACCCCCAAAGGCGCCGTGGGTAACAACAACGTTGGCCATCGCTGTATGGGGAATTCCAGCTGTGTGCCCATCTGCCCAATCCAGGCCAAATACAACGCACTGAAAACCCTGGATACCGCCAATCCCGAAAAGCTGGATATTGTCTTGCAAAGCGTGGCTTACCAATTGGTTATTGACCCACAAAGCAAGGCAATCAGCGGCGTTAAATTTAAACATTATCAGCATCCGGAAAACCCTTCCTATAGCCTGCATACGGTAAGCGGCAAGCGCTATGTGCTCGCTGCCCACGCCGTTGCCAACGCCGTGTTATTGCTGGCCTCAGGGGCTTGCAAAGGTAATGACCTGGTTGGCCGCCATCTGATGGATCATCCTGAATTACTGACATGGGGGCTGACGAAAGAAACACCGCTGTGGCCATTACGTGGTCCGTTGGCCACCTCCGGTATTGAGGATGTTCGCGGTGGCAGTTTCCGCAAATACCATGCGCCGTATCGCTTTGAAATGGGTAACGACGGCTGGCTGTGGCCCGATCAGGCACCGTCAAAAGATGTGATCACCCTGGTGGATGAAGAACAGCAATACGGAAAAGCGTTACGTGAAAAGCTTAAAGATCGAGTATCACGCCAATTCCGCTTCGGTATTCTGGTGGAACAACTGCCGGAGTATGACAACCGGGTCACTATCGATCCGGCATACAAGGATGCATTGGGAAACTACCGCCCCATTATTCACTACGATCTATCGCCCTACACCCGCGCCGGTTTTGCCAGCGCTTACGACATGTCGATGAAGATCTTTGACCGGGCCGATATTGTCAATTGCTCGACCTACTCGGAAAAAGATGCCGGTGCATTTATCTGCCCGGACGGCAGAACGCTCACCTTTAATGGTGCCGGGCATTTTGCCGGAACTCACTGTATGGGAGACTCGCCAGCCAGCTCGGTGGTGGATAAATATCAGCGCACCTGGGAACATCCCAACCTCTATCTGGTGGGCTGCGGCAACATGATCAACATGGGGACCTCAAACCCAACGTTAACCATGTCGGCGCTCACCTGTTGGGCTGCGCATAACATCCTCCAGGATCTGAACGGGGGGCATCATGCGGCAGATTGATTGGCAGCAAGCCACCGCCCAACCCTATGATGCGGTGATCGTAGGTTCAGGATTTGCGGGGTGTATCATGGCCAAGCAGTTGACCCGCGCAGGCCGCCGGGTGCTGATCGTCGAAGCCGGGACGGGCAACGACAGCTTCGGCCAGCACCTGGATCATGTGCAAACCTTTATGCAGGCGGTGGCAAAAACACCTAACGCGCCCTATCCCAACTCGCCCAACGCACCACAGCCAGAAGTGACTGACGTTGAACCCATCACGCCGGGGAAACCTTCGCACAAAGGGTATTTCGTGCAGATGGGCCCCTATCCCTTTGAAAGTAACTATACCCGCCGGCTGGGTGGCACTTCGCTGCACTGGTTCGGCAGTTGTCCACGGATGTTGCCTGAGGATTTTGCCATCGCCACGCTGTTTGGCCGTGGCGTGGACTGGCCGCTGAGCTATGAAGAATTGCTGCCGTATTATCAACGCGCTGAACTGGAAATTGGGGTTTCCGCCGACGTGCAGGATCAGCAATACCACGGCATCTATTTTGCACCAGGCTATCAGTACCCGATGCAAAAAATCCCCCAGAGCTATCTGGATCGCTGGATGATCGCCGGATTGTCACAGGCCGAATTACCCGGTACGGCAGACAAAGCCCAGATCCGCTCTATCCCGCAAGGCAGAAACAGCGTGCCCAATGCGGGTTATACCCCGCGTGGTGCGGTGGGTAATCCGGCCGTGGGTCACCGCTGCATGGGCAACTCCAGCTGTATTCCTATCTGCCCGATCCAGGCCCGTTACAACGCATTAAAAACCCTGGTGGAAACCGATGCCGATTTGCTGATCCAGGCGGTTGCTTCTCGTCTGCATATCGCGCCAGAGACAGGTCATATTAGCGCGTTGGACTGCAAGGTATGGAAGAACAACAGCAGTCATGACTTTGAGCCGATCACCTTACACAGCGAGTTGTTTATTCTGGCTGCCAATGCCATCGAAAACGCCGTGTTATTACAGGCATCACAGGCCTGTCAGTCCAGCGGAGAGCTGGGGCGCAACCTGATGGATCACCCTGCCATCCTGTCTTGGGGATTAGCGCCGGAAGCGATAGGCGCATTTCGTGGGCCGGGTTTGACGTCAACGCTGGTGAATTACCGGGGCGGCGAATTCCGCCGCGAACGCGCCGCATTTGTGCTGGAGATCGGCAACTGGGGCTGGAGTTGGCCACGCAACGAACCGGTAGACAGCACGGTGGATATGGTGGATGACGAGCGATTGTATGGCAAGGCGCTACGCCAGCGTCTTGGGCATGTGCTCCCCCGGCAAATCCGCCTGGACATGATGACCGAGCAACTGCCGGATGCCGCCAATCGCGTCACGATCGACGATCGTTGGCGTGATCCGCTAGGCAATTATCGGCCAGTGATCCATTACAACGTGGACGACTACAGTCAGGGCGGCATGGCGTTTGGCCGCGAAGTGGCCAGCAGCCTTTTCAGCCAACTGGGTATCCAGGATTTCACCCACTATCAGTCGGACAACCCCGGTTATTTCACCTGGCAAGGTAACGGTTACATCTGGGCGGGCGTTGGCCATGTGGCAGGCACCCACCGGATGGGAACGCGGCCAGATAACTCGGTAGTCAACCGGCACCAGCAAAGCTGGGATCACCCCAACCTTTACGTCATTGGCTGCGGCAGCATGCCAACGCTGGGCACCTCAAACCCCACGCTCACCATGACGGCCCTGACCTTCGCCACAGCCGACCACATACTAGGACGGAAACATTGATATGAACATGACCGCAAAAGCCAAGACCTTCCAGCTTGCTGAAACCTCGTTTGCCCAACTCGGCTATGTGCAATTTGCCGACGAAAAAAGTCTGGCGCAGGATCTGACCGAACTGCGCGATCTGCTGCAGAACGCCATGCGGCTGGAACATGCCACCATTCCCCCCTATCTGACGTTGCTCTATACCCTGGATGACGACGTTGACTGGCGTATCATCGAAAGTTTGCGTTCAATCGTCGTTGAAGAGATGCTGCACTTCACCCTGACAGCCAACCTGCTCAACGCCATCGGCGGGACACCCGCGGTCGATTCGCCCGACTTCCTGCCCAATTATCCCGCACGTCTGCCTTACGATATTGATGATATTGAAGTGAATCTGTACGGCTTCTCCAAAAACGGCATCTTCCAGGGGATGGTGATCGAGCATCCGAAAGATGTCCGCCCACGCGCCATTGCCAATGAAGTTCCCAGCGATATGACCATCGGTGAGTTTTATCTTTACGTTGAATCGCGGCTGCGGGCAGCGGTGGAAACCCATGGAGAAGCGGCGATTTTCTGTGGTGATCCGCAACGCCAGATCCCGCCGGATGTCTTCTACTACGGCGGCGGAGGCAACGTACTGAAAGTAAACGATCTGAAGACTGCGATAGCCGCCATGAAGCTGATTACCGATCAGGGTGAAGGCACAGGAAACGATATCTGGGTCGTGGATGAAGATGAGTTGGCCCACTATTTCCGTTTTAGCCAGATCTACAATGAACGGCTGTATCAAAAAGGCGATACCGTGGCCAGTGGCCCTACCGGCGAGCCGTTCCCGGTGCCGTGGGGGAAAAGCGTGCTGATCGACAGCAACGCCAAGGTCAATGATTATCCACCAGGTGAAGTTCGTGACGCCATCATCCGTTTTAACCAGCGTTACTGTCAGTTACTCGGCGATTTGCAAACCGCATTTACCGGTGCCCCAGACAAGTTGATGGCCGCCGTGGTGGCAATGTGTGCGCTACGGGATGATTTCCGGGCTATCACCGCTAACCCTTTCCCCGGCAAAGAATTATTCCACTGCGCCCCCACGTTTGAGTACAGCGTGGCTAACCGCCAGCCGCTGGGTAAACAAGTGTTGATGGCGGCTCCGGCCACCGCAGCTGTAGCCGCAACCGACAGTGTGGATGCCAGTGCCAGTGCCAGCAATGAGGCCACCCTGGATCAACTGCAGCAAGCCTATTCCACCGGTAACCTGCAGTTGGCACTCGCCTGCCTGAGTGACGCGGTGATCTGGGATATCTCCGGCCCCAGCGAATGCCCCTATCTGGGCGTATTTTACGGCCACGAAGGATTCAGCCGCTTTTGGAAATTGCTCGGTGATACCGTGAATTTTGGCAGCGCGGGCGTCGAGAAATCCTTCTTCAGCGGCGATCAGGCAATGTCCTACGGTGGCGAACAAGGCACCACCAAATGCGGCCGCGTGCCCTATCGCTACGACTGGGCAATCCGTTATCAATTCAATGAACAGCATCAAATCACCTTGATGCGTCAGTACTTCAACCCACTGAACATTCTTTCGGCGCTGAAAGCCGCGCCTTATCCGGTACCGGCGGCTTGCCCACACTCGGCCAAACCTCAATCCCAACAACAGTAGGAACCACGCACATGTCTAATCAGCAAAATGATTTACCCAGCATCCCGTCGCCGTTCACCATGCCGTTCTACTACGCCTCACTGACCAACGTTGGCGTGTATTATCTGGTGCCGTTAAGCCGTGTGGAACCTTATTTGCAGGGAACCGGGCTTAGCCCGGCGCGGTTTGGTGATAAGGCGATGGTGAGCTTTAACTTCCAATTATACGCTGGGCAATTTGCCTCTGGCCTCAATACCCCGCCGGAGAAATGGGGCAGCAGCGGTGCGGCGATCACTCAGGAGCTGGAGCTCAACATTGTTGCCTATCCCGAGCACCGTAAAGACCAGTTGGCCCCGATTGGCTATCAGGAATTTATTCAAGACGGCGATCAAACCAAGCTGTACGGTAACCATCGCGTCTGGGTGCCTTGCGATGCCCCTATCGCCATCGCCGCCGGTGAGCAGCTGTTTGGCGAGCCTAAATTTCAGACCACTTTCAAGGTCAATTTAGCCTCACAAAATCCGGTGCGGACCAACTCTGCGGTCTATCAACCCGAGTGGGTAGAAACCTGGGGCTTCCGGGTGGACGATCCCAAGGATGCCAATACCGCGATATTCACCTGCATCGTCAACACATTGGGCATCAAGGCGATCCCGGGCAACATCTCGCCAATTACCGAGTACGGCGTTCACGATAACAAACTGATCGGTTGCCGCTGGAACATCCTGCAGGCGATGGATACCTATTTCCTCAACGGCGGCCACGCTGAGGCGGTAAAACTGGTGCTGGGTACCAGCAGCCACCCCATGCGTAAAGATCTGGAGCAGTTGATCGGCGGTTGCGCCCCGGTGGCAGTGCAAACCCTCAACTCAGCCCCGGCGGCCATTCAAAGCCGCGCCTATTACCCATAGCCGTTTGCCCCGCCGCCGGTTCGGGGCGGGGATGATTTTTCGCATGCTACGTTCCGGGAGTCAACCATGAGTGAAGTCGACAATATTTACTTTTCCCGCTTTGCCCAGATCAAGGGGCAGTCTTTTGACTATATCGTGATTGGTGGCGGTGCCTATGGCACCAGCTTTACCCACCGGGTGCTGCAACATAATCCCCATGCCCGAATTCTGGTGCTGGAGAAAGGCAACTATCTAATCCCCGACCATATTCAGAACATTCCTCCGGCCTACATCAAACTCAACACCAGCGTAGGCATCCGGCCATGGACGTATCATGGCTCAGCCGATATGAAGCTCAGCCTTAATTTTATGCCGCAGATCCCTTATGTGGGCGGTCGCGCACTGTTTTGGAACGCCTGGACACCGCAACCCGATAGCAGCGAAATGCCGGACTGGCCACCGCAGGCGATCGAGCGCCTGGATAATCAATGGTATCCCACTGGTGAATTTATGGGACGCCGTTATTCGCTGGAGATCCCCGGTAATCGCAACCAGTCACTGAATCGCTTTATGGGGGAACGCCTGTTCTCGCAATTAGCCAATATCAGCGGAGCCAAGCCGCAACCAAGCCCTAGCGCGTTGGACTCAGCTATGGCAACTGGCCAGGGAGTGGCACCAGAGGATTGGGCCAAGTTTTCGCCCATTTCGGTACTGGTGAATGATGTGCAGGCTTACGCTTCACTCAAGGTGGTGGTCAATGCCGAAGTGGAGCAACTGATTGCAGAAGGTGACGTTGTCACCGAAATCATCACTAAAGAAGGCTCACTAAGCGTCGGCAATGCCAAGGTGATTTTGGCCTGCAACACGCTAGAAGCCGGGTTTATCCTCACCAAGTCTTTCCCTGACGATAAACTGGTGGGGAAAAACCTTTGCGGTCATATCCGCTCCTGGTTGGCCGCCCGTATCCCCGCCAGCAGCCTGCCGGTATTGACCAACCAGTTGCAAACAGTGGCCTATTACCTGCCCGGCATCGATAAAACCACCAACCGCTTGATGCACACGCACATCAGCGTGGTCCATAACCCGCAACCGGCGGAAAGCTACGACCTGTTGTACCGTATCCTGCCAGACGCTTCTTCGCCAGAAGCCGTTGCCACCTATCAGGATCCCGACTACGTGGTGATCATGCTGCACTCCATGGGGGAATTCCTCGGGGAACGCTCGGCTAACTCGTGGAACTACGTTACGACCAACGCGCTGGGTGAGGCTGAGGTGTATATCGAGATGCGGGAAACCGACCGTCAATTCTGGGACGCGATGGATAAAACCACCTATGACGTGATGTTCGCCCTGGCTGGCGATGCCCCCCTTGAGTACCAGCACAATAACCCGGACGGCAGCTTTACCTGGGAAAAATCGCCGCCGGACAATATCCGCAATCAGGGGTTAGTGCACGAGGCTGGCACCTTATGGATGGGCGACGATCCTGCAACCTCGGTCACCGCCCTCAACGGTCAGATGCACCGTTACCCGAACGTTTATGGCCTGGGCAGCATGCTGTTCCCCCGCCCAGGCTCGTGGAATCCAACGTTGACCGGCGTAGCCCAGTCTTTCGCCCTGGCCGATGAACTCAGTGGCCCACATCAGGATCAAAATCAATGAAGCGACGTAAACTGAAAATTGATGTGCAGAAAGTCCCAAAATCGTACCGCGCCTATCTGGAACTGTTGGCCAGCAAGGGGGAAGTGGTGGCGATCCCTGATGAGGTGGATTGGTATCTGGAGATTGGCGCTATTCTGCGCCACGCCTGCGAAACGGAAAGCCCGATGCCGCTGTTTAGCAAGGTGAAGGGCGCACCCGGTTTCCGCGCGGCAGAAATGGGCCCGACGGTCAGCCGCGTGCCGGGCAAACGCTGGCAGCGTCTGGCGCTGATGCTAGGCTTGCCGGATGATGCCCAGTTGCTAGAGATCCAGGATGCCTTTCTGGATGCCATCGGTCAGCAGCCGCATCCACCGGTGATGGTCGATCCGGCTACCGCACCGTGCAAGCAAAACAAATGGGTGGGCGATCAGGTTGATATGACCAAGATCCCGGCCCCCATTCTGCACGACGGTGACGGAGGACGTTATTTCCAGACTGCCGGAGCCATCATGGTGCGAACTCCACCGGGGGAACCTGTACCGGAAGACGCCTACACGGTAGATAAGGACGCCTGGACCAATTGGTCATTCAGCCGGGCGATGATCGCCGGTTCACGGCCACAGAACAACCCGACACCGAAACCTCCACATGCCAGTTCGGTTGGCGTAGCCCACGGCAATGGCCCCCATTACTCCAAGAATAATATTGTCGGCCTGTGGCTACCGTTTCAACATAACGGCATGATTTACAACATGTGGACGGCACAGGGGAAAGACTGCCCGTTCGTGATCGCCCTTGGGGTGCCTCCGGCTGTCACCATGCTGCTGTCTGCCGCACCGCCAGCCTGGCATGATGAATATAACTATGCATCATCATTCCTTGGCCACGGCATTGAGATGGTGAAAGCGGAAACCTGCGATGTGCTGGTGCCTGCCGAATGTGAAATCATCATCGAGGGCTATGTCAGCGCGGATAAATCCGTAGCTGAAGGCCCCTTTGGCGAATTCCCTGGTTATCTTTCCAATCAGTCCAGCCTGAAACCCTTGGCAAAAATCACCTGTATCACCTTCCGCGATGAGGCCATTTTGCCGATCTGCATTCCAGGTATTCCTATCGACTCTACGCTGATGCTGGGCTGCTTCTGTTTGTCCGCCACCGCCAGAGTCTATTTTGAAAAGTCGGGACTGCCGGTGATCGACTGTTTCAGTCCATTGGAGGCGTCTTCTCACTGGCTGGTGATCCGGGTCCGCGACGACTGGCACAAAATTACCGGCATGACGGTCAAAGCCTTTATCGACAAGATTGCCGAAGTGTTCTGGACCAACCATATTGGTAAAACCACCGCCAAGCTGATCATCGTAGGTGAAGATATTCCCCCTGACGACAGCGACAAAGTGACTTGGGCATTGGCAACACGCAATAATCCGGTGCAGGGCGTGTTTCACTACCCGCAGTACGACTCGGATGGCACCGGTTTACAGATTTACCTGGATGTGGCCACCAAACTGCGCGGGCGCGGCGGCCTGGTGGCATACAGTTGCCTGCAGATCCAACAGCAGGTCAACCAGCCATTGGAGCAGGTATTGAGCTTTGCCACCAATTATCCGCTGCCGCTACAGGAGAAAATCAAAAGCAAATGGTCCGAATGGGGATTTGACCGCTAGAAATAACCGCCCCGCACCGCGCTGGCGGCGTGGGGCTCACTCATGGCGCTGTGCCAGCCAAACGGTATGCCCACAGCAATCGGCATCTTCGGCCACCATTTTCACCACGCCAAACCCCTGCTCCAGCAATAACTGGCGGTATTCTGCTGCAGACAGGCTGGCATGATAAAGGGCTTCCCCCTCAAATGTGCCGATCGCCTCTCCATCGTCTGGGCCGCTGGTGAACATCAACGCCGCCCCAGGATTGGCATGTTGGCGGAAAATCGCAAACATTTTACGCTGATCTTCACGCGTCAGATGGAAAAAGCTGTCCCAGGCAATAACCCCATCAAAGCGCTCCGTTAACGCCAGTGCTCGCATATCGGCCACTGCCCAGCGCTGCTGAGGGAAACGTTGCCGACAGCGCTCAATCATCGGCGTTGAGCTATCCACGCCCATCACCTGAAATCCCCGACGGATAAAATAATCCGCAATCGGCATACCGTTACCACAGCCAATATCCAAAATCCGCCCACTTGCAGGCAACAGATTGAGGAACCGGTCCAACCAAGGCTGTTCAAACAGATCGATTGACCGCTTCTGCTGAAAAGCCTCAGCATGCTGCTCATAAATACCGATGATGTTTTTAGCCAGCGGATTGGACATCACGCCCTCCTTTTATTGCGGTGCCATCAGGAAGAGTGTTCCTCTTCATCAACCAGGTTTTTTGCCCGTTGTTTCATAAACACCACTTCTTTCGGACTGGAAAGGCTAACCTGTTGCGCCCGTAATAATTTCAAGATATTGAATAACAGATCGCTCTTGGTGGATCCCACCATTCGCGGGCTGGCAACATAACCGGTTACGCTGAGGATAATCCCATCCGGACCTAGTTGACTAAAGCGGACATAAGGCGCTGGCGTGTCAAGAATGGCCTCATGCTCCCGGTAAGCATTCAGCAGAATATTGCGCACCTGCTCGGGATCGATATCAGTAGGAAATGTCAGCGCAATGGTCACTACCCCTTGGGCGTTGCCCATAGTGGCGTTACGCACGTTCTGTGAGATCAACTGCGAGTTGGGGACAATCATGGTTGAACGATCGCTAAGTTGGATCTCGGTGGCACGCACGTTAATCCGCCGCACATCCCCTTCAACCCCGCCGATGCCAATCATATCCCCAACCTTCACTGGACGTTCCGTCAACAGGATCAGACCAGAGATAAAGTTCTTCACGATTTCCTGCAGGCCGAAACCGATACCGACCGATAATGCACTGACGATCCACGCCAGATTGTTCCACTGGATCCCCAGCGCCGCCAGCGTGATCAGGATCAGCAGCACATAACCCACGTTACTGAACAGCGTGATGAGTGAAGCGCGGATACCGACATCACTGATGGTTTTCGGCAACAGTTCATGGCTTAACCAGCGCCGGGTCACCCGCAGGATATAGAGACCGATCACCAGGCAAATCAACGCATTGAGCAGGTTACCCGGGACAATATTCAGGCTTTTCAGCCCTTCACCACTCAGAATGGCAATAATCTTCTGCAGCAATGAGTTCGGTGTGGTGGTACCAAAGGAACCATTGAGCAGCGCGACTATCATCAACAATATCAACGAGCATTTGGCGAAGGCTGTGAAGATGATGGTCAATTGTTCCAGGTGGCGATCTTTAACATTAAGCGATTTTTTTAACGCCCGCCCGCTGGTTGTTTGCGGCGAGAAAATGGCCGCACAGAAGTCAGTAGAAAAAATCACCAGGAAATAGAACGCCATCATGACCAGTGCTACCCAGATCAACTGGTAGGTCAGGAAACGGGCGAAAGCGACATAGCCGATCAACAGTGAGAACATAATCACCACGGCAGAAAGCATAATCAGAATATGCACCAGCCCATCTACCGTTGAACGCTTCTCAAGGTGTTCCCCACGCAGCGCCAATCTGCGGCGAATACGTCGGGCATGAAGCGGTATTGCCAGCAACACCATGGCCATCAGTGCCGCAACCAGCCCGTTCCCCTGCACCGTGGTGCCCAGACTGGCACCAATCACGTTATTGACCAGCTCTACCGTGCCTAGCGCCAGCGCCAGCCCGGCCAAGAGCGGAGAAAAATAACGCATACCCGCAGCAATCTCATCATTCACCGGTGCCAGACGCCATGAGGGACGGTTCAAGGAAAGAAATGCGCGGCCTAACCCGGCGATCAGTGCGCAGAAAATCCCCAGTTGCATAAACCCGTCGGCAAAATCTTGCACCTGAGGCGTCAAGGGTTGAACGCGGGAAAAGGTGGTTTCAATCAGGTTCAACGCCAACGCGGTAGCAAACAGCGTCGTCAGCGCGGTAGCCAGCGCCATGAAACTACGGCGCAAACGGCCATCGGGCAAATAACGGATACTCAGCCAGGCAAGGAACCGCTCGGCTAAATAGCGTCCCACAGACCAGATAGCAACGGCGAGGATCAGTAATCCTAGCGTGCCATAACGCCACTCTTCCTGCCAACTTGCATCCCATGTCTGCTGTAATTGCTGGCTGAAATCCCCCAACCGCGCCAAATCTTCTGTTTGCGGTTCCACCTCAGGTGACCAGAATTGTGAGCTGAGAATGCTGCCGGTATTCAACGCCAGTTGGGATTTAAAGGCCACTCGCCGCAGCCCACTGATTTGCTGGCCCAAATCGATCGCCCCGGTGCTGATGGCCTGTGAGCGTTTTACCGCATCGTCCAACTGTTTTTTGGCATTGTTGAGCGTATTACGCTGTTGCGCCACGCTGGCAGTTTCGGTCATGGTGCCCGGCTCAGGCGGTGGACCAAGCACGTCCAGTTGTGCCTGCAACTTCTCTTGGGCGGGTTGCAGATCGGTAGTCAGCTTTTCTGCCGCGGCAGACAACGCCTGAGTGGCATCAAACAGCTTGTTTAACTGGCCATCAGTGCTCGCCTTGGACACCTGTTGTTTAATGGCATCCAACTGTTTCTGGTAGTTCTTCAGCGAGGTGGCAATATCCTGCGGGCTCAGTTCGGCCGAGGGGTTCTGCTGTGTTGCATTAGCCAGCGGGGCCAGAGGCAAACCCAGTAACAGAAAGGTAAACAGGAAAAGCTGTAAAGACTTCATCATAGCCATGAATGCTCAGCATAGGGTTAGCGATAAACGCAACAGGCGGAGCAATGAACATCGCCCCGCCTGATTAACATAGGCGCTGATTATAATAACAACCTATTCGACACAAAAGCGTAATCATCCAGGGATCCTGAATAACGCACAGCAAGCGCAATCCAACAGCCAAAAGGCTTGAAGAAGGCACCAGACGTAACGCCTTGCGTGGCAACAGAACAATAAAATGATCATTAAATAATAATTTATTATTGTTTTACGATAATTTAAGGGGTAAGGTCTGTACAACTTCCACTCACTGCCTTGAGGTATTTATGACATTAGACCGGCTTGCCCTCTTCAGCCAACGCATGGCTACCATTACATTGTCTCTACTGATCGCCATGTTATTGCTGAATACCGTTTATTGGCTGTTCCCGAACGTCGCCGAAAACCAAGGTTACGGATTTGATTTTTCACTATCAAATAAGTTAATTAGCAGCCTGGCGGTTAATCTGCATGCTTTTCCATGGTGGCAAATTGCCGGTGGCATTATCATATCAAGCGTGCCATTGCTCGCTCTGGCGCTAGGCTTGTATCACTTACGGTTATTGTTTAAAACCTATGGGCAGCGCGCCTACTTCTCAGATATTGCGGCCAATCATTTGGGGAAAATGGGGCAATACGTCGCCATCTGGACGATTTTGGAGCTACTGTGCGAGCCTTTGCTCAGCTATTGGACAACCATGCTGGAGCCGGTTGGCCAGCGGGTTGTGACGATGAGTTTCGATTCAGGAAATATTGTTGCCCTGTTTCTCGCGGCCTGTATTGCGATCATCGCACAAATATTAAAGCAGGCCAGCAGGCTGCATTCTGAAAATCAACAGTTCGTGTAAGGTATCCCAATATGTCGATCATTGTCCGGCTAGACGTGTTGTTAGCCACGCGTAAAGTCAAATCCAAGGAGCTGGCAGCCGCGGCCGGTATCACCGAGCAAAACCTCTCACTGCTGAAACAGGGCAAGGTGAAAGGAATTCGTTTTGCTACGCTGGATGCTATCTGCCGTTATCTTGATTGCCAACCGGGAGATGTGCTGGAACATATCCCGGATACAGAACGCTACGCTGACGATGAGTGATCTGCACAGGCCCAGCAGGCAAGCGATCTCGCTGTTGGGTCTGTTCGCAACGGGATAGCACAAACCCTCAAACCCGCTTATAATCCGGTTACCTTTCAACCAACGTGATAAAAAGGAGGTTTACTATGCTGGCGTGCGAATTGTTTATATTCTCACATCACCTTGGTGATTGCCGCTGCTCAAGCATTATCGGTATCGTGCTGCGATAACCTGAGCTTGAGCGAAACATTCTAAAGCCCTTCCCTCCGGCTTACCGGGTTGTCGTCAGCGATGTTTGACGATAGGCATCTCTTTGCCTGTAATCTTGAGTAAGCAAAATGAGTACATTACTTTCTGCACAATCTGTCTGCCTTGACACCGCGTTCGGCCCCCTGCTGGCTGAGATTTCTTTTAGCCTGCGGAAAGGCGATCGTATCGGTTTGATCGGCCATAACGGCTGCGGCAAAAGCACCCTACTGAAAATCCTCAGTGGAGATATTCCTGTCAGCGCTGGCACCGTCAGCCAATCACACCACTGCCTGATGGCTCGAGTGGAACAGCACCTCCCTGAAGCCTTGTACCACTGCACACTGTTAGATGCCGTGCTTAACGGGTTGGCAGAGGATCACCATCAACCCGAGCGTTGGCAAGCCGAAGTGCTACTGGCCGAATTGGGATTCGATAAGGCCGCATGGGAACTGACCGCAGGCACATTAAGCGGTGGTCAGCATACGCGATTGCTGCTGGCACGGGCGCTGATCCGCCAGCCGAATCTGCTGCTGCTGGATGAACCCAGTAACCACCTGGATCTGCCAACGCTATTATGGTTGGAACATTTCCTTAAAGACTGGGGCAGCAGCTTTGTGCTGGTTTCCCACGATGTGCGGCTACTGGACAGCGTCACCAACTGTACCTGGATCCTGCGGGATAAAACCTTGCAGTTCTTCCGGTTACCCTGCACCCACGCACGCGCGGCACAACAGGAGCAAGATCGGGCGGATGAGCAGCGTTTTCAGACCGAGCAAAAAGAAATTGAACGCGTAACGAAAAGCGCCAAGCGGCTGGCGACCTGGGGCCAGGTGTATGACAACGAAGATCTGTCACGCAAAGCCAAACAAATGGAAAAACACGTTGACCGGCTAAAGGAACAGCAAACCATACTGAGCGCGGGCAGCCAGTGGCAGCTTAAACTAAGTGGGGAAGCACTGCCGGCGGATCGGGTTCTGGCACTGGAGCAGTTGGCCATTCGCCCTGCGCCTGACGCTCCGGTGCTATTCAAGCTGGAGAGTCTGCGGGTAAAGAGTGGCGATCGTATCGCTCTGGTGGGCCGCAACGGCTGCGGTAAGTCTTCATTACTGCGTTATTTATGGCAGGAATATCAACAGGCGAGTGGCAAGGGGGTGAATTTTCATCCCCGCGTACGCGTTGGCTATTACGATCAAAGCCTGCAACAGCTTGACGATCGGGATTCGTTAAGCGAAGCGCTTAGTCATTTTGCCCCCTTGACTGAAGAACAACGCAAAATGGCGTTGATCGGTGCGGGTTTCCCCTATTTACGTCATCAACAGACAGTAAGTACCTTGAGTGGCGGTGAACGCTCACGGCTACTGTTTATCGGGCTAACGCTGGCCAACTATTCTCTGTTGCTGTTGGACGAACCCACCAACCATCTGGATATGGCAGGCAAGGAGGAACTGGCCGCCGCGCTACAACAGTTTGCTGGTGCGGTGTTGCTGGTCACCCACGATCGAGTGCTGATGGAACAAAGCTGTAACCGTTTCTGCCTGATCGACGATCGGTATTTGACTGAATGGCACGATCTTGCGCAGGTTTACAGCATTCTCAGTGAGGATGGCAGTGAGGAGCGCTCAATCCGCGGTGACGTGGAGACTTCTGGCTCCCTTCCTGCCCCCCTGGACGATGAAAATCTCCTGTTAGCAACGCTGGTTGCTCTGGAGCACAAACTTGAGGAGGATATGGCGCGCAAAACCAGGCATCAAAAACCACAGTTGCAACAACAGTGGCGGCAAGAGATAGCGGTTATCAACGCTAAACTTGGGCTGATGTAAACTCTGAATGGGCGCAGCATGCTGCGCCCAAACATGAAGCCTACACCGCTCTCAGAGGTTCCACATGCCCCACGACTCGCGACACCATCGGGAATTGTACTCTCAACTGCCGCTCGATATGGTCTACTGCGTCATGCGCTGCGGAGATGGACAAAGCAGGTAGCACTCGACAATGGAAATTGACAATTACGCCCTGCGGCGTTTCACGAGCACGAATGTTATGCACGTCCTGTACCAGACCGCCCTGTTCCGCCGAGAACGTCAGCGCCTGTTGGATCTTGGTCAGTTCGCCTGGGAGCACATCCTGACTGGCCAGCCAATTCGGCGTTTGTGGTTCCAGATGCGTTTCTATTTCAGTGTTTTCCCCCAACGTCTGGCGCAGAGCCTCTTCAACTTCACTGGCGATATCATGAGCTTGCTCTACGCTGACCTGCGCGGGCACCAACAGATCCATACCAATAGCCATATGATCCGCCAATTGCTGCAACGAAAGGTTTTGCACCACGGCCCCCTGGTTGGCGGCAAGAATACGGATACGCGTTGCAATATCCTCATCACTTCTGACCTGGGGAATGGCAATCACCCTCGCCTCCAAATTGGCGTATTGCTGTTTCAATCTGGTGCTAATGTCTTGTTTGAGTGCGTTGATCCGTTCAAGTGGTAATGTCCGGCAAACCCCGACATTCACTTCGATAAACAATGTGGCACCCGCACTGCGTAAACGGATATTTTCGACCACTAATACCGCTGGGAAGTCATTCACCAGCGCAGCGATATCCTCCCTGATCCCCGCCGGGGCTGTATCGATCAACGAATCAAACGAGCGTCTGCCTAATTTCAACGCCGCCACCAGGATAAACCCTGCGACGACCAACGCGGCTAGCGCATCAGCACGGGTAAAGCCGAACAGCACAAACACCATCCCCAGCAGCACCACGCCAGAGGACAACATATCAGAGAAAAAATGCAGCGCATCGGCTTCCAGAGCCGCGCTATCCGTGGCCTTGGCTACGCGGTTTAATGCTTTGACGCGGAAAAAGTCGATGACAATCGACACGATCAGCACCGCAATAACCACGGGGGCAGCGACAATCTGATGGGCCTCTCCCAGCAAACTGCTCATTGCTTCATAGATTATCCAGCCCGCAGCGGCAAGTAACAGCAGCACTTCGAACAATGCCGCCAGATTTTCGACTTTGCCGTGGCCGAAATGATGATCGTCGTCAGCAGGTTTATCACTGACGCGTACCGCCCACCAGGTAATGGTCGTGGCAAGAAAATCAGTAAAAGAATGGATCCCTTCGGATATCAAACCAATACTGCCGGTAAAGATGCCGGCAATAAATTTACCCAATGCTAACAGTCCGCTGGCAATCATCGAATTTCTTGCAACGGTTTGTTTTTCATTTTGCATAGCACAGCTCTTCTTCGAAGTGAAAATCAGTTTTTTGTTTTTGCAGAAAATTGCCAAACAAACGCAATGAGCAGCATACTTCCAGAAAATGTCAGCATCAAGCTGGAAAGGAATTCAGATTTACCTGTTGAATAATAATAAATCTCATTAATGCCTACAGTTAGCATTAAAATGCCATAAAGAAACCCGAGAATTAAAATAACCATTATCGTCACACACGGTTAATACCGTCGATTGTCTGCTGTTATATCATCCCCCCCGTAATTTGTGATGTTATTACAGGGAGGATGCGCCTAGGCGGATCTTTTTCGTTCATTAGTCATCCCATCTTGTGCTCATATAGGCCGCAATCAGACCCAATGCGCTGACAAAACCCAAGAACCCCATAAAAATCATCATGTTTCCCATAACGCTATCCTCTAATCTTTATTAAACCTAATCGATATTGACCTCTGTTTTTAAAGCTACAGTCGGAAAGTTGTCCATTGTGTTGATACACCTCCGCGGTAATAAGCCCCATTAACAGGAGCGACGTTAATCGCAACGGCATTTGCGATTTTCATTTCTCTTTGTTCTCCAGTTGCCTGGAGCACGTCCAATAGTCAGCTGACTACGGGTTTTACGTCATTTATTGACACGTAAACGCGTACTCGGCCAGGTAAAGGCCAGCGCAGATAAGTTTGGAGGTGATTTAAGCATGCTGGTCCCCATTCTGTTTAAACATCAACAGTGAATCGTAAAGGGGCGTAAACCAGAGAGGGAGTGCAGAAGACCTATCTCCGCGTCCAGGTTTTAGCACTATACAACGTATCTGAAAAAATTCAGAAGTTACTTTGGGCTGAACCTTAATCCGATAAAGCCTGTCTTAACCTTGGGCATCTCTCGATGTCGTCAGATCAGTAACCTGTGTTTGTATAGGAGCCTCGCCAAACGAGATACTGCAAAAACTACGCGCTTATTATAAGCCGGTCCGAACGGTTTGCGCTCGATAACTTACAACTTGTTGAGGGTATATTTAACAAACATACGCCTCACCGCCCTCTGCAGAGTCAACCTTTTCTCTTACATTCTGCTAATCAAGTAGCATTTTTGGTATATTCATGAGGGGTTGGAGAGAAAGCTAATTCCCGATTTTCGTACTCCATGGTAACATTATCCTCAGGAAAACTAATAACGGGAATATTCCTATCATTTAGCAGTGTCATATTGTTTAAAAGTATAATTTCACAGGGAATCCACAACTTATGGAAAATCGCACATTGACCAGCGTCGAAGAATTTATATATAAAAAGCATGATGGCGATATTAAATCCTTCGCACAACGGCATAAAACCAGCGTAAATAAAGTTAATGACTGGATCCGTCGTGATGCACACATCATTAATGGTAAAATCTGTATCCCCACCCGGCATTCAGGGTAATCTTTCCTTTCTCTCGCCACCGGTGTCTGATTCCGGTGGTTTTTTACTATTGACAACTTTTATCCCGGCGGAGCTTTTTCGGCATCAGCAAATAATCCACTACTGCATCATCCACACAGCTATTGGCTCCCGTCAGCACGAGCGTATGACCATCGCCTTCGCGGGTAATCAAAGGGCTCTTAAACGCTGCGGCCATCTGGCGGGCATTACGATAAGGGGTGCTCGGATCATAACGTTGCGCCACAAACAACAACGGTGGTAGTGCGTTAGAAAGCACCGGAACATGCGGTTTGTCTTTTCCGGGATAAGGCCAGAAATCACAGGTTTCTAACGGATACTCATGCAATGGCAGATAGTTGGGGAAAGAGGCCGCCGTATTGATTTGCTGACGCTCCCTGCGCAACTGTTGTTTATCGGCGTTTGGCCGCGCCACATCCGCACAAGTGATCACCGTCAGCGCATCATCGGCATCCGGGGTATAACCCTCGTCGATCAAGTCCGTCACTTCATCGTCAGCAGTACCTGCATCAATTTTACGCAGTGCGTTAGCCAACTCCGGCCAGCGTTCCCGCCAGGGCAACAGGTTACGCGTCAGGGTGATGACATCATCAGCAGAAATTTCGTAGCCTGACCGCGTCACAAAAGGCGCATCATGCAGCTTGCGCAGCATTTCGTGATACAGCTGGATCGCCCTGTTCGGTTCGCTGGTCAGTTGGCAGGAAGACGTCTTCTCACAATAATCGGCAAAGCGCAGGAAGCTTTGCTGAAAACCGCGTTCTTGATTGATGCGTTGCGTGAAATCATCTTCATTCAGATCCACCACACCATCCAATACCAACGCTCGGGTTTTCTTCGCAAAGCGCTCGGCATACAACGCGGCAACCTTGGTCCCGTATGAATAAGCTACTGCGGTGAGAGCCGGTTCACCTAACGCTTTGCGTATCGTGTCAAGATCGTGGACGGCTTCGTGAGTGCCGAGATGTTGCACCACATCGGCCCCAGTCTGTTTAATACAAGCATCAACCATGTCCCGAGCCTGTTTCTCCGCACCAGGAATATCGTTTTCGTCGGGCGATGGCGCTTCTTCACTTTCTGTCAGTTGACAGGATATTTTGGGGGTTGACTGCCCTACGCCTCGCGGATCGTAGCCAATGATGTCGTAGGATTGCTGTAATTTCCATGCAGCCCCCTGCTCAGCAATCTGTGGGTTGATCCCAGGCAGTCCCGGCCCGCCTGATATCACCACCACGCTACCCTTTTTTACGCCAATGGCGGGCAATCGAGTCAGCGCAAGTCGCACACCCTGCGCTATCGGCACGTGGCTATCATGGTAGCTCAGGGGGGCGTCAACGTAGCCACATTGCAAACCTGCTGGAGGGGGCGCGTCGCTGAACCAGTGTTGAAAGGCTGCGCTGTTACAGGGTTGCCAGGCAATAGTGCCTTGCAGAGCACCTGTTTTAACCAACGACTTGGCATAAACCGGCATTTGTACTGCAATGGCCAGCAAAAACAGAACACGGAACGCAGACATGGCGAGTCCTTTCAACAAAACGGTTACTCGGAGATTTTAAAGCTCACACATTAAACATCCTGCCAACGGAATGTGGAAGCATTTTTAGCGCTATCCTTGGCACCGTTACCGTTCAAGAAACACCCATGCGACATGAGCCAACCCAGTTTCTTTCCCCCTGATTTTACACATAATGTCGGTTTTGGAATGAATCTCCCAGAGACGGCTGCGGTTAAAAATGTTCAGCATTCCCTACGAATGTTAGCCACTATCGCGGCTATACAAGTGAGCTATTTGGATAAGCAATAGGACAAACTTATAAGTTAACGGTTTGGTCACCTTCAGATTCAGAGCGGACAAATGTAAGTGTTATTTTTTTGAAAATTTCATGCGCAATGTGTTAAGGTTTGTTTCATTATCTACGCTATCAATAAGCAGGCAATAAGTCTCATCGCTGCCCCCGCCTTCAAGCACCGGCTGTTTTTATTCGAGTCCCTGAAGTTATTTTCTATCGACACACCTCAAGGCTCAACGAACGATTAACTTATCTTTATGTAATTATTGTGTTTTTTGCTTTACAGAAAATAAGTTGGTAAAGAAGTGCAAGAGGATACACTAAGTATTAGTGCAATGGTTTTAATCTTAACCAAGTATTTTATTATGAATGTATCGAAAATTATTTTTATTGCCCGCATCTTCGTAGCACAGGTTGAATAAAAGTCAATTCAATTCCCGATAAAAATACAAATAC
Source organism: Serratia fonticola (assembly GCF_006715025.1). Lineage (NCBI taxonomy): Bacteria > Pseudomonadati > Pseudomonadota > Gammaproteobacteria > Enterobacterales > Yersiniaceae > Serratia > Serratia fonticola. The sequence goes on from NZ_VFMK01000001.1 coordinate 3,218,319, forward strand.
CCAAACTTGCGTTGGTGTAAAGTCCGTATAGGCTATTTATATAAATAAAGTGTCTGTTACCAAAACGGTAATGTACCGTCGCGCTTATCATGCTCATAAGAGCAGTGGCCGTAGCTCGACATAATAAAAGAGGATAATAATGATGAAACTTCGAGTTCTCTCCCTGATGATCCCTGCTTTGCTGATGGCTGGCACCGCAGGGGCAGCAGAAATCTACAACAAAGATGGCAATAAACTGGATTTGTATGGTTTAGTCGATGGTCTTCACTATTTCTCTGATAACAATAGTGTTGATGGTGACCAGTCCTATATACGTATGGGATTACGAGGCGAAACGCAGATCAACGACCAACTCACCGGTTATGGCACATGGGAATACCAGGTTAACGTCAACACCCCGGAAAGCGAGAATAATGCCTTCACGCGTTATGGCTACGCAGGTTTGAAATACGCTGACTTTGGTTCCTTCGACTATGGGCGTAATAACGGCGTACTGTATGACGTTGCCGCGTATACGGACATGCAGCCGGAATTTGACGGTTCAACATACGGAGCCGATCAGTTCATGTTCCAACGCTCAAATGGCTTGGCGACCTACCGTAACAGTAACTTCTTCGGTCTGGTTGATGGTCTGCATTTTGCTCTGCAATATCAGGGTAAAAACGGCAGTCCTGAAGAGACGAGCAACGGGCGCGATGTTCTGGGGCAGAACGGTGATGGCTATGGTATGTCGCTCAACTATGATATCGGCTATGGCATTAGCGCAGCCGGTGCGTTCTTTAACTCTAAGCGTACCTCTGAACAAAATGGTGAAGGCCAATACAGCGGCATCATGGGGCGTGGTGACAAGGCTGAAGGTTATTCAGGTGGTCTGAAGTATGACGCCAACAATACCTATGTGGCAGTGATGTTTACCCAGTCTTACAATGCCGCTCGCTTCGGTAGCTCAGACAGTGAGGCTTATGGCTATGCCAACAAGGCGCAAAGCTTCGAGGCTTATGCGCATTACCTGTTCGACTTCGGTTTACGTCCTTTCATAGGCTATAACCAAACCAACGGTAAAAACCTGGGGCTGGCCGCTAACGGCAATACTTACGGGAGTGAAAACCTGGTCAAATTTATTGATGTGGGGGCCACCTATTACTTCAACAAAAATATGTCTACCTATGTGGATTATAAAATCAACCAGTTGAATGCAAACGACTTCACCAAAGCCGCCGGGATCAACACCGACGACGTAGTGGCTGTCGGTCTGGTTTATCAGTTCTAATGACAGCGAACTACATCATATAGTGCAGCCTTCGGGCTGCGCTATTTTCTCCGTTTAAGCGTTCATATTTATCGTTTTCGATCTGCTACGAATGAGAAACACCCCCGTCCGAAACACCTCACAACATCACCAGGACTGCTCATCGAGTAACGTCACTATTTATCTCTATTTGAACCGTTTCACTAAAACACGACCAACAGATAAAAACGCGCGATTTGCGGACATTGAATTAAATCCTTGTTTGCCCAAAGAGCATCTCCCCAAACTTTTGCGTTTCTCCGGTAACAGCAATCAATATCCATCGCTTTGTTCTTTATTTTAATCACGCCAGTTCTCCCATACTTGAGCGTACTTTATTGAAGCATTAATAAGGTGTTACGTTGACATGGCCAACTTAACCCTGTGATAGGTAATGTTTATTTTTTACATTACCTATCACAGTCATAGCTTAATAAAATCAATACCATCAACTAGGATTACTCTAAGGCTGATACGCTGACGTAAGCAGCCTGGTTGATGCCCCAAGCGGGATATCATTATTTTTTTACTGTTAAAGCCGTACGCCACAAGGCTAAGAAAGGTTAATTATGGCACGCACTACCCCCATCGAACGCTACCGCAATATCGGCATCTCGGCGCACATTGATGCCGGCAAAACGACGACGACCGAGCGGATTCTGTTTTACACCGGGGTCAGTCACAAGCTGGGCGAAGTTCACGACGGTGCCGCCACCATGGATTGGATGGCCCAAGAGCAGGAGCGCGGGATCACCATTACCTCCGCAGCGACGACCTGTTTTTGGAATGGCATGGAGCATAATTATCCGCAGCACCGGATCAACATCATCGATACCCCAGGACACGTGGATTTCACTATTGAGGTGGAACGTTCAATGCGTGTGCTGGACGGTGCCGTGATGGTGTACGACTCAGTCGGTGGCGTGCAGCCGCAATCGGAAACCGTGTGGCGCCAGGCGAATAAATACAAAGTGCCGCGCCTGGCCTTCGTGAACAAAATGGACCGTACCGGTGCAGACTTTTTCCGCGTACGCAAAATGATGATCGAACGTCTGAAAGCCAACCCGGTACCGGTGGTGATCCCCATTGGCGCAGAAGACCATTTTGCCGGTGTGGTGGATTTGATCCGCATGCAGGCCATTTTTTGGGATGAAGCCACACAAGGTATGACTTACCGCTTTGACGCCATTCCGACGGAGATGCTTGCAACGGCTCAAGAATGGCGTGACAAGATGATTGAAGCCGCAGCAGAAGCGTCTGAAACGTTGATGGATAAATACCTTAATCAGGTCGACCTGACTAATGACGAAATCGTTTTCGGGCTGCGCACCCGCACCATTGCTGGTGAGATCCAGCCAATGCTATGCGGCTCTGCGTTTCGTAATAAAGGCATCCAGCGTATGTTGGATGCGGTTATCGAACTGATGCCTTCCCCGTTGGATGTGCCGCCGATGGAAGGTCATGATGAGCGCGACAACATCATCATCCGTAAGGCAGACGATAATGAAAAATTCTCGGCACTGGCATTCAAGCTGATGACCGATCCGTTTGTCGGTCAATTGACCTTCGTGCGCGTCTACTCGGGTATTCTGGCCAAAGGCGACAGCGTTTATAACCCGGTGAAGGGCAAAAAAGAACGCATAGGCCGCATCGTCCAGATGCACGCCAACGATCGTAAAGAGGTCGATGAATTGCATGCGGGTGATATCGCCGCCTGCGTAGGGCTAAAGGACGTCACCACGGGCGATACGCTGTGCGATCCGAATGCCATTATCACTCTGGAACGCATGGTGTTCCCAGAACCGGTTATCGCCCAGGCCATTGAGCCAAAGACCAAAGCCGACCAGGAAAAAATGGGGATTGCCCTGCAACGTTTGACGTCAGAAGACCCCTCGCTACGCGTACGCACCGACGAAGACTCTGGCCAGACCATTATCTACGGCATGGGTGAATTACACCTGGAGATCATTGTCGATCGTATGCGGCGTGAGTTTGGTGTTGAAACCAACACCGGTAAACCGCAGGTCTCTTACCGAGAAACCATCCGCCGGAAAGTCACCGACGTAGAAGGTAAGTTTGTGCGGCAGTCTGGCGGTAAAGGCCAGTACGGCCATGTGGTGCTGACCGTAGAGCCGAATGAAGCTGGCAAAGGCTTTGAGTTTTTCGATGAGATCAAAGGTGGTGTGATCCCCGGTGAATATATTCCGGCAGTGAAGAAAGGCGTACAGGAAGCACTCAACAACGGCGTCCTGGCGGGTTATCAGATGGTTGATGTCAAAGTGCATCTGACTTTCGGTTCCTACCATGATGTCGACTCCTCGGAACAGGCGTTCCGCATGGCAGCGATTTTTGGCTTTAAAGAAGCCTGTCGCCAGGCCAGCCCGGTGATCCTGGAGCCGATCATGGCGGTCGAGGTAGAAACACCGGAGGACTATGCGGGTAACGTCATGGGCGATCTTTCATCACGGCGCGGTATGGTTCAAGGGATGGAGGATATTCCCGGCGGCGGAGGCAAAGAGATCCATGCCAAAGTTCCATTGTCCGAGATGTTTGGTTACTCCACGACGCTGCGCTCCATGTCGCAAGGTCGGGCAACTTACACCATGGAGTTCAGCCACTACGCGGAAGCTCCACGTAATGTGGCCGAAGAGATAATCCAACACAGTAAACGTTAACGGATGGCGGCTACGGGATAATCCGTAGCCGTTTTAACGCCCTTCCTCCAGCGCAATGACTACCGGTTCCAGCTTGATACGCATGGCGTAAATCACCCCGATCATCAAACAGGCAATACCGCATAACGTCAGCAGCGGCGGCCAGGCCTGGCGCAGTAAAAAGGTATAGGCCAACCCGGCCAGAATCTCGAACACAATCAGTGGCCCAACCAGCACCGTCGGCAGACGCTGACTGGCTTCATTCCAACATAACGTCCCCAACCAGGAGCACAGTACACCAATCGCTACCATCAGCGGAATGAAGACTTCTGGCCGTGGCCCAAACGGTAAAGCGAATTGCGGCTGGGTCAGCGCCAGTTGTCCACACACCAACAGGTATCCTACTAACGCTAATGGTAAGGTGACCACCCCCTGCGCCGTGGCCCAGGTCGCAGGCCGTTTATCCGGGTGTTCACGCAGCCAACGGGCATTGCGCAGTGGAAACCAGGTCCAGCAAGCCACCGCCAGTAGCGCCAGCCCTAACCCGCTGGCATAACGCCAGACGTCAATCGGCTCCCTATTCCCGTGCAGTTCCGCCACATTCACCAACGCTAGGCCCGTGGCAATCAGCAGCAACGCTGGCGTTAATTTACGCCAGGAAAGTCGGCCTTCATGATGGCCGTAAAACAGGTTGGCCGTCACCGATATCACGACCGGTAAGGTACCAATGATCATGGTAGACACCGGCGCACCAGTTCGTTGGATCGCACTGGCCAGGCACAGGTAATACAGCAGATTGCCGATCGCGGTGAGTTTCAATGCCTCCAGCCAGTCTTTAGCCAGCAACTGACGTAAACGACGACGATCAAGCCAGGCCAACGGCAAGGCGATCAGACCAAAAGCCAGATAACGCCCGGTAGACTGCAACGCAGCCGGATAATCCGGGACCAGCACCGGGCCAACAAAGATAAGCCCCCACATCAGCCCGGCAGTCAGGGCAAATAGCACACCGACGAACATAATGACTCCATCACTAACGGCTGTTCTCACGTGGCATCAGAATAGTTTCAGCCTCACCGGTGTACCACTCTGAGCACTAATCCACCAGGAGCGACCAAATGCTGCGCCCCACGATAACGGAAACTGTTTTGCACACCTTGCACTTCTCTGGCTCCTGTTACGTTAAAACGTCACTTTACACCGGTACACGACGACTGATTTCAACCACCTGATCGCTCGGCAGATAATAATAATCCGTCACATGCATACCGTTACGTACCATCAGCGCAAAGATATTGCGCTGCCAGGCGGGCAGTGCACCATGCCCCTCACGTTTTACAATGGTTTCATGCCCCAGATAATAGGTCACTTCGTTGAGGTTTAATCGGCATTGCTGCACTTCAAGGTGGCGCAGCAACTGAGGAATGTTTGGCCGCTCCATAAACCCATAATGTGCCACGCCGCGCCAGAAGTCAGGTGCCAGTTTGGTCATGGTCAGACGTTCTTCGTTAGCCACACGGGGCACGTTTAATACCACAATGCTCAGCGCCAGCAGGTCGGTATGCAGTGAACCGTTGCGCTTGACGTGCCATTTCATCACCGGCGGTGTTCCGCCTTGGGAGCGGGTCAGGAAAATCGCCGTACCGGGAACACGCGGAATGGCTTTCTGTTCGATCAACGCCATAAATTCAGTCACCGGTACTACTTTCTCATCCAGCGTTTGTGAGGCGGACACCACTCCGCGATGCCAGATCAGCATCACACCGTATACCGCAGCCGCCAGTAACAGTGGCATGTAGCCGCCATCCAGAACCTTGGTCATATTGGCAACCAGGAAACTGAGGTCGATCACAAAGAACCCCCCTGCCACAATCAGGCTGGCTACCAGGCGCCATTTCCAAACTTCACGCATCGCTACAAACAACAAACCGGTGGTCATGATCATGGTCAGTGAAACGGCAATCCCGTAGGCTGCCGCCAGGTTATCTGATGATTTGAAAAAGACGGCGAGAAACACCGTTACAGCCATCAATAACCAGTTGATCGTGCCGATATAGATTTGCCCATAGCTCTCTTCCGTGGTCTGTTTAACCCGTAAACGCGGCAGCCAGCCTAACTGGATCGCCTGACGCGTCATGGAGAATGCCCCACTGATAATCGCCTGGCTGGCAATAATGGTGGCCAAGGTTGCCAGAATAACCAGCGGGATCTGCAGCATAGGAGGACATAAGCGGAAGAAGATATTCTGTGTCACATCCGCCCCGGAAAGGATCAGCGCCGCCTGCCCCGCATAGTTTAACAACAGGCTGGGGAAAACGATGCCAAACCAGGCCAGCCAGATCGGTTTTTTACCAAAGTGACCCATGTCGGCGTACAAGGCTTCGGCACCGGTAACACAAAGGAACACGCCGCCGAGCACCAGGAAACTGACAATACCGTTCGAGAAAAGAAATTTGATACCGTATAGCGGATTGACTGCTAGCAGTACCGCAGGATGTTGAACGATACCCCAGATCCCCAATGCGGCAATCACCAGGAACCACAACGCCATAATCGGGCCAAACACCCTGCCGATACGTGCTGTACCCAGCGGTTGAATAGCAAACAGACTAATCAGGACAAGTACGGTGGCTGGCAGGATATAAGGCTGGGATTCTGGCAACACGATGTTCAACCCTTCCAGTGCCGAAAGCACCGAGATTGCTGGAGTAATCGCACCATCACCGTAGATCAATGCCGCGCCGAAAAGCCCGGCAAAAATGACCGCAGGCCGGGTACTTTTTTTGCTGACCAGCAACGACATCAACGCCAGAATGCCGCCCTCACCGTTGTTATCAATACGCATGGCAAATAAGGCGTATTTTATCGATGTCACTATCACCAGCGTCCAAAAAATCAGTGACAGCAATCCGAGGATCACTGGTGCTGAAGGAGCATCTCCCGAGAGGAACAACACGGTTTTCAATGTATAGAGTGGGCTGGTGCCAATATCGCCAAATACCACCCCCAAAGCACCACCGGCCATCAACGTCAGGCTGGTCTGTTTATTATCCACGGCGGACATCACATCTTCCTTAACCAAAGAACCGGACACTCTACAGAAGGATAGTTCATAGCGGCGGCAACTGTATCATTTTAATCATAAATTTTGTCAACCACGCTTAGTATACGTTGACAGTTCACACCCATGACGAGCCCTGTCGGTTCATCCTTTTATCGTTTGGTAACCCGTAACCCGTAAGCCTTCTCCTTATCGTTTATGTGACAACGCTAAAAAATACCCAACAAAGTGGTTGAGTATTGAGCATGGCGTTCTATATTTAACCATATGGTTAAATTATCTTCCTCGCGATTGGACGCCATCTTTCACGCCCTGGCCGATCCGACAAGGCGCGCTATTCTGCACACCCTGGCTGAAGGTGAACACAGCATTGGTGAGCTGGCGGCACCTTTCGAGATGTCGTTTGCTGGCGCGTCAAAGCATATTAAAGCACTGGAGCAAGCCGGGCTGGTGCAACGCACCGTGCGGGGAAGAAACCATATCTGCAGGCTCAAACCCGAGCCGATGGCGCAGGCCATGCAATGGCTGCAAACCTATGAACATTTCTGGACTGAGCGGCTGGACGCGCTAGAGCAGATGCTGCGACAGGCCGACTCGCATCCTCCTACGGAGTGAACCATGAACGATTACGGTATGATCATTGAAACCGGTACGCTGCGCATCCAGCGGCTATTGCCCGGCCCGCTTGAGCGCGTCTGGGCATATTTGACAGAGTCAGATAAACGCGCCAGTTGGCTGGCCGCCGGAGAGATGCCAATGCAGATCGGTGCCAAGATCGAATTACTGTTCTGCAATGCAGACCTGGCCGGTGAGGATGAAACACCGCCAGCAAAATATAAGTCCTGTGCCGGTAAGATCGCCAATATCGGCCATATCACCTGTATTCTTCCCCCGCACGTCGTGAGCTTTACCTGGGAGGAGAAAGGCGAAGAACGCCCTTCCGAGGTAACCTTTGAACTCACCGAGAAGGGGGATAACGTTCTGCTGACCGTCACCCACCGCCGTCTGGCTAATCGCGATACTCTGCTTAGCGTCGCCAGCGGTTGGCATACTCATCTCGATCTGCTGGTCGATCGCCTGCAAGAACGCACACCGCGCCCATTCTGGGCTTCAATGAGCCGTTTGGAAGACGAGTATCGGGCAAAGCTATAAGTCGCGGGGGAAAGTAGTGTTCCTCGGCTTATAGCCTCAGCAGTTTTTCCAGGGCAGTCGTCTGCTGCCCTTGCCCACCGAACCCCGCCCGATACCAGATTGAATCAGATGTGCTGCGCACCTCATCCAACACCCAGGTTTGGTATGCTCTACCGCAGCCAGCGCTCTTCCTGTCTCCACACAGCTAACCAGCAACCAGGCTGCAACCAGCAAGCCAATGATCAGAATGAGCCGAATATCGGCTATCGACCACAGCTGCATGAACAGAATCAACAGTACACCTGCCTGAACGGAAAATTTAAGAATAAATGCCCGCAGGAAGAAAGCACGCAGGTGTTCCGGAATAGCAAAACATGGATTGGTTAAGGAACTGCGGGTTTCTTGCACTGGGATGCCCTGAACATAGACCGTCCAATGGCTAAGTTCTTTGGGGATCACAACCAGATTCTTTTCAACCAACTGATGCAGACGCATCGAAATAACTACGGGTATAACCAGCCCGACCAACAAGCCATAAAACACGGGCGCGGTAATGCCGAAAAATGCTAACCCTACCGCCATTAGCACCAACAGAACCCACTTTCCTGAATAAAACCAGAAAGGCGCCATTTGATAATTCATAAGATCCCTCTCATATTGCTGGTTTGATTTCATTGATTCCAAGGCGTCAGTAAAACATGAGAATTAAAAACCGCAATGGGCTGATACACGTATAATGTACCTTTTGGAAAATGGAGTTGCTATGCGTCAACGTATTATTGTTTGTCCACTCATCGAGCACGACAACGCCTATCTATTATGCAAAATGGCGGCCCATAAAGGCGTGTTCCCTGGCCAGTGGGCACTTTCCGGCGGTGGCGTGGAGCCGGGGGAAACCATTGAAGAAGCGTTGCGTCGGGAAGTATGCGAAGAGTTGGGAGCTGAACTGGTGTTGGATCGTATTGAGCCCTGGACGTTCCGCGACGACGTGCGGGTAAAGACCTACGAAGACGGCAGCAAAGAGCAGATTTATATGATTTATCTGATATTTGACTGCCATGCCGCCAACCGCGCGATCACGTTAAATGATGAGTTTGAAGATTATGCCTGGGTAAAAAAAGAGGATTTGGCCCATTACGATCTGAACGAAGCAACCCGGCTCACGCTACAACAGCGTGGACTGTTGGTGTAAAGCAATCTGTTCTCACGATAACGCTTGCCAACAGATCTCGACGCCCAGTAGCAATAATCCCACAAAAAAGCCACGCCGGAATAACCCGGGCGAACAGCGTTGCCGCAGGATGCTACCGAGCCACATACCTGCCAACGCCGGCAGCAGTGCTGACAATGATGTCCCTATCAGGGCGATCGGCAACGCCTGTTGCCACCCTAGCCCTGCCGCCAACGCGAATGTTGATACGGTAAACGACAGTCCCAGCGCCTGAATCAGATCGTCACGTGCTAATCCCAAGCCATTCAAGTAAGGCACTGCGGGGATTACAAACACCCCGCTTGCCCCGGTGAGTAACCCGGTTAATCCGCCCATCATGGGGCCAAGCCATTTTTCTGCACCTGCGGGAATACGCCATTCGAAACGACAGCATCCCAGCAGAGCATACAGAGTCAGACTCGTCCCCAGGAGTAATGGCACAAGTTGCCCTTTGCTGGTCAGCAACGGTGTGGTCAGAAGCGTACCCAACAGGATAAAAAGCATCATCAGCCACAGCCGCCTGAGCAATCCCCGAAGATTCGGTCCAGTGAACAGTTGCCAGAGGTTGGTCACCAACGAAGGGACCAATAACAACGCCGCCGCTTGTCCTGGCGGCATCAACAGACTGAGCAACCCCATCGACACCGTTGGCAGCCCCAGGCCGATGGCCCCTTTGACCGTTCCCGCCAACAGGAAAATACTCCACAGGGCCAATATTTCAGGCAGCGTCAGTGACATAAGGTTATATTCCTTCATCTATCAATCAGACAGGCATTTTGTTCAGCCACACCCTGATGCACAATGTGGCAATCACAGAGGCAGACTGAGGCAAAAACAGAGGCGAAAAGATGCACTTTGATTTTATCGATTTACGGCTGTTCATTGCCGTCGTTGAAGCGGGAAGCATTACCGCTGGTGCCGATCGTGCCTGCCTTTCTCTGGCCTCTGCCAGTGCACGCATTCGGGGATTGGAACAACAAGCCGGCGTGCAATTGTTAACTCGCAACTCACGCGGCGTTCATCCCACGACAGCCGGAGAGTGTCTGCTACACCATGCTCGTCAACTGTTACAGCAAACGGCGCGGTTACAAGGTGAGATGAGTGAATATGCCCAAAACGCTTGTGAGCTGAGGATTATTGCCAACACCGTTGCGACAGCGGCGTTTTTACCCGAATTGCTGGCTGATTTTCTGGTATTGCACCCACAAATGAAGATCGTGCTGGAAGAAATGCCCAGTACCGCCATTGCGCAAGCCGTAATAGAACAGACAGCAGATATTGGCATCGTCGCCGATCATGCAGATACACGCGGACTGCAGCGTTATCCCTTCCGCGACGATAAGCTCGTCGTCGTGATCCCTCATGATCATCCGTTGTCTGCTCAAACGTCAGTGACCTTCCCGCAAGCCCTGAGCTATGACTTTATCGGCCTTGCCCGCGATAGCGCACTGCAGCAGCACCTCTCTCAGCAAGCTTTACGCCTCGGCCGCGCCATCCGATTCCGGGCGCAAGTCAACAGCGTAGAGGTGATCTGTCGCATGGTGGGTCGCGGAGCGGGCATTGCCATCGTACCGCACGAAATCGCACGCCATTTACCGGCTAATCGCCTGCATTTTATCGCGTTAGCGGAGCCTTGGGCTGTACGGCAGCTTGCAATCGTTGTACGTCAGTTCGCCCTGTTACCCCTGCCCGCCCAACAGCTGGTTACGTTTTTACGCCAGCAAGCATGACTCGCAACCCGTTATCATTGCCTCGTCCTTTCGCGATGAATGAGGCATTGCCGAAAACGGAATTGACTTATCTTGCAAAGGGCCGGGGAATAACCGGTTCTTTCTAATTAAATCAGCCAGTGATTAGTTTTTGAACAAGTCATTCTTTTTGAACGATGGATAGGAACGTCGATAAATAACCATTATTACACCAGATAACGCAATTGCTGAGCCAATAATCTCATAAATATTCAACTGCTGACCAAACCACAAATAAGCGAAAATCATCGTTGTGGGCGGTTCCAAATAAATGAGACTAGCCGTTTTATTAAGCTCACCCCGGCGAAGCATAATTGCCAGAAGACCATATGCACCAAGCGTGGAAAATAAAGCCAACCAGAGCACCGCAAACCAGTTATCAAAACCAGACCAATCTTCAAGAGGGACTAGAAATATGCAGATGGCCAAAAATGCGATCATATTGATTATGGATTGCATAAACATCAATGGAGGGAGTTTAACTTCTATCTTGACATTCTTTTTCTGATAAATAGTGGAGACAGTAAGACTCAGCATTGAGACAAATGGCAGTAAATAAATCCAAAAAGGTAATGAAGAGCCATTGTCAGCAATAGTTCCGCCTATGATAACAAAACAAGTACCAAGCAAACCAATACCGAGCCCAACCCATTGTCTAAAAGTGAGATTTTCTTTTAGCAACACACCTGAAAGCAAGGCAGTAACCACGGGTTGCAAGGCTGCAATAAGTGCAACAATACCCGCTTGCAATCCTAATTTAATAGCGTAAAACACGCACACCAAGTAAATAAATTGTCCAAACAAAGCTGTTATTGCAACAAATTTAAATTTGTTAAAATCGCCCAACACGGAAAGGATATTTTTTCTGAATATTACTACAACAGGTGACATTATGACGACAATAACTAAAAACCGTAAAAATAAAATTTGAAACGGATTATTATCACCGACTAACAGAGCGCCGATGAACCCAGAGCTCCAGGTTAATACAAAGCCTGCTGATAAAATCATATTTATCAAGCTTGCTTTGGACAGAGTCATGCCAAATCTTCCCATGTTATAGGAGCGCAACCGATAGAGGAATAGGCAGCATGCCCTCTTTTTTTAGCCGTTTTAAAAGCCCCCCAACTCTTCAGCGTTGCCGGGACTCCGTCATCACCAGCAACATGCCAGAAAGTATTTGAATCCATCTCTGGCAAGTAAGGGCAATACATAGAAAGAATAATTGAAACACGCTTACCTTTCGTCACTGGTGTTACGGCATGAAATACCTTACTCCCATGAACATAAATTGTATCACCGATATGTTTGGAAGGACTGGTCATAACCAAATCATCATTTTGACGTAATGAAAATTGGCTTGCCGGTCCTTTGAAATAGATAAAATCACCGCCTTCAAACTCCGCGACATCACTTAATAATATATTGAAGACAAAGTTCATTCCATCCACATGCCATTTTGCGATTTTTTTATCCTGGCAATCGTCGTCTTCAGGATAGTAATAGTTCACTTGTGTAGCTGCATTTCTGATGAGATGAGGAATCAGAGGAGCCTGAGCAATTTTGGATAAATTAAGCAAAAAATTTCGATCTCTGATCATGTCATAGATGAATTTAGAATGGCTATCTGCAGCGCGAGTCCTTTTTGAAATAATAAAATTACTGCTTCTGGCGTAAATTTCAAGATTTAAGCAGATCTCGCGTAACAGTATTTCTCCGGCGTTGGTCAAAATTTTGCAAGGGCCTTTGAATGATGTCATAGCCAAAATGCTGTCTTCATAGTCTTTTAAGGAGTAACCTAATTCTTTGAGGGATATTAAATTATTACTATCCTGTTGTATTGCATAGGAAGTTTGCCATTCAAAATCTTCCGGATTTATGCCGCAGACAGGGGGTTTGGCTCTCAGGGCGGTGAGGACCTGTTTTAGACCGGTAGCGTACGTTGGCAGGTTCGTGGGTAACTTCATCATTGACATCCTATGCTGTGTTCGGTGCGTCAATCAAACTGACAGGTTTGGCCTTCAATAGGAAATCAAGAATTAACGCATTAAAATAAGAGGGGCTTATGTTGCGTGGCAATGCAAGGCAACTGACGTTAGAGCACATGCGTGTTTTTGTCGCTGTGATTGAAACAGAAAGTTTTTCAAAAGCTGGGGAAGAACTAGGAAAATCTCAGCCTGCTATAACGCAAATAATCAAAAGGCTTGAAGACATTTTAGCTTTACCACTTTTGCTGCGTAAGCAAGGGAGGATTGAGACTCCTACTCCTGACGGGCGGATTTTTTATCTCAAAGCTAAAAAAGTTCTAGATGCAACAGATGAAGCCTTCTTCTCCATTCGAGGTTCGCCATTTTCCGGTAAGTTAAGAATTGGTGTTCTAGATGACTTTCAAGCCAAGTATATCCCCACGCTGATCCGCTCTTGCCGGGTAATGTACCCAAATGTTGAATTAGAAATAACGTCAGAACTCTCATGGCGACTTGATGAAGGATTACAAAGAGGGAGTCTCGACGCTATTCTTAACAAACATATTTATACCCATGACTTTCTAGAGACACCGCTATCAGTTGAACCGCTAAGGTGGGTGGCTGCGCAAAATTTTGTTTTAACATCGTCGCCCATCCCATTAGTGGTATTTCATGAGGGATGTCTTTATCGCCAATGTGCTATTGATGCTCTAAATAACAGTGGAATAGCCTGGAGAATAGCCTATTCAAGTTATAGCTACAGCAATATTCAGGAAGCGGTCTCTGCCGGAATGGGGATTTCCCCTCTTCCTCCGAGAGCCATGTTATTAAACCATGATGACATAAGTTTGACGTTAGAGCTTCCCGCACTGCCCGATATCTGTATGACTATAAGGCTTTCACAATCATTACAAGCCGACCACATGGCGAATGAGGTTGTCCGCCTGATAGCTAAAACGTTTGTTAAAGAAAACTCTTTGCTAGATTATGGAAACGATGACATATGCATTCCAGAATAAATACTGGAACTATTCTGGAGACTTAGCCGCCATAAAGAGCATGTTTTTTTAATACATTACTAACTTCAATGTGTTGTGATTTTCATTTAACCGCCAAACATCAATATTATCGGGTGTCAGCGACAAGACTTTAGGGGATATTCTGACTGTTTGGTGATGGTGAGTTGATGGTTGGATCAAAGCGCATCAGGCTACTTTTGACGGTTGGGTAAAGACCGCCGCAGAAGCTGCCAAGTAATAAAGCTGTTTTCATTCAATAGGCTCTACACCACTGGATAGCCATCATCAACCCCAGTGGTGTAAAACATCGGCCTAATTACAAAACGGCTTTAAACCAGTCGATTTGACGTTTAACGATGTTGTCAAAATGAGTACCGTTGTACATATCGTAATGTTTGGCCCCTTCTTCCACATGTAGCGCTTTCTGCGATGCGCCTACAGATTCATACAACGCAATGCCTTGCTCCGGCGGATTAACGCTGTCCGCCCCGGCTAGGGGTTCCGCGCCCATTTCCTCCCACCCCCCCCTCTTTAGATATCACATTGAATTCAGACCGGTAATCTCATCAGACCCGGATACGGTAATTGAGTACGTTACCCGCCGCCTGCCTGATGGCATCGGCAAATTGTCCGGTCAGTTCTTTATGAGGCGAATAGGTATACGGCGGTTTTATGACGCCGGGAGTAAATCCGCAGCCATTTAAATCTCCGGCTTTCTGATTAAACACAGAACCAGAATCAGTCAGAAACTCCCCGCCAAAACCTTTATATAATTTACAGTGGTCAGTCAGCCCTTTGACATCGAAGATATTATATTCCGAGAGCGTTTGTGAATTTTTCCCGACGCCGAAGCTGTACTGATATTTATAAATCGGATCGGCGGTGTTATTATCAAACACATTGTTGTAGAGATGGATATTACCAAAGCGAACACGTGGCGTACGCTGCACAATGCGGCTAAAATGATTATCATAAAACGTCACGCGCAATTTTCCGGTGTCTTCGGCGTCATTACTGTCATTGTGACCGATTAAAATTGTCTTATCATGTAAATTAAACAGACAATTTGAGACGGTAATATAATCGGATGCCCGTTTAATATCGAGTGAACCGTCATGCTGAACGTATTTCCAGCCATCGACTTCTTTATACATGTCCATGGTGAAACGCCCGTCAGTAAAGGTCACGTGACTGACCCAAACATGATGAGAACGAATGATACTCAGCCCGTCCCATTCGGCATTCCAGCCGTCGCCCTCCTCAAATTGCGGGTCAACATCCACCGGGTTTTCGATAAAAATATTGTGGATAATCACATTGCTGGCATCCTGAACCAGCAGCGCGCTTTCGATAAATTTCGCGTGATTATCTATGCCGATAAGTGTGGTGTTGCTGCCCAGAAAAATGCGGCCACGCCGTGACTGATCCTGCCGGTTCACGTAGGGCACGCCTGCGCTGGCATCGATTAACCCGCCAACCCAGATACGTTTTTTGCGGTCACCTGATTCATCGATAGCCTGCCGGAGTTCTTCAATCGTCGTGACATAATATTCGAGTTCCGGTTTTTCGCCGCCGCCGGCGGTCCCCCCTGCCTGCGATGCCCATCCGTCTGGTGTTTGATACCAGGGTTCATGTGGTGGAATATGCGTGATGTTGCCCATAATAAATACTCCTTTTATTTTTCAGATAAAATGAGGAACCTGTTTCTTTATTGCTGTCACCTCTTTTTATATGTTTTATATTCCCGGCAGGCCGTGAGTAAAGTCACAATTAACGAAATGCAGATAAATTATTTCATTGAAAAATTCCCAACATAAAATAACCAAGAATAAGTGCAACATAAATAAGGGTGCTTCCTACGTCTGTGGCTTTATTCTGAAAATAAGAGTTTATCCGGATTTGTTTATTGGCATTTAAATTCTGATACCTGAAATAATCACCCTTACCGGAGCCATACACCTGATTCTTAATTACGCGCCTGTCAGATAATTTCATCCCGCGTGCCTTAAAAGTGGCACCAGCACTCACGTCACCGCAATAAAAAAAGGGGCTACCCCGGAGGGTAACGCCTTTACTTTCAGACAGTGTTTTGCTCAATTTACCAATTTACATCAATAGTCGCAGCGGCTGTCGCCGGGCCCGGTTCGGCGGCCGGACGCGGACACAATACCCATACCAGCGGATCTGACCAAGACTGGGTGGAGGTCACGGTGTGCAAACCAAACGCGCTGCTGTCCATGGGAACCGATGACGCTTTGTTGGTACATCCGGCATCGGTGGCAGCATTCACCCCGAGGAATCCGCGAATATCCCCCGACACGCTTCCACCTGCCGCTGAGGTCATCGGCAGCGTGTACTGATCGCCAGCCTGTGATTTCGGCGTGACGGAATAACTGACATTCGTGCTGATCCCGGCGTCGTTGGTACAGTTCACATTCAGCGTCGACTGTACCGCAACGCCCTTCCCGCCGGTCGCCAGGTCCGGTGTGACATCACCGAAAGGCACAACCGCCGCGGTATCCAGCGCACATTGTGTACGGGCGATGGTCAGATTGCTGAAGTTGAGCACTGACTGCTGGTTGGTGCCGCTGGTTTTATGCAACTGGAGATACGTGGTCGGAAGCGCACCGGCTGCGGCGGTCGGTGAAACATAAATCCCGTAGGTGACATTCATCGAGGCGCTTCCCCCGGTCAGCGCGTAGAAATTACCGCTGAGTGTACGTTTAAGTCCTGCACAATGGGACGTAGCGCCCGGGCTAAGCCAGTCGGCGGTGATCGCTCCCTTGCTGTCCCATGAGGCGGAGTAGTTATCCGTGGCAACGTTGGCGGTAGCGCTCGGGGTTCCCGTGTTTGTAGTCGCACTCAGGTTCCCGGACAGGATAATCAGCACACCCGGCTGGATCTGGTATCCCGACCACCCGTCTACCGTCACATAGGGCTGACCGGCAATATTACACGTCGCGCCATTCGAATCCGTGGGGGTGGATTGCCAGGCCGCCAGTTTCCAGCCCCAGCTGTAGTTTAATGCCGTGTTCGCACTGTAAGGTCCGTACTGGGATGTGCCTATTGATGGCGACCAGGTGCCCAGCATTGTGTATCCGTCCCCGATAACCTGCGCTGAAACCGGAGTACAAGGCACCAGTAAAATCGCAAACAGCCATTTTATCCCGTATTTACAAGTGGCGCGGGTTAAAAGTCGCAGTAACGGGCCGGGAGCTTGAAGTGTCGGATGGCCGGCACCAGGCTGCTTAACGATACGACTAAAATCAGACATACTTCTTTCCTGTATAAACATAATGTGGATGGGAGAGTGACAAAACCCGCTCCTCAAAAGTGGTTCACTCACTCAGAATCAACGGCACTCGCCGTTAAGCTGGATTACCGGCATCTGCGCGGTCGGCTTCAGCCCTTCGAGGTTGTAACGGACGCGGCACTGCTTATCGTTACCCTTACCCCATGTCACGGACAGTGCGCCTTTTTGCGGTAAACCGGTCATATATACCTGCCCGTTATCGCCGACAATGCTGGTAAATTCGTCATGTGAAGTTTTTTCCAGTAGCGAAACCGTTGCGCCAAATGGCACCATCCCAGCACCGCCAGTTCGGGTCAGAGTCATTAACACCTGATAACCGATACGGGTTGCAAAGTTGGCCTTCACCACCGCGCCATTGGTCGGATACACGGTTTGCTGGTTTTGTGGCAAATCGACATTATCTGGCAAGGTGCTGGGATCCAGACCCACGTTGTTACGGCTGTAATCAGACAGATAAGGCATCACGGCGTAACCGTGAGAGTCGATTTGTCCACTGCCATTTGAAAGTTTTACACCTCCCGCACCTGGCGCGCTTATCAGCGCGACCGAAGTGCCAAGAGGTCGTGACAACGTCACACCCTCGGCGTGTACCACTGCGCCGCCATTTAAATTGACGTTCATCGAACGCATATCACCCGAGTAGCCGTAACCGGCTGATACGTTGCCTTTGCTACCCTGATAACCCAGGTTCAGGTTACTGTTACTGACCTGCCCCTGATTTCCCCAGCCCTGCATCACGCTATAGGACAGCGCGCCATCAGCGTTACTACCGGAAATCCCGGTCTGGTTCTGTGTGCGGCCTTTATTGTCATGTGTCATCTGAGCGCTGGCGTAAGTATTTTGCAATGCGGAGGATGAACTGAAGAGGCTGAAAGGCACGTTCAGGTTAAAGGAAATCTGGCGGTTCTCAGGCCAGTCGCCGTTACCTTTCATCCGGTCAACGGTGTAAAACAGACCGTAACTGACGCCGTGATAACTGCCGTTATATCCTGCCGAAAGGCTGGTCAGCGTTTTGGTCGATCCCCAGTAATCATCACGGTTGGCGCGCAAACTGACTGAACCATAATTGCTGAGCTGCTGAGTAACTTGCGTCTGGAAACTGCTGCGACGGCGGCTCAGCGTCCACGGCGAAACGTCATCCTTCTGCGCATATCCCATGCTGTTGTATTCCGCGAAACTGTAATAATTTCGGGTGGAATAGCGCAGCGCTGTCAGGTCAAAGGACGTGCCGGTAGTCAGCATGCTTTTGGAGTAACGCATACGCCATGACCCGCCGGTCTGGCGATCGCTGTCTTCAAACTTCGCGCCGGAGAACGTCCCGTCGGCGGAAAACGCGCCCATATCCCCGAGCGAAAGACCGCTACCCAGCGTCAGGGCGCTGTAGTTTTGCGAGCCCAGCATGCCGCCGTACAACGTCAGGTTTTTAGGCAAACCGTAAATCAGCGTGGCGAGTACAAACTCTGACTCGCGCGAACCCTGCGTCATGCCGCCGTTATAACGACCGGCAGTGACTTCATATTTGACGCCACCGGGGCGCAGCATCACCGGCAGTGAAGAATAAGGCACCACAAAACTGTGTACGCTGCCGTCGGCTTCGGTGACCGCTACGTCGAGGTCTCCGGCGTTACCTGCCTGATAAACGTCTTTAATTTCAAACGGACCGGGTGCAACATAAGTTTCATACACCACATAGCCGTTCTGACGCACGGTGACGCGGGCATTGCTGTTGGCGACGCCGGTTATTTGCGGAGCAAAACCACGCAAACGGGCAGGCATCATCTGCTCAGCAGAACTGAGTTGAACCCCGCGGAACGGTACCCCATCCATCACGTCGCTGCCGGTGTTGGATTCCCCCATCGTCAGACGGGAGCGCCAGTCGCGGATATCGCGTGACAAATAAGTGTTAGAAAAACGCGTGCTGTCGCTGTTATTGTCGCCATCTGAGTCGGAATGGCTGTGCGTGATTGTACTGCGCAGACGCCATGCACCGAGGTTTGCACCAGCCTGCACGTTGGCAAACAGGCTGTTGTTCACGCGGGTATCGCTGTTGAGCGTCTGTTCGTTACGACCGGCACTGAGATTGTAGTTAAACAACATGGCCGGAATTCCGTCATCCCATTGCGACGGATCCGTCTGACTGTCTCTACCCGGCTGCATAGCCACTTGAGGAATACTGACATCCAGACGCAGGCGCGATAAATCAAATTTGACGGTGGATTGCGGGATCAACGCAGGGAGATCCTCCACCGGCTTCTCTTTCGGCAAGCCCTTAAACGCGGGCAACTGGTCCACGTTTACGCCCAGCGCGCTGAGCAACGCCGGCGTCATTTCAGGTGCAATGACACCCTGTGCATTTTTGCTAAACACCAGAGTTCGTGAAACCGCTTCGTGCTGGTTCACGTAAATAGTCACCGGATAATTACCTTCAGCGATGCCGCCTGCCTCGGAAAACGCAGACAGATCGACATCCGGTGCGCCGGCGCCCAGTGAAAGTAATTCAGGGTCAAAATAATCTGCCGCCCAGGTGTTCTGGCAACTCATTAATACGAAAAGCGCAAGTGCTTTGCGCGGGAAGGCGCGGGTGTTGCCTGCCATTCCGTTAGTCCCTAAACAGGATGTCAATGTCTTACTCAAGGTTGTTCCCTGCTCTGCAATAAATTATTCGCCCTGCCGGATGTGCCGGTCTTGCGATCTGATGGTTCATACTTTGGCTGTTCACAATCTTCTGTTTTACAAAGTCTTACGCTGCAATGGCGTTGGCTTGTTATCCTCAGCGAACACCTGCCACTCCACCTCGTTGCCTACCCCTTTAGGCACCGGATAACGCTGCTGCCCTTTTGGCGGAACCAGCATGCGCAGTGTGGTGGCAGGAATCGCCCGGCCTCCCACTTTTAGCTGGCTGAAATTCAGGTAAAACGGCGTCGGGTTATCCACCTCCAGCGCATCACCGTGCAGACTGAAACGAAGTTGCTCAGATGCCTTTGCCACGCCGCCTGCCGGTAAACCCGCCGGGCGATAAAACAGTTTCATGTTGTTCACCACGGCGACGACCAGTTGTCCGCCGGTCTGGCTGGCTTTATCTGGCACCGACGGGATGCCTTTCACTGAAAGGTAAAAGACGGATTCCCTGTCCTGCGGCAACGAGGAACCGGTCTGGCGCACTCGCAAAGTGAGCTGTTCACCAGGATCGACACGTTTCAGCGGCGGTGTCACCAGCAGCGGAAGCGCATCGCGCGGGCCTTTGCTGTCTTCTTCGGCCACCGGCAATCCGGTCGCCGGATCCAGCGGTCGTACCCACGACTGCATCAGATAGGCGCGGTGGGTGTTGTTGGTCATTGACCAGGTAATACCTTTGGTTTCAGAAGCCGGATACACAATGCGGAACTGATTGATCGACAAGCCGTCAGGGTGTTCTTGCGCGGCCAGACACGGTAGCGCCGCGACCAGCGTGACGATGAGCAGCGCCACTTTCAGGAAACACGTCATCATTTGCTCCCGCCCTGCACCGGCGCAGTGAACCGCGGGCTGTTACCGCCGTAATCATTGATAACCGTCCACTGTGCCTGCCGCACAGCCCCTGTTACCGGATAACTGGCCTGCGAAAAGGGCGCAATCATCGGCACGATATCGCGCACCGCGACGTCACGACCGTCAAACGCCAGACGCGAAAACGTCAGGTAATAAGGCGTCGGATTTTTCACCTCAACGGTGCCATCCTGAAGATGGAACGTCAGGCCCCCCTGTGCTTCTTCTGCCGTCATTGCGAGACCTACCGGGCGATAAAACAGCTTGATGGTGTTCTGAATGCCGACAGAAATACGCGCCGCCAGCGAAGCCTCTTGCGCGTCTTTAGGTTGCGTCATGGCTGGCACGGCGATCGCGGTGAAATAAAACACTGATTCACGATCGGCAGGCAGCCCGGCATCGTCCTTGCGCAAAATCCGCAGGGTGTTTTTGCTGTTTTCTTCCAGCCGGAACAGCGGCGGCGTGGTCATAAAGGGTGCCGCTTCGCGCCCCTGCGGCGAGCCTGTAACCGCAGACTGCACCAGATAGGGCCGCGAGCCGTGGTTTTGAATCGTCAGCGTTTGCGCACTGTCGGTGGACTGGAAAATGACCCGCGTCCGACTGAGGCTGATCCCATCACCGCTGGCAGCAGCGTCGTGGGTCAGCGTCATCATTAACCCGGCGCACAGCAGCGCACGGCGTAAAAACAGAGGAATAAAATGCACAGAAAGCCCCTTACTGATACGCGAAATCGAAGGTGACGCTGGCATTTAACGTTCCCCCTCTGGTGGCGGCGTCGTTGCATTTGTTGCCACAAGACAACGCTGCTTTCAGCGCAATGCTGGCGCTGCCACCGTCAAAGCTGGAAGCATCCAGCGCCACGGGTAGCAGAGTGGAGTTATCCACCACGTCACCCTGAGCGGTGACAATGCGCACCCCGTAATTCACTACCTGAGAAGTCCCCGGTTGCATGAACAGGAAATCCCCTGAAGTGGTATTCCCTGTACCCGACACTTTCACACCCGGTTTCTGCACCGCCCCGACAAATCCGGCGCATTGCGACAAGGTGATAGTGAGCGGCAATGGATTTGCAAGGTTGTCGCCGCTGCGGATCCCGGAAGACTGCACCGACCCGAAATCCACTACAGGAGGTGCCGAAACCTGGCAGGTGGGCGCCTGAAACGTGGCGGTGAATTGCACATCTGTCGCCCCTGCGGGAGCTGTTGTCGCCAGCAGGCACAGACAAAGGGAGGCCCCCAGAGTGGTCAGGCACCCTGATAAAATGTGGTAATTTTTCATTTTGTTTATCTGTTGAAAACGTTAGGGGAAAATAAAGGCGAACGTGATTTTCGCAGTGACCGCGCCCGGCTTCAGTGGTGGATCACCGGCACCCTGCACCAGTCCCACAGAAAAGGGTTGCATGAAATTACCGTCATCCTGAGTGAGAGCGACAGTATCTCCGGGCGCAACAGTGCCTGTGGCGTTATAAAAATCGCTCAGGTTGTTCAGCACGCCCTTTTTCAGCATGAAACCGACGAATTCTGCCGTAGAGCTTGCTGCGCGAAACAGCCGGTTATCGCTGAGTTGAGAAGATTCACCGCTCACCGTCAGTGACGGAGCATTGCCCTGCATCCCTTCGCAGTTAAGGTTCACGTTCAGCGGAAGGATCGCCGCCGTGCCGCTGCTAAATTGCGAGACGTCACGGTTGTCGAACGTTACGGTCGGGGTATCTACAGCCACCTGACAATTACCATCAACAATGGTGGCTTTCATCTCTGTGGTCGCAGCTTGTCCGGCAGATATGCCGGATAACATCAGCAAAAAGCATGATGATAAATGCTTAGTTAACCGTGCCATGAAACGTCTCCACGCCACCAAAATCGTTGATTGCCGCCCACTCTGCTTTGCCCTGACCGGCGGTTAACGGATACTGACTGGCCGAAAAGGGTGCAATCATACTGGTGCCTTTAATGACATCGAGTTTGGCTGCCTTACCGTCTATCACCAGTTTGTTCAGCGAAATGTAATAAGGTGTCGGATTGGTCACTTTGATACCCTGCGCCGCGCGGGAAAATTGTAATTTGCCCATGGCCATTTTATGCGTCATCGGTAAATTCGCAGGACGGTTAAACACCTTGAGCGTATTTCCTGTGGCAATTTGCAGCGTTCCGCCAATGGTGCTGCCATCACTATCTTGTCCCGCTTTTCCGGTCGGGATTGCCAAAATATTTAAATAAAACACTGACTCTCTGTCGCGAGGTAAATCACTTGTTTTCCTCAAAATGCGGATTTTATTTGTCGTATCCGGCTCAATTCTAAATAATGCAGGCGCAGGCATAAATGCACTGTTCGTGGCTTTGGCCGTCACGCTGTCTGAAATACCGACATTAATAAGATAAGGTTGATTGTGAGAGCGGTTATTAATATCAATACTCTGGCTTTTATCAGGCTCTGCAAAAATAATGCGTGATGCGCCAACGCCAATACTGGCAAATACCGGTTCGATTAATAACAGACTCAGGCTTAATACCATGCCCAGCTTGTGATAAAACGTCATAATATTCTCTGTCCGTTCAATGAAAAAGAGAGGCCACAAGGTACCTCTCTTTTTTTACTCAGTGTCGTACCTTAGGATTTACGCTCTTAGTTGCTCACATAAGAGATTTTGATCGGAGCGGTATACGCACCAGGCAGAACGTTTGACGCATCCATCACTGCCATACCTGCGCTGAAGGTGTAGTCCACTGCGCCAGAAGCGTCAGCCGTTACCGGGATGCTGGTGTTGTTGTTTACCTGGGTGAGGTTGTCTGACTGTGTCAGCATGAAACCAGCTGTCTGGTTAACGTCGCTCAGGAACAGGCTGTCTGTGCCGGTGGTAACAATACCGGAAACCTGCAGTGCGCCTGTTTCGTCTTCACTACAGTTTTTCAGGGAAACCAGCAGCGGTTCCTGACCGACTTGTTTTTTAGCCGTGGTGAACGCAGTTTTTGAGAAAGAACCCACGTTCAGCGTTGCAGCACCATTATTTGCAGTCACTTCACAGGTGGTGTCTACAATAGTGCCCTGCAGCTGGACGTCAGCCTGAGTAGCAGCCTGAACCTGACCAGCGATACCCATAATTAACGCAACGGGAGCAAGGGCGATAATTTTTTTCATTACAAGTTCCTTCATTAAATATATGAATTATTACAGTTGAAATATTAAGTATCAGCCTGCCTTGGCTGATGCAGTAATAATACGTTTGTGAAGGATTTGTGAATATCAGAGGAGGATTATTTTAATGAAGGTGCCAGACTACGGCTGTAGGATGAAGAGCTTTTCAGGAATGAATTGTTTGAAGGAAATCAGGAGGGTGAAATAAAATATAACGAAATCATCAGATAAAATAAAGCCACCGTCAGAGGATGGCTTAAATTAAATAATGGGTCACGTCCGGTTTGTGGCGTAATACACCTCAATGGCTGTGCTGAAGGCTTTTATCCTTTCCCCGAGAAGTGCCATGCCTTTCTCGATTTCGGGCGCAGGATTGCCGCTGGCCAGCTGGTTTTCCAGCGTTTCCGCCAGCAAATGCAACTGCGTGGCCCCCAGAAGTTGCATTGTACCGTTAATGCGGTGCAGGTGATGTTGCAGTAAATCCCACTCTTCGTGGCTCAGTGCCTGAAGGGCTGCATTCAGATCTTTATCATTTTCGATCCGCGACTGTTCCAGCATGTGACTCATCAGCTTCTTATCGCCTAAACTGTGCGCTTCCAGCGTATGCATATCGATAAACTCTTCCAGTGCAATCACGTCAGTATTACGGTGTACGCCGCTAAGAGCCGCTTTTAACTGCTGCAAATCGATTGGTTTAAACAGGCACAGATTCATCCCCGCCGCCAGACATCGCTCTTTCTCATCGGTCTGGGCGTTGGCGGTTAATCCCAGAATAATCATCTGCTGATCCTGCTCCCGTACCCGACGGGTCAGAGTGATTCCATCCATGTTAGGCATATTAAGATCGGTGATCAGCAGGTCGTAATCCTGATTTTTGATCAGTTCTAAAGCCTGGAGACCGTCTTCAGCTTCATCAACGTGATAGCCGAGGATATCCAACTGGCGGCGAAGGAGCAGACGGTTAGTCGGGTTGTCTTCGGCAATGATAATCCTCAGTACAGCAGGCAGGTTGGCTTCAGATTCTGCGATTAATGATACGGCTGGTGCATTATCCGATATCTGCGTGACCAGCGTGACCATCATGCTGGTTCCCCTGCCCGGCTGGCTGGAAATGTTAATCTGACCCGCCATCCGTTCCACCATTTCACGGCAAATCACCAGACCGAGGCCGGAGCCCACTTGTCCCTTACCGGCACGGGTCTGGCTGAAGGGTTTAAACAATTCCTGTTGTTCTTCTGGACTGATCCCCATTCCGGTGTCCAGAACACTCAGCGTCAGATAGACCCGTTCTTCTCCCAGAGCTTGCGTATGGACAATAACATCCACGCCCCCCTCGGACGTAAATTTAATGGCATTGCTCAGAAGATTGGATAACACCTGTTTAATCGCCTGCGGATCCAGCCACAAGGTTTTCCCCTGTTCGAGGCGACAATCGACGGTCAGTGATAAATTTTTCTGGCGAGCGAGGCCGGCAAAATTCGCCACCGTGTTATTAATCAATGGCTCAACATCGACCCACTCCGGAACCAGCGCGAAATTGCCTGACTCGATTTTTTCCATATCGAGCACGTCGCCTATCAGGGCTATAAGGGTTTGCGCTGTACTGTAAGCCAGCTGGATCGCCTCGTTCATTTCTTCCGGACTTTGTTTACGGGTGGTCAGCAGTTCGAGGAATCCCATGATCGAACTCACTGGCGTGCGGATCTCATGGCTCATGCTGGCCAGAAAACGACTTTTCGCCTGGCTGGCGTCAATGGCTTTGTCTTTCTCAATCTGAAGGGCTTTCATCAGCTGGCGCGATTCGGTGATGTCCTGCCAGCCGCAAATCAGGGTTGCGGGCATGTTTTCCGGCATCTGACACGAGGTTAACCAGTGCAGGATCAGACGTTCTTCTTCACCATTATTGAGCACCAGATGGTGCGTCACCACGGTATCAGGTTTCAGTCCCTGCTGGATTTCCTGCTGAACGGAGGGAAAAACGTCGGCCAGCGGACTGCGCCGGTCGAACAGAGAAAAATTCATCATTTCGCGTCGTTCAGGGGTAAAGAACTCCCTGAAGGCGCTGTTGTAACTCTCAAGCTCGCCCTCCGGCGTAATCACATACACCGGCACAGGGATCGCGTTGGATAAAGTCTGGCGTAAAATCAGCTGATAACTGAGCGCAGCGCGTGAGGCCTTGCCTCTGCTGATGGCACGCAGCAAATACACTCCCCATAGCAGGCTGCTGATGACCAACAGTGCCGCCAGACCGACCACCAGATAAAATGGCCGGTTGTACAAATTCCACGTTCCGATTTTTACATCAGGTGCTTTGACCCATTTACCGGCCAGATTCAGAATTTCTTTCGGAGGAATATCGTCCAGCGCCTTATTCAGAATGCTTTGCAGTTCCGGCGCACCGCGCGGCAGGGCAAAGGCAATTTGCGCAGAGGGTTCGTCAGGGATCCGCGTATACGTCATCGAACCGGGATAATAGTGGTCGATAATAAACCGCGAAGCGAGCTGCGTGGACACCACCGCGCTGACATCCCCCAGCATCAGTTTGCTGAGGGCGGTACTGGTGTTTTCAGCGATGACCCAATCCACACCGGGATACTTGCTCTTGAGTTTATCTGTCAGCGGATGGTAGGCCGGTATAGCGACACGCGAGCCTGGCGTGAGCACGTCTGCGGGTTCGGAACTGCTGAGCCTGACCAGCACAAAAGGCGTGGCGATAAACGGATGGGTGAACAACATCTCTTCTTCCCGCTCCGGGCTGTAAGTGGCCGTCGGCAAAATATCCCACCCGCCTTTACGCATAATATCGACCATGTCACTGTTCGAATTGGCAATCACCGGTTCGAAGGACAAACCGGTTTGTAGCTGAATCAGGTTGAGGATGTCCCCGAGCAGGCCACGTATTTCATTTTTATCATCCACCATGCTCAGTGGCGCGTAATACGGGTTGATGAGTACCCGCAAAACCGGATGCCGTGCAACCCATCGCTCTTCGCGCGGAGTAAACTTCATGGTCTTATTCAGGAAAGAGACGTTGCCGGTATCCACCCAGGATTGTGCCACTTGCTTATGTGTCTGTTCAGTCAGGGAACTGATAAATGTATCGAGAATATCCAGCAGCTGTTTCTGATTATCCATTACCACAAAATGGTTGCCGGTCTGCGGCTCACGCCAGAATTTAACGATTTCCAGCGACTGATAAAAATCACGCGCCAGAATAAAACTGGACGTCAGATTATTGCCAAAAAAGTAATCGCTTTCATGATTAGCCACCGAGGCCAGCGCCAGATAGTTATCAGCATAAGGTACTATGTTGGCCTTAGGGAAAACCGTTCTGATAAACGAATCTGGGGGATCCCCCTTTTTGATTGCCACCGTCACCACATTTTTACTGTCTGACAGCGGTTTCATGATATCTACCTGGCGTGTCACCAGCGTGGGATAGGCACGGACCAGCGGCAGCGTCGCGAGAAAAGGCGAGTCAGGCAATTCTTTGCTGCCCGGTGACGTCAGAACGGCATCTACGCTCCCCGCTTTCAGCGCAGCCAGTGCCTGATCTTCAGTGAGGTAATATTTGATCACCACATTGATTTGCAGTGAGTTTTCTAAGAAAAGCAAATAGTCGGCATTCATGCCCCGGTAGCGCCCCGTGGAGACATTCATATTCAGAGGCGGCGTTTCAATGCCGTAAACGCCAATGGTCAGCGAGCGTTTGGCGGCCAGCCAGAGCATATCGTAGTGATTCAGGGGAAGCGCGGGAGTAAAGACCTGATAATCACTGGCAAGGGTTAGCGTCACCGGTTCCGGGGCGGCTGAATGCGCTGGAAACATCACAAACAGCAGGACATACAAAGAGGAAAAAACCCTTTTTATCATGGAATTATCCGATCTTATTGCGTTGCGCAAAGGAGAACAGTTCCATCAGCGATTTGCAGCCCAGTTTTTCCATTAAGCGGCTTTTATAGGTACTGACGGTTTTATTACTGATGCACATTTCCGAGGCGATTTTCATATTATCTTCGCCATTAAGAATATAGCGCATCACTTTGATTTCCTGACTGGAAAGCGACTGCAACATTTCCTGCTCAGAAGAAAGACTGCCCATAAAGGCGTGCAGCGACAGCGGAAAATAGCTGTAACCATTTTGCGCAGCGTTAACGGCAGCAATGATATTGGTCATGCCCTCCTTTTTGCTGATGAAGGCATTCGCGCCCGCATCGGCACTGCGTTTGCCGTAAAAGAGATCGTTCTTGGCGGAGACCACAATAATGATCCGGTTGAACGCTTCCTTACGCAGTTTCTCCACCACTTCAATGCCGCTCATCACCGGGATATCCACATCCACAATCACCAGATCCGGGCGATGCTGATCGACCAGCAATAAGGCCTGCGCCCCGTCACCGGCTTCAGCCACAATCGTGATGCCTTCGTTTTCCAGCAGGTTTCTGATTGCCATGCGGGCCAGCGGATGGTCATCAACAATGACTGCGTTTAAGTTATTGTTTTTGCTCACAATACTTCCTTAACCAATGGCGCATAGGGTGCAAATGTGGAGTCAAAAAAAATACACGTCTCACATTGCTCTCCCGCAGAATTATTAAAACGTTTAAGCATCGTCGGCTATTAACGTGACTCACCAGATAGCGGACTGCATAAGATAGATGTGTTGTTTACATTAAGTCTACATTCTCCTGAATATTATTTCCATGAGCGGCAGAAAAAATAATTACCGGTTAAGGGAGTGCCTTTGTCTTATAAAACAAAGGGCTCAGATTTTTATCTGAAAATGAATTCAGCCTGTCGAATTACTTTTGTTACTTTTTTGTCTGCCTGATCCCCGGGACTTCATGTGTAGGATGTGACCTGCAAAAGTTTCTGAATTGTCCCCTGTCTTACCGGATTTATCTCCATTAGCATTCGTTAACCGATTTATTGAGGCACTCAACACCTATTGCACTGTCAGCCTGATAAGGCTGCTGGATGAGGTGAAATAGAAAATAATACTTTTCTACCAACGCATTGAATCTCCTTACTCAAAAGTAAAAGCGTATTTCGCAGATCCCCTCGTACGCTAAGGGTGAGTTTTCTATTCCACGAAAAATTCATGGACTCCTTTTCACGGAAGAACTGAAGCATGAGGATATTAACAGTATTTTTTAATTCTGCAGGGAAAACAATTAAATTAAGAGGGGTATTGGCTGTCACCTTTCTTATTGGTTTTTTGATTATCTTAGTGATGGGATATGTCAGTGCAGGCGCTTCCCAAATTACGCTTGATGCCTATGTTACCGGAAATAAAATCTCGATTTCGTCGCAAGTCGCTGGCAAGGTAGTAAATATTAATCGCAACCGTACAGATTTTGTCAGAAAAGGTGAAGTGCTGCTCCGTCTGGATAATAGTGAGGCGACGACCCGCTATGCAAAAGCAGAAAATAAACTGACTGAATCAGTTATGAAAATAAAAAAGCATTATATGTCAGATGCAAAGAATAATGCCGATATTCAGGCCGCGCAGATGGCTTATCAGCAGGCGCTCAGAGAATATCACCGGCGGATACAGTTCAAAGGCGTCACCCCCGTGTCTAAACAAGATCTTGAGCAGGCTATGAATAACGTTAACGCCAGCAAACGCGCACTGGACGAGTCTATTTTACGCTATCGCCGACATCTGGCCCTCAGACAAAAAGCGGAAATCTCGCAGCAACTGAGGGTTTCACAGTTCACACGGGAGGTTGATCAAGCCGGTCAGGCGCTCAGCGATACTGAAGTGCGCAGTCCGGTAAGCGGTTATATCATGCAGCGTCACGTACAGCCCGGTATCAAGGTGAGTCCGGGACAGGAACTGATGTCTGTTGTCCCGGCAGATCAGATGTGGGTTATGGCGAATTTTAGGACGACTGAGACGCCCGCTATGCTGATCGGTCAGAAAGTCTCTGTGGTGACGGATTTATACGGCAAGCATGTAGTGTTTGACGGACAGATTGAAGACATTAACCCGGACAGCTCGGCGGGGCAGACCACACTTTCCGGCATGATGGCTTGCAGGGACTGGATGTCCGATTTGCAGAAAATTTCGGTACGTATAACCCTCGATCCGGTGCAGATGAGCCGCTATCCCCTGCGCATGGGTATCCCCACTAAAGTGAAAATACACGACAGCAATTTGAGCAGAATGGCGAAGCTTATCTCCCGTGAAACTGCGCCTGTCCACTTGCCCCAAACTTGCGGCATGGCCGGGGAGAGTCTGCCCGCCGGCCAGGCCAATATGCCGCCACTATCGTGGACATAATGGCACAGCTTCCTTTTCGCAAACCGTCTTAACGGGTAATCCCTCTCCCGAAAGAGAGGAATTTATGGACGTGCCTTACTTATCTTTTAGCCCGCGATTGATCAGCATCGGCTCAATACTCGGTTCCTGCCCGCGCCAGTCAACATAGAGTTTTTCCAGATCCTGACTATTACCGCGTGACAGCACCTTGTCACGAAAACGCTGGCCATTTTCCGCCGTCAGCCCACCGTGTTCACTGAACCATTGGAAGGCATCGTCTGCCAGCATTTCTGTCCACAGATAAGCGTAATAACCGGCCGCATAACCATTACCCCAGATATGCTGGAAATAGCTGGAACGATAGCGCGGTGGGACATAACTGAGGTCGATCTTATCCTGCTGCAACGATGCGGCCTCGAACTTGTCGACATCCTGCTGAGGCCGATCGGCAGCCAGCATGTGCCAATGCATATCCAATAAGGCCGCCGCCAGCAACTCCGTCATGGCATACCCTTTATTGAATTTGTCTGCCTTGTTGATTTTATCCACCAACGCCTGCGGCATGGCTTCACCGGTTTGGTAATGTTTGGCAAAGTGGGCGAACACCTTCGGATCGCTAGCCCAGTGCTCGTTAAATTGCGATGGGAACTCGACAAAATCGCGCGCGGTATTGGTGCCAGAAAGGCTTGGGTACTCCTGATCGGCAAACATCCCGTGTAGCGCATGGCCGAACTCGTGGAACAGGGTGATCACATCGTCATAGGACAACAGTGCCGGTTGACCCGCCGCCGGTTTGGTGAAGTTGGCGACGTTGTAGATCACCGGCTTGGTGCCGTTGAGCCTGGATTGCTCCACAAAGTTGCTCATCCATGCCCCGCCGCCTTTGTTATCACGTTTAAAGAAATCGGTATAGAACAATGCCAGAGATTGGCCGTCTTTATCGAACACCTCATAGACCCGCACATCCGGCTGATAGACCGGAATATCCTTGCGCTCTTTAAAACTGATGCCGTACAACAGGTTGGCCGCGTAGAAAACGCCGTTATGCAGCACGTTATTCAGCTCAAAGTAAGGTTTGATCTGTGATTCATCCAGATCGTACTTCGTTTTACGCACCTGTTCTGCATAGAACTGCCAGTCCCAGGCTGCCAGCTTGAAATCCCCGTTCTGTTGGTCGATAACGGCCTGAATATCTTTGGCTTCACGCGCTGCGCGGGCGGTAGCGGCAGGCACGATATTGCGCATAAACGCCAATGCTGCATCCGGGGTTTTGGCCATCTGGTTTTGCAGTTTCCAGGCAGCATAATTCGGGAAACCCAACAGTTTGGCTTGCTCGGCACGGATTTTTGCCAAGCGTGCTACCGTTTGGCGAGTATCGTTGGCATCGCTTTTCTCTGCCCGCTTGATGGAGGCATCAAATAACGCTTTACGGGTAGTACGATCTTTCAGGTTTTGCAGATCGGGTTGTTGCGTGGTGTTCTGCAAGACCAATAACCACTGCTTATCCAATTTACGCTCAGCGGCTGCTTGGGCAGCAGCAGCCAGCTCCCCTTCGGAAAGCCCGGCCAGCAGGGTTTTATCCCCTATCGCCAACGCGCCATTTTTACTGGCGGCCAGCAGCTTATTGGTGAACTGAGTGCTTAACGTTGCCGCTTCCTGGTTCAACGCTTTTAGCTGTGTTTTATCCGCTTCCGACAGATTGGCACCGGCCAGAACATAGTTCTTGTAGGTGACCTCTATCAGTCGACGCGACTCTGCATCCAGTTTCAGGCTATCACGCTGCGCGTAGAGGGTTTTGATGCGCTCAAACAGTTTGCTGTTAAGCATGATGGCATCATCCAACGCCGCCAGCTTAGGTGAAGTCTCTTCATCCAACTTTTGCAGGGCATCGCTGGTATTGGCCGAGGTCATCGCACCAAACACATTCATGGTGCGCGTCAGCAATGCGCCAGCCTTTTCCAAGGCAATAAAGGTATTTTCAAAGGTTGGTGCTGCGGGATTATTGGCGATCTTTTCAACCTCTTCCCGCTTCTGTTGGATACCGGCGGCAATGGCCGGGGCATAATCACTTTCGGTAATGCGGTCGAACGGCGGGGCCTGGAAAGGCAACCGGCTGGTATAAAAGAAGGGGTTTTCGCCCTTTTTGTCCTGATGTTGATTGGCTTCTCCGCTCACATTCGCCTCCTTAGACTGGCCACTGGGCACGGCGGTGTTCTCTGACGGTAACTTGTTCTCTTCTGCCAGCGCCTGCGTGCTCAATGCGACGCCAATCGCCAGTACCAGGGTTGATAAACGCATCAAATCGAAACTCCTCCATGTCCTAACAGGAAATCACAATAGCAGGAAACCGTAGTTCCCCTTTTGCCATAGCCTAGCTTAGGCCCAGTTGTCTGTTTGAGCAAAAACAAGTGATTAGCGTGAAGGGGTTGCCGGTGGCATAGCCGAGGGCCAATGCATCCATTTCCCCTACGGCAGTGCGATTATCTCTGCCCTTGCGCGCAATGACGTCCATTGCCTTGATATTCGTCAACAATCTCTCTCTGACTCTCTGTTCTTATGGTGATTCTTAGCCTTTCTGGCCCATTAACAACCATCATAAGGGATCTATGAACGCCATTGCATGCAAAGCAGTACTGTTTGATCTGGACGGCACCTTGGTGGATTCAGGTGCTTGCATTGAAAAATTGTGGACAGAATGGGCAACCCGGCATCACCTGGACGTCAAGCATGTGTTGGCAAACATTCATGGCCGCACCATAGAAGAAACGTTGAGGCTCGTTTCGCCCTATTTCGCTAATCAGCAGTGCGTGGATGAAGTCAAAGCGCTGGCTATCGAAGCGTTAAGTCAGGTTTCAGCGATTGGCGGTGCGATCGAGTTTGTGCGGCAGTTACCCCCGGCATGTTGGGCCATTGTGACCTCCGGTGCGAAAAAAGTATCGATGCAAAGCGTTAACAGCGCAGGCATCCCGCTGCCGGAAATGATGATCACCTCAGAAGATATTATGCATGGTAAACCCCACCCGGAACCCTATCTGATGGCCGCAGCCAATTTCGGCCTGCCAGTACAGAAATGCGTGATTTTCGAAGATGCGGAGTCCGGCGTTAAATCGGCTCTGGCTGCAGGTGGGCAAGTGATCGTCGTAGGCGCTGGCGTACCAATCACCTCGCCGCAAATCAAGGCAACCGTAGCCGATCTGACCGGGTTTAAAGCCGAGTTTGTCGATGGGATAATCCATTTATCCTGGTAATAAGTCGTTTCTCTGCGGGCACAACTCCTGTGCTCGCTAATAATCACCTGCCTAATCTCTTCTTAACCACCCCATGTTGCGCTATGCTCAAAAACTCTGCTGACGTCACGATTTTTGAAACGGGATTTCTGTTATGTCTGCGCGTTTACTGTGTTCCGACCGGAGCCACCCATGAGTGGGTTTGCCCGCACTAATGCACTGCCTCTCTTAGTGGCTGCTGCCTTTTTTATGGAAAACCTCGACGGCACGGTGATCGTCACCGCCATGCCACAAATGGCGGCGGCTTTCGGCGTACACCCGGTGGACATGAATATCGGGGTTTCCGCCTACATCCTGACGTTAACCGTCTTCATCCCCGCCAGCGGCTGGATTGCCAATCGTTTTGGCGCACGCCATATTTTCGCCGCTGCCATTGTTATTTTTACCTTGGCTTCAGTGCTGTGCGCCATGAGTACCACATTGCCGATATTTACCGCAGCGCGAATTCTACAAGGCTTTGCCGGCGCGTTGATGGTGCCTGTCGGCCGTTTAGTGGTATTACGCAACACGGCAAAATCCGACCTGATTAAGGCAATCGCCACCATCACCTGGCCAGGGTTGGTGGCGCCTATTCTCGGCCCGCCGGTGGGGGGGTTTATTACCACCTATGCTTCCTGGCACTGGATTTTCATTCTCAATGTGCCTCTTGGCATCCTGGCATTGTTCTTTGCCTGGCGTTTGATCCCGCATGAACCACCACAAAAAGGTGTTCCGTTTGACGGGTTGGGCTTTGTGCTCACAGGCGTAGCCTGTTTCGGATTGATGTTCGGTCTTGATTTGATCAACAGCCCGCAGCTTTCCTGGCTGGTGCCGTTGCTGTGCCTGGTGGGCAGCCTGGCGCTGGGAGCCCTGGCGGTGCGTCACGCCAAACGCCACCCCTATCCACTGGTCGATCTCTGGGCGATGCGGATAAAAAGTTACGCCGTCACGATAGCCGGTGGCACCCTGTTCCGCATTGCGATCGGCGCCGTACCGTTCCTGCTGCCCTTGCTGTTTCAGATTGGCTTTGGGCTTAACGCCTTTGACGCGGGATTACTGGTGCTGGCCGTATTTGCCGGTAATCTGGTGATGAAACCCTTTACTTCCACCATTCTCTACCGCTTCCGTTTTCGTACCACCCTGGTGGTTAATGGTTTACTCAACGCCGCCACGATCTTCGCCTGCGCGCTACTGACCCCGCAAACACCCACCTGGGTGATCCTGGCGCTGCTGTTCGTCAGCGGGTTGACACGCTCAATGCAGTTTACCGCGCTCAATACGCTGGCATTCTCCGAAGTCCCGCAGCCACGCATGAGCGGTGCCAACACCTTGTTCAATATGGCCCAACAGATGGGCAGCGGGCTGGGTATTGCCATTGGCGCGCTGGCGCTGCGTTTGGCCGAGATGCTGATGCCGCAACAAAACGGCGTGGTGCCGCTGGCTGATTTCCAACTGGCTTTTATCGTCATCGGCGTTATCGCCCTGTTGGCTGTGCTGGATAGTTTTACGCTCGGGGCTGAGGCGGGAAATGAAATCCGCCAGAAGAAAACCACCCCGGCAACCGATGAAAAATCTATGGCAACCAAGGTAAGGAGTTAAACG
Organism: Serratia fonticola; assembly: GCF_006715025.1. Classification (NCBI taxonomy): domain Bacteria; kingdom Pseudomonadati; phylum Pseudomonadota; class Gammaproteobacteria; order Enterobacterales; family Yersiniaceae; genus Serratia; species Serratia fonticola. The sequence goes on from NZ_VFMK01000001.1 coordinate 3,253,500, forward strand.
ATGGAATACCGTCAACTTGGCCATTCAGGCCTGAAAGTTTCGGTGCTAAGTTTGGGCACCATGACCTTTGGAGGACAAGGTAAGTTCGCTAAAACCGGCGCTACCAATATTAGCGAGGCGCGTAATCAGCTCGCCATGTGCCTTGACGCAGGCATCAATCTGTTCGATACCGCCGATGTCTATTCAGCCGGGCAATCGGAAGAGATCCTCGGACAGGCTCTGGGCAGCAAACGCCACGAGGTATTAGTCGCCAGTAAGGCTCGTTTCCCCATGGGCAATGGCCCAAACGACGCGGGTCTGTCGCGTCATCATTTAATCCGTGCCTGCGAGGCCAGCCTGAAACGCCTGAATACCGATTATCTCGATCTCTACCAGTTGCATGAATGGGATGGCATCACGCCGGTAGAAGAAACCCAACGCGCATTGGAGCATTTGGTCAGCAGCGGTAAAGTACGCTACACCGGCGTGTCCAACTTCTCTGGCTGGCATCTGATGAAACACCTTGGCAGTGCTGAACGACTGGGGCTGGTGCGCCCCGTCAGCCAACAGATCCACTATACCTTGCAGGCGCGTGAGGCTGAATACGAGTTGCTGCCTATCGCACAGGATCAGGGCCTGGGTGTCCTGGTCTGGAGCCCGCTGGCTGGGGGATTGCTTTCAGGCAAATACCGCCGTCATCAACCGGCTCCAGAAGGAACGCGTCATCTGGCCAACTGGGGAGAACCGCCGATTCACGATCGGGAAGCCCTGTTTGATATTGTTGAGGTATTGGTTGATATCGCCCGCTCCCGTGGCGTTTCCGCCGCCCAGATCGCGCTGGCGTGGTTGTTGGCGCGGCCAACCGTAACCTCAGTAGTGATTGGCGCGCGGAACAGCGAACAGCTCAAAGACAACCTGCATGCCGCCAACCTGATCCTGAATGAAGAAGAGTTGCAACGGTTAGAAGAAGTGAGCCGCCCGCCGCTGATTTACCCTTATTGGCACCAGGCTTCCACCGCCCCGGATCGCCTTAGTGCAGCCGATCGATTGCTACTCGCACCACACCTCGTAAAAAAATAGGTCGCATCTGGCGCAAATCAACGTAATATCGATGATCCGCCCCATTTTAACGGGGCGGATTTTGCCGTTTTAGGCCTGAAAAGCGAGGTAATAATAATGATTCACAGTGACCTTACTCAGTGCCGTGTAAACACCGAGCGGTTGTTGATTGCCCCTTTTACCGCAGCGGACGCCGATGATGTTTACCAGGCGATAACCCCAACGCTCACGCGTTTTATGAATTTTGAACCAGAGGAATCCCCTGAGGCATTTGCCCATGTCTGGCAAGGCTGGCTACCGTTGATCCGTGAAGGTGAAGAGATCATCTTTACGGCTCGCCTGCGCGATAGCAAACAGTTCGTTGGTATGGGAGGCGTGCATAATCTGCACGACCAGACGCCCGAGCTGGGCATCTGGGTAAAAGAAAGTCTGCATGGTAACGGCTATGGCCGCGAGATTGTCCGTGCCATGGCAATCTGGGCCAGCGAACGTTATCAGCCCCCCTACTTTATCTACCCGGTGGCAGAACAGAATACGCCAAGCCGCCGCCTTGCCGAGTCGTTGGGCGGTAGCGTGCATGGCCGCCGTGAAAACATCAAATACGACTGCGTGGTTTACCACATACCGCCCATCTCCGTTTAAGTTTGCGGGTATAACGCAGCCGCGCTAGAGTGGATGCAAGGTAAAAACAGTTGAGGAACAGTAACATGATTATTTTTGTCACAGGGGCCACCGCCGGGTTTGGTGAAGCTATCTCCCGTAAGTTTGTGCGTGAAGGGCATCAGGTCATTGCCACTGGCCGCCGGATCGAACGCCTGGAGGCACTGCAGGAAGAACTGGGTGATGCGCTGCATATCGTCCGTCTTGATGTTCGTAACCGAGCCGCAATCCAGCAGGCGATTGATGAACTACCGGCAGCGCTGCGTAATATCGATGTTCTGGTCAACAACGCAGGCTTGGCATTGGGTCTTGAGCCCGCGCATAAAGCCAATGTGGACGATTGGGAAACCATGATTGACACCAACACCAAAGGGTTGGTCAATATGACGCGGGCGCTGCTGCCCGCCATGGTGGAGCGCAATGTCGGCCATATCATCAACATCGGTTCTACTGCCGCCAACTGGCCTTATGCCGGGGGGAATGTTTACGGTGCCACCAAGGCCTTCGTGAAACAATTCAGCCTGGGATTGCGTGCCGACCTGCACGGTACTCGGGTGCGTGTTACCGACATTGAGCCAGGAATGGTAGGCGGCACAGAGTTCTCCAACGTGCGTTTCAAAGGGGATGACGATCGGGTAGACAAAACCTATGCCGGCGTTGACGCTCTGACGCCAGAAGACGTGGCCGAGTCTGTGTTCTGGGTCGCCACTCTACCAACCCGTGTTAACATCAATACGCTGGAAATGATGCCGGTCAGCCAGTCTTTTGCCGGGTTGAGCATCCACCGCGGATCCTGATATCCCCCCAGTGGCAGGGTTCTCCCCTGCCACCGTTTACTAGGCTGCACGCCAGCCGGAAACAATAATCAGCATCCCGGCTAAGGCAACGCCTGCTCCCAGCCAATCCATTGACGACAGCTTCACACCCTCTACTACGCGCAGCCACAACAATGCCGTGGCCACATAAATCCCACCGTAAGCAGCATACACCCGCCCACTGGCCGCTGGATGCAGCGTCAGCAACCAGACAAACATCATCAGGCTGGCAGCCGCTGGCAGCAATAACCAGACACTGGCGTTTTTCTTTAACCACAAATACGGCAAGAAGCAGCCAATGATTTCCGCCAGCGCAGTGGCAAAAAACAGGAAAGTGGTTTTCAACATTACGGATTTTCTCTCTGTAAATTAAACGAACCAGGCGGCATGCTGGTGTAATACCAGAATGCGATGATATATTTAACCCATGCAGCAACGAAATACCTGAATGACCCGATTTAATGGCCGCAGCTAACAACGCCGCGGCTTGAAAGACGACGGATACATTAATTTATAAGGATGAAACGATGAAATCACTTTCCTTGCAACGATTGATGCGCGGGATGTTACCCGTCGCGATGTTAATGCTGGCCGGCGCCTGGCAAGCCCCTGCGTTTGCCGCCACCTGTACCCAGGGCAGCACCTGTGTCACCGTTGATGGTAGCGGCGGCACGGCAATGAGTAACGAACAGGCACGCCAAAGCAAAGAGCAGTGGAATGAGAGCAAATCTTTACGTTCCAAGGTTAACACCCGCGTCGAAAAAGAGTTCGACAAGGTTGACCGTGCTATTGACGATCAAGAACGCTGTGATAACAGCTACAACGTCAATGCTTACTGGGAACCTTCAACCCGCAAGTGTCTGGATCGCAAGACTGGTCGCCCGATAACGCAGTAATCGGGCGATAAGATTAAACGATTCAAACTGATGCTGTTATCCTGAGCAAGAAATTCATTCTCAAATAAGGATTGAATGATGAAAAAAGCGCTTGTAGTAGGTGTATTGTTGCTAGCCACCGCGCCACTGGCCGCTTTTGCCTCATGTGAAAGCGTGAAGGCGGATATTGCGCAGAAAATAGTGAATAACGGAGTCCCCGAATCCAGCTTCAAACTGGAGATTGTACCCAACGATCAGGCCGATCAAGCTGGTGGTCAGGTCGTTGGCCATTGTGGCCATGACACGCAGAAAATTGTTTATACTCGTTTGAGTAACGGCGATGACAGCGGCGACGCTGCTCAGACCGGTTCCAGCCAGGATACCAAAGCCCCGCAGTAACTGGCTTTTGGCGCAGCTTGCTGCGCCCTCCTCTTCATTCCTTAAGCCTGTTCTACCTCTTCGCTTTCACACTGTGGCCGATGGCGCGCCGGGATCAGCATGGCCGCACCCAATGCAAACAGCGATATCAACGCTGAGATCAAAAAGACCCAATGCAGTGAGGCTGCAATCTGCTCAGTGAGCGTGGCTAACGCTTCCGGTTGCATCGAGTGGCGCACTGAAGGTGTCATCAGTTGCTGTAACGGATCGGTGGTTTGCGGTAAGCGCAATTGCAGATTGATATTGAGCGTTGCCCCCAGAATGGCAGTGCCGATTGCCGAGCCCACCATCCTGGTGAATACCGTGCACGCAGTCGCGATCCCCCGAATGCTAAAGTGCGCCGCATTCTGTACCGAGACCAGGAAAGTCGTATTGCACAACCCCATACCGGCCCCCACCATAAAAGCGGCAACACGGCCCCATAACAAACCGCCTGAAGGCTGTAGCAGCAGCAGGATCAAGCCACCGGCAGCCAACAGCAAGGCACCGAGCAGTGCCGTGGTGCGATAAGATGTCAGCAGCATCAGACGACCACTCAGCGTACTGGCCAGAGGCCAACCAATCGACATCAACGCCAGCGTGGTACCGGCCTCCAACGGGCTGCCGCCCTTCACGCCCTGGATAAAGGTCGGCAGAAAAGCGCTGATCCCCATCATCGCGGCACCAATCGCCACACCGCCGATATTCCCGGCCACAATTACGCGGTTTTGCCACAGAGCAAGCGGGAACAATGGCTCAGGCGCTCGTCGCTCCTGGCGTACCAGCAGCACCAGCGAAAACGCTGACAGCGCCAGTAATGGCATCACCCACCAACCCAACACTTCCGCTTGCAGCAGAGCGAGCAGTAAAGCGGCAACAAAAATTGTCAGCCAGGCCGTTCCCGCCAAGTCCAGAGCATGCCGCCGCACCTGCTGACGAGCGGGCAGATATCTCCCGAGGAAAAACATCGCCAACAAGCCAATGGGCAGGTTTACCCAAAATACCAATGCCCAAGACAGATGTTGCACAATAAACGCCCCGAGCAACGGACCAACAATCGCAGAAACACCCCACACGCTGGAAAGATACCCCATCACTTTGGGGCGTTCGGTGGCACTGTAAATATCGCCGATGATGGTGGTAGCAATAGGCATGATCGCACCCGCTCCCAACCCCTGAAGCAAACGGAATCCAATCAACCAATACATATTGGGTGAGAAGCCACACAGAATCGAGCCCAGCAGAAACAGCGTGGCACCAAAGAAGAAGATACGTTTACGGCCATACAAATCCGCTAACCTGCCATAGATCGGAATGGTGATGGCCTGCGCCAGCAGATAGACGGAAAACACCCACCCTAATAGCGAAAAACCACCCAGATCGCTAATAATCGTTGGCATAGCGGTGGCAACGATGGTGGCCTCAATGGCAGACATAAACATCGCCAGCATACAGGCGATCAAAATCAATGGTCGGTGAGCTACCGGTTCAAATGAGGCGTTAGTTGTCATCAGCTTATCGCGTTTCTCGATCTTTTATTTTCACAAAGTATAACAGCCTAGGTGGGGCCTGCGGTTGCCCCAGCGACTTTATTGGTGAGAAAGGCGCTATTCGAACACATAGTTATTTGTTTTACTAAACCGCAAATCATGTTCGTTTCTGCATAAAGGAAAGAAAAATCCTAATTACATGAATTGCCAGTAATTTCTTATAAATTGACTGTGAGCCGCCCCCTGCCTGCCTCATCGTTAAAACCTATTTAAATGATAGTTAAAAACGATGATAGCAATTGATTTCAATCAAGTTCTCCTTTGAAAGCTGCCATGACAATCCAAACGCCCGTTTTTTCATCAAATTTTTTCAGATGAGGGGCAACTTGGAGTTAATTCACTGGAGCGAAACTATGATTAAAAAAGTGATACTGGGATGCGCCGTGACTGCCGTCGCCGGTTATCTGGGGTTCGTCGGTTATGTTTATCATTATGACCAACAGCGTATTCCTGCCGTTGCCGATAGCCGGATCGATACCCTGTTAACGCAGTACGGTTGTGATTATTGCCATACCAGCTCAGCAGAGCTGCCCTTCTATGCCAACCTGCCTATTGCCAAGCAGTTGATGGATAGCGATGTCTACAATGGTAATCAACATTTCAATCTGGATGCCACCCGCGTGGCGTTGCAACAGAACACCGCGGTGCCAGAAGTCGATCTGGCGAAGATGGAAGCGGTATTGCAAAACCAAGAGATGCCGCCGCAGTTGTACAAGCTGGCACACTGGTCAGGTAACATCAGTGACAGCGATCGCAATGAATTGCTGAGCTGGATCCGTCAGCAACGCGAACAATTCTACTCCCGCCCGGATACGCCAGCCGAGTTACGCGGCGCAGCGTTACAACCGATCCCAGCCTCTTTAGCGACCGATCCTCAGAAAGTGGCTCTGGGTTTCCGGCTGTTCCACGATCCTCGTTTGTCCAAAGATGACAGTATCTCCTGTGCACATTGTCATCAATTGGGTGCAGGTGGTGTCGATGGCCGCGTATCGTCACTGGGGGTGAATGATCAGGAAGGCCCTATCAACGCACCTACGGTATTTAATGCGGTATTCAACATGGCGCAATTCTGGGATGGCCGTGCTGCTGACCTGCAGGAACAGGCCGGTGGTCCGCCAATGAACCCGATTGAAATGGCTTCAGAGTCCTGGGATGAAATCATCGCCAAGCTGGACCAGGATGCCACCTTGAAGGCTGATTTCAATCGCGTATATGCCAACGGTTTTACCGGCGATAACATCACCGATGCCATTGCCGAGTTTGAAAAGACGCTGATCACACCGGATAGCCCGTTTGACCGTTATCTGAAAGGTGATGAAAACGCGTTGACCGCGCAACAGAAACACGGCTATCAGTTGTTCCAGCAAAACAAGTGCGGCACCTGTCATACCGGGGTCAACCTTGGGGGACAGTCTTATGAAATCATGGGGTTGAAAGCGGACTACTTCGCTGCGCGCGGGAATCCTACCGAGGCCGATCTTGGCCGTTACAACGTCACTAAGAACGAGGCCGATCGTCATCGCTTCAAGACGCCAACACTGCGAAACATCGCCCAAACGGCGCCTTACTTCCATGACGGTAGCGTGACTTCGTTGAATCAGGCGGTCAAGGATATGTTGACCTACCAGGTCGGCGTGACGTTATCAGAAAGCGATGTTAATGATTTGGTTGCGCTACTGGAAAGCATGAGCGGCCAATATCAACCCGCAACTCCGCCAGCGGGTTAACGCGTTACACCAGTGGTATCGTAAAGATTCACTGGTTTCAGGTGGGCAGCAAGCACGTTGCTCACCTGAACCTTTCACTTCTCTCCCGATTTTCCAACGCATAAAACACCACGATCACAGCGTGCTGTGCTGCCTTTTATCTGCTTTGCCTTGCGGCACCATACGGTGCGGATTTGATCGTGGCACATTAGGGTTCAGTCGTTGTTGCGGGCATGATGATGGCGCAGGCACGCGGGTTATGCCTGCAGTCGGTTTGTCACAATGCGTAACGGTCTATCAGGCTGGAAAGATCCAGATATTGCGCCAGCTCGCGCTGTTCGGCACGAGGGAGATAAGGGATCTCACCTAATAACGGTGCCGGAATTCGCTGCTGCAAGGCGTCGATGGTTTCTGCATAATGCGCCAAACCCGGGTTGATTCGGTTGGCTACCCAGCCCAGCAATGGTAAGCCATCGTTAATAATTGACTGTACAGTTAACAGCGCATGGCTGACACACCCCAGCTTGATCCCCACGACCAGAATAACCGGCAGTTGTTCCTGCACGACCCATTCGGCATAGGGGCGCAGATCGTTCATCAGCACCCGCCAGCCGCCACTGCCCTCTACCACAACGGTATCGGCTTTGGCCGTCAGATGTTGTAACCCGCGGCTCATCGCCCCGTAATCAATGTCCTGACTTGCATGGGCATGGAAAACCTCATCCATACAGGTAATCGGGTTAATTTCTTCATATGACAACGGCATGGTGGAAGAGCCCTGCAGAACCAAAGCGTCTTTATTCCGAATGCCTTCGCTGGTTTCCAGGCAACGTGCCGCAATCGGCTTGTAACCCACCGCTGAACGACCTTGTGCTGCGAATGCCTGCAGCAATCCGCGGGAAACCACGGTCTTACCTACGTCGGTATCCGTGCCTGTAACAAATAAACGCTTTAACATGTATAGATTGCCTTGAAATGCTCCGTTAATGAATGTTCGCCATCGTTCACAGCGAAAATAGCCCAACAGAGAAAAGTCTAGGGGAAGCAAATCAACAGGGGCTTGAGGTAGCTCAATCTTTTGGCGGTAAACGATAAGAAGTTCTGATAAGAATAACTTATATCAACCTTGTAGTAACTTAACCAGCAGCGAACCGTTATACAGCGCATCTTTTACCAGTGCGGCACCTGGCATAGTGCCCTGGTTGAAAAACTGTGTGGATTCAACCTTAACGTGCTCACTATAGGCTGGCAGGGATTGCTGGCGAATGCAGGAAGCGATCGCCGGATGGAGGATGTCTGCCGCTCGGTTCAACGGTGAACCCACCAGGATCTTCTCCGGGTTGAACAGATTGACCATAATCGCCACGATACGCCCAACGCTATGACCCACGCCGAGAATAATATCCTTGGCCAGTTGGTCCCCTGCCAGCGCCGCATCACAAAGTGACTCTACGGATAACGGCGCGCCCTGCAGCATGGAGGACATAGATCCACCAAGGCGCTGTTGAGCAATTTCCAGCATATTCTCAATACTGGCCACCGTTTCCAGGCAACCGTGATTACCGCAATAACAGCGTTTGCCGTAAGGATCGACCTGCGTGTGGCCAATCTCCACCACGCTACTGCTGCCGGCATGCAGCACGCGCCCGTTAGTGATCACGCCTGCACCAACGTTATGATCAATCACCACCTGGATCACATTCAGACTACCGCGTGAAGCACCGTACAGCGCCTCTGCCATCGTCCAGGCGCAGATATCGTGCTGTAAATAAACCGGCAACCCCGTCAGACTCTCCAGCGCAGGCCCCAATGCCATCTCGTTAACTTCATAAAACGGCATACGGTGAACGATACCCGCAGCAGCGTCAATCATGCCAGGCAGGGTAATAGCGATCGCCGTTAAACGTTCGAGTTTGCTCTGATGACGGATAAAGAAGCTGTCGATCTCGCTAACGATACGTTGCAACAGGGGTTCTGGATGTTCGGCGCTCAACGGCAGCAGTTCTTCCACCACCATTTTGCTACTGAGATCGCGCAGCGCCAGCGTGATGGTACCACGGCTGATACGTGCAGAGAGGTAATGCCAAGCGTCGGTATCCAGCACCAACCCAACGGCTGGGCGGCCACGGCTGCCGATTTCCTGGTATTCGGTTTCTTTTACCAGATGCGCTTCGAGTAACTCACGCACAATCTTGGTGATACTGGCGGGTGCCAGTTGTGCACGTTTGGACAATTCGATACGCGAAATTGGTCCCAGTTGATCGATCAACCGGTAAACTGCCCCTGCATTTGTTTGCTTGATTTGATCAATATGCCCAGGCTGCCCATCCGCAATCACAAACCTGCTCCTACTATTTTTCGCGCTTCTAAATAAAGACTAATGGCTATGGTGGGGCTTTTGGAATACAGCGTCAACTATTTGATTCGTTATGTGATTAACAGCACAAATTCCCGATGGTTTCACCGGCAATTGCCTCTTATTTGCACAGCATGACGTGAAGCTCAGGAGGGTTTCAGCATCAACGCCATCAATGTTCTGGCGGCTGCCGTCAGTGGTCGGTTGCGGTGATGCACCAGCCAGACTTCGGTCATTGCCTCTGGCTCGGCCAGGGGAAGGTAGGTCACACCATCGATTTTCACCCTGCCAAAGGAGGTGGGTAAAATAGAAATGCCCAACCCAGCGGAAACCAGGCCAATGATCGTCATCGCCTCGCCCACTTCTTGCGTAATGTAAGGCGCAATTCCGGCGCTGGCTAACAATGCCAGGATTTCGTCGTATAGCGCGGTACCCACCTCACGCGAGAAGAACACAAACGGCTCCTGTGCCAAATCGGCGAAGCGGAGTGTGCCTGGTGCTTTTTGTGTCAATGGATGGCCGTTTGGCACCACGGCGAGCAAAGGCTCGCACAACAGCAGCTGATGCTCAAGCGCATCCGGCAAGCGGGTGTTACGCATCACCCCGAGATCCAGTTCGCCGTTAAGCAGCGGTTCTAACTGTTGCTTGGTGTTCACCTCGCGCATTTTGATATGCACATCCGGTGACAACTGACGGAACGCACGCAGGCTGCGGGAAACAACGCTGATAAAAGGTGCGGAAGAAGTAAAACCTATCGTTAACTCCCCTATCTCGCCACGTTCAAGCCGGGCGGCCTTTTCTGCCGCCCGATTGACTTGGTCAAGCACCTGATAAGCTTCCTTCAGGAACATTTCCCCAGCCTGGGTCAGGCCAACATTACGGTTATTCCGCGCCAGTAGACGGGCACCGACCATTTCTTCCAAAGCCTGGATCTGTTGGCTTAACGGTGGCTGAGAAATCCGCAACCGTTCTGCCGCCCGACCAAAATGCAGCTCCTCTGCCACGGCAACAAAATAACGTAGGTGTCTGAGTTCGATATTCATATTTTATAAGTCTTAATATTAATAATTAATATATTAGACAAAAAACTGGCCACTCCCTATCATTTTGTGACACAAGACGTGTTATTCATCTCCCGAACCCGGTAAGGAATTGCTGTGACAAGCCCTTCGCGTTCTGCAACAAGTTTGCCGTTAACGCTGCCCGCCAATAATGACGCCGAAACTGCGTCCAAACCCCGGCGTTCTACGCTGAATAAACTTCCTTACATTGAACGCGGCACCCCGCAGTTTATGCGTGTGACGCTAGCGCTATTCTCCGCCGGGCTGGCAACCTTTGCGCTACTGTACTGTGTGCAACCCATTCTGCCGGTTCTTTCCCAGGACTTTGGCATTTCACCGGCGGAAAGCAGCCTTTCACTCTCTTTTTCTACTGGATTGCTGGCCGTAGGGTTGATGTTCACCGGCCCCTTGTCTGATGCCATTGGCCGTAAATCGGTGATGGTGGTCGCCCTGTTGCTGGCGGCAATCTGTACGTTAATCTGCTCTTTCATGACCAGTTGGCACGGCATTTTGCTGATGCGCGCGCTAATTGGGCTTTCGTTAAGCGGGGTCGCGGCTGTCGGTATGACCTACCTGAGCGAGGAGATCCACCCCAGTTTTGTCGCGTTTTCGATGGGGTTGTATATCAGCGGCAACTCTATCGGCGGGATGAGTGGACGCCTGGTGACCGGGGTGCTCACCGATTTCTTCTCCTGGCGGATCTCACTGGCGGTGATTGGGGTATTTGCACTGGCGGCGGCATGTATGTTCTGGCGTATTCTGCCCGCCTCCAAGCACTTCCGAGCCAGCTCGTTGCGGCCGCGTACGCTACTCATCAATTTCAAACTGCACTGGCACGACAAGGGGCTGCCGCTGCTATTTGCCGAAGGTTTCCTGCTGATGGGCAGCTTCGTGACGATGTTTAACTATATCGGTTATCGTCTGCTCAGCGATCCTTATCATCTCAGCCAGGCAATTGTGGGCTTGCTGTCGGTGGTTTATCTCACCGGTTCGTACAGTTCTCCCAAGGCCGGAGCCCTTACCTCAAGATTTGGACGTGGCCCGGTGCTGCTGGTTTCCATCTTGATTATGCTGATCGGGATACTGATTACCGCCCTGGCACCAATCACAGTGATCTTCATCGGTATGATGCTGTTTACCGCCGGTTTCTTTGCCGCTCACTCGGTTGCCAGCAGTTGGATCGGCCGTCGTGCACGCCGTGCCAAAGGACAAGCGTCTTCGCTGTATCTGTTCTGTTATTACGTGGGTTCCAGCGTCGCCGGTACGCTCGGTGGTGTGTTCTGGCACAGTTTTGGTTGGGGCGGCGTAGTGACTTTTATTAGCCTGATGCTGTTGCTGGCCTTGTTTGTCGGCCATCACCTGAAAAAACTACCCGAAGCCGCGCGCATTTAATCTCCGCCCCTCTCAAGCATAGGAGGGGCAATCCCCTCCCTGATAAGCCTGTTTTAACCGTTGCTAATAATGTGTATAGGGCTGAGGTTGTCTCGTTGGGTGTCGTGTCTTACAATGTATGTTGTAACTAAAATGGGGTGCAAAATGAACAAATATGACCTAATTGGCCGTATGAATGCCCGATTTGGCGAGTTGGAACAGGCGCTGGCATTGCTTCACCAGCAAATACTGCCACTACGTTTACTGGCAGCGCGGGTATTTACCCTACCGGAAATAGAGAAAGGTAAGGAGCACGCCGCCATTGAGCAGATCACTGTAGAGCAACATGTTGGTCAGGCCGCCCGCGATTTGGCACTGGAACACTATCAGCGGTTGTTTATTCACCATAACCGCCAGCATGTCAGCAGCAAAGCGGCGGTACGGCTACCAGGTGTGATTTGCCTGGCCGTCGAGCACGATGACGCTCTCGCACTACAACAGCAGATCGCGCTGATCAACCGTCTGAAGGCGGAGCTGGAACACATCATTACCGTCGAGTCCGGGCTGGCACCAGAGCAACGTTTTGACTTTGTCCATACCCATTTGCACGGTTTGCTCACCCTCAGTGCCTACCGCTCCATCACCCTGCTCACCAACCCGGATTCCGTCCGTTTCGGCTGGGCCAATAAGCACATTATCAAGAATGTGAAGCGTGACGACATTCTTGCGCAACTTGAGAAAAGCCTGAAGGCCGGGCGAGCCGTGCCACCGTTCAATCGTGAGCAGTGGGCCGAGAAGATTAGCCGCGAAATCGACGACGTCAGTCGCCTACCGCAGCACGCAATATTGAAAATCAAACGCCCGGTAAAAGTGCAACCCATCGCCCGCGTATGGTATCAGCAACAGCAAAAACAGGTACAACACCCCTGCCCGCTGCCGCTGATTGCTCTCTGCCAGCAAGAGGCTGGCGCACAGGTACCGAAGATAGGCGAATTGCTCAATTACGATGCCAGCGCGGTGAAACACAAATACAAGCCGGAAGCCAGCCCGTTACGTCTGCTGGTAAAGCGCCTGCATCTGTACGCCAACGTTGAAAGCTAGGCAGAATCAGGTTGCAGATAATCTGGCCGACAATCTGCAACCCTACGGCGGGTTACTCTTCGTTGAGTTTATAAACACGCAGCCGGTGGCCATCCGGGTCTTCGGCAACAAAGGTGTAGCCAAAATCCATCTCTACCGGGTGTTGCGCGATGGTCAACCCTTTGGCAAGCCATTGCTGATAGATCGCATCCACCTGCTCCGGTTGCTCGCACAGGAAACAAATTTCCGCCCCGCCTCCGGTTGCCTTCGCTGCCGGTTCAACCGTATGTTTAGACCACATGGCCAACTTGAAGCCGTTGTTCAGTACAAACATGGCAAAAGTCGCTGAAGATTCGACCGGTTCTGCACCTAATAGCTGACGATAAAAATCGGCGCTTTTTTCCGGGCTATCGACATAGATGATGATCATGCTTGGCGTTGTCATAACGTTATCCTCGTGATGAGAGCCGGCTGGCTCCTGATAACCTCAGCATAGTTCACCCCACTGTCAGTTTTTGGCAGCAGTCTCTCGGCTAATCAACAATACCTTCGCTTTCTCGCCACATTTTCATCAATGCCCGACGGCCTTGGGGATAACGCTGAGGCAATGGCGTCAGTTGGCCAATACGATCGAGGCGAAAATGGCGAATGGATCCGCGCAGTTCGCACCAGGCCATCAGAATTTGCACCTGCTCAAAAAAACCCATGGCAAAGGGCCACAGGGTTCGCTCACTGCTATTCCCCGCGTTATCACGGTACTCAACCAACACTTTTCGCTCATAACGGATCGCTTCGCGGATCGCCACCAGCCGCTCGTCGGGCACAAAGGCTGCGGGGATTGGGCCGATCAGCAAGGTATTGGCGTCCAACTCCTCGCGTAAATCCGCGGGTAATACCGCGGCGATCTTTGCCAGCGCATTGGTGGCAGCCCCGGCAAGTTGACTATCTCCACGACGCGCAACCCAGCGCATCCCCAACACCAGCGCTTCAATCTCCTGCTGCGAGAACATCAGCGGTGGCAACATAAACCCGGGCCGCAATACATAACCGACACCCGCTTCACCAACAATATCCGCCCCCTGCTGCTGCAAGGTCGCTATATCCCGGTACAGGGTGCGCATGCTGACCCCCAGTTCTTGAGCCAGAGCGTGTCCAGCCAACGGATAGCGGTGACGGCGCAGGATCTGCATCAGATCGAGCAAACGTTGAGTTCGGGACATGTTCTAGACTCCCGTTGCGGCGGTTGTTAAAAATGGCATGGAAACCAGGCCGGGACAAAAATGCCCCAGGATTATACACAGTACGCAGGACTGCCCCTATGCGATATCCGGCAAAAAAACCCAGGCGTACGCCGCTGCGCCTGGGGCGAGGATCGGCATTTATTTCTTCATGCTGCCGACCATATCTTCTGGCCGAACCCATTCATCAAACTGTTGTTCCGTAAGGTAGCCCAGTTTCAATGCGGATGCCTTCAGCGTTAATCCTTCTTTATGTGCCTTTTTGGCAATCTCTGCCGCCTTGTCATAACCAATATGAGTATTCAGCGCGGTAACCAGCATCAGAGACTCATTCAGTAATTGGCTGATACGATCGCGATTAGGCTCAATGCCAATCGCACAATACTCATTGAACCCGCTCATGCCATCTGCCAGCAGGCGAATAGACTGCAGATAGTTGTGAATAACCATGGGGCGGAACACGTTCAACTCAAAGTTACCGGAGGCCCCACCAATATTGACGGCCACATCGTTACCCATCACTTGGGCACAGAGCATCGTCATGGCTTCACACTGAGTAGGATTGACCTTCCCCGGCATAATCGAACTGCCTGGCTCATTTTCAGGAATGGCGATCTCACCAATCCCGCAGCGTGGGCCTGAAGCCAGCCAGCGCACGTCATTGGCGATCTTCATCAACGAGGCTGCCAGCCCCTTCAACGCCCCATGGCCATGAACCAACGCATCGCAGGTTGCCAGTGCTTCAAACTTGTTCGGCGCGGTAATGAAGGGTTGCCCCGTCAGTTCGGCCAACGCCTTTGCCACCCGCACGGCATATTCAGGATGCGTGTTCAACCCGGTGCCAACCGCCGTTCCTCCTAACGCCAGTTCGCAGATATGCGGCACGCTGGCTTCAATATGTTTGAGATTATGCTCCAGCATGGCCACCCAGCCGGAAATTTCCTGCCCCAGCGTCAAAGGTGTCGCATCCTGTAAGTGTGTCCGGCCAATCTTGACAATATCGCGGAAGGCGTCGGCCTTCGCATTCAACGTTTTGTGTAACGTTTTCAGTTCAGGCAGCAGATGCTCACGCAGCGCGATCACGGCGGCAACGTGCATCGCGGTGGGGAAAACGTCGTTCGAGCTTTGGCTTTTATTGACATCATCGTTAGGGTGTACTTTTCGCCCTTCTCCGCGTTCGCCACCTAACAATTCACTGGCGCGGTTAGCCAACACTTCGTTCATGTTCATGTTGGTCTGGGTGCCAGAACCGGTTTGCCAGATTGACAGCGGGAACTCGCTCGGATGTTGGTTCGCCAGCACTTCATCGGCTGCCTGGATAATCGCAT
Source organism: Serratia fonticola (assembly GCF_006715025.1). Lineage (NCBI taxonomy): Bacteria > Pseudomonadati > Pseudomonadota > Gammaproteobacteria > Enterobacterales > Yersiniaceae > Serratia > Serratia fonticola. The sequence continues at coordinate 3,268,995 of NZ_VFMK01000001.1, forward strand.
TGCCCCGATCGGCAGGCAGCAACCCCAGATCCATATTGACGCTGGCAGCGGCACGCTTGGTCATCGCCAACGCGTGGATCAGCGCCGCGGGCATTTTCTCGGAGGAAATACGGAAATGCTCCAGGGAGCGTTGCGTTTGCGCGCCCCAAAGCTGATCTGCGGGTACGTCGATCGGGCCCATTGAGTCTTTTTCAATACGAACGCCAGCCATCACGGTCTCCTTAGCACAATGCGGGTCAATGCCAACGGGTGCAAACCTGTTGGCGAGCCTCCTCAGTATAGCGAGATAATAATTATTCGCATTAACACACTGGACAATGCGCATTTTTAGTCATCTCGGCTTGCATGCGTCAACGCAGCATTGTTTACTTAGCACAATTTTTTTTGAGAAAGCAGGACACAATCATGCAAAAAATGACCAATGCGATCCAAAACTACGCTTGGGGTAGCACTGATGCGTTAACAAATCTGTATGGCATCGCCAACCCGGCGGGCAAACCGATGGCCGAACTGTGGATGGGAGCGCACCCAAAGAGCAGTTCGCAGGTTGAGGACGCTTCTGGCAATTTGCGTTCACTGCGCGACGTGATTGATGCCGATCAGCCCAAACAACTGGGGGCCGAAGTGGCCAAACGCTTCGGCGAGTTACCGTTCCTGTTTAAGGTACTCTGTGCCGATCAGCCGCTGTCTATTCAGGTCCATCCCAGCAAGGCTGCCGCAGAAGTGGGCTTCGCCAAGGAAAATGCCGCCGGAATTCCGCTTGATGCAGCAGAGCGCAACTATAAAGATCCGAATCACAAACCGGAACTGGTATTCGCCCTGACGCCATTCCTGGCGATGAACGGTTTCCGCGAGCTGAGCGACATTGTTTCCCTGCTACAGCCCATCTCCGGCGCTCATCATGACATTGCCGCCTTCCTGCAACAGCCGGATACCGCCCACTTGGCAACGCTGTTTGCCAGCCTGCTGGCCATGAGCGGTGAGCAGAAATCACTGGCGCTCGGCGTACTGAAAGCGGCCTTGAATAATCAGCAAGGTGAGCCTTGGGATACCATCCGCTTTATCGCTGGCTTTTATCCCGACGACAGCGGCCTGTTCTCCCCGCTGCTGCTCAATGTCGTCAAATTGGCCCCGGGTGAAGCCATGTTCCTGTATGCCGAAACACCACATGCCTACCTGAACGGCGTGGCGCTGGAAGTGATGGCCAATTCGGATAACGTGTTACGTGCTGGCCTGACACCAAAATTTATTGATATTCCCGAATTGCTCGCCAACCTGCAGTTCCGCCCTCAACCTGCATCAGGCTTACTGACCCAGCCAGAGAAACGTGGCAATGCGCTGTTCTTCCCTATTCCGGTAGAGGATTTTGCCTTCTCACTGCACGATCTTTCTGGATCTGCACAACCCCTGGCGCAACACAGCGCGGCCATTGTGTTCTGCGTTGAGGGTGAAGCTACCTTGGAAAAACAGGGGCAACAGGTGGTATTGAAACCAGGGGAATCCTGTTATGTCGCGGCTTTTGAGTCGCCAGTAAACGTAACTGGCCATGGCCGTATTGCCCGTGTTTATAATTTGTTGGCATGATCACCGGTAAACTTAGGCAAATTAGTTGCTAAGATGAATAGGTTACCTTCACAATAAAACGCCTACGGGCGTTTTTTTGCAGGCCCCATTTGCCCGGCCATTTATCTGGAATAGGTGGCCTTTAGAAAGGATGAACGGAACTATGAAAAAATCGTTAGTCGCTGTCAGCGTCATTGTGGTTCTTGGCGCAGCATGGACCGGAGCTTCCTGGTACACCGGCAAACTGATTGAGCAGCGGATGGGTGAAATGGTGGATAGCGCCAATAGCCAACTGAACGTCTATCTGCCCAAAGGCGGTGTCAAGCTGAGCTATGAAAACTATCAGCGCGGCATTTTCAGCAGCCAGATCCGCTATGTGCTGCGCGCCGATGGCAGCATCACCACTGACGATGCCCTGCTGAAACCTGGTGACGAAGTGGCGTTTATTGAAACTGTCGATCACGGTCCTTTCCCGCTGGCCCAACTGAAAAAATTCAATCTGATGCCAAGCATGGCATCCGTCAATACCAAGCTGGAAAACACGCCGAAAGTCAAAGCGCTGTTTGATATCACCAAAGGTCAGTCACTGTTTAGCGCCGATTCACGCATTTCCTACAGCGGCGATACCTCCACCGCTATCGAAGTGATCCCGGTTGAGTACCAGAAAGACAAGTCCTCGCTCAAATTCAGCGGTGCCAAAATTGATGCTGATGTCGGACGCGATATGAAAACCGTCTCGCTGAATGCCAGCAGCGACACCACCACCATCAGCGGCCCAAATCAGTTTGGTCAGGTTGAGCAGGTCACTCTGCAAGGCTTCACGCTGAAAGGCGACACCCATCAAGGCCAGTTCGATCTCAGTCTGGGTGAGCAGACGCTGGGGCTGAAGCAGCTGACGGTTGCCGTCGATGGCAAAGATACGCTGTCATTGGAAGGCTTCAACCTGGCAAGCCAGTTCGGCGAGAAAGGCACCAGTCTCAATGGCCAGCTTGATTACACCATGGCGGCGTTGAAGGTTCAGGGTAACGACTTTGGTTCCGGCAGATTGCTGCTGAAAATTGATAACCTGGATGGCAAAGGGCTGAAAGAGTTCGCCGATCGTTACAATCAGCAGGCAATGACGTTGCTGCAACAGGCGGAAACGCTGTCCCCAGAAGCCTATCAACAGCAGACCGCTGATATGCTGGTGCAAAACCTGCCGCTGCTGTTGAAAGGCAACCCCTCCATCAGCGTTGCGCCTCTGAGCTGGAAAAACGCCAAGGGTGAAAGTACCTTTACGCTGAATATTGATCTGTTGGATCCTGCCCAGGCGGGTGCGGCGGCAGAATCGCCAGACCAACAGCTGGCTCGTTCGGTCAAGAAGATTGATGCCAATCTGACCATTCCAATGGCAATGGCTACCGAAACTACCGTACAAGCAGCAAAACTGCAGGGTTACAGTGCTGAAGAGGCGCAAAAACTGGCCCAGCAGCAGGTGCAAGGTTTGGCAGCGATGGGCCAGATGTTCAAGCTCACTACGCTGAAAGATGATGTGATCAGCAGCAGCTTCCATTATGCCGATAACCAGATTGAACTGAACGGCAACAAAATGTCGCTGCAGGAATTTGTTGGTCTGTTCGGTTTGATAGGGGGGCCGGCGGATGAAAACGATGAGCCAGACTCTGATCAGCCGGATGACGCACCGGCACCTGAGGCAGCACCGGATCAACCGGCGCTGAGTCAATAACTGTCTATCAGGGGCCCTGCACGCCGGGCCCCTCTTCCCCCAACAGCTTTACCGCTTGACGCTAAAACCCTATTGCACTCAAGGCAGCGCTTCAAGAATGCGATAAGCCGCTTCTACACGGATGGGATTGGGGTAGTTCTTGTTGGCTAACATCACAATCCCCACTTTTTTCTGCGGAATGAACACCACATAAGCACCAAAGCCGTTGGTGCTCCCGGTCTTGTGCACCCAAGACGCTGGTACGGCAGAAACGGGTGGCGTCAGAGCCTGCGCCTGACGCGCTTGCAGGGCAATGTCATTGCCGCTGGCAGCGATCACCGCTTGCGGATTGATGGGCAAATCATACATCTCCCACCCTAGCCCCTGGAATAAGCTGTCTATCCTGAAATAACGCGTCTGGGCAGAAACGATCGCTTGTTTTAGCTTCTCATCTTCCACGGGCAAGCTGCTCGGCTCCATATTGGCCTGCATAAATTTTGCCATATCTCTGCTGGTGGATTTTACCCCATAGGCCTCAGCGTCCAACATGCCGGGCGTCACACGCAGCGCTACGCCGTTTTTATAGCCCCAGGCATAATCTGCCTGCATCGACGGCGGTACGGTAATGAAAGTCTGCGTCAGGTGTAACGGTTGAAAAACCGCTTTCTCCATATAATCTTCAAACGATAGCCCACTTTTCTTCACGGCCAGCGCACCGAATAAACCGATGCTGGCATTAGAATAGTTACGCATTATGCCCGCGGCCCAAGTGGGCTGCCATTGCTGATAATACTGCCATAATGACTTCTGGTCGGTGACTGACTCTGGCAGTTGGAGAGGCAATCCGCCGGCGGTGTAGGTCGCCAGGTGCAGCATTTTAATCCCTTTCCACTGTGGGCCGGTTAGCTCAGGGGCGTAGTGGCTCACCGGATCGTTAAGATCCATGATACCGGTTTGCTGCGCATAGGCCCCTGCGATCCCGGTAAAGGTTTTGCTGACCGACCCCATTTCAAACAGGGTATTTTCCGTTACGGGTCGCCCGGTTTTTATATCCGCCACACCATAGTTAAAAAAATGCGCTTTCCCTTCATAAAACACCGCAACCGCCATGCCGGGAATACCCTGCTTTTCCAGCAGCGACGTGAGGGTATTATTGACGATTGCGGCAATTTGTTGATCTTTCTGTGGTGTTTGCGCACAGGTGTAAAATGGAGAAGTGGCTATAGCGGTGAACATCAGTATATTGATGACAGACTTTTTCATCATTAGGGAGGGTTCCATCAACGGATTAAATAACAAATGGGGAGCTTTTTAGCTGCCACAGTCTGAGATAATTTACGCGGCATCGCAACCGGTTATCGCGCCCGCCCGCAGCCGTTCATCTGTCAACCATAAACGACATCACGGATCTGTTGCGTGTATAAACCACTCATCCCTTCGATCGCCGTATTGGTCAATGCCACTACGCTTAAAAACGCGATAAGCAGATCAGGCCGATCCGCGTTTGATCAAGGTGGGTTGCAGGATCACGCTTTGTGGCGCAAGCTGATCGTTGTCGATACGTTGCAGCAAGCGCAAAGCAGCATTGCGGCCCACCTCACGCGCTGAATTGGAAATGAAGGTCAGCGGCGGCTCGGTCAATTCCGCTTCTGGAACATCGCCAAAACCAATCAGGGCCACCTGTTGGCCATAAAAACTATCCATCCCTTCCGATCCGATACTGCGTCCACTGCGCACAATGCCAAAATAGGCCCCCAATGCTACCGAGGCCTTGTGACACACCAGCGCACTGATATTCGGGTATTGGCGTAACAGCGCCTCCGCCGCTTCTGCCGCCACTCGCTGATGGCAATCGCACTCAACAATCCATTCAGTACGGAACGGTAGGCCATATTGTACCAACGTAGCGCAAAACCCTCCCAAGCGCTCAGCGCGGGTAAGGGAATCACTTTGTCCACCCAGGTAAGCAATCTGGCTGTGGCCGCGTTTGATCAGAAATTCGGTGGCCATTTTTGCCGCCTGCATATTGTCTGGCCGCACCACATCAATACCATCAAGCCCATTGGAGCGGGCCGCGCACACCAGTGGAACACCCTGCTCTTCGGCTTTTTCTTTCAGACCTGAGGCCGTACGGACCCCACCGGCCAGTACCATGCCATCCACGCCATGCTCCAGCAAGGTATCAAAACAGCGCATCAGCCCTTTGCCATCCGCCCCGCTTTGGGTCAGGAACAACACCTTGCCGTTAGCTTCCAACACTTCACTCAAACCGGCGGTCATCTCGGCATAAAAAGGTTCACAGATATCGCGCAGGATCAGCCCAACCACACCCGATGCCCCGCCGCGCAGCGTAGCTGCCTGCCGGTTGCGCACGTAGCCAAGCTGTTCAATCGCCTGATTTACACGCGTCATGGTACTCGGGGAAATGCGCCCTTTACCGCTCAGCACCAACGAAACGGTCGTAACGGATACGCCTGCCAATTGTGCGACGTCAGTGATAGTGATCTTTTTGATGACGATAACCTCTGTAAAACAATACCGGAAAGCATTTACCCCGATAACAAATGGTATACCGAATGACTTAATACAGTAAAACGATTTACCGGCTTGGGTATTGTCACCGTAAAGCGCTACTCAAAATTGTGATTAGCGGCGCATTTTTACTAGGTAAAACGTTTTATCTTATTTTTACCTAATCGGGTACACACCACATTGCATGTTTTTTTCTCCAGGAGCCGTCGGTTATGCCAGCGTCTAAAAAACAAAAAATTACGCTTTGGGAGTTTTTCCAGAGCTTGGGCAAGACATTTATGTTGCCCGTCGCACTACTTTCGTTCTGCGGTATCATGCTGGGTATCGGCAGCTCGTTAAGCAGCCGTGATGTCATTACTCTGATGCCGTTTATCGGCCACCCGGCCTTCCAGTTATTGTTCACCTGGATGAGCAAGATCGGCTCCTTTGCCTTCAGTTTCCTGCCGGTCATGTTCGCCATTGCCATTCCGCTGGGTATGGCGCGTGAAAACAAAGGCGTCGCTGCCTTCTCCGGTTTTGTTGGTTTTGCCGTGCTGAATCTGGCCACCAACTTCTACCTGACAACCACCGGTGTACTGCCCACCGACGATCCGCTGATCCTGAAAGCCAACAACATCCAAAACATTCTGGGTATTCAGTCCATCGATACCGGGATCCTTGGTGCGGTGATCGTCGGTATCATCGTTTACCTGCTGCATGAGCGTTTTAATACTATCCGCCTGCCGGATGCCCTGGCATTTTTCGGCGGCACGCGCTTCGTACCGATTGTGACCACCGTGGTGTTGGGCCTGTGTGGCCTGGTGATCCCGCTGATCTGGCCTTGGTTTGCCGCGGGCATTAACGGCCTGGGGCGTATGATTAATGGCGCGGGCATATTTGGGCCGATGATTTTTGGCTCAGGCGAGCGTCTGCTGTTGCCGTTCGGCCTGCACCATATTCTGGTGGCGTTGATCCGCTTTACCGAAGCGGGCGGTACGCTGGATGTCTGTGGCCGCGAAGTAAGCGGTGCGCTGACAATTTTCCAGGCACAGCTCTCTTGCCCAACCACGCACGGCTTTGCTGAAAGCGCGACCCGCTTCCTGTCTCAGGGCAAAATGCCCGCCTTCCTCGGCGGCCTGCCAGGCGCGGCGTTGGCCATGTATCACTGTGCCAAACCTGAGAATCGTCATAAGATCAAAGGACTGCTGATTTCCGGGGTGGTTGCCTGTGTGGTCGGCGGCACCACGGAGCCGATCGAGTTCCTGTTCCTGTTTGTCGCTCCGTTCCTGTATCTGATCCACGCAATTCTGACCGGTCTGGGATTCACCGTGATGGCGCTGCTGGGTGTCACTATCGGTAACACCGATGGCAACATCATCGACTTCGTGGTGTTTGGTATCCTGCACGGTACGGCAACCAAGTGGTATCTGGTTCCTGTCGTAGCGGCTATCTGGTTCGCCGTTTACTACGCTATCTTCCGCTTCTCCATCCAGCGCTTTAACATTAAAACGCCGGGGCGCGAAAATGAAACGGCCGCCACGCAGACCGCCTCCGTGGGTAGCGTAGGTAAATCCGGCTATAACGTGCCTGCTATCCTGGCAGCACTGGGTGGTAAAGAGAACATTGTCTCGCTGGATAACTGTATTACTCGTCTGCGTATGTCGGTTAACGATATGAGCAAAGTGGACGACGCGGTGCTGAAAGCCAACCGTGCGATCGGTGTGGTTCATCTCAACGACCATAACCTGCAAGTTGTCATCGGCCCGCAGGTACAATCGGTAAAAGATGAATTAGAATCATTGATGACTAGCGCATAACATTTCCCCCCGGGCGCAGTCTGCTGCGCCCTTGCCCGGAGTTTCTCATGTTTGATTTTTCCACCCCGGTCGACCGTCACGGGACCTGGTGTACCCAATGGGACTACATTGCCGACCGGTTTGGCACCGCAGACCTGCTGCCTTTCACTATTTCTGATATGGATTTCGCCACCGCCCCCTGCATTCTCGAGGCACTGCAACAGCGCCTGCAGCACGGTGTCTTGGGCTACAGCCGTTGGCAGCATGAAGATTTTCTTGGCGCGGTACGGCACTGGTACCAACAGCGGTTTAATGCCCCTGTAGACACCTCAATGGCGGTATATGGCCCTTCGGTGATTTACATGGTGGCGCAGTTAATCCGTATCTGGTCCGCGCCGGGTGAGTTCGTGGTCACTCATACGCCCGCCTATGATGCGTTCTATAAGGTGATCCTGGGTAATCAGCGCCAGTTATTACCTTGCCCACTGCATAAGGTGAATAACGATTGGCAGTGTGATATGGCCCACCTGGAAGCCCTGTTGGCCCGGCCACAAACCAAGATCCTGTTGCTGTGCAGCCCGCAAAACCCCACCGGTAAAGTGTGGAGCCCGCAGGAATTGGAACAGATGGCCGAGCTTTGCGAGCGTCACGATGTGAAAGTGATCAGCGATGAGATCCATATGGATATGATTTGGGGGGAACATCGCCATACGCCTTGGAGCCAGGTAGCCACAACGCCTTGGGCACTGCTGACATCGGGTTCTAAAACCTTCAACATCCCCGCGCTCACCGGTGCCTATGGGTTTATCAGCGATAACGGCACGCGTGAAAGTTACACCCAAGCGCTGAAAAGCCGCGACGGACTCTCTTCACCTGCCGTGCTGGCCGTTGCTGCCCACATCGCGGCCTATCGCCACGGGGAACCTTGGCTGGATGCCCTGCGCGACTATCTGCAGGACAATCTGACCTATGTCGCGGAACGACTGCATCAGGCATTTCCACAGCTCAATTGGCAGCCTCCGCAAGCAACCTACCTGGCATGGATCGATTTGCGCCCGTTAGGAATTGATGACCACCAATTGCAGCAGGTACTGATAGAACGCGAAAAAGTGGCCATTATGCCAGGGTTTACCTACGGCGAAGAAGGCCGCGGTTTTCTGCGCCTGAACGTCGGGTGCCCACGCAGCAAAGTGGAGGCCGGAATGGATAAGCTGATTGCTGGCCTGGAATTTGTGCTGAACGAGCAATGAGTTATTTCAAGGGCGCGGGATACTGCGCCCTTGCTTTGTCAGCGAATAACAACGGCTATTTCACTGAGCTGATTGTAGATAGGCAGCCCCAATTGGGTCGCCAGCATCACATCATTATCTGCCCATCATTGCTGAAGGCAATACCGATGACGCCCCGATCGCCCCCTTGCGGCAGGCTGGCGTTAACCTACTGAAAGCCTGACGCGGAACATTCATCATCCCCGCATTCACACCCAAACAGGGGCCAACCACGCTAACAAATGTGACCATTATCACTTTTTTATGTAACGTGATGGCTATTTTCATCCATTTGTTTTTATACTGATATGCACTTTACCTAAACGACAATAATGAGTGCATATCATGATTGACCCCCGCTTGCCGCTTACCGATATTCACCGCCATCTGGATGGTAACATCCGTGCGCAAACCATTCTTGATCTTGGTCGCCAGTTTAATCTGTCTCTCCCTGCCAACGAGTTGGCCGCCCTGCGCCCACATGTGCAAATTACCCATTCCGAACCTGACCTGGTCAGCTTCCTGCAGAAGCTGGATTGGGGCGTAGCGGTACTCGGGGATCTGGATGCTTGTCGCCGTGTCGCTTACGAAAACGTGGAGGATGCCGCTAATGCAGGATTGCACTACGCTGAGCTGCGCTTCTCCCCTTACTACATGGCGATGAAACACCAATTGCCGGTAGCTGGCGTGGTGGAGGCGGTGATCGATGGTATCCGCGCAGGCTGCCGCGATCGGGATATTGATGTCCGCCTGATAGGTATCATGAGCCGCACCTTCGGTGAAGAGGCCTGTCTGCAAGAGTTGAACGGTTTACTGGCCCACCGCGATAGCATTACCGCGCTGGATCTGGCCGGTGATGAACTGGGGTTCCCCGGTAGCCTGTTCCTCAGTCACTTCAATCGCGCCCGCGATGCGGGCTTGCGTATCACGGTGCACGCAGGTGAAGCGGCGGGCCCTGAAAGCATCTGGCAGGCTATCCGTGAATTGGGGGCAGAGCGTATCGGCCATGGCGTTAAGGCGGTGGACGATCCGGCACTGATGGATTTCCTGGCGGAACACGCGATCGGCATTGAATCCTGCCTGACGTCGAATATTCAGACCAGCACGGTGCCTTCATTAGCGCAACACCCATTGGCCACCTTCCTGCGCCATGGCGTGTTGGCCTCGATCAATACTGACGATCCGGCCGTTCAGGGTATTGAGATTGAACACGAATACTGCGTCGCTGCACCACAAGCCGGGCTGACGGCGCAAGAGATCCGCACCGCACAGGAAAACGGCCTGAAAATGGCATTCCTGAGCGAACAGGAAAAGCAGGCACTGCGTGAAAAAGTGCTGGGTTAATCACTGCCTCACGGGCTCGACGGCGTCTGCCGCCGAGCCCCTGGTCAAACGTTGTTAATAGCAGGATGATACGGCAGCACCACCCGATGACTTTCCTCGATTAGCGCGACAATCTCGCCGCGCGGCCCTTCCAGCCAGGCCTGGCTGTGGTAGAAATCCTCCAGCACCTGAGCCATCTCTGCCACCCCATCAAACAAGCGCAGCAGATAGTAGGCATCCGGATCGTGCAGTGAGATGCCATAATCGAGCACGGTCAATCCAGAAGCCAAATGCAGCGGCACGCTGTGTTGCTGCATGATGTGATGGAAACGTTCACTGCTACCCGCCTGTAATCGATATTGTAAAATCTCTACGACTCTGCGCATGCCACCGCCTTGTTTTTAACCATAAAGTCTTTATTTGCTGGCGACGGCCGCTTCCCGTTGCTGTGCGGTCTTACGCGCATAGCGTTGCGCCAGCACCGCACAGACCATCAGCTGTACCTGATGGAAGATCATCAGCGGCAGCACCATCGCCCCCACGGCCGCCGCCGGGAACAACACGTTGGCCATGGGAATGCCATTTGCCAGGCTCTTTTTCGAACCGCAGAACACAATGGTGATCTCATCGGCAGTATTGAAGCCCATCCAGCGTGCCGTATAGGTGTTGACGATCAGTACCACCGTCAACAGCACCAGCGACATCACCAAAATCATCAGTAACGACCAACCGTCTATGGTGTGCCAAATTCCCTCCACCACTGCGGCACTGAACGCGGTATACACCACCAGCAGGATCGAGGAGCGATCGGTAAGGTTAATCAGTTTGCGATGGCGATCGATCCATTTACCGATCAGCGGCCGCGCCAGATGGCCGATGACGAATGGCACCATCAGTTGCAGAATAATCGCCCCGATGGCGTGCAGTACGTCGGTATTTCCGCCCTGGGTATGCATCAACGCCCCGACCAGCAACGGTGATAAGAACACGCCGAGAATACTGGACGCCGACGCACTGCAAATCGCCGCTGCCACATTGCCCCCCGCCGCAGAAGTAAACGCGATGGCCGATTGCACCGTTGCTGGCAACGCGCACAGATAGAGAAAGCCCAGGTAGACGGTGGGCGTCAATACGCCAGGAACCAGAACGTTCATTGCCAACCCCAGCAACGGGAAGAGCGCAAAGGTGCTCAGAAACACCACCAGATGCAGCCGCCAGTGGCTCATGCCGGCAATGATCGCCTCGCGGGAAAGCTTGGCACCGTGCATAAAGAACAATAAAGCGATGGCGGCAGTGGTCAGATGCTCAAAAAAGGTTTGCCAAATCCCTTCACAGGGAAAGAGCGAGGCCAGGCACACGACCACCACCAAAACCAGCAAGAATTTATCGATACGTAAACGCTGCAACCAGGACATTGCGCAGAATTCCTTACAATTAAACCGTAAAAAAAGGTTCAGTGTAGAAACTGAACCTGAGTCACTTGCGCGCGTTATACCACGGGCAGCGCTTTTTGCTGTTTGGCAGACTCAATGCCCAGTTCGATCATTTCCATCACTTTGATAGCGTCACTGGCCGGGACCGGATTCCCCCCTTCGCCGTTGATCGCATCGCGTATGGCAGCATAGTAGGCAGGATAATTGCCGGGAAGCGTCAGCAATGGCTTCTCAGCCAGTACACCATCACGTGACAACGTCACTACTCCGTCACGCATATCGTAACCCCAATCGGCCTGTGGCAAACGCTCTCCGGCTTTCAGGCGGTCCTCCTGCGGGTCCAGGCCATATTTGATAAAACTGCCCTGGGTGCCATGCACAATATAACGGGCGGTTTCTGCCGCAGCCAACACTGTGCCATGCAGCACCACACGGCGATGCCCGTAGTTGAGTACGGCATGGAAGTAATCTACCGACTGTGAACCCGGACGCAGTTCAGCCAGGTCGACAAACAGCGTTTGTGGCTTGCCAAATAATTGCAATGCCTGGTCGATCAGATGTGGGCCCAGATCGTACCAAATCCCACTACCGGCACCGCCTTGTTCGCGCCAACGCTGGCGCACTTCCGGGCGGAAGCGATCAAAATGGGATTCAAAATAGACCACCTCTCCGAGAGCTCCCTCTTTAAGCAGCGCTTTCAGCGTCAGAAAATCGCTGTCCCAGCGACGGTTGTGGAACACCGAAAGCAGTTGCCCGCACTGTTCTGCCTGCTGTTGTAATTGCTGCGCTTGTGACAACGTCACGGTAAACGGTTTATCCACCACCACATGCTTCCCGGCCGCCATCGCCTGTTGTGCCAACGGAAAATGAGTATCGTTCGGGGTAGGAATAACAATCAGATCAATTGAGGGATCGTTAAACAAGGCTTGCGGATCGCTCACCACCGTCATGGCGGGCCAATCGGCATGTACCTTACCGGCATCGCTGCTGGAAACGGCGGCCAATTCCATGCCTGGAGTGCCGACAATCAACGGCGCATGAAACGTCTTACTGGCATAGCCATAGCCTATCAGACCAACACGGATTTTTTCAGTCATCTTGTTTCCTCATACAGGGCGAGAGTCCGAATGAATTTCAGGCAGCCGGGCATAGGCATGCGATACCCAGGAAAGCGGGGGCGAAGAGATTCGCCCCTGGATGCTGCAACTTGAAACACCTGGAATCGGTATGCAACCGATTTGACACCATGACGCGCGCAGGAACAAGAAGTAAATTTTAGGTTAACGGGAAGCCGCGGCCTGCGCTTGCGTATGGAAATTGCTGGCTGGATAGTTGATCTCCAGGCTACGGCGGCGAAAATCACTCGGGCTGACGCCAACGCGTTTGCGGAACACCCGTGAGAAATAGAGCTGATCGTCATAGCCGACCACCCGCCCAATGGTGGCGATCGATTCCTGCGTCGTCTGCAATAACAATTTGGCCCGGATCACCCGCTGATCTTCGCGCCAACGCAAGATATTGATACCCACCTGATCGCGGAAAAGATGCGCCAGACGTGACGGCGAAAGACAAACATGGCGCGCCACCTCTTCAATACGCAACTCCCCAGCCAGATTACCGGTAATGAACTGGCAGGCCTCCATCACGCGGGGATCCATGATTTTCTGTGGGCTGAGAGGGTCCTCCTCCATTGCGCGCAGCAACAGCCGCTCCAACAGATTCATGCCAATCTCTTCGGCAAAACGGCGACCGGAGCGCTGGGTCTGTTCAATGTTGGCAAACAGCCGGTCAAACTCCAGTATCAGTTGATTATTGGGCAGCGTCAGGCGCCCCACCTGATGGGTTTTACTGTGCCACTCCAACCAATCGGCCCAATAGGCACGCGGCCGGAAATAAACCCAGCGATGATACCAGCAGTCACTGTCTGGTGAACGGCCATAGTGATGTGCCGCTTTGGGCGGAAACAACAGCAAATCACCAGGATTACAATAAAAGGTCTCTTCACCGTCAAATACCTTCCCCTGACCTTTAATCGTCAGATTGAGGATATAGCCTTTCATTCCTCCGGGGCGATCGATAAAGAAATCCAGCGGCCCATCCGCCATAATGGGCGTCAGCCCGGCAACCAGGTAGGCATTAAAGGTGTAACCCGGCAACAGCGGGTTCAATTGGGGTTCCTGAACCATGCGATGATACATCTGGCCTCCTAAAGTGTCGTGCGTCAGTACCTTTCAATCCGTGCGCCGTGTTTTGAATGGGAACCTTGCGGTATTCCCTCTCGCTTATCCTCTTTAGCCTGGAAGAGGGAACAACCGCTCAGCCAGTTATTCCCCCTTCATGCCAAGTTTATCAATCCGGCAGAATACTGCTCAGCGCACGCTCAAGATTGTGATGGCCAACATCAAGCCGTGCGCTTCGCTTTCTGTTTGTAGCGGTCAAAAATGACGGCGGCCAGCAAGATCACACCGCGCACCACATATTGCGAAAACGGTGAGATATTCAGCAGGTTCATGGCGTTTTCCACCGTCCCCAGGATCAGGATCCCGGCGATAACATAGGATATCTTGCCAATGCCCCCTTTGAGCGAAACGCCGCCCAGCACACAGGCCGAGATCACAATCAGCTCATAACCGATAGAGGTCATTGGCTGGCCGCTGGTCATGCGAGAGGCCAGAATAATGCCCGCGGCGGCAGACACCAACCCGGACAGAACAAAGATGATGATCTTGGTGCGCACCACCGGCACACCGGCCAGCCGGGCGGCCTCTTCGTTGCCACCAATAGCCAGCGTGTTACGGCCAAAGGTGGTTTTATTCAGCAGGAAACCAAACAGGATCAGGCAGGCAATGGTGATCCAGATCGGTGCCGGTAGCCCAAGCCAGTTGGCATAGCCAAGCGTAAAGAAACGCTCATCTTCGATCCCCACCGCTTTACCGTCGGAGATAATGTAGGCCAACCCACGGAAAATCTGCATGGTTGCCAGCGTGGTGATTAACGCGTTGATTTTAAGCCGGGCAATGACAAAACCGTTAATCAGCCCCGAAACAACGCCCAGCAATAACCCGGCGGCCACGCCGATCCACAGGCTTTCGGTCATGTTGATCACCACCGCGGTCGTCACCCCCGCACAGGCAATCACCGAGGCGACCGACAGGTCAAAATCACCGGAAGCCAGGCAAAACAGCATACCGCACGCCACCATGCCGGACATGGAGATCGCCAGGCCCAAACCTTTCATATTGATAAAACTACCAAAATTCGGCACAAACAACGCGCAGGCGATAAACAGCACCGCAAATACCACCAGCATGCCGTAGCTGTCCCAGATACGCGCCAGCCCAAGGCTGCCACGGTTTTTCACAGAATTGGTTGTCATGGTCGACATCTCTTTCTCCTTCACAATCAGGCCACCGCATCAGCGATATCGGGGGTGCGTAACATCGCCAGACTGAGGGCTTTTTCCTCAGAGGCGTCATCATGTGTCAGTTCGCCGGAAATCATCCCTTCACGCATCACGATGATGCGATCCGCCAGCCCCAGCACTTCGGGCAGGTCGCTGGAGGCGAACAACACCGCAATGCCCTGCTGCGCCAATTGATAGATCACATGATAAATTTCATGTTTTGCCCCAACGTCAATACCGCGGGTCGGTTCATCCAGCAGGATCACTTTCATCTCTTCCGAGAGCCAACGGCCAAGGATCGCCTTTTGCTGATTACCACCAGAGAGGTTCATAATCAGTTGTTCAGCGCTGGGGGTCTTGATATTCAAGGCACGGATATGGTGATCGGCATTGGTGGTTTCCCAAGCGTTATCAATCAGGCACCCCGCCTTGATGCTTTTACGGCGTGCACTGATGTTGATGTTGTCGCGGACCGAATGCACTGGGATGATGCCGTCCGCCTTGCGATCTTCCGGGCACAGCATGATCCCGGCACGAATAGCATCGATCGGTGAGCGGACATCAAGCCGCTGACCATCCAGCAGCAATTGGCCGCCCGCCACTGCTGTCGCACCGAATATTCCCTTCATCAGTTCGCTACGCCCGGCCCCCACCAGACCAAACAGGCCGACAATCTCACCGGCACGGACATTGAGATTAATGGGCGATTTCACTCCGGCCGCCTGCAATTCGGTGAGCTGCAACCGCACCGCGCCCAATTCACGCGGCTGATAGCCATATACGTCACCCAGATCGCGTCCGACCATCGCCTGGACCAGCGCCTCATTGTTCACCTGTTGCATGTCGTCGAAAGTGCGCACGTAACGGCCATCTTTAAACACGGTGATGGCATCACTCAGCGCAAAGATCTCTTCCATCCGATGCGAGACATACAAGATCACCCGCCCTTCGCTACGCAACTCGCGGATCACGCGGAACAACTGCTCAATTTCACGGGCCGACAGCGAACTGGTCGGTTCATCAAAGGCAATGACCTTGGCATTACGCGCCAGCGCCTTGGCGATTTCCACCATTTGCCATTGACCAATCGACAGATACTTCAGCGGCGTATCCGGATCGATATCTAATCCCAGATGCTCAAGTTGCAGCCGCGATTCATAACGCAGCAGTTTGCGATCCACCAGCCCATGTTTGGTGGGCAACTGGCCAAGGTAGATGTTCTCCGCCACGGTCATTTCCGGTATCAGATGCAATTCCTGATAGATAATCGCCACCCCGGCGTTTAATGCGTCGGTGGTATTGGCAAACTTGACCGCTTGCCCCTGAAGGTAAATCTCCCCCTGGCTCGGGGCATAGTTGCCGCTGAGGATTTTCAACAGTGTGGATTTCCCGGCACCGTTCTCTCCCATCAGGGCGTGGATTTGCCCGGCCTGGCAACTGAAACTGATATCATCGAGCGCCTTGACGCCCGGGAAACTTTTACCGATGCCTTTGAAAGCCAGATACGGCGTGGCGGCAGTCATAATGCTTTCCTCATGCTGTTCGATAAAAAGCCGCCGTGAAACAACCGGCGGCGATCCCCTTACATCAGGCCTTTTTTCTGCAGTTCGGCTTTGAAGTTATCGCGCGTGATCAGCACCACATCGGTGACTTCGGTAAATTTCTGCGGCTCAGCCCCTTTCTCTACCCAGTCATGCAGCATCTGGATACTTTTATAGCCATGAATATCCGGACTTGGCAGCAGTGAGCCATAGAAGCCCGTAGCCTGCGACTTGGAGAGTTCACTCACGGCATCAACGCCGTTGATGCCAATGCCGATGACGTTAGGCGCTTTAAACCCCTGGCCTTCCGTGGCACGTACGCCACCCAGCACGGTGTTATCGTTCATGCCAACAATCAGCCAGTTTTTCACTTCAGGATGCTGCACCAGCATCGAATTGGCGGCATCGAACGCCCCTGGGATATCGTTAGATTTGGTGGGCACTTTGTAGATCTGTTTCTCAGGGAAACCTGCCGCTTTCAATGCATCCATGGAGCCAGTGGTGCGGCGACGTGCGGTATCCAGTTCATCGGAGGTAATCGCCATGACGCCGGTATCCGCCACCTGCCAGCCACGCTGGTTCATCTCTTTCCATAGCTCCTGGCCCTGGCGTTCACCAATCTTGGTCGCCGCCATCATCACTAACGGCACGTTGTCCATCGGTTGGCCTTTGGCGTTGACGAACTGATCGTCAACCGCGATCACCTTCAGATCGTAACTGCGCGCCTTGGCAACAATCGCTGAGCCAAGCTTCGGATCAGGGGTGCAGATAACGAACCCTTTGGCACCACTGGCCGCCAGGCTGTCGATGGCATTCAGGGTTTTTTCGCCATCGGGCACGGCAATTTTGATCACCTCAAAACCCAGGTCTTTCCCTGCTTTATCGGCGAATTTCCATTCGGTCTGGAACCAAGGCTCCTCTGGCTGTTTGACTAAAAAGCCCAGCTTCATGGTCTCGGCAATAGCTGAATGTGACATAACCGCCGTCAGACCGATTACCGCTAACGCCTTAGTGAATTTATGCATGGTACTCTCCGCTTTTTGGCCTTCTCCGGTGGAAAAGTTGCGCCACCGTGAAAGCGCTATCATGAGGGGATTTACAACGATTAACGCTTATCAGCACGCTTTTTATCGTTGCAAAGGGTAAGACGGAAACAGTTTTAGCCGGTATTTGTTACTCAAATGTAGAGCGCTATCACATCCAGAAATAACAGCAGGTATGTCCATATATTTAGCAAATTTAGCCAGTCATTAACTTTTGACCAGCATCACAAAACCACTGCAGGAAGCAGAAAAGTGCATACTTCCAGCAAATGACTCCTCACCTGCCTGCCCGCTGTACTCCTATCGTTAACCCCTATCTAACAAATGAGGAGTCAGTATCATGACGGCAGACGCGATTGCCCTGGGACTCGACTTCGGCAGCGATTCAGTGCGGGTACTGGCTGTCGAATGTCATAGCGGTAATGAACTGGACACCGAGGTGGTTTATTACCCCCGCTGGCAGCGTGGCGAATTCTGCCAGGCAGCAGATAACCAGTTCCGCCATCACCCCCTCGACTATATCGAAGCAATGGAACAGGCCATCGTCGCCGTAGTGCAACGCATGAGCGTGGTACAGCGGCAGTCAGTGGTTGGGATCGGCGTTGATTCTACCGGCTCAACGCCAGCGCCCATTGATGAGCAAGGTAACGTGCTGGCGCTACGCCCGGAATTTGCCAGTAATCCGAATGCCATGTTTGTGCTTTGGAAAGACCACACCGCGATCGAAGAAGCCGAGGCCATTAACCAACTGTGCCGCAGCGGCCGCTTCCCTGACTATTCCCGCTATATCGGTGGTGTCTACTCCTCCGAGTGGTTCTGGGCCAAGATCCTGCATGTTTCACGTCAGGATGAAGCGGTACGAAAAGCGGCGGCCTCCTGGGTAGAACTGTGTGACTGGGTTCCGGCACTGCTTTCCGGCACCACCGCTCCGTATTTGCTAAAACGTGGCCGTTGCAGCGTCGGCCACAAGACGCTGTGGCATCCCGATTGGGGTGGCCTCCCCCCGAGGGAATTCTTTGCTGCACTGGATCCGTTGTTGGTTGAAGATCTGCCCTATCCGCTGTTTAACGATTCCTATACTGCAGACCAACCGGTAGGCAGATTAACCAAGGCGTGGGCAGACCGGCTCGGGTTGACGGAAAGTGTGGTGCTTTCTGGCGGGGCGTTCGATTGCCATATGGGGGCAGTCGGTGCCGGAGCTCAGCCTTACACGCTGGTGAAAGTGATTGGCACCTCAACCTGCGACATTCTGATCGCCGACCGTGACCGTGTCGGTAACCGCGCCATCAGCGGGATCTGCGGCCAGGTGGACGGCAGCGTCGTGCCGCAGACCATCGGTATGGAAGCGGGACAATCCGCTTTTGGCGATATGTACGCCTGGTTTGGCCGCTTGCTGAGTTGGCCACTGCGTGAAGCGGCCAAAGCCCAGCCGCAATGGCAGCCGCAGCTCCAGCAAATTGAAAGTGGGCTGCTAGCTTCCTTGACTACAGCCTGGGCCAAAAACCCTTCTCTTGACCATTTGCCGGTGGTGCTGGACTGGTTCAACGGCCGCCGCACACCTTATGCCAACCAACGCCTCAAAGGGGTGATCACCGATCTGAATCTGGGGACTGACGCACCGGCTTTGTTTGGTGGATTTATCGCCGCTACCGCATTTGGTGCCCGCGCAATCATGGAGTGTTTTGAGCAGCAGGATATTCCGGTCGACAACGTGCTGGCGTTAGGCGGTATCGCCCGTAAATCTCCGGTCATCATGCAGGTCTGTGCCGATGTGATGAATCGCCCGTTGCAAATTGTCGCCTCTGACCAATGCTGCGCGCTGGGTGCTGCTATCTTCGCCGCCGTTGCCGCCGGACATTTCAGCGACGTGCCGCTGGCGCAACGGCATATGGCCTGCAGCATCGAAACCACATTGCAACCCGATGCACAAAATGTCGTTCGCTATCAACAACTGTATCAACGCTACCAGCAATGGTGCGACGCCGCAGAGCCGCACTTTGCCGCAGCGAACAAAGATTAATACGCCAAGGGCACAACGGGCCCTGGCTTAACAAACCGATATATTCAGGAGTCTCTGATGGACGTGTTTAAACAGCGTGAAGTGTGGTTCGTGATTGGCAGCCAGCATCTGTATGGCCCTAAAACCCTGCAGCAAGTGAAAGAAAACGCCGAACAGGTCGTCAACAGCCTGAACCAGGAAGCCGGATTACCGGTGAAGCTGGTGCTGAAACCGCTGGTGACCACGCCGGACGAAATCACCGCCGTCTGCCGTGACGCCAATTACCATCAAGACTGTATCGGCATCCTCACCTGGCTACATACCTTCTCGCCCGCCAAGATGTGGATTGCCGGTCTGTCGATCCTTAGCAAGCCGCTGCTGCAGTTCCATACCCAGTTCAATGCCGAGATCCCATGGGACAGCATGGATATGGACTTTATGAACCTGAACCAGACGGCGCATGGTGGCCGTGAGTTCGGCTTTATTGGCGCTCGGATGCGCCAGCAACACAGCGTTATTGCGGGCCACTGGCAGGATAAGTCTGCTCAGGCGCGTATCGCGCAGTGGATGCGCGTTACCAACGCCAAACAGGAGAGCCAACAGCTGAAAGTGGCACGTTTTGGCGACAATATGCGTCAGGTTGCGGTCACTGAAGGCGACAAAGTGGGCGCACAAATCCAGTTCGGTTATTCGGTCAATGCCTATGGCATCGGCGATCTGGTGAGCGTCATCAATGAAGTGAGCAAAGGCGATGTTGATAGCCTGATCGAAGAGTACGAAGCGAGCTATGAATTGACCGATGCGGTTAAGAGCAAAGGGGCTAAACGCGAAAACCTGATCGATGCGGCTCGCATTGAGCTGGGCATGAAACGCTTCCTTGAGCAAGGCCAGTTCCACGCCTTTACCACCAACTTTGAAGACCTGCACGGCATGAAGCAGCTACCGGGGCTGGCCGTACAGCGCCTAATGCAACAAGGTTATGGCTTTGGCGGCGAAGGCGACTGGAAAACGGCGGCCCTGCTGCGCATCCTGAAAGTGATGGGAGCCGGGTTAGATGGTGGCACCTCGTTTATGGAGGATTACACCTACAATTTCCAGCCAGGCAACGATCTGGTCGTTGGTTCACATATGCTGGAAGTGTGCCCTTCAATCGCCAAAGAGAAAAAACCGTTACTGGATATTCAGCATCTGGGGATTGGCGGCAAAGCCGATCCGGCACGGCTGATCTTCTCCACGGCCGCTGGCCCGGCGGTCAATGCCAGCCTGATCGACATGGGCGACCGTTTCCGTCTGTTGGTCAATCAGGTTGATACCGTCGAACAGCCCCATCCGTTACCGAAACTGCCGGTGGCTCGCGCTATCTGGAAGGCGCAACCCACATTGGCAACGGCGGCAGAAGCCTGGATCCTGGCAGGCGGTGCGCATCATACGGTGTTCTCACAATCGTTGAACGCTGACTATCTGCGCCTGTATGCCGAGATGCACAACATCGAATTCCTGTTGATCGACAACGCCACCACCCTGCCCGCGTTCAAGAACGAAATTCGCTGGAACGAAGCCTATTATCAACTGAATCGCCGTTAATCATACCGCAGTACTGCAACCGGTTTCAGAAACCGGTTGCAAAAACATTCCAACTCGACCTAGACTAGGCTTAACGTTTTTCATCTAGAGAGAGAAGAGTTATGTCTGCATTCCCGAAATCGTTCCTCTGGGGCGCGGCTACCGCGGCGTATCAGGTCGAAGGCGCACACGATGCCGACGGTAAAGGTCCGTCTATCTGGGATACTTTCTCCCACCTGCCTGGCACTACCTATCAAGGCACCAATGGTGACGTCGCTGTCGATCACTACCACCGTTTCCGTGAAGATGTGGCGTTGATGGCCGAAATGGGCATGCAAAGCTACCGTTTCTCTATCTCCTGGCCGCGCCTGCTGCCAGAGGGCCGTGGCAAGATCAATGAAGCCGGGGTTAAATTCTACAGCGATCTGATCGATGCGCTGTTGGAACACAATATTGAACCGATGATCACCCTGTATCATTGGGACCTGCCCCAGGCGTTGCAAGACGAAGGCGGCTGGGAAGCACGCAGCACCGCAGAAGCCTTCGAGGAATATGCTCGCCTGTGCTACCAACGCTACGGCGATCGCGTCAAGCTGTGGTCAACCTTCAATGAAACCGTCTGCTTTATCGGCTTTGGCTACATCACCGGCGGCCATCCACCGGGCGTACAAAATCCGGCGCGAGCCATTCAGGCCTGTCACCACGTCTTTGTCGCCCACGCCAAAGCGGTGGCTGCATTCCGCACCAGTGGCATCAAAGGGCAAATCGGATTTGTTAACGTATTGCAGACCCATACCCCGCTCAGCCAGTCGCCTGAAGACCTGGCGGCCTATCAGTTGGCAGAAGGGATCTTTACCCACTGGCTGTACGATCCGGTACTGAAAGGTGAATATCCGGCGGAACTGCTGGAACAGACTCAAGCGCTATGGGGCGTGCCGCAGTTTGCCGCGGGCGATGAGCAACTATTGCGTGACAACATCTGTGATTTTATTGGCCTGAATTACTACAAGCGTGAAACTATCGCGGCCAACCATCAGGAATCGCACCTGACCATCAATACCACCGGCGAAAAAGGCAGCGGCCACCAGCAAGGCAACGAATTCGGCTTTAAAGGCCTGTTCAAGTTTGTGCGTAACCCTAACGGCGTCTACACCGACTGGGACTGGGAAATTTATCCGCAGGGCCTGACCGAAGGCATTATGAATATCAAGGCGCGTTACGGCGATATTCCTATCTACATCACCGAAAACGGTCTGGGCGCTAAAGATCCGATCATCAATGGTGAGGTAGTGGATGACGATCGTATTGATTACCTGCGCCAGCACATCAGTGCTGTTGAAGATGCCATCAAACAAGGGGCAGACGTGCGCGGCTACTATCCGTGGTCATTTATCGATCTGCTGAGCTGGCTCAATGGCTTCCAGAAGCAATATGGGTTTATCTATGTCGACCATGACAAGCAGCTGGCACGCCAACGCAAGAAGAGCTTCTACTGGTATCAAAAACTGATTGCCAGTAACGGTGCGCAGCGTTAATTACCCCGCCGCCTGACGTGCTTGAAGACATGCCAGTCAATGCAACCTGACTGGCATTTTTCTTTTTATTGACCGCAGAGATCGCCGGACCCTCGCTCATTGCCGGATATTTGTTTAAGCTATGCCGCTTCGCACCGTGTAAACATCGCTCAGGATATCGTTATGACCCAAGCTGAATACTCCCGCATTGGCGGTTGGTTACTGGCCCCGCTGGCCTATCTGATCGTCACCCTACTCAGCGCCAGCCTGATGTTGATGCTGTACGGCATGGCCATTTTTATGCCGGAATCACGTGAATATCTGATCACTAATGCCGAGGCTTTCACCCTGCAATGGTATTTATCGGTGATCACCGCGCTGATTATGTGGTGTTTTACGCTGTATTTGCTGTGGCTGTTTTGCCAACGTTCGCAACGTTTCCCCAAGCTGTTTCTGGTCTGGCTACTGATCACCGTACTCTTGGCGATCAAGGCTTTTGCCTTTTCTCCGGTCTCCGATGAGCTGGCGGTGCGCAGTTTGTTATGGCCATTAGTCATGGCGGCCGTACTGGTGCCCTACATCAAACGCGCCAAGCGAGTAAAAGGCACCTTTACCGAAAAGTAAGCGCTGAAGGCACAATTTGCACGCCGCGCTGTGTAAATTTTCATCAAAATAGGCGAAAAAGCACAATACCCCTGCGATTCATATGTTGTCGTCAGGCCGCCAATTCCCGATAATAGGCGGCTTTTATTTTTTTAGGCATTGTCATGACCGAATACCTGCTCCTGTTTGTTGGCACCGTGCTGGTGAATAACTTTGTCCTGGTGAAATTTCTGGGCCTGTGTCCATTTATGGGTGTTTCCAAAAAGCTGGAAAGTGCCATCGGCATGGGTATGGCCACCACTTTCGTCATGACGCTGGCCTCCATTTGTTCTTGGCTCATCAACAGCTTTATCCTGATCCCGCTGGATCTGGTCTATCTGCGCACGCTGTCCTTTATTCTGGTCATCGCCGTGGTGGTGCAATTTACCGAAATGGTGGTGCGTAAAACCAGCCCGGCGCTGTATCGCCTGTTAGGTATTTTCCTGCCGCTGATCACCACCAACTGTGCCGTGCTGGGCGTTGCCTTGCTCAACGTAAATCTTGGTTATAACTTCCTGCAATCTGCCGTTTATGGCTTCAGTGCGGCTGCCGGTTTCTCTTTGGTGATGGTGCTGTTCGCCGCTATCCGCGAACGCCTGGCGGTTGCTGACGTGCCCGCCCCCTTCCGTGGTTCCTCCATCGCGTTGATCACCGCCGGACTTATGTCGCTGGCCTTTATGGGCTTTACCGGGCTGGTGAAATTCTAATGACGGCGTTATGGATTGCAGTGGCGGCATTAAGCGCATTGGGGCTGTTGTTTGGCGTGGTGCTGGGCTTTGCCGCCCGCCGATTTGAGGTTGAAGAGGATCCGGTGGCCGAACAGGTCGACGAGATCCTGCCGCAGAGCCAGTGTGGCCAATGTGGTTATCCCGGTTGTCGGCCTTATGCAGAAGCCGTTGCTAACGGTGAGATGATCAACAAATGTGCCCCCGGCGGTGAACAGGTGATGCTCAAATTGGCAGAACTGCTTAACGTTGAGCCGCAACCGCTGGATGGTGGCGAAGCCGTCGCCGAACCGGTACGCAAGGTGGCGTTTATTGACGAAGCCAACTGCATCGGTTGTACCAAATGCATTCAGGCCTGCCCGGTAGACGCCATTGTGGGTGCAACCCGCGCCATGCATACGGTGATCGCCGATCTGTGTACCGGTTGTGATCTGTGTGTCGCCCCCTGCCCAACCGATTGTATTGAAATGAGACCGGTCGCGACCACGACTGCCAGTTGGAAGTGGGATATGAAAGCGATTCCGGTGCAAGTGATTCACGTGGAGCAACATGTTTAATCTGTTCACCGCCTTTAAAAAAGATCGGATTTGGGATTTTGACGGAGGCATTCATCCGCCGGAAATGAAAACCCAATCCAGCGGTGTGCCGCTGCGTGTGGTTCCTCTGCCCGAGATTTTCATCGTCCCTTTGCAACAGCATTTGGGGCCAGAGGGTGAGCTGTGCGTGAAAACCGGTGACCGGGTATTGAAAGGCCAGCCACTGACGTTTGGCCGTGGCCGCACGCTGCCGGTGCATGCCCCGACATCCGGGGTCGTTCGCGCCATTGAACCCCATGTTACCGCCCATCCTTCAGGTTTGGCGGAACTGTGCGTGATCATCGAGCCGGACGGTAACGATAGCTGGTGCGAACTGACGCCAGTAGCCGATTATCGCCAACTGACGGCGACAGAATTGATCCAACGGATCCATCAGGCCGGGATTGCCGGCCTGGGTGGCGCAGGTTTTCCGACCGCCAGCAAACTGCAGGGCGGGCACGAAGAGGTCGACACACTGATCCTCAACGCCGCCGAATGCGAGCCTTATATCACCGCTGACGACCGCCTGATGCAGGAACATGCCGATCAGATTATTGAGGGCACCGAGATCCTGCGTCACTTGCTGCAACCTAAAGTGACGCTGATCGGCATTGAAGACAATAAACCCGAAGCGATCGCCGCGTTGAAAATCGCGTTGCGCGATCGCGAGGGCATCATGTTACGCGTGATCCCGACCAAATACCCTTCCGGTGGCGCCAAGCAGTTAACCAAGATCCTGACGGGCAAAGAGGTTCCCCACGGCAAACGTTCCTCCTCCATCGGTGTTTTGATGCAAAACGTCGGGACTGCATTTGCCATCAAACGTGCCATCATCGACGGTGAACCGCTGATTGAACGCGTGGTAACCTTGACCGGCGAAGCCATGACCCAGCCAGGTAATGTGTGGGCGCGCCTGGGAACTCCGGTGCAGCATTTGTTGAACTTTGGTGGCTTCCAACCTCAGGCTCAGCAAATGGTTATCATGGGCGGCCCGTTAATGGGCTTTACTCTCCCCGCCCTGAAGGTACCGGTCGTCAAAATCACTAACTGCTTACTGGCACCCACTACTCACGAAATGGCACCGCAACAACCAGAGCAATCCTGTATCCGTTGTGGACTGTGTGTCGATGCTTGCCCTGCTGGGTTACTTCCCCAGCAGCTTTATTGGTTCAGCCGTGGTGACGAGCACGAGAAGGCACGGAATCATAACCTGTTTGATTGTATTGAATGTGGCGCCTGTGCCTATGTTTGTCCCAGCAATATCCCGCTGGTGCAGTACTATCGCCAGGAGAAGGCAGAGATCAATGCGTTGGATCAGGAGGCGGCACGCACGGCGGAAGCCAAGGCGCGTTATGAAGCCAAACTTGCCCGTCTGGAACGGGAAAAGCTGGCACGTGAAGAACGCCATAAAAAAGCCGCGGTGAAATTGACCGACAGCGATCAGAATGCCGTTCAGGCGGCACTGGCTCGCGTGCGTAGCAAAAGTCGTGAAGCGGCTATCAGTATTAGCGCTGCAGAGCCCGATAACAGCGAGGCTATTGCTGCCCGCGAAGCACGCAAGGCCCAGGCCAGAGAACGCAAGGCTCAACAAGCCAGCGAGATGCCAACCGTAGTCACCGGTCAAGATGCCGACCCACGCAAAGCGGCCGTCGCCGCCGCATTGGCACGCGTCAAAGCCAAGAAAACTGCGCAATCACAGCCTGTTACCTCCCCCGTTGAAACAGTCGCAGAAGACGATCCTCGTAAGACCGCCGTTGCTGCTGCGCTAGCCCGCGTCAAGGCCAAGAAAGCCGCGCAACAGGCAACGCAAGCTGAATCAGTAATCACAGATGAGCCGGAAGATCCGCGCAAAGCCGCGGTTGCTGCCGCCATTGCGCGCGCCAAGGCCAAAAAAGCCGCGCATCAGGAAGCGCAAGCTGAATCAGTAATCACAGATGAGCCGGAAGATCCGCGCAAGGCCGCGGTTGCTGCCGCCATTGCGCGCGCCAAGGCCAAAAAAGCCGCGCAGCAGGAAGCGCAAGCTGAATCAGTAATCACAGATGAGCCGGAAGATCCACGCAAAGCCGCGGTTGCTGCCGCCATTGCGCGCGCCAAGGCCAAAAAAGCCGCGCAGCAGGAAGCGCAAGCTGAATCAGTGATCACCGATGAGCCGGAAGATCCGCGCAAGGCCGCGGTTGCTGCCGCCATTGCTCGGGTTAAGGCTAAAAAAGCGGCTCAAACGTTGTCCACGACAGACAAGGCGTGACGTCGGGCGGTGCTTTGCCGGATGCAAAGCACCCTTTTAATCGATAGAGATCAGATAGGTATAATTAACATCAATTTGGCGTAATTTAGCGTCCTGATTCCACTCATTGGCTTCAAGCATCTCCATTTCTACGCTCCCGCCAACGTCATTACGCAACCCTGGCATCACATGCGAAATCAGGTAAGAAACAAACTGCACGCACTCTTTAGCCGTCCCATGATATGAAATAGAGATGTACTCCCGCCCTTGAAGATGAATGTTATCGAGCTGATGACCAGAAAGAATGTCCTTCTTGTGCTCGGGCTCCACCGCGATGATATGCGTGGATGAACACTCGCCGTCACGGCGTTGGTGCGCAGAATGAATACTGAAAACCTTGTGGCAGTCAACATTCAATCCTTTGAAAAAATTATTAAAAATTTCACTCTTCATGGCAATACAGGAAGATATGGCCATTTCTTGTGCGGCTTCAAACTCTAACTGGCGTGAAACCCCCACCAGATGCATATCCGGCAGCGTAAGGCGTTTGACTTCGGGATAAAAACCGGCTTCATAAACGGCCTCAAAGTTAAAGCGCGGCATTAAATTCTTCACGTCCCATTTGTCCATGGTGCGATAACGATTCGGCGTAGTGCCAAAACGTTGCTTGAACATCCGGGTAAAGGTTTGTTGCGAATCAAAGCCCAACTCATCTGAGATATCGATAATCGTTCGGTTGGTGATGCGCAGCGCCACAGCGGCACGGGTAAGAACGCGTGAGCGAATGTAAGTGGCAAGCTGAATACCGGTGATACGCTTGAATTTGCGCTGCAGGTGCCACTTGGAATAGCCTGATATGCGTGCGACCTCATCAAGATTCGGCCGCGATTCGAGGTGAATTTCTACCCACTCAATCAATTCTTCAATAAAAAAAATGTCTTCATTAGTCATTATTATTTGTTCGCTAACTTAATAATAGGCGGGATAATAACTCACATGGATTATATAAATGTTGCTATTTTGTGCGAATAAATCAACCGGAAAATAGCAGGCGAGTTCGGGAATGCCAACCACACCCTACGGCTTTATACGACAAATCATGCACTATCGGATTAACCTGACGCATGTTTAGGGCAAAAAAGCCCCTCTCGCCCGTGTCTCGTATCGGAACCTGAATATCCTTATCATTAGCACGTATTACCTTCGGTATGAATAAGGTAGAATGCAGCGCTGAAAATTTTCCCCGGTGCCTGCACCGTAAACGCGCTGATCACGTGGCAAAGAAATGGTAGTTATCCTATGAAGTTCAAGCCGGTACAACAGACAGTGGCCAAAGGCTTACACATCGCCAGTTCTCCTTTTACCCACAACCACCAGAACACTAGCCGCATCATGCTTTGGGTGATGTTGGCCTGCATTCCCGGCATGATTGCCCAGGTGTGGTTCTTTGGTTACGGCAACCTGATTCAGACGGCATTGGCCATGGTCACCGCTCTACTGTCAGAAGCGGCTATCCTGGCTTTGCGTAAGCAACCGGTAAAAACCCGCCTGGCAGACAACTCTGCCCTGCTTACTGCGCTATTACTGGGCATCAGTTTGCCCCCCCTGGCCCCCTGGTGGATGATCGTTATCGGCACCTTTTTCGCCATTGTGATCGCCAAACAACTGTACGGCGGTTTAGGGCAAAACCCCTTCAATCCTGCCATGGTCGGTTACGTTGTTCTGCTGATCTCTTTCCCGGTGCAGATGACCAGTTGGTTACCCCCGGAAGAACTGCGTGCTACAACGCTTTCGTTGCAGGATACGCTGTTGACCATTTTCAGTGGTCATACTGCGCAAGGCGCGACCCTGCATGAACTCCAGATGGGTGTTGACGGTATCAGCCAGGCGACGCCGCTGGACGGCTTTAAAACCGGGTTGCGCAGTGGTCATTCCGTGGAGCAGGTCCTACAGCAACCCCTGTTCGGTGGCGCATTGGCGGGTATCGGTTGGCAATGGATTAACCTGGGCTTCCTGCTGGGTGGCCTGTTTATGCTGGGCCGTAAACTGATCCACTGGCAGATACCCTGCAGCATGCTGGCCGCCCTCGCCCTGTGTTCTGGAAGCGCCTGGCTGCTGGACGCTGCCCATCAGGCATCCCCGCTGATCCATCTGTTTTCTGGGGCGACCATGCTTGGCGCTTTCTTTATCGCCACCGATCCGGTCAGCGCCTCGACGACGCCAAAAGGACGGTTGATTTACGGTGCGCTTATCGGCCTGCTGATCTGGCTAATTCGTGTGTATGGGGGTTATCCCGACGGTGTCGCTTTTGCCGTACTGTTAGCCAACATTACCGTGCCGTTAATCGATCACTACACGCAACCGCGTGTCTATGGCCATCGCTGAGGACTCCGCATGCTTAATTCAATGAGAAAGCATGGCATCACACTGGCCGTGTTTGCCGCCGTTACCACCGGCCTGACCGCTGTGGTGTATCAATTAACTAAAACCACCATTGCGCACCAGGCGGCGCTGCAACAAAAAGCCCTGCTCGACCAGGTGGTCCCGGCAGAACATTATGACAACGATATGCAAAGCGAGTGTTTCATTGTCAGCGATCCGGCGTTAGGCAACGGCGCCCCTCATCATTTATATCTGGCGCGCAAGCAGGGTCAGCCCGTGGCTGCCGCGTTGGAAACCACCGCGCCGGATGGCTACTCTGGCGCCATTCAATTACTGGTAGGCGCCGATTTCCACGGTACGGTGTTAGGCACCCGGGTGATAGAACATCACGAAACCCCCGGTCTGGGAGACAAAATTGAGCTACGCATCTCGAACTGGATCACCTTTTTTAGCGGTAAAAAAATCGATGGCCCAGATGATGCCCGTTGGGCGGTGAAAAAAGACGGCGGCATGTTTGATCAGTTTACCGGTGCCACCATCACGCCCCGCGCCGTGGTCAATGCGGTGCGCCGTACAGCGTTGTATATGGAAACGCTGCAGACTAAACTTGATACCTTGCCTGCCTGCGGAGCCAGCGAATGAGTGAAGCAAAAGAGTTAATCGTTCAGGGGTTGTGGAAGAACAACTCCGCGTTGGTACAATTATTGGGGCTGTGCCCGCTGTTAGCCGTCACCTCAACCGCCACTAACGCACTGGGGCTTGGGTTGGCAACCACCTTGGTACTGACCATTACCAACGGTTCGATCTCGGCCTTGCGCCGCTGGGTACCCAGTGAAGTCCGTATCCCAATTTACGTGATGATCATTGCGGCGGCGGTAAGCATCGTGCAAATGCTGATTAACGCCTACGCCTTTGGCCTGTATCAGTCGCTGGGGATTTTTATCCCACTGATTGTCACTAACTGCATCGTGGTCGGTCGGGCAGAGGCCGTCGCAGCGAAGAAGCCAGTTGGCTTGGCCTTGATCGATGGCATGGCTATCGGGCTGGGTGCCACCTGTGCCATGTTTGTACTGGGATCGTTGCGAGAGCTGATTGGCAATGGAACGCTGTTTGACGGCGCAGATATGCTGCTAGGCAGTTGGGCCAAAGTGTTACGTATAGAAGTGGTGCATTTTGATAGCCCCTTCCTGCTGGCCATGCTGCCTCCGGGGGCGTTTATCGGCCTGGGCCTGATGCTGGCCGCCAAATATGTCATCGATGAGAAAATGAAAGCTCGCAAAGCCAAAGCCTTACTGGCTGAACCTAACATGGAACAGGGACACGCAGAGAAAGCGTAATGAATAAAGAAAAACGCCTGGAGATTTTGACCCGTTTGCGGGATAACAACCCGCATCCGACCACCGAGCTGGTTTATACCACCCCTTTTGAACTGTTGATTGCCGTCTTGCTTTCCGCACAGGCTACTGATGTCAGCGTAAACAAGGCGACTGCCAAGCTGTATCCCGTTGCCAACACCCCAGCAGCCCTGCTGGCGCTGGGGGTCGACGGCGTGAAGGAGTACATCAAAACTATCGGTCTGTTCAACAGCAAAGCCGAAAACGTGATTAAAACCTGCCGCATTCTGCTGGAAAAACATGCCGGGGAAGTGCCGGAAGATCGCGCTGCACTTGAAGCCCTCCCCGGCGTGGGTCGCAAGACCGCCAACGTGGTATTGAACACCGCCTTCGGTTGGCCAACCATCGCCGTTGATACCCATATCTTCCGCGTCTGTAACCGCACCCACTTCGCACCAGGCAAGAACGTTGAACAGGTGGAAGAAAAGTTACTGAAGGTGGTTCCCTCCGAGTTCAAAGTAGACTGTCACCACTGGTTTATTCTGCATGGGCGTTATACCTGTATCGCGCGTAAACCGCGCTGCGGATCATGCATTATTGAAGACCTGTGCGAGTTCAAAGAAAAGGTTTACCCGCTGGAGTGAAATTACCAGGCCCCCATTGCTTATTACGCAACCATTGCGGCAAATGGCAGCGCTAAAGACAGCACGAGGGTCTAGGCTTCATGCCTGCCATTCGGTAGCAGGTGTCAACCAGCTTTATCGTCGCGACAGATTCTTCAAGTGAGATCGCGGGTGGTGTCCTGTTCGCCAGGCAATCTAAAAAAGATTGTAACTGGTGAACATAGGTATAACTCTTGCCAAGATGCTCAATCGACTTGATCTGGGTAGTGTCGATCTCAATACGATCATCGAGATGAGGATGCAGGAAGTTCTTCGCCGATATCCGGCCTCGGGTCCCCGTAAAGCTCAGGGTAAACTCCATATGATCTCCTGCCATATCGCAATGGGTAGCCCCTGATAGCCCATTTGGGTAATCGATATTAACGTCCATTTTTTCGTCAATCCCTCTGTGCCCCAATCGCTCATGCGCAACAGCATCCACGACTCTCGGAGGCCCCCCACCCCAAGGAGCTAACCGCTGAAAAATATGCATAGCGTAGCATCCAAGGTCCATGAGCGATCCACCAGCAAGGTCAAGTAACCATCGGGGATCAGATTCAGGGGCTTCAGGCATACACATAACGATATCAATTCTTTCAAGATCGCCAATCATTCCCTCTTTAAGCAAGCAGAACATTCGATGCATGACTGGGTGAAAACTATAGTGATAACCTTCCATGAGTAAAACATGACTTTTTTTAGCAATATCCCAAACATGAATGGCCTCCTTAAAGTTGCTCGCAAAAGGCTTTTCCGTCAGGACATGCTTTCCTGCCTGCATTGCTCTTATATTCCAAGGCCCATGTAAACCATTGGGCAACGGATTATAAATCATATCAATGTTTGGATCTGAAATGAGCTCCTCATAGGAGGCATGATATCGCGTAAAGCCCTGTTCTTTAGCAAATGCCTGGGCAGTTGGCGGATCGCGAGCCGCAATCGAGTATAGCTCATAACCTAAGGATTTAGCGGGAATGACAATTCCCAACTCAACAATTCTTGCTGTACTGAGTACGCCAATTCTCATTGTATTCATACTGTTTTATCTCCAAAGTAAAATAACATCAATCTGTAGTAGCTTAAGATATATCTGAGTGATTCACTTAGAAACCCACTTACTCATATTAAATTCTGTAATACCGGCGGAGTGGCCCGCTATGGGAAACCCAAGCTTCGCAATTATCCTTTCTCAGCTAAAATTAATTTCGCGCGCACAAAAACAAGGATTATTCTCATGTTTTAATAAGGGCATCACCAAGGGGAACTCGGCAAGAAATAATAAATAAAGCTTTATTTGGAATCGATTGTTCCCTAACATAACCCAAAGTTACTGACAGGAAAAGCAGAAAATCATGCCGCCAATTACAGATAGAAAAAGTGGGCGCCCTAGGGAATTCGATATTACTTTAGCCCTGGATAATGCCATCAAATACTTTAGAGTCCATGGTTATAATGGTGGATCTATGGCTGATATTTCACTCGCTCTAAACCTGTCAGTTGGTAGCATCTACAAAGCCTTCAAGAGCAAACATGGTCTGTTTTATTCGGCGTTGGTTCGGTATCAGAAACTACGTAGTGACGCACTCGCGGCAATAACCGAGGGAGCAGTAAATGGTCGCCAGAAGGTACGTTACATGTTGGAGTATTATGCCGAATATTCTCATGCTACAGAAGGCCGTGACGGCTGTTTGATGATCACGGGCGCCGTGGAGTTGGCCAATTTGGATGCGGCGGTAGCCGCCAAAGTGTCAGCAGGTTTTGTCCGCAATGAGGAGAGACTGGCGGGATATATCAGAGAAGGACAACATGATGGTTCAATTCCCGCAGGAAAAGATGCCGAAGCAATAGCAAAAACTTTACTCACCCTGCTTTTGGGCATGCGTATTATGGGCAAAACAGGTCAGGAACGAGAAACTATGCTAGCCGTAGTTGAAACGGCTATGCGGTTACTGGATTAAATCGCCCAGCGATGGATTGGCAGCATAAGCCATGGCTGATTTTATAATTTTCCGTTAAATTGGAGAATGAAATGATTCTAATTAAAACAGATAAAGAATCCTTACTCAGCCCCAGTCCTCCCCTATATTCGCCAGGCCTGACGTTTTTACTTGCCTGCGCTTGTGGATTGATTGTCGCCAATATTTACTATGCTCAGACGCTTATCGGATTAATTAGTGCCGACTTGCATTTATCGAAAGGCGCTGCTGGCCTCATTGTCACTGTGACGCAAATTGGTTATGGCATCGGTCTGTTGCTGGTCGTACCGCTCGGAGATCTTTTTGAGAATCGTCGTCTTGCCATTTCCGTTATGCTGATCGGTGCAATTGGGCTTTTCATATCGGCCGTAGTTAACTCTACCACGCTATTCTTAATGGCCTCTCTCATGGTCGGATTAGGATCTGTCACAGTACAAATTCTCGTGCCCTATGCTGCACACCTGGCCCCTGAAGCCGCTCGAGGTAAAGTCATCGGCAACATAATGAGCGGGCTCATGCTGGGGATCATGCTAGCCCGGCCAGTGGCGAGCATTATTACGTATTTTTCGATGTGGCGAGTGGTCTTCATGGCGTCTTGTGTCATTATGCTTATTCTGGCTGTGGTATTACGCAATGCGCTCCCTATTCGTGTCGTTACAGCGAATATTAGCTATAGGCAAATGTTGCTTTCAATGGTAAGGCTGGTTCAAACAGAGCCGGTGCTCCGAAGAAGAGCAATATATCACACCTTCATGTTTGCTGCGTTTAGCCTCTTCTGGACAACGACGCCACTACTTTTATCTGGACCCGATTTTGGAATAAGTCAAAAAGGCATTGCGATATTCGCATTACTTGGTGTCGCGGGTGCTATCGCAGCCCCCATAGCCAGTCGGATAGCTAAGGGCTGGATTAACTGGGCGACGGCGGTTGCCATGTTGATGGGGGTAACCGCCTTTGCCATCACGCATATAGCAAAGCTTGGTTCCAATCAGTCACTCGCCTTGTTTGTTATGGCTGGCGTTATTCTTGATTTTGCTGTGTCAGCAAATTTAGTGCTTGGTCAGCGCTTAATTTTTGCTTTAGCCCCTGAGTATCGTTCGCGGATGAATGCTATTTATATGACGACTTTTTTCTGCGGCGGTGCTATCGGTTCTGGTATTGGTGGATGGGTCTTCGTGAACTATGGATGGAATGGCGCATCAGCAGTAGGGATTGCTTGCGGAGCCGTTGCTCTACTGTGCTTAATGACAGAGTGCTTGCGCGCCAAATAGAATAAATCGTATTGATATGAGTTTGAATATCATTTGGCCGAATAACGATATAGCACATTATACCTATCCCATTTAATTTTAAGAGACCATTATTGATTTGGCGCAGTTTAAAAATCCAGCAGAAGCGAAGTGCCAAATACTGCCAGCATATTCTTTACGTTGAGTTCAGCAGCCAGCGATATTGTGGTCAGTGGTTGATATAACAAAATACCACATCGAGAAAAGTCAGGCTGGCCCCCTCTACGGCCAGGAAAATACCATTTACACTAAAGGATGAGAACATTATGAACTTTATAGCATCTTATTTTACAGTCTCAGGGGATGTTTTCCCTTTTGGGCCAACAGAAATAAGCCCATTCTCTTTGGAACATAGGTTAGAAGCGATAAAAGAAGCCGGATACAACGGATTTGGCCTGGTCTATGAGGACTTAATCTACAACACAGATCTATATGGCATTAAGAAGCTAAAGGAAATCATAAAGAAACAAAATTTTAAATACCTTGAATTTGAATTTCTTACCGGCTGGTTTGATAAAGGAGAAAGCAGAAGGACGTCTGACTTGATGAGATACAATTTTTTGACGTTAGCCAATGAATTAGAAGCAACAATGATAAAGGTGGCACCAAAAATTGATGAGTCCCCAGAAGTCTTAAACAAATCAGAGATTACAGAAGAGTTTTATAAACTGGCTGAAGAAGCAGGCAAGTATGGTACGGAAATCATGCTTGAAATTATGCCATTCAGTAACATTAACAACATACAAGACGCAAAAGATATTGTTGTCAATGCGAACAGCAAACATGGGGGATTGCTGTTGGACATTTGGCACTTAAGCAGAGGAAAAATACCTTACCAAAAAATCAAAGAAATACCATTGGAATACATCAAAGGTGTTGAATTAAATGACTTGGAGAGGTACCCAATATCTCCTTTGTGGCGAGACACAATTAACAGACGACTTTTACCTGGCGACGGTGTTGCCAATATCGATGAGTTCATTCGGGTTTTATTTGAACATGGATACAACGGTCCTTTTGGCATTGAGGTTATTTCTGAAAGCTTCAGAAAGTTATCTTTGCATGATATGGCAACCAAGTCATATCATGCTGCGATGAAATGTGTCAAAAAGAACCAAGAGGCAGGGTAAATGTCAATCTTACTTAAAGTATTCCTTGGTTTCGCTATAATTGCCTCCTTTCAAGTCAGTGCCAGGCTGGACATTTCACAAAGTAATAAGGTTATTTTTGAAAGCATATCCAGTGAAGATGATCACCCTATTATCGTTGGCCCTGCCGGGGAAATTTTTGATTTTATAAGGACAGGTAAGACAACTTGTGGTGCCTTCCTGTTAGCCAAGGCCATAATCCCCCCTGGGGCCGGGCCACTCCCACACGTACATCATTATACTAACGAATGGTTTTACACCCCAGAAAAAGGTATTGCCATATATATGGGCGAGTCTCAGTATAAAGAGACTAAGCTGGCACCTGACATCATTGGAAGAGATGATGTACATATAAAAATCATGCAGAATGATGAGTTAATATATGGGCCTAAATACTATATTCATGGTTTCTTTAACACAACAGAGAAAGATCTAATACTCTATTTTGTATGGACCCCTGACACGAAAGAAACATCGATACTGGATTATTTTATAGCCTCTGGAATTCAAATTGGCAATGTGAATGAACAGTATAATATAAGCCAAGTAAATGCTATTAAGTTTGTAACATTGGCACCAAAGTACGGAATTAACCAAAGCCATGACTTCTGGCAATATGTAAAAGATGTCCACTTTACCACAGATAAAATGGATGACAATAAAGCGGGACTTATAGAACTACTGCAGTCGATGCAAAAATGTAACACCTTTTAGGTGGTAACCTTGATCCAGCCCGCCAGAGTCAATTTCTTATACACCACTGTTCTGTTTATGTGGCTATAGGTGTCATGAGTATTGCTATAAAAATAACGGTTTTCCTTGCCACCTCCGCGAACGGCAATGGCAGGGTTCAAGCTTAACTCCGGCTCGCTTAGCGCCGGGGGCGCTGGGTATCGGTATTGATCTTCGGTGAGATTAGCACGCTGCGTGTAGCGACCCCGACGGGCCGAGTAATAGCACATAGCGGCCACCTTATGGCAACGGTGCAGATTGCAAAGGGCTTCGCCTTAAGCCCTTTGCTCCCTTCGGTAAGGCCACTATCACTAGCAGCAGATCACAACGTACGACTCGCTGGGTATGACAACGACTCACTTGTCGAGGCGTGACGCAGTCAATCCGCGATTGAAACAAGAGTCCTACCAAAGCCTAACCGTTAACCACTATTTAGGCCCTTCCACCTTTATAAAAGGAACATATTAAAGGAAATGTGATCTCAAACGGCATTAACCTTGGTCATTTCTGGGATTTTAGTGAGGAACACATCATTGCGATAATTTCAATAGCAAAATTAGTCAAAAATAGCGGCCAGCATCACGCTTTAATGTTCACATCTCGTTTACAACCACCCTCACCCATTTCTCAAATTTCTAAAATCTTACACAAAGCGGGTTATGCATAATAAACACACGCGTATATGGCCGCGAACACTGATATGGACTGGATACAGACAAAATAGCAGAAGATATGCCTACCCAGAGAACGAATAGGTTTTAATCAAAACAAAAAGTCGGTAAATCAAAAAATGACAAACGTTAATACTGCATAACATTTGCAACATGGTTGCATCGCGCTGCCGAGGTTATATGTAACGGAATATGTCAAATAGCTTGCCTCATTGACAAAGATAGTGAACATTAACCGCCGTCATTTCTTCCTATAACAACGCAGAAGGATGCAGCCCTGCATCAACTTTTGCATTTCCCGTCTTGATAATACGGGCAGTGAAAAAACCAGAGGTACCAGTGTCAACTGCAAACAACAAACCATCGGAAAACGTTAGCCTTAACGCGTTTAAGCAGCCAAAGGCGTTCTACCTGATATTCTCGATCGAACTCTGGGAACGTTTCGGTTATTACGGCCTGCAAGGCATCATGGCTGTTTACCTGGTCAAAATGCTGGGTCTGAGTGAGGCCGATTCCATTACGCTGTTCTCTTCTTTCAGTGCGCTGGTCTATGGCTTCGTCGCCATTGGCGGCTGGTTGGGGGATAAAGTACTCGGTTCCAAGCGCGTGATCGTCTTGGGGGCCATCGTTCTGGCAGCCGGTTACGCCATGGTGGCCTATTCTGGCCATGACATTTTCTGGGTCTATCTGGGCATGGCTACCATCGCCGTAGGTAGCGGTCTGTTCAAGGCCAACCCTTCTTCCCTGCTGTCTACCTGCTATGAAAAAGACGATCCGCGTTTGGACGGTGCATTTACCATGTACTATATGTCCGTTAATATCGGTTCGTTCTTCTCTATGCTGGCAACCCCATGGCTGGCAGCGAAATACGGCTGGAGCGTCGCCTTCTCGTTGAGCGTGGTCGGTATGCTGATCACGTTGGTCAACTTTATGATGTGTCACGGCTGGGTCAAGCAATACGGTTCCAAACCTGACTTTAAGCCTTTGCAGGTTCAGAAACTGCTGATGGTGCTGGTGGGTGTGGTTGCGTTAATCGCAATCTCCAGTTGGCTGCTGCACAATCAGATCATCGCGCGCTGGGCACTGGCTATCATCTCAGCCGGGATTGTGATTGTCTTTGCCAAAGAAACCTTCGCACTGCACGGTGCTGCACGCCGCAAGATGATCGTCGCGTTCCTGCTGATGCTGGAAGCCGTGGTGTTCTTCGTGCTGTACAGCCAGATGCCGACGTCTCTGAACTTCTTTGCTATCCACAACGTGGAACATAATATCCTGGGTATTGCCTTTGAGCCTGAGCAATACCAAGCACTGAACCCGTTCTGGATCATGTTGGCCAGCCCTATCCTTGCCGCGCTGTACAACAAGATGGGCGATCGTTTACCGATGCCACACAAATTTGCCTTCGGGATGATCCTCTGTTCTGGTGCCTTCCTGGTGCTGCCATGGGGGGCAAGCTTTGCTAATGAACAAGGTATTGTTTCCGTTAACTGGCTGATCCTGAGCTATGCACTGCAAAGTATCGGTGAACTGATGATCTCCGGCCTGGGTCTGGCGATGGTTGCTCAATTGGTTCCACAGCGCCTGATGGGCTTCATCATGGGCTCTTGGTTCCTGACCACCGCGGCTGCCGCGTTAATCGCCGGTAAAGTGGCCGGTCTGACCGCCGTACCGAGTGATATCAACGATGCACATGCTTCTTTGGCCATCTATAGCCACGTGTTTATGCAGATTGGTATCGCCACCGCCGTTATTGCAGTACTGATGATGCTGACCGCACCTAAACTGTACCGCATGACGTTGGATACCGCAGAAGACACCGAGAAGAAAGCGCAGGCCGCTGCCGCTAACTGATCCGCTGCTGTAATGTAAAAAAACGCCGGAGCTGAGCTTCGGCGTTTTTTTATGACTGACTGGGCAAGCGACCTATTTTACTGCCCCACCGCTCAATGTATCCCACAGGAACTCACTGACCAGCGCACTGTGGAAGGCCGATTGTTTCTTATCCGCCGAAGCGCTATGTCCCCCTTCGGTATTCTCATAGAAATACGCTTGCGAATAGCCCATCTGCTGCATACGCGCCGCCATCTTACGTGCGTGCGACGGGTTAACGCGATCGTCGCTGGTAGCGGTATAAAACAGCACCGGCGGGTAAGCTACCTGGGTTTTGATGTTGTGATAGGGTGAAAAGGTTTTGATATAGGCCCATTCCTGTGGCTGGGTTGGATCACCATACTCGGCAATCCAAGAGGCCCCCGCAGAAAGCTGGGTATAACGCTGCATATCCAATAACGGCACTTCACAGACGATGGCGCCAAATAATTGCGGATACAGCGTCAGCATGTTGCCGACCAATAGCCCACCATTACTGCCACCGCGTGCGCCAAGATGAGGTGACGATGTCACTTTTCGCGCAATCAGATCCTGCGCGACCGCAGCAAAGTCTTCATAAGCACGATGGCGATTCTGTTTCAGCGCGGCCTGATGCCAAGCCGGACCATACTCACCACCGCCTCGAATATTGGCAACGACATAAACCCCGCCACGCTCCAGCCAGGCCGGAGCCTTGGCACCGAGATATCCCGGCAGCAGCGGTACCTCAAAGCCACCGTAGCCGTACAATAGCGTCGGGTTTTTGCCATCCAGTTGCAGGGTTTTGGCGGCAATCTGGAAATATGGCACCCGTGTGCCATCGTTCGACTGAGCAAAATGTTGGCTCACCTGATAGCTCGTCGCATCAAAATCTTGTGGCGCTTGCTTGAGCAGCTCTTCATTACCGCTGTCCAGATCCCCCATATAGAGCGAGGTCGGTTGCAGGAAACCACTCACGGTCAGGAAATAGGCATTGGTTTCATCGTTAATCCCAGTGGCAGAAATCGTATTGACCGCGCCCGGCTGTCCCAACGGCCTGCTCCGCCATTGATTACCCTGCGGCGTCAACACTTCCAGCCGGTTAACGACGTTATCCATGATGCTGAGGATCAGATGGTCACGCGTGCTGGCATAACCACTCAACGCCACGCTCGCACTCGGGGTAAACAGCACCGACAGCGACCGCTTGCCCGCCAGATAGTCGTTAAAGTTAGCCGCAAGTAAGGCCCCAGAGGGATAACGCTGATCGCCTAATTGCCATTCACTGCTCAGCTTGATCAATAACCATTCACGATGGCCGCTAACCCAGGCATCGTCAGGAACCTCGATCCTGATCTTGTCGCCCTGCGCATTCAGGACAAAGACCTCTTTACGGTAGAAGTCAAGGCTACGACCAACATAGCTACGCGCAAAACCCGGCGTCGAGTCGTGATAGGCAAAGACCGACATATCCTCCGCTTGCGCCTCATAGAGAGGCTGGGCGGCACTCAGCGGTGTGCCCCGCTGCCAGATTTTTGCTATCCGGGGATAGCCAGACTGAGTCATGGAACCTGGGCCAAAATCTGTCGCAACAAACAGCCTGTCTTTATCGATCCAGGAAACCCGGCTCTTGGCCACAGGCAAGACAAAGCCATGCTCAACGAACTGTTTACTGACCAGATCGAATTCACGAACCACCACGGCATCCCCACCATCAGGCGACAGGTGTAGCAGACAGTAACGATAATCCGGCGACAACGCTTGCGAACCGTGGTAAACCCAATCCTTGCCCTCAGCTTTGCCCAAGGCGTCAATATCCAGCACGGTTTCCCACTCTGGTTCGTCCTTACGGTATTCCTGCAAGGTGGTACGCCGCCAAAGCCCACGCGGATGGTGCTGATCCTGCCAAAAGTTGTAATAGAATTGCCCGTATTGGGTTACCCACGGGATCTGGGTGTCCTTGTTAAGAATATCGAGCACTTGAGTTTCTACCTGGGGAAAAGCCTTACCTTGGGCAAAACGGGTCAGGGTACGTTGATTCTGTTGTTCTACCCAGGTTAACGCCGGTTTGCCCTGCAACGCTTCCAACCACAAAAAA
The DNA here is from genome assembly GCF_006715025.1 of Serratia fonticola. Lineage (NCBI taxonomy): Bacteria > Pseudomonadati > Pseudomonadota > Gammaproteobacteria > Enterobacterales > Yersiniaceae > Serratia > Serratia fonticola. The sequence continues at coordinate 3,309,963 of NZ_VFMK01000001.1, forward strand.
TCATCAGTGTCTGGGGGTAACTGCTCTGCCGCCATGCCCAGGCGGATACTGTCAGGTAGTGAAGTCATGGCGATTACGGCTCCTGTGGTTTGTGCGCTGAACTTAAGAAACTGGCGACGAGAAACACTCTGCAAAGTTTAGCTCCCTCTAATGGCAAATAAGCTTCATTTGCAATACGTTAGGCATTCAGGCCAACGGAGTCAAAACGCCTACCGACTTCGTTGAGTCGTGATTTAACTGCGCGGGTAATGGATCAGGTCATGGAAACGCACTGACTCAGAACAGACATTACGATAAGCATGGGGGCAATCCGCCTGAAAGCGCATCGCCTCACCGCTGGAAAGGTGATGCCAGACCCCGTTAATCGCCAGCTCAAGTTGGCCATGGATAACAATCACATGTTCAATCACGCCCGTTTCGTGGGCGGAGGATTCGCTGAGCGCCCCCGGGGCCAAATCGATGACAAATATATCGAAGCCCAATTGCCGATCGAAAGGAAACAGCGGCACGACACGCATATCAGCATTGTCCTGATTGAAACCGGGCTGTTCACCATCACGATGCAGCATAGCCGCCGATTGCAGCGGGGCCGTTTCCAGAAAGGCAGAAAAGGCCACGTTAAACCCCGTTGCAATCCGCCATAAAGTCGCGACCGTCGGGCTGGACTCACCCCGTTCAATCTGCCCCAACATGGCCTTACTGACACCGGTATTTTCTGCGGCCTGGCTGAGGCTCCAGCCGCGCTGGGCACGCAGTGTTTTAAGTGTTTGAGCCAAATGGCTGGCAAGGTCCTGCATACTGTTCCCCCTCTGTTATGGCCCGAGTATACTCCCTTGTGCGCTATAACGCACAATGCTATGCTGCCCTCATTCGTACGTTATAACGCACATCGCATCAGGATTGGTTATGCGCCCAGCACTCTCTTTACGTGATTTCTCATTTTCAGCCTTGGTTGCCGGTTTTGTGGCGGTGCTGGTGGGCTACACCAGTTCTGCGGCGATTATCTTTCAGGCCGCGGCCGCCGCAGGTGCCACCCCGATACAGATTGGTGGCTGGCTGAGCATGCTTGGGCTGGGGATGGGCGTCACGTCGTTAGGCCTCTCGCTCTATTACCGTACGCCGATCCTGACGGCCTGGTCGACGCCCGGTGCAGCGTTGCTGGTAACCAGTTTGCCAGGGACACCGCTCAATGAGGCAATCGGGGTATTTATTTTCGCCAGCGGCCTGATTCTGCTGTGTGGCGTAACGGGCCTGTTCGCCAAATTAATGAACCACATTCCACAGGCCATTTCTGCCGCGATGTTGGCCGGGATATTACTTCGCTTCGGGTTGGATGCCTTCGCCTCTTTACAGCTCAACTTTACCCTCAGTGCCGGCATGTGCCTGATATACCTGCTCACTCGCCGCTATCTGCCACGTTATGGCATCGTCCTGACATTGGCCGGTGGGCTGGCGATTGCTGCGTTACAGGGTAACATTCATTTTGCCCAACACGCATTGACCTTTGCCAAACCGACGTTTATTGCACCGCACTTCACGCTATCGACCCTGTTGGGGATTGGTATTCCGTTCTTTGTTGTCACCATGGCCTCCCAGAACGCTCCCGGTATTGCCACGCTCAAGGCGGCCGGTTATGACGTACCAACCTCACCACTGATCGCCTGGACTGCGTTGACGGCCTTGGTTTTGGCCCCTTTTGGCGGCTTTACCGTCTGTATTGCCGCGATCACCGCCGCTATCTGTATGGGTTCGGATGTCCATCCGGACCCCAAACGCCGCTACATGGCCGCCGCCGCTGCGGGTGGATTCTATCTGTTGGCTGGGGCATTAGGAGGGACGATTGGCATGCTGTTCAGTGCGTTACCCCAGGCTTTAATTCATACTATCGCCGGATTGGCCCTGCTGGGCACAATTGCCGGTAGCCTGCAACGCGCCCTTCAGGATGAAAAACAGCGGGATGCAGCGGTGATCACCTTCCTGATTACGGCTTCCGGCCTGACGTTGTTGGGTATAGGGGCGGCATTCTGGGGGTTGATCGGCGGTGTTTTGGCTTATGCTGTTTTCTCACTACCACGCCGTATGCCTTCACTTTAGCTAGGCGCGATGGTTATTAGCCGAGTCCTGTCTGGTTGCTCCCAGCAAAATTTTAAACCGGCAGGATAAACCCTGGATCGTTGCGGGGTAGCGCTATCCCCAAGGCACTCGCCGCCAGTTCCGCGACTCGCAAGTCAATATCAGCCGCTTCACCGTCTTCCAAAAACCAGGCCGCAGAAAGCCCTGCCCAGGCCAATATCCATTGCAGCAGACGGCAGCGATCCAACCCGGCTAGCGAGCAAACCTGTTCCAGGCGACGATGAAAAATATCAGGATCGGTAGCGACACCGTAATTGGGGTTACAGAAGATATTGGCGTAATCGAATCCACGCTCACCGTACAAACGCTTGGGGTCGATCACCAACCAACCGCGCTCGGCGAAATCCAGCACGTTATCATGATGGATATCACCGTGCAGCACACCCTGTTCACGCGGGCTGGTCAATAATTCTGCCGCCACCGTAGCACTCAAGCGTAACATCCCGCCATGTGCCTGCGCGGCTGGCCACAAGGCGTTAAACCACTGATGCAGTGGGATCAGCTCAGGATAAGGCTTTGCTCGAGGCATATGCAACCGGGCAATCACCCGGCACAGAATGGCTGTTGCCCGTTCATCTTCCCCGCTGCGAACCATCTGTGTCAAAGACTGATGGCCCATCGCCCGCTCCAGCAAAATACCCTCATCATGCCATGCCAGCACCTGGGCGGCGCCTTCTCCTTGCCACCAGCACATCAGCAAACCACCAAACTTCTCTTCCTGCTCACGGGCTATCTTCAACATTGCGGGCCGGCCTTGGTAGCGTACCGGCATCAGCAAGCTGCTGTGGGTCTCGAACGCTTGACCATCTGGCTCAAGCTGCCAACGTTGCAGGTAAGGAGCCAATGTCTGGTTTATCACTCTTTCTATATCCTTATTGCGTGAAGGACAGACAGGGATGATAGTATTGCCAGGCAGCATCCTGCAAAACTTTTGGCTGCACGCCCGGTTTGCGCGTGCTTTTGGCAATTTCGTGGGGTTAGCATGTCATCAATAAAACGCATCAACTACGCAAAACTACCTACACCAGGTGGACCTTATGTGCACGCAGTCCGGCACACCGATACGCTTTACGTTTCAGGTCTCACCGCCTTTGCCAGCGATGCTCAGGGCCAAACGGCACAGCATCAGGTGCGCGCCATTCTGGAACAGCTGGCGACCATTGCCGCTGCCGAAGGCACTAATCTAAAGTCATTGATCAAAATCACCGTATTCCTGACGGATATCAACGATCTGGCCGTCATCCGTGACGTCCTTTTCGATTATCTTGATGGCGCTTTACCCGCAAGTTCATTGGTGGCCGTCAGTGCGCTGTTCTCTCCTGATCTCAACGTAGAGATTGAAGCCATTCTGGCCCTGTAAATCAGGGGGCGCTATAAGGCGCCCTCATCCAGTTCACACGGCCCAATCTTGAACCAGGCCTTGGCAATTTTGCCCAGTTCGACCTCGTAAATGGCAATCACGTCCATTTTAGCGCGCCCTTCAGGGAAATTACGCGTGACCACCTCCTGGTCAATCACCAGGTTTCCCACCATCATCCTTTTAATTCGTTCACCAAACAGGCTTGGCTCTTTGAAGCGTGCAATATGTCGCTCACGAATTTCGTTTTTACCACTGGCCAGCAACGTATCTGGATGTTCGTAATATTGCGCATCCTCGGCCCAACAGGCCATGAAAGCCTCTATATCGCGGGCATTATAAGCATCAAGCTGCTGTTGAATAACGGCTTCTGGGTGCACCGTCTTGCTGTTCATCATAACCTCCTGCATAGGGCCTAAACCGAAGATTAAAGCGCAATGATTTCATCAACCTGATGATGAAAAACGTAAGGGTCGGAGATGAGCGCAAAGGCTTCATCATCCGGATAGGTTACTGCCACCTGATAAACTTCACCGGCAAAATGCTTGATGGCCTCGAGAGATTCCCAATAGGTTGCCAGGAAAAAGTGCGCATAGTCTCCCTGCACTTCCTGCCGGACAAAAGCCCCGCAGTTACCTGCGATCCTTCGAGCATGTTGTACACCGGTGACATTCAAATGTTCGGCAAACCCTTGCCGATGTTGTAGCGGTACACAGCCGTGCCAGGTTCGAACAATCATCATCATCAACTGAATAATTAAACAAGAATAGTGAATAAATAACCTATCATGTTTTTAGTTAAATTCAATCCGTCACCGCGTAATTTTTAAACAGGGTTTACTCACGCAGAAAATCGTCATCGCTGACAATGTCAGTGATGACGCATGCGGAAATATTCTGGTAATTTATGACGAGACACTGATAAACGTGGGATGACCATGCAGCAGAAACCGGTTCTGCACGAAGCCAGGCTGTTGAAGCGCCTTAACGCCGCAACGCGACGACAGTCACACATGTATAAATGGATTGCGCTGGTTGCCGCGTTGGATGCCCTATTGGTGTTCTGGTATGACAGAGATATGCGTAATGTTTCATTTTCCACCGCCGTAGCGCTGGTGTGTGGTTATTTATGGATCCGCGATCGTAACAAAGCGCGAGGTTATCGCCGTGAATACGACCGGAAGTTCGGTAATCATCGCAACGAGTAGCCCTTCATCGCGAGCCGCCGAACGAATACGGCGCTTTCAGTGAGCATGTCTGGAAAAAGTTTGATAACCCTGCAGCAATATTTTCGCCATAAATCCTGTACACTGAAAGTCAACTTCACAACACAGGTTGCCATAATGAAGAAACTTACGCTGAAAGAGATGACAGAAAGCGAACAACGTGAAGTAAAAACCGAACTGGACAGAGCGCGCAAAAATCTCGAACGCCCGCTGACCAACGCCGAGCACAACAAAATTAAAGACGAAGCCATCGAACGTATCATGGCGGCACGAGAAAAAATTGCCAAGGCAACCCGCGCAGAACGTAAAGCCAACCGAGCGCAGCCTACAGGCGCGACATTCAGTTGGACAGCGTCGATCAGTACCCGACCACACCGTTGAGAACCCACCCCGCTTCGGCGGGGTTTTCGTTTATTAGCCAAACTCATGACCCGCCGACAGTTATGAATAACCATGTTATCAAGCTGTTATAAATTGACAGCCCGACGCAGGCTATTCATTATCGAATCACATCCACTGATGACGAGATTGCCATGACCCTTTTATGCCCACAGGCCGTATCGCTGCAAACCGCGTTGACCGTTGCTGGGTTCATGGCGGTTACTTCGAAGAAACAGTCGCTCATTTGACCGGGGCGTACTGTCCCGTCAGATGAGCTGACAGGATGGTGTGCCAAGCGTTACTCCTCTCTTGTTTTCTCCTCTGACGTCTCTGGCGGTCACACAGAAGGAGTTTCACATGGCTTCATTTTCCGGCATTTGGGTTGCACTGGTAACCCCATTCAATAATGACGATGTCGATTTCCCGGCAGTGAAAAAACTGGCCGAACATCTGATCGCTTCTGGCATTTCAGGCCTGGTGGTCTGCGGTTCTACCGGCGAAGCCGCTGCGCTGAGCAAAGAAGAGCAGTTAGCCGTCCTTGATGCCGTGCTCGATGTCGTGCCAGCCAAACAGGTGGTGATGGGGCTTTCCGGCAATAATATGGCCCATACTCTGCAGATGCAGCAGGCCATTAACCAGCGTGATATTGCCGGCGTACTGATCCCTGCCCCTTACTATATTCGCCCTTCCCAGGCTGGGCTGGTCGAATATTTTACCCGTCTTGCCGATGCTTCCCGCGTTCCGGTGATTTTGTACAATGTCCCCTATCGTAGCGGGGTAACCTTTGAGTTGGACACGCTTCGGCAGATCGCTCGCCATCCACAGGTCAAGGCCATCAAGGACTGCGGAGGTGAGCCGGACGTGACCATGGCACTGATTAACGACGGTGAGATCGATGTCCTTACCGGGGAAGATAATCTTATCCTGGCGACGTTATGTCTGGGCGGCAGCGGTGCCATTTCCGCATCAGCACATCTTCACCCAGAACGTTTTGTCGCGCTGGTTGAACAGGTCGCTCAGGGCGATCTGGCAGCAGCACGCCGCAATTTCTACAGCCTGTTGCCGATGATCCAGCAGATGTTCAGCTTCCCTAACCCTGCCCCTGTTAAAGCCGCGCTGGCCCAGCAAGGGTTGATCAAAAATGAATTGCGCTCGCCGATGCAAACCGCGCCACAGGCATTGCAACAACAGATCGCCAGCCTGCTTGAACACCAGGCCCTGGTGGGCTAATGAAATATTGTTGGTAAAACCACTGTAATTTTACCGCCAGAGAACTAGGATGAGAGGTTAAGCATGCCTGTCATTCATCACTATCAAGGAGTTTTCGATGAAATTGTTCTATAAAGCTGGCGCCTGTTCCCTGTCACCCCATATCGTATTGCGCGAGGCCGGGCTGGATTTTACTGCAGAAAAAGTCGATTTGGCGCAGAAGAAAACAGAAAGTGGCGCCGACTATCTGAAGATCAACCCGAAGGGACAAGTCCCGGCGTTGGTGCTTGACGATGGCAGTCTGCTGACCGAAGGCGTAGCCATTGTGCAGTATCTGGCAGACCGCGTGCCGGACCGCAACCTGATCCCGGCTGCCGGGACGCTTTCCCGCTATCATGCGATCGAATGGCTGAACTATGTTGCCACCGAGCTGCATAAAGGCTTCAGCCCACTGTTTAACCCGAAAACGCCGGACGAATACAAGGTCATTGCCCGTGATAAATTAGCCAGCCAGTTCAACTATCTGGATTCCGTGCTGGAGAAACAGCATTACCTGTTGGGTAACCGTTTCAGCGTGGCGGATGCGTATCTGTTCACCGTGTTGCGTTGGGCGCAGGCTTTACAGTTTGATCTCAAGAAGCACACGCATCTGACGGCGTATATCGATCGCGTCGCGGCACGCCCTGCGGTGGAAGCAACGTTGAGTGCAGAAGGTTTGAAGTAATTCCCAACCCCGGCCAGGATAGGGTATAGATAATAATGCCAGCCACCTAAGGTGGCTGGCATTATAAATGGGCTGACAAAAGCGCGCACCGATAGGGTCATCGTGGCGTAAGCTATCGGAGCATCAGGACGGGTATTTCGGGTTAAAAACCACGCCGTCATCCCACCACAGTAGCGCCCCGCTCAATGCAGATTACTTCCAGTCAACCAGGCAATAATGTTTTTTACCGCGACGCAGCAGCGTATAACGGCCAAATAAACGATCGCCGTCGGTAAACTGGTATTCCGGATTCGCTTGTTTCTCTCCGTTGATAGTCACCGCGTTGGAAGCGATCATGGTGCGCGCCTGCCCACGTGAAGGCACCAGTTCTGCATTAACCAGTGCCTGTTGCAGATCGGCTTCTTGCTCAAGTTTGATGGTTGGCATGCCATCTTGCGCCAGTTGAGCAAAGTCTGCTTCCGTCATGTCATGCAGCGCGCCGGAGAACAGGCTTTGGGTAATGCGTTTGGCCGCTGCCAAGCCTTCCGCGCCATGCACCATTCCGGTGACCTCTTCTGCCAGCACATACTGGGCGCGTGGCGCTTTGCCACTGTTCTTGTCTTCTTCTTCCAGTGCGTTGATCTCTTCAAGGCTCATGAAAGTGAAGAACTTCAGGAAACGGTAGACGTCAGCATCCGCCGTGTTGATCCAGAACTGGTAGAATTTGTATGGGCTGGTTTTCTCTGGCGCCAGCCATACCGCACCCCCTTCGGTCTTGCCGAATTTGGTGCCGTCCGCTTTGGTGATCAACGGAACGGTCAGGCCGAACACCTGCTTCTGATGCATACGACGAGTGAGATCGATACCTGAAGTGATGTTGCCCCACTGATCGGAACCGCCGATTTGCAACTCCACCTGATGGCGGTTGTAAAGTTCAGAGAAATCAAATCCCTGCAACAGGTTGTAGGAAAACTCGGTGAAAGAAATACCAGAGTCATCGCGGTTGAGACGCTGTTTTACCGCTTCCTTGTTGATCATCTGGTTCACAGAGAAGTGTTTACCGATGTCACGCAGGAAGGTCAGCACGTTCATGCCGCCAAACCAGTCGTAGTTGTTGGCCGCAATGGCGCTGTTGCTCCCGCAATCGAAATCGAGGAACGGAGAAACCTGTTTACGGATTTTCTCGACCCATTCGTTAACCGTTTCCGTGGTGTTCAGCTTGCGCTCAGCGGCTTTAAAGCTCGGGTCGCCGATCATGCCGGTTGCACCACCAACCAACGCCACCGGTTTATGGCCGGCCAGTTGGAAACGCTTCAGGCACAGCAGAGGCACCAGATGGCCCAAATGCAAGCTGTCAGCGGTCGGATCGAAGCCGCAATACAGAGCAATTGGCCCTTGCGCCAGTCGCTCCGCTAACGCTTCCTCGTCCGTCACCTGGGCCACCAGGCCCCGCTCTTGCAATTGTTGAATCAGGTTGATGCTAGCCATCAATTTCTCCATGTATAAACGAATGCACCTTTGCCGGTACACAGCCTTCGCCCTTTGGCGAAATAATAAAATTCAGGGTAGCGCATAGAATAAAGCGCCAGCGGCATCAGTGCCAGCGCTTAAGGGGGATTTTCCACCTGTCAGGGTGCCAGTCGGTCAATTTTCCAGTCATTTCCCTCTCGCTGGTAGAGGAAACGGTCATGCAGACGATGTTCGCCCCCCTGCCAGAACTCAACGGAGTCAAATTTGACCCGGAAGCCACCCCAGAAACTGGGTAATGGCACTTCACCCTGCTGGAATTTTTGCTTTAACTCAAGGAACTTGCTTTCCAGGATACCGCGTGCGGAAATGCGGGTCGATTGTTGCGAAACCCACGCACCAATCTGGCTGTCTTTAGGACGACTACTGAAGTACTTCATGACTTCCAGCGTCGACAGGCGCTCTGCCTGGCCGAGAAAAATCACCTGACGATCGAGCATATGCCACGGAAACAGCAGGCTGATACGTGGGTTCTGTGCCAATTGTTGCGCCTTGCGGCTGCCAAGGTTGGTGTAAAACACCAACCCCTTGTCGTCGACATGCTTGAGTAACACGATGCGTTGGTAAGGCTGCCCCTGCTCATCCACCGTGGCAACACACATGGCGGTAGGATCGGCCAGGCGCGCTTCACAGGCCTGCTTAAGCCAACGTTCAAACAGATCAAGAGGATTGGCGGTCAAATCGTTACGACGCAACCCACCACGAGTATATTCACGGCGCAGGTCCGCCACATCAAACTCATTATTATCAGTCATCTGGATATCAACCAACCAGTAAATTCGTTGTCACATTCTGCGCCTGCAACATCAGAATCTCAATCATTCTGATGCCACGGGGCGAATGTTTAGTTAACCTGCATGCAGTCACTCATGATCACTTTGCCATTACGTTCGACAAAAGCATTCTGTCCTTTAGACCAGAAGGTGTATTTCCCATCACTGTATTTGGCGCCAGATGCCGCCAGCACCTGTTTCAGTTTCAACTGTTCCCCGTCCATCACCAAGCTGACCGTACTCTCCTGACCATCCAGTGATACCGTCAGTGGCGTTGTCCCACATTGGTAATGCAACGTTTGGCTCTTCTGAGGCATAACATAACTGCAGCCCGTCAAGAGCAGGAACCCAGCGACAATAAGCATTTTTTTCATGATGTTGCTCCTCAAGAAATTGACTTCATTTCTATCCTAACAGAGCTAACGGGGCCCCAATGGCAAAACCGGATAAATCCCACCTAGCAGGGTTTCACATCGGGCGCCGGTGACAGACGGCAGATTGCCCGGTTGGCCGGAAAGCGTTCGGAATGCCAGCCAGGCGAAAGCCAAGGCTTCCATGTCGTCACCACTGACACCGAAATTATCCGTGGTAGTCACTTCAGTACCCGGCAGCAAGGCCGACATTCGGGCCATCAGCAGCGGATTGCGTGCACCACCACCGCAGACCAGTAACCGTTCGCAGCCTCCCGCCAGCAGTACTTGCTCACCGATCGTGGTTGCCGTCAGTTCAACCAGCGTGGTCATCACATCCACCGGGCGAAGCCCCGGCAACCTGGCGAGGTGTTTTTCCAGCCAACTGATGTTGAAGTATTCCCGACCGGTACTCTTCGGCGCTGGCAAGGCAAAATAGGGATCGGCCAGCATCTGCTGCAACAGCGGTAAACACACCCGCCCCTCCATCGCCCAGATGCCATCTTTGTCATAGGGTTGCGAGTGATGCCGCCAGACCCAGGCATCCAGCAGCATATTCCCTGGGCCGGTATCAAAACCGCGAACCGGTGAGCCAGGTAATAACAGGGAAAGGTTGGCAATACCGCCAACATTCAGCACCATCCGCCGCTCGGAAGGGTGAGCCAACAACGCCTGATGGAAGGCAGGCACCAGCGGCGCCCCCTGACCACCATAGGCCATATCACGACGACGAAAATCACCGATGGTGGTAATATTCGTCAACGCCGCCACCCGGTTGTTGTCTCCCAGTTGCATGGAGAAACGGTTTTCCCCTTCAGGCTCGTGCCAGACTGTCTGGCCGTGGCAACCAATGGCGGTGACCTCATGGGCCGGGACGCCCGCTTTTTTCAGCAACCCCAACACGGCTTCACCAAACAGCGTACCCAGTTGTGCATCCAATCGCCCCACAGCAGAAAGCGTGGTCTGTTGCCCCTGGCACATCCCCAGAATGGCTTTCTTTAACGGGATTGGCATTGGGTGGCTATAACTTGCCTGCTGCGCCACCATACGTTCGTCGATCGCGGCAAGTACCACATCAATCCCATCCAGACTGGTACCAGACATGACTCCAATATAGCGGCCTGACTTCATAGCAATTTCCTTTCCCCGTTCCGGGTGACAACCGTTTAACCTGCTAAATAAACCAGAATTGAGCCATTAACGCCATGAATCAGGATGCCTTTTTTACAGCCTGCGAGCCACGTTGTTCATTTTATGCCAATAACTGCTTACATCTTCATCAATTACCGGCCTAAGAAAAGCAACTAATTTGTTTCCAATGCTGTTATAAAGCTAAACCACCGTTTATTATTGGTTGAACAGTGAAAAGCTAAGCTGTATACATTGGCAGATCATGGAGATATCGGACTGATCCAGCCATAATCGTAAAAATGTTTTCATTGGCTTGATTTGGGCAGGCTCCCAAATCGGGATTACTAAAACTGCAGGAGCTTTATATGATCAAGCGTCTTCTCGTCGTTGCTCTCGCCGGAATCACGCTGGCAGGATGTGCGGATCCGACGACTTCTGGCGATGTTTACTCAGCCTCTCAGGCCAAACGTGTACAAACCGTAACCTATGGTACGTTGGTCTCTGTTCGCCCGGTACAAATTCAGGGCGGTGAAGGTGCGAACACCATCGGCGCAATCGGTGGGGCTGTGTTGGGCGGCCTGTTGGGTAACACCGTTGGCGGTGGTACTGGACGCACTCTGGCAACCGCAGCGGGTGCTGTGGCCGGTGGTGTTGTGGGTAATAGCGTCGGTAGCGCGGCTTCTCGTACCAACGGCGTCGAGTTGGAAATCAAAACCGACAATAAAGAAAACATCGTGGTTGTTCAGCGTGCCGACTCTACCAAGTTTAGCCCTGGGCAGCGTGTACGTCTGGCGCAAAACGGCAGCACTACCACCGTTTCTCCGCTGTAATCGATTCTTTATTGAATGCAAAACCGGAGGCTTAAGGCCTCCGGTTTCTGTTTGATGCTGTGACGGAAATCATTTAGAAGATCGTTAAATTTATTGTTTTTCTTGCAGTTCAATGATGTTTTGTTCTAGTTTTGCGAGCAACTCCACTAACAGCTTGACTTCCGATTCCGCAATACCGCTGAGAATTTCGGCTCGGGTCGAGGTGATCACACTATCCACTTCCCGAATAATCGGCTCTGCAGCCTCGGTCAGTTTAATACGTTTAGCGCGCCGATCGTTAGCACAGGTATGACGGGTTATCAGCCCCTTATCCTCCAACTGGTCCAACGTACGCACCAGTGAAGGTTGCTCAATGCCGATCGCTTTTGCCAACTGGATTTGGGACTGCTCAGGCGGTAACCGATTGATATTGTGCAAAGTAACCCAATGCGTTTGAGTAAGCTCCAGCGGCTTGAGCCGATGATCAATAAGCGCACGCCAAACACGAACTAATCGTGCTAAATCTGAACCTAACGTTGACTCCACTTCCCCCTCCTTATAATTAGCATGCTAACATTACTTTCCAGAGTGTAGACTATTTTGGGTAAGTCATATTAAAAACACAAATGTATATAATCCATATTGTAAAAATAACCACCAAATTTATCAGTAATTGGTTATCCTCTATGCAAATACTCTTCATATTCACTCATAGGGATTGCTAACGTGAATACGTCTTGGCCTCATACTCCATCCCCCCTGCCCGATTTGGTGCTTGGAGCGTCGCTTTATTTCCCCCCCATATTCAAAGCATTTTTACTCGGGCTGGTATTTTGGTTACTGGTACACCACCTGCTGCGCGACTGGATCTATTCTGGTGAAATCTGGCATCCAATGTTGATGGATCTGTCCATTTTCGTCATCGCCGTCAGCGGTTCCCTATGGATTTTAGCGAGTTGGTAGCTCATGAAGCATAAGACATTAAAATATTTCTCGACGGTTATTATTTGCGCTATTGCCCTTTGCGCTGGCTGGTGGCTGTGGAATTACTATATGCAATCCCCCTGGACACGTGATGGCAAAGTGCGGGCAGAACTCGTCAATATCACGCCTGAAGTCTCCGGAAGGTTAGAGAAGATCATGGTTCATGACAATCAGTTCGTCCCTGCGGGAAGTCTGATTTTCAGCATTGATCCTGTCCCTTATCAAATTGCCCAAGACAATGCCGAAGCCGCGTTGGCCAAAGCGCAGTCCGATATGGCGAAAGCCGATCATGAAGCGGCTCGCCGCCGCAGCCTGCCACGTAATGTTATTTCCTCAGAAGATTTAGACGAATCCAACCTGGCCGCCGCTGCGATGAAGGCGTCATATAAAGCGGCACAGGCCAATCTGGAACAGGCCAAATGGAACCTGAGTAAAACACGGATTTACGCCCCAACCGATGGCTATATCACCAACCTGCAAACCCGGGTCGGCAACTATGCGACTGCGGGCACACCGTTGGTGGCGCTGGTTGATACCCATTCCTTTTATGTGCTCGGCTATTTTGAAGAAACCAAGCTGCGGCATATCAAAGAAGGCCGTAAAGCCGATATCGTTTTATATAACGGGAATACCCGGCTACAAGGCGTTGTCGAGAGCATCGGCCGGGCGATTTATGATCAAAGCGTAGACAGCAGCGGCGATTTACTGATGGATGTGAAGCCTAATGTGCCCTGGGTTCGCCTGGCGCAACGCGTGCCTGTGCGCATAAAGCTACTCGATATTCCCGCTGATTTAACCCTGGTGGCAGGTACTACCTGCACCATTTCCATTCACCAGCAGGATTGATGTGTGAACCTGCCCTTTCTTGAATGGAACCGCTCCCCCTGGGGCAAAGCCACCGCAGGGCAATGGCGCTATGCGCTGCGTAACTCACTGGCGATGTGTCTGGCGCTGTGGGTTGCCTTTGTTCTGCAGTTGGATGAACCCTATTGGGCCTTGACCTCGGCTGCCGTCGTCAGTTTTCCGACGGTCGGCGGCGTGATCAGCAAAAGTATTGGCCGGGTTTTCGGCAGCCTGATTGGTGCCATGGCATCACTGATTATCGCTGGCCACTGCCTGAACGATCCTTGGCTATTTACTTTGTCGATTGCCACCTGGTTGGGCCTGTGTACCTATATTTCCAACCACTACCAGAACAACGTGTCCTACGCTTTCGCGCTGGCGGGCTATACTGCGGCAATCATCGCCTTCAGTACGGTTAACGTCACGGATACCCTGCAAATCTTTGATATCGCCCAGGCGCGCGTGTGTGAGGTCATCACCGGGATTCTGTGTGGCGGGCTGATGATGATGATCCTGCCAAGTACCTCAGATGGCGAGGCGTTGCTGGTGTCGTTGCGCCGTATGCACCTGCGTCTGTTGGAGCATGCGGCCATGCTGTGGCAGCCAGAAATCAGCCTGCAGATGCGTACATCGCACGAAGGCGTTATCGGGCAGATACTGACGATGAACGTTTTGCGTATTCAGGCATTCTGGAGCCACTATCGGTTACGCCGACAGAACAACATTCTCAACTATATGTTGCACCAGCAGTTGCGTATCACTAGTGTGATATCCAGTCTGCGCCGTATGCTACTCAATTGGCAGAATCCGCCAGAAAACCTGGCGGCAGTGCTGGATCAACTGCTGAATGAACTGCGAGATCCCACCACCGATAAATACCGGCTGGCGCATATACTGATCGCTATCGCACCTCAGGATCCATCCGATTACCGTCATCGCGCCTTCTTCCTGCGGTTACGTCATTTCTGTTGGCTTTATTTGCGCTGTACCCGCTGGTTGCAACGGCTGGAAAACGCAACGCCAACCACAGAAATAGCGCCACCGCGTGTTACCGCTCTGGCACGCCATACCGACAGTTATGAAGCTGCCTATAACGGATTGCGCACATTTCTTTGTATTGTTATCGGTTGCGCTTATTGGATCACTACCCAATGGGACGCAGGCAGTTCCGCGCTGACGCTGATCGCCATCAGTTGTGTACTCTATTCATCCACTCCGTCACCGATCAAATCCATCACGACCTTACTGAAAGCCGTTTCCCTGCTCTTTGCTTTCTGCTTCGTGATGAAGTTCGGTCTGATGATTCAGATTGATGATTTCTGGGTGTTCTGCGCCTTCCTGTTCCCGATCCTGGTGACGATGCAGATGATGAAGCTGCAAAATCCCCCTTATGCGCCTCTGTGGGGCCAACTGATCGTGTTTATGGGATCGTTTCTCGCCGTCACCAATCCCCCCAGCTACGACTATCAATCGTTTATGAATGACAGCATTGGCAAGATCGTTGGTGTTCTGCTGGCTGGTTTGGCGTTCCAAATCCTGCGGCCAAGCTCGGATAAGCGTAAAAGCCGGCGGATTATCCGCGCATTACGCCGTGATTTTGTCGATCAACTGAGTAAAAAACCGCAACAAAGCGAAAGTCAGTTCGAATCGCGTATCTATCACCGCATCAGTCAACTGAATCAGAGTCTGGATCAGGAGGCACGCACCTGGCTGTTGCGCTGGGGAGTGGTGCTGTTGAATTGCAGCCACATTGTCTGGCAGCTGCGCGATTGGCAAACCCGTTCAGATCCGCTTTCAGCGGTACGCGACGTTTGCATCCATTGCCTGAAAGGCATCATGACTGAGAAAGGTGTGCAACATACGTCATTAGACGCCACCTTGCAGGAGCTGCAACGCATGAGTAATGCGTTGGCACAGCATCCGGAACAGGCGGCTCGCGATCTGGCGGGGTTGATTTGGCGGCTTTACTGTTCACTGCAACAGTTACAACAGGCGATTACGCCACCGGAAACGGTCGTGACTACGCCCGCGTCAGCCTGACGCGGGCACCTAACTTATTTGATTACGCCACAGGCGAAGCGATCACCTCCACCGCCCAAGGGTTTCGGCTGGTCTGAATGGTTATCACCACCCGCATGCACCATCAGCGCTTTACCTTCGATTTCGCTGATTTTCTTCAAGCGTGGTGCCAGAACCTGGGTGTCAGCCATGCCGTCATCGGTGACATAAATGGCTGGCAAATCGCCCAAATGGCCGTTGGCATCATAAGGCCCAAGGTGTTTACCGGTTTTCTCCGGATCAAAGTGGCCACCCGCAGCCAAGGCGGCCACGGCTTTACCGTCCTTCATGCCCGGCTCACAGCTCCCCTTCTCGTGGACGTGAAAGCCGTGGACACCGGCAGGCAATGCTTTCAAGTGCGGAGTGAACAATAAGCCGTAAGGGGTTTCACTGATGGTCACTTTCCCTATGTCCTGACCAATTCCCTGGCCGGTCACCAGATTCATTTCGACATCTACCGTCGCCGCCTGCGCAACGCCGCAGGCCACCAGGCCCAATGCCGCACACCAATAACGTTTCATCAATCTATCTCCATGAAGATGGGTGTAACAGAATCTGCAGTATAGAACGTCGATGGGATTAATCAATTCACTTAAACTCGAGCTATTCACTCAGTTCTCTTACAATCGCCGTGAAACAACTCATCCTACGGTGAATTTTTAGCCCTCGTATTATGACAAAATGACGGGCCAAGAAGAAAATATAAATTTGGCCGAGAATACTCCCGACCAATTTAATTTAATCATCCTTTTAAGTTAACTATAAATACCTCACACTCAATTCAATTTCAGCACTATTGAATTAGCCATACAGGATAAGAGTGCTGTTGACTTTGTATACACACTCCGTTTCTCAGTAACACCCTTATCAAACCGCCAGTTCATGATGTAAATCACTGGAGCATTAGGATACTGATTAATAAAATTACGATACAGCTTAATTTGCGCAGAAAGTTTTTCATCATTCAAACCCAACGAAGCTGTAGAGGGAGGGACCAATACCCATTTAGGGCTATCAACATTGTTTTGTGGAGCGACACGATTATAGGTTTCCCACATATCAGAAACAGACCAATTGTAATTGTCAACACCCACCCAGTCAGGTGTGCTTTTATCTGCTGCAGGACAAGCGGTTGTCGGCGCCCCATTTTGAATCTCATTGAGATAAGAAGGGATTTGTGAGTGCCGATAAGATAATATTGTATAAATCGGTATGGAAACACCATAGTTTTTCATGGCTTGTCTTACAGTACAGACATAGCTGGCGTATTGATAGGCATCATAAGAACTGTTGGTTTGCATTGCAGGAACATCAAATGGTTCATCTATAAAATAAATTGCCGACGGTTTATTCGGTGCATTAGCCACATCCTGGATTATTTTCCAAATATTCAGCCACGAACCAGCTGCCTGACAAGCATTGTTACTTGTTGCGCCAGGACAGATATCTACCAGCGGAGAACCCGTCGTTGAACCAGATCCAGCTTGAATGTTAAGGGCACATTTCCCATCGGCACAAATCGGCAACCCTAAACTTTTAATCGAGTGTACAACATTTAGATTGGTTGTACTGTATCCAGCATCATAAATTGAATTATATGCATCTGTAGCACTAAAGGATGGATTAGCGCTCTCGTAATAATCTAACCAATCATAGCCATAATATTTTATATTTGCACCTGCAGACACAGGGTAAACAAAAAAACTCAGTATAAAAATCGAAAAAACAAATAAACACCTCATGCTCTCTCCTAATAAAAAAACAAGTTTCAATACTTCCTAGGACACTACCAGATAACTTTATAGCGTTTGAAATCACAGGTCTTGCAATCAGTGTTGTGTCAGGAATGATAAAGTAATTAGAAGAGAAAAAAGCTTAAATGCATCGTTCTGCACGATTTAGCAATAGTATTTATAGCGGTAGATGAAATTCTTTTTTATCGATTAAGATACCCACCCCAAGGATGGGTATCACTTTGTTTGCAGAGTCTTAAGGTACGTCGTAACCCAGCGCGGCTTTACGAATGCGGAACCATTGCTGACGGTTTAATTGCAGCGATTGCGCCTTCAGCGCCGAGCGTACACGTTCAATCTTGCCGGAGCCAATGATAGGCAACGGTGCCGATGGCAGACGCATTACCCAGGCATAGACCACTTGCTCAATGGTGTCAGCCCCGATCTCTTCGGCGACGGTCTGCAGCTCATTACGCAACGGCTGGAACTCGG
Source organism: Serratia fonticola (assembly GCF_006715025.1). Classification (NCBI taxonomy): domain Bacteria; kingdom Pseudomonadati; phylum Pseudomonadota; class Gammaproteobacteria; order Enterobacterales; family Yersiniaceae; genus Serratia; species Serratia fonticola. The sequence goes on from NZ_VFMK01000001.1 coordinate 3,327,731, forward strand.
CATCACTGAATAACCGCCCGCCCCCCAGGCACGACCAGGCCATCGGCTTGATGCGCAATTGTTGACACTGATCCAAGGTGCCGTCGAGGATAGCCGGTTGGTGAATAGGCGAAATTTCCACCTGATTGGTCACCAGCGAGAACGGCAGGCGTGATTGCAATAGGGTAAACTGCGCTGGTGTAAAGTTCGAAACGCCAAAATGGCGCACCTTACCGCTCTTGTGCAGTGCGACAAAGGCCTCCGCCACTTCATCAGCATCCATCAACGGATCGGGGCGATGGATCAGCAGTAAATCCAGATAATCAGTATGCAGATGAGACAATGACTGTTCTGCGCTGTGCAGGATATGCTCACGATCGGTAATGTAATGACCGATCGGATTACCGGGCTTGGCCGTGGTCGCGATACCACACTTCGACACCAGCTCCATCCCTTGGCGAACCGAGGGTTTCAGCTTGATCGCCTCACCAAAAGCTTGTTCGCAAGCATAGCCACCATATATGTCGGCGTGATCCGCTGTCGTGACGCCCAGCTCAATGTGTTGCTCAATAAACGCCAGCAGTTGTTGTGAAGACATGCCCCACTCCATCAAACGCCAATAGCCGCAAATCATGCGTGAAAACTCTGGCCCCTGTGGTGACAGCTTAATACGATTCAGCATTTTTAAACCTCATGACAGTATTTAGCGCCAGCATACACAAGCGCCTAAGAAGTGGGAAACAGCAAAACGACCTTTGCGTGCGGCAGATCGGGAAAAGAATAAAAAAATTAAAAAAGTGAAGGTTGCTCAGGCGGGGGATCATCGGGCTGTTTTTGGGCTCGCTGCATACGCAGATAACGCTGACGGCACAGGCGCAAAACGTCTCTTTTTTGCGCATCGGTCATTTGCATCCAACCAAAGCGCTCCTCGCGGCTGCGCTGGCAGCCACGGCAAAAACCGCGCTCATCGGCCTGACAAATACCACGGCACGGGCTGGGAATGTCAAAGAATTCGAGTTGCTGTGCCACACGTCCTCCTGCGTTATAAGGCTAATTGAAGACGTCATCGCCCGCAATGGCAAGTGGCTTTTCGGCATGACGGCGAAAATAGTCGCGCAGATAGTGCAAAGCCTGGCGCGTTTTTTCCGGTAGTGTCCGTTCCAGCGTCAAGGCATGAAGCCTGAAGGGGGCTGGCCGCCACTCGGGTAACAGGGTGATCAATTCACCCCGGCGGACCTCATCGGTAATCTCATACAGGGGCTGGCCGGAAATCCCCAGGCCGATGCGCGTAAAGGCTCGCATCACATTCATACTGCCGCTGACAATCTGCCCGGCCGCCAGCCGCAATTTGAATATTTCGCCCGATTGGTGATGCAGATCGAGATGAAAACCTTGGCTACTGCCAGTGATCCAACGGTGCTGAACCAACTCTTGCGGGGTTTCAGGCACGCCATATTGGCTCAGGTAGCGAGGCGCAGCGCAGAGTACCATCGGCCAGATCGTCAGCGGATGCGCTATCAGGTTGGTATCCGCCAATTGCGAATTAACCCGTAACGCAATATCTACACGCTGTTCGATCATATCCACAACCTGATCGTCCGCCAGAATACGCAGCGTCAGTTTAGGGTGCGCCAGTAACAACGGCGTCAACGCTTCTGCCAGCGGCCCTCCGCCAATGCCTACGGTCGTGGCAATACGTAATTCGCCCACCAGCGTGTCTCGCAATTCGGCAAGCCGTTGTTCTGCTCGGTGCGCCTCTTGCCGCATGGCTTCACACCCCGGATAAAACGCCTCTCCCGCTTCTGTCAGTGCCAGACGGCGCGTTGAACGGTGCAACAATGTCACGCCAAGCGCCTTCTCCAATGAACGTATGTGTTGGCTGACGGCGGAAGGTGTCATCCCTAACTGGCGCGCCGCCGCGATAAAGGATCCTTCGGCAACGACGGTAGCAAATACCGCCATTCGATTTAATTTATCCATGATTATGAAGTTTTACTTAATCAAGAAAGCATGAATATGACACTAATCAGATTCATTGTTAAGTACTACAGTATATCCAACACGCCGAGCCTGACAGGTACGGCAAACGCACTGAAACCCGTTCACAGGAGTTCCCCGATGAAAGCAGTTATTATTGGCGCAACCGGCTTTGTAGGCCGCCGCGTAGTGGATGAAGCCTTGGCCCGTGGCCTACACGTTACCGCTATCGCACGCCAGAAAAAGGATTTACCCGACAATGCTAATCTCACCGTTGCCTTAGGGGATGTCGCCGACACACAGTGGCTGGTGAAGCAGTTAACCGGTCAGGATGTGGTAATCAGTGCCTATAACCCCGGTTGGGGCGAGGACAACCTGTATGAAAAAACCGCCAAGGGAGCACAACAGATCCTGGATGCGGTAAAACAGGCAGGCGTTAAACGCCTACTGTATGTCGGGGGCGCAGGCAGCCTGGCAGTGGCTCCTGGCGTTGAGCTGGTAGATACTCCGCCGTTCCCGGAAAATATTCGCCCTGGCGCCAAAGCCGTACGCGATTTCCGTAACAAGTTGCAGCACGAAACGCAGTTGGATTGGACTTATCTTTCCCCTGCCGCATTGCTGGAACCCGGCAAGCGCACCGGCCAGTTCCGTTTGGGTACCACGCAACTGTTAATGAATGGCGAAGCTCCGGCAAGTATTTCAGTCGAAGACCTCGCGGTTGCAATTATTGACGAAGTCGAAAAGCCCCAATTTATCAAGGCTCAATTTACCGCGGCCTATTAATCCCATCCGCGGCTGTATGCTCTACAGCCGCGTCTGTTCCGCCGTTGGGCGCCTGCTCGTCTAAGGTTATCTTAAGTTTCATCATGTAAATTTCAACGCATTACACAATTGCAGGATTCAGATTTGGCAATGCGTTTACGTCAATTATTCCAATGCAGCAGCTTGGATTTTATCCTGGCTTGTGCCTTCTTTTTCACCTTTTTTCAAAATGCACTATTTCTTCATCAGGCTTGGTCATATATCACCTTCGATAATGTCCACAGTGTGATTTTTGCTGCGACAATGCCCGTGGTCATTTTTTGTGCCCTGAATATCATTTTCAGCGTACTAACCCTCCCATTATTACGTAAGCCGCTGATCATTCTGCTGTTGCTGGGGAGTGCTGCCGCTAACTACTTCATGTTCAGCTACGGCGTGGTGATCGACGGCAATATGATGCAGAACGCCTTCGAAACCAACGCCCAGGAAACAACCGTGTTACTGACGCCGCGGCTGGCGCTCTGGCTGTTGTTATTGGGCGTGCTACCTTCGATAGTGGTGTGTTTCCTGCAGATTAAGAAAACCCGTCCTTGGTGGTATATGTTCGGATTGCGGGCAGCCAACGTGATGTTTTCTGTCGTGGCTATCCTGCTGGTCGCAGCGTTTTTCTATAAAGATTACGCCTCGCTGATTCGTAATAACAAAAACGTGGTGAAAATGCTCACCCCCTCCAACTTTGTTGCCGGTACCCTTAAATTTGTTGAGCACCACTATTTCAGCCATAACCTGCCATTGGTCAAAATCGGTGAGGATGCGCATCCCGGTGCGGTGATTAGCCATCAGCCGAAGAAAACCCTGGTGATCCTGGTGGTCGGAGAAACCGCACGCGCAGAAAATTTTTCGCTTGGCGGCTATCAACGGGAAACCAACCCGCGCCTCCAGCAGGAGAATATCGTTTATTTCAAGCATGCCAGTTCCTGTGGTACCGAGACGGCCATCTCCGTACCCTGCATGTTTTCAAACATGCCACGCAACGATTACGACGCCACTTTAGCCACCCATCAGGAGGGAGTGCTGGATATTCTGGCTCATGCAGGGGTGAACCTGTTATGGCGGGACAATGACGGCGGCTGCAAAGGAGCCTGCGATCGCATCCCGCATATTGATATGACCAAGTTGCAATTATCACAGTATTGTGAGGATGGGGTTTGCCTGGATAATGTACTGCTGCATAAGTTGGATGACTATATCAGCGGCCTGAAAGGTGATGGCGTGATCGTTCTGCATCAGATGGGCAGCCACGGTCCAGCCTATTACCGCCGAAGTAACGCAGAGTTCCGCAAATTTTCCCCCACCTGCGACAGCAGTCAGATCCAGGATTGCACGCATGAACAGTTAGTTAATAGCTACGACAATTCGTTGCTTTACACAGATGCGATGCTGGATAACACAATCAAACTACTGCAGCAGTACAGTGACACATTCAATACCGCCATGATCTATCTTTCAGACCATGGTGAGTCACTGGGGGAAAATGGTCTTTACCTGCACGGCACGCCTTATCTTTTTGCCCCCTCGCAGCAGACGCATGTCCCTTTCCTGATATGGATGTCAGCGGATTATGAACGGAACTTCGGCATCGATCGCCAGTGCCTGCAATCATTGGCTGCAACGGATGCTGTTTCACAAGATAATTTGTTCCATACTTTGCTGGGTATGCTGGATGTTCAGACGCGGCAATATCAGTCCGGTCTGGATCTCCTGCAAGGCTGTCGCCGTACCACCAGCAGCAATACTTAACATTGCCCCCGCAATCGGGCACAATAGCTGCCGTAAATGGCCGGTGACAGTCTCTCACCGGCTTTTTTTATCGCATCCTTGACCTAGACCAATCGGTCTATTATGCTCATCACCATTATGACAAAACATCCGCATTGCAACGGGGATACCCGAGAACATCTGCTCGCTACCGGCGAAACACTCAGCCTGCGCCTTGGCTTTACCGGCATGGGATTAAGCGAATTGTTGGCGACGGCAGGCGTACCTAAAGGATCGTTTTACCATTACTTCCGTTCAAAGGAAGCCTTTGGCGAAGCGATGCTGCAACGCTATTTTGCTCAATATGATGAAGCCATGCGGGCGCTGTTTGCCGATGACAAAAGCGATGCCCGTCATCAGTTATTAAGTTATTACGCGCAGGCGATCAGCTACCACTGCCGCAGTGAATGCCATAACGCCTGTCTGGCAGTGAAGCTTTCTGCTGAAGTCAGCGATCTGTCTGAACCGATGCGTCACGCGCTGGAAACAGGCACCGCACGCGTTATCGGTCATTTGCAGGATGCCATTGAGCGCGGCATACGTGAAGGTTCACTGGTAACCACCATGAGCCCAGCGGCAACGGCTGAAACGCTCTACTCGCTGTGGCTGGGCGCATCGCTGAGGGCCAAAATCCGGCATTCGGTTGCTCCACTCACCAACGCGTTGGAAAGTATCGAATTACTGTTGCGCCCTGCGCAGCCCTGAACAATCCCATTTACCCGAAAGACAATGTAGCGTTACTGTTTATCATCACTAGTCGACTGGTCTATTAATATAGGATGCACTATGAAGATTGAAAAGTTATTCTCACCAATTAAAGTGGGCCACCTCACCTTACCTAACCGCGTATTCATGGCTCCGCTGACCCGTCTGCGCAGTATTGAGCCCGGTGATATCCCTACGCCACTGATGGCGGAGTATTACGCACAGCGTGCCAGTGCAGGCTTACTGATTACCGAAGCGACCCAGATTTCTTTCCAGGCGAAAGGGTATGCCGGAGCGCCAGGGCTGCATACTCCTGAACAGATCGCCGCATGGAAAAAAATCACTCAGGCCGTTCATGATAAACAAGGTCATATTGCCGTGCAGTTGTGGCATGTTGGTCGTATCTCCCATTCCAGCTTGCAGCCAGGCCAGCAGGCTCCGGTAGCCCCTTCGGCCATCAACGCCGATACGCGCACTACCGTGCGTGATGAAACCGGTGCCTGGGTGCGCGTTCCAACGTCTACCCCACGCGCCCTGGAAACGTCTGAAATCCCAGGGATCGTTAACGATTTCCGCCAGGCAGCCGCCAACTCTCGTGAAGCCGGTTTTGACTTCATTGAACTGCACGCAGCACATGGCTATCTGTTGCACCAATTCATGTCACCAGCGTCTAACCAGCGTACCGATCAGTATGGTGGCAGCATTGAAAACCGCACCCGTCTGACGCTGGAAGTGGTTGATGCCAGCATCGCCGAAATCGGTGCCGATCATGTCGGTATCCGCATTTCACCGCTTGGCCCGTTCAACGGCCTGGATAACGGGGAAGATCAGGAAGAAGCTGCGCTGTATCTGATTGAAGAATTGAACAAACGCGGCATTGCCTATTTGCACATTTCTGAACCTGACTGGGCCGGCGGCAAACCTTATTCAACCGCCTTCCGTGATGCCGTTCGTGCACACTTCAAGGGGGTGATTATCGGCGCTGGTGCCTACACGGCAGAGAAAGCAGAAGATCTGATCGCCAAAGGCTTCATTGATGCCGTTGCCTTTGGCCGCAGCTACATCGCCAACCCGGATCTGGTGGAACGTTTCAAACAGCAAGCACCACTGAACGAACCCCATTCAGAGACCTTCTATGGCGGTGGCGCTGCCGGATATACCGACTACCCTACATTGAATAATAATTAAGCAATCGGTAAGGCAATTCACATAAATAAGCCAGCTGTCTTTCCCCACGGCTGGCTTTTCTTTGTGTGGTTGTCGCCATAGCGTTCTATTTTTGAATGCATTTGCCCAGTTCTTTATCCCCTGTGCTGCACAGCGTTGTGATATCAATAATAGAAGGCTCACTCAACCAACACTCTTCAGCCAATATTATCGGTTACACCGATAACAGGTTGTCAGTGCATGATTATTTGTGACGCTGTAACGCAAGCCCACATTGAATTGCCTTATGCGACAGGGCTATACTGTTTGCCGCTTCAATCCACCTGCCGTTAGCCACGGCAATCCAATCAGAGGAAATTATGCGCCTACTCCATACCATGCTCCGTGTCGGTGATCTGCAACGCTCAATCGACTTCTATACCAAGGTATTAGGCATGCGCTTGCTGCGTACCAGCGAAAACACCGAGTATAAATACTCGCTGGCATTCGTTGGCTATACCGATGAAAGTGAAGGTTCAGTGATTGAGCTCACCTACAACTGGGGTGTCGACAGCTACGAAATGGGTTCTGCCTTTGGTCACCTGGCGCTGGGCGTTGACGACGTTGCCGCCACCTGCGATAACATCCGTAATGCCGGGGGCAAAGTCACTCGTGAAGCAGGCCCGGTCAAGGGTGGTACCACCGTGATTGCGTTTGTCGAAGATCCTGATGGTTACAAGATTGAATTGATTGAGAACAAACATGCAGGCCATGGCCTCGGCAACTGAGTTTTCTCCAGGGCGTGTCGCGCGCCCTTCTGACTGTTGACATTATTCTCTGCTTTTATCTGTATCAAGAAAGATATTTTCAACAATTCAGGACCTTGACAGCAGACTCCAGGGCGCATTACGCGCCCTTCTTTTTATCTCCGCTGCACCAAGACAATAAATTTGTCATAATGCGCGCTGTATTCGATGAAGATAAGAAACTGATGGCCGAAAAAAGTGATCTTAACGCCCTGAGTGGCCGTTTTCGCGGGTTTTATCCCGTTGTTATTGATGTGGAAACCGCCGGTTTTAATGCCCAGACCGACGCACTGCTGGAGATTGCCGCCGTCACGCTGAAAATGGATGAGAACGGTTGGTTACAGCAGGATGAAAAGCTGCATTTCCATGTGGAACCGTTCGAAGGAGCCAACCTACAGCCTGAAGCACTGGCTTTTAACGGTATTGATCCGCATAACCCGCTGCGAGGTGCAGTGAGTGAATATGATGCGTTACACGCGATTTTCAAAGCCGTGCGCAAAGGGATTAAAGACCAAGGTTGCAATCGCGCTATTATCGTGGCGCACAATGCCAACTTTGATCACAGCTTCCTGATGGCCGCCGCCGAGCGTGCCAGCCTGAAGCGTAACCCGTTCCATCCGTTCGCCACTTTTGATACCGCCGCGCTTAGCGGGTTGGTATTGGGGCAAACGGTGTTAGCCAAGGCTTGCATCGCCGCCGGTATGCCTTTTGACAGCAGCCAGGCACATTCGGCGCTCTACGATACCGAGCAGACCGCCCAGCTTTTCTGTGAGTTGGTAAACCGCTGGAAACGCCTGGGCGGTTGGCCGCTTACCGGTAGCCACAGCGACCGGACTTAATCGCCCTACCCGATGGTTTGAAAGCCAACGAAGGTAAAAAAATCGGGCGGCACCTTTAACAGTGCCGCCCGATGTTGTGCAGAAAACCCATCGCCCTTATGGCTGTTGGTCTTCCTGCTCTTTATATTTCTCAGCGGTTTCTTTGATCAACTGCTGCAGTTCACCGCGCTGATACATCTCGATGATGATATCGCACCCTCCAACCAGTTCACCGTCTACCCATAACTGTGGGAACGTTGGCCAGTTAGCGTACTTTGGCAGCTCAGCACGGATATCCGGGTTCTGCAGAATATCAACGTAGGCAAAGCGTTCACCGCAGGCTGAAAGTGCCTGAACGGCTTGGGCAGAGAAGCCGCAGCTTGGCAATTTCGGTGAGCCTTTCATGTACAGCAGGATTGGGTTGGCAGAAATCTGCTGCTGAATTTTTTCAATCGTCGTCATTATTGCTTCCTCAAGCCACATCATGGCTACAACATGCATCACATTGGCTATTGTAGCGGCAGGTACAGTGCCAAGAAAACGCCATCTTTTGCAGGGGCATTCTCCGGTTAACGGAATCGCCACAACTCCGGTTAAAACATGGCCCCAGAATAACATTTTTAATCTGACCGTTTCACTATTATATTTTCAAGGTTTCAGGATGATGAATAATAAAACAACCAGATTATTCTGGCGTTTTCTTGTGCATCAAGAGATTGATTTCTCACCATAAAAAATGTCATTAACGTTTTCTCACAATATGGATTAGTATTTATGAGTTCCACGCTGTTTTATATGGCGAATTTCGGGAATACTGTGACACATTCGATTTCTGTCTCGAGGCCAAGGTTGGTAACGTCAAGATGCGGTTAATTATTACGCTTTTTGTGCTGTTGTTCACACAGCTCTTCTTTAATCTGGCGCATGCTGCGCCGCAGGCTCGTGTTTCTGCCGAGCAGCGTAAGAGCCATGTTAATGAAGCCCGGCTTGATGACCGCAAGAAAAAGAAAGCGGACAAGTCCGGCAAGAAAGTGAAAGTCACTACCCCGCAAAAGACAGCAAAAACCAAACAACCGGCCGTTAAGAGCGCTAAAAAAACCACCACTGCCAAAGTGAAAGCCAAATCACGCGAAACAGCCAAAGCCAAAGTAACTCCGCCTAAGAAAGGTTACAAGAAGGGCTATGGCCGCCACCGTGAAGAAAGGATGGCGACCGCCAAACTGGCTGGACATGAAAAACCACTGAAACTCAGCCCAGCCCATAAGAAACGCTACCAGCACGCCAAGCAGACCGCGATGGCCAAGCTGATGGGGCAAATGGGCAAGCCTTATCGCTGGGGTGGCTCTTCACCTCGTACCGGCTTCGACTGCAGCGGTCTGATTTATTACGCCTATAAAGACGTGGTGAAAATTAAAATGCCCCGTACCGCCAACGAAATGTACCACCTGCGCGATGCAGCCCCGATCAAGCGCAATGAGTTGGAAATGGGCGATCTGGTCTTTTTCCGCATCAACAATCGCGGCACGGCCGATCATGTTGGTGTTTATCTCGGTAACGGCAAGTTTATCCAGTCACCCCGTACCGGCGAAGAAATCCGCATTAGCCAATTGGATAACGATTACTGGCAAAACCATTACATTGGCGCCCGCCGTGTCGTGACGCCAAAAACCATCCGCTGACCTATTCCGGCTGAGCCTCAACCTCAGCCGCTCTTCTCTACCTGTCGATGCTTTAAACAATCAGCCGCTTAGCACACATTGGATCTTTTATTCATCCGGAAACTTGCTAAGATTAATAACCATAAAAAAAATATAACAACGCTGTTCTTCCGCCAGCAGCCACTCTGGCTGAGGGTATCGGAAGACAGGTGCTGTATATAAAAAGGAGAAAGCAATGTCGTTCGAATTACCTGCATTACCGTATGAAAAAAATGCTCTTGAGCCGCACATTTCCGCAGAGACGCTGGAATACCACTATGGTAAGCACCATAACACCTACGTGGTAAACCTGAACAATCTGGTGAAAGGGAGTGAGTTTGAAGGCAAATCCCTGGTTGAGATCATCAAAACCTCCACTGGCGGCGTGTTCAATAACGCGGCACAGGTTTGGAACCATACCTTCTATTGGCACTGTTTATCTCCGCAAGGCGGTGGTGAACCTACAGGTACTGTCGCTGACGCGATCGCCAAATCTTTCGGCTCTTTCGCGGCATTCAAAGAGCAGTTCACCGATGCTGCAGTGAAAAACTTCGGCGCAGGTTGGACCTGGCTGGTGAAAAAAGCAGACGGTTCGCTGGCTATCGTCAACACGTCAAATGCGGCTACACCACTGACCGGTGAAGACAAGCCACTGTTGACCGTTGACGTATGGGAACATGCTTACTACATCGACTACCGCAATGCGCGACCAAAATACCTGGAGAACTTCTGGGCACTGGTCAACTGGGCATTCGTAGAGAAAAACCTGGCTTAACTCTCGTTAAGCCAGCATGACAAGGCGCAGCATGCTGCGCCTTTATTATTTTGGGGATGGATTAATTCAGGGCGGCGATAAGACCAAACACGACAATCATCGCCAAAGCGCTAATGGTGGTAAGCAAAGACATCTTCAGATTAGTATCCATAAACAACTCCCTTTCAGATTGGTTTTCCAGAGCATAAGCCACACAGTTAATACGTCAAATCTTTTTCCCATAGTTCGTGATTAATATCCTGTTATCAAATCACTGCCGATAAATGCTGATTAGCTCTTCCACTTTTCTTCAATATGCGACAAAATCCGCAGTTCACAACTGCGTACTGGTATCTCCCTCCTGTTCGAGCGACTGACGACTTCCGCACTAAAAACTAAGTTTTCGCTTATTTGGGAAAGGATCTACGTAGGCAAACGATTAACATCACACTTACATGCTGTAACATGTGGGTTCAGGAGTCACTCTTTACATGGCAACGATTAAAGATGTCGCCAAACGCGCGGGGGTATCCACAACCACCGTTTCGCACGTTATCAATAAAACGCGTTTCGTCGCCGAAGACACCAAAGCGGCCGTTTGGGCAGCGATCAAAGAGCTGCACTATTCCCCTAGCGCCGTAGCCCGCAGCCTGAAAGTCAATCACACCAAATCGATCGGCTTGTTGGCCACGTCAAGTGAAGCCCCCTACTTTGCCGAAGTGATCGAAGCCGTTGAAAACAGTTGCTATAGCAAGGGCTATACCCTGATCTTATGTAACTCACATAATAATCTCGACAAGCAGCGCGCCTATCTCGCCATGCTGGCGCAAAAACGCGTTGATGGCCTGCTGGTCATGTGCTCGGAATATCCAGATCAACTGCTGGGGATGTTGGAAGATTACCGCAACATTCCTATGGTGGTGATGGATTGGGGCAGCGCGCGCGGAGATTTCACCGATACCATCATCGACAACGCCTTCGTGGGAGGCTACCAGGCTGGCCGTTACCTGATTGAACGCGGCCACCGGGATATTGGTGCCATTCCTGGCCAACTGGCACGCAACACCGGCGGTGGACGTCACCAGGGCTTCCTGAAAGCGCTCCAGGAAGCCCATATCGATATCCGCGAAGAGTGGATCGTTCAGGGTGATTTCGAGCCTGAATCCGGTTACAAGGCCATGCATCAGATCCTGTCGCAGAAACATCGCCCTACCGCCGTGTTCTGCGGTGGCGACATTATGGCGATGGGTGCCATCTGCGCCGCCGACGAGCTGGGGCTGCGCGTGCCACAAGATATTTCGGTGATCGGTTATGACAATGTGCGTAATGCACGTTACTTCACTCCTGCATTAACCACTATCCATCAGCCAAAAGAGCGGCTGGGTGAAATGGCCTTCACCATGTTGCTGGACCGCATCATCAGCAAGCGCGAAGAGTCACAGGTTATCGAGGTTCATCCCAAGCTGGTCGAACGTCGTTCCGTGGCCGACGGCCCTTTTATCGATTACCGCCGTTAAACACTGATGCCGGGAGTTACTGCACTACCCGGCATTTCTTCGCTCAGCCATTCCTGGTTGAGCGTTTCGCTGTCTCCCAGATAGTCCAGTAACCACGCCATCGCCGGTGACTGTGCATTTTGCTGCCATGTCAGGCAACAGGCGCTAGGTGGGAAGGGTTCACGCAATTGCAGTACCACCAGTTCGCCGCGTTGTACCAATGGCAGAACCCGGTGTGCGGGTACCATGCCCACGCACAATCCATCACGCAGGCAATCCACCGCTGAAATCCAATCAGGAACGGTTAACCGGCGCTGGTTGTCCAACGACCAGGTGACGCGTTTTGGTAAATGACGAGAGGTATCTTCCAACAGCAGTGAGGGAAAAGGTCGCAGTTGCTCATCACACAGTTCCCCTGGTAAAGCAGCCAGCGGATGGTGAGCATTGACCACGCACAACCAGTTCATAAAGCCCATATCGCGAAAGACATAGCCTCCCCCGACCGGTACCGCGCGCGTAGCACCAATCGCCATCTCTGCACGGCCATCAACCAACGCGTCCCATACGCCATTGAAGACTTCTGGCTGCACGATCAACTCTACGTCAGGAAAATGACGATAAAAATCCAACACCAGTTGGCGACTGCGCTGCGGTTTAACAATCAGATCGACCGCAATCCTTAGCTGGCCACGCCAACCATTGGCAACCTGTTGACACTGCCGGCGGGTATCAAGCATTTTTTTGATAACACCCCGCGCTTCTTTGATAAACAGTGCTCCCGCTGGCGTTAACTCCACATCCCGGTGACGGCGCTCAAAGAGCGGCACGGCAAGCCATTGCTCCAATTGACGCACGGTATAGCTCACAGCAGAAGGCACGCGGTGCAACTCCTGCGCTGCCGCACTGAAACTCCCTGTGCGTGCGACGGCATCTACGACATCGAGCGAATATTCTGACCACATGATATTGCCTTCAAATTTTTTAACAGCACCTTGCAAATATTACCGTTTCACAAGCAGAGATCCAGCCGGATACACTTGCCGGCGCTAAAAAACCTGCGACAACATAATTTTAACGAGAATGACCATGCGAAATTTTGGATTTATGTTCTACCTTGCCGGCCTGAGTATGTTGGGTTACCTGGCCACCGATATGTATTTACCCGCCTTCGGCGAGATGCAGCGAGATTTGCAGATTTCAGCCGGGGCAATCAGCGCCAGTCTGAGTATCTTCCTGGCGGGCTTTGCATTTGCTCAGTTGCTGTGGGGGCCACTGTCCGACCGGATAGGTCGCAAGCCTGTGTTATTGATTGGGCTAACATTATTCGCCCTTGGTTGCCTGGGCATGTTATGGGTGCAGAACGTGGTGCAACTATGGTCACTGCGTTTTATTCAAGCCATCGGGGTTTGCTCCGCCGCAGTCACCTGGCAGGCCATCGTAGTGGATCGTTACCGCGATGGTAAAGCCAACCGCGTCTTTGCTTCTATTATGCCGCTGGTTGCCCTTTCCCCGGCATTGGCCCCACTGCTGGGTGCCTGGCTGCTGAATCATATGGGCTGGCGCGCCATTTTCGCCGTGTTGCTGATGGTCACCGCGGTGCTGCTTATCCCTACCTTGTTGCTGAAAGATCGCAGCAGACTCGTCTCCTCTACCGATAAAAAACCCGGTGTCGGTTTTTACCAGATTTTAAAATCGCCGGTTTTCACTGGCAACGTGATGGTTTTTGCCGCCTGCTCTGCCGGGTTCTTTGCCTGGCTGACCGGTTCCCCGTTTATTCTCGGTGAAATGGGCTATAGCCCAAATGATATCGGCCTGAGCTATGTGCCGCAGACGCTGGCTTTCTTATTAGGGGGTTATAGCTGCCGCAGTGCGTTAAATCGCATTTCTGGCAAAGCGTTGCTTCCGTGGTTGCTGTTAGCTTATGGGGTTAGCATGGTGGCATTGTACGTCATCGCCGTATTAAGCGAACCGTCGCTGACAGCGCTGTTAATCCCGTTCTGTTTTATGGCGCTAGTTAACGGTGCCAGCTACCCTATCTTGGTAGCCAATGCGCTGATGCCGTTCCCAGAGAACAGTGGTAAGGCCGCCGCGTTACAAAATACCTTACAGCTTGGTTTGTGTTTTATTGCCAGCCTTTTGGTTTCAGCTTTTATCAGCAACCCGCTGTTAGCAACGGTGAGCGTCATGCTCGGCACCGTATTTTTAGCTGCTTTGGGCTATATGATCCAACGTGGGAAAAATGCGGATGAACAACAGGTAACTCAGCATGAAAATGCCGACTCAGCTTCATAATTACCTTGGTAAATAATTACTTAATGAAAATTCATGCCGAGTGCGATTTACTGTTGTATCAACGCCTCGGCAAGCCTATACTCGAAACAACCCACTAGAATAACATCTTTAATCAGCGTGTATCATAAGCAAGCGTTATCTACGTGGATGGCATCACATTTTATTTAAGGAATCTTTTTACCCGTGCCCTTTAGCGCTGGGAGTCTCTTAAATTTCCTCTGTTCATAGTCGGATATAAGACACCACGGTGAATTTTACCGTAGGTATACGTATGTACCCGCAGAAATTGTCTACGCTATTTTCTACTGGGTCATAAGTCAGAAGAAGGTGATGGAGAAGCTATGAGTTCATCGTGTATAGAAGATCTGAGCATCCAAGATAACCAATGGTATCGTATCGCGCATGAAATGCTCAGTATGGCCGGTATTGAAATCAATGGTTCACGCCCTTTCGATATTCAGATTCATAATCCCAATTTCTTTAAGCGCGTATTGCAAGAAGGCTCTTTGGGGCTAGGTGAAAGTTATATGGACGGTTGGTGGGAGTGCGAACGACTGGATATGTTTTTTCAGCGCGTTGTCGCAGCAGGCCTTGAAAATAAACTGCCCCACCACCTGAAAGATACCTTGCGTATTGCCGCCGCTCGCCTGACCAATCTGCAATCTAAAAAACGTGCCTGGATTGTTGGCAAAGAACATTACGACCTGGGTAACGATCTGTTTACCCTGATGCTTGATCCCTACATGCAATATTCCTGTGGCTATTGGAAAGAGGCCACCACGCTCGAAGAAGCGCAGGTGGCCAAGCTGCGTATGATCTGTGAGAAACTTCACCTTCAACCCGGTATGCGCGTATTGGATATCGGCTGTGGCTGGGGAGGTCTTGCTGCCTATGCCGCCAAGCACTACGGTGTTTCCATGGTGGGTGTGACCATCTCAGCAGAGCAACAGAAACTGGCACAGGAACGTTGTGCAGGCTTGGACGTGGAAATCCTTTTACAAGACTACCGCGATCTTCACCAGAAATTTGACCGAATTGTTTCTGTTGGGATGTTCGAACACGTCGGGCCCAAGAACTACCAGACCTACTTCAACGTGGTGGAGCGTAATTTAAAACCTGATGGCCTATTCCTGCTACATACCATTGGTTCTAATCGGACAGATATGAATGTTGACCCGTGGATCAACAAATATATCTTCCCGAACGGCTGTCTGCCTTCGGTAAAACATATTGCCAAAGCCAGCGAGGGTCATTTCGTGATGGAAGATTGGCATAATATTGGCGCTGATTACGATCGCACCTTAATGGCCTGGTATGAGCGTTTCAAACGCGCCTGGCCACAACTGGCCTCACGCTATTCTGAACGGTTTGAGCGGATGTTCAGCTATTATCTGAATGCCTGTGCAGGTGCTTTCCGTGCGCGCGATATTCAACTGTGGCAAGTGGTCTTCAGCCCAAAAGGCGTCGAGGGCGGGATCCGCGTTCCACGCTAACATCCCCGATGTTGCATCAATGACGCCCCCCGGCCAGGTAGGGGGGCGTTTTATATATCAACCGCAATAAACGCGAATGATCTTGTCGTCGCGGTCACCCAGGAAGTTCAGGCGGCGCAGGTTGAAATCCATAGTGACTGCCGAGTTGTAAGGAATGGTGCGAACCTGATGAGGGATATTGACCCCATCAAGAGCAGAAAGCGGTTTACCCACATAGTTCTGATACTGTGATGCGCCACAGCTATCATTTTCAGCATCAATCGGCTGCGAATTGGCTTGTTCAGTTGAATTCGAACAGGCCGTCAGCGCTAATAACGCTGCTAACATCAACGTTTTCCCATAAAACTTCACGTTTGGCTCCTCTTTATATTTCATTGGCATTGCTGCCCCTGGGGTTCAAACCTTGGGTGCTAACGCATTGGCCGCGGCCATTGCCGCTTCACGGCTGGCCAGCACGCGCTCAACGGTATCCACTACTGCCTGAGTCTGAGGATCAATTTCAATATTCACTTTATCCCCAAGACGTTTTTTACCCAGCGTGGTGCGCTCGAGTGTCTCTGGGATCAAATGGACACAAAAACGGTTATTGATGACTTCACCAATGGTAAGACTAATCCCATCAATACCGATAAAACCTTTATGTAACACATATTTCATCAGATCGGTATTCGGCATCCGCAACCAGATTTGGCGGTTATGTTCCGAGGTATAAATCTTGGCAACTTCTGCCGTGCAGATAATATGCCCCGACATCAGGTGACCACCAATTTCATCGTTGAATTTGGCCGCCCTTTCGATGTTAACCACATCACCCTGTTTCAGATCGCCAAGATTGGTCAACCGCAGAGTTTCTTTGATCAGATCAAAACTGACGCGGTTACCTGCAATGGCCGTCACGGTCAGACAGCATCCGTTGTGGGCGACGGAGGCCCCCAACGCCAACCCTGGCAAGAGCTCATCAGGCATTTCAACGACGTGGGTCCGAAAATTGGGTTTCTCATCAACGGCAACCAGCGGGGCAGTGCCTTGTACGATACCGGTAAACATGTTGGCCTCTTCTTTCTAAATATGTTCAACGCGCTGCAGGCAGTTTGCCCCAGTTGCGACAGAAATCCAAACTCACCAAGACAAAAAATCGGTACTTACGCATTTAATAACTATTTCGTCACAACATTTGCTTAACTTCGTCTAGCAGGTACAATATTTTTCGACAAAAATCCGCAATTTGTCATTGTGACCTTATGATGGCAACCACCCTTCAGACATAATTAAAAAGGTGTATACGTGCAGAAGTACTTCATTGAGGCCCGTAGTTTATTGGCCCTCGCTATTCCGGTCATCATTGCGCAAATATCTCAAACCGCGATGGGCGTGGTCGATACTATTATGGCAGGTTCCTACAGCGCCACGGATATGGCCGCCGTCGCCGTTGGTACCTCTATCTGGCTTCCGACCATTTTGTTTGGCCATGGCTTGCTGTTGGCCTTGACCCCCGTCATCGCACAGCTCAACGGGGCTGGCCGCCGCGATCGTATCGCGCACCAGGTACGCCAGGGGTTCTGGTTGGCATCCGGGGTTTCGCTGTTAATCATCGTCTTGATCTATAACAGCAAGTTTGTCATCGACATGATGCATAACATCGATCCGCTGTTGGCAGAGAAAGCCGTTGGTTTTCTGCATGCCATCATGTGGGGGGCCCCCGGCTATCTGTTCTTTCAGGTAGTACGTAACCAATGTGAAGGTTTATCCAAAACCAAACCCAGCATGGTGATAGGTTTTATGGGGCTGCTGATTAACATTCCCATCAACTATATTTTCATCTTCGGCAAATTCGGTATGCCGGAGCTGGGCGGTGTCGGTTGTGGTGTCGCCACCGCCAGCGTCTATTGGATGATGTTCCTGATGATGCACTGGTACGCGAAAAGAGCGCCTTCGCAACGTGATATCAAATTGGAACAAGGGGCGCCCCGTGGCCCAGACTGGCCAGCGCTGAAGCGTCTAATCGCCATCGGTATGCCCGTCGCTCTGGCGTTGTTTTTTGAAGTCACGCTGTTTGCAGTGGTCGCGTTGTTGGTTTCGCCATTAGGTATCGTCGCCGTCGCCGGGCACCAGATCGCACTGAACTTCAGCGCATTAATGTTTGTTTTGCCGCTGTCGCTCGGCGTCGGGGCAACCATTCGCGTCGGGCATCGTCTGGGGGAAGGTTCCGTAGAAGGGGCGCGCGT
The DNA here is from genome assembly GCF_006715025.1 of Serratia fonticola. NCBI lineage: Bacteria > Pseudomonadati > Pseudomonadota > Gammaproteobacteria > Enterobacterales > Yersiniaceae > Serratia > Serratia fonticola. The sequence continues at coordinate 3,345,699 of NZ_VFMK01000001.1, forward strand.
TGCCTCCTATGCGGCAATTGGCGTGGGTATCGCCATGGCCAGTTGTTCGGCATTATTCACCGCACTGCTGCGCGAACCTATCGCTCTGTTGTACAACGACAACCCCGCGGTGGTCGCCATGGCTTCGCATCTGATGCTACTGGCCGCGATTTACCAGATCTCCGATTCCATACAGGTCATTGGCAGCGGTATTTTACGTGGTTATAAAGATACGCGGGCGATCTTCTTCATCACCTTTATTGCCTATTGGATCCTGGGATTGCCGAGTGGTTACCTGTTGGCATTAACCGATTATATTGTGCCAGCCATGGGGCCAAGCGGTTTCTGGATTGGCTTTATTATCGGTTTGACCTTTGCCGCCATCATGATGGCACTGCGTATGCGCTGGTTGCAGCGGCAGCCCTCTGCGCTGATCCTGCAGCGTTCTACCCGTTAAACCCCCGTCGCCGGCCTGAACTCGCAGACCGGCGACTTCCTCACCAACCTTTGCAGAAAAAACCGCCTTACTGCACATAAGCTCAGCAATCGCGTGAAATACCAAATAAAATTGTGTTTTACCCCTTGCCAGCAGGCGGGTAGCTCGTTAATATTCGTCCCCGCTGTCAGCCATGACAGACAGGAAAAAGATGCGTCCGTAGCTCAGTTGGTTAGAGCACCACCTTGACATGGTGGGGGTCGATGGTTCGAGTCCATTCGGACGCACCAAATTCCTGCAGCAGTTCAGTGCGTCCGTAGCTCAGTTGGTTAGAGCACCACCTTGACATGGTGGGGGTCGATGGTTCGAGTCCATTCGGACGCACCAATTCTTTTTGCCGTTTCCCAGTGTTTATCGCCCTTTCCTAATTCTTTATGTTCACTGAGACACCCGCAACAAGTCGCCCAAAGCGCATCAGGTATCATCGGCGCGAATACGCATAAAGGTCATCGAGATGTTGGTATTTAAAGCAGAGTCCCCGTTTGAAGATCTCGACACCGGCCTTACCCGCCGCCGAGGACGGATGAACGATGGTTCCGCAGCCTGTGAAGTGAAATTTGTGGCGGGCGCTTTTGGCCAATTACAAAAACGCCCTTACCCGCAGCAAATCCGCATCATTTCTGGCGAGTTCGAATTCACTGTCGGCAGTGACATTTTTATCGTGACCGCCGGCGAAACGCTGTCGATCCCTGGCGCAAGCCTGTTTGGTTGTTTCTGTCTTGCCGAGGGGACGTTACTGGAAATTCAATTAAGTGCTTAAGGGCTGACGATGAGGCTAACCGCGTTTTCGTGCTAAGTAAGCGTTACCATTTCTTTTACAGCAATGCCATTTGCGCAACAAACTCGTATCTATGCCCTGTATTTGCGCCACATTTGTCCCTGTTTTTAGCTAAAGCGGCCACACACATCGGTTTTTTATTTTGTTTCCCGTCGCATAGCCTTTATAATGCGCAACGTCTTTCAGTTGAATGGTTTCAGCCCTTGATCTGCGAAAACGCAATAACGACAAATTCTTATCCTCTTTTTTTGCGCAGCATACCCGCATCCGGGCATCGGCAGAATTTTTCCACACCATTTCGACTGTGGTCACCTATCCTTAACTATGTTTTGCACCATCAGCCACAGCTCAAATCCCTTACCGATGGCCTCGCCGCCGGTACCGTTAGTTTTATTATCCATCACAACTTGCAGAAAAAACCGTCATGAAAAAGACCAAAATTGTTTGTACTATCGGCCCGAAAACCGAGTCGGAAGAAATGCTGACCAGCCTGCTGAACGCAGGCATGAACGTAATGCGCCTTAACTTCTCCCATGGCGATTACGAAGAACACGGCAACCGCATCAAAAATATGCGTGCCGTGATGGCAAAAACCGGTAAAACTGCCGGTATCCTTCTGGATACCAAAGGTCCGGAAATCCGTACCATGAAACTGGAAGGTGGCGCAGATGCCGCACTGGTTGCTGGCCAAACCTTCACCTTCACCACCGATCAGAGCGTTATCGGCAACAAAGAGCGCGTTGCGGTCACCTACCCTGGTTTTGCTGCCGATCTGAAAATCGGTAACACCGTGCTGGTTGATGACGGCTTAATCGGTATGGAAGTCACTGCTGTAACCGAAACCGAAGTTGTTTGTAAAGTGCTGAACAATGGCGATCTGGGCGAAAATAAAGGCGTTAACCTGCCAGGCGTTTCTATCCAGTTGCCAGCGCTGGCTGAAAAAGACAAACGTGACCTGATCTTTGGTTGCGAGCAAGGCGTTGACTTCGTTGCGGCTTCCTTTATCCGTAAACGTTCCGACGTACTGGAAATTCGTGAACACCTGAAAGCTCACGGTGGCGAAAATATCCAGATCATCTCCAAGATTGAAAACCAGGAAGGCCTGAACAACTTCGACGAAATCCTCGACGCTTCCGACGGTATCATGGTGGCGCGTGGCGATCTGGGTGTTGAGATCCCGGTTGAAGAAGTTATCTTCGCGCAGAAGATGATGATCGAGAAATGTAACCGTGCACGTAAAGTGGTCATCACCGCCACCCAAATGCTGGATTCGATGATCAAAAACCCACGCCCTACCCGTGCAGAAGCCGGTGACGTGGCTAACGCCATCCTGGATGGTACCGATGCCGTTATGCTGTCTGGTGAGAGCGCCAAGGGTAAATACCCGCTAGAGGCCGTTACCATTATGGCCACCATCTGCGAACGTACTGACCGCGTAATGCCAAGCCGTATCGATACCCTGAACGACAGCCGTAAACTGCGTATTACCGAAGCAGTGTGCCGTGGCGCGGTTGAAACGGCCGAGAAACTGGATGCACCACTGATTGTGGTTGCCACCAGCGGCGGTAAATCAGCCAAATCCGTGCGTAAATACTTCCCTAACGCCGTTATCCTGGCGCTGACCACTAACGAAATCACCGCGCGTCAGTTAATTCTGAGCAAAGGCGTAGTGACCCAGATGGTCAAAGAAATCGCTTCCACAGACGACTTCTACCGCATTGGTAAAGAGGCGGCATTAGCCAGTGGTCTGGCGCAGAAAGGCGACGTTGTAGTAATGGTTTCTGGTGCTCTGGTACCAAGTGGCACCACCAATACGGCTTCGGTTCACGTTCTGTAATAATTAAACGTGACAAAAGTTCTCTGATCAAACGCCGCTTAGCGGCGTTTTTTTTATCTTCCGTAAACCTTTTTCTGAAAAACGCAACCGTTAACTGCTCATTATTTAGCTAATTTCAATTAAGAGTTGTCCCATGGAATCCGGCTGTTTTCCTTCGTTTTTTTAACTATTTTGTAAAACAAGATGCAAGTTTGAGCGAACGATCAAAATAAAGCACCCTAATACAAAAAAATTATTCTCTTTCGAAAAAAGTTTGTGTAATACTTGTAACGCTACATGGAGATTAACTCAATCTAGAGGGTGTTATAATGAATCGTACTAAACTGGTACTGGGCGCGGTAATCCTGGCTTCTACTATGCTGGCTGGTTGCTCAAGCAACGCTAAAATCGATCAACTGTCTTCTGACGTTCAGACTCTGAACGCTAAAGTTGATCAGCTGAGCAACGACGTGAACGCAATCCGTTCTGACGTTCAAGCAGCTAAAGACGACGCAGCGCGCGCTAACCAGCGTCTGGACAACCAAGCTCACGCTTACAAAAAGTAAGATAGCTTCGGTTATTGAAAACGGTGCACATTGTGCGCCGTTTTTTTTTACCCCCCGCTTTACTCCCCCTTTTCTGTTTATTTCCACACATACGTGGGGCAAAAAAAGGCCCGGCGAATGCCAGACCTCATCATGCTTAACCATTATCCAGGGTTTAATTCAGCGAAGTGATAGGTGCACCGCCGGTAGTGCCTTTATTCACGCTCTGGGGTGCCATAGAGACCGCAGAAGGGTCTTGTCCTACACTGACCAGTACCGGCATGCCAGAACGTCTTACCATGGCGCTGTCGAACTCGGCCTTATCGGTTTGCTCATCAGCAGCAAACGCTTTCTGATTTTTAGAAAGCGAAATTGGCATGGTTTGCGGGTCATCGCTGTCCACTCTCGACAACGGTTGATGCACTTCCACATAGCGCTTACCATCCGGCTCGGCGGACACCTTCACCGGCTCATTGATAATCTGCACCCTGGTTCCTTTTGGCACCATATTGAACAACGCTTCAATATCATCTGGCCGTAAACGAATACACCCCGAGCTGACACGCATCCCGATACCGAAGTTGGCGTTAGTGCCGTGGATCAGATATTCACCGCGCCCCATGGCCAAACGCATGGCAAACAGACCCATCGGGTTTTCCGGCCCTGCCGGTACCACGGCGGGAAGCGTCACTCCCTGCGATTCATAGCGTTTGCGAATATTGGCCGTCGGCGTCCAGGTCGGGTTTGGGATCTTCTGGCTGACAGAGGTGACCTTCAGCGGCGTATGCATACCGGTCTGACCGATACCGATCGGATAAACGATCACTTTATCTTCCCCTTTCGGGTAGTAATAAAGCCGCAGTTCCGCCAGATTCACCACAATACCTTCCCGTGGGGTATCCGGCAGCAGCATCTGCGATGGGATCGTCAGCGCTGTACCGGGCTTCGGCAGATAAGGATCGGTTCCCGGGTTGGCCTCCAGCATACCCAGCAGGCCAATCTTGTAATCGGCCGCAATGGCCTCCAACGAACGGCCATCGTTGGGTACGTTATAAATTGTATTCTCACCAATCAAACGGCTACCTGGCGGCGGCAGTGGGTATTCGTTCACACTGGCCGCCTGGGCGCCAGTGAGTACAGTGGCGAATAGCACGCCCATTAACGTCAACGCACGTTTCATTCTCATCCCTATTCTTATTACGGTTCATTGCAAGGCTATCGGTCGCTTGCCATAAGGTAAATCAGACAAATCCTCGAACAATACTAGCAAGAATGAGTTCAAAGGCAATAAGTTGTCTAAATATCAACATGTTATAACGTAATTGAACATGCTGATTGTCAAGGGAACGTCAATGACTAACTTGCTGATATCCTGCTGGTTTAGCAGACAAAGACGGTAAGCGTGGTGGGATTGTAAAGGCTCGTTGACATAGCAAGATATCAATGAGCCTTTCAAATTGTGACTGGTCAGGAAAGCTGCGCCGCTTTACTGCGAATGGCGCGGATCATCGCATCCAACCCCTGCGAACGAGAAGGCGTGAGATGCTGGCTCAGAGCCAGTTCAGTAAAAAAGGGGCGTACGTCCAGTTCGATGATCTGCTGCGGGGTCAGTTGACGATAGACAATAAATACCACGGCCAATAATCCCTTAACAATCGCGGCATCGCTATCGCCGCGAAATTCAACCCGCCCTTCGCTGTCTTTTTGCATCACGATCCATACCTGACTTTGACAACCGGAAATCAGATTCGCCGCCAGCCGCTCGCTATCGTCCAAGGGCGGTAACTGACTTCCCAGCTCGATCACATACAGGTACTTCTCCTCCCAATTCAGGCAGCGGGAAAAATTACGCACCAATTTATCTTTATCTGGCCAATTCGCCATGGGGTTTCCTTTCATGATTAACCCAATAAGGTGTGGATCCGCTGCAACCCGGCCACCAATCGGTCCACCTCTTGTCTGGTATTGTACAATGCCAGTGAGGCACGGCACATACTTGGCACCTTGTAGAAAGCCATCAGGGGCATTGCGCAATGATGTCCGGTGCGAATGGCAATACCGTATTGGTCCAGAAAACTGCCGACATCGTAAGCATGATGCTCACCGAGGTTGAAAGCGATGACACCTGAACGTTGTGCAGGGCCATATATTTTCAGCGTTGGCACCTGCTGTAATGCTTCCAGCGCATAGTGCATTAATGATTGTTCATAATCGTGAATCGCCTCCAGTCCAAGCGTATTCACGTAATCGATCGCGGCCCCTAAACCCATGATACCCGCCGTGTTGGGAGAACCGGCTTCGAAACGCCACGGCGGCGCTGCAAAGGTGATGCCTTCGCTCAGGCTGACCTGTTGGATCATCGCGCCACCGCCTTCCCAAGGCGGCATCTGCGCCAGCATATCCTGTTTGCCGTAAAGGATACCAATCCCGGTTGGCCCATAGAGCTTATGGCCGGAAAACACATAGAAATCACAATCGAGTGCGCGCACATCAATGCGTTGATGCATTATCGCCTGTGCGCCGTCCACCAGCACCTTCAAGCCTGCCGCCTTTGCCAACGGTATGATTTCACTCAACGGGTTGACCGTGCCCAGAACATTGGAAACCTGCGCGATCGCCAATAGCCTGGTAGAGGCATCGATAAGATCGGATAAGCGCGCAAGATCCAGCGTACCGTCAGGCTGTAATGGCCAGACACGCAGTTCAATACCGCGTTCCTGCGCCAGCATCTGCCAAGGCACAATATTGGCGTGGTGCTCCATTTCGGTGATGATGATACTGTCACCCGGCGACAACAGATGGCGACCAAAGCTGTTAGCGACCAGATTGATGCCTTCGGTGGTGCCTTTAACAAAGATAACCTCTTCAGCCGAAGAGGCATTGATAAATTGCGCAACCTGCTCGCGCACCGCCTCCATCTGCTGCGTTGCCTCGGCGCTCAGCGTATGGATACCGCGGTGTACTGCGGCATAACCCTGGCGATAAAAATCCAGTTCACGATCGATAACCGCCTGCGGTTTCTGCGCACTGGCAGCACTATCGAGATAGACCAACGGCTGCCCATTAACCTCCCGCGCCAACAGAGGAAAATCACTGCGTATCCGCGCTAATGGATAACTCATGCCACCTCCCGAGGTAAACGTTCAGCGATGCGGGCCAGCACACATTCCCGTACGGCTTGATTGGCTATCCCCTCCGTCAGTTCAGCCGCAAAGGCGAAGATAATCATCTGCTGAGCCGCATGTTTATCAATCCCACGCGATTGCAGGTAGAAAAGTTGCTCTTCGTCAATGCGACCTACGGTGGCTCCGTGGCTACATTTCACATCATCAGCATAAATTTCCAACTGTGGCTTGGTGTCCACCTCGGCCACTTTACCCAGCAGCAGATTATGGTTAGTCATCTGTCCGTCGGTTTTAATCGCGTGTTGCGCCACTTTGATCATGCCATTAAACACCGCCCTGGCTCGATCGTTGACCACAGTTTTGTGCAACTGACGGCTTTCACAATAGCCTTTATTGTGTTCCAGATAACTCCGGGTATCGCATACCTCTTTGCCCACCGGGAGCACCAAGCTGTTGATCACCAGATTGGCCCCCTCACCGTTCAACTGCGCGCTGGTGTTATGGCGGGTCAAGCCAGCTCCCAGGAGGAAGCTGTCGCTTTTCACACGTGCATCCCGGCCAATCACCAGATCGTTATGGGCAAAGTGATAACTGGCCTGGCTTTCAAACGCCAGTTTGCAATGGCGCAGTTGGGCGTTATCGCCCACGGCAACGGTCAGGCGCGCACCGGTAAAGTGAGCCGCCGAGTCAAGACTGACATAGTGCTCAATCACCTCTGCCTGAGCACCACGCGCAATATCCAGATGGTGACGGTGATGCAGCGTATTGACTTCACCTTCCTGCTCACGCCCACTGTTGATATGCAACAAATAGAGCGGTTTAGCCGGTACTTTTCCTGCGGCCAGGCGGATAAGAGTGATTTCAGACGCCAGGCTCTCGGTCAGATGCAGAAAAATTTCGGGTTGAACAGGCTCCGGCAGTTCTTGCAGCGCTCCCTGGGAAAAGCATTCCAACTGGTAGTCACCCAGATCCGCATCACTCAGTTGCGGGCAGAAAAGCCCATCGACAAACACCAGGCGATACGCTTCTATTTTCAACGCTAACGCATCGCGCTGTGCGGCAGTTACCGCCCTCGCGGCAGGCGCCAGGAATTGCTGCGCCAATAAGCCTTCCAGCGGGGTATATTTCCAGTTTTCATGCTTACGCGTCGGCCAGCCAAGGCGCAGAACCTGCTGCCAATGCGCCAAAGCATGCGCAGAACGCTCGCCGCCCTGGGTTTCGAACAGGCGGTACATTTGCTGCAAAGCCGGTGAATTACTGTTGGTCGGAAAGCCAGCCATAACCCTGCTCCTCCAACTGTTTCACCAAAGAGAAATCACCAGATTTGACGATACGCCCTTGAGAAAGAACATGAACATAGTCTGGTTTGATGTAATCCAGAATACGTTGATAGTGGGTGACGATGATAAAGGCTCGTTTACCGTCACGCAGGGAGTTAACTCCGTTAGCCACAATCTTCAGGGCATCGATATCCAGTCCGGAGTCGGTTTCATCCAGGATGCAAAGATCCGGCTCCAATGCGGCCATTTGCAGAATGTCGTTACGCTTCTTCTCACCACCGGAAAAACCGACATTCACCGAACGGGTCAACAAATCTGCGGGCATACTCAGCAGTTCAATCTTCTCTTCGATAAAGTCGGCAAAATCAAAGCGGTCTAGCGCTTCCTGCCCACGGTATTTACGTACCGCGTTCACCGATGTCTGCAGGAAGAAATGATTGCTGACGCCGGGGATCTCAACCGGATATTGGAATGCCAGGAACACGCCCTCACCGGCCCGCGCTTCCGGATCCAGCGCCAGCAGATCTTTGCCTTTAAAAATCACATCCCCTTGCGTGACTTCATACTCTTCGCGCCCGGCCAGCGTGGCGGAAAGTGTGCTTTTACCGGAACCATTCGGCCCCATGATGGCATGCACTTCGCCTGGTTTGATCTCCAGACTCAGCCCTTTGAGGATCTCGTTTCCTTCTGCGCTGACTTTCAAATTCTTGATACTTAACATGCTGTGTCCTCGGGTCGCGCTGCTGCGCTAAGAATTCTCGTACTTAACCGACGCTGTGTTCCAGGCTGATAGCCAGCAACTTCTGTGCCTCGACGGCAAATTCCAGCGGCAGTTCAGAGAACACGTCTTTACAGAAGCCATTGACGATCATCGAGATGGCATCGTCTTCGCTGATACCGCGTTGCAGGCAATAGAACAGTTGATCATCGCCAATCTTCGACGTGGTGGCTTCGTGTTCCAACTGCGCGCTATTGTTACGTGCCTCCACATACGGGAAGGTATGCGCCCCGCTGTCTGGCCCAATCAGCATGGAGTCACACTGGGTAAAGTTACGGGCGTTTTCCGCCCCCGGCAGGATCTTCACCAGCCCGCGATAGGTATTCTGACTATGCCCGGCAGAGATCCCTTTGGCGATGATGGTCGATTTGGTGTTCTTACCAATATGAATCATCTTGGTGCCGGTATCCGCCTGCTGGTAACCGCTGGTTAACGCGACGGAGAAAAACTCGCCGACCGAGTTATCACCTTGCAGGATCACGCTGGGGTACTTCCAGGTAATTGCAGAGCCGGTTTCCGACTGCGTCCAGGACATTTTGGAGCCAGCCCCCTCACACAGTGCGCGCTTGGTAACAAAGTTGAGAATACCGCCCTTGCTTTCGCCACCGCCGGAAAACCAGTTTTGCACCGTTGAATACTTCACTTCGGCATCTTTATGCAGGATCACTTCCACCACGGCAGCATGCAGTTGATAACTGTCGCGCACCGGAGCCGAGCACCCCTCGATGTAACTGACATAGCTCCCTTCATCAGCGATCAGGATGGTCCGTTCAAACTGGCCGGTTTTAGCCGCATTGATGCGGAAATAGGTGGAAAGCTCCATTGGGCAGCGAACGCCCTTCGGCACATAGACAAAGGTGCCGTCTGAAGCCACCGCGGCGTTCAACGCAGCGAAGAAATTATCGTTATGCGGAACCACTCGCCCCAAATACTGGCGTACCAGATCCGGATGTTCCTGAATAGCTTCGCCAAACGAGCAGAAAATAACGCCACTCTCTGCCAGTTTTTCACGATAGGTTGTCGCCACGGAAACGGAGTCAAAAATGGCATCGACGGCTACCTCGCTGCCTTCCCGCACCGGGACACCCAGCTGATTGAACGCCAATTCAACCTCGCTGGTCAGGTAGCTGTTGTTTGGCATCGCGGCACCGGGCTGTTGCTGCGCCCCAGGCTGAGAGCCGCAGGCATCGTCACAGCTGCCACAAGACGGCGCTGAGTAATAGCTGTAATCCTGATAGTTCAGCTTGTCATAGTTGGCTTTCAGCCAGTGTGGCTCCTCCATTTGCAACCAGGCACGGTATGCCTCCAGGCGGAATGCCAGCATCCATTCAGGCTCGTTGCGCTTGGCGGAAATGGCTCGCACCACGTCTTCATTGATGCCTTTGGCCAACTCATCGGTGGCCAGTTGGGTAAAGAATCCTTCCTTATAACGACCATCGCTGACCCAAGCCTGTACATCATCAGGAACTTCTACATTGCTTCGTGTCATGTTGATTGCATCGCTTAAACGCCAAAGCTCTCGCCACACCCGCAGGCATTCTGGGCTTTAGGGTTATTAAATTTGAATATCTGATTCAGCCCATCACGGACAAAATCCACCGTGGTACCATCGATAAACGGCATCGCTTTCAGCGGCACATACAGCTTCGCACCATCCCGCTCAAACAGCAGATCGTCGCTGGCAGGCTCACGGGTAAGATCCAGCACATAGGCAAACCCCGCGCAGCCGGACTGCTTCACCCCAAGTTGCAGCCCTTTGACCTGCGGATCCTGCTGCATTAATTTGATTATCTGCTTCACGGCACTGTCGCTGAGCGAAATACCTTGCCAGATATTGTCCTCTAACGAGAAAGTACCAACATCTTCCGTTTGCATATGGCCTACCTCACACTCGTGTTTCACCACAGCCAATCTGGGTGTCTTATATGTTAGTGATAACTATTATCACTTCAACCGTTTGTTTTGCGGGGGTATCTGCCAGAAACACGGATTTTCGCTCCGCCGTGCGGCAAGCTTATGGGACATCCGTTTTGCCCAGCACGGAAAAGTCTCAGAAAATTGTTTTTATCCACATGAATTTATTAGATTTCATGCGCTACCGTATCGCTCACCCCTGTCGCCCCGGTCACGTTACACTGCCGGATGAATTATCGGTTTTAAACATATATAGAAAATACCTATTTCTGCATTTTGTCTGTCTTAAAAATGCGCTCCACTGCATTAAGTTTAGTCGTTACTGCATTTTTGGCCTGTTGATGCGCCAATGCCTCACCGCAGTAAAAACGCAATCGAATATTGATCATTTCGCTCACTACAAATATGATAATGATTATCATTAAGCTTTGATTGAGCGTGGACATATGACTATCTCGATGAATGCCTGGTTGCTGAGCAAAATAGATGAGTACAAATTCAACATTCGTGATGCCACGGTGGATTTCTATATGGCAGAGGCCGCGTTAGGGCGAGCCGAATGCAATATCGAACATTTGAAACGCTATAACAACGTTAGCCTCGGCATGGCGAATTTATGCCTGGAAAATGGCGATGACGAGAGCTATCTGCATGCGCTGAGCAAACTGCACAATCGGTTGATTGTCGAGCTCAACAATCCACAGCGCTGCCAGCTGTTCCGTGTGCAGAGTTACCATTTTGCACGCCATACGTTGACGTTGATTTGCCAGAAATATTCGATGGAAGGCGGCTGGGATAAGGCCACCGCTTTTCAGAAGGATTTTGTGAAACGGGTGCCGTTCCCGCTATGACGCAGAGCCCGCAGGCGAAACCTGCGGGCGTTGTTTTATTCCAGTACGGCCGTGGTCAGCCGAGAGGTGCAACACAAACGATCGCGATCGTCGAAGATCTCTATCTGCCAGACCTGATTACGACGCCCGACGTGCAGAGCACGGCAAACGCCGCGTACCTGCCCTTTGAATACCGCGCGGATGTGGTTGGCATTGATTTCCAACCCCACCACCTTTTGCTCCCCTTCAGTACACAGATAACCGGCCATTGAGCCCATCGACTCTGCCAGCACCACGGAAGCGCCGCCGTGTAACAGACCGAACGGCTGGGTAGTGCGGTTATCAACCGGCATCACCGCTTCCAGAAAGTCATCCTCCATGCGGGTGAACTGAATCCCCACATGGCCCACCATACAGCCTTCCCCCGTCTGGTTAAGGTGTTCCAGCGTTGTTTCACGTTTCCACAACTTCACGCAATCATCTCCAACAGAGCCTGTAACGGATGCCGCACGCCATTGCCCTCAATGCGTTTCACCTGGCTGCGGCAAGAATAACCGGTCGCCAGACAACGTTGCCGCGGCAAGCGTTGCAGCGCCTGATGCCATGATAACTCATAAATGCCCAGTGAATTTTGCAGGTTCTTCGCTTCATGGCCATAAGTGCCCGCCATGCCGCAACAACCGACGCTAACATTTTCCAGTTTTGCTCCGAAACGGGCAAAGATCGAAGCCCACTGCTGTGAACTGGCCGGTAATGCGGTGGTTTCGGTACAGTGACCAAACAGATACCAGGCCTCCCCGGTGGCAGGCTGTTCCGCACGTTCTGCCAATAACTGCTGCAGCCACTCATGCACCAATTGCACCCTGAACTCGCCGCGAGCATCGCCGAGGATTTCCTGATACTCATCGCGGTAACACAGCACCAGCGCCGGGTCGACCCCGACCATTGGCATCCCCAGTTTCGCGACCCGGTTGAGGAAATCGGCGGTTTTGCGCGCCGTTTTAGCAAAGCGCGTCAGGAACCCTTTGATGTGCTGCGCCTTTCCGTTAGGCGAAAATGGCAACAACACCGGTTTGTAGCCCAGTTTTTCCACCAGCCGCACAAAATCGGCCACGACCTGCGCATCGTAATAGCTGGTAAACGCATCCTGCACCACCAACACATGCTGCTCGCGTTGCGCCTCATTCAGCGCCTCTAACTGTTCAAGCGTCATGCTAAAGGCACTATGACCGGATAGTTGCTGACGCAACGTTGGGCTGGAGAGCAACGGTAAATCCACCATCCCAATAGTGCTGCGGCTCAGTTCGCGTACCCACGGCTGCTTAAAGAAGAAATTAAACACCGTTGGCGCTTTCGCCATCAACGGCGTGTAGCTTTCCACGCCAGCGACCATGTAGTCGCGGAGCGGGCGCAGATAGCGGGTGTGGTAAAGCTGCAGGAAACGAGAGCGGAAGCCCGGCACGTCGATCTTGATCGGGCACTGGGTTGAACAGGCTTTACACGCGAGGCAGCCTGACATCGCTTCTTTCACTTCATGCGAGAAGTCATATTCCCCTTTACCTGCATGCCAGCTATTGCGGGTTTTCTCAATCAGGGTGCGGAAACTCAGACGCTGTTGCGGTAACTGTTTTTCCAACGCGACGGGATCGACACCTTGCTCTGCCAGCAGGCGTAACCATTCACGCACCAATGCCGCACGCCCCTTCGGCGAGTGAATGCGATTACCGGTGATCTTCATCGACGGACACATTGGGCTGCGAGCATCGAAATTGAAGCACAGACCGTTACCGTTACACTCCATCGCCCCCCGGAATGAGGTACGGATATCAAGTGGAATACGGCGATCCAACGTACCGCGCTTCACCGCATCCACTTTCATCATCACCGCATCAACGCCCAGCGGTGGGCAGATTTTGCCCGGATTGAGACGATTAAGAGGATCAAATACCGCTTTAATACGGCGCAACTCTTCATACAGCGTTTCCCCAAAGAACTCAGGGCTGTACTCGGCACGGAACCCCTTGCCATGCTCCCCCCACAGCAAGCCACCGTATTTCGCTGTCAGCGCCACTACCCGATCGGAAATCTGCTTCATCAGTATTTCCTGCTGCGGATCGCACATGTCCAGCGCAGGGCGTACATGCAGCACCCCGGCATCGACATGACCAAACATGCCGTAACTCAGATGATGACTGTCCAGCAGTTGACGGAACTCGCTAATGTAGTCAGCCAGGTGTTGAGGCGGCACGCAGGTATCTTCAGCAAAAGGAATTGGCTTGGCCTGGCCTTTGGCGTTACCCAATAATCCCACGGCTTTCTTGCGCATATTATAGATGCGCTCGATTTCGTTGAGATCGCCACAGATCTGATAACCAATCACACCTGCCTGTTGTTCCGAGATCAACCCATCCAGACGTTCGCATAGCGCCGCCATCTGGTTGTCGATAAGGGCTTTGTCATCACCGGCAAATTCGACAATGTTCAACCCAAGCATCTCTTTGTCCGGCACGTTGGTGATCAGCTCGCTCACCGAATGCCAGACTATGTCTTCACGCGCCAAATTGAGCACTTTGGAATCGATGGTTTCCACCGACAGCGCTTTGGCTTCTACCATCAGCGGAGCATTACGCAGCGCGGAATCAAAGGAGTCGTATTTTATGTTCACCAGGCGGCGCACTTTCGGCAACGGCGTAATATTCAACCGCGCTTCGGTGACGAAGGCTAATGTCCCTTCCGCACCGGTGATAATACGCGTCAGATCGAAGGTTTGCAGATCGTCACTCAAGACATGGCGCAAGTCATAACCGGTCAGGAACCGGTTAAGTTTGGGGAATTTCTCCAGGATCAGCGCCCGTTGCTCACGACAGCGGTTAAGCACCGTGTCATAAATACGCCCTTCCGGCGTGTCTTCGCGAGCAATCGTTTCCGCCAACGGCGTCGGCATGGCGCGGGTATCGATCATATCTCCGCCCAGCAATACGGCCCGCAGCCCAAGCACATGATCCGATGTTTTACCATAAACCAATGACCCCTGGCCGGAGGCATCGGTGCTGATCATGCCGCCAAGGGTTGCGCGGTTACTGGTAGAAAGCTCCGGAGAAAAGAAATAGCCGAGCGGACGTAAGTACTGGTTAAGCTGGTCTTTGATCACGCCCGCCTCAACCCGCACCCAACCTTGCTCAACGTTGATATCCAGGATCCGATTCATATAGCGCGACATATCAACTACGATGCCGCTGTTAAGTGATTGGCCATTGGTGCCGGTTCCGCCGCCACGTGGGCTGAAGGTCAGCGCCTTGAAGCGCTCTTCATCGGCCAGGCGAGCCAGTAATGCGACATCTCCGGTTGAGCGCGGAAACACCACCGCATCAGGCAACAGTTGATAAATACTGTTGTCCGTTGCCATCGTCAGACGATCGGCATAACTGGTGGCGGTATCGCCGCTGAATCCGTTTTGTTTTAACGCTTCCAAAAAATCGAGCACCCGTTGAACGAGGCCGGGTGCCTGAGAAATCTGTGGGATCATTGGCTTTTTTGACCCTGTCTGTCTATTTTTTAACTACTTAATCAGGCCCAGATTCAGACCCACCCCTATTTTTTATTATCGCTAGAAACTAACATACTTCGTTTCGTGCAGGCATTCACATTATCACAAACTCGCGGTAACAGAAGCACCGGCGGCAAAACGTGCGTCTGGCTGTGAAAGTTGGCAAAAATGCTCCATGATGAAAGGGCTCAAAGGATTAACTGAATAGGATGAAAACGCATTCATGATACAACCGCAACGCCGATACGATTTACCCACGATTATTTTTGGCGTGCTGTTTATCGCCATTATGATCGTCGCCAGTTTTTGGGTTGTTCAGCCATTTATTTTAGGCTTTGCCTGGGCTGGCATGGTGGTGATTGCCACTTGGCCAGTGTTGATTAAGGTACAGGGCCTGCTTTGGGGCCGCCGTTCGCTCGCCGTTCTGGTGATGACTCTCTTGCTGTTGCTGCTGTTTGTGCTGCCGATTGCCCTGTTGATCAGCAGCGTAGTCGACAACAGCGCTCCCATCGTGGCCTGGGTGAACTCGCCGGGTAAAATTCATGTTCCTGATTTTGAATGGTTACGCTCCATTCCGATGATTGGGCACTCGGTTTATAACAGCTATCATCTGCTGATAAACACGGGCGGAGCCGCATTGATTGCCAAGATTCAACCGTACTTCGGTCAGACAGCAACCTGGTTTGTCACCCAGGCGGCACATATCGGCCGTTTCCTGATGCACTGTACCTTAATGGTGCTGTTCAGCGCGCTGTTGTATGCCCGTGGTGAGCAAGTCGGCATGGCTATCCGGCATTTTGCCGTACGTCTGGGTGCCGCCCGTGGCGATGCAGCCGTGTTACTGGCAGGGCAAGCGATCCGCGCGGTAGCGTTGGGCGTCGTTGTGACGGCCTTAGTGCAATCAATTTTGGGCGGAATTGGCCTGGCCGTTGCGGGTATCCCCGCGGCCACCCTGCTCTCCGTGCTGATGTTTGTTTTTTGTGTCGCACAGCTGGGACCGCTGCTGGTACTGATCCCGGCCATTATCTGGCTCTATTGGAGCGGTGACACCACCTGGGGCACAGTACTGCTGGTGTGGAGCTGTGTGGTAGGTACCCTGGATAACTTCTTGCGCCCGGCCTTGATCCGCATGGGAGCCGATCTGCCGCTAATTCTGATTCTTTCTGGCGTCATCGGCGGTTTGCTGGCCTTTGGCATGATTGGCCTGTTTATCGGCCCGGTCGTGCTGGCCGTTTCCTATCGCCTGCTCAGCGCCTGGGTGAACGAGGCACCAGAACCCACCACCGATCCGGAAGAAGTCACGAAAGATCTCGAATAACAGCCATACTTTGTCTGTCTGCCCGTTTACCGGGCAGACAACACCGCGCTAGCGCTCTCTTTCTCCATTTAATAATTACTAATGGATATTAATTTAGCCAGGAAATATTCATTATTAATTAATAATGCCTGTCGGTGACATACCTATTATTTAACGCATTACACTGGCAAGCCCATTAATACCCCGTGGTTTATTAGGACGATTCTTAATGACGATTGTCGCGTAAGTGCCTAGTATTATTGTCATATCTAGCTGTAACGCACCGTTTCAACAAGCATCCAAACAATGTAATGCCATACATGTGAATTGCTGTGTGTAGTCTTTGCCTATCATCTCATGATGGGCTTTTTTTTATCTATCCCCACCATCTTTTAAGCCATGGCATTGTTAGCGACAATACATTCCCCCTGCTACTGCCCTAAGATTTATTTACATTTAGAGATAAAAAAAGCCGCCAATGCATGACGGCTTCCGTTTATTTAAAGCGGCACGTTATTTTCTTTGTGACAAATTCATCCATGTCTGCACAACGGTATCGGGGTTAAGTGACAAGCTATCAATACCCTGGTCCATCAACCATTCGGCAAAATCTGCGTGATCCGAAGGCCCCTGCCCACAGATGCCAACGTATTTACCGTGGCGCTTGGCAGCCTGGATCGCCATGGAAAGCAGCGCCTTGACTGCGTCGTTACGTTCGTCGAACAGTTCAGAGACCACGCCAGAATCGCGATCCAGCCCTAACGTGAGCTGGGTCATATCATTGGAACCGATAGAGAAACCGTCAAAATGCGCCAGGAACTGATCCGCCAGCAACGCGTTAGACGGGATCTCACACATCATGATCACTTTCAGCCCGTTCTCGCCGCGCTTCAACCCTTGGCGGCCCAATTCCTCCACGACGGCCTCGGCCTGTGCCACGGTGCGTACAAAAGGCACCATTACTTCGACGTTGGTGAGCCCCATCTCATTACGAACACGCTTCATCGCCGCACACTCCATGGCGAAGCAATCGCGGAAACTGTCGGCAACGTAACGGCCTGCGCCACGGAAGCCCAGCATGGGGTTCTCTTCGTGTGGCTCATACTTCTCGCCCCCCACCAGATTAGCGTATTCATTGGATTTAAAGTCGGAAAGACGCACGATCACGCGCTTCGGCCAGAACGCTGCCCCCAGCGTGGCGATCCCTTCTGTCAGGCGCCCGACATAGAATTCAACGGGATCATCATAGCCCTGCATCAACGTCTTGATTTCCGCCCGCAGCTCTGGCGTTTGTTGGTCAAATTCGAGCAAAGCACGAGGATGCACGCCGATCATGCGGTTAATGATAAATTCAAGACGCGCCAGACCGACCCCTTCATTCGGCAAACGGGCAAAGTCAAATGCCCGATCCGGGTTACCCACGTTCATCATGATCTTCAACGGTAGCGTTGGCAATTCCGTGACTTCGGAGCTTTGTACCGTGAACGCCAGCATATCGCTGTACACAAACCCGGTATCACCCTCCGCACAGGATACGGTCACTTTCTGTCCGTCTTTCAACAGGTCAGTCGCATGACCGCAACCGACCACCGCCGGAATACCCAACTCACGGGCGATAATTGCCGCATGACAGGTACGCCCGCCACGATTGGTGACGATCGCCGCCGCTTTCTTCATGATCGGCTCCCAATCAGGATCGGTCATGTCCGTCACCAACACATCACCCGGTTGGATGCGGTCCATCTCACTGATATCGTGAATGACCTTGACAGGGCCAGCACCGATGCGATGGCCAATGGCGCGCCCCTCCACCAGCACATCCCCTTTGCCGTTCAGTTGGTAGCGCTCCATCACCTGCTCATTGGAGCGTACGGTTTCCGGGCGTGCTTGCACAATCAGCAACTTGCCGGTATGGCCATCTTTTGCCCATTCAATATCCATTGGGCGACCATAATGCTTTTCAATCAACAGCGCTTGATGCGCCAACGCCTGCACTTCGTCATCGGTCAGAGAGAAACGATTGCGTTGCTCTTCTGGCACATCCTCAATACGAACCTGCTTACCGTGATCCTGCGAAGGTGCGTACACCATACGGATTTTCTTCGAGCCGAGATTACGGCGCACGATTGCCGGTTTGCCTTTCAGTAACGTCGGTTTGTGCACATAGAACTCGTCGGGGTTGACCGCCCCCTGCACCACCATTTCACCCAGACCAAACGCAGAAGTGATAAACACCACCTGATCAAAACCAGACTCGGTATCAATGGTAAACATCACCCCGGATGAGGCCAGATCGGAACGCACCATCCGTTGCACACCGGCGGAAAGGGCCACACCACGGTGGTCGTAACCTTGGTGCACGCGGTAAGAAATAGCGCGGTCATTGAACAAAGATGCGAAGACGTGCTTGATCGCCACCATGACGGCGTCGATACCCTGAACGTTGAGGAAGGTTTCTTGCTGACCGGCGAAAGAGGCATCAGGCATATCTTCTGCTGTGGCAGAAGAACGGACGGCAAATGAGGCTTCGCTTTCCCCTTCGGACAACTGCTGGTACGCCAACGTAATTTCGCGCTCGAACTCTGGATGGAACGGCGTATCAATCACCCACTGACGAATTTGTGCACCGGCCTTGGCCAGCTGAGCGACATCATCAACATCAGTCTGATCCAGTAACTGATAGATGCGCTGGTTAACACCACTTTGCTCAAGAAAATCGTTAAACGCTTGTGCGGTGGTGGCAAAACCATTGGGTACAGCCACGCCCAAATCGGAAAGATTGGTGATCATTTCACCGAGGGAGGCATTTTTACCCCCGACACGGTCAACGTCGTGCATGCCAAGCTGGTTGTACCAAAGCACATTACGCAAGTCTGGGCCATTGTTAGACATCGAGACAATCCTTATTGCTATCAGTAGGGTAGAGACGGATTTTATACGGTTACATTACCCGCACCGCAAAAACGGCACGGACCCAGACTAGCACAATGATCCATGGAGAATGGACAGGTGAATCGATCAACCCAATGAAGAAAAATAGACTTTAAGAGAATTTACCCGATACGATTTTTAGCGGGGATCGTTCCCTTTTTAGCTAACCGTTTAAGATTCAACAAATTACGTAATTTTTAAACTTTTGATTAATATCCCTCATCTTTATCGTTGTTCTGTCGAAAATAAGCACAGTCGCGCATTTTAGCATCGCATAAAATGCGACTTATAATTTTATTAAAAATGAAGCATTGTTTTAATTTCTGTGTGTATGGCTCATTAATGGACGCTGCATAAACTCATGACGGAGATAAACAAAACACGACGCCTTTAGCAGAAATAGTGGCGCTATTTGATGGCGTTCATAGTTACCGTCACAAAATTTTTACCGCCCCCTTTACCCCGCGACGGTAGAAAGACCATGATGTGTCGGTATAGCACGTATTTCAGGTTAAGGAGCTCGGGGTGGAAAGAAGCGTTTTTTATATTTCTGACGGCACGGCAATTACCGCCGAAGTGTTGGGGCATGCGGTGCTTTCGCAATTTCCTATCAAAGCGACGACTTACACCCTGCCCTTTGTGGAAACAGAAGCCCGGGCGCGCGGCGTGTGCCAACAGATCAATGATATCTACCAACAGACCGGCGTACGTCCGCTGGTGTTTTACTCGATTATTTCGCCGGAAGTGCGTCAGGTGATCACCCAGAGTGAAGGATTCTGCCAGGATATCGTGCAGGCATTGGTGGGCCCGCTCCAGGAGGAATTGGCGGTAGCGCCCACGCCGGTACCTAATCGCACGCACGGGTTAACGGAAAATAACCTGGGCAAATACGATGCCCGCATCGCAGCGATCGAATACACCCTGGCACACGATGATGGTATTTCGCTGCGCAATCTCGATCAGGCCCAGGTGATCCTGTTGGGGGTCTCACGCTGCGGCAAAACGCCGACCAGTCTGTATCTGGCGATGCAATTTGGTATCCGTGCGGCCAACTATCCTTTTACCGCAGATGACATGGATAACCTGCAGCTTCCCACCGCGCTGAAACCGTTTCAGCATAAATTGTTCGGCTTGACCATCAACCCGGAAAGATTGACCGCCATCCGCGAAGAGCGACGGGATAATAGCCGTTACTCTTCTGCGCGCCAGTGCCGGATGGAAGTCGCAGAAGTAGAAGCCTTATTTCGCAAAAACCAGATCCGCTATCTCAATACCACCAACTATTCGGTAGAGGAGATCTCGACTAAAATTCTCGATATCCTCGGGATGAGCCGTCGGATGTTTTAATGTAAGAAAGGTTTCCCTCTGCCAATCAGTGAGGGGGAATGCCCAACGGGTTAACATGACGCCACCCTGTTCCCTTTTTGTGTTTTTTGCCGGGTTTATTCAACAGAACACACTCTCTACGGTTGAATTCAGCGGTTTTTGCGTTATTGTGATCGCCATCACTTCCCGGTACTCCTGCCGTCGCGAAGAACAGTTTTAGAGAGAATCATGTACAAAACAGATGAACTGCGGACCGCGCGCATCGACAGCCTCGTTACGCCGCAAGCGTTGGCGGATAAGCTGCCGATTTCAGAGTCAGTAGCCGAAAACGTGACGGCGTCACGTAAACGTATTGAAAAAATCCTCACGGGCGTCGATCGCCGCCTGTTGGTCGTTATTGGCCCTTGCTCAATCCACGATCTGGATGCGGCCATGGACTATGCCAGCCGTCTGAATGCCCTTCGTGAGCGTTATCAGGATCGTCTGGAAATCGTAATGCGCACCTATTTTGAGAAACCGCGCACCGTAGTCGGCTGGAAAGGTCTGATTTCCGATCCCGATCTGGATGGCAGCTATCAGGTCAACCGGGGGATTGAAATGGCCCGCAAACTGCTGCTGGAAGTGAATCAGCTGGGGCTGCCCACAGCAACCGAGTTTCTGGATATGGTGATCGGCCAGTATATTGCCGACCTGATCAGTTGGGGCGCGATTGGCGCTCGTACCACAGAAAGCCAGATCCACCGTGAAATGGCCTCGGCACTCTCCTGCCCGGTAGGTTTTAAAAATGGTACCGATGGCAATACCCGTATCGCTATTGATGCCATCCGCGCAGCACGCGCCGGTCACATGTTCCTGTCACCGGATAAAACGGGACAGATGACCATTTATCAGACCAGTGGCAACCCTTATGGCCACATCATCATGCGTGGGGGTAAAACCCCAAATTACCACGCGACAGATATTGTTGCCGCCTGCGACAGCCTGCGAGAATTCGATTTGCCAGAACAGTTGGTGATTGACTTCAGCCACGGTAACTGCCAGAAATTGCATCGCCGCCAGTTGGAAGTCGCTGAAAACGTCTGTCAGCAAATTCGTGCCGGATCGGTTGCGATCGCTGGCGTGATGGCGGAAAGCTTCCTGGTGGAAGGCACGCAGAAAATCGTTGCAGGTCAAACATTAACCTATGGTCAATCCATTACCGATCCGTGCCTGAGCTGGTCAGACAGTGAACAGTTGCTGGCCATGCTGGCCGATGCGGTAGATACCCGCTTCTGAGGGTTTTAGCCAGGGAGCCCCTTCGCCCCCTGGCTTTCTTCCTATACTTGCCAAACCTCCCTCAGCTAAAAGTTTGGAGCCGTCCATATGAGCCATTCACTGCTGTCTATTCCCTGCTTAACGTTGCAAGGTGAGCACAAAACCCTGGCAGACTTCCCCGCACGCGCTTACCTGGTGGTCAATACCGCGAGCCAATGCGGTTTTACCCCACAATACAGCGGCCTGGAAAACTTGTGGCAGCATTACCGCGATCGCGGTTTGATGGTGCTGGGTTTTCCCTGCAATCAGTTTGGCGGACAGGAACCCGGCAACGCCGCGGAAATAGCCAATTTCTGTTCGCTGAATTACGGCGTCAGTTTCCCGTTGTTCAGCAAAATCGACGTTAACGGCGCTCATGCTCACCCGTTGTTCAACGAGCTTAAACGCCGTGCTCCTGGCTTGCTTGGCAGCCAGCGCATCAAATGGAACTTCACCAAATTTCTGTTTAGCGCCGATGCCTCACGGATCAGCCGTTTTTCCCCTGTCACCAAACCCGAGCAACTGTTTGATGATATTGATGCCCTGCTGTAAAGGTTGGCTTCGCTCAACTTGAGCAGGAAATTTCCAAATGTTTGCCCCAATCTGGCGGTAACGCGGCCAGATCGTCATATTGCTCGTTATCCGCAAAAGGTGTCTGCAATGCCAGGTGCAAACGAGCCAGCTTGCTGACATCGTCCTGCTCGGCGGCTTCTATCGCCTGCTGTGCCAGATAATTGCGTAAAATCAGCTTCGGATTAGCCAGCTTCATCGACTGTTGGCGCTGCGCATCCGTCACCGCTTCTTGCTGCAAACGCTGACGATACTGCTGGTACCAGCGGTCAAACGCGGCACGATCGATAAACTCATCCCGCAGAGGCGTCGCAACCTGCTGCTGCTCAACCTCACTCAATAAACGAAACGTACGCGTGTAATCGCACCCTTCCTGCGCCATCAGGCTCAACAAACCGGTCAGCAACTGATTATCCTGCTTCGATTGCGTAAACAGACCCAGCTTGGCCCGCATCTGTTCGCCATAGGCTTGCATCAACGCCGGTTCATAGGCGGCCAGTGCCTCCTGTAGCTGTTCAGCGGTCATCAGGTCTGAAAGCGCTTGCGCCAAGCGGTGCAAATTCCATAACCCTACGGCAGGTTGGTTATCGAACGCATAACGCCCCTGATGATCAGAGTGGTTACAGATGTAATCAGGTTTATAATCGTCAAGGAATCCATAAGGTCCGAAATCCATCGTCAGCCCTAGAATAGACATATTGTCGGTATTCATCACGCCGTGGGCAAAACCCACTGTCTGCCAATGCGCAATCATGCGTGCGGTACGCTCCACGACATCGGTAAACCACAACAGGTAGCGATGCTCCTGCGCAACCCACTGCGGCCAGTGCCGGGCAATGACAAAGTCAGCAAGTTGCCTGACCTGTTCCGGCTGTTTGCGGTAGTAAAAATGTTCGAAATGCCCGAAACGCACGTGACTTTCCGCCACGCGAAGCAGCATCGCCCCCCGCTCAGGTTGTTCACGAAACACCGGATGCTCACTGGTGACTATCGTCAGGGCTCGGGTAGTCGGGATCCCCAAGTGATGCAACGCTTCGGAGGCCAGGAACTCCCGGATCACCGAACGCAACACCGCACGGCCATCGCCCATGCGTGAATAAGGCGTCAACCCTGCCCCTTTCAAGTGCCAATCCAAACTACGGCCATCCGCCAGTTTCTGCTCACCCAGCAGGATCCCACGCCCATCCCCTAACTGCCCAGCCCAAGCGCCAAACTGGTGGCCACTGTAAACCTGGGCCAGCGGTCGCATGCCTGGCAGCAACGTCTCACCCGACCAGATTGGCGTTTTCTCCAGAGTGAACCAACTTTCATCCAGCCCCAACTCATCCGCTAAAGGTTGGCTATAGTAAAACAGACGAGCGGCCTTCAGTGGCGTGGGTTCCAGTGCGGTATAGAAGTCGGGTAATTGTTGGTAATAAGCATTTTCAAACTGTGGCATAGGGCCCTCCATGTACTGAGTGTAGAGCTTGGACGCCAGGATTAACACGGAGGAACGATAGGGAGATACCTCTGCCCGATGAGCAGAGGCAAGAATTTCAGCTACAGCGACCAACCTTTAATGACTTACCCTGTGAGTTTTTTAGGCGTGATATCAATGAAAAAACCATAATCACTAACAGAATCTGAATTACGCAAAACCATCCCGTTGACTATTCACCCCACATATGGAATAAAGATCGTCACTGTTTATCATCGAACTCTCTGGCTATCATGGGTAGAGAATGCAAATTACCCACACCAACAGCAGGCCATAAAAAACCCTGCAGGCCTAAGACACCCGCGTTTTTCAGTTTATTAAAATATTCTCTTTGCTCTATTCCGCAAACAATCACGCCCTTGCACAGTAGATTGATGTTTTTCAGCAGTGAGTCAATGAGCACGTCATATCCCTGATGTGTAAACAACCGCCAATAAAAGCGTTTGTTTATCTTCACGTAGTCAAACAACCCATCATACAGCGCCGTCAGCGTCGCTTTACCGGAACCAAAGTCATCAAGCCACAGGGTGAAATCTTCACTCAACAGTCTGATTTGCTCATTATTTTTCCCTGCGGAAAGATCGGGAAAGCTCTCACTGATTTCAAAAGTAATAAATTCCCACTGCAGTAATCGTTGACGAATTTGCGGATTACTCACAATCAAATCTACGATCGTTTCTTCGATATTGATGGTCAATAATATTCCATACTCAACAAACCATGAGGCATGCTTTTCAACCAGCACCAGTTGTTCGTTAAATAGCTCAATCCGTTGTTCAGGAGATAATAGCGTTATTCCGATTTCGGTCGGCATCGCCAGATCGCCATTTAAGCTGCTGAAACGGGTGAGAAGCTCCAGCGCCAACAGCTTCCCCGCCAGGGTGTAAACCGGTTGGAAAACATACTGACTGATAAAATCAGCGTCGAGTTGAATATTCATTTTCAATGCCAACGGCTTAATAATGTTCAATTTATCCTATATCAATACATTTTAACGATCAATGCCAACGGGATTAATCGGAATTAGTAATGAACACGGCGATAAATAAGTCATCAATCGATAGCTTGAAACTATAACTTTTTTATAACATCTTTGATAACACAAATTCGCCATGCGTTAAATTTATTTATAATCAATTGATTTTATTTGATATTTATTTTAATGAGAATGAAAATTACCGTAGAAAACAGTGTTTTCTTGCTGTTTCTTAAAAAAATTCCTATAACGGGAATATCCCTAATAAGCTGAGGGATAAAAAGCTTTAAGGAGTAACCAATGATAATTTTTTGATTACAGATAACCGTTGGCCTGTCTGTAATCATAGCGGGCAAGATAAAAAAAGGGATAAGCAAGCTTATCCCTCAGAGCGGGTAACCTGAAAGGCACTATTTAATGGTTTCCAGTAACCAGTGTCGCAATTCGGACAGCTCGCCTTCCTGTTGTGGATAATGTGACATTAGCTGTTCACAACAGGCTGCCACGGCCTCACTGCGATAGGGACATCCCACCAGCGTCTTGGCTAAGACCTGCAAAGGTGCAGGATTCAGGCTATCCGTAAAGATCTGCGCACGCACAATCGTGCCCTTTTCAACATCGAAGAAGATATCCACGCCGCCCCAACTGAAACGTTCGTTGATAAGGTGGCTAAACGCCGGCGCCTTGCCAAAATTCCATTCCCAGCTGCTTTGCTTGGCAAATTGTTTCTCAAAATCCGGCAGGTCAGGGAAAACGTCAGGAGAGATCACTTCCGGTTGCGCCGTATCGTCATAATGGGTAAAGAACGCCTGGACGATCGCATCACAGACTTGCTGGTGACTAATCTCGGGCACAAACTCTGCCAGATTAGCTACCCGAGAACGTACAGAGGTAATGCCTTTTGCCTGCAATTTCTTGGGATCGGGGTTGAGATAGTCGGCCAAGCGGTTGAGATCGGCATTCAATAACAGCGTTCCATGATGAAAACCGCGATCTTGTGTCTCACGATAGGCGGAACCAGATATCTTGCGGATCCCCTCTGCCGTTTCAATCACCAGATCGTTACGCCCGGACGCGGAAGCATCCACACCCAGTTGTTTCAACGCCTGCAGAATAATGCCGGTTGAGACGGTTTTATCATAGCCTGGCTTGCCCGCCATAAAGGTAAAGCAGGTATTCCCCAGATCGTGAAAGACCGCCCCGCCCCCACTGCTGCGTCGGGCAAGGCGAATACCATCCTGCTCCATACGCCGAGTATTACACTCTTTCCATGGGTTCTGAGATTGGCCAATTACCACGGTTTCGGCATTACGCCACAGGAAGAGGATTTTTTGCGTTGTCATTTCACGGAAGATGCACTCTTCTACCGCTAAATTGAACCAGGGATCGTAAGAGTTGGAAATCAATAAACGTAAGGAATTCATGGCAGTCACCACTCATATAGCAATGCCGCCATTATACACCAGATGGGCTCGTCAGACTTCACTGTGGCACCGCCAATGACCTCACCCATAGGCCTTGCCCCTATCGGGGCCGCCCAATCAGTGTCAGACAAGTGTGCCTGAATTATCTATGCACCAGGGAGGCTCAGACTTGCCCTCTTCCTGCACTTGAATTATTCAGCGTTATCTGTTCACTGACTGAAGCTGTCGCTTTGTGACTTACGATATTGCTCTCAGTCGTTCAGCGGGCATCATATTCGACGAGCTTGCCAGTAGACCTTACGCCAATAGACATTATTCAGCGAAGAACGCGTTACGCCTTTACTGGTGGAAGCATGGATAAATTCGTCATTGGTGTCATAGATACCCACATGCAGGCCATTCTCGCCGCTGCCGGTTTTGAAGAACACCAGATCGCCCGGCATCAATTCATCACGCGCGACTTTCGTCCCCAAGCCGGTTTGCTGCGCCGTGGAACGCGGCAATTGCATATCAAAACGGTCGCGGAATGTTCGATAAACAAAACCGGAGCAATCTACACCACCATGATCCATTCCGCCATAACGATACGGCGTGCCATACCATTGGCGGAGTTGTTCGTTCAATTGCGCAACGACCACAATAGAATCTGACAATTTGCCACTCGGCGGCGGCGCATGGCTGCTGCAACCGGCAAGAATTAAGCTGGCTAATAAAAACCACGTACGCATCGCATTGTTCCCTTCACTGAACACGTTGCCGGATCACACCGCCCGTGGCACTAGCACGGAGTAAGGAGAATGCTGTTTCGCGTTAATTTATCTCTCAAGAAGGGAAAAAGGCAAGCTTTGTGAAGGAGATAATGACTACAACGAAGGTTTTTACGCTATTCGTGAGGCTTTACTGCCCCATTGCTGTTAATCAACCAGACGCCCAACAGAATAAACAACGTCCCCAGGGTTTTCAGCAGAGTGGCTGATTCATTAAACCAGGGCAGGATCACTGCTGCCAGATACACCAGCGCATAACTGATACTCAGGAGTGGATAAGCCCGGTTCAATGGCAAATAGCGCAGCGCAAAAAACCAGCAAAGCATCGATAACGCGTATCCCACGATCCCGCAACTTACCGCCAGCAAAGCTAACCAATAATCGCTTAACAGTGTCCAAGTCACATCAGAGAACGACATCAACGGGATCTGAGTCATCCCCCATTTCATCAGCAATTGCGCCAATGTCACCAACATCACGCTGGCCATGCCCCAAATATAACCTTTCATGGGTGTAGACTCATCAGCAGGATCCCCAGCATGATCGACACCACGCCACACCAGTGGCGCAGTGTTGTCGGTTCGTTAAACAGCCAGCGTGCCGCTAGCGTCACCAGCACAAAATTCAGGCTGAGCATCGGGTAAGCCAAACTGAGGGGCAAGCGCTGCAACACGTTGAGCCATACCAGCATCCCCAAGCCCAATAGCAATACCGCCAAAGCCAGCCAGCGTAGCGTGATCTTCAACCGCCGTTCGGCGGCCTGTTGCCAGGCAAGGGCAGCCTGTTTCTGGCACAACTGCCCTGCACAGGTCAACAGGCTGACCAGGATCACCAAAATATAAGCCATCATGGCTGCTGCTTATACCATAGCAATGCCATGCGATGCATTTCGTTCACGCTGTCTGGGGTCGGCAGTGTCTGTGGCACATGCTCGTCACGCGAGAGTTGCAATACCAGCGATACGTCGCCCTGCTTGCGTGCCTGTGCCAACCACTGAGGGAAGTCCTCATCGCTGATATAATGGCTGCGCGCGTCAGGATAATTCAGCCCGTAAGCCACCTCACCCTTCTGGCTGAACATCAGCACATCGCTGCGTTTCAGCTCCCAGGCCAACGCGGCCGCGGTTCCCACACTGTCCGTCAGAACAAATTTGCTCTGGCCGAGTGCATCCATGTTGGCACGGATAAAGTTCTGTGGTTGCTTGGAGTCAATAACCTGCTGCGGAATGGCATAGCCGATCAACAGGCAAAGCAGCAACGGGCAAGCCGCCGCCCAGGTCCAACGTTTAGCATTATTGCAGACCGATATGATAGCAAACAGCAGCCAGCCACCGAACGCGACCAGGCCAAGAATGATTTTTGGCCACTCTTGCGCCGTGAACAAATGCACCTTGGGCAATAGGCCCGTACCGATCAAGACGAGTGCGATAATACCAATCAAGCCAAACAGGCCATTCAGTATGGCGTTTGCTTTGAATACTCGCGTACGTAACTGCGCCGCACAGTCCTGTGCATAAGCCGCCATCAACAGGGCCAGCGGTGCCATACAGGGCAGAATATAGGTCGGCAACTTGCCTTTGGCGATGCTGAAGAAAATCAACGGCATCATCACCCAGCTCAGCAGGAAGAACAGTTCAGGGCGCTGAACACGTTCACGCCAGCCTTTCAGCAACGAGCCGGGCAATAACCCCAGCCAAGGCAGCACTGCCGCGATCAGAATCGGGATGTAATACCAGAATGGAGCCTTATGCTGAGCATTATCTTCGGCAAAGCGCTGAATATGCTCCACCCAGAAGAAATAATTCCAGTAGTCCGGCTCTCGCTGGGCCACAGCTAATGCCCACGGCAGACTGAGCAGCACCGCCACGACCACCGCTACCGGCCCATAGCAGAACAATTCTTTGACTTTACGCTGTTGGATGACAATCGGGATCACGGCAATCACCGGTACGGCCAATGCCAGGAACCCTTTGGTCATAAAGCCCATGCCACAGGCTAGCCCGAGCAGCACATACCCGCCCAATTTCCCTTTCGCCGTGGTGGCTTTAAGCGTCAGGTAATAACTGACCATGGCTGCCGTCAACCATAGCGAGATCATCGGATCGAGTACGCTGTAAGTGCCGATGCTAAACACCAGCACCATCGACAGGAAGATCAACACCGCCAGGCAAGCACGGCGAGCATTTTTCCACATCAGCCAAGCCAGGGCAAAGACCAGCAATGCCGTCAGGCCGGTGCTGAAGACTGAAGCAAAACGCACGGCAAAGTTATTATCGCCAAATAGCCATTGGCTGATGTTATTGAACCAGTAACCGGCGACCGGTTTTTCAAAATAACGCAGGCCGAGCAGATTGGGCACTACCCAATCCCCTTTTGCCAGCATTTCACGGCTAATCTCGGCATAACGGGTTTCATCCGGCTGCCACAGCAGGCGCCCATTAAGCGGGATCAGGTAGACCAGAGCAAAAAAAATGGCCAATACGATGGCCCAGGTTCCTTTCAGCGCTTTCATTTAAACGTCTTTTCCCTTTATCTCGGTTTGACAACCTAACCAGCCTTCACGGCCAGGAAACGGCGCGCGCGTAATGCGGCCCAACGGCAGCGATGCCGTGTCTTGCGGCAGCAATGCGCTCAACGGACAAAACTCAATGCCCTGTTGTTGCGCCCGCTGCAAGAGCTGTTCGAACATGGCAGACTGCGACATGCCCTCAACCTCGGTATGAATGGTATACACCGGCACGCCCCGATCGTTTTCGATGGCACGCAGAATATAATCATTGAAATCTGCCAGGCTGACTTCACTGCCAATCACTTCATCAAAGGTTGGCAGCGTAACGGGAATCTGCACCGTTCCAGGCTGGCCGTTCTCTAATAACGGGCGGAATGGGTGGGTACCACGACAATCGCTGTTGTACTGGAAAGCAAACGCCTGCTTTACTTCAACCACACGTTGATCGGCACGCCATCCCGCTACCGCAGAGCATTTTACCGGTTGCCCGATGCAGGCAGACAGCGCATCAACCCCCAACCGAACCTGATGTGTCAGCTCTTCTTTCGACCAGCGTGCTACACGAGCCTGCCAGCCTTGGTGGTCCCAGGCATGCAAACCCACTTCGTGGCCTGCCTCAACGGTGCGCTTCATCAATGGGCCCAGGGCACGGGAAATATTCCGCCCCGGCCAAGCTGTACCGGCCAGCAAAATATCCCAGCCATACAGCGAGGCCGCATTGGAACGCAACATTTTCAACAGGAATTGCGGGCGAAGAAGGCGCCATAAATGGCGCCCCATGTTATCCGGCCCAACGCTGAAGAAGAAACTGGCCTGTATGTCGTACTTATCCAACAGTTCCAGCAAGCGCGGTACCCCTTCACGGGTACCGCTGAAGGTATCTACATCAACTCGTAGGCCGACTTTCTTCATGCACCATTACCTTCCTTTACCGTAGTACGCAGGAAGTAATCCAGCGTATCGGCAACGGTCTGCTGCATGGCAATCGTCGGCTCCCAGCCCAGCAGGCGGCGGGCGTTTTTGATGCTTGGGGTACGATGCTCGACATCCTGATAGCCTTTACCGTAGTAACTGCTGCTTTCCACATCTTTGAAGCCTGCAAACGGCGGGAAATTGCCGCGCAGCGGATGTTCGTTGAAGCTTGCCAGCAACATTTCCGCCAGCTCACGGATACTCGCTTCATTGGTCGGGTTACCGATATTGACGATCTGTCCGTCACACTGGCCATCACGGTTTTCAATAATGCGATACAGCGCCTCAATACCGTCGTTGATGTCGGTAAAGCAACGTTTCTGCGCACCACCGTCTACCAGCTTAATGGGTGAGCCTTCAACCAGGTTGAGGATCAATTGAGTAATGGCACGGGAAGAACCAATACGGGCTGCGTCCAGGTTATCTAAACGTGGGCCCATCCAGTTAAACGGACGGAACAGGGTGAATTTCAGCCCCTCTTTTGCACCATAAGCCCAGATAACCCGATCCAGCAACTGCTTGGAAACCGAGTAAATCCAACGCTGTTTGTTGATTGGGCCGACGATCAGGCGCGAGCTGTCTTCATCAAACTCTTTGTCATCGCACATGCCATACACTTCAGATGTGGATGGGAAGATGATGCGCTTGTTGTACTTCACACAGTCGCGAACAATCTTCAGGTTTTCTTCGAAATCCAGCTCGAAAACGCGCAGTGGGTTGCGGGTGTATTCGATCGGCGTGGCGATCGCCACCAGTGGCAATACCACGTCACATTTCTTAATGTGGTACTCGATCCACTCAGAGTGAATGCTGATATCCCCTTCCACAAAGTGGAAACGCGGGTTATCGAGGAAACGGCTGATGGCATCAGAACCAATATCCAGGCCGTAGATATCGTAACGGTCTTCGCGCAGCAAACGCTCGGTCAGGTGGTTGCCGATAAAACCGTTGACCCCAAGGATCAGTACACGGGTTCTGCGTTTCATTACGGCACTGGGTTTCGGTGCCAGGCGAACGTCAGTCACAATCCCCATTTCCAGTGCCAGACGGCTACCCTGTACGTACAGACCGGCTTCGCTTTGGCCAGCGACGATTTCCAGCGCACCTTCACCACAAGCAATCACCAACGGCGACGTGCTTAATACCGTGCCAGGTTGTTTGTCATGCTGGGTATCCAACACGCGCGAACGCCAGACGATCAGCTTGCGCTGGCCAAGATAGCTGAAGGCACCAGGATAAGGTTCGGTCACGGCGCGAACCAGATTGTTAATCTCGCGAGCTGACTTGTGCCACAAGATTTCACCGTCTGCCGCAGTACGGCGACCAAAGTAGCTGGCCTCGGCTTCATTCTGGGCGGTAAAGGTTGCCGTGCCGTTCTTCAGCTTTGGTAATTGCTCTTTCAGCAACGCCTGAGCAGCTTCCAACACTTTCTTGTGCAGCGTCAGCGCAGTGTCATTCTCAGCAATCGCCACTTTCTGCTGGCCAACGATATCGCCAGCATCCGGACGTTTCACCATTTTGTGCAGCGTCACCCCGGTTTCACTTTCGCCGTTCAGCAGCGCCCAGTTAACAGGGGCGCGGCCACGATAGCGAGGTAACAGTGAACCATGCAGGTTAAAACCGCCTTTCGGGGCCAGCGAAAGGATCTCTTCGCTCAGCATATTGCGGTAGTAGAAAGAGAAAATAATGTCCGGTTGCAGCTCACGAATACGCTCCACCCACAGCGGGTGATTCACGTCTTCCGGCGCATATACCGGCAGATCCAACTCAGCACCCTGACGGGCCACAGAAGAGAAGAAGTTGTTCTCACCAGGATCGTCGGTATGCGTAAAGACGGCCTGCACGTCATAACCTGCCTCTGTCAGCGCTTTCAGGCCGGCACAGCCAATATCATGGTAAGCAAATACAATGGCTTTCATCATTCTTCTTCCTGAGTATTTTGGGTCTGCTTGGTGCCGACCACTTTCTGAACAAAATAACGCGGGCGAGCACGGACATCGTTATATATCCGACCTATGTACTCCCCCAATAAACCCATGCCGACAAATTGGGCGCCGATAAAGGTGAACAGCACAGCGAACAGGGTGAATACCCCACCAGCCGCCCATTCCGGTCCCAAAATCAGACGCAAGGCAATCAACAATACCGCCAATACGAACCCGGACAGCGCGATCACGCTACCGACAACGCTCAACAGGCGCAGTGGCGTGGTGGTCAGGCAGGTGATCAGGTCATACATCAGGTTGATCAGCTTCATCAGGCTGTATTTGGAATCGCCAAACTCGCGCTCGGCGTGGCGCACCTCGATTTCCGTCGTGCGACGGGCAAAAGTGTTCGCCAGGATAGGAATAAAGGTACTGCGCTCATGACAGTGCAACATCGCTTCAATGATATGACGACGATAGGCACGCA
The DNA here is from genome assembly GCF_006715025.1 of Serratia fonticola. Classification (NCBI taxonomy): domain Bacteria; kingdom Pseudomonadati; phylum Pseudomonadota; class Gammaproteobacteria; order Enterobacterales; family Yersiniaceae; genus Serratia; species Serratia fonticola. The sequence continues at coordinate 3,378,740 of NZ_VFMK01000001.1, forward strand.
ACATACAGCCGTAATCACCCATGGATTTCCCGGTAGCACGCTGGATCATCATGTTGATCATACGGGAGGCTGTTTTCCTGAACCAGGAATCCTGGCGGTTGGCACGCACGGTCCCCACCACGTCATAGCCCTCTTCTGCCACGCTGACCAACCGAGGGATCTCTTCCGGCGGGTTTTGCAGATCGGCATCCAGAGTGATCACCAGATCACCGCTGACCTGGTTGAAACCGGCCATAATGGCGGAGTGCTGGCCGTAGTTTCGATTCAGCAATACAGCAATAATGCAGCTGTCTGGCTGTTCTGCTGCCTGCGTGAGCAACTCGGCGGAGTTATCGCTGCTGCCATCATCAACCAGAATAATTTCATAAGGTTGCAATAATTGTTTACAAGCGGCGGTGGTGCGTTCAAGCAATGCGGGAAGACTTTCCTGCTCGTTGAACACCGGGATCACCACCGACACTTTCTCAATCGGTTCAACGCGAGACACGTGAGGACTCCAGGATAGAAGATAAAGCATTGACCACGCGATCGACATCCGCTTCGGTCATATCAGGGAATAGCGGTAACGTACACAGGCGTGCCGAATTCCATTCGGTATTAGGTAGAGACAGCTCTGGATAACGTTCACGGTAGAACTTTTGCGTATGCGCAGCACGGAAATGCAACCCGGTGCCCACCCCCACTTCTTTAAGACGTTCCATCAGTTGGTCACGTTCAATGCCGCAACGCTCTGCATCAACACGCACCATAAACAGATGCCAGGCATGATCGTGCGGATAGTCCGGCAACCCTAATGGCTGGAAAGGAGAATCCTTCAACGCTTTCAGGTAACGCTCTGCCAACATTTTACGACGAGCATTCAGCTCAGGCAGTCGCGCCAGTTGTACCACCGCGATCGCCGCATGAATATCAGAAAGATTGTACTTATAGCCAGGTTCCACCACTTCGGCCTGCGGCTTGCGCCCTTGCAATTGGCGGTCAAAGGCGTCAACGCCCAGACCGTGGAACTTCAGGCAGCGAACACGATCGGCCAGTACATCGTCATCGGTGGCAATCAGCCCCCCTTCCGCGCAGGTCAGGTTCTTGATGGCGTGGAAAGAGAAAATTGCGGTTCCGCGTGCCCCAACCCATTCGCCATTGAAACGAGAACCCACCGCGTGAGCGGCATCTTCTATCAGGGGAATATTGTGGCGTTGAGCGACTGCGCGCAAGGCATCCATTGGCAATGGAGCCCCGGCATAGTGAACAGGAATAATCGCTTTGGTGCGCGAGGTGATCGCGGCTTCGACATCCGCTGCGCTGACCATCAGGGTATCGCGATCAACATCAATCATCACCGGCGTCGCGCCGAGCAGTTCGATCATGTTAAGGGTGGATACCCAGGTCTGGGAGGGGGTTATGACTTCGTCACCGGGCCCAATCCCCAGTGCCATCAAGGTGATATGCATACCCGCTGTCGCCGAACAGACAGCAACGGCATGCTTACATCCGAAGGTTTTGCAAAACTCGCTTTCCAACTGCTGATTCTGCGGTCCGGTAGTGATCCAGCCGGAACGCAATACCTTTTCTACCGCCGCAATCTCTTCATCACCAATTGCTGGGCGTGAAAAAGGCATGAATTGATCCATAGTTAAACCCCAAACGTCTCAAAATTCTTTAAGCCACTGTAAAACTCTTTCGTTTAACGAATATTAAACGGCCAGAGAGAATGATTCCTGGTGGATTAACTGCCAATGTACGTTGGTAAGCTTAACTAAACCTTAAGGGGCCAGGATTTTCAGGAAATTTCCTGAAAAACGAGCTATCAACAAAACTTCAAATTCTTCGCATAATCATAATGTTATGCTGTAATAATTATTTACTGAATTTTATTCAGAGTAAATAGCGTAGCACGCCAGTGACGTTTTTCAACATAAAAACAAGACATTGCCGAAAAATTTTGCATAAGAGATTAATACTACGCACGCTATCCATTGAGGCTTCGTTTAACATTCATTTATCTTGCGGTGAAAGCCTGGAAGGCTATCAACCCGAATCATGCCGTTTTCGTCATCAACCAACGCTGTTCTCCTAGTGCCTGCAGATGGAAATCAACGTCGTAAACCGCGGATAATAAACGTGGCTCCATCACCTCAAGCGTGCTACCTGTGGCAACCAAGCGTCCTGCATGCAGTAACCAGACCCGATCGGCCTGCTGTAACGTGTGATTGAGATCATGAGCACACACCAAAGCACTACGTCCACTTTGGCAAAACTCTCTCAGCAAGCGATCGAGCGCCACCTTTTGGGCAACATCCAGGCTGTTTGTCGGCTCATCGAGCAGCAGTAACTGACTTTGCGGATTCACCGTCGGCCAGACCTGCAACAACACCGCGGCCAAGCGTACCCGCTGCCATTCACCACCGGATAGCTGTGTCAACATGCGTGATAGCTTGTCACCGAGTTTTAAATTCTGTGCCAGATAGATAATTGCGCGCTCAAGCTCGCTTTCATCTGCGCCCGCTGGCTGATGCAACGCCAGGTATTGGAACACTGGCATGAGCACAACCGGGGGCTGCTGCTGACAAAGGTAAGCTCTTATTCGCGCCAGTTCCGTCCCTGAGTAGGTATCAAGCAAACGGTCGGCCAGACGAACCTCTCCTGGCCCAGGCAATATTCCCGCCAATCTGGCCAACAAGGTACTTTTACCAGCTCCATTGGGGCCAATCAGGTGCACCTGCAACCCAGCCGCAATCTGCTCCGAAAACGGGGCTAAACGACCCTCGACACCCACTTGACTGAGTTGCAGCATGTTCTACGCGCTTCCTTTACTTGGCCAATGCCTGCTTGACGGCTTCTACCAACACCGGATCTTCGGGCGTCATATCTGGCGAGAAACGCTGGATCACCCCCCCATCACGGCCAATCAAAAACTTCTCAAAATTCCACAAAATATCGCCAGTGTGTTTTGGCGCACGCCCCTTGCTAATCATGCGCGCCAAAAACCCGCTGTCTTCAGGAGCGACAGCCTGGGGTTGTGCTGCGATAAGCGCCTGATAAAGCGGATGACGATTGGCCCCATTCACTTCGATTTTGGCAAACATCGGGAATTTGACGCCAAAGGTTCCACGGCAGAAAGCCAGAATCTCTTCGTTGCTTCCCGGTTCTTGGCCAAGAAACTCATTAGATGGAAAACCCAGCACGTCAAAACCTTGCTCATGCCAGGTTTCATAGAGTTTCTCCAAACCTTCATATTGCTTGGTCAAACCACATTCTGACGCGACATTCACCACCAGCAACACGTTGCCCGCATAGGCGTTCAACGTAGTGGATTGGTTTTCAATGGTTTGCAAGGCAATGTGATAAATGGGATTGCTCATCAGATCTCATCCTATTGTTTTATGCAGGTGACGCAGAGAAAAAGTGGCCGGTTTATCCCGGCAGCCCGCTTACCTTACGCTTTTTGTCCGGGCCAGTAACCAGATAAATAGCGGTGCCCCCAGCGTTGCTGTCACGACACCAATAGGTAATTCTGCAGAAATAAGTGTAATGCGCGCGACAACATCTGCCACCAGCAAAACCCCAGCCCCAGCCAGTGCGCAACCGGGCAGCAGGTAACGCTGATTAGTCAAACCGCTCAGCCTGAGAATATGCGGGATAACCAAACCAATAAAACCTATTACCCCCGCCAAGGCCACGCTAGTGCCAACCAGCCAGCCAATAGCCAGCACCAGCACGTTGCGCCAGACATGCAGAGAGAGCCCCAATTGCCGAGCCTGTATTTCGCCCAATGCCATCAGATTCAATACCCTGCCTTGCGCACATAGCCACAATAATGCCGGTAGCAGTAACAGGATCAACCATTTCTGCCGCCAGTCTACGCCACCAAATCCCCCCATCATCCAATACATCAACTGGCGCAGATCGAGGCTGGAACTGAAATAGACCGCCCAGGTCATGATAGCGCTGCAGACAATCCCCAAAGCTACCCCGACCAACAGCAGGCGTGCGTTGCTCAACCGGCGCCGACGGGCGAAACCCAGCAACAGAAAAGTCATCACCAATGCCCCAAGGATGGCGCTCAGGCTCATTAACGCCACCGGTAGCAGGCCGCTTCCAAGCAGGATCGTCAGCACCAGCGCCACTCCGGCACCATTCGCCACGCCGAGCAACCCAGGTTCAGCCAACGGGTTCTCAAACAGCGCTTGCATTGCTGCCCCACTAACCGCCAGACTCGCGCCGACCAGCATCACGGCCAACGCGCGAGGCAAACGCAATTGCCAGACAAACAACTGCGCCGACTCACTGAACCACTGCGAAGGCCAGAGCCAGACATCTCCGGCACTTAAACTGAAGGCAAAAGCCACCACAACGCCCAGCATCAACAAAAACAAATAGCGTTTGTCGTGCTGGTGCTGCTGTTGTTGTAGTCGCGTAAAGGTTTGGCTGGTTGGCATTGCGCACTGATTCCCTGAAGGCATATTCTGCCATGATAGTAATAGCTTGGCGCAAATAGTAGGGGGTAAGTGCCATAAGGGGAAGCATTACGTCAAGGTTAACAAAGGTAAATAGCGGCGGTATGGCTACATCTTGCGCAGAGAAAACATCAACGACCTACAATCAATGATGAATACGCACTATTGACCTTATTACCCCCCCAATAATTATTACTTTCCACGTTCGTCTTTATCATGCGGATGACCTTCATTATGGTGAATACCGTAAATGGACTGCTCTAGGGTAAAGCATGTTCAATAAATTATTTTTTGCATCAGGATAGTGACGACCAGGACAACCGGAACGGCCGATTAACAGCAGAATATAACTTATTGTGAAGCCACTTTGTTTTTGATATTTTATTTCCATAGCATTAGCTAACACTCTAATAAAACTAGAGAAAATTCTGAATAACGAGCGTACTGTCTACAATGAATAATAATGATAAATACCGTAAGGTCGATGATATTACAGTGTTAAGAATACTTCCCGTCACCCATTTTTTTAGTGAAAATTGGGAGCTCTATGGCCATTCATGGATTGAGTTAGGCAAGAATGAGAGTTACGGATGGTGGCCTGCCTGGCCCACTGGTTGCCCTATCCTCAAAGGCATGCTACTTGGCGTACCCGGAGACTTGAATGGGCAACACCTGTTGGGGGGTACACCGACCAAGGATCCCCATCACCGCGATAGAAGCAGGGGCGTGGTCATTTTTGACCTCTATTCAAACGATGAACGAACATCTGATGAAATAAAAAAAGAAATACGCAACTACGTCGGCACCCACAAAGGCAAGTGGCAGTGGCCACTGGGCTTATGTTGCCACTCCTTTCAAAAGAAAATGCTAAAAGATCTCAGTCTGACAACAAAAAGACACAGCCCCCCAATAATACCGGGTGCTTTTAACAAGCAGAGAGCGCGACAATACAGGAGTACGGAAAAAACCAAATACTACGCAAGCTTTACGGAATTCCGTCATCCAGTGCGTCTTCTTGATGAAGTCACCGACGCACAAGCTTTAACAATGAATAGTTATATTAAAGCCTCTTTTAACGCGGACAATAAACTGATTACCATTGAAAGATTTGTTGATAATCTGCTGTATTTTAAATATGAGTATCTCTATGCAGATAAAAATAAAATAATAAAGGTATATCTTACCAAAGAAGATGGTGGAACAATAACAATCAATCCCTAATGGAAGCACTCCTCATAGCAAGCGTAGCGCGGGATTTATCAGCGCTGTGTATAAGAATACTCATCACTGGCTTCTCACCCAATCCTCTTGCAATCCCGAGGGGTCGCCAAGCAAGCCATACTCGCACCAACTTACGCGCAAATTCGACAATACCGGTATGACCTTCAGAAGGAAACGTCTGAGCAAAATTAGTGTAACAAATTGTTTTAAAATGGAAATAGGCAAGAAAAAGGCCGCAAATGCGGCCTTTTTAGTTTTATGCAACTTACTCTTTCGGGCTCGCGTTCTCCACCCGACTTTTCAGTTTCTGTCCCGGACGGAAAGTGACCACGCGGCGCGCCGTAATCGGAATGTCCTCACCGGTTTTCGGGTTGCGTCCCGGACGTTGGTTCTTGTCTCGCAGATCAAAATTGCCAAAACCCGACAGTTTGACTTGTTCCCCGTTCTCCAGAGCCCGACGGACCTCTTCAAAGAACAGTTCTACCAGGTCTTTGGCGTCCCGTTTGCTAAGCCCAAGCTTTTCAAACAGGTGTTCTGACATTTCAGCTTTAGTAAGCGCCATAGGTTCAATCCCTCAAGGATGCTTGGAATCGCTGTTTTAGAGCCTCTACGCATTTGGCAACGGTAGCGGCAATCTCCTCTTCTTCCAGTGTACGGGCGGTATCCTGCAATACCAGGCTGATAGCCAGGCTCTTGTAACCCTCTGCTACGCCCTTGCCGCGGTACACATCAAACAAGTTTACGCCAACTACCTGATTTGCGCCAACTTTCTTACACTCTGCCAAAATATCTTCTGCGGCGACATTTTCGGCCACGACAACAGCGATATCACGACGGTTTGCAGGGAAGCGGGAAACCTCACGCGCTTGAGGCACAGCGCGGGTTGCGAGCTTGTTCCATTCAAGTTCAAACACTACCGTACGACCGTTAAGATCCAGTTTACGCTCAAGTTCTGGGTGAACGACGCCGATGAAACCGACCCGTTCGCCCTGCAAATAAATTGCCGCGCTTTGCCCTGGATGTAATGCCGGATTAGCCTCTGCTTTGAACTGAATTTCAGATAATCTACCCGTCAGCTCCAATACAGACTCCAGATCCCCTTTCAAATCATAGAAGTCCACCGGCTTTCTTGCCAGATCCCAGTGCTCTTCATGCGTATGACCGGCGATCACCCCTGCCAGCATGACATCCTGACGGATACCCAGATTTGCCGCAGTATCAGGGACAAAGCGCAGCCCGCTTTCAAACAGGCGCACGCGCGATTGCTGACGATTCTGGTTATAAACCACAGCCGACAACAGGCCGGTCCACAGCGACAACCGCATTGCAGACATTTCAACCGAGATTGGACTTGGCAAGATCAGCGCTTCTTCGCCCGGGTGCAACAGCGCTTGCACTTTCGGATCGACGAAACTGTAGGTAATTGCTTCCTGGAAGCCGTGATCGACCAGCATGGTTTTCACACGCTTCAGTGCCAGATCCGACTCTCGGTGCTGAGTCATGACCAAATCGGCGCGTACTGGCACATCTGGAATATTGTTGTAGCCGTAGACACGGGCAACCTCTTCCACCAGATCCTCTTCGATCTCCATGTCGAAACGCCAACTTGGCGCTACCGCCAACCAGTTATCGCCCTGCTCGGTCACCTGGCAGCCCAGGCGACGCAGAATATCGCTCACCTGCGCGCTCGGCACCACATGGCCAATCAAGCGGTCTAACTTTTCACGGCGCAGCGTAATGGTCGCACGCTTAGGCAAGGCACTTTCATCGGTAACGTCGATGACAGGGCCAGCCTGACCCCCACAGATGTCGATCAGCAGGCGCGTTGCACGCTCCATTGCCTTATATTGCAGTGCCGGATCCACCCCGCGTTCATAGCGGTGTGAAGCGTCCGTATGCAGGCCATGACGGCGTGCGCGGCCAGTAATTGATAATGGGTTAAAGAAGGCACATTCCAGCAACACATCCTGGGTTTCATCGTTCACACCAGAGTGTTCCCCACCAAAGATGCCGCCCATGGCGAGTGCTTTTTGATGATCGGCAATCACCAAGGTATCTGCATTTAATTTTGCTTCGTTGCCATCCAGCAGGCGTAACGTTTCACCTTCAGTTGCCATACGCACCACGATGCCACCTTCGAGGCGATTCAAATCGAACGCATGCATCGGTTGCCCGAGTTCCAGCAAGACGTAGTTGGTCACATCAACGACGGCGTCAATGGAACGAATACCACTGCGGCGCAGTTTTTCACGCATCCATAACGGTGAAGGCGCCTTCACATTGATGCCTTTCACTACGCGGCCGAGGTAACGTGGGCACGCCTGTGGCGCGTCTACACGGATAGGCAGTGTGTCGCTGATAGTGGCAGCAACCGGATTCATTTCCGGCTCGGTGAGTGGCAATTGGTTCAGCACGGCAACGTCGCGCGCTACGCCAATAATACCCAGGCAATCGGCTCGGTTTGGCGTGACGCTGATTTCGATCGCGCTATCGTTCAGCTTCAGATAGTCGCGAATATCGGTACCGATTGGCGCATCTTGCGGTAGCTCAATAATGCCGCTGTGGTCGTCGGAAATCGCCAATTCGGAAAACGAGCACAACATGCCTTCAGAAGGTTCGCCACGCAGCTTGGCAGCCTTGATTTTGAAATCGCCTGGCAGCACCGCGCCTACGGTTGCAACGGCGACCTTCAGGCCAGTGCGGCAGTTAGGAGCACCGCAGACGATGTCCAACAGGCGCTCTCCGCCCACATCCACTTTTGTTACGCGCAGTTTATCGGCATTAGGGTGCTGACCGCATTCCACCACGTGGCCAACAACCACGCCATTGAAGTCGCCAGCGACCGGATCAACGCCATCGACTTCCAGGCCAGCCATGGTGATTTGATCGGATAATGCTTCGCTGCTGATGGCCGGGTTTACCCACTCGCGCAACCAGAGTTCACTGAATTTCATGTGATATTCCCGCCTTACTTAAACTGTTTGAGGAAACGCAGATCGTTTTCGAAGAACGCACGCAAATCGGTGACGCCATAACGCAGCATGGTCAAGCGCTCCATGCCCATACCGAAGGCAAAACCGGAATACACTTCCGGATCAATACCGACATTACGCAGTACGTTCGGGTGCACCATGCCGCAGCCCAGTACTTCCAGCCATTTCCCGTTTTTACCCATGACATCCACTTCGGCGGAAGGCTCTGTGAACGGGAAATAGGAAGGTCGGAAACGAACCTGCAAATCTTCTTCAAAGAAGTTGTTCAGGAAGTCATGCAGCGTGCCTTTCAGGTTGGTGAAGCTGATATCTTTATCGACAATCAGGCCTTCCATCTGATGGAACATCGGGGTATGCGTCTGATCGTAGTCGTTACGATATACGCGGCCCGGCGCAATAATGCGGATTGGCGGCTGCTGGTTCTTCATGGTACGGATCTGTACGCCAGAGGTCTGGGTACGCAACAGGCGCGTCGCATCAAACCAGAAGGTATCGTGATCGGCGCGTGCCGGGTGATGCCCTGGAATGTTCAGTGCGTCGAAGTTGTGATAATCGTCCTCAATTTCCGGGCCGGTTTCCACCGAGAAACCCAGTTCACCGAAGAAAGTCTCAATACGATCGATAGTGCGCGTGACCGGATGCAGGCCACCGTTCTCCAGGCGACGACCAGGCAGAGAAACATCAATGGTTTCCGCCGCCAGGCGGGCGTTCAATACGGCAGACTCCAACGCATTCTTACGGGCGTTCAATGCCTCCTGAACTTCCTGTTTGGCCTGGTTAATCACTGCCCCTGCTGCCGGGCGGTCTTCCGCTGGCACTTCACGCAGTGACTGCATCTGCAAGGTGAAATGGCCTTTTTTGCCTAAATATTCGACGCGCACCAAATCCAACGCGGCAACATCCTGGGCAGCTTCTACGGCTGCCTTGGCGTTGGCAACCAGCTCTGCGAGATGTGACATTGCTTTCCTCTTCCTCTGGCCTTGTGGCCCGCTAAGTAATTGTTGTTGATTATTCGAACACACCCTTGGCCTCATCCCCAAAGAATTTCAAGTTGTAGCCAGGCGGCCAGCTCGTGAATCCCCATGAGCTTACTTCGGTAAGTGATTGGGGAGAACGAGTGCAGCCAACAACGCTACAGCTTGAAAGACGCAGGAGATGGCCAAAAACAAAAAAGCCTCCGCTTGGGAGGCTTAGGCGCTACTTTCCGTTTCTTTTCTTACGCGCAAAGCCTCTGAGTTCAGACGCTAAAGTAAAAAAAGAAACGGAAAATAACAGCGTGCATGCTTGCAGTACCTTGTTGATTGATGAGCAACCAGTGTTATCGCGGTAGCCAATAAATGTCAATATTTGTATTTGGAACAAAGAGTAAAAGAGGGAGCAAGCTCCCTCTTTTTACTTTCTTACGCCAGAGCTGCTTTCGCTTTTTCAACCAGTGCGCCAAAGGCGACTTTGTCGAACACGGCGATGTCAGCCAGGATCTTACGGTCAATTTCAATAGAGGCTTTTTTCAGGCCGTTAATGAATTTGCTGTAAGACAAACCGTTCTGACGAGCAGCTGCGTTGATACGTGCAATCCACAGCTGACGGAACTGACGCTTACGTTGACGACGGTCACGGTAAGCATACTGGCCTGCTTTGATTACTGCCTGGAAGGCAACACGATAGACGCGCGAACGGGCACCGTAGTAGCCTTTCGCCTGCTTCATAATTTTCTTGTGACGTGCGCGTGCAATTACACCACGTTTTACGCGAGCCATATGCTCTCTCCTAAAGTCTTATTCTTGATTCAAAAAACAGGGCTTATGCGTACGGCAGGCACGCAGTAACCAGGACCAGATCGTTCTTAGACACCATGCCTTTCGGACGCAGGTGACGTTTACGCTTGGTTGCTTTTTTGGTCAGAATATGACGCAGGTTAGCATGTTTACGCTTAAAACCACCGCTGCCGGTTTTTTTGAAGCGCTTGGCTGCACCACGTACAGTTTTAATCTTTGGCATGTTAATTAAATCCACTTCGCATTGTTAAACAACGAATCAGTGAGGCGAATAAAACCCACGCACGCTTACGCGGCGCGGGTTCGACTACTTGGAAGCCTTACTGTTTCTTCTTGGGTGCGAGCACCATAATCATCTGACGGCCTTCGATCTTCGTAGGGAAGGATTCGACCACTGCCAGATCAATATCTTCACACAGGTCTTTACGGACGCGGTTAAGCACTTCCATACCGATCTGCTGGTGCGCCATTTCACGCCCACGGAAACGCAGGGTGATCTTGGCTTTATCGCCATCTTCCAGAAAGCGAATCAGGTTGCGTAGTTTGACCTGATAGTCGCCATCATCGGTGCCAGGACGGAATTTGATTTCCTTGACCTGGATAACTTTTTGCTTCTTCTTCTGTTCTTTGGTCGACTTGCTCTTCTCGTAGAGGAATTTGCCGTAATCCATGATTCGGCAAACTGGCGGTTCGGCATTTGGGCTGATTTCTACTAAATCGACGCCCGCTTCCTCAGCTTTTTCAAGAGCTTCATTCAGACTGACAATACCAATCTGCTCGCCATCGACGCCTGTTAGGCGAACTTCTTGCGCGCGAATTTCTCTGTTAATGCGATTTGGACGCGCCGGTTGAACTCGTTTTCCGCCTTTAATACTTTATTCCTCCAGTTGATGAAGACTTCTGCTGCGAATCTCATTTTGCAGCTTGTCTACGACGTCTTGTACGTCCAGGCTTCCCAGGTCTTTGCCACGGCGGGTACGAACGGCAACTTTGCCTGCTTCGACCTCTTTATCACCGCACACCAACATGTAGGGAACCCGACGTAAAGTATGTTCGCGAATTTTAAAGCCAATCTTCTCGTTTCTCAAGTCCGCTTTTGCTCTAATCCCTGCATCTTGCAGTTTTTTGGTCAATTGCTGGACATAATCAGACTGGCTGTCGGTGATATTCATCACCACTACCTGCACCGGAGCAATCCAGGTTGGGTAGAAACCGGCATATTCTTCGGTAAGAATACCGATGAAGCGCTCCATGGAGCCAAGAATAGCACGGTGAATCATTACTGGAACCACGCGTTCGTTGTTTTCGCCAACATACGACGCGCCTAAACGGCCCGGTAAGAAGAAATCGAGCTGCACGGTACCACATTGCCATGCGCGATCCAAACAATCATGCAAGGTAAATTCAATTTTTGGTCCGTAGAAGGCTCCCTCACCCGGCTGATATTCAAACGGAATCCCGTTTTCTGTCAGCGCGGCCGCCAGGTCGTCTTCGGCTCGAGTCCACATATCGTCAGTACCGATGCGCTTCTCAGGACGGGTGGACAGTTTCACCGCGATCTTTTCGAAGCCAAAGGTGCCATACATATCGTAGACCATCTTGATGCAGTCGTTCACTTCCGCACGCACCTGATCTTCGGTACAGAAGATGTGGGCATCATCCTGAGTGAAGCCACGCACACGCATCAAGCCATGCAGCGAACCGGATGGCTCGTTACGGTGGCAGCTACCAAACTCGCCCATACGCAGCGGCAGGTCGCGGTATGATTTCAGGCCCTGGTTGAAGATCTGCACGTGGCCAGGGCAGTTCATCGGCTTGATACAATATTCACGGTTTTCCGACGACGTGGTGAACATGGCATCCTTGTAGTTTTCCCAGTGCCCGGTTTTCTCCCACAGCACTCGGTCCATCATGAAGGGCCCTTTCACTTCCTGATATTGGTACTCTTTGAGCTTCATGCGCACAAAGGCTTCCAGTTCACGGAAAATGGTCCAACCATCGTTATGCCAGAACACCATACCTGGCGCCTCTTCCTGCATATGGTACAGGTCGAGCTGCTTGCCAATCTTGCGGTGGTCACGCTTGGCGGCTTCTTCCAGGCGTTGCAGGTAAGCATTCAGCTGTTTCTTGTCTGCCCAGGCAGTGCCGTAGACACGTTGCAGCATTTTGTTCTTGCTGTCGCCACGCCAGTAAGCACCGGAGGTTTTCTGTAGTTTGAAATGATGGCAGAAACGCATATTCGGCACGTGCGGGCCACGGCACATATCGATATATTCTTCGTGATGATACAGGCCAGGACGGTCGTCACGGCTGATATTTTCATCCAGAATCGCCACCTTGTAGCTCTCGCCACGGGCAGCGAAGGTGTCGCGGGCTTCCTGCCAGCTCACTTTTTTCTTGATGACGTCATAATCTTTGTCGGCCAATTCATGCATCCGCTTCTCCAGCAGATCCAGATCTTCCTGCGTCAGGGTATGGTCGATGTCAACGTCATAGTAGAAACCGTTGTCGATCACCGGGCCGATTGCCATTTTGGTGTCTGGCCACAGTTGTTTGATCGCGTGGCCCAACAGGTGCGCACAGGAATGGCGCATGATTTCCAGGCCTTCGGCGTCTTTGATGGTGATGATAGCCAACTGCGCATCGGATTCGATCAGATCGCTGGCATCAACCAGTTCCCCATTGACGCGCCCAGCGATACAGGCTTTGGCAAGGCCAGGGCCGATATCACGGGCAACATCCATAGGGGAAACGGCATGATCATAATGACGCTGACTTCCGTCAGGAAGAGTAATAACAGGCATTAATAATTCCTTATCTACAGTGGTGACCCACACGACAGATCACATGCAGTACAGATATTTTGGTTAGTATTGAGTAAGTTATACGTCACATCTCGCCCACAATTGCCAGATTGGCGCACAACTTGGTCCGCCGGTAAAACGCGAACCTTCAGCGGCTTTTTACAGCCCTGCGAATAGTAACATTAAATTTGTAGAGGATAAATAAAGTGCAGTTTACCTTGAGCAGCCCTGATTATGCTTGACTGACCGGTCAAACCTCGCCATATTTACCCGGATAAAATAATTTTACCCGGATATAAATGCATGGAAACCGTTAGCACAGCAAAATGTACTGCCTTTTTGCACTATCAGCGGATTGCCGCGGGCTCTTACGCTGAAGTCGCGCAGGCACTGGCTGCATTAGCGCTTTCCGCCGGGGAGCTTCTGGTCTTTGATGATGCCACAGGCTCCCAGGTCGATTATCCATGGCCGGAAGGTTACGTTTGGCCACAGCCGGAAGAAACAGAAAGCGCGCTGCATAACCACGAACCCACAGGACACCCCTCTGTCGGCAGGCCTAAGCTTGGCGTGGTCGCCCGTGAAGTGACACTCCTGCCCCGCCATTGGCAATGGCTGTCACAACAACGTGGGGGCGCCTCCGCAGCATTACGCCGCCTGGTTGATGAGGCAAGACGTACGACGGCCGAACAGGACAATGAACGTCGTACAAAAGAGAACTGTTACCGTTTTATGAGTGCCATTGCCGGATCTTTACCGGATTATGAAGAGGCCGTACGGGCGCTGTTTGGCCAGAACGGCGACGTTTTTGCCGAGCGTATTGCTCAATGGCCACCTGACATCCAGACGCATCTCGCCTGGATGGCCCGTGATGCCTTTCCTCATTGACGGCATCATTCATGCTTTCGGTATACTCTTTATGGGCACCTTCGATGCCCTCACTCCCCCTTTAGGCGCAGGAAAATATTAAATGCAAACCCGCCCAACGCAGAAACAGGCACCGCTTTGGCGTATCTACCTGATCTTTCTGGTCCCTATGGTGCTGTCCAACTTTCTGCAAGGATTTTCTGGCACGCTAAACGGGATCTATATCGGCCAGATGCTCGGCACTCATGCCCTGGCCGCTATTTCCGGTATGTTCCCGGTGGTGTTCTTCTTCATCTCACTGGTGATTGGTGTCGGTGCCGGCGCTTCGGTGTTGATTGGGCAGGCGTGGGGGGCCAATGAACCTGAAAAAGTCAAAACCATTGCTGGAACGGCATTGATGCTGGGAATTATGCTCGGTTTACTGGCAGCGATTTTTGGCAGTCTTTTTGCCCGTCAGGCATTGCTGGCACTGGGAACGCCAGCCGATGTGCTTGAAGAGGCGGTCGACTATGCTCGCATCATGATGTTGATTATGCCGCTGCTGCTGGTGCTTATTCTGTTCACGCAGCTTCTGCGCGGTGTCAGTGATACCGTGTCGCCATTACTGACACTGTTGATTTCTACCAGCGTAGGTTTATTGCTCACGCCAGCGCTGATCCGCGGTTGGTTGGGCTTTGCTCCCATGGGCATTCAGAGCGCCGCCTTAGCGGGCATGGTAGGTAATGCGCTGGCAATGGTGTATCTAACGGTACGCCTACGTCGTAAACGGCACGTATTGGCTCCCGATCGCGCCATGCTGTCCGCACTGAAACTGAACATGGTGGTACTACGCAAAGTTTTACGTATCGGCCTGCCAACCGGTTTGCAGATGGTGGTGATTTCCTTGTCAGAGCTGGTGATCCTGACGCTGGTGAACCGGCACGGTTCTGATGCAACAGCAGCCTATGGTGCAGTGACTCAAATCGTCAACTATGTGCAGTTTCCCGCCTTATCTATTGCCATCACCGCGTCTATTTTAGGGGCTCAGGCTATTGGCGCGGGGCGTATGGAGCGCATGGCCCCAATCCTGCGCACCGGGCTATTTATCAACCTTTGGTTGACGGGGTCATTGATCATTCTCGTTTATCTGCTTTCACACTGGCTATTGGGTCTGTTCCTCACCAACCCATTAGTCCTGGCCGAAGCTGAGCATTTATTACACATCATGCTGTGGAGTATGCTGGTATTTGGTTTCCAGGCGATTGTTGGCGGTATTATGCGTGCCAGCGGCGTCGTCGTCGTACCGGTGACGATTTCCATTCTCTGCATCGCACTCGTGCAATTACCTGCGGCTTATTTGCTCAGTAATCACTTTGGTCTGGAAGGCGTCTGGATGGCATTTCCCATTGCCTATTTGACAATGTTGGCATTACAGACAACGTTCTATAGGTTGGTGTGGCGGCACAGGAAAATCGAGCGTTTAGTCTGATGCTGTTGAGTTGAAATGCCATTTGGGGTGTAGAAACTACGCCCAGATTTCATTCTCTTTTGGGGTTCGTTTTATGTCGAGCATTCTGCAGTTGTTTCAGGCTATCGGGCTGGGGTTAGTGCTATTGCTGCCACTGGCTAATCCACTGACTACCGTGGCGTTATTGCTGGGCCTTTCAGGTAATATGACCGACGAAGAACGTAATCATCAATCGCTGATGGCGTCGGTATATGTGTTCTTTATCATGACCGTGGCGTTCTATGGTGGTCAACTGGTGATGAACACGTTCGGCATTTCCATTCCCGGCCTGCGTATCGCTGGCGGATTGATTGTCGCCTTTATCGGTTTCCGCATGTTGTTCCCACAGCAAAGCGCCGATGAAATACCGGAAGTGGAAAGCAAAAACACAGAGTTACGCAAGAAAACGTCGGCCAATATCGCGTTTGTACCGTTGGCGATGCCAAGCACTGCCGGGCCAGGGACAATCGCCATGATCATCAGCACCGCATCCAGCGTCAAAGAAAGTACCCTGGGCTTTGCCCATTGGGTGTTGGTAGCGGCACCTGTGACCATTTTCCTGACGATATCGCTCATTCTGTGGATTTGCTTGCGCAGTTCCACGGGGATAATGAAACTGGTTGGGAAAAGCGGTATCGAGGCCATTTCACGCCTGATGGGGTTCCTGCTGGTGTGTATGGGCGTGCAGTTTATTATCAATGGCGTATTTGAATTGATCTCTACTTACGTGCCGGCGGCATAATCCCTGCCAGGCTCCACTGCACGAAGTTCCGCAGTGGAGCCCCATTTTATCGGCTTGCTACAGCAGTCCGTAGACCAATGCAGAAAGTGCAATCAACCCCATCACCAAGACAAAGACATTACTCAGCGCACGATATTGGCGCATTGCGGGAACGGCACGTACCGCATACATCGGCAAAATAAACAGAATTACGGCAATCAGCGGGCCACTGATAGTTTCAATAATATGCAGAGCGCTCGGATTCCAAACGGTCGCAGCCCATGTCAGTAAAAACAGCAGGATACCGGAAATACGATGGGTAACCACGGCGCTGAGCGGCCTGCCCACCGCACGTGTGAGTCCATCGATAAGACTGGTCGCGCCTTCGGTCACGCCCAACGAGGTACCGAGATAGGATTTAGCCATCGCCAGCATAGCCATCACCGGACCAAGATAGGCAATTAACGGATTGGAAAACTTATTGGCGAGCGTAGTCAGCACCGTGATGTTCTGCGCTTTGGCCTGCGCCATCTCCTGATGAGAAAGACTGAGCACACAGCTGAAAACGAAGAAGAGTACGGTAACGCAGATCAGCACATAGCTATAACGCATGATACGTGCACAGCGACGTTCGGCTTTATCGCCATACAAACTTTTCTGGGTTGAGGCAAACGAAGAAATGATCGGCGCATGGCTAAAGGAAAACACCATTACCGGCACCGCCAACCACAGTGAGTGCCAGAGGTCGGGGTTATTGAACTGGGTATTTGTCAGCCCGTGAACAAAATTCCCGGTTTGCCAGGTTGGCACCAGATACAGTGAAATGCCCAGCAAAAACACCAGTAAAGGGAACACCAGAACGCCCATCGCGGCAACGATGGTATCCTTGCCCCGCAGCAGGACCAGATTCAGCAGCACGACGACCACCAAACTCAGCCAAATCCGGGGAACGGGCATCAGATGAAACTGGTGGATCAGAAAGCTGTCCAGCGCATTGGTGATCGAAATACTGTAGACCAGCACAATGGGAAAGAAGGCCATCAGGTACAACACCATGATGATCTTGCCTGCCAACACGCCGAAATGCTCAACCACCACATCCTGAATATTGCCATCTCGGCTTGATCCCGAAAGCACAAACCGGCTTAACGCCCGGTGAGGTAAATACGTCAGCGGAAAAGCGAACAGCGCCATCAGTAACAGCACTAACGGGCCGTTTAAACCGGCATTGATCGGGAGAAACAGGGTTCCGGCCCCTACGGCCGTCGCATATAAGCCGAACATCCAGACGGTGTCGGTCTTGTTCCATTTAGTCAGTTGGGTCGTACCCAACGAACCATGATGCGAAGAAATAGTACTCATGAGGCAGCTTACCTTAATCTATGGCGACAGCGTTTGCGCGCAACGGAAACTCCTTTCTCCGCTAAATAGTCATATAAAAGAGTGGATTAATGGCGATAGAACTTCACCTACCCAATAACAGGACGGCAAAGGATAATTAATATTACTGGCGTGGTCTATGTTATGGCGGCTGAGTGCGTGCTTCGTGAGCAGTCAATACCACTCACGAGTGAGAAAGGGATTAGGCGCTGGCAACGGCGACAAAACGGCGAATTTCGGCAACATGCTGTGGCCCGTACGCACATTGACCCACTTCAATTTTTGGCTTATTACGCCCATGGAAATCACTGCCACAGGTCACGAACGCGGAGCGACTCACGGTAAATGCGTACAGTTGGCTGGCCAATTCAGCTGAATGGTAGCTTGAAAACACTTCAACGCCCATCACGCCAATCTTCAACATCTCATCGATTACCTGAGTATGATCCTGTTTAACATTGGCACCGATGTGGGCCAAGATGGGTATTCCACCGTTATGGCGAATTACCTCCACCATTTTGCTCATCGACGGATAGGTCACCGGCATGTAACAAATCTTGCCTGGGCCAAAGAAATCCCAGTAGAAATTGATGAGTGGCATGTCTGCCCGGTCACCACCAGCACGGTAAGGCAATAACAGAGGATGGCTATCATTGCGTTCATCCGCAAGGATCACCTCCCCCATTTGCTCTTCCTGTGGAATAGCGCCACCACACACCTCTGCCAACCGTTGTTCATCGAGATAAAAATTCAGCTTACGCAACTTTTCGAACTTTTTCGGCGTCAGCTCACGTTGAATTGCGGCAAAATTATTCTGGATTTCGACAAAGTCGTTACTGGGAGTGAAACCATAGCCCAACAGATGGAAGTTACGCCCGGCAAAAGTGCAGTCAATCTCAATGCCAGAGAGCACATTCAGGTTGGGTGATGCCAAAGCTTTGGCTTCGGGGACGGAAAATGCACAGTTATGATCGGTAATTGCCAGCGTGCTGATGCCATTAGCGATACAGCGTGCAATGACCACATCAACCGGAAAATCCGCATCATCGCTGTAGCTCGAATGCATATGCAGATCGATCTTCTCCATGGTGGATGCCCTCTGAATCATTCAATAATAATGTTCATAATAAAGCAGTGGAGTAATGCGGCTAGCAGATTTCGCACTTTTTACCACCAGGATCACGAAAGCCGTTCTGCCAAACAGCACAGGACACCTCACCTTCCCCACATCAAGCAGAAAAGCTGAAATATGATATTTCAGCTTGTTAACATATAATTATTGAGGACGCTGGATGGCGCCAAACCATTTAGCATTTACATAGTTGGGCATCACGTTTTGAAAAGCAGCACATTCAAAAACCTTGCGCACTTCTTTCGCAGATTGATACGTCGTTTGACCGTATATTTTTGATTGCTCCCAATACAAATCCGCTTCCTCCTATCCACTTCAAAAGCTAAGGCTACATAGATAACCATCAACAGACTCACTATCAATACGCCCATTACATCCTGTCCTCTTTGCTTTCCTTCTTGCACAAACATTAATATCACTAATCAATAGTTTATTCACATGCAAAATAAAGCAAGATAAACACAATAAAAACAATTGGATAAGCCAAGCACCCAACACTAAAATTTGCCAAGCCACAATAATTACAATTAAAACAGATGAATATTCTAAAAAAGGCAGGATAACAATGCTTGATAAAGAATCAATCAGGTAAATGGCAAATAAAACAAACATACATTTTATTAATTAAATAATAACGCAGCGCCTATTAATATATAACTAATTCAAGCAATTGTACTAGTTAAGGCCAATATTAACCTCATAAAGCACATTAACAAATAACAGTATTTCCTTATATTTAAATAAATTAATTCTTAATAATGCTTAAGGCTTTCAAATATAAAATCAGGTATCTCCGAGGTGTTTTCGCACCCGCTCAACCAGTTGTAAAAAAGGCTCCTTACGGAGCCTTGATCACTTTATTTACCGCCATTCGGTGACGATTCCGGCACGTAGGCGCTGCCCATGTCCTTCGCATCGCGGATCATAGTACGGTCCTTACGCACGGCAGCCACATCAGAGGCCTTGATCGCTTTGGCGCTGTTGCCCCAACTTGAACGAATAAAGTTAACCACATCGGCCACCTGTTGATCGTTCAAACGCCAGCCAAACGGTGGCATGGTGAGATTGGAAACCGCCCCCTTCACCGCGGGTGTCGTATTCCCGGTCAGCACAATGTGGATCAGGGAAGTCGCATCGTCAGTCTGCACCACAGGGTTCCCCTTCAGCGCCGGGAAAGCACGTGGGTAGCCTGCGCCGTCAGTACGGTGACAGGCCGCGCAATTGTCGACGTACAGTGCAGCACCGGGCTTGCTGTCGTCACCGCGCCATAAATCTTTGGCGACAGTGTCTTCAACTGGCTGCGCCTGTTGCTGGGCGTCTTTTGGCGGTAAGGTCTTCAGGTAACGGGCAATCGCGGTCAAGTCTTCATCGCTAAGATACTGCAGACTGTGCTCAACAACGTCGCTCATCCCTCCGAACACGACCGATTTATCATTACGGCCGGTTTTCAGGAATTCGGTGAGTTCAGCCTCACTCCAGCTGCCTAATCCGTCTTTATTATCCCCGCGCAGGTTTGAGGCTACCCAACCGTCGATTGGCGCATTGCTGCCAGACAGGTAATCATCACCTTGCGTGTTACTCAGTGCTTTCTCCTGCATGGTGATGCTGCGTGGCGTGTGGCAAGCCCCACAGTGCCCCAGCCCTTCAACCAGATAGCGGCCACGCTCGATAACCGGATCGGCCTTGGTATCCGCAGTAAAATCTGACGGTGAAGGCGCGAACATGGCACGCCAGAGACTCAGCGGCCAGCGCATGGAAAGCGGCCAGGGAATATCAGAGTCCTTGTTTTCCTGTTCCACCGGCTGCACACCATGCATGAAGTAGGCGTACATGGCACGCATATCCTCCTCTTTCACCAGTGCAAACGAAGGATATGGCATTGCCGGATAGAGCGTACTGCCATTTTTTGCCACGCCTTTGCGTACCGCGTTGTCGAAATCTTCAAAGCTGTAGTCACCAATCCCGGTTTTCTTATCCGGGGTAATATTGGTGGAATAAATAGTGCCGATCGGCGTCTCCATGGCCAAGCCACCCGCAAACGCCACGCCACTCTTGCCATTGGTGTGACAAGCCACGCAGTCACCCGCTCGTGCCAGGTATTCGCCACGCTTGATCAACTCGCTGCTGACCGTCGCATCCTGCGCAAAAACGGAAAAACTCAATGCACTGATAACCAGTGCGGGAACACATGCTTTCATCGCTCGCATCCTTATGCCTGCACCAATGGGCCTGGGTTTTTCAGATACTGCTCGCGAATAGCACGGGCAGACCAATAAGCCAACGCGGCCACGGTACCGGTCGGATTGTAGCCAAGCCCTTGCGGGAAGGCCGAAGCGCCAATAGAGAACACGTTATGCACATCCCAGCTTTGTAAGTAACGGTTTACCGCACTGGTCTTAGGATCTTCCCCCATCACGGCCCCACCGTTCATATGCGTGGTCTGGTAGCTGGTGGTATCAAAATGGCTATTGGCGTTTTTCGGGGCCCCCGTAATCAGTTTCGGGTTCATCGCTTTGGCTATCGGTGCCATCTTGCTATACATGAACTGCGCCATTTTGATGTCGTTCTCCTGCCAATCGAACGTCATACGCAATAACGGCTGACCAAAAATATTCTTGTAGTTCGGGTCCAGATCGAGATAGTTGCTGCGATAAGACTGGTGTGCGCCATGAGCATCCATTGAGACGTGATGTGTATAAGCATCTGCCACCGCAGCCTTCCATTTACTGCCCCAGGCCGGGGTTCCTGGCGGTGTCGGCAACCCCGAAATAGGCTTGGTGCCAGCCTGGTTGACCCAGAACGGCGAGCCACCAACAAAACCTTCTTTGCCGTGATCAAAGTTATCGGCATTAAAATCATCCACGCCTACGCCGTTCCCACCCGCACCGATGAAGGGGTTGGTGTAAACGTCCTTATCGAAGAACGCCTTGATAGTGGTCATGTTCTGATAAGCAAAATTACGCCCCACCACGCCTTCACCGGTAACCGGATCGTAAGGTTTGCCAATGCCAGAGAGCAGCATCAGGTGAACATTGTGGAACTGAAACGCGCCCAGGATCACCAGGTCGGCTGGCTGTTCGATTTCACGCCCCTGCGCATCGATATAGTTGACGCCGGTGGCACGCGTTTTATCGGCCGTCAGGTTAACCTTCAGCACATTGGCGTTGGTGCGCAGCTCAAAACGCTTCTCCATGCGCAACGCAGGCAGGATATTGACGTTTGGTGACGCTTTGGAATACATGTAGCAAGCATAACCACTGCAGAAACCGCAGAAGTTGCAGGGACCCATTTGGGCACCATACGGATTGGTGTAAGAATCCGAGGTATTGGCAGAGGGCAGGTTATAAGGATGGTAGCCCACATCACGCGCTGCCTTTTCAAACAGCTGGGCAGAGAAAGTATTCTTTTGCGCCTTTAATGGAAAATCGTTGGAGCGGTCTGGTGCAAAGGCGTTCCCCCCTTTGTCCTTACCCACCAGTTGTCCTCTCACCGTCCAGGCGGTACCAGAAGTACCGAAAACCTTCTCGGCTTTATCGAAGAAAGGCTCCAGTTCGTCGTAAGTCACACCGAAATCCTGGATCGTCATGTCTTTAGGGATAAAATTTTTGCCGTAGCGCTCTTCGTAATGGCTACGCATCCGCAGCTCAATAGGGTCAACACGAAAATGCACGCCAGACCAGTGCAATCCTGCGCCACCCACTCCAGTCCCCGGCAAGAACGCCGCCAACTGGCGATAAGGCACGGCGGTCTGGCTGGTGTTATGCCGGATAGTGACCGTGCTCTTGGATAAGTCCTGGAACAACTTGCGACGAATGTTATAAGTGAGTTCGTCGATCACTTGCGGGTAAGAACCGTCGGGATAGGTATCGCGCATCGGGCCACGCTCCAGCGCCACCACGTTCAGCCCCGCTTCGGTCAGCTCTTTCGCCATAATGGCGCCAACCCAGCCAAACCCCACGATTACTACGTCCTGCTTTTTCATTACCGTTGCCATTGTTATCCCCTCTCCCCACGAATCGATACCGGTGGGAAGGGATAACGTTCCCCTCGCTCAACCCAGTCCATAAAATCGGCGCGCGCGCCTGGGAAATTAATCAGTTTCCAACCCACCATGTCTTTGTTGCCGCCATGGATGGGGTCACTGAAAAAGCCTTCGCGAGTATTTTGCAACAGATAGGAAAAGAATAACTTGGAGGGCAATTGCTGAAATTCAGCTTCACCAGCCTCAAATTTCTGCAATATGGCATCCTGCTGTGCCCCGTCCAGGTCAGCGAACACCTTACCGGTGGTTTTCTTACTGTAGGCATCTGCCTCGGCAATGCCCAGGTTATAAATCTGCTTTGGCACTAGCGGTAATTGGTAACCCATCTCGGGTGCCGCATCGGGATTGAAAGGCCCTTGCATATACCAGATCGAGCCCGTGGCATAAGGCGTATTCATCTGGCGATCGATAAACTCTGGCACACCCGCTTCCAAGGCACCCGGGCCACGATCGTCTGCCGGGATCAGGCGTGACACTGCAGCCTTGATGAACCCCCATTCTTCCGGCGTAAAGAAAGTAGGTTGATAATCCGCCTGTGGTGGATTATCACTGGTAGCAGCCTGCACCGATGCTGGCGCAGTCAGGGCGGTGACACCCCCGCCGCCAATAACGGCCGCGGGGATCAGCGTCATCGATTTCAGCAGGAAATCGCGGCGAGAATTGTTTGTTTTATCGTCCGACATATCACATTCCATCCAAAAATAATCACAACTATTTAACCTCAACCTTGCGGTCGATGCGGGTTTTAAAAATAATTTGTAACGTTATTGTCTATTTATTGAAGGCTAAAATGTGAACTTTGGCAAAAATGTTACCGGTAACTATTTGAATGACGGTAAAGTTTTCTTTGTTAATGTGCCATTAACATTTTGTGCTGTTTTTTGATAACAAGAGGGGGAATAACAAGAAATGGGAGATACAGCACGTTTTCATGCCTGAAAAATGAAGAACCGGCAACCTGTTCGTTCAGGGCCGGTTCCTGAGGAGTCATTGGTTATTCAGCCATCGCCTGATACGCGGTTGTCACCTTCCATAAGTAACGCGGCGCTTGCGGTGCCGGATGTTTCTTCTGGATATGCTGGTAAAACTCGTCCGGGCTCATCTGATTGATGCGGTTTACCGCCACACGCTTATCCGAGGAGAACGTTCGCAGCATGGCACCAGCACCGTTCACATAAGAGACGATAGTGGCGTAACGTAACGTCTGCGGATTGGTGATCCCGGCTAGCTGCTGGCTTTGAAGAATATTGATATAGGCTGTTCCCAGATCAATATTGACCGCCGGATCCTTCAATTCACGCGAGCTTGGCTGCCCGTTCTTTCCCTTCATACGGTAGGCATCGCGCCCGGCGGTTGAGGCCTTCAGCTGCATTAATCCCACTGCATTCGAGGTGCTGACAACGTTCGGGTTAAACCCGGACTCCACCTGAATTATCGCTTTAATCAGCGTTTCGTCGACGCCATAGTTGCTGGCAGCCTGACGGATATAGTCGTTATAGGCGACCGGTGTCCCGGTTCGGTTACTGGACGTTTGCGGAGGGGGTTTTAACCAACCGCCCGAATTGCCACTGCCTGCCTGGTTGCCCGTTGTCTGCGGTTCTTTCGCGCAACCGGCTAAGAGTATGATCGCCGTAAGGCAACCTATTTTTGTTTTCACAGAATCCCTCACTCCTTTCAATGAGTTGCGTAGCATATACAACCGATAAGGATACCTGCAGCACTTTTTTGGTCTATTCTCAGGCTATCCATATACCAAGAGGTGATTTATGAGTCAATCTGCACCCACATGTTTTGTCGTGATTTTCAGCTATCAGGAAGACGGATTGACCGATTTAGCCAAGCTGACCGGACAGTTGACGCTCGAGGGTTTTGCCACCTCAGTCACCGACAAAAATGGCGTTTCTCATGCGCTGGGCATCAACAGTTTTGCGCTGACTACGCCATTAAATCAACAGGATGTACAACAGCTAGCACAGGCGCTGGGCGAGGTGGCCCTGGGGAAAAAACCGGAGGTAACGGTTACCCCTTACACTGACTACATGAAGCTGTTACATGCTGATACATAAAATGCTATAACTCACAGGGCGAAATTATTTTATTAGCAGCTGAGTAGCCTTGCATCGACACGGCGTGACGCTTGACCTCCTTCAGGTGAGAATGGTTTTGATAAATGCGCGACATTTGGTTCGCTTTTATCACGACGGATATGAAATTCACCGCGCTACCAACGTTGGATTGGCTCCATTATCCCCCCGTTGCCGACTCTGCTATGTGATATCCGATAACTAAACATCACCGAGCCACCGGCAAGTCACAAGTACAGTCGTACTTAAATTAATCAATAGCGTATATACTTTGACCTGGCACGTTACGGCGACATTTTCAGCGCCAGATAGCGCCGCTGTGCGCCGTATCGTGTTTTCGCAGCAGGAAAGACGCTAACCTAATGAAATCGCAGGCAACACAGAAGGGGATTACTATGTGGCAAGCCGTTAGCCGTCTGTTAAGTGAACATCTTGGCAGCGCAGAAATCCGCGAAAGGAATGAACTACCCGGGGGAGAGATCCATGCGGCGTGGCGCGTGAGTTACGGTGACAGCGAGGTGTTTGTGAAATGTGATACCCGCGAAATGCTGCCGATATTCACCGCAGAGGCCGATCAGCTCTCCCTATTGGCACGCAGTAACACCGTGCGCGTACCCGAAGTGTATGGCGTTGGCAGCGACCGGGATTACAGTTTTCTGCTGTTGGAATATCATCCTCTCAAACCTTTGGACGCGCATGGTGCGCACTGCCTGGGCCAGCAGCTGGCTCGCCTGCATCAATGGAGCGAGCAGCCACAGTTCGGCCTCGACTTCGATAATGAATTGGCTACAACTCCCCAACCCAATGCCTGGCAACGCCGCTGGGCGGTGTTTTTTGCCGAGCAACGTATCGGCTGGCAACTGCAACTGGCTGCGGAGAAAGGCATGACCTTCGGTGATATCGACGAAATCATCGATATCGTGCATCAGCGGTTACAGGGTCATCAACCCCAGCCTTCTCTGCTGCACGGTGATTTATGGCCGGCCAACTGTGCCCTGGCTGCCGATGGGCCATTGCTGTTTGATCCTGCCTGCTATTGGGGTGATAGAGAATGCGATTTAGCCATGTTACCGCTTTATCCTGAATTACCCGCTCAGATCTATGACGGCTACCAAAGTATCTGGCCACTGGAGGACGGATTTATTGATCGGCAACCGCTGTATCAACTTTACTATCTGCTTAACCGCAGTAATCTGTTTGGCGGACAACACCTGGTCACAGCGCAACGTGCCGTTGATGCACTCTTGCATCCAGAAACGCTATAAATAACAAGGGCGCTGCATGCAGCGCCCTCAGCCCCAGACTGTCCCCCCTCTTCAGCGGGAAAAAACCCGTGGGCTCGCTTTGGCGTAATCGTCCTTATCAAGCCATACCGGCCATCTGCCCTATCAGTTTAAGCACGAAGTAAGCCACTACGGCAATCACGATGGGCAGAATGTACAGCGGGAAGTACTGCAGGAAAATGGTATGGTGCGGCAGCGTAACCCGTTCTTCCAACTGCGCACGCGTATGCCCTTCGCTCCCCTTGGCCTGTTCCAGGATCATCTGGTCTTCCAGCCCTTCGCGGATAAATTTCACCTGGCGTGACATCCTTGCACCGGAAGCCTGCAACGCCAGCCCGACAAAAATCAGAAAATAGATGATGATAAACATCAGATTCGCACCGGCAAACAGGCTTTTATCCACGTCCGGCACCGGCGAGTTGTACCAGAAAATATTCAGGAATGACGTATTGAAACGCACCATATCGACCATTACGTGAACGAAATCCAGCATCACAGCGTTAATCCCTTGCGATTTCTCACTGTGCTGGTAGACAAATCCCAGCAGCGAAACCAGCGTTGAAAGGAGTGCCGGAATAAAAACAACCCATCCGAAAATACGCTTCAGTATGGCAACGCGCCCAGCCTGTTGATACGTCATGTGTTCCCCTTGTAAGTGACGTAACCGTTATTGGGCTAAGTCTACCTGTAGTTAATCAAACTCGCCCACCGATTTCTTTGCTTAGAGCGAACTTAACCTAGCCGTTGCCTGAAAGGTACAGGCATGTTTTTACTGATATGGATATATAGTTAAATCAATCTTTATCATTAGGGTATGTCATGATTCAGTTGATCATTTTACTTTTGGGTGCCCGAGCGCTGCACAGTCAGCGCCGCCTACTGTCCCTGTTTGGCTGGTTTTGGCTGGCGGTTGGACTATTGATGCTTATCGATGTTTTACAGGATGGGCGTTCAATGCTGGCACTCGATGCACTGGCGGTTATGCTGGTGCTGGAAGGTATTGTGGCCATCTCCGCCGCGCTGATGATAGGCGCTACGGCCAGTCGACCGGTGTTATTGAAAGGGTTTGGCTTTATTTTTCTGGCTTTTCTGATGTGGGATGTGCCCGCAGACGACAACATTGTTGCTACCGTTATCTTTGGCAGTGCGCTACTGCTGGATGGTGTAGTTCGTATTGCCTCATCAACGATAATCCAACACAGCCGTTGGAAAGTCGTCACTCTGGCGGGAGCGTTCGAAATTATGCTCTCGCTGGTGATCTTCGTTGGCTGGCCGGTGCCACATCGAATGACCGTGCCATTTTGTGTTGGCATCATGATCATGCTTTCCGGATGGGCTCTGCTACGCATTGCCCAAAGACTGGAACATTTATCCTTGAATCAACCTCAACAACAGGCTATGACCATTGATGAGACCTCCCCCCTGACCGTATACGTCTGGACGCCGGTGGGGGCAGTGGAAGATGCTCAGCGGCGCTATATCGTCGACCGCTATATTGCCGCGGTTGACAGCAAAGGCACCATTTCTACCGGTCATGCCTCGCTGTCGCTGGCAACGGATATTTATATCAGCCATTATCCGCTTAATGACATCAGCCATTCAGTTCAGGGATTTCGCGCCCTCCTGCACGCGGGTGAGCAAAATAATGTACCCGGTCGCTTTTTACCTGGTCTGCAACAGGAGATAGACGATTGGTGCCCACCAGACAAGAAAATCCATTTCAATCGCTACAATCCCGCCGCCCTGCGCGATTTTTGGTCGCGATATCGCCAGGACACCACCTATAACCTGACACGCCGCAATTGTTCCACCACGGTTATCCTGGCGCTCGATAGCGCTTTGGAAGGTGTGCTCGGAGGCAAACATTTATGGTGGCGCTTCCTGTCTCTGGTGCTCGATCCAAATCTGTGGATGCTGGCCATTCTGCGTAGCCGTGGCGAAAGTATGACCTGGACACCCGGTCTGGTGCTGGACTATGCCCGTATGTTGCAACAGGTTACAGAGCGTCAGGATCAACGATGGATAACCAAATTCAATGATCTCTGGCATATCCTGCGCTTTGGCCAAACGCGTAAAGCTCGGGTGGTACAGGCTCGTGAGCAAAAATGATAGAGTGACGAAAGCATATTCTTTTACTGGTTTAGTTGGAGTTAATCATTAATGACTTATTCACGACGCATAGAGACCGCTATCTTTGATATGGACGGTTTATTAATCGATTCAGAACCCCTGTGGTCACAAGCGGAACTGGATATCTTCGGTACGTTGGGTCTGGATCTGTCAAACCGCCATAAACTGCCGGATACGCTGGGTTTGCGCATCGATCTGGTCGTAAAAATGTGGTACCAAGCAATGCCATGGCAAGGCGTTTCTCAGGAGGAGGTCGCCGGGCGTATTATCGAACGTGCCATCGAACTGGTACATGAAAAGCGCCCATTGCTGCCTGGTGTACAACAAGCGCTCGAATTGTGCCGTGACCAGGGTTTGAAGATCGGGCTGGCCTCGGCGTCACCTCTGCATATGCAGCAACAAGTGTTAAAAATGTTCGATCTGGAGCGCTATTTCGATCAGTTGGTTTCCGCTGAATACCTGCCTTACAGTAAACCCCACCCTGAAGTCTATTTGATTGCCGCTGAGCGCCTGGCCAGCGAGCCATCGCACTGTATTACTCTGGAAGACTCCTTCAACGGTATGATTGCCACCAAAGCAGCCCGCATGCGCTCTATTGTCATTCCGGCACAAGAGTACAGTCAGGACCCCCGCTGGGCCTTGGCTGACTATAAGCTGCAAAGCCTGGAGCAACTGACTGCCGAACATCTGCTATAAACATGACGGCATCGGCCCCGCCGGTGCTGCCACTTACTTTTAGCCACACCTTCTCCCCAGTACAACCTCGCAATAAATAAATTAAAACAACATTTCATTTTTATTGAATCAAAGCACCATACAATTTATGCTTGGCAGGTAAGGAAACACTGGGTCATAGGTGACACTGTCACTGCCACGCAGCATCAACCGAAAACCCAGTGCTTTCCTTCCTGACAACGAAACGCCGCAGCGATCGGCGCTGAACATCCCCCTGCAATAATCTGCACGGCGTCTTTGCGCCGTCCGGCAAGAGAATACGGTTATGATTTTGAACGCCTTTGACTTAACGGGTAAAGTGGCTTTGATCACCGGTTGTAATACCGGCTTAGGTCAAGGCATTGCGGTTGGACTGGCCCAGGCGGGTTGCCATATTGTCGGAATTAACCGCAGCGATCCGCAGGAAACCAGGGATAAAGTGACTCACATAGGTCGGCGCTTCCTCAATCTGCAAGCCGATCTTGGCAAAATTGCAGCGATCCCAGGGCTGCTGGACGCCGCCGTGCAAGAATTTGGCAGGATAGATATCCTGGTCAACAACGCGGGGATTATCCGCCGTGAAGATGCATTGAATTTCAGTGAAAAAGACTGGGACGAGGTGATGGACGTTAACATCAAGACCCTGTTCTTTATGGCACAAACGGCGGCCAAACAGTTCATTAGCCAAGGCAGCGGCGGCAAGATCATCAATATTGCTTCAATGCTCTCCTTTCAAGGTGGCATTCGTGTGCCTTCTTATACCGCTTCCAAAAGCGCGGTGATGGGAGTGACCCGCCTATTGGCAAACGAATGGGCTCAATACAACATCAACGTTAATGCCATTGCCCCAGGCTATATGGCCACCAATAACACACAGCAGTTACGTACAGATGAAGATCGTAACCAACAAATCCTGGAACGCATCCCGGCCGCTCGCTGGGGAACGCCTGAAGATATGATGGGGCCAGTAGTCTTTCTGGCTTCGGCGGCTTCTAACTATGTGAATGGCTTTACCCTCGCCGTTGAC
Source organism: Serratia fonticola (assembly GCF_006715025.1). Lineage (NCBI taxonomy): Bacteria > Pseudomonadati > Pseudomonadota > Gammaproteobacteria > Enterobacterales > Yersiniaceae > Serratia > Serratia fonticola. The sequence goes on from NZ_VFMK01000001.1 coordinate 3,408,850, forward strand.
GGCGGCTGGTTGGCTCGCTAATGTTCAGATTAAGACGTGATCTTTGATGACAGCGTGGATTTTAACTCAATATACCCAGGCCTGGCGTCACCGCTGGCTTACGCCACACGGCCCCCATCAGCACGCTCTCTCTAAAACCTGACCTTATAAGTCGTCTATGGCTCTGTTTACGGGGCCTTTTTTATTAACATAACTATTCGCTCAACCTATTGTAAAACGGTGCAAAAATCACAATCAGTTACAGGGTAACACCTTCCTTAACTGTAATAATTCCCATATACTGGATAAATTAACAGTTCAGTAACCGGGATACAGCAGCATGACCGCGGAAGGACATCTCATTTTCTCTGTCGCTTGTGCGATCTTCGCCAAAAAAGCAGAGGTGACGCCCGTGCTCGCCGACGGCGACTGGTGGCATATTATTCCTGCCGCCCTGCTGACCTCATTGCTACCCGATATCGATCACCCAAAATCCGTATTAGGCCAACGCCTGCGCTGGATAGCGGTTCCCATCTCCCGCGCCTTTGGTCACCGCGGTTTCACTCATAGCCTGCTGGCGATTGCCGCAGGTATGATGCTCTTTCAATTGGATGTGCCACGCACTTGGCCTATTCCCGCCGATGTGCTGCATGCCATGATTATCGGTTACTTCAGCCATCTGTTGGCCGACATGCTTACCCCTGCGGGGGTCCCGCTACTTTGGCCTTGCCGCTGGCGCTTCTGCCTGCCGTTACTCAACACCCAAAAAGGTAACCAGCTTGAACGCGCCCTGTGTTTGTGCCTGGTGGCTTTTGCCATTTACTGGCAGGGAGGATGTACCATTCCCGTGCAGTCATATTTTGACCAATTAAAAAATATCCGACTCTGATCACAGAACAGTGCTGATTTACCCAACAATCCGGCGAATAATTAATCGAATTTGAATGGAAAGTTATATTTAATTCCATTTGGATATAAATACCGTTCTCAGCAAACTGATACGATATTTACATTGCGACTCATCGGTGCGTTGCACTTAAACGATAAGAAAATAAGATTGGAGAAACGGGGATGAATCTACCGCTCGTATTAAACGTGCTGGTTTTTGTTGCCCTCCTTTTGCTGTTGGCGCAAACCCGCCATAAGCAATGGAGCCTGGCTAAAAAAGTATTGGTCGGTCTGGTCATTGGTGTCCTGTTCGGCTTGGCACTGCAACTGATATATGGATCAGATAATCCGGTACTGAAGGAATCCATCAGCTGGTTTAACATTGTCGGTAACGGTTATGTGCAACTGCTGCAAATGATCGTGATGCCATTGGTGTTCGCCTCTATCCTGAGTGCGGTCGCCAAGCTGCACAATGCCTCGTCCTTAGGCAAAATCAGTTTCCTGACCATCGGTACCCTGCTGTTCACCACGCTAATTGCAGCTCTGGTGGGGGTACTGGTTACCAACCTCTTCGGTCTTACCGCAGAAGGGCTGGTGCAAGGAACACAGGAAACGGCACGCCTGTCGGCGATTGAAAGCAACTATGTCGGTAAAGTGGCCGATCTCAGCGTACCGCAACTGATACTGTCGTTTGTGCCAAAAAATCCATTTGCCGATCTGACCGGTGCCAACCCAACGTCGATTATCAGCGTAGTGATTTTCGCTGCCTTCCTGGGCGTGGCTTCATTGCAATTGCTGAAAGATGATCAGCCTAAAGGCCAGCGTGTCCTGGTCGCTATCGATACCCTGCAGGCCTGGGTGATGAAGTTGGTTCGTCTGGTGATGAAGCTCACCCCTTACGGTGTACTGGCGTTGATGACCAAAGTTGTTGCCGGTTCCAACATTCACGACATCATCAAGCTAGGCAGTTTCGTCGTGGCCTCTTATCTGGGCCTGGCAATCATGTTTGTGGTGCATGCGCTACTGCTGAGTTTCACCGGCGTTAACCCGTTGAAATTCTTCCGAAAAGTATGGCCGGTGCTGACCTTCGCCTTCACCAGCCGTTCCAGCGCGGCCAGTATCCCACTGAATGTAGAAGCACAGACACGTCGTCTGGGCGTGCCTGAATCCATCGCCAGTTTCTCTGCATCATTTGGTGCCACCATCGGCCAGAACGGCTGTGCCGGCCTCTACCCAGCGATGCTGGCAGTGATGGTTGCCCCAACTGTCGGTATCAATCCGCTGGATCCGGTGTGGATCGCAACGCTGGTCGGTATTGTGACCGTCAGTTCAGCCGGTGTGGCCGGTGTCGGCGGCGGTGCCACTTTTGCCGCGCTGATCGTGCTCCCCGCCATGGGCTTGCCTGTAACCCTGGTTGCCCTGTTAATTTCGGTTGAACCCTTGATTGACATGGGGCGTACCGCACTGAATGTCAGCGGTTCGATGACGGCAGGTACCGTCACCAGCCAGTTAATGAAGCAGACCGATAAAAGCATTATGGACAGCGAAGACGAAACGGAACTGGCTCACCAGTAACCAATCGGCCAAACAACCCAACCGGTGCCAAGGCTCCGGTTGGGCTTGCGTTAAAACCGGATTTTCCAGCCAGATGTGCAGAACACTCTGCATAATCTCTGGTTCTTCCGCAGACTGAACCCGGTGCCAAGGCACCTTTTTTATGCCGCTTAAGGGCGCTCTCCGTTCGCCAGCCTCAGGTTAATTTCCGCAATCACACCAGGCAACGCCACCAACGTATCGATCACATAGTGCGCCCCTGCTGCATAAAGCTTTGCCGCAGCGGCTTGGCGACGCTGTTCAATCTCGCGCGTATTCATCTGCTGGTATTCGTGCCAGGTTGCGCCGAATTCGTTGCCAGACAGCGCCAACCCTACACTCCACATACCGGCATTCAACCCTTCACGGATGCCTGGTACCGCATCATCTACTTTCACGCAGTGTGACACCGCGTCTACACCCAACGCGATCACATTCTGTAGCGCCATCCACGGCCCTGGTCGCCCTCCCGCCGTTAAGTCATCGGTAGCAACCCAATAATCAGGCGCATAACCCCGTTGGGCGGCTGCGGGGGCCAAGACTTCCATTACTGCCCGCGGATAGCCCGAACAAGAGCCAATCTTGATCCCCTGAGCACGTAGAGAGGCAATAACCTGAGGGATACCGTCAATCGGGTCGGCAAAGTCGACCACCTTGGCAATCTGCAGTGGCATAAAGGCGTGGTAGATCGCATCAATATCCTGATGGCTCATGGATCGGCCCAGTTGGCTCCGCCAACGGCGATCAATCTCCGGCAACTTACCCAACGCTTCGATATGTTGCCATTTGCCCAATCCCATCGGAATTCGGGCCTCCGCCAGACTGATATCAATATTAAACGTCTGTTTAAATGCCTCGACAAAAATCTGCGTTGGGGCGAAAGAACCAAAATCCACTGTGGTACCAGCCCAATCGAGAATAACAGCATTAATTTGGCTCATTCTTTATTGCTCCCAATACATGGCTTGTTTCACCGCTTTCAACAGGCGCTCAATATCCTGCAAGTACACTTCCCCGATATTCCCGATACGGAAACAATCGCTCTGCGACACCTTCCCTGGATAAATAACAAAACCTTGTTGCTTTAGGCGCTGATAAAACTCGCTAAAGCCATAAGTGGTGGCCTGGGGTGAATAAAAAGCGGTGATAATCGGTGAATGCCAAGCGTCATCCAGTAAGGGGGTAAAACCAAGCTGGCGCATACCGGCGACCAGCTTCTGCTGATTTTGGCAATAGCGCTGATGACGCGCGGTAATCCCCCCTTCCTGTGCCAACTCACGCAACGCCTGAGCAAATGCCAGAACCGCATGTGTTGGTGAGGTAAAGCGCCATTTACCGGCGTTGTCCTCCATACAGCGCCATTGCGCGTACAGATCCAGAGAAAGCGAGCGTGAACGCCCGGCACATTTTTCCAACTCGCAACGACGCGCAATGACAAAGGCAAAACCTGGCACACCCTGAATGCACTTGTTCGCAGAGCTAATCAAAAAATCAATACCCAAGGCGTCCACATCTATCGGAATACCACCAAAGCTACTCATTGCATCGACGATAAAGATCTTCCCGTTACGCGCCGCTAAAGCTGCCACCTGTGGCAGCGGGTTGAGCATGCCGGTGGTGGTTTCACAATGCACCATCGCAATGTGGCTGATTTGTGGATCACACGTCAGAATGGCCTCCATCGCAGCGATATCAGGCGCATTCACCTCGCCACAATCATAAGCATGATGGGCAATGTCCATCCGCTGTGCCATCTCAACCATGCGGGCACCATAAGCGCCATTACTGACGATCAACACTTTGTCCTGCGAGCTCAACACCGACCCCAACACCGCCTCAACGGCAAAGCTACCGCTGCCCTGTAGCAGGACAGAGGTATAACCGCTGGTCGAGGTTGCCAAATCCACCAGTTGCTGGCGAATGCTCTGTACTACACCGATATTGTAGTCTTCATCCCAGGTACAGCTATCGAACAGCATGGCCTCTTTCACCGTTGTTGACGTCGTCAGCGGGCCGGGTGTTAACAGCAAATAGTCGCGATTTATCATTTTACTCACCAATTGGTCTATACCAGATGAGGCATTGTGGCGGTATTAAGACCTGGAGGTCAAACGACAAGCGCGCTTGAAACAAAAAATTCATACCACCATGTATAATGGAGGCATTAAGGCTGGCGAAGCGAATTGAAATGAAAGCGCATCACAATGAGATACCGCAATACCTGCAAATCCGGGATCGGCTTCAGGAACTCATCAACGGCGGTACACTCCGGGCGGAGGATAAACTGCCCTCGGAACGTGAACTTTGTGCTACGTTCTCTACAACACGGGTCACCATTCGCGAGAGCCTGGCGCAACTGGAGGCCATCGGTTCCATTTACCGCGCCGACCGTCGTGGCTGGTTTGTGACGCCGTCACGGTTATGGTTGAACCCAACGCAGAACACCAACTTTCACCGATTGTGTCTGGAACAAGGGCGCAATCCACGGACTGCGCTGCTTTCCGCCATGCTCGCCACGGCGCCAGCCGATATTATGTCCGCCCTGGGCATCCAGCCGACGGAGCAAATCTACCTGCTCCGCCGCGTGCGCTACGCCGATGACAGGGCTATCTGCTACTGTGAGAATCATTGCCTACCGCAACGGGTTCCGGCGCTCATCAGTCACGATCTGAACGGCAGCCTGACTGAGATTTATCAGCAGCACTACGATCTGATTTATCACAAAATGCATCTGACGTTCTACCCAACCGCCCTGCCAACGCAGGCAGCCGAAGCGTTAGGCGCAACTGTTGGTTTGCCCGCATTGCTGTTGCGGCGGTTGAATTACGATCAATACGGGAGGGTTCTGGATTTTGACGTGGAATACTGGCGGCATGATAGCCTGCGCATTGAGGTCGATACGCTTTAAAGCAAGGGCGCACGCAGCGCCCCAGATAACATCGATTGGCTATTAAAACGGATAGTCGTGATAACCCATTTGTGCGGAAATCAACCGTGCAGCGGTATGCAACTGTGCGACGTAGCCGTCTTTGCCTTCCTCAGAGAAACGGATGGTGGGGAAAGAAATACTCAGGCCAGCAATCACCACACCAAAGCGATCAAACACAGGCACAGCGATACAGCGCAACCCTTCTTCCTGCTCCTCAATATCTTCACCGAATCCCTGCTCACGCACTTTATCCAGTACCGGCAGTAAAGCATCCGCGCTGACGATGGTGTGCGGCGTACTGCGGGTAAATTCGACGTGAGAGAGGATCTCTTTCACTTCACCGCGATCGCGCCAGGCCAGCAGCACTTTACCAATGGCGGTACTGTGTAACGGATTACGGCGTCCAATACGCGAGTACATACGCAAGTTGTACATAGAGTCGATCTTGTGGATATAGACAATGCTATCTTCGTCCAGCGCCCCCAGGTGGATCGTCTCACGCGTCTGGTTTGACAGCTCACGCATCTGAATGTCGGCACTGCGGATCAGATCGACGTTTTGCAGCGATTTGGCCCCCAGTTCAAACAGCTTGAGGGTGAGTGAATATTTCTCAGATTCCCCTTCCTGCGAGACATACCCCAAAGACTTCATGGTTTGCAGGAAACGGTAAACGGTACTTTTGGACATCATTACCCGCTGAGAAAGCTCGGTAATGCCGATCTCACGCTCATCACCCAATGCCTGCAGGATACCAAACACTTTCAGCACTGATGAAACCGAGTCCGGTTGTTTGTCTAGATCTACGTTAGCCATGGTAAATACCTTACTCAACCGCTTTTGTTTTAGGAAATTTGAACAAGAGTTTCAGTATAATCGGAACATTTCATCCCATGCAATCAAAGTTGCTGAATATTAGCCATTAATAACTCTTCCTGCAGATTTCTTTTTTGCCGTAACAATTTCATCGAAAGCAGTGTGTTGCAAGCTTTCAAAAAAGCGCACACTTTACGCGCTTTTTTACAGTTTGCGCAGAAACTGCGGGTGCATTCAGCCAAAAATATGATTAGCATATTAATATTCCCACCGTTTAGTAAATGCTCCAACTATGACGCGTTCTGACTCTGACGGCTTGCCTGTCCCACAGCGATACGGCGCGATCCTGGCGATTGCGTTGGGTATCACCGTTTCGGTACTGGATGGTGCCATCGCCAACGTTGCCCTACCGACGATTGCCCGCGATCTGCACGCCAGCCCAGCCAGCTCAATCTGGGTGGTAAATGCCTATCAATTGGCGATCACGATTTCATTGCTGTCACTGGCTTCGCTTGGCGATCTGATGGGGTATCGCCGTATTTATCAGGCTGGCTTGCTGCTATTCAGCATCACCTCGCTGTTTTGCGCCCTGTCTGACTCACTGACTACGTTAACCATTGCCCGTGTGCTGCAGGGATTTGGCGCTGCCGCGATAATGAGCGTCAATACCGCGTTGATTCGCATTATTTATCCACAACGATTTCTTGGCCGTGGTATCGGTATCAACTCACTGATTGTGGCGTTCTCTTCTGCTGCCGGGCCGACGGTGGCCGCCGCCATACTGTCTGTGGCTTCCTGGCAGTGGTTGTTCGCCATCAACTTGCCCATTGGCATTATCGCACTGCTGTTGGGCATGAAGTTCCTGCCCGCCAATAGCCAAAAGAGCAGTAACCAACGCTTTGACCCTGCCAGTGCCGTGATGAATGCCCTGACGTTTGGCCTGCTGATCACCGCCATCAGCGGTTTTGCACAAGGGCAGAGCCTGCCACTGATTGCCGCTGAGATTGCAGCCCTTTTGGTGATTGGTTACTTCTTTGTCCAGCGTCAACTGCGTCAAGAATCGCCCCTGTTGCCAGTAGATCTGCTGCGCATCCCTATTTTTGCTCTGTCAATGGGGACCTCGATCTGTTCCTTTGCCGCACAGATGCTGGCCATGGTGTCGTTGCCTTTCTTCCTGCAGTCCTCATTGGGCCGTGACGAAGTCGCAACGGGTTTGCTGCTGACCCCCTGGCCATTGGCCATTATCGTCGTAGCACCGATTGCTGGCCGCCTGGTGGAACATATACACGCTGGGTTATTGGGCGGGATAGGTCTGGCCACCTTTGCTCTCGGTTTATTTCTGCTGGCGATACTGCCGCACAACCCGACGGACCTGGACATCATCTGGCGCATGGTGCTTTGCGGCGCCGGTTTCGGGCTATTCCAGTCACCGAATAATCACACCATTATCTCTGCCGCTCCGCGTCACCGCAGTGGTGGGGCCAGTGGCATGCTCGGCACAGCTCGCCTGCTGGGGCAAACAACCGGTGCCGCTTTGGTGGCATTGATGTTTAATCTGTTCCCGACCAGCGGTACCCATGCTTCATTGCTACTGGCGGGCACCTTTGCCAGCGTTGCCGCCATTGTGAGCTGCCTGCGCATGACACAGCCCCGCTCGACACCAATCACAACCAGTAAAAAACCTGATTCGCAGGCATAAAAAAACCCCGGCTTACCGGGGTTTCTGTTATCAACAGCGGTTTACTTAAGATATTGGCCGGAACGCAGCGCTTCAATACGCTTGTCCAGCGGCGGGTGCGACATAAACAGCTCACTGAACGACTTGGACTTACCGTTGATGCAGAAAGCCATCATGCTCCCTGTTTCCTGCGGTTCATAGCTGGTTTTCAGCCGTTGCAGTGCCGCAATCATCTTCTCACGGCCCACCAGCTTGGCAGAACCCGCATCGGCATGGAATTCGCGATGACGAGAGAACCACATGGTGATAATGCTGGCCAGGATACCAAACACCAGTTCCAGCACCATCGACACACCGAAGTAAATCATCGGATTGCCGTTACCTTCGCCTTCACCATCACGGTTGCCAAGGAAGCCAGCAGCCACCTGCGCAATCAGGCGCGAGATAAAGATCACGAAGGTGTTCACCACCCCTTGGATCAGGGTCATGGTCACCATGTCGCCATTGGCAACGTGGCTGATTTCATGAGCAATAACCGCTTCTGCCTCGTCGCGGCTCATGCTTTGCAGCAGGCCGGTACTGACCGCAACCAGCGATGCATCACGGCGTGCGCCGGTCGCAAAAGCGTTAATATCCGGGGCGTGATAGATAGCCACCTGCGGCATGGCAATGCCCGCCTGCTGTGACTGACGGCGTACCGTTTCCAGCAGCCATTGCTCCGTTTGGTTACGCGGCTGTTCAATCACTTCTCCACCCACTGAGCGTAGCGCCATCCATTTGGACATCAGCAGTGAAACAAAGGCACCACCAAAACCAAACAGGCCGGCCATGATCATCAGGCCCTGAACGCTACTGGATTGGATCCCTGTCAGGCTAAGTACCAGCCCGAAAACCAACATCACCGCCAGGTTGGTGAGCAGGAACAGAGCTATACGCATCATAGAATGTTTACTTCCTCATAAATGTTAACAAAACGCTGCCTCAGATATCCAGATCGTATGGGCATTGGCCACAGTTTCAAGCGTTATATGCCATTAACCTACTAAAAATACGAAACTTTACAAAATCAGGGCGACACAAGGGTTTTACAAATTGTAAACGATTGTTGCGCAAAGAGGCGAGGTTTTATCGAAAATATTCCGGCGCAGGCAGGCAAAAAAAAGCGCACCCGAAAGTGCGCTATCTGTTAACTCTCTTTTACTTGGCGGTAGCCGTCTGCTGTGATGGCTGCTGCTTTTCAATTTTGGCCAGATCCAGGGCAATCTTGACCGTCTCATCCAGATAAGGATCGGGTTCTTTATAATCCTTCGGTAAATCATCAAGGGATTTCAACGGCTTTTTCCCTTCACGCTGCAGGCGTTCATTGATACGTCGCAAGCGCGTGGCATCATCGTCATGGTTCTCTTTCTCGCGCGTCGCCAGATTGAGAGAGACGATGTTGCGTTTGTCTTTCAGCGCCTTGTAGCGGGCAATATCCTGCGCAATGTACTGGAACTCGGGATCCTTAGCGATACGCTGCTCGTGATCTTTCAGTAACTCTGGTTCAAATGGCTTCATATCGCCCGTCTTGGTGTAGGTAGCCGCATTAATGCTATCCCACGGCATGGCGTTATCTTCAAAGCTCTCGCCGGTTTCTACCGGATCGATACCGGTTGGCATCAGGATGTCTGGCGTTACCCCTTTACGCTGGGTACTGCCACCGTTGACACGGTAGAACTTCTGGATGGTGTACTGCACTGAGCCGAGCGCTGGCCACTCTGGGCGCAACATCTGATCGTAGATACGGTTCAATGAGCGATACTGCTGAACGGTGCCTTTACCGAAGGTAGGTTCACCCACAATCAAGGCACGACCGTAATCCTGCATCGCGGCGGCAAAGATTTCAGATGCGGATGCACTGAAGCGATCAACCAGCACCACCAGCGGACCTTTGTAATAAATGACACCGTCAGTATCCGCGTCCTCGCGGATCTTGCCGTTGTTATCACGCACCTGAACCACCGGACCACCCGGAATAAACAGGCCGGAAAGAGATACGGCTTCGGTCAGCGCTCCCCCTCCATTAGCACGCAGATCAATGATCAGGCTGTTAACGTTCTGCTTGGCCATCTTTTGTAGTTGGACTTTCACATCATCGGTCAAGCCGACGTAAAAGCCTGGGATATCCATCACCGCAACCTTCTGGTTGCCTACGCTCTTGATGGTCATTTTTACCGCACGATCTTCCAGGCGAATACGCTCACGGGTCAGCGTTACCACGCGGGTTTTGGTCCCCTTGCCTGCGGGCAGGATCTCCAGGCGAACCTTACTGCCCTTCGGACCTTTGATGAGAGAAACCACATCATCCAGGCGCCAGCCGATCACATCCACCATCGGTTTACCCGCCTGGCCTACACCAACAATGCGGTCGCCCACGGCAATGGATTTACTCTTGCCAGCCGGGCCACCAGGCACCATGGAATTGATTACCGTGTAATCATCATCCATCTGCAACACCGCGCCGATCCCTTCAAGAGAGAGGCTCATCTCGGTGTTGAACTGTTCGGTATTACGCGGAGACAGGTAGTTGGTGTGCGGATCGATCTCATGGGCGAAGGCCGTCATGATCAAGGAGAAAACATCTTCGCTGTTGCTTTGCGTCAGGCGTTTGATCGCGAACTGATAACGTTTGCTCAGCGTCTCGCGGATCTCTTGATCCGTTTTACCTGCCAGCTTCAGGTTCAGCTGATCATATTTAACCTTGGCATCCCACAGGCGGTCCAGTTCGGCTTTGTCTTTCGCCCAGGGTGCCTTGCTACGGTCAAGATCAATAGTGTCATTGCCGGTAAAGCTCATCGGCTTGTTCAGTAGCGACAACGCATACTGGTAACGCTCAAACCGGCGTTTCTGCGCCAGGTTGAATAACGCATAAGGCGTGACCAGCTTGCCGGATTTCAGCTCTTCACCCAGCGTACTACGCTTGTTGGCAAATTGCGCAACGTCGGAAGCCAGCAATACGTTATGGCTGTAATCCAGCATATTCAGGTAACGATCGAAGATCTTACCTGAGAAATCAGCATCCAGGGCAAACTGGCGATAATGAGAGCGAGTGAAACGCGATGTGACGCGTTCACTCACCGTAGCATGTTGCGGCTCCTGCTCAAGCTGAGGCAGTTGGTCGATGCGAATGTTGGCTGTATCCGCGCCGTAACTGACCCCGGCCCACAGCAGAGCCGCGACTGCTGTCAATCTGACAAATTTGTTCATGCCTTGGTTGGCCTCCGTATCAGAACTGCAAGTGTTCTGCGCGCACAATCATCGCCAGACCGGAAGAGAGCTGCACACGTACGCCATCTTTAGCGATTTCAAGTACGGTTGCATCCATCGCGCTCTGACCTGCTCTGACTTTGATTTCCTGGCCAATTTGCAGTTTAGAGATATCCGTGACTGGCACACGACGCGGCTGGTTTTCCTCTTTTGCTGCACGAGGTTCACGAGCTTGCTGTGGGCGAGTTTGTGGGCGCGGCTTGCGGTTCTCTGTTGCCGCACCACCTTCACGACGAACGGCAGGCTTTTTACCGGCAGGACGCGGACGACGGGGCTCAGCAGCGGCAGACTCACCAGCAGCTTCACGTTTTTTGGCGTTTTGCTCGGCACGCTGTGCCTGAACACGCGCCTTGGCTTCTTCAAGCTGTTGGCGAGCATGGTCGACATGCTGCTGTTCCAGCTCACCGCACGGGTTGCCATCCAGGTCAACACGCTGTGCGCCGACTTTAACACCGTACAGGTAACGCCAGCTTGAAGTGTACAGGCGCAGGGCGGAACGCAATTGCGTTTTGCTGAGGTTCTCTTCCCCTTGCACACGTTCTACCAGATCCTGAAAAATACCGATTTTCAGCGGACGTGCTTCGCCTTCGGCGCTAAAGCAGAGCGGGAAACGCTCGGCAAGAAAAGCAATGACTTCTTTACTAGAGTTCAACTTAGGTTGATTTTCCATGAAATTTCCTGATTACAACGGGTTGCCAACAAGCCGCAGGCATGAACAGGCGTCATTATAATGACGCCATCGCTAAATGCCACGTTAACCGTAGATCAACTTGCTGCTACAGTGACGTATTTCGCACAATTACATTGTGCCAACTGTGCGCAAAGCCCCGCTACCACTGCCTTCAGGCCTATTTCGTCCTGTTCATCGAAGCGTTGATAAACTGTGCTATCGATATCCAGAACACCGATGACCTGACCACTTACGACGATCGGCAAGACAATTTCCGCATTGCTGGCAGCATCACAGGCAATGTGCCCAGGAAACGCATGAACATCACCGACACGCTGCACGCGATTTTCCGCTACCGCCGTACCGCACACGCCCTTGCCCACCGGAATGCGCACACAGGCAATCTTGCCCTGGAACGGGCCAAGCACCAATTGATTGCCTTCCATCAGGTAGAAACCCACCCAGTTCACGTCATCAAGTCGTTCGTTGAGCAACGCACTGGCGTTGGACAGGGCGGCAATAAAATGGGTTTCCCCTGCCAACAGTGCGCTCAAATCACGTTTTAATTCCGCGTAGAATTGTTCTTTAGTCATGTATTAACCGTTCATACTCATAAATAGTCTAGGCTTAACCCGTATAAAATAAGCATTAAATGCGTATAGCTACAAGGTTAATCATCTGTTACTTCACAAAACCCTGTCCAACAGGGTATGTTTGCCACGCAAAATCCGTTTGTTAGCTGTATTGTCTGCTGCCTTTAGAAGGCAAATGACGCTGACAGCGTTGTTTTCCAGCTACGCTAAGTAAACCTGCAGGTCTCAGAACAGCCTCTCATGATGAAGATACACGCGATTACCGGCCCACTCACCAAGGCTCGCCACCAACGCTGTTGCGAGTGCGATTTGCTGTTCACGTTGCCGCCACTGGCCAGGAATCAGGCGGCTTACTGCCCTCGCTGCAATGCCAAGGTTGTCAATGGCCGTGACTGGTCGATGACGCGCCTCACGGCCATGGCCGTCACCATGCTGTTACTGATGCCCTTTGCTTTCAGCCAACCGCTGATCAGCATCCGCCTGTTGGGCACCCGCATTGATGCCAGCCTGCTGGAAGGTATCTGGCAGATGAGCCACCAGGGCGATCCGCTCACTGCCAGCATGGTTGCCTTTTGCACCATTGGCGCCCCACTGACGCTGGCATTTTCATTGCTGTATCTGTGGTTTGGCCATGCGTTCGGTATGAACCTGCGCCCAGTGCTGCTGATGCTGGAACGACTGAAAGAGTGGGTCATGCTGGATATTTATCTGATTGGCATGGCGGTCGCTGCCATCAAGGTCAAAGAGTATGCCGACATTCAGGCTGGCAGCGCCTTGGTCGCCTACCTGGCTCTCACCCTGCTCAGTCTCCTGACGCTGATCCACATGAATCTGGAACAGCTATGGGAACGTTATTACCCGCAAGAACAGCCGGAGAGTAAACCGGAAACGCTGCAGGTATGCCTCTCCTGTCATTTTACCGGTGATGCGGACGAGCGCGGCCGTTGCCCGCGTTGCCACATTCCCATGCGCCACCGGCAGCCCTTCAGCCTGCAGAAAACCTGGGCAGCGCTGATCGCCGCCATGGTGTTACTGATCCCTGCCAACCTGCTACCCATTTCGATTATTTACGCTAATGGCACCAGGATGGAAGACACCATATTTTCCGGTGTGGTCTCTTTGGCAACCTCGGGTAACGTCCCCATAGCGGCTATCGTATTTATCGCCAGCGTCCTGGTGCCCTTTACCAAGGTGATCGTGCTGCTGGTACTGCTGTGCAGTATCCATTTCAAGACATCGCACAGCCTGAAAACACGTATCCGCTTGCTGCGGTTGGTTACCTGGGTTGGCCGCTGGTCTATGCTCGATCTGTTCGTTATTGCGCTGATGATGTCGCTGGTCAACCGTGACCAGCTATTATCTTTTACCATGGGGCCGGCAGCTTTTTATTTTGGGTCTGCGGTCATTTTAACTATCCTTGCCGTAGAGTGGCTAGACAGCCGATTGATTTGGGATGCACATGCAACAGGAAACGCCGAGTACGCCGACTGAGGCGCGGGTCAAAAACAAGCGCCGTATTTCACCGTTCTGGTTACTGCCGTTTATCGCCCTGCTGATTGCGGGCTGGCTGGTGTACAACAATTTCCAGGAGCGTGGCAATACCGTCACCATCGATTTCCAATCTGCGGCCGGTATCGTGGCTGGCCGCACACCGGTGCGTTACCAGGGTGTGGAAGTGGGCACCGTGCAGAGCATCTCGTTGAGCAAGGATCTGCGCAGCATCGTGGTGGAAGCCAGCATCAAAAGCGATCTCGAAGATTCCTTACGTGAAGGCACGCAGTTCTGGCTGGTGACGCCCAAGGCTTCATTGGCCGGAGTTTCTGGCTTGGATGCGTTGGTTGGCGGTAACTACATCGGTATGATGCCGGGGCGTGGTAAACCGCAGACTCATTTTACCGCACTGGATACTCAGCCCAAGTACCGCCTTAATACCGGCGAACTGATGATACACCTGCATGCAGACGATCTCGGCTCATTGAACACAGGCTCACTGGTGTATTACCGGAAAATCCCGGTGGGTAAAGTATATGACTACACCATTTCGGCGGGGAACAAAGGCGTCACAATCGATGTATTGATTGATCGTCGTTTCGCCAACCTGGTGAAAGGCAACAGCCGTTTCTGGAATGTCTCCGGATTTAAAGGCGATTTCAGCCTGTCCGGAGCAAGCGTACAGATGGAAAGCCTGGCGGCGCTGGTTAACGGCGCCATCGCCTTTGACTCCCCACTCGACGGCAAGCAGGCCAAAGCTGACCAGAGTTTTACCCTGTACCCGGATCTGGCCCACAGCCAGCGCGGGGTCAGCATCACGTTGGATCTGCCCGATGGCAACAATCTGAGTGAAGGACATACCCCATTGATGTATCAGGGATTACAGGTGGGCACCCTGACTCGTCTGACGCTGCAGCAAGACAGCAAAGTTACCGGTGAGCTGACCATCGACCCCACGGTAGTCGATCTGATGCGCACAGGCACACGGATCGAAATGCGCAGCCCCAAAATCAGTCTTAACGACACCAAACTGAGCCAATTATTAACCGGTAATACCCTGGAACTGGTGCCGGGTGATGGGGAGCCACAGCAACATTTCACCGTCCTCGACAGTAACAAAACCTTGTTGCAGCAACCCGGCGTGCTGACCGTGACGCTGAATGCGCCACAAAGTTATGGGATCGATGTGGGACAGCCGTTAGTGGTACACGGTATCAAGGTAGGCCAGATCCTGACACGCACCCTGACTGATAACGGTGTCATCTTCACGGCAGCGATCGAAGCGCAGTACCGCCAGTTGCTGCATAAAGACAGTAAGTTTGTCGTCAACAGCCGTGTCGACGTCAAGTTTGGACTGGACGGTGTGCAAGTGCTGGGCGCCAGCGCACAGGAGTGGCTCGACGGTGGCATACGCATTATCCCCGGCAGCAATGGAGAACCGCTCTCGCAGTATCCGCTTTACAGCAACCTGGAAAAAGCGCAGGACGGTATCGTCGGCAACAATCCTTCCCCCACTCTAACGCTCACCGCCAGCAGTCTGCCTGATGTCCAGACCGGCTCGGTGGTGCTCTATCGCAAATTCCAGGTGGGTGAAATTGTCAACGTGCGGCCCAAGGCTAACGAGTTTGAAGTGGATGTCTATATCAGCCCGGAATACCGCAAGCTGTTAACCAGCGAAAGTATTTTCTGGGCAGAGGGCGGTGCCAAGGTGCAATTGAATGGCAGTGGCCTGACGGTACAGGCTTCCCCGCTCAACCGCGCGCTTAAAGGTGCCATCAGTTTTGATAATCTGCAGGGTGTCACGCTGGATAAAGGTGCCAAACGGGTGCTGTACGGTTCAGAAACTGCCGCGCGCGCCGTCGGTAGCCAGATTACATTACGAACCTATGATGCCAGCAAGCTGTCACCTGGCATGCCGCTGCGTTATCTCGGCATTGATATTGGCCAGGTAGAATCACTGAAGCTTGCGCCGGAGCGTAATGAAGTGTTGGCCAAAGCGGTCCTTTACCCGGAATATGTACAGACGTTTGCTCGTCTTGGCACGCGTTTCGCCATCGTCTCTCCGGAAATCTCCGCCGCCGGCGTCAACAACCTTGACACGATACTGCAGCCCTATATCAACGTGGAGCCAGGCCATGGCCGCACGTTACGCATTTTTGAACTGCAGGAAGCCAGCATTACCGACTCGCGCTATCTGGACGGCCTGAGCGTGATCCTGGACGCAGCCGAAACAGGTTCGCTGCAAATTGGCACGCCGGTACTGTTTCGCGGGATTGAAGTGGGTACCGTGACCGGTTTCTATCTGGGTGCCATGTCGGATCGCGTGCACGTCTCACTGCGTATCAGCAAGAAATTCCAGCATCTGGTGCGCAACAACAGCGTGTTCTGGCTGGCGTCGGGGTATAACCTGCAGTTTGGCCTGACCGGCGGCGTGATCAAGAGCGGAACTTTCCAGCAATTCATCCGTGGTGGTATTGCCTTTGCCACGCCGCCAAGCATTCCGCTGGCACCTAAAGCCACACCGAACAAACACTTCCTGCTCAATGCGGAAGAGCCTAAAGAATGGCGGACATGGGGTACGGCGATCCCCAGAGATTAATCGGTTCCCCTTGGCAGGGCTCAATTTTCTGAGCCCTGCCAATTTTCTCAGGACGGCATTTTGTGCTAGGCTAGCAGCTTCGATTTTTTCCGCTCTGAGAGTCCCCCTGTGGCTAAACCTGCCCCTGCTTTTTTGCCCTCTGCTTTTCTCGACGCCACCCGCGCCATCATGCCAGACCATTTATCAATGGATGATTTCATTGCTATTTGCCAACAACCGTTGCGACGCAGTCTGCGGGTCAACACGCTGAAAATCAGCGTTACGGATTTTCTGGCATTGGTAAAAGAGTATGACTGGCGTCTGGAGCCCATTCCCTGGTGTCCTGAGGGATTCTGGATTGAGCGGGAAGACGAAGCGCTACGATTAGGCAGTGCGGCAGAGCATTTAAGCGGGCTGTTTTACATCCAGGAAGCCAGTTCCATGTTACCGGTAAGCGCACTGTTTGCCGAACGCTCTCCCCGCCGAGTGCTGGACGTAGCGGCAGCCCCTGGCTCCAAAACCACACAGATTGCCGCTTTGATGGATAACCGAGGGGGCATCGTGGCGAACGAATATTCCGCCAGTCGGGTCAAAGTATTGCATGCCAATATCAGCCGATGTGGCGTGAAAAATGTGGCGTTGACCCATTTTGATGGCCGAGTATTTGGTGCCGCGTTACCCGAAAGCTTTGACGCCATCCTGTTGGATGCCCCCTGTTCTGGTGAAGGCGTCGTGCGCAAGGATCCCGATGCCATGAGTAACTGGTCACCAGAAAGCGTCGCCAGCATCGCCGACACCCAGCGTGAACTGATCGAAAGCGCATTCCACGCCTTAGCGCCAGGAGGTGTGATGGTTTATTCCACCTGCACACTTAACGCGCAAGAGAATCAACATGTGGTGAACCATCTGCTGGCCACCTACGGCGATGCCGTCAGTATTGAGCCGTTGGGCGATCTGTTCCCAGAGGCACAGAAAGCATTAACTGCCGAAGGCTTCCTGCACGTCTTCCCGCAAATTTACGACAGCGAAGGCTTTTTTGTTGCTCGCCTTCGTAAGAACCACAGCGTTACCGCATTAGCCAAACCCGGTTATAAAGTGGGTAAATTCCCCTTCACTCCGCTATCAACCAAAGATTCTGCGCTGGTGGCTCAAGCCGCCAGCGCTTCAGGACTAACCTGGGATGAAACCAGTAAACTCTGGGCGCGCGATAAGGAAATCTGGCTATTCCCCGCTGAACTGGAGGCTTTTATCGGCAAAGTGCGTTTTTCGCGCATTGGCCTTAAGTTGGCGGAACGCTTCCCAAAAGGGTTTCGCTGGCAGCATGAGGCCGTTATTGCCCTGGCTGACAGTGATAACCCCCAGTGCTTTGAGTTGGATGCCACACTGGCACAAGAATGGTTCCACGGCCGTGATCTCTACCCCTCTGAGCCACCGCAAAGCAACGAATGCATCGTCACTTACCAGCATCAACCGTTGGGGTTAGCCAAGCGCATTGGCAACCGGATTAAAAACAGTTTGCCGCGGGAACTGGTGCGCGACGGCACGCTGGACTTTCATCAATAACGCCAGGATAAGTTCCGGGAGAATAACTCCCGGATTCAAAACGAAAGATCCACGGTAATCGTATCGCTGTAACTGCCTGCCACCGGCGTCGTCTGGCCACTTAATATACTTGCCGTATAGTTAAAATTTCGTATCAGTTGGTTAGTGCTGACCGAAGAGGCGGTGGTGCTTGACCAGCGTTGTGCTGCAATACTGCTGCCCCAGCGGTTGCTGGTGGTTGATTGATAAATGTCATAGCTGATCAGATTGCTGCCGCTGGCCATATTCCGCACGCCGTTCACCGCATGGGCACCATTGTCGAGGCCGACGGTATAAACACTCCCTTTTGTACAGGTCACCGAAATGGTCTGCGTTACCGAGTTAAAGCTGCTTAATAACGCTGCGCTACCAAAGCTCAGTGCTGGCGCGGTAATGGTCGTACAGTCGTTGGTCACCACCAGCGTTACCGTCAATGACAGCGTAGCGGGCCCTTGCTGGCTGAGGATACAAATCTGTATACCCCCGATACCGACGCCCAGACCGGTGCAGATATTCCAGTTGGTCAGGAAAGTCAGCGTTGTCGTATAGGTGCCTGCCGCCACGGTTTGCCCAGGCTGAGTCGCGAAAAAAAGCGGCAGAGTAAAATTCTTGCCACCAGGAATGAGGAAAAGCCCCAATTGGCTTGAGTTGAATGTCGTTGCCGCTGCACCAATGGTCATTGGCGTGGCACAGTTTTGCGTCGAGAGGCATACCGTGATCGGAATACTGTCACTGCTATTACCGGCCGCTTGCATCACGGCCTGAGTGCCAGAAGAATAAGTCGACCCCGTCAGTTGCACACTGATGGTATCCGAATTAAAAACCGTCAATAGCGATGACCCACAGTTGACCGAAAGCGATCCCGATGACGTACTGGCCGTACTGTTAACCACAAACGACGTCACGGAACCAAACGCGCCATTAACCACGGGAGTCGAACATGCGGCCTTCGCCGACGAGGTCCCCCATGCAGCAACCAGAATGAAAACGGCCAGCATGACCACTTTTTTATACATAGTATTTATGCCCCGGCAGGCTGACAAAGCAGCGGGTGAGGAGAAGATGAAGTGGTACCAGAAATCGGCGCTGATGGTAGCGTAACCAGGCAACGTTGGCCTTCTGGCGTGGTAATACTCAGTTGTGCTCCTGGTGTTGCATCCTCCAGATAAAGCATGCCATCCCACCCCACATAGGTCAGGGTGTGTCCCTGCTGCTGTACCTGACTGGAAACAGGGATCGGTTTTCCTTGTGCGTCCCGCAGCACCAGCGTCAATGCCCGTACTTCTCTTAACGGGAACGTCACGAGATAGCCGCTCTTGCGCTGAACGGAAAGACGTCGTTCGGTATCAATCGCCGCCACGTCGGCGGGTAAGTCAAGCGTATCTATCTCATACTTTGCAGGATAGTAGGAAGTGACCCGCGGGATCAGCAGATAACCCCGACTGTCGGTTTCACCGATAGGCTGATTTTCATAATTCACTTTGACATGGGGATAATGGTTGGTACTGACCAGCACAAACGCATCGCTAATCTCATTGCTGGCAAACAGCGCCCCGTCCATCGACACCAACGAACCACTCACGTCCGCCCATTGGGTATAATTATTGCTGCTGCCATACAAGCCAGCCTTGGTCTGCAATACCGCGTTACGCCAGTTAACTGACGCCTGCTGGTAGCTGTCATCACCAGGCTGATTAGCATAGGCCAGATCCCATCCCAACCCACCGTCACTGGGTATGCCCTGGCTGTAACTCACCTGCTGACGCGTACGGCCGCCTGCCGTATGCTCAGTACTTATCCCGGCGCTGGAGTAAACCCCAAACGGGATCGTCAACGACAGCGCGCTGGACCATCCCTCGGTGCCGATATTCTTGCTGGCAGACAGAGTGAGATTGCTGCTGTACCACAGGCTTTTGCTCCAGGACAAATTGACCAGTCGGGTACGGTCATCTTGCTGATCGGTAATATCAATGTAGGCGGCGCCAATGTTCCCAAACTGATTCATTGACAGGCTGGTGGAATATTGTGAACTGCGGCGGCTCAGAGAAAATGAGGGGGCAATGTTGTCGGCATCCTCCTCATTGCGCGGGTTATGTTCCGCGTTATCGTACAAAGCAAGATTACTGAAATCACTGCTGCGCAGCGTATGCTGAGTGCCGATACTGAATGCACCGTAGCTGTACTGATAGCCCCAACTGACTTGCTGCCCACTCTGTCCATACGAGCTGCTCTGACTATAGGAGGTATTAAGCACGCCATAATGCCCCACTTTGACGACACTGCCCACGCCACCTAAAAACAGCGAGCTTGCACCTTCTGCATGGCTCTCCAACGTGAGGAAGTCATTGACGCCATAGCGATAGGAACCGCTGGCGACTGCTTCACCATAGGAGAAGTTTTTAATACCGTAGTCTTGGCGTAACGCTCCCGCCGCTAACGAATAATCGGAGAGTCCCGGCTTGAGCAAGGCACTGCTGGCATAGAAGGGCAACGTCAGTGATACCTGCCTTCCCTGCGCATCCTGAGTCACGATAGTCGCCTCTCCGGCCCCATTGATAAACGGCATATTGCTGACAGTGAAAGGCCCTGGTCGAACTTGCGTGCTGGCACTGCGATTACCGTTGATAAACAGATCGACCGTCGTAGGCACCGCCGCCTCCCCGGTGAATTGGGGTAACGGATAGGTGACGATATCGGGCCGCAATGAGAAATCGCGAGCAACCTGGATCCCGCCAAGCCGCACGCTGTTACTCCAGGCTAACGAATTGGTGATGAGGTCCCCCGCACGCCAACTCAGCGCATGCTGCTCATCAAAGTTACCCAGTGTGGTATCGTAACGCAGGTAACCGCTCCCACCATCCGGTCCATCAGCAAATGAACTCTGCCTCAACAGGCCGCTATTGGAGAGGTAACCATAAGGGCTAAACACACGCAGCTCATTCCCGACGGACAGTTGGTTACCCGCATTATCAGAACGCGACGCGTAGATATCGTAGTTCAGCAATGCGCCCGAGTTACTCTGAGCCGGATAACGCACCGGGGCCGCTTCGCCAGACAATAACTGCGGCTGTAACCATTCAGGCGGGACGTCGATCCGTAAACGCTGAGACTCACTTTCATACTGAACGTTTACCGCGGGTAAAACGCTGAGGTTAATCTCGCCAGAGGGCAGTTTTTCCGGCCTTATCCCAGCCTGCTGCAGAACATCTGCAGCAACCAAGAATTGGCCTTGCCGCAGCGTTACCGGTACGACACGCCCTGTCGCATACTGATTAATCACCAGCTCCAACTGATACGTGAGGGGCTGCTCCGTAGTAACCGCAATAGGCGGAGGAGGCAATGAGGAGGACACGTCCCCATCACTGGACGATGCAGGCCTGGCCACGCCGCTGAACAGCATCAGTGTCGCTATCCAGAATGACGGTTTTATCCCCTTCTTCATTACTGCCAACCGCCCGAGAGCGTCATTGAGAGCCTGAGAGATAAGGTTTGGCTTCCTTGTCGCTATTCACGCGCATCACCAGCGAACCTGCGGAAGATGAAGAGGCAATCTCAACTGGCCAACTGCGCGTAGAGTTGGCGAGAACATAGCCCAAGAGTCCGTCAGCAATGTTGACCACCTTATGCCCCTGCTGAAGGCGAACATCGCTTAGCCGCGCATGAATATTACCCTGGTTGGTCACCTGTAGCAGAGTCTTGCCCTGCGCCTTGACCAATTGCCAACTCAAATGAGGTTGACTCAGTGCATCCGCCTTTTGGTTTTTTTCCTTTGCCTGCGTTCCGGCGTTATAGCTGAGGCCATCACCGTAAACAAACAGCGGAATGGAATAACGCATTTGGAAGTGAATGCCTGAGCCGCTAGCGGGTTTGGGGATTTCATCCACTAGAATACGATAGGCCGCCTCCCGGCGCGCAGCCGGTGGCGTATTCTTGATCAGGCGGACCAGCTGTTTTTTACCTGCCTCAACCTGTACGATCGGTGGGCTGACAATCACCTCCTGCTGTTGCCGATAACCTTCATTGCCCCCTTCCTGCAGCCAACCCAGCGCCCGAACCTGCATTAAAACCGGTTCGGTCCCATGGTTTTCAATCCATAGCGTGGTCGCACTCTGATCGTTGGCGATAATAGGATCTATCGGCCAGATAAGGACTTTACTGGCCTGTACGTTTCCTGAAATAACCAGCAGCAGCCAGCTGGCCATTAGCCGGAATACCGTTTTTTGATACCACATACTCTCAGCCTCGCTATACGCTTACCATGAGAGCGTCACCGTCAGCGTGTCTGCGTAGCTTCCCGCATAGGAATTCCCCCCAAGCGTAAGTTGGCCATAGAGTGGCAGCACAATATTATTCGCATTGGTAAAGGTTACTGGCACGGCCTGATTAACCGGGATCGCGACATTGGTAGCGCTATTATAAATATTATAAGGAACCAAATTGGTATTACCGCTAAGCTTCAGGTTCCGTCCCGTGCTGTAATTAACCCCGCCATCAATGCTCATCTGCAGATTGGTGCCCGGCGTACAAACCAACGTAATCGCTGCATTTTGTACATAGCTGGCATTAACCTGAGCCTTGGAGGTTCCAGGGTAAGTGCCAAAGTTAATCGCCCCAAATACGCCGGTATTACTCCCCTGAACCAGGCACCCGTTAACAATATTGGCAGAGACCTGAAAGGTCTGGGTCGGTAATGCCAAAGATAGAGGGCAAAATAATAACGTCAGTCCTGCGACAGCGCAGGGATAAAACCCCATAACCTATAGACCTCCGTTATATATTTAATTTAACACCCTCAATCCATCAATATATATTAATAGTCAATTTCGACCTGGATGTTGTCGGCATAAGTATCCGCCCTAATATTTTCGTTATTGGTCACACCCGTGATTTGCCCATAAATAGGATAAAGATCGCCGTAAGTGGGGTCTGTCGTGGTCGCGGCAGGAAAAGCAGTACCGTTAACAATAGTGCCCGCCGGCGCAAAACTGGAAGACAGGGAAAGTAGGTAAGCCACCCCTTGCGTGGTATTCGTGGTCCCTACCAGATAGCGCGGCCCCGTCGTCGGCACCGTGCCATAAACGGCACCACTCGGCACGGCATTACTACCGGTGACCTTTATGGTATACGTTGAACCAGGGGAGCATTTTACCGCTATGGCGTTATCAGGCGTACTGGCTAGCGTGGCAGTGGCACCGGTAAATGTCTGCGCGTTATAGGTACCGAAGTTAAGGGTCCCCAAATTCAAACCCGATGTTCCTGTACCGCCATTGACGACACACCCCGCAGTGAGTACCAACGAGGCGCTAATAGTACCGGTAGTCGTCCCTGCCAAGACGGGATTGACCATACATAACACTAAGCCAGCACCGGCTATAAAACCGTATTTTTTCATCGTAAACCCTTTTTTAAAGTCCAGCAGCTGATGAATAATTTTTTACCGTGGGTGGGTAAAATAAATAATCACACAATTGAAGCTAGGACAGAGAATAAAAGATGTCAAACTGCTTAAGTGTTTCTTTACTATAAAGATGAAAATAACTGTTGGCTCAGATTTTTGCCAAGCGCGGCCCCAAAAATCATCCCCACCCTAAACGGCCTGGCAATAAAAAACATTAACCCTATATTCATAGAGTTATCTTTATCTATGTGCGATAGATAAATATAAAGTGTTTATAATATCAGCAAGTGCCCTAGGGTAGACATGCCCACATGATTCATAGGTAATACTGTTGTAAGTCTCCAGGGTGATAAGCCATTGCCTTTTTCCAGAGTAGATAAGACACAGTTATTATTTACATGGTAATTATTTTTAGCCCTATAAACACGGCAAATAACAGCATCGCTGCCATGAAGCTGAAAATAATGACTGGTGACGGCATCAAGGATAATCACAACACAACGTCGCCATGGGCTATCGAGCACGTGGCACTTTTCTGTGGCATTTTGTGCCCTTTTGGCTATGCTTATGGGGACGGCCTCAACTGGTCACACCTCATACCACTAGCATGAGTAAGGAATCCCAATGGGCAGAACCACGGTAAAAATAGGCAGCTTCGAGGTCGATGACGCACATTTAACCTCGGCATCAGAACATGCCGAAGGAAAAACCACCCTCGCCATTCCCTGTAAATCAGACCCCGATCTGTGTATGCAATTAGACGGCTGGGACGAACATACCAGCATCCCGGCGATGCTCGATGGCAAACAGTCGCTGCTGTATAAGCAGCATTATGATCGGCAGGCCGATGCCTGGGTGATGCGCCTGGAGTGAGCGCCACAAATAGCAAAAGTGCGCGGTGTTCCCATTGGGCACAGCGCACTTTTTTATACGATGGCAATCCCTCGCCCAGCGAAAAAACGCCCGAATTCGGTTAGTGACAAGGTCACCTGCTGACGTGTTTCGGGGCGATCACCGGATGGATTATGGAAGGTCACACCGTCTGGTTCAGCCGATGTCAGCAGAACCAGATGACCGCCGCGCGTGGGTGGCACTGTGTCCGGATGCCGAATCCCTGGGTGAACCGAAGCCATAAAATAGCGGTATTGGGCCAGCAATGGGGGCAGTTGATGCGGTTGAAGATCAACACACACCTTCGCTACAAGCGAAAACTGTTCGCGCACAAACTCAACGAAAGGCGCATAAATCAGCCCTTTGATGCGTTCCCCCTCACGCACATAGGCTCCATAGGACAGGCTACGGCGAGCCAGTTCCAATAGCGGCGGGGCTACGCCATCACGGTGTGTCAATACCATCTTCAGGCAAGCCATACCGCAGACATGATTAGCCCATTCGCAATATTCCGCCTGATTACCCGCCCCACTCTGCGCCCAATTGACATCATCGGCCAACGTGGCGCGTCCGGCGATCAGATCGGCCGCCAATTCCGGCGTCGCCCACTGACAAAAATAGGGAACCTTAAGGGAGGCCATCACTCAGAACGTTTCGATAACCTTAAAGTGCATCAGTACCAGCGTCATATCCGGTGAAAACAGATCGTACTCTTCGAAAAAGCGTTTATGCTCTTTACGCCAGTAGGCCAGGGTTCGATCGCCTTCCCCTTCCGCCAGCGCGTGGGCTTCATCCACCTGCTCATAAGTACTCATCTCTACCTTGGTCAACGCTATGGCACAAACGGGTTCGTTCTTACCGTCAACGACCACAAAAACATCGCCAGGCTGTGGGATACCTTCGCCATCCAGATTGGAACAGGTAGCGGTCTTAACCCCGTTCAGTACCAGTTTGACCAGTTCATCCGCCTGCTCTGCGGTATCGCCGAACGCCCAGCGCTCTAAATTTTCATACTTCTCAGGAACAGCCATTGCTTAACCTTATTGATTGAGTGACGAATGCAAACAGAATAGTACACTGTAATCCCTCATGCCTGCATCCACCGCATGCGCTCACATCCACGCAGTCATCTCTTTTTACGTGATTTTACGGTAAAGCGCTGTGCGTCAGGCGACACAACATGCATACTGTCAGCAAGACGTCCTAAATGGCAGCCTGCCAGGGCAATATGATGAACAATGCAGAGAAAGATCCCGATGACACCTTCAGTGATTTACTGAAAATCGTTGCTTTTACGGCCATCGTGATTGTTGGCCTAGGTATTTGGTATCTCTGCGCGTAAAGCAATAAGGAAGCAAAATTGCCAACCAAGCGAATGCGTGCCAAACATTGGAAAATGTTTGTGATCCTGGTGCTGATCTGTGCGGCGCTGCTATTACTGCGTTGGGCCGCGATGCTGTTCGGTTAACGCCACTGCCGTTGATCAGAATCATCCATTTGCTCGGCGGATGTTTTTGCCACGGGTTCAAACAGTTCCCGAAGATAAGCGATACGCGCTTCCCCTTGAGGTAACCACCAGCGGCACCAGCGATGGTTCACTTCTGCATGTTGGCTAAGCTGATAATAAGCGGCCAGTTGTTCAACCAGTTTCATGGTTTCATCCTCCTGCGATTTGACAAAACCAGTATCGAATAGATAAACCAGAAGAAATACTGACAGGATATTTTTTATACTTCCGGTTTTAACGCTCTGCCGCCAACGCTGGTGGCGATCCCGATGGGCAAATGCTACATTGACCAAAAATCAACCAGCCGAGGTTAGTAATGAAGTTCTCGGAACAGGAGATAAAACCAGTATGGGATGAGGTTGCCAGGTTGATTGGCGACAGCGTGATGCAATTACGCCATCGTGGAGAAGTGTTGTCGGTAGACAGCCTAACCCGGCAATTGGCACAGCAATTGACGGAAAACCATGATATTGAGCGGCGGATCCTGATTACGACTGCGATCAGCATGCTTAAAAATGGGAAGTGAATCGCCAACCGATTGGCTGGCGATCCGATGAAAGCCCGAGGTATGCAAGCCCGGCCTCTCTATTGCTATATTCTCATGCCCGGCCACGGAGCATTAATAGGATTTATCGGGAAGTAGCCGCCATTCCACGTAACCTTGTCTTATATCAAACCCCGTTCTCCTTACCAGCCTGCTTCGTGCCCGGCAGGGGCCGAACGCGAGCTCACCACACCGCCCCGAGGTTTTCAGCCTGTTTCGACACTGCTTTCCTGATTCTGCCCCCAATCCAGTACGCAGAAAGACTGGCATAGACCTCGTTAACTATTTTCCAGCTCTCTTCCAACAAAACCAGCCATCGCATAACCGGTAAGCCTGCCAAGCGTTCTCCCTTCTTTCTCACCCATCCTCATCAGTAGCGTCGCGACTTCGCGCCGCAGTGTTGTGGACGTTAATATCCTCACGCCGTAGTACCCCTCTGCCGCCATTCAACCGCACTAAATCTTGCAGGACGTGACCTTCTCCCGGGGTTTCGTGATACGCATCACATCACAACAATGTTAACGTTAACTTTCGTGATTAACATCGCAATACTCGCTTTTGAAGGCTTTATTCTCAACAAAGTTAACGTTAACAATATAACCACTCTCCTCCATCAGGGCTTTCACATGAACCGCGAAACCAAAAAATATTATGTGCTTCTAAGCGGCCTGCTGTTCTTTTTCTTCTTTACCTGGTCAAGCAGCTTTTCATTGATATCTATCTGGCTGAACCAAAAGATTGGCCTGAAAGGCGCGGAAACCGGCCTGATCTTTTCGGCCATCTCGCTGGTAGCACTTTGTGCTCAGCCGCTGTACGGCTTTGTGCAGGATAAATTAGGGCTACGCAAACACCTGCTGCAATTTCTTGGCGTGATGCTGCTACTGACCGGCCCGTTCTTCATCTACATCTATGCCCCGCTGCTGGCCACTAACCTGATGCTCGGCGCACTGGTTGGCGGCCTGTTTATTGGCGCCACTTTCTTTGCCGGTATCGGTGCCCTGGAGTCTTACACCGAACGCGTCAGCCGCATCGTAGGCTTCGAGTTTGGCCGTGCCCGTATGTGGGGCTCACTTGGCTGGGCGAGCGCCACCTTTTTTGCCGGGTTTATTTTTAACATCAATCCGAACATCAACTTCTGGTTGGCTTCCGCCTCAGCGGTGCTGTTCCTGTTGTTATTAAGCCGGGTTCGCGAACTCAAACCCAACGCGATGGCCGGGCTGGAATACGGCAAGCCGGAAAGCCTCAAGCTCGGAGATGCACTGGCCCTGTTGCGCCTGCCAGGCTTCTGGGCACTGGTCGTGTTTGTCCTTGGCATTAGCGTCTATAACGTGTTTGACCAGCAATTCTCCGTTTACTTTGCCTCGCAGTTCCCAACCCAGCAGCAAGGTAATGAGATGTACGGTTTTCTTAATTCGTTGCAAGTCTTCCTCGAGGCGGGTGGCATGTTCCTAGCCCCGTTGCTGGTTAACCGCATCGGTGCGAAACAGGGATTACTCCTGGCCGGCAGCGTGATGGCATTACGCATGTTCGGCTCTGGCCTGGCCAGCGGCGCGCTGATGATTTCAGCCATGAAACTGCTTCATGCCGTTGAGCTTCCCATTCTGTTAATCGCTATTTTCAAATATATCGCGACTCGTTTTGACAGCCGCTTATCCTCGACGCTGTACCTGGTGGGATTCCAATTCATTACTCAAGTCATGGCCAGCTTCCTTTCACCGCTGGCAGGTTACGGCTACGACCATATCGGTTTTGCACAAACCTATCTGCTGATGGGCTGCGCGGTCGCTTGTACCACCCTTATCTCTTGTTTCCTGCTTCGTGGGGAGACCCCATCTCAAGCACCACAATTTCAACCCGTAATAAAATCAAGTGAGTCAATTCAATGAACAATGCCTTAGCTCGAGCCGAACATGCTGTTGAAGCTCTGCGCGCACAGCGTCAGGATGATTATTACCCACGTTTCCATCTGGCCGCACTTGCGGGCTGGATCAACGATCCTAACGGTCTGATCTACATTAACGGGGTTTATCACGCGTTTTATCAGCATCACCCTTACGATGAAAATTGGGGCCCGATGCATTGGGCCCACGCGACCAGTAAAGATCTTGTGCACTGGCAGCACCAGCCTATCGCCCTGGCGCCGGGCGATGAGTATGACAAAGACGGCTGTTTCTCCGGTTGCGCGGTGAATGATAACGGCGTCCTGACGCTGATTTATACCGGCCACGTCTGGTTGGGTAAAGCGGGAGACGATGACCAGGTCTGTGAAGTGCAATGTCTGGCGACCAGCCACGACGGTGTTAACTTTGTTAAACAGGGCCCGGTGTTAACGCCACCGGCAGGGATCCAGCACTTCCGCGATCCTAAAGTCTGGCATGAAGCCGGTGAGTGGTGGATGGTTTTGGGCGCCAAAGAGAATGGTCTCGGCCAGGTACGTTTATATCGCTCCCCCGACCTGCGTAACTGGCAATTTGAACGGGTGGTTGCAGCAGCGAATTCGCTGGCTCAAGGGTATATGTGGGAATGTCCGGATATGTTCCCGCTGGGAGAACAGCATATCCTGCTCTTCTCGCCACAAGGGCTGGCTGCCCAGGGTTACCGCAACCGTAACCGCTTCCAGAGTGGTTATCTGTTGGGGAGCTGGCGCCCTGAAGACGATTTTGCTATCGCCCAACCCTTCTGTGAGCTGGATGCGGGGCATGATTTTTATGCACCGCAAACCTTCACCGCAGCGGATGGTCGTCGCATGCTGTTTGCCTGGATGGACATGTGGGAATCCCCAATGCCCAGCAAAGCACACGGTTGGGCTGGCGCACTGACGCTGCCACGTGAACTCACGTTGAGTGCGCAGGGGAAAGTACTGATGAATCCGGCGCGTGAACTGACGGCGCTGCGGGGCGAAAAACAACTGTTTGGTGCCACACAGTGCCGTAATCAGCGGCATCTGTTGGGCGATAATCTGCAAGAACTCACGCTGACGGTGGATCTTGCCGCCAGCGACGCGGAGCGCTATGGCATCACCATTGGCCAGGCAGCCCGGCTGTATGTCGATAATCAATCTCACCGCCTGGTGTTAGAACGCTTCAGCCCTGACCCTGCCCTGTGTAGCTACCGTAGTGTGCCGCTGCCAGAAGGTAATGTGCTGACACTGCACATTTTTGTCGACCGTTCTTCATTGGAAGTGTTTGCCAATCAAGGTGAGGCCTGCTTAACCAGCCGCATCTACCCACAACAGGGGGATAGCAACGTCGGCCTGTTTGCCGAGGCAGGATGCGCTCAGTTCGGCCAGATTGAAGCCTGGACGTTGAACGCTATCTGTCAGTAAATGATGACCCGCTCCCCCTTAAACCATGGGAGCGGGCTTTTACAGTGAGTCTCGTACCAGCAATGGGCAGGCAATCTGCACCGTTTCCTTGTGCGTAAGTTGGTTAATCACATGTAAGGCTGCCCGGCGCCCGAGTTCGTAATGGGGCAACTGCACGGTCGTCAGCGGGGGCAGGAACAGTTCACCGATCGCCACCATGTTGTCATACCCTACCACCGCTACCTGCTCAGGAATTCGCCATCCCTGCGACAACAAGGTCTGATAAACCAGAAAGGCTACGCGATCGTTGCCACACACCACCACGTCACAGTCTTTACTGCCAGGAGAAAAGTGGTTAGCCAAAATAGTGACAGTGTCACGGTAATGCTCATCCCCCGCACTGAGGTCAAGATGATATTGATGCAGTGATTCCACATTACCGCCCGCTTCAGACCAGGCTCGCTCCAATCCGCTGCGCCGCAATCCCGCTGCCAAAGTGTTCTCAGGCAGATGAATACACAATGGCGCCCGATAACCCCGGGCGATAACCTCTCGCATGGCATCGTACTGCCCCTGCTCATCATCGGGAATATAACAGGCAACCTGATTCTCCGGGCTGATACAGTTTGCCAGCACCAGTTGTCGATCGAGTAATTTGCTGGGGAGTGAAACCTGGCGTAACCCCATGGTGGTGAAAATCACCCCATCAGGCCGATGTGCCAATAACAGATCGACGGTCTGTTCCGCGTCGTCATCGGCAAACAGGTTAACCACAAAACTGTTCCACCCCTGCTCACGCGCGGTTTTTTCAATCGACAGGATCATCTCTACCGAGAATGGCGTCGTCGCCGTGTCCAGCGCCAGCACGCCAAGGGTTTTCACCCTGCTGCTATCCCCTCGAATACGGCGTGCCGAGAGGTCCGGAACATAGTCCAGTTGGTCAATCGCCTGCTTGACACGCCGGTAGGTCTCTGGCCGCAATTTATCGGGCTCGTTGATGGCTCGGGAAACCGTCATCAACGAGACACCGGCAAGTCTAGCTACGTCTTTCAGCGAGGCCATGCACCTTTCTCTGTCTGGGAAGTAAAGTCAGATAATCCCATACCTTAGCGCCGAACTCTACTCTGCCATGACGGGCACGATGTCTGCCCACAGCGCCATCGCCTGATTCCCTTGTGCAATCAGCCGCAGCGGGCCATCACCCGGCAGCCACCAGCACCCTTCGCGCACCGCCAACCGACTGCCATCGGGTAACTGCCATTCCCCTCGTAGCACATACAACACACCGGCATGCTGTAGCGACAGCCCGGTGGTTTCAACAATAGACTGCACCTGTGCGGTATAGCGGCCGCGGCGTGTCATGATATTGAAGTCCTGACTGCTGCCCCCCAATAATGTTGCCTCCAAGGCCAGATCGCCTGAAAAGGCAAACGGCTCGCCGATATTTGTCAGCCTGTGGTCGATATTGCCAGCGCTGAACAGGCGTACACCATCCCCTTCCAGCAACGTGATAGAGCGATCGATATCGTTAAAGGCAGAGAACGGGCCATCTTGAGCAATAGTCGCGATACTGGCACGCCAATCAAACGTCGTATTCCCCGCCGGCTGGCAGGTAATTTCACGGGTTTCACCACCGCCATTGCGCCACGGGCTGCTCGGTAGACTGGCAAAGTCAAAACGGATAAGGTTCATCATACCTCCTGTTGGAGCGTTTTCAGTACCTGCAGGAACGCCGCGCTGCTTTGCTGTTGCATTGCATGACGCCCCTGCTCAATCACCTGTTTGCCCGCCACGAAGACGTCACGGATCTGTTCTTTGCCACCGGCAAATAGCCAACGGTTGAGGATGGACATATCGGTGGCGGCTGCCAGATAAGGGTCGTCACCGTCCAGCACCAGCCAATCCGCCCGGGCTCCTGCTGCCAACTGGCCAATCGCTATGCCGCAGGCCTGCGCACCACCTTGTAATGCCTGCTGATAGAGCACATCTCCCACAGCAGGCTCTGACGGCGTTGTCAGACGGTTGCGGCGCTGATCGCGTAACCGCTGCCCATACTCAAACCAACGCAACTCCTCCACCACGCTCAAGGAAACGTGGCTGTCCGAGCCTATTCCCCAATGCCCCTGATGATGCAGATAGCTATCGCCAGGGAAAATACCGTCGCCCAGGTTAGCCTCCGTGGTTGGGCATAACCCCGCAACGGCTTTACTGTGTGCCAGTTGCTCCAGCTCTTCGCGATCCAGATGAGTAGCGTGCACCAGGCACCAACGGCTATCTACCGGTAAATGCTCATACAGCCAGGCCACCGGGCGTTGTCTGCTCCAGGCCAGGCAGTCATTTACCTCTTTCTGCTGCTCGGCAATATGGATATGTACCGGCAAATGCGGGTCACTTGCCGCCAGGATCTGCTGCATCTGGCTTAACTCGACCGCCCGCAGGGAATGGAAACATAACCCTTGATTCTGCAACGGTTGCGTTGCCAATTGGCGAGCAATCACCTGTTGTTGCTCCAGATAGCTTTCCACGTTCTGAATAAACCGTCGCTGGCCCGGCTGTGCCGGTTGGGCACCAAAACCAGCATAGCTATACAGCACTGGCAGCAACGTCATACCCATCCCGGCCTGCTCCGCGGCTAAACTGAGATGCCCCGTCATTTCACCGCGATCACCATAAGGTTTACCGTTGGGTGCGTGATGCAGATAATGGAACTCTGCAACCTGGGTATAGCCGCCTTTAAGCATTTCGATATACAGTTGACGGGCAATAATCCCAACCTGCTCTGGGGTTAAACGCTGAACCAGGCGATACATCAGATCGCGCCACGTCCAGAAACTGTCCTGCGGATCGCCGGCCACCTCTGCCAACCCGGCCATTGCGCGCTGGAAAGCGTGAGAATGCAGGTTCGGCATGCCGGGAACCACATCACCGTGCAAACGAAGGCAACCGACAGGTTCGGCATTCGGCATCACTTGGGTCAGTTGCCCGTGGTCATCGACATCGAGCCGCACGTTATGCGCCCAGCCGGACGGAAGCAACGCGCGAGAGGCAAAATAAGCAGGCATAGCAGTATTCCAAAGTAGGTGTAACGGCTAAGAACGCGCACCAGGCGCGCAGGTAAAAAAATTGTGAACCAATTTCGTTAAACTGGTGAACTGGCCCTTACTTGTATATACATATACAGACCCCAACATCAACAGTAAACTGATGTTATTATCTTTTTATTTGACGAGGTTAACGTCGTGGTAGATCAACAGACCCTGCTGCAGCTGGCTGCAGCCATGAGCGATACCCCCGCCCCGATCTATCAACGGGTCAAACAGGCGATAGTCAGCCAGATCCGCGCGGGTCATTGGCAGCCGCATCAGCGTGTTCCCTCAGAAAGTGAACTGGTTGCCGAACTCGGCGTCAGCCGCATGACCATCAATCGTGCATTACGCGAGTTGACCAGCGAAGGATTTTTGATCCGCATGCAGGGCGTCGGCACCTTCGTTGCCGAAGCTAAAGCACATACGGCATTGCTGGAAGTCCATAATATCGCCGATGAGATCGCCGCCAGGGGGCATCGCCACAGCAGCAAAATTCTACAGTTGAAAGCCCGCCCTGCCAGCGATGAAGAGGCCACAGCCTTTGGGATCCAACCGGGTCAGCAACTGTTTTACTCGCAGATTGTGCATTACGAAAATGACGTGCCCGTACAAGTGGAGGATCGCTGTGTCAATCCGCTGGCTGCCCCCGACTATCTGCTGCAGGATTTCGATCGGGTCACACCCTATATTTATCTGACACAGGCCGCCCCGCTGAGTGCGGGTGAGCATATTGTGGAGGCCGTGATCCCTACCCGTCACGAACGCGAACTGTTGCAATTAGAGGACCATGAGCCGGGTTTACTGATCCACCGCCGGACCTGGTCAGGCAAAACGGTAGTCACCTCTGCACGTCTGCTCTACCCTGGCAGCCGTTATCAGCTGTTTGGCCGTTTTACCAATCAGGTCTGAGCATCATCCTCTCTCCCGTTAGGCTCGGTCTCTTATGCACAACGCTTTTTGCCTGATTGGACTTGGTGGCAATGGAATTGCCATAACATCAGCGGCGCGCTGAAACCAGCGCCGGCGGGCGAGAGTCGCCCTCTCTTAATCTGTGAACAAGAGGTCGCCCACGGAGAGGGAAATAGGCGAGTGGCTATCTCCGCTCTGGCTTTTCCGCGTTTCATCACATCTCGATAACAAATTTTTATCCCCTCTCTTGTAGCATTCCGGCGAATGCGCTAGGTTGTTTTTAATTGTATATACAACCCTGTGGGAGCGGAAACACCATGACGTCTGAGATCCACTGCGACAGCCTGTGGCACGGCGCCGATATTGTCACTATGCGTGAAGGTAAGTATCACACCATCCGCGATGGCGCGATCGCGGTACATGAAGGCAAAATCGTCTGGTTGGGAGAACAGGCATCCATGCCCGCGTTGACCGCGACAGAAACGGTGAAGTTTAGCGGTGGGATCATCACCCCCGGCCTGATTGATTGCCACACTCATCTGGTGTTTGGCGGCGATCGCAGCGCTGAGTTTGAACAACGGCTTAACGGGGTGAGCTACGCAGAGATTGCTGCACAAGGCGGCGGCATCATTTCTACGGTAAAAGCCACTCGCGATGCGCAAGAGGCCCAACTGCTAGAGCAGGCGCTATTTCGTCTTCGGCCACTGCTGGCCGAAGGTGTGACCTGCGTTGAGATCAAATCCGGCTACGGATTAACCCCGCAGAGCGAACTGAAAATGTTACGCGTCGCACGTCAGTTGGGGGAGTTACTACCTGTCGACGTGAAGACTACCTGTCTGGCCGCCCACGCGCTGCCGCCTGAATACGCCGGGCATAGCGACGACTATATTGAGCTGGTCTGCAATACCATCATTCCAGAAGCAGCAGCCGCAGGTCTGGCAGATGCTGTGGATGCGTTCTGCGAGCATTTAGCGTTCTCCCCGGCGCAGGTCGAACGCGTTTTCGCCGCGGCCCAAAAAGCGGGACTACCGGTTAAACTGCATGCTGAGCAACTTTCAGCCCTGGGTGGCAGTGCTCTGGCAGCGCGGCATCATGCACTTTCCGCCGATCATCTTGAGTATGCCACTGAAGAAGATGCTATCGCCATGGCCACCGCGGGCACCGTGGCGGTTCTGCTGCCGGGAGCTTATTACCTGCTACGCGAAACACAATGCCCCCCTGTCGACCTGTTCCGCCAACATGGCGTAGCGATGGCGATCGCCAGCGACGCCAACCCTGGCACCTCTCCCGCCCTGTCGTTACGTTTGATGATTAATATGGCCTGCACCCTGTTCCGCCTCACACCGGAAGAGGCACTGGCAGGCGTGACGTTACATGCAGCTCAGGCCTTGGGGCTGAAAGAGAGCCATGGCTCTCTGGAGATCGGC
The DNA here is from genome assembly GCF_006715025.1 of Serratia fonticola. NCBI lineage: Bacteria > Pseudomonadati > Pseudomonadota > Gammaproteobacteria > Enterobacterales > Yersiniaceae > Serratia > Serratia fonticola. Next base: position 3,444,015 of record NZ_VFMK01000001.1, read on the forward strand.
AAGGTAGCAGATTTTGTGCATTGGCCGCTAACGCGTCCAGCGGAGCTGGCTTACTGGTTGGGAGGGCAACTTCCCTGCACCGTAATTTTCCGAGGAGAAATCCGTCAATGATGATTCGCGATCCTTTTGAATTCCAAGCCGGTCATTTGCCGCTGCTGATCAGTATCCCTCATGCGGGTACCCGTTTGACGCCAGCGGTAGACAAAGGATTGACCGACGATGCCCGTCCCTTGCCGGACACCGATTGGCATATCCCACATCTCTACGACTTTGCCCGTGCCATGGGCGCCAGTATTTTAGTGGGGAACTATTCGCGCTTTGTGATTGACCTTAACCGTCCGGCAGATGATAAGCCGCTCTATACCACGGCGACCACTGGTCTGTTCCCCGATGTCTTGTTCGATGGCCGCCCCAGTTTTCTGCCTGGTGCTGCCCCTTCTGAAGCAGAGCGCGCGGGATACCTGGCAAACCTATGGCAGCCTTACCATCAGCAATTACAGAATGAGCTGGTTCGGTTAAAAGCCAGACACGGCTATGCGTTGCTGTTTGACGCACACTCGATTGCCTCCGTGATACCACGCCTGTTCGATGGAAAACTTCCAGACCTCAATTTGGGTACTCATTCTGGCGCAAGCTGTGCCGCTGCGCTGAGCGATCGGCTGGTCAGCTGTTGTGAACAGCAACAACAGTTTACCTACGTGCTCAACGGCCGTTTTAAGGGGGGATATATTACCCGAGCCTATGGGCAGCCGCAGGAAGGTCAGCATGCGGTGCAACTGGAGCTGGCGCAGGTGAATTATATGTCTGAACAGCCCCCATTCGCGTTTGATGCCGTCCGGGCTGCGCCCTTGCAGGCGCTGCTGAAGCAAATGCTGGAAAGCATGCTGGTGTGGGGAGAGCAACAGCGTTAACAGCAGTGTCTTTGTTCGCTCTGACCCACCCAGGGTCGGAGCGACTGCACTCACCTCTTGCGCGATACCCCCTCGAGCAAAACTGCATTTTGAGCACTACATCGCAATTCTGATGGAAATAGTTTGTACTGGTCTAAACAGCGCACAAAACAGCGGCCCGCAGATTTTGCCATGCGCCACAATTTGCCGAAAAATGGCCCTTTCCGCCCCGCCATGCCCTCATCGTTGGATACGGCCGCACGGCAAGAGACCCGTCACAGAAAACGCCACCTGCCCCTTGGTCTGCCCGCCAGCCTCTGTTTGAACGTGGCTGAAGCGAGTACCGATCCCATTGGGCCGGTAACGATCCGTCATTCAGGAGGTAACGATGTCCGACAACCCACTAAACTGGCGCGCCGCACAGGCAACCGCCGCAAAACTGTTAGCCGGCTGGCAGGCCGAGGGCGAACCCGGTGGGGCTATTACCTTATTTGACGGTAAGAAAACCCAGGCGGTGGCCTGTGCTGGACTGGCCGATCTGGCTCACCAAGTTCCCTTCACCGCCGATAGCGTGGTGCGCTATGCCTCGATCACCAAACACATTTTTGCCGCGCTGGCACTCAACGCCACCGACAACGCAGTAGATCTTGAAACGCACCTGGGCAATTTGTTGCCTGCATTACAGTGGCCACTCACAGACATCACCGTTGGCCAGGCACTGGATATGACCAGCGGCCTGCCTGATGTTCGTGAAACGCTAGGGCTGCTTGGTATCTCCGTCAATACGGTGAGCGAAGCCCAATCAGTGATGGCATTTATCCACGGTCTGACACGGCTGAACTACCCGGCAGGCAGTGAAATTACCTATACCAATACCGGTTACCGTCTGGTCGAAGCCGCGCTGCAGGCTAAAGGATACCGCTTCAACACATTGGTACAACAACAGTTGGCCCGCCCGCTTGATGTCCAACTCCAGGCACCTGAAAGCTGGTTTGACGTAGTGCCTGGGCTGGTACCCGGCTATTGGCGCACCGAGCAAGGCTGGCAACAAACAAGTGCCGGACTGCATCTTTCCGCTTCCGGTAGCCTGACGGGCAGCGCCAATGCGTTAACGCGGTGGCTGCAATGTTTATTGGCCGACGCGGGGCCTGGTAAAGGCGTTCTGGCACAGCTAAGCGCCCCACGCCAACTCAACCAGGGGCAAATCAGCCGTTACGGCCTCGGGTTGGCACAAACGCCACTTGGACGCCATATTCTCCTGGGCCATGGTGGTTCTCATGCCGGCTACAAGAGCTATTTCCTGCTCAGTGCAGATCGGCAAGCCGGTGCTCTACTGGTCTCCAACCGCGAGGACTGTGACAGCTTTGCCATTATTCTGCAGGTTATGGCGGCGCTGCTCGACGAGACTTTGCCGACGCGCAGTTCGGCCATTCCAGAGGGGATTTATGCTACCGTGGCAGAACCTTACTGGCTGGAGGTAAAAGCGGGTAATGTCGCGTATCTGGGCACCGACGAACCCCTTTACGCCAGCGCAGATGGCTATGCGGTTTCACTTTCTGGCCATATGCCCCTACGTCTGAAATGGACGGGAGAAGCCGTTGAGGGAGAGGTTGGCCATGTTGAGCGCCGTTTTCTTCCCGTCCCCCCTGATACCGGTTGCCTGAAGCAGATCCAGGGGGTTTGGTATCATCCTCAATACCGTACTGCGTTTGAAATCCGAGGCAACCAAATCCATATTGGCGTCGGTCCGGCAGTGCAAACCGGTCTCCTTAGTTCGCTCGGCAATGGCAGGATGCTGGTTGAAAGCCATGATGGCCCTTACCGCAAACGGTTCTGCCTCTATTTCCGCGGCTATGACGTAGACCTCATCGCCAACCGCAGCCGGATACTCACCTTCAAGCGAGATATGCGCGCACGGGCCTAACCGGTAACAAAGGTGCCTTGCCGGTTTCTTCTGCGGCAGGGCACGCTGCTGATGTTACGGCGCAATAACGCCTGCGCCATCAGGCCCAGGGCAGAGAGCGCATAGCATTCACAAAATCTATTATAGAAAAAACACCGTCTACTTAGCGAAAATTTGCGCAGACTCAAGATAACTCACAAAAACCGAATTTAGCAGGCCGTTTTTTATTGCGGCAAAATTGCCCATACAGTAATTTGTAAGTGTTACAAAAAAGAGTTAGCGTGCTCTTTTTCGTTGCACCTCAAATTCCATCTTATGTCATTCACCAATGATAACACTCATTTTTCCCGCCATTTTGTGCGGGATTTCTTTTTACACTTTGTAGGTTAATGACGACTGATATCGGTGCTTTTAGTTGAGGTTTTGTTATGGATAATTTAAATTTAGCCATTAGAAACCTTAACCTCCCAAGGTGGCCAGTCTGGCAACGGTGGGCGTTCAGGAGTTATAGCCATGCAAATGACACTAATGGAATACATTACGCGGCACTTCAACGGCGATCTTCATCGCTATGCGCAGTTTGAAGGTGTCAGCCGAGAACAAATCCTCAAGTGGATCGACGATGAGTGTCATGTCGTTAAAGGAAAATTGGTTATGCCAGTGAAACATTTACCGGCCATCCCCTCCCAAGAATAACAACGAAAAACCCCGCAAAGTGCGGGGTTTTGTGTTTTTAATACCACGGAAAATCAGAAGTTATAACCGGCAACCAGGTAGTACCCCCAGCCGGTAGATTTGATTGGCCCCTGCGGCGTACCGATATCCACCCCATCCTGCCATTGACCACCGTTATGGAAGTAACGGGCTACGAAAGAGTAATGCCAGTGATCGTAGTTCAACGCCAAAATATGGCTGGAAGCGATTGAGTTGCTGGTACGTGCCTGGCGCCCGTCCACCGTGAAATCGTCTTTGCCCAGATCGGAACCAAAATCAAAGTTAGTAAAACCAATGTAGCTCAGGTTGCCGCCCCAAACCTGCGTCAACGGCACAAAGTATTTTACTTTAAAGCGGTAGCCATCCCAGCTGTTGGTGTTAGCTGCACCATAGTTCTGCCACTGGTATTTGGCATAAATGTTCATCGACAGGCTCATCGGCAAACCGGTATCAATATCGGTACCCAACCCCATATACCAGGTGCTCTGGCGGGAATTGTTGTTACGCCCCATGTCATAAATGTAGTTGTTGGCGAAGTACCACTCTTTGAAAGGGCCAAAGCTCAGATCGGTATTGGTCAGCTTATCGATGGAAAAACGTGGTTCGATTTCCATAAACAGCGGGGAACCTTTATCCCAGATGCCACGATTGGGGGTGTTACCCGTACCGAAGAATTTTGGCACATCCACATAACCGTAGAAATCCAGCCAGTCTTTTTTGGCGAAAGCTTCGTATTCCAGATACACGTCGTTGTTCAGCTGTGGTCCGAAGCGAGTATGGTAACTCCCCACGACGTTGACACTCTGGTGCCACCAATCCGAGACGAACTGGCTATCTTTGCTTTCAGCCATTGATGTCGTGCTGTAAGACGTTGCGAGAAGCACACCTGCTGCGAGAGCTACTTTTTTCATTTTATTACCACATGCTGAATGGGCCATTTCTTGCCCGTTAAAAAGATGAAGATGAGTCTGACGACACCTGGTGTAAACGAGCGGTTAATCTTTGTTTCCGATCGCCGCGCGCATTATAGAAACCACTGAGTGTAAGAATCTGTGATCCAGTCAGGCATTTTGCGAATAGGTAATCGATTGCGTTCTCATTTGTCAAATTCTGTTGCAAGAAAAAACATTTTTGATGTGATTTTAATCATGCCAGATGATTTTTAAATCGGAACATGACGCCTTTCTATTCAGCGCAAAAAATAGCCTGTGGCGGATAAATGGCGTAAAAAAGCCGACAGGTTAATGTCGGCTTTGCGGAAATCAGCAAAATGGGAAATGCGACGTCATTAAACCACCCGGTATCGCTTACGCCGGGTTATTTACGCCTGTCCGTTTGGCCTTAACGGGTGCCCGGTACAGCTTTGGCAATGTTCTCCTGACGGAAAACCACCTCGTCACCACGGGCGATTTCCCACCGGGATACCGGGATATCCGTTTTAGGTGCTGCCACGACCACTGATCCATAAATCAATTTGTCGTCGCGTCGCAGGATAACCACATCCAGTTGGTATTCATGGGGGAGATTGGCCGTAGTGAGGCGAACAATATCGCCGGTACTGAAACTCTGCCCATCAAGCGCAGGCTGCTGAATAAACTGAATATCGTTTCTCATTTTTACCGTTCCTTCAGTCACAATACTTACTTTGAGATTAGCTCGAAATTAAGCATTTGGCTTGTCGGCAAAGATAAAAATATGCGTTAAACACCACGGGTTGCCCGCCAGCAAATCAGTGATCCTAGCGTTACCATCGTGACACCTTGCCAAAAGTTGACGGTAAGGGACGTGCTGAGTACCACCGCGGCAAATACCGCCGACAAAACAGGGGTGAAATAAGAAACCGTCGCCAACAGGGTCATGTTGCCGTGCAGGATCCCCACATTCCAGGCGGCGTACCCCGCGCCCATGGCCATACCGGCACACAGTAAAGCAATGGTCACCGGCAGGCTAAAGCGCATTGCGGTTTCACTACTAAAGGGGTAAATCAACCATAGGGCCAACGCGGTCAAGGAGATAAACACGACCACCGCATTTTTCCCTTGTGCGATTCTCTTGGTAACATTGCAATAAATTGCCCAGATGACCGCCCCGCTGAACGACAGCCCATAACTCAGCGGGTTACTGTACACATTTGCCAGCATTTGTGTTGGCGACCATCCGCCAGCCCCGCTCATGATCCAGCCAATACCAGACAATGAGAGCAACAACCCAGGCAACACCCACCATTTGGCTTTTTGGCCGTTGAATACAATCGCCATCAATACGGTAAAACAGGGCCACAAATAGTTGATCATCCCCAGTTCAATGGCCTGCATTCGATTGCTGGCAAACCCCAGTGACAAAGAAAGACAAATCTCATACAGCACAAACAGCACACTGCCGATAATCAGGTAAGAGCGAGGAAACGCCCGTAGCTTTGGCATCCCCATCACGGCCAGTAAAAACAGCGTACTGACACTGTAAATCATCGCAGCCCCCCCAACCGGCCCCAAACCTTCGCTGACGCTACGGATCAGGCCAACAACACTGCTCCACAACACGATGGCCAGCAAACCAAGCAAAGTTGATTTATGGGAAACGGACAAGGGTAGCATCAGGATGGGATCCAATTATTTGTTTTTTTATCAGATTTTACTCTACTGCCCGGTGCCGGAAAAAGAAAGATCAAGTGTTCACCGGGCGCAATCTTTGCACCCGGTCGGTAAGGGAACAATCACTGTTGCGGCTGACGTTCAAACTGCGGTGGTGGTTGGCGGAAACGTCGGGTGAGATACACCAGATAACCAAAGCCTAACGCCGCCCAGCTCAGCCCCATGGTTAACGAACTCTTTTCCAGGTTCAGCCACAAGACTCCCACCGTCAATGCCCCAATCAATGGCAATATCAGGAAGTGAAAGCGATCTCTCCAGGTTTTATTGCGCCCTTCACGTAGATAAAAGTGGCTGATCACCGACAGGTTGACAAAGGTAAACGCGATCAGCGCCCCGAAATTGATCAACGCGGTTGCCGTCACCAGATCGAAGGACAATGCCGATAACGCCACCAGCCCCACCATCAGCACGTTAAGCGCCGGGGTGCGCCACTTGGGATGGATATAGCCGAAGAACCTCTCCGGAAAAACGTTATCACGCCCCATCACATACAGCAGTCGCGAAACGCTGGCATGCGAGGCCAACCCAGAAGCCAGGGTATTGATAAAGGTCGTGCACAGGAAGATCGCCTGGAACAGTTTGCCCCCGACGTAAAGCGCAATTTCCGGTAGTGCCGCGTCGGGCTGTTTAAAACGTTCAACGCTGGGGAAGAACAACTGAATAAAGAATGACACACAGATAAAAATTACCCCACCGTACAGCGCAGTGAGAAAAATCGCGCGCGGGATCACCCTGGCTGCATCTGGGGTTTCTTCACAAAGCGTAGTAACGGCGTCAAAGCCGAGGAATGAGAAACAGAGAATGGTCGCACCGGTGATAATCGGTAACAGATGGGCGTTTTCACTGATAAAAGGCTTCAGGCTCCACACGGTGCCTACCCCTTCCCCATTGCGTAACCCATGGACCACCAGGATAATAAACACAACGATAATCGCCACCTGCGCCAAAACAAACAGGGTATTGAAGTTGGCCACCAGATTGACGCTTTTCAGATTGACGGAGGTGATGATAATCACAAAACCGACGACCCAAATCCACGGCGGGACCTCAGGGAACAGCGCCGTCAGGTAAATCTTCGCCAATAGCGTATTAATCATCGGCAAGAACAGGTAATCCAGTAACGATGACCAGCCAACCAGGAAGCCAACGTGCGGATTGATGGCTTTTTGCGCGTAGGTGTACGCAGACCCCGACGTTGGAAACTTGCGCACCAACTTGCCGTAACTGATAGCGGTAAACAACACCCCCGCCAGCGCAAACAGATAAGACGCTGGAACATGACCATCCGTAACACCAGAGACAATACCAAAGGTGTCAAATACCGTCATCGGCGTCAGATAGGCCAGCCCCATCATAACCACCTGCCACAATTTTAATGTCTTACGCAGTTGCGGTTTGCCCGCGCCATTACAGTCGATGGCACTTATCGTCATGGGTTATTCCTCACCAGCGCCCTGTACGCCAAGTTGGAAGAGTATCGTCACCGCTGCGCACGGCTTCGCCAGGCCACAGGTAACCCGCGGGAATACGCCGGCGCGCGGTAGGGTCAGGCTGAACGCATCAGGCGTTTTTCAGCATCCACTCGATTTCGGTTTCCGTGATCAGCCGCTCAAACTGCACCAGCTCATCGGTTTTGCAGGCCAGATAGACATGACTGAAGCGTTCGCCCAGCAGCGCATTCAGCACCGGCTGATGTTCGAACTCATACAGCGCATCGCTCTGGCGAATGGGGAAAGGTAATCCCTCCTGTTCCAGCCCGTTGCCAGTAACGGGCTCAGGCAGTGGTAATGGGGTGTCGAGGCCGTAAACAATACCCGCTAAAATGGTCGCCATCACCAGATAAGGGTTGGCATCTGCCCCCGCGACGCGGTACTCCACGCGATGATTATCGCGGTCACCACAGGGAATACGCAACGCCACAGTGCGGTTATTGTGGCCCCACGACGCCTGCGTCGGCACATACATTCCGGCCTGGAAACGGCGATAGGCGTTGACGTTGGGGGCCAACAGCGCCATAGAGGAAGGCATCAGAGCAATCATGCCTGCCAGCGCCTGTTTCAGCAAAGCCGAATCTTCGCCGTCATCGTCGGCAAACACGTTGTTGCCCTGATTGTCCAACATGCTGATATGCACATGCATGCCGCTGCCCGCATGTTCTTCATAAGGCTTGGCCATAAAGGTCGCGTGCATATTGTGTTTCTCTGCCACCATCCGCACCAGGCGTTTCAGCGCCAGGGCGTGATCGCAGGCCTGCAGAACATCATTGGTATGATGCAGGTTAACCTCAAACTGGCCGGGTGAGGCTTCCGCCACGGCTCCGTCCGCTGGTATCCCCTGCAAACGGGCCAGCTCATCAATCTCGCTCAATACGTCTGCAAAGTGATTCAGGTTATCCACCGAGTACACCTGGCTTTGTGTATTACGTTCCTGGGTACCTGGGGCACAAGGCGGCTGCAGGTAACCTTCCGGATCGCGCTGGCGATCGATGAGATAGAACTCCAACTCTACCGCTACTACGGGGGATAGCCCGCGCTGACGCAAACGCTGCCACACTCGGTTCAGCACATTGCGCGGTTCAACGTTAAAGGGAGTACCATCTTCATCCAACATGGTGAGCAGTACCTGACCAAGATATTCCGGATCGGCCGCCGAAGGCGTCAGGGTTCCGGCTACCGGTACGCATATATGATCCGGCTCACCCAACTCTTGCCCCAGCCCCGCTTCTTCTACCACATTGCCGAGAATATCCATAGCGAACACCGAGGCTGGGAAGTAACAGCCCTTCTCAAGCTTGCTCAGGCCGCTCACCGGAATGCGTTTGCCGCGGAAACTGCCATTGAGATCGGTCAGCAGCACATCAATATGCTGAGTTAACGGATAACGTTCCAGATACTTCTTCACTTCGCGCTGGAACGTGCTACTTCGCCTTTCTTCATTGTGCTGAACAAAGTTTTCTACTTCTACGATGTTGGTTTGCATGATTCACCCGCCGTTGTGTTTTGTCTGTGGTTCTCACACTTATTGCTTTCGATGTTTACTCGCCATCTTGCTCAATATAATGTCCACCAATGAAACATAGATGCAACAAATTTGTTTTGCAAGTGTTAATTTTGGTTTGAATATTGCCCAAACCACTGCTAGATTTAGTCAATATTGAACAAAAAAGGCCATATATAGGCTTTATGGTCATAATATCGAGCATACTAAGGGGGCAGCATGGGCAATATATTTAACAGACCAATCATCGGCGTCGTGATGTGCAGGTATAGGTTAAATCAACACCTCACACAGACCTTGCAAGAAAAGTACCTGAATGCCGTTTTGGCCACCGGCGGGCTGCCGATAGCCTTACCACATGCGCTGGCCGAGCCGGAACTCCTGGAACAATTGGTGCAGCAACTCGACGGCATTATGCTGCCGGGAAGCCCCAGTAATGTGCAGCCGCACCTTTATGGTGAAAACGGCGATGAGCCTGACGCCGATCCTGGGCGCGATGAATTAAGTCTGGCGCTGATCGGCCAGGCACTCAACAGGCGCATCCCCCTTTTCGCCATTTGCCGCGGTATGCAGGAGATGGTTGTCGCGACCCAAGGCAAACTGCATCGTCGCCTCTATGAATTACCCGAACTGCTTGAGCACCGTGAAGACCATGAACTGCCACTGGAGCAACAATATGCCCCTGCCCATGAAGTCACCGTGCAGGACGGGGGGCTGCTTTCACAGTTGCTGCCGGATTGCCAGCGGTTCTGGGTGAATTCACTGCACGGCCAGGGGGCCAAAACGCTTGGCCCAAGCGTACGGATTGAGGCTCATGCCGCAGATGGGCTGGTAGAAGCCATCAGCATTCGCGATCAACCTTTTGCACTTGGGGTGCAGTGGCACCCGGAATGGAACAGTGACGAATACGCACTCTCCCGCCTACTGTTCGAAGGCTTTATCCGCGCCTGCCAGAATTACCAGAAGGAAAAACGCTTATGAGCGATGTCAGCTTGGCACCGGGGAAACGCTTGTCGCAGATCCGTCAGCAATTAGGGCTGTCACAGCGCCGGGTAGCCGAACTGTCTGGATTAACACACAGCGCCATCAGCACCATTGAACAGGATAAGGTCAGCCCAGCGATCAGCACGCTGCAGAAATTGCTGACGGTATACGGGCTGTCGCTATCCGCTTTTTTCGCCGAGCCGGAAAAACCGGATGAACCACAGATTGTCATCAATCACGAAGACCTGATCGAAATCGGCAGCCAGGGCGTTTCGATGAAACTGATCCATAACGGGGATCCCAATCGGACTTTGGCGATGATGATCGAAACCTATGAGCCGGGCACCACCACGGGGGAACGGCTCAAACATCAAGGGGAAGAGATCGGTACCTTACTGGAGGGCGAAGTCCTGTTGCAGGCCAATGGCCAAACCTATCACCTGCAAGCGGGCCAGAGCTATGCCATCAACACCGGTATTCCCCACAGTTTCAGCAACACGTCGGCACGAATTTGCCGAATTATCAGCGCACATACACCGACGACCTTCTGATTAACGGAGCAAGGTATGGACTTCCACCACCTGCAGTATTGGCAGCAACGGGCACAGGCCCTGAAGATTGAGAACCGACTGTTTATTAATGGCCGCTATCTGGCGGCTGCCGAGGGAGAAACCTTCTCCGTACAAGATCCCGCCGCGCTGCGTGAGTTGGTGCAGATGGCTCGCGGAAGCCAGGTTGACATCGATTTGGCCGTCAAGGCAGCACGCGAGGTATTTGAACGTGGCGACTGGTCGCAGGCGGCACCGGCTCAGCGCAAGGCAACCTTATACAAGCTCGCCAGCCTGATGGAAGAACACCGTGAAGAACTGGCTTTATTGGAAACGCTGGATACGGGCAAACCTATTCGCCACAGCCTGCGCGATGATATTCCTGGCGCGATCCGCTGCATCCGCTGGTATGCGGAAGCTATCGATAAAGTTTACGGTGAGATCGCCCCCACCGGTAACGATGCGCTCGCGTTGATCCAGCGGGAACCTATTGGCGTGGTGGGTGCCATTGTGCCGTGGAATTTCCCACTGCTGTTGGCCTGCTGGAAGCTGGGCCCGGCGTTGGCGGCAGGTAATAGTCTGGTGCTGAAGCCTTCCGAAAAATCCCCGTTAACCGCGATCTATCTTGGTGCACTGGCGCAACAGGCGGGCTTACCAGACGGCGTGCTGAATATTGTTCCTGGGTTTGGGCACGATGCGGGTAAAGCGCTGGCACTGCACCCCGATGTAGATGCCCTGGCTTTCACTGGCTCCACGCAGGTGGCCAAGCAACTGATGAAGTACGCCGGTGAATCCAACATGAAGCGCGTCTGGCTGGAGGCTGGCGGCAAAAGTGCCAACATTATCTTTGCCGACTGTCCAGACCTGGATAAGGCCGCCCAGGCCGCCGCCGCAGGCATCTTCTACAACCAGGGCCAGGTGTGTATTGCAGGGACACGTTTGCTGGTTGAAGAGAGTATCCAACAGGCATTTCTGCAAGCGTTACGCAAGCACGCCGTAGCCTTCATGCCCGGTAACCCACTGGACCCGGAAACGGTGATGGGCACACTGATCGACCAACAACATTGTGAAAAGGTCACCCGTTATATCGAACAAGGGTTGCAGCAAGGTGCCACGGTGCTCCTTGACGGACGCACGCACCCTCAAGGCCAGCATCCCGGCTATCTCGGCCCGACTATTCTCACCCAAGTTGATAATGGGATGAGTGTCGCACAAGACGAAATTTTCGGCCCAGTATTGGCGGTGACCACCTTCAACGGAGAACAGCAGGCTCTGGCGCTGGCCAATGACAGCGAATACGGCCTGGGTGCCGCCGTTTGGACTCGCGATCTCGCGCGCGCGCACCGCATGGCGCGCCAACTGCGGGCCGGAACCGTCTTCGTCAACAACTATAACGACGGTGATATGACCGTACCTTTCGGCGGTTACAAACAAAGCGGCAATGGGCGCGACAAGTCGCTGCATGCGCTGGATAAATTTACTGAATTGAAAACCACCTGGATTTCTCTGGAATAAGGACTGAATCATGACTGAACACGTAAAAAGCTATTATGCGGCGACGGCCAATTCCCATCAGCCTTATCCGCAGTTGAATGAATCGATCGAATGTGACGTTTGCATCGTGGGCGGAGGTTATACCGGCCTGTCTTCGGCCCTTTTCCTGGTTGAAGCCGGGTATAAGGTGGTGGTGCTGGAGTCCGCTCGTATCGGTTTCGGCGCCAGTGGCCGTAACGGCGGGCAACTGGTCAACTCCTACAGCCGTGATATTGATGTCATTGAAAGCCGTTATGGTGCTGACACCGCCAAGATGCTTGGCAGCATGATGTTTGAAGGGGCTGAAATTATTCGCAGCCGCATCAAACGTTACGCCATTGAATGCGACTATCGTCCTGGCGGTATCTTTGCCGCACTCAACAATAAGCAATATCACACCCTGATCGAGCAAAAACAGAACTGGGAACGCTATGGCAATAACCAACTAGAACTGCTGGATGCCGACCGTATTCGTCAGGAAGTCGCCAGCGACCGCTACGTCGGTGCACTACTCGATCACAGCGGCGGTCATATCCACCCACTCAATCTGGCCCTGGGTGAAGCCGAAGCCATTCGCCTGCAAGGAGGACTGATTTTCGAACAGTCGGCCGTGACTCATATCCACCACGGCGAACCGGCACGGGTCAGCACCGCCAATGGTCAGGTGACGGCTCGCTACGTGATCGTCGCTGGTAATGCCTATCTGGGTGATAAACTGGAACCCAGATTAGCCAAACGCAGTATGCCCTGCGGCACCCAAGTGGTGACTACCGAACCTTTGGCACCGGAAGTCGCTGCCTCACTGATCCCGCAAAACTATTGCGTGGAAGACTGTAACTACCTGCTGGATTATTACCGTATCACCGGGGATAACCGCCTGCTTTATGGCGGCGGCGTCGTGTATGGTGCTCGCGATCCTGATGATATCGACAACCTGATCCGGCCTAAGCTATTGAAAACCTTTCCACAGTTAAAAGGTGTACGCATCGATTATCGCTGGACTGGAAATTTCCTGCTGACGCTGTCACGAATGCCGCAGTTCGGCCGCCTGGAAAACAATGTCTACTATATGCAAGGGTATAGCGGCCATGGCGTCACCTGTACTCATCTGGCAGGTAAACTGATCGCGGAACTGATGCGTGGCGATGCGGAACGTTTTGATGCCTTTGCCAAACTGCCCCACCTGCCATTCTTTGGCGGGCGCAACCTGCAAATCCCGTTCACCGCCATCGGTGCCGCGTACTACACATTGCGCGACCGAATTGGCGTGTAAAACCATCGGGGTGCAGCTTTGCCGCACCCCATTTGATAAGGCATGCTTAACAAATACACCTTGCGACTGTAGCGAAACACTCAATGTTTTATAATTTAGAATAACTATCAGCAAGTTAACAACATCACTTCTTTAATTAATATTCCTGATAATAGATCCTGTAGATGCGTAAATTCGCTTTCAATACGGCATATTTGGCGATATTTAAAATTTGTCAATATCATTGTTATCGGCCCAACATTGTTCTCGATCAAAAAAAAGTAGGAAAATTCCACTTAAGATTATCCTTATACCAAGAATTGTCTTAAATGGAGAAAAGCCAGCATGGATAAAGTACAATATCGCATCGAAGGGGATATCCTTTTCTGTCCCAACACCGCCGGGTTCTACCACAATGAACTTCAGGATGAGCCCATTTCCATTCCCTCGCCTGCGGCTCGCCTTCTTTCCTTTCTCATTAAAAACAAAGGGGAAATTGTTGAGCGTGAAGTCCTGTTGCAGAAGGTGTGGGATGACTATGGCATGCAGGCCAGCAATAATAATCTCAACCAATGCCTGAGTACGTTGAGACGTATTATCAAAAGCATGGGCGTGGAAAAAAGCATTATTGAAACCATACCAAAAGTAGGGTTAAGAATTGCGGAAGATATCACCATTGAAGAGATTAATCACATTGAGCAAACCGTTGAAGCGACAGAAAAACCTATTCAAAAAAACACCAAATGCTCGCGAAAAATCAATTTGTTTAATATCTTAGTTACGCTAGTGATTATATTGATCGTGACTACTGTTGTGCACATTTTTCATCTACGCAGTTATTTTAGCCAAAACCAGTTTAATAGTGACTTCATGGGGGTAACCAACGCTTATTGCGAACTGCCGCTGGCTTCATCTCAGCATTCGGTCCCGGATCTATTCCCTCCACTAATGTCTGCAACTGCATATTGAATCAAAAGGGAGCCATTAGGCTCCCGTATCATTCACGCCATCGCTACCCTTCAGGTGATATCACTGCGGCGATAAAGAGCCACTCCCACGGCCAACACCCCAAGCATACCCGCGCAGCTACGATTAACCCAACGCATCACATTGGCCGAAAACTTACGCATCGCATGGCGGCCACCATAGGCATAAATAGTCATCATCACACAATCAATCGCCGCACTCACCAGCGCCAGGATCAGGTACTGCATGGCGATAGGCCTTTCTGGCTGAATAAACTGCGGTAAAAAAGCCGAGAAAAACAGTAAACCTTTAGGATTGGATAATCCCACCATCAACGAGCGAAGAAATGCGGTTTTACCCGTTGCTGCTGCCACCGTGTCGCTTACCGTCAGGGCCTTCACCGGCGCGCGCCACAACACCCAGGCTAAATAGACCAGATACAGCGCCCCACCCCATTTGACGAGCGCAAACAGTTGTTCAGAGGCTTGCAGCAACGCTCCCAACCCACAACCCACTGCGCCAATCAATAATAAGTCTGCCAAGACGGCACCCAGAAAACCGTAGCTGGCAATACGCATCCCATGGGTAGCCCCGTTATTCAGCGCCAGTAACATCGAAGGGCCCGGCGTGACCATCACCGCACTAACGGCGATGACATAAAGTAAAAGCGTAGTTAAATCCATCAACAACCTCGGAAATAGGGCAATTTTTGCACAAAGCCAGCACGCCACGACAAACATCATGGGGGGAGGAATATAGGTGATTTATATCAGGTGCTTCAAGTCGCAATCCTTATGCAGCCGCCGATGGCGCAATAATTCACCATTCGCCGGACTCTTTTGCCCCACACCAGGTATATTGTGTGATTTCTGTTCCTTTGGGGGTTAAAAATTTGTCAAATTGATGTTTGAGCGATATAACATACAAAAAAATTCATTACTATGATGCAATATTGCATCAATATTTTGATGAACTCTCGTCTCAAAAAACATATAGTAATGGCGGATTAAGAATCACCGATTTCCCTGGTGTTGTTGTGCTTGCCCCTCACTCTTTGCAGGGGCTTTTTTCCTCTCCTTCTCTCCCCCCTTACCCCTGGTTGCCAAAATGCGTTCTTCCACTGTCCTGCCTCATTTGGCAAAGGAGATCGCTTGATGCTTTTGTAAAATGCCACTAACGGCGCTAACGCTTTCCGCGTCGCGGCGAATAGGTTTTCAGCATTAACACAAAGATCGTCAGCATCATGGTTCTGTTAAACAGCGGGTTATACAGGCTTTCTCTGCAATACCGTAACCAGGCAGGCGACAGATAAAGGTTAATATGACGTGGGCCTACACTTACACCGAATCTATCTAAAGCTATCGGCATCCAATAGGGGTACACTGGATACCCCTACAACAATCCGGTGAAACAGATGTCTATCTTTAATGCCTTTAAGATATTTAGTGACGCACCTGTTAACGTCACCTGCCCCAAATGTTCAAAATCTTCACCGCAGAACCGCGACAAGGTGAAAAAAAACATCACGCTGATCTGCCCTCACTGCGGGCATTATTTCCGTAGAAAAGAAGACTAGCGTACTGGCCAGTACAACCTTACCGGCATCACACACGTACGACAGTCGTCAACCAAATCGTAAGATTTTGCTGCCAATCACTTCATACGGGCTCTTTAATGCGCGGTGACTCGCGCCAAAATAGGGTTTAATTCAGGCCGTGTTCAACTCACAAAAAAACCGCTATCAATATAAACAGGGCTTTGATAGCGGTAAGTACCACACAGGACTTCGGAATTAACGTTTGAAGAGGTATAGCAAACAAGCCCATCATACTCCTATGGATAACTATCGTCACAGTTGCTACCCTCTTTTCAGAATTCAACCCATTATAGTTGATCCGTTAATTGAAAAGCCTGATTCCAGCTCCTGCATTGCCCCTTCGATAAAATGCAACTGCATACGCAGTTGCATTTATATTAATCAGCGTGACTATCAATTATAGTTTAAGGTATAATTTGCAACTGCCTGATAATCCCCTGCATTGATATTCTCTACTACCCCATCCCCTTGCAGGTAAAGGGAAAAAACCAAAACATTATTTCCTGGTAGAAGTTTAATCGGCTGACTTTCTGCCCCTAATGGCAATGGTTCATCGTTAATGTCATTAATAGCGATACTGGCTCCCGAGGCCTCACCATTGATGGCCAGACGACCGTCTTTTCCCGCTATCCCGCCAAATACTACAGTAACTGTACCTTGTGGACCCACTTCGCAGTCATTCAATTTAATCATGAATTGTCTGCGTGCCGAACTTCCCGTCCCTTCATTTTCCGCTAGGGTACTGTCAGCAATCTGTCCTAAATTAATAACCTGCTCGACAGATTCTGGGGCAAGTGCACATTGCGAATGCGTTTGTATAATACTACCAGAGGATATAATTGTACCACTCCCTTGAGCCATAGCCACCGAGCTGAATATTACCGTGACCAGAGATACCATTAAGATTACTTTTTTCATTTTCACACCCTTATTTGAGCTGTGCCCAGTGAACGTATCTATATTAATTCTTCAAGGGGAATTTGAAATTAAACGCGGATGTGCCTGCGGTGAGTAAAACTAATAAAGACAGCTTTTAAATAATGAAGGCAACACTCATACAGTGCATCAATGATTAATGGCGTAACCACTGACGAGAGGCTTTCAATCAGACAATGAAAAAGCCCCAGCAGGTAGCTTGGGGCTTTAATGGGTGCCAGTCTTTCCTGGCGGTCAAGGATAGGGAGTCCTAAGTTGTCAAGCAGAGAACCAATGGAGTAAGGTTGCTGACCATCCTTGTCAAACCCTGCAAGACATAGGTATTTTATATCAATCTGATAATTAATCAATTTTTTTTATCAATGAGAACAATCTCAATTAGTTTGCAATACTCAAAAATGAGTATTGCCGGGGTTGCATGTTATGCAAATTGCCGTTACGGGTTGACTTTACATTAATTTTTTTCGCTGATTCTCGCAATTTTTTTGTGGCGGTTAACGGAGGCTGGGCGGCATCCAAGGCTCTTGTGAGAGTACAATAGACAGCAACAAACGCTACTCAAACATGAGTAGTACGCTTTGCCGCTTTCAATGTGAACCGAGATGCGTGCAGAAATCACCTCCTCTCTTCCAGAAAAGAAAAACCCCGTCGAAACGGGGTGTGCGTCTAGACAACAGGTTGCATTAGCGGAATGGAGCATCCAAAGGGACTTCTGCATCAGGTTCGTGTGTGATCCTGTTTCTAAGGTCGCGACGAATCATCTCTATCGCCCAGAACCAGAAAATATGCCCCAGCAGTTCCGAAATATATTCATCTAACGGGAGCATCGCCAACGGCGGCGTCAGTCCCAGTAAAGGGAACGAGATCCAGTGAACAGCGATCGTGGCGATGATACCCGCCATGACGCCTTGCCAGAGCTTAACTTTAGGAAAAATCTCAGCAACCAGGCAGTAACCGATGGCAAAAACGAGAGAAAAAATAATGTGGGTGATGTGTACCGGGTTAATAATGTGCTCAGAAAACTGGTATACCGTATGAGTGGGATCAATACCCAGATAATCCCTCAGAAAAAGATAAGGAGGGTTAAACTCATCACGCCCACCAGAAAATGTACGCGGCGGCAAGGGCACTTCTGCTCCCCATTTTACAAACGCCGACAGAATGCCGGAAATTATCCCGACGAAAAGCGCTACCCCATACCGACGTCGACTCGGTGCTGTTCGTACAAACAGATCCATCACCTTCATAACCTCTCCTTCACTAAGAATATTTTTATGTTTTGTGATACTTATTGATTAGAGAGATTAATACATTGATCGTGATCACACTTCTCACGCTTTGGTCGCCGCTTGGCGATAATACCCAGCGGCCGGGTCTTGAGAGGCTCACTATTTTGCTGAAAAAAGTCTAGGTTATCTGGAGGTTTTTGGTTGTTGTTCGTTACACCTCAACCATTGAGAAGTTATGATGCAGAAAAATATCGTCTATTTGTAGTATGTTGAAGGCTATAACCCTGAATTTAAGGCTTTGGACTATGATTAAATGTTTCCCCAAAGATATTTCTTGTGATGCCGAATATCTACAGTTCCTAAAAAGTCACAAAACCTACTATGTGTTGAACTACGGCTCCCCAAGGTATGAACCCTTTATTAAAATCCATCGAGCAGAATGCGCATACATAAATGGTGAAATATATAGTCCACATACAGGGGCAGGTTATACAAAGGTATGTGCAAATACGATTGGGGAGCTTGAGCAGTGGTGCGAAGCAAATGGCCTATCCAAGGCAACCGAATGCAAAAAATGCTTAACATGAAACCCTATCAGCATTATCCCGATGCCACTTAATCAACACCTCAATGGGAGAGGCGCACACGTCCAGTTCGCTCAGTAGAGACTTGCAGCAGGCAACCAAGAAGTCTTTCGCAATGCAAACGATATGCTTGATTCAAGCGACTTCCCCAAGAAACGAAAAAACCTCGCCGAAACGAGGTTTTAGCACTAAAACACACTTACATGTGTTTAACGATAGCGTCGCCAAACTCTGAACATTTCAGCAGCTTAGCGCCTTCCATCAGACGTTCGAAGTCATAGGTTACGGTCTTGGCAGCGATAGCGCCTTCCATTCCCTTAACGATCAGGTCAGCCGCTTCAAACCAGCCCATGTGACGCAGCATCATCTCTGCAGACAGGATGATGGAACCTGGGTTCACTTTGTCTTGGCCTGCATACTTAGGTGCCGTACCGTGAGTGGCTTCAAACAGCGCACAGTCAGAACCGATGTTGGCACCAGGGGCAATACCAATACCGCCAACCTGAGCAGCCAAGGCGTCGGAAATGTAGTCACCGTTCAGGTTCATACAGGCGATAACGTCGTATTCTGCCGGGCGCAGCAGGATTTGCTGCAAGAAGGCATCGGCGATCACATCTTTAACGACAATCTCTTTGCCTGTTTTCGGGTTCTTGATTTTCAGCCATGGACCGCCGTCGATCAGTTCGCCACCAAATTCTTCACGCGCCAGCTCGTAGCCCCAATCTTTGAAGGCACCTTCGGTGAACTTCATGATGTTGCCTTTGTGAACCAGCGTCACTGAATCACGATCGTTGTCGATTGCGTATTCGATAGCCGCGCGCACCAGACGTTTGGTACCTTCTTCAGAACATGGCTTCACGCCAATACCGCACTGCTCTGGGAAACGGATTTTCTTCACGCCCATTTCATCGCGCAGGAATTTGATCACTTTGTCTGCTTCTGCAGAACCGGCTTTCCATTCGATACCAGCATAGATGTCTTCAGCGTTTTCACGGAAGATCACCATATCGGTCAGCTCAGGCTGCTTAACCGGGCTTGGTGTTCCCTGATAGTAACGCACCGGGCGCAAGCACACATACAGATCGAGTTGTTGGCGCAAAGCAACGTTCAGAGAACGGATACCGCCACCGACCGGCGTGGTCAGCGGGCCTTTGATAGCAACGCGGTAGTCACGAATGAGATCCAGTGTTTCATCCGGCAGCCACACGTCTTTCCCATAAACTTGGGTGGATTTTTCACCGGTATAAATTTCCATCCAGGAGATTTTACGTTCGCCGTGGTAGGCTTTTTTGACTGCTGCATCGACCACGTGAATCATGGCAGGGGTAACATCGACGCCAATACCGTCACCTTCGATGAACGGGATGATAGGGTTATGCGGAACAACCAGTTTACCCTGGGCATCAACCGTAATCTTTTTACCTTCTGCCGGAACAACTACTTTGCTTTCCATCAACCTCTCCTTTCTTCTTTCAAGCGCAATTTTTGTTAATGCTTTGTAAGATGCGTGTCAATACTACTTGAATATTCAGCCCGCGCCAATCTGAAACAGATTGGGCTATAATGCGCTTATCATTCGTAATCTCAACTGCTATGACTAAATTCTCTGTTAAAAATCACCAAGTTAAACGATTCAGCCAAGCCAAACCTGCGGCCCGCCCGGTAAAGCAAGGCCCGCGACGGGTGGTAATATTCAATAAACCCTTTGATGTATTACCCCAATTTACCGATGAGGCCGGCCGCACTACGCTGAAAGCCTTTATCCCCTTTAGCGATGTCTATGCCGCCGGGCGTCTCGATCGCGATAGCGAAGGATTACTGGTACTGACGAATGACGGCAAGCTGCAGGCGCAATTGACTCAGCCCGGCAAACGCACTGGCAAGATTTATTACGTCCAGGTTGAAGGTGAACCGCAAGAAAGCGATCTGGCGGCGTTGCGCCATGGCGTTACGCTGAAAGATGGGCCGACATTGCCCGCAGGCGTAGAGCGGGTAGCCGAACCCGACTGGCTGTGGCCACGCAATCCGCCGATCCGTGAACGGAAATCCATCCCCACCAGTTGGTTGAAAATCACCCTTTATGAGGGCCGGAATCGCCAGGTGCGTCGAATGACAGCGCATATTGGCTTCCCTACCCTACGCCTGATTCGCTACAGTATGGGACAGCTTTCCTTGGGCAGCCTGCAGCCCGGTGAATGGCAAACCGTTGATTCGCTATAACCACCGAAGGAGTCACCATGTTTAAGCCACATGTCACCGTCGCCTGTGTCGTCCACGCTGTCGGAAAATTTCTGGTTGTGGAAGAAACCATCAATCACAAAGCATTATGGAATCAACCGGCAGGTCATCTTGAGGCAGATGAAACGCTGATCCAGGCAGCAGAACGGGAACTGTGGGAGGAAACCGGTATTCGCGCCACACCGCAGTCCTTCCTGCGCATGCATCAGTGGATCGCACCGGACAACACGCCGTTCCTGCGCTTCTGTTTTGTGATTGAGCTGGAAACCCAACTCCCTACCGAGCCCCATGATCCGGATATCGATCGTTGTCTGTGGCTTACCGCCGAAGAGATTTTAGCCGCCAGTAACCTGCGTTCTCCGCTGGTTGCCGAGAGTATCCGCTGCTATCAGCAGCAGGAACGTTACCCATTGTCGCTCGTCGCCAGCTTCAACTGGCCATTTTGACAGCGAATAAGTGCCGTGCGCGCAGGCGGCCAACGTGGTAAAATCCTGCGCTTGTTTTTTATCGCACAGTACGTGTTCAAGTTCGTGAGATCCCCATGTCAGACAACAGCCAGAAAAAAGTGATCGTCGGTATGTCCGGCGGTGTCGACTCTTCCGTTACTGCCTATCTGTTACAACAACAGGGCTATCAGGTCGCTGGGTTGTTCATGAAGAACTGGGAAGAGGACGACGACGAGGAATATTGCTCCGCCGCAGCCGATTTGGCGGATGCGCAGGCCGTCTGCGACAAACTGGGTATCGAGCTGCATACGGTAAACTTTGCGGCAGAATATTGGGATAACGTCTTTGAGCTGTTCCTTGAAGAATACAAGGCCGGGCGTACCCCTAACCCAGACATCCTGTGTAATAAAGAAATCAAATTCAAAGCGTTCCTGGAATTTGCCGCAGAAGATTTGGGGGCGGATTACATCGC
Source organism: Serratia fonticola (assembly GCF_006715025.1). NCBI lineage: Bacteria > Pseudomonadati > Pseudomonadota > Gammaproteobacteria > Enterobacterales > Yersiniaceae > Serratia > Serratia fonticola. The sequence continues at coordinate 3,465,955 of NZ_VFMK01000001.1, forward strand.
CACCGGTCACTATGTACGTCGCCAGGATGTAGACGGTAAAAGCCGCCTGTTGCGTGGCGTCGATGGCAACAAAGACCAGAGTTATTTCCTGTATACCCTAAGCCATGAACAGGTCGCACAAAGCCTGTTTCCTGTCGGTGAGCTGGAAAAACCGGAAGTGCGCCGCATTGCGGAACAACTGGAACTGGTAACCGCCAAGAAAAAAGACTCCACTGGCATCTGCTTTATCGGCGAACGTAAATTCCGTGACTTCCTTGGCCGTTACCTGCCTGCGCAGCCAGGCCCAATCGTCACCGTGGATGGCCAGACTATCGGCGAACATCAAGGCCTGATGTATCACACACTCGGCCAACGTAAGGGGCTGGGGATCGGCGGCATGAAAGACAGCAGCGAAGATCCGTGGTACGTGGTGGATAAAGACGTCGCCAACAATATTCTGGTTGTCGCTCAGGGTCACGATCACCCACGTTTGATGTCTATCGGCCTGATCGCACAGCAGTTACATTGGGTTGATCGCTTGCCGTTAACACAGACACTGCGTTGCACGGTAAAGACTCGCTATCGCCAGCAGGATATTCCCTGCACCGTGACACCGCTGGACGCCGATCGCATCGAAGTTCGCTTTGATGAACCAGTTGCAGCCGTCACACCAGGCCAATCCGCCGTGTTCTATCTGGGCGATATCTGCCTGGGCGGTGGCATTATTGAACAGCGTATACAGGAGTAACCGTGGCGAAGAATTATTACGACATCACGCTGGCAATGGCCGGGATCAGTCAATCTGCGCGCCTGGTCCAGCAACTGGCGCACGAAGGGCAGATGGATCGTGAAGCCTTCCATACTTCGCTCAACAGCCTGTTGCAGATGGACCCACCGTCAACCCTGGCGGTGTTCGGCGGTGAAGAACGTCACCTGAAAATGGGCCTGGAGACGCTGATCGGCGTACTCAATGCCAACAATAAGGGGCCCGCCGCAGAGCTGACCCGCTATACCATCAGCCTGATGGTGCTGGAGCGCAAACTGAACGCCAACCCATCAGCGATGAATACCCTAGGCGAACGGTTGAACCAGTTGGAGCGCCAACTGGCGCATTTTGAACTGGAATCGGAAACCATCATCAGTGCGCTTGCCGGTATTTATGTTGATGTTGTCTCACCGTTGGGGCCGCGTATTCAGGTGACCGGCTCACCGGCCATCCTGCAAAACCCGCAGGTACAGGCCAAGGTGCGTGCCACCCTGCTCGCGGGCATCCGTGCCGCCGTGCTGTGGCAACAGGTTGGCGGCAGCCGCCTGCAATTAATGTTTTCCCGTAATCGTCTGCTCAAGCAGGCGCAACAAATCGTTGCTCATTGTTAATCTTCCCAGGAGTTGCTACCGATGGAATTATCCTCACTGACCGCCGTTTCCCCCGTTGACGGACGTTACGGTGACAAAGTCAGCGCACTGCGCACCATTTTCAGCGAATACGGTCTGCTGAAATTCCGTGTTCAGGTTGAAGTACGTTGGCTGCAAAAACTGGCCGCTTGCGCAGAAATCAACGAAGTTCCTGCTTTTGATGCCAACGCAAACGCTTTCCTTGATAAGATCGTCGCAGAATTCAGTGAAGAAGACGCACAGCGCATCAAGACCATTGAGCGCACCACCAATCACGATGTGAAAGCGGTTGAATACTTCCTGAAAGAGAAAGTGGCTGCGGTGCCTGCCCTGCATGCTGTATCCGAGTTTATCCACTTCGCCTGTACTTCTGAAGACATCAATAACCTGTCACACGCGCTGATGCTGCAAACGGCACGTCAGGATGTGGTGCTGCCTTACTGGCGTAAAATCATTGATGCCATCAAGGGCCTGGCGCTGGAATATCGTGACATTCCGTTGCTTTCACGTACTCATGGCCAGCCCGCCACCCCATCTACCGTGGGTAAAGAACTGGCTAACGTGGCATACCGCATGGATCGCCAGTACCGTCAGTTGGAGCGCGTGGAAATCCTGGGTAAAATTAACGGTGCGGTGGGCAACTATAATGCTCACATCGTGGCCTACCCAGAAGTTGACTGGCATCGTTTCAGCGAAGAGTTTGTCACTTCACTGGGGGTCACCTGGAACCCGTACACCACCCAGATTGAACCTCATGACTATATTGCCGAGCTGTTCGACTGCGTTGCCCGCTTTAACACCATTCTGATCGACTTCGATCGTGATATCTGGGGATACATCGCCCTGAATCACTTCAAGCAAAAGACCATTGCCGGTGAGATTGGCTCCTCCACCATGCCGCACAAGGTTAACCCCATCGACTTCGAGAACTCCGAAGGCAACCTGGGCCTGGCTAACGCGGTGCTGGGCCATCTGGCGAGCAAACTGCCGGTATCCCGCTGGCAGCGCGACCTCACGGACTCCACCGTATTGCGTAACCTGGGTGTCGGCCTGGGCTATGCCTTGATCGCCTATCAGGCCACCATGAAAGGCATCAGCAAGCTGGAAGTGAACCGTGCACACTTGTTAGACGAGTTGGATCACAACTGGGAAGTGCTGGCTGAACCTATCCAAACCGTGATGCGCCGTTATGGCATCGAAAAACCGTATGAAAAGCTGAAAGAACTGACCCGGGGCAAGCGCGTGGATGCCGCCGGTATGCAAGCGTTTATCGACGGTCTGGAACTGCCGGAAGACGAAAAAACCCGCCTGAAAGCCATGACGCCAGCCAACTACATTGGCCGTGCAACCACCATGGTTGATGAGCTGAAGTAAGCGGTTATTGCCCCGCACTCCGCCCCTCTCCCATAGGGAGAGGGAACTGCAACAGTGATGTGGGCAGGACTGTGGTAATCTGAAACCCGTTCAATCCCCCTCTCCGCTTGGGAGGGGGCATTCATATTGCTAAACCCCCTCCCCGATCCCAGCTTTATGTCTGCAACGTCGATAAGCTATCCTTACTTTTTTACTAAAAACCGATGAAAGTTCGCTGACATCACTTACAATGCCAGATAACGAAGTTTGCCGTTCAGGCTGTGAGAAAAGGACGAGTATGGCAACGCTGAAAGATATCGCGACAGAAGCAGGCGTTTCACTGGCGACAGTTTCCCGGGTGCTGAACGATGACCCCACCTTGAATGTGAAAGAAGAAACCAAACATCGCATTCTGGAAATTGCCGAGAAGCTTGAATACAAAACCAGCAGTTCCAAAAAACAGCAGATGAATGCGGTGTTACATCACCACATCCTTGCGTTGTACAGCTACAAGCAAGAGATGGAAATCAACGATCCTTATTATCTTTCTATCCGTCACGGTATCGAAACACAGTGCGAAAGGTTAGGGATTGAGCTGACCAACTGCTATAAAAATACCCCGCCGCCTGAGCTGAAAAAGGTAACGGGCGTGCTGATTGTCAGTAAACCCACGCCAGAAACCCTGCGTAAAGCGGCCGCATTAACCGATAATATCTGCTTGATTGATTTTAATGAGCCCGGATCAGACTATGACTCCGTCGATATCGATCTGGCCCGGATCAGCAAAGAAATCATCGATTACTTTATTGCATGCGGTGCCAATCGGATTGGTTTTATCGGCGGTGCTGATGAGCCAGACAGAGCCGATATCCGCGAGGCCGCCTTTGTCGAGTATGGTCAGTTGAAAGGCGTTGTCTCCGCACCCGATATTTACCGAGGTGATTTCTCCAGCGCTTCTGGCTACGAACTGGCAAAAAAGATGCTGTCAAAACCGGATCATCCCCGTGCACTGTTTGTCGCCTCTGATTCTATTGCTATCGGCGTATTACGCTCCATCCATGAATTGGGATTACGGATCCCAGAGGATATCGCCCTGATCAGCGTCAACGATATTCCGACGGCACGTTTTACCTTCCCGCCGTTGTCGACAGTACGTATTCATTCAGAAATGATGGGGATCCAAGGGGTCAACCTGTTGCTGGAAAAGCTGCGCGATGGCCGCGCGCTGCCGCTGCAAGTCTATGTCCCCAGCAAGTTGAAGCTGCGTAACACCACCCGTTAATCCTCCGCTATATCACCACCTCATGCAGACACAGCCAATTTATCAGTAAAACAATACTAATAAATTGGTTCTTTTTTACTTCTCCATTACGGTTTATCCAAGCGCTAAAATCGCACCTTACCCGCTGATACCGCATCTGCCCGATTTCTTTATCTCGATCACATAACCCTCTACCGATCCACGAAAAAACGTGATCGCAGTAAAATAATGCATATTCCCGCGTATCTTTTAGTAAATATTTTACTAAAATCCAGACAAATATCTGATGACACCGCCCCTAAACCTGTAACCCAGTGCTTCCTTCAGCATTCAGACCTGGAGATACGACGTGAACAATTGGGAAAATTTTAGCCACCTGCATGAGAACCGTATGGCCCCACGCGCCTACTTCTTCTCCTACGACTCACTCAAGCATGCGCAGACCTTCCAGCGTGCACTCAGCAGCCGTTTCATTGCTCTGAGCGGCCAATGGAGGTTTCACTACTTCACGCATCCGTTATTGGTGCCGGAGGACTTTTATTCGCAGCCAATGAACACCTGGGGACAGATAACGGTACCCAATATGTGGCAGATGGAAGGCCATGGCATATTGCAATATACCGATGAGGGGTTTCCCTTCCCGATCGATGTCCCCTTTGTGCCTACGGATAACCCGACCGGCGCGTATCAACGTACCTTTACCCTGGATGAAGGCTGGAGTAAAAAGCAAACCATCATCAAGTTCGACGGGGTTGAAAGCTATTTCGAAGTGTATGTAAACGGCAACTATGTCGGCTTCAGCAAAGGCAGCCGACTTTGCGCCGAGTTCGACATCTCCCGCTATGTGCAATCAGGACAAAATCTGCTTTCCGTTCGCGTGATGCAGTGGGCAGATTCGACCTACATTGAAGATCAGGACATGTGGTGGACCGCCGGGATCTTCCGCGATGTCTATCTGATAGGCAAGGAGCTGGTGCACGTACAGGATTTGACGGTGCGTACCGACTTTGCCGATGACTACCAAAGCGCCACGCTCTCTTGTCACGTTGATATCGAGAACCTGTCTGGCACGCAAGCCGCCGATCATGTATTGGAATATGCACTGTATGCCAGCGGTAAGCTGGTGGCCCAGCAGGCATTAGCCGCGTTAACTTTTAACCCGTCTACCCGGGCTGGTTTTACCATCATCTTGGATAACCCCGTCCATTGGTCGGCGGAAAACCCCTATCTGTACCAACTTTTTATCACCCTTAAAGATCACACCGGCAAGACACTGGAGGTAATCCCCCTGCGTGTTGGTTTCCGCGATATCAAGGTGCGTGATGGCCTGTTCTATATCAACAACCATTACGTCATGCTGCACGGCGTCAACCGCCACGATAACGACCATCGGAAAGGGCGTGCCGTGGGGATGGATCGCGTCGAAAAGGATCTGATCCTGATGAAGCAGCACAATATTAACTCGGTGCGCACGGCCCACTATCCGAATGACCCACGCTTTTACGAGCTGTGTGATATTTATGGCCTGTTTGTGATGGCCGAAACCGACGTGGAAACCCACGGTTTTGCCAACGTTGGCGATCTGAGCCGCCTCACGGATGACCCGGCCTGGGAACCGGTATTCGTTGATCGCATCGTGCGCCATGTGCATGCGCAGAAGAACCACCCGTCAATCATCATGTGGTCTCTGGGCAATGAGTCCGGCTACGGTTGCAACATTCGTGCGATGTACCACGCCACCAAAGCCATCGATGACACCCGCCTTATTCATTACGAAGAGGACCGCGACGCCGAAGTGGTCGATGTGATTTCGACCATGTACACCCGCGCGTCGTTGATGAACGAGTTTGGCGAACATCCACATCCCAAACCACGCATTATCTGTGAATACGCCCACGCCATGGGTAACGGCCCCGGTGGCCTGACGGAATATCAGAACGTGTTTTATCAGCATGAACATATTCAGGGTCACTACGTATGGGAGTGGTGCGACCACGGCATCCTGGCTCAGGATGAACAAGGCCAGCCGTTTTACCAATATGGCGGCGATTTCGGTGATTACCCGAACAACTACAACTTCTGTATGGATGGTCTGATCTACCCGGATCAAACGCCAGGGCCGGGCCTGAAAGAGTACAAGCAGGTTATCGCCCCGGTAAAAATCCGCGCTCTCGATGCCCGGTTGGGCATATTCGTGGTGGAAAACAAGCTGTGGTTTACCAATCTGGATGATTACACCCTCACCGCCGAGATCCGCGCCGAAGGCGAAACCCTGGCGACGCTGTCATTACAGGTAAAGAATCTGCCAGCCAATTCAGCGCGAGAGGTGCTGCTTGAGCTGCCTGAGCTGGACGAGCGGGAAGCGTTCATCAACTTTAGCGTACGCAAGAACACCCGCACGCTCTACAGCCCGGCAAACCACGAAATTGCGGTGTATCAGTTCCTGTTGAAAGAGAACACCGCACAACCTGAAACGGTCAGTAGCCACAATACGCAGCCGCTGCAACTGGCAGAGGAGCGCTTGGCGTACCGCATCAGCGGGCAAAATTTTGCACTCACCTTCTCCAAGGTGAACGGCAAGCTGACCTCCTGGGTAGTCAACGGTGAAGAGATCATCGCTTCCGCACCAGAGCTGAACTTCTTCAAACCGATGATCGATAACCATAAACAGGAATATCAAGGTCTATGGGAACCGGCTCATCTGCAAATTATGCAGGAACACTTCCGCACCCTCGAGGTGAAACAGGTTGGCAATGAGGTTGAAATCAACGTCACCAGTATTATTGCCCCACCGGTATTTGATTTCGGGATGCGTTGCCGGTATCGCTACCAGATCACGGCCGACGGCCAGCTTAATGTGGAACTCAGTGGCGAACGTTACGGCGACTACCCCTATGTGATCCCGGCGATTGGCCTCGATATCGGCATCAATAACGACTTTGAGCAGGTTAACTACTATGGCAGAGGCCCTGAGGAAAACTACCAGGACAGCCAACAGGCCAACCTGATCGACATCTACCAGACCACGGTAGCCGATATGTTCGAGAACTATCCGTTCCCACAAAACAATGGCAATCGTCAACACATCCGCTGGGTTTCGCTCACCAACTCACATGGCACCGGGTTACTGATCAAGCCGCAGCAGGCGCTCAACTTCAGCGCCTGGCACTACACCCGTCAAAATCTGCATGAAGCCCAGCACACCAATGAATTGAAAGAGAGCGGCTATATCACGCTCAATCTCGATCACCAGGTGATGGGCCTGGGTTCTAACTCATGGGGCAGCGAAGTACTCGATTCCTACCGGGTTTATATGGCGCCATTCCGCTATGGCTTCACGCTGCTCCCCCTGCAATCCGGGGACGTTAACGCCCAGTCCATGGCGAACCATCGCTTTGGCCATGGCTTCTTCACGTCAACCACAGCTAACGAGGCGTAATCCATGAAAGTGTTAGAAAACCTGGATCAATTCAAGGTGGTTTACCGCAACGGACGCAAATGGAACCGCTGTGTGGAAGCGATAGAGAACATCGCCAACATCAAACCGGGCGTCATGCATTCCATCGGTGACACGCTGGTTTACATGGTTGAGGACGGCGTCACGCGTCGCAGCGAAAACTTTGAAGGCAATCGCCGTTACTTTGCCATCCACTACTACCTGGAAGGGCATGAAACGCTCGAGTTCGCAGCAAAAGCCGAGCTGACTCCGGTACAAGCCTATCGTGATGAGACCGACCGCGAATACCTGCAAGGCCAAGGGCAAACCTGTGAGTTGCATCAGGGACAGTTGGTCATTTTTGATAACAACCAGGCTTACCGATTCCATGGCGATAACCGGGTCAGAAAAGTGGTGCTGAAAGTCACCATTGAGGATGGCTACCTGTTGAACAAGTGATCTTGATGATTGGCCGGGCGTGAGCGTTCACGCCCCATTCCTGATTAGACGCCCAATTGGTTTGGGTTCATCATTGATGTCATACACCGGAGGACGCTATGTCCGAATCTTTACGTGGCACGATCGGTAAATTTGCCCTGTTGTCGATGACGTTTGCGGCCGTCTTCAACGTGCGCAATATCGTGAATAACAACATTGAGCTGGGCTTGAGTTCCGCCCCTGTCTTTCTGTTTGCAACGCTGGTTTACTTCATTCCTTTCGTCTTTATCATCGCGGAATTTGTTTCTGCCAATAAGAACTCGGAATCGGGTATGTACGATTGGCTGAAGCAACCCCTTGGCACCAAAGCCGCCTATATGGGTTCTTTCCTGTATTGGTTCGTTAACCTGTTCTGGTTTGTTTCGCTGCTGCCAAACGTTATTGCTTATGCCTCATATGCCATCATGGGCCATGAGTACAGTTTCTCCCCGGTGATGGTCTCAATTATTTCGATCATCCTGTTTGCCGCTACCACCCATATTTCCACCAAGGGTGCCTCCTGGCTTGGCAAAATTGCCGAGATTGTCGCTTATGGGGTGTTCGCGCTATTTGCGATCTACGTTCTCGGTGCCCTGATGGCGCTGGGGGGCGATCACACTCCCGCCCAACCTATCACGCTGGAAGCGATGACGCCGACCATCAATTGGGCCACACTGGGGATCATGTGCTGGATCTTCCAGGCCGCTGGCGGGGCGGAAACGGCCGCGGCTTACCTGAATGATGTCAAAGGGGGACAGAAATCCTTTATTAAAGTCATTATCGCCGCCGGGGCCGTGATCGGCGGGATGTATGCCGTGGGTTCACTGCTGGTGAACGTGTTCGTCGCACGCGAAAACCTGACTTACGCCGGTGGCATGGTAGAAATCTTCACAGGAATGGCCAAATACTTCGGTATTTCTGAAACATTAGTGGGCCGCCTCGTGGGTATCGTACTGTTTATTGCCATTTTCGGCTCCATGATGATGTGGACCTCCGCTCCGGTTAAGATCCACTTCTCCGAGATCCCAAAAGGCGTTTACGGCCCGAAGACCACCGAGTTGAACAAGCATGGCGTTCCGGTTCGTGCCGCCTGGTGGCAGTTTGCGTTTGTCTTTGTGATGCTGGTGATCAACGGTTTTGGTTCTGAATCGGTACAACAGATGATGAACACGGCGATCAACCTGACGGCAGGAACGGCGATGTTGCCCCCTATTTTTATTATAGTGGCCTACTTTGTCTTCCGCTGGAAACATGACGACACCCCACGCGACTTCCGTATGGGCTCGCGTAGGTTCGGTATGAGTGTGGTATCGGTACTGATTACCATCTTCGTGGTGAGCATGACCGCATCGGCATTCCCACCAGGGGTAGACTTGATGAAGGCATTCTTTATCAACGTCTTTATGACCGCCGTGTTCTCCGCACTGGCCTGGTGGTGGATCTCACGCTTTGAGGCCAGACAGAGCAAGAAAAAGGCCCTTCTCGCCAGCCAGTAAGCACTGGCATCGGCAGGGCGCAAACGCGCTCTGCCCTATTCTTTCCCCAACCAAGGCATAAACGCGCTTAGCCGCTGCTTCTGTTGGCCTTCTGCGTCAAAATTCCCTTCATCCAGCCACTGTTCAAAGGCATTACGTACCCTGGGCCAATCGTCTTCGGTCATGGCAAACCAGTCGGTATCACGGTTGCGGCCCTTGGTCACCAATGCCTTCAGGAAGCGGCCTTCATAATTGAAACCGAAGCGCTGTGCGGCCTGCCGCGAAGGGGCATTCAGGCTATCGCATTTCCATTCACAACGGCGATAGCCCAACGCATCGAAAGTGTGCTTCAGCATCAGATAGATGGCCTCAGTGGCACATGAGCGCTGCTTCATTAGGGGAGACCAGCAGACATGACCAATCTCCAATACACCACTGCCCGCATCAATACGCATAAAGGCCACGGTCCCCACCGGCAGTTGGCTTGAGGCATCAAACACCGTCAAATTCACCAGCTCGGGGTTATCCTGCATATTGATCAGGTGTGTACGCAACTCTTGCGGACTGTCTGGTCGCTCGCGCATTAAATAAGTCCAGTCGCGACCATCTGGCGCTTGATGAAAAGCGTCAAACAACGCGGCAAAATCCCGTTCGGCGTCCAACAGCACAAGGTGGCAAAATCTGCCGTTCAAAGTGACGTCCTTTGGCCGTGCCAGCGCTTGCCAATGCGGTAACGGGTCGCCTACCGGCTGACCATATTGATTGATCGTCATAAAGTGACTCCGTCAGGTAAATACAAGAATTAAGCCGCGTAACAGAATACGCCAACTACGCGAGGCAAAATACGGACACATTCACAATAACCACCAGCCCCATCCGGTTTCAACACCGAGCGGAGACGTTACGCACGGCTTAAACCGTGTTGGGTCACTCCTTGTTACTAAAGTGATCTTAATCAAAACAGATGTGAATAAAATGTTTTGAAACAGATGCTTTATTGTTTATTTATGCCAGCCAGTTCTAAACTCAGATCACCATACCAGTAGTGAGCTAATGATTATTGGTATCGGTAACTCACGCTTCTCTGCCCATTTACTGCCCTGGAAAACGGCAGCGCGGCCTATGATGTCGCACGGGCATTTCTGTGAAACATATTCAAGGTGGAATTATGTCGCAACAGCACTCCCCCACGCCGCCACGGCGTAGCTTTCTAAAGAAAACCCTGGCGTTAATCCCACTGGCTGCGGCCGGTGGAACAAGTCTCCTGACGCTAACGACACCACAGGCCTCTGCTGCAGGTGTCTCTTCTCACTACGTTCCTGCCTACTTCAACAATGATGAGTGGCGCTTTTTGCTGGCAGCCTGCGATCGGCTGATCCCCAGCGACAGCAATGGCCCTGGCGCGGTCGAAGAAGCCGTGCCGGTCTTTATCGATAAACAGATGGAAACGCCTTATGGCCACGGCGGGCTGTGGTATATGCATCCCCCCTTTGTGTCTGTAGCGCCTGAGTTAGGTTATCAGTCGAAACTTACGCCGCGCGACACGTATCGCATCGGTATTCGCGAAGTCAACGCGCATTGTCATCGGCAATTTCAGAAAAGTTTTGCCGATCTGGAACAGGCCCAGCAAGAACTCATTCTGACGGCGTTGGAAGCCGGGGAACTGGACTCGGAAACGTTACCTGGAACAACGTTCTTTGCCCAACTGCTGCAGAACACCAAAGAGGGGTATCTGGCCGATCCTCTGCATGGCGGGAATCAGTCGATGGCCTCATGGAAACTGATCGGTTTCCCCGGTGCGCGGGCCGATTACACCGACTGGGTCAATCACCCTAATCAGCCCTATCCGCTGGGGCCTGTGAGTATCTCGAGCAAAAGGAATGCATAAATGAGCACAATAAAAAAACCACCGGTAGACGTGGTCATTGTCGGTTTTGGCTGGACAGGCGCCATTATGGGCATGGAACTGAGCGAAACTGGCCTGAACGTACTGGCGTTGGAACGCGGTGAGCAACGCGATACCTATCCCGATTTTTCCTATCCTCGTATTGCCGACGAACTGACGTACGGTATCCGCCTGAAGTTAATGCAAGAGGTGGCCCATGAAACCGTCACCGTGCGCCACACGTCTGCCGACTTCGCCGTACCTTATCGCCAATTGGGTTCTTTCCTGCCTGGTAACGGCGTTGGGGGCGCCGGAGTTCACTGGAATGGCATGCTCTGGCGCGCCTTGCCCGCCGACCTGAAAATGCACACCACGGTGACGGAAAAATACGGCGATAAATGGGTGCCGGAAGGCATGCTTTTGCAGGATTACCCTCTCAGCTACAACGAATTGGAGCCCTATTTCGACAAGTTCGAAAAAGTCTGTGGCACCTCGGGCAAAGCGGGCAACCTGCAAGGCAATATCGTCAAGGGCGGTAATCCTTTCGAAGGGCCGCGCACCAGCGAATATCCGACACCACCGCTCAAACAGCTCTATTCAGGATCGCTGTTCGGCAAGGCTGCGGAATCTCTCGGCTATCATCCTTTCAGCATCCCGGCGGCCAACTGTTCAGAACCCTACACCAACCCGTATGGCGTACAAATGGGCCCCTGCAACTTCTGCGGTTACTGTGAGCGCTTTGGCTGCTTTATGTATTCCAAAGCCTCTCCACAGACCACCATTTTGCCGGTGTTGATGAAGCGCAAAAACTTTGAGCTGCGCACCCAGTCGCAGGTCATCAAAGTCAATATGGACAGCAGTGGCAAAAAGGCCACCGGTGTAACTTACATCAACGCTCAGGGGCAACAGGTTGAGCAACCGGCAGATCTGGTGATCCTCAGCGCCTTCCAACTGCATAACGTGCGGCTGTTGTTACTTTCCGGGATCGGTAAACCTTATGATCCGGTCACTGGCGAAGGTGTGGTGGGTAAAAACTACGCCTATCAGATGAATAGCGGTATCTCGCTGTTTTACGACCAGGACACCTACTTTAATCCGTTTATCGGGGCGGGGGCCGCTGGCACAGTCATCGACGATCTGAATTCGGAAAACTTCGATCACAGTGGATTAGGTTTTATCGGTGGTGCCTATATCTCCGCGACGCGCACCGGTGGCCGCCCGCTGCAGCAGATGTCATTGCCACCTGGCACTCCCAATTGGGGCAGCGGCTGGAAACAAGGGATCAAAGATAATTATCAACATGCGATGAGTATCAGCTCAGAAGGCTCGGTCATGCCCTACCGCGACTGTTATCTGGATCTCGATCCCACCTACAAGGATGCCTATGGCCTGCCGTTACTGCGCATGACCTTCGACTGGAAAGAAAACGAAATCAAAATGACGCAGCACATTACCAGCAAGATGGCGGATATTGCCAAGGTAATGGCCCCCAAACAGATGGCGATTTCAGTGATGGGAAGCGGCTCGCATTATGACGTGCGCCCTTATCAGTCGACCCACACGACTGGCGGGGCCATCACCGGTGACAATCCGCAAACCAGCGTGGTCAACAAGTACCTTCAGTGTTGGGACGTGCCAAACGTGTTTGTCACCGGAGCCTGCGCTTTCCCGCAGAACCTGGCGTATAACCCAACCGGGATCGTGGGAGCATTGGCCTACTATGCAGCAGAAGCCATCCGTAATCAGTACCTGAAAAATCCTGGCCCGTTGGTTCAGGCCTGAGCACGCAAGGAGAACACCATGAAAGGATTATCCCTCTCAATGCTGACATTGCTGGTATTGAGCACCGGTTCACTCGCCGCTGAAACGCCCGAGCTGGCAAGGCAAATCGCCCATGGCGAATACCTGGCGCGCGCCGGTGACTGTGCCGCCTGCCATACTGCGCCCGGTGGAGCGGCGTTTGCCGGCGGGCTCAAAATGACCACGCCAGTGGGTGCGATTTACTCCACCAATATTACCCCGGATAAGCAAACCGGCATCGGTGAATACAGTCTGCAAGCTTTTGCCGATGCCCTACGTAAAGGCGTAACACGTGATGGGACAAGGTTGTACCCGGCCATGCCCTATCCCTCTTTCGCCAAGATCAATGATGATGATATCCGCGATCTGTACCTCTACTTCACGCACCGCGTCAAGCCAGTGGCGCGCCCAAATCAGGCCAGCGATATTCCGTGGCCGCTGAATATGCGCTGGCCATTGGCAATGTGGGATGGCCTGTTCCGTGAGGATGGCGTGTATCGGCCAGATACCAACAAAAGCGCCCAATGGAACCGCGGTGCCTATCTGGTGCAAGGATTGGGTCACTGCGGTTCCTGCCATACTCCGCGCGGTATCGGCTTTCAGGAAAAAGCGCTGAACCAGACAGATAACAGCTACCTGAGCGGTGGCACGCTAGAGGGGTGGCATGCTGCCAATCTGCGCGGCGACACGCTGAGTGGATTAGGCCGTTGGAGCGAAGAAGATCTGGCTCGCTTTCTGAAAACCGGTCATAGCGACATGTTTGCCGCTTTCGGTTCCATGGTAGACGTAGTACAGGACAGTACCCAGCATCTCAGCGACGAAGATTTGCAGGCGATAGCGGCTTACCTCAAATCACAGCCTGCAGGTAGCGAAAAGCCGCCGCAACCCGTCAGCACGCCTTCGCAGTTAGCACACTATGTGTCCAGCAACGGCACCCCTGGGACGATGGCCTATCTGGATAACTGCGCCGCCTGCCACCGTAGTGATGGTCAGGGGTATCGCAATACCTTCCCGCAGTTGGCGGATAACCCTGCGTTACTGTCAGAGGATCCGTCTTCGGTGATCAGCATCATTCTCAACGGCTCACGCACGCCGATGACCGTCAACGCCCCGACCGGGTTGACCATGCCTGACTTCGGCTGGCGGTTGAGCGATGACCAGGTCGCCCAAATCGCTACCTTTGTACGCAGCAGTTGGGGGAATAAGGCAACGCCGGTGACGGCTGAACAGGTCAAAGCGCTACGGGAGAACGGCCCCCGTAAACCGGCGCAACGGTAATCGGCTCAACGGGCCCAAGCTACCGGGCCCACACTTCTGCGCGAATATCCAACCTGTAGGTTGCACACCCCGGCGAAATCACCTTAAATAAGCTATCGCATTGAGGCAACAGGATTTCGGTCACCTATGAGCATGGATACCAATCGGCGTCTGCTGGAGAAACTGCAACAGGATCTGGCCCGTGCTGGCGCTATGCCGCTCTATTTACGTTTTAACGAATCGGTACGCCAGGCGATCGAAATGGGCATTTTAAGCCAGGGGGATTTTCTGCCCAGTGAGCGCCATTTCACCGAACAGTTGGGTATCTCGCGCATTACGGTACGTAAGGCATTGGCCTGTCTGGAACAGGATGGCATTATCGGCCGCTCACGCGGCTATGGTACCTTTATTCAAACGCCCCTGGTGCAACCCAAACTGGCGTACTCGCTGGCCGATGTAAAGGGCTTTTCCCGTGAGGTGATGCTTCAGGGCCGCAAACCGGACACCATGTGGATCAGCCGCGAAAAAATCCCAGCGGATAGCACATTGGCCAATAAGCTGGCGTTGAGTGAAAACACGCCTGTTTATAAACTCAAGCGTATTCACTTTATCGATCAGCGCCCGATGTCGGTGGCCGTTTCTTACGTGGTGCCGGACGCCATCACCAACGTCGAGGATATCGGCGTTTCCCTGTATGATTACTTCCGTTTGAATAATGTGGAACTGGGCTCATTGCGTAGTCAGGTCAGTGCAGCAATGAGCGATGATGAAACCCTGCAAGCATTGCAACTGAAAGAGCCGATGCCACTGCTGATCATCAAGCAGACGTTGTTCGACAGCCAGAAAAAACCGATCGAATACAGCGAAAGCTTCTGCCGCAGTGACATGTACGAGTTTATCAGCGAGGACTGAGCTCCTCACTGGCCAACAACTGTGCCAGCGTTGGCGCACAGTCTCCCCCAGCCTGTGAAACGACATAACCGGCAATACAGTTCGCCAGCATCATGGTCTGGCGCGCGGACAGGCCCAAGGCTAAGCCCGCCAGCAGACCGGCACTGTGGCTATCACCTGCGCCAATGCTATCCACCACCTTGACCTGACGCGCCGCAATCCACCCATGATCTGTCGGCCCGGCAAAGTAATATCCCCCCTCACCACCACAACGTACAACGACCAGTTGTCCGGTGGTTGTCCATAGCTGCTGACAGAAATGTGCGATATCGTCCTGCATACCGAGATGCTGAGCTTCCCGCTGATTAAGCGTCAGGATAACGCCTGGACGGATCAGCCGTTGCAGCAGGCTTTCTGCCATCACATCAATGCGCGGGCCAAGATCCAGCACCACACGTACGCTTGTGGGTAACTGCAACATCCAATCCACCAGCACACTACCCTGCCTGGCCCCCAGTTGATAGCCGGAAAGATAGACCAAGCCGCTTTGTGGCGTAGCGCCCGTTAACCAACCCGGTTGCCACTGGTTTTCTATGCCATCAATGGAAATAAAGGTACGTTCGCCGTCCGGTTCAACTAACGCCAGACACCAGCCATTATCCTCGCCACCCACCGGCAAATCTGAGCTTACACCGCGCTGTGCCATCTCACTGCGTAAGCGTTCAGCCCAGACGCCTTCTCCGACCGGTAGCAGATTACGGCTGGCAATGCCTAACTGGCGAAGCGCAACGGCGATATTCAAGGCACAGCCTCCTAAATGGAGCCCCTGCATTTGGGCGGAAACGTCACCACCACGAACCGGCAACGCATCAGCACTGACCACCATATCCATCACCGCCGCACCGATCACCGTGACCGGACACTGTTGGTGCCACCCTCCCTGCGTCAGGGTTTGCAATAACTCGCGACTTTCGTTATTCATCCGGCCTCCTGCCAACGCTGGCGAAAACGAATAAATGCCTGCGCATAATGGTTGATGTCCAGCGGATTGACGCGCTTCAGTTCGGCCAACATTGTGGCATCGAACGCATCAATACCCTGTATAGCCCCACAGATCGCCGTCGCCATCGCGCCAATGGTGTCTGTATCGCCCCCCAGATTGGCACACAGGATCGCACAGCGGGTTGGTTCGGTCTGCGCCAGCTCGACCATCGCCAACGCAGCGGGTACGGACTCTATGGTGCTGACCCCCGCGCCGATCAGTTGATAGACTCGCTCCGACGCCTGTTCCGTTCCCGTTGCCTGCTCCACCACCTGGAAAGCCAACTCGATCCGCGCGGCCAGAGACGCGCTGAAGGTGGTGCTCTGTCTGCGTTGCGCGTAATCCGCCACGCCCGGCAGTGCCAAGCGGATCTCTGCCCAACTCGCCCCTTCAACCGCTTTGGCTATCGCCCAGGCAATCACTACCGCCCCGGCAACGGCAATATCGGATTTATGTGTCGGGCTGGAGGCCAGCCAGGTCTGTTGGCAGAAACGCTCCAAAGGAGCGGAGGGCAACACGCACCCCAGGGGAGAAACTCGCATCGCCGCGCCGTTGGTTACACCGTTGTTTTCCAGCTCTTCGATCGGGGTTCCTTTTTTCTGTTCCCCCAGCGCCAATTTGGAACTCGGGCCGAGGATGTTCTTATTGAAAGCATCAAAGCTGTCCACCCAGCGAATGACATTGCGGGCGATCAGTTCTGGCACCACCTTACCGTCAGCCTCCAGCAGCGCGTCGGCCAGTGCCAGCGCCATTGAGGTATCATCGGTATACTGCGCCGCTTTGAAATAACAGGCCGCCGTGTTTTCCGCTGGGCCATCAAGGAAACGGTCTATCCAGCCAAAATGATGTTTAACCCGCTCACGCGGCCACAGCTCGGAAGGCATACCTAGCGCATCACCCAGCATTTGTCCGTAAAGTGCGCCTACTACACGTTGTTCCTGGGTTAACTGCTTCATTTTTTTCTCCTGAAATTTATCTTTGCCGGGCAAGACGCCAGGCGAATCGAATCAAGTACGTGTCACGGCGATTGGGGTGATGCTGTCGCTGCGTTCGCGGAAAAACAGCATAAACAGCAGCATGACTGCCACGACCATCACTGCCCCCACGCCCCACACGGCAAACCAATCAAACGTCATGCCATCACGGGGTTGTTCCAGGGCAAACGTCGTCATCGCCCGTCCCCCCAGCCAGTTGCCGATAAAGCTGCCCAGCCCTTGGCAAATCAAGGTAATCAAACCCTGAGCAGCGGTGCGCATATGCGGTGGCGCTTTTTTATCCACGTAGATATAGCCGGTCACAAAATAGAAATCGTAGCTGACACCGTGTAACAGAATGCCCAGGAACAGCATGCTGTAGGCCCAGACATCGGCCGTGCCTCCATAGATAAAGAACACGTAGCGGATTGCCGCTGTGACAAAACCCAGCATCAGTACTTTCTTGATGCCATAACGTTTAAGCAGCAGCGGCAACGCCAACATGGCAAAGATTTCAGATACCTGCCCCAACGTCATCCAACCGGTGGCATTTGGCAGACCAACCTGCGTCAAGTAACCGTTGGCAAACTGGTAATAAAATGCCAGCGGCATACAAAACAGGAACGAGCACAGGGCAAAGGTGGCAAATGAACGATCTTTCAGCAGGCCAAGCGCGTTCAGGCCCAGCAACGCCTTGATATCCACCGGTCCGGAGCCTTTGGCTGGCGTATTGGGCAACCCAAAGCTGTACAGGCCCAACGCGATCGAAGCAATTCCGGTAATGATCAATGGCAGGTTACTGTCGGAAATATTGCCTAATCCCAGTAATGGCGGCAGCATAAAACCAATCACCAAGCCAGAAGCGATCCAGCCCAAGGTGCCGAGCACGCGAATGCGCGGAAACTCTTTTTCCGCATCGTTGATATTGGCAAAAGCAATACTGTTGGTCAGAGCCACAGTCGGCATATAGGTGACGGCATAAACCACCAGCAAGGGGAAGAAACTGGCAAAGGTGGTTTGCCAGGCGATAATAAACATCAGCCCTCCCCCCACCAGATGCAACCAGCCCAAGACTTTTTGTGCAGCAAAGTAGCGATCGGCTATGACCCCGACCAGTACCGGCGAGAGGATCGCCGCAATTGCCGTGCTGCTATACGACCAGGCTATTTCTCCCGGCGTAAAGCCCAACTTGTTCAGATATTGCCAGAGGGGAACAAACCACGCTCCCCAGATAAACCATTCGATAAACATCATGACAGACAGCTTCAGATGAGGATGTTTCATTGTTATATATCCTTGCTGGCTAACTTCCCGACATACCAACGGGAAAAGGAGTGTAGGGTTCCTGGTGTTAGTATCATTCAGATACCTATGTAATACCTTAATAATACCTTTGTGATATTTCAACGATCCTGCTCACACTTCACTCATCCTCCCTATTGTTTAAGTTTGATTTACCTTTGCCTCTGCGTTGTTTATCCTGCGTTTATTCCCCATTGCTGATAATCAATACTACTCAATGATGCGATGACGCTGATTTTCCGGCACTTCCTTTCGGTAGCACCGGTTCTGTCTGGCATACTGTCAGGCTATACGAGATAGCCGTGCGTTATCCTCCTTATGCACTGAAAAGTGTGTAATCTTATAAGCATGGGTGATTGGAGTTTCACCCGCACCTCAACAGGAGTCTGTTCCATGCGAGTACTGGTTGTTGAAGATAATGGCCTGCTGCGCCACCACCTCTCTGTGCAAATGCGCGAAATGGGGCATCAGGTCGATGCCGCAGAAGACGCCAAAGAAGCCGACTATTTCCTGCAGGAACATGCCCCAGATATTGCTATTGTCGATCTCGGCCTGCCGGGCGAAGACGGCCTGAGTCTGATCCGTCGTTGGCGTGCCAACCAGATGAAATTGCCCATTCTGGTGCTGACAGCCCGTGAAAGCTGGCAAGATAAGGTCGCGGTGCTGGAGGCCGGAGCCGATGACTACGTCACTAAACCTTTCCATCTGGAAGAGGTGATTGCCCGTATGCAAGCCCTGATGCGTCGTAACAGTGGCCTGGCTTCACAAGTGATCGTCCTGCCGCCCTTCCAGATCGATCTTTCACGCCGCGAACTGAGCGTAAATGAACAGCAGATCAAACTGACGGCGTTTGAGTACACTATTATTGAAACGCTGATCCGTAACGCCGGTAAAGTGGTAAGCAAAGATTCGCTGATGTTGCAACTCTACCCGGATGCGGAATTGCGTGAGAGCCATACCATCGACGTGCTAATGGGCCGCCTGCGTAAAAAGCTGCAGGCTGAATATCCGCAGGAAGTGATCACCACCGTACGTGGGCAGGGTTATCGTTTCGATACTAAGTGAACATGATGTTCAAAAATAAAAAACCGTTCTCACTGCGCGCGCGCTTTCTGATGGCAACCGCCGGGGTGATCCTGGCGCTGTCGCTCTCCTATGGGTTGGTGGCGGTGGTCGGTTATATTGTCAGCTTTGATAAAACCTCGTTCCGCCTGCTGCGCGGTGAGAGCAACCTGTTTTTCAGCCTGGCGCAGTGGAAGGATCACAAGCTGACCATTGCCATGCCCCCCGAACTCGATCTCAACTCACCGACGTTGGTCTTTATCTATGACGATAAGGGCCATTTGCTGTGGAGCCAGCGCTCGGTGCCGGAGTTGGAAAAACTGATCCAGAAAGAGTGGCTGGAAGAGTCCGGTTTTTATGAGATCGACACCGATACCCGTGTCAGTAGCGAAGTGCTGGGCGACAACCCTAAAGCCCAGGATCAGTTGAAAAACTACGATGACACCGATCAGAATGCGTTAACCCACTCGGTAGCCGTCAATACCTATGCTGCAACGCCGCGCCTACCTGCCTTGACGATTGTGGTGGTCGACAGTATCCCGCAAGAATTACAGCGTTCAGACGTGGTCTGGGAGTGGTTCAACTATGTGCTGCTGGCCAACCTGCTGTTAGTGGTGCCGTTGCTGTGGTTGGCTGCCTATTGGAGTCTGCGCCCGATCAAGGCGTTGGTGGCTCAGGTGGGTGAACTGGAGAATGGTGAGCGCGAACAACTGGACGAAAATCCACCCAGCGAGCTGCGTAGTCTGGTGCGCAACCTCAATATTCTGGTACGCAATGAACGACAGCGTTATACCAAATATCGCACTACCCTGTCCGACCTGACCCACAGCCTTAAAACGCCGCTGGCGGTGTTGCAAACCACGCTGCGCTCGCTGCGTTCCAGCAAGCAGACCACCATCGAAGAAGTAGAACCTATCATGCTCGAGCAGATAAGCCGCATCTCACAACAGATAGGTTATTACCTGCACCGTGCGAGCATCAACTCAGGTCAGACGGTGTTGACCCGTGAAATCCATTCGGTTTGTGCCCTGCTGGATAGTCTGAGCATTGCGTTGAATAAGGTTTATCAGCGTAAGGGCGTGGTGATCACCCTTGATATCTCGCCAGAAGTGACCTTCATGGGGGATAAAAACGACTTTATGGAAGTGATGGGCAACGTGTTGGAAAATGCCTGCAAATACTGCCTGGAGTTTGTTGAAATCACTTCACTGCATTCCGACAAACACCTGACTATCGTGATCGATGACGACGGTCCCGGCATACCAGAAAGCAAACGCGAACTGATTTTCCAGCGCGGCCAGCGCGTAGATACTCTTCGCCCAGGCCAAGGCATTGGCCTGTCGGTGGCCGCCGAGATCATCGAGCAATATGATGGCCAAATTACCATCAGTGACAGCCCGCTTGGCGGAGCGCGCATGGAAGTCACTTTCGCCCGCCAGCACGATTCCCACCACCACGAGTAAGTTCAGCCGCTCAGGCCCCTAGGGGCGAGGCCCATGGATGGGCCGAGTCGTAAAACCTGCACACCTGCAATTTGAAGTATCACGGGTATACGCAGCCTAACTTCCGTTATAATCCCTTCAGGCTCACTCTATCCTGGAATAGAAAATGGATTACCAATTAGATCTGAACTGGAACGACTTTTTGCAGCGTTACTGGCAAAAGCGCCCAGTTATTCTCAAGCGCGGTTTCAAAAGCTTTATCGATCCGATTTCCCCGGATGAGCTGGCCGGATTGGCGATGGAAAACGAAGTGGACAGCCGCTTGGTGAGCCATCAGGACGGCCGCTGGCAAGTGGCGCACGGTCCCTTCGAAAGCTTCGACCATTTGGGTGAAAACAACTGGTCATTGCTGGTTCAGGCTGTTGATCACTGGCATGAAGCTTCCAGCGCGTTGATGCGCCCTTTCCGTCAACTGCCTGATTGGCGCATGGACGACCTGATGATTTCGTTCTCGGTGCCCGGTGGCGGCGTTGGCCCACACCTCGATCAGTACGATGTGTTTATCATTCAGGGCACGGGCCGTCGCCGCTGGCGTGTTGGTGAAAAGGTGCCGATGAAGCAGCACTGTCCGCATCCGGACCTGCTGCAAATAGAACCCTTTGATGCCATCATTGACGAAGAAATGGAGCCAGGCGATATCTTGTATATCCCACCGGGTTTCCCGCATGAGGGCTACGCACTGGAAAATTCACTCAATTACTCTGTGGGTTTCCGTGCGCCAAATGGCCGCGAGTTGGTAAGCGGTTATGCCGATTATGTTCTGGCCCACGAACTGGGTAGCCAGCGCTACAGCGATCCGGACATTGCACAACGCGAGAGCCCGGCCGACATGCTGCCGCAGGAAGTCGAGGCACTGCGCCAGATGATACTGGATCTGGTTCAACAGCCAGAACACTTCCATCACTGGCTCGGCGAGTTTATTTCGCAGTCGCGCCATGAACTGGATATCGCGCCGCCAGAACCGCCTTATCAGGCCGGAGAAATCTACGAACTGCTGCAACAGGGCGAATCCTTGCAACGTCTGGGCGGGTTGCGTGTGCTGCGTGTGGGAGATCGGTGCTTCGTGAACGGGGAGTTGATCGATACTGAACACCAGCTGGCCGCCAATGCACTGTGCCAGAATTTTAGCGTTGATGCGCAAATGTTGGGGGAAGCCGTGGACGATCCTTCCTTCCTGGCGCTGCTGACGGCGCTGATCAACAGCGGCTACTGGTATTTTAACGACTAATTAGCCGTTCCCTCTCTATCCAAGAGGAAACGGGCATCTTCGGGTGGTTTGTATACGTTATACCGGGTGCAGCTTGCGCCCGGTAATCGTTTCAGCCACTATTTTTGCGCTCGTTCTGCGGCCAGCGTGGCAATACGCATAATCACCGCGACCGCCTGTTCCATCCCTTCGAGAGTGATAAACTCATGTTTACCATGGAAGTTATAGCCGCCGGTAAACAGATTTGGGCACGGTAATCCTTTAAATGACAACTGGGCTCCGTCCGTACCGCCACGAATCGGCTTCATGATCGGTTCAATATCACAATCACGCATGGCCTGCTGCGCCAGTGCAATCACATGGGGGTGCTCGGCCACCTGCTCACGCATGTTGTAATAGCTATCTTCGATCGCGACTTCTATATAACAATCACGTGGTAACCCGCGGCCAACCTTTTGCGCGGTGGTAATCATCATGCGCTTGCGCGCCTCAAAGCCATCACGCTCAAAATCACGCAGTATGTAGTGCATCTCGGCACGTTCCACGTTGCCCTTGATGCTGCCAAGGTGGTAGAAACCTTCATAGCCCTCGGTATTTTCCGGTGTTTCATCCGCAGGCAACGCATGATGGAAGCGCGTAGCCAGCGACAGTGCATTTACCATCACCCCTTTGGCGCTGCCAGGATGCACATTATTACCCACGATTTTCACCGTGACCGATGCCGCATTGAAGTTCTCACACTCCAGCTCCCCCACGCCGCCGCCATCAACGGTGTAGGCCCACTCGGCATTAAACGCCTCAACATCGAAGTAATGCGCGCCTTTACCCACTTCTTCATCCGGCGTGAAGGCCACACGGATATCGCCGTGAGGGATTTTCTGCTGTTTCAACCGCACCATAGCGGTAAGGATTTCCGCAATCCCGGCTTTATCATCCGCACCCAATAAGGTTTTACCGTCGGTGGTGATCAGCGTTTGCCCTAACATCTGATGCAGGATCGGAAACATGACCGGCGATAACACTTCATCACCGATACCCAAGGCAATATCACCCCCACGGTAATTTTCCACTACCTGGGGAGCCACATGCTTACCAGAAAAATCAGGTGAGGTATCAAGATGAGAAATAAACCCGATAGCCGGAACCGGCCAGGTCACATTACTGGGTAATGTCCCCATCAGGCAGCCATTCCCGCTCAGTGAGACCCTTTCAAACCCCAGTTCAATCATTTCCTGCTGCAACGCACGCGCCAGCTTCAGTTGCCCATCAGTACTCGGCACATGTTTGACGTTCGCTTTCGCCTGTGTGTCAAAAGAGACGTAGTTAAAAAAGCGATCAAGTAGTTTATCCATGGTTCCGCCCTCAGATTTTCGCGTTTCATTATGCGGAACCGATCCGGATCAAATATTGAGACAGGTCATTAATAATCAGATTTAACAGAAATCATTAAAGCAAGTGATGGTTTAAAGCTGAAATTATTGGGAGTAAACTTGACCCAAGCCGCGCCGAGCGCCAGTTTGGCTTTCAATTGTGCCGCTCAGCGTCTATCATGCGCGCTCTAAAAATTTTGATTGGCGCCACTGGCTTTGAGCTTCAGCACAATGACGGGTCACTCCCGTAAGCTCGCGCAGTCTTTTCCAGCGGCGGTTCTATCTGCATCACCTTACGGGATAGAGACACCTTAAATGACTGAGAAATCCTCTCTGGTAACACTGAACGGCCTGAGTAAAAGCTTTAGCGGTAAAGAGATCATCCACGATCTGAACCTTGAGATTTATGACGGCGAGTTCTTAACTTTGCTCGGCCCCTCCGGCTGTGGCAAAACCACCGTACTGCGCCTGATTGCCGGGTTGGAAAACGCCGACCAGGGACACATTGTGCTCGACGGGCAAGATATCACCGCCATCCCTGCCGAACATCGTCACGTGAATACCGTCTTTCAAAGCTATGCCCTGTTTCCGCATATGACGGTCTTTGAGAATGTCGCCTTTGGCCTACGCATGCTGAAAACGCCAGAGGCAGAACTGAAGCCGCGCGTGGAAGAAGCGTTGCGTATGGTGCAATTGGACGACTTCGCCCAACGGCGCCCCCATCAGCTTTCTGGTGGCCAGCAGCAACGCGTCGCCATCGCTCGTGCCGTGGTGAACAAACCCAAAGTGCTGCTGTTGGATGAATCCCTTTCCGCCCTGGACTACAAACTGCGCAAACAGATGCAAAACGAGCTGAAAGCGCTGCAACGCAAACTGGGTATCACCTTCGTTTTTGTCACGCACGATCAGGAAGAAGCGCTGACCATGTCCGATCGGATTGTGGTAATGCGCGACGGACGCATTGAGCAACAGGGTACACCACGAGAAATCTACGAAGAGCCAAAGAACCTGTTTGTCGCCAGCTTTATTGGCGAGATCAATATCTTTGATGCCACCGTGCTGCAGCGCATCGATGAGCAGCGGGTACGTGCCAGTGTGGAAGGCCGGGAATGCGCGATCTACGCTGACCAACCGGTGATGCCAGGGCAATCGCTGAAAGTCTTGCTGCGTCCGGAAGATCTGCGGGTCGAAGAGGTGAATGATAGCGAGCACCCCGACGGGCTGATCGGTTACGTCCGCGAACGCAATTATAAAGGCATGACGCTGGAATCGGTGGTGGAACTGGAAAACGGCAAAATGGTGATGGTCAGCGAATTCTTTAACGAAGACGATCCTGACTTTGACCACTCGTTGAACCAGAAAATGGCGGTAACCTGGGTAGAAAGTTGGGAGGTGGTGCTGGCCGATGAAGAAATCGCGTAACTTATTCCAGAACCTGGTGATCAGCGGCATTGTTGCCTGGTTAGTGTTGTTTGTCTTTATGCCGAATCTGATGATTATCGGCACCAGTTTCCTGACACGCGACGACGCCAATCTGGTGCAGATGGTGTTCACATTGGACAACTATTCGCGCCTGTTTGATCCGCTATACGGCCAGGTGATGCTGCACTCGCTGAATATGGCGCTGATCGCCACCTTATGCTGTCTGCTGCTCGGCTACCCTTTCGCCTTTATTCTGGCGCGTCTGCCGCAGAAGATACGTCCACTGTTGCTGTTCTTGCTGATTGTCCCTTTCTGGACCAACTCGCTGATCCGCATCTATGGGCTGAAACTGTTTCTCAGCACCCGAGGTTATCTGAATGACTTCCTGCTATGGACTGGGCTCATTGAGACGCCATTTCGCATTATGTACACCTCCGAGGCGGTGATCCTTGGGCTGATCTACATCCTGCTGCCGTTTATGGTGATGCCGCTCTATTCCAGCCTGGAGAAACTGGATAAGTCCTGTCTGGAAGCCGCGCGCGATCTCGGTGCCAGTAAGTTACAGACCTTTATCCGCATCGTCGTTCCCTTGACCATGCCCGGTATTATCGCCGGGTGCCTGTTGGTACTCCTGCCCGCGATGGGATTGTTCTATGTGGCCGACCTGTTAGGCGGAGCCAAAAACCTGCTGATTGGTAATGTCATCAAGAGCCAATTCCTCAATATTCGCGATTGGCCATTTGGCGCCGCGACCAGCATTTGCCTGACCTTGCTGATGGGGCTGATGCTATGGATCTACTATCGTGCCGCCAAGCTGATGAATAACAAGGGGGAGCTGGAATGATCGGACGCCTGTTACGTGGTGGCTTTATGACGTTGATATACGCCTATCTGTATATTCCCATCGTCATTCTGATCGTCAATTCGTTCAATACCTCGCGCTTCGGCATCAACTGGCAAGGCTTTACCACCAACTGGTACAGCACGCTGATGAACAATGACAGCCTGCTGCAGGCGGCAGGCCATTCACTGACCATGGCGGTGCTTTCTGCCAGCTTTGCAACGCTGATCGGCTCCTTGACCGCGGTGGCGCTGTATCGTTATCGCTTCCGCGGTAAGCCCTTCGTCGGGGGTATGCTGTTTGTAGTGATGATGTCGCCGGATATCGTCATGGCGATCTCCCTGCTGGTGCTGTTTATGTTACTGGGGATTTCGTTGGGCTTCTGGTCATTGCTGTTTTCGCATATCACCTTCTGCCTGCCTTTTGTGGTCGTCACTGTCTATTCGCGTCTGAAAGGCTTTGACGTGAAAATGCTGGAAGCCGCGCGCGATCTGGGGGCCAGCGAAGTGGTGATCCTGCGCAAAATCATTTTGCCACTGGCGATGCCCGCCGTCGCCGCCAGTTGGTTACTGAGCTTCACCCTATCGATGGATGATGTGGTAGTTTCTTCGTTTGTTACCGGCCCAAGCTATGAGATTTTGCCGTTGAAGATCTATTCGATGGTGAAAGTCGGTGTCTCGCCTGAGGTCAACGCATTAGCGACCATTCTGCTTATGCTCTCACTGGTGTTGGTGCTGGTCAGCCAACTGATATTGCGCGATCGTCGTACCCGGGGTGCCTAACCTGCGGGCACCCTTGCGGTGCCCGGCTATTTTCTGGAAAAAAGCTGATTAGACAATGGGATAAGTATCTTTACCCTGAGTAGTGTGCTGCTTATAATGGCCCTTCTCTGGGGTATGGCGCTCTGCTCTATACTTATTAAGCAATCACTGCTAAAGGATGCACTACATGAAAAAGTGGTCACATCTACTCGCAGCCGGGATGATGGCACTGAGCTTCTGCTCTGCAAATGCCGCTGATGACGGCAAAACCCTCTATTTCTACAACTGGACTGAATACGTCCCACCAGGCCTGCTGGAACAGTTCACCAAAGAAACCGGCATCAAGGTGATTTACTCCACCTATGAATCCAACGAAAGCATGTATGCCAAGCTGAAAACCTACAAGGATGGTGCTTACGATCTGGTGGTACCCTCAACCTATTTCATCGCCAAGATGAGCAAGGAAGGCATGCTGCAGAAGATCGATAAAAGTAAACTCAGCAACTTTAAAGATCTCGATCCCAGCCTGTTGCATAAATCATTCGATCCGCAAAACGACTACTCCATCCCCTATATCTGGGGCGCGACCGCCATCGGCATCAACACCGAGGCTATCGATCCGAAGAGCATTACGTCCTGGGCCGATTTGTGGAAACCAGAATATAAAGGCAGCTTGTTACTCACCGACGATGCACGTGAGGTGTTCCAGGTAGCCCTGCGCAAGCTTGGCTATTCGGGCAATACCACCGATCCGAAACAGATCGAGGCGGCCTATAACGAATTGAAAAAGCTGATGCCAAACGTCCTGGCCTTTAACTCTGACAACCCCGCTAACCCCTATATGGAAGGTGAAGTTAATCTGGGCATGCTGTGGAACGGCTCAGCTTATGTCGCGCGGCAGGCAGGCACCCCAATCGAGATCGTTTGGCCGAAAGAAGGCGGAATTTTCTGGATGGACAGCCTGGCTATCCCCGCCAACGCCAAGAATGTCGACGGCGCGCTGAAGCTGATCAACTTCCTGCTACGCCCGGAAATTGCGGTACAGGTGGCGGAAACCATCGGTTACCCAACCCCTAATCTGGCGGCCAGAAAGCTGTTACCGAAAGAAATTGCCGACGATAAATCGCTGTATCCCGATGACGCCGTCATTGAGAACGGCGAATGGCAAAATGATGTTGGTGAAGCCAGCACGCTGTATGAAACCTATTTCCAAAAGCTGAAAGCCGGACGCTGATTTGGGCTGATGGTAAGCTGCGGCAGTAAACCTGCGGCACTTTAAGTTCCCTCTCCCTAAGGGAGAGGGAAAACGGCACTGAACTTCACCCTGCCTAGCGTTATGGCTTGTCTGCCCGCTCAACCTTGCCCATCAGGAATTTGTGCACAAAGCGTGGCACCACTTCACTGGCCGGGCCGTAATGCTTCTCTTCGAACTGACTTTCTACCTGGCTTGGCTCCAGATTCAGCTCCATGGTATAGGCCCCCCCAAGACGGGCTTCGTGGACAAAACCCGCCGCGGGATAAACGTTGCCAGAGGTGCCAATCGCCACGAAGAAATCGGCTTTGGCCAACGCGGTATAGATCTCATCCATCCCCAGCGGCATTTCCCCAAACCACACCACATGTGGCCGCAACGGGGCGGGAAATTGGCAGCAGTGACAACGCTCGTCCACGCTCAGGTCGCCCAACCACTCGAACACCTGCCCAGAACTGGTACAGCGCACCTTCAGCAGCTCACCATGCATGTGCAACACCCGTTTACTGCCTGCACGCTCATGCAGATTGTCGATATTCTGCGTGACCAGCAAGAAGTTGTCCCCTAACCACTCTTCCAGATCCGCCAACACCCGGTGCGCCGCATTAGGGGCGACTTCGGGTTGCTGAAGCTGCTGACGACGCGCATTATAAAACGCCTGCACCAAGGCCGGATCGCGCTTGAATCCATCCAGAGTGGCGACATCTTCTACCTTGTGCTCTTCCCACAGCCCATCGGCAGCGCGGAAAGTACGGATACCCGACTCGGCAGAAATACCGGCCCCGGTCAGCACCACCACAAACGGTTTTTTAAGCTCTGCCGCCGCCATGGTATCGCGGTGAAAAATCCGTGAGCGAAAGCGCTGATGCAGCACATGCTTACTCTTGCGAAACTGACACAGCCGATGGCGAGTGTGCATGAACTCTCCTTATTGATTACTGTCCACAAAATTGAGTAACGCGGCCCCACGCACACCACCCGCATCGCCATAGCGGGCTTTCTCAATGCGCGGCAGTTTGGCTACCCGTAGCAGATGGGCAGGCAAACGCTGGGGCAGTGCCTGATAAATTGCTGCAAAATTCGATAGGCCCCCGCCGATCACCACCAGATGAGGATCAATGATAGTCAACAAATTGCCCAGGCATATTGCCAAAACCGTCAGAAAACGATCAACATGCGCTACCGCCTGCGGCTCACCCGCCTGATAATGCGCAATGATGTGCTGAGCGGGCAAGTGCTGTTGATAAAAATGCGCGTACATCCATTCAAATCCGCGGCCTGATATGTAATTTTCGATGCAACCATGGTGGCCGCAACCACAGGGCACACGAGGTATATCACGCCCGAGCACCTCCAACGCATCCACCGGCAAGCGGAAATGACCAAACTCACCCGCGATGTAATTGCGCCCTGCAAGCACCTTGCCGTCAACGATCAGGCCGCCACCGACCCCGGTCCCGAGGATAATCCCCAGCACCGTCGGATAACAGCGGAACTCCTCATCCCAGGCTTCCGACAGCGTGAAGCAGTTAGCATCGTTATCCACCCGGACCTCTCGGCCAATCAGCTGACTGAGATCGTGCGGCAACGGTTGCCCCATCGCGGCCGGAACGTTGGCAGTAAACAAAGTACCGTCTTCATTCGGCAACCCTGGGATGCCAATCCCCACCCGCCCTTGCGTGCCGCAAAACGCATCGGCTTCACGGGTTAAATCGTGCAATACCGTCAGCAGTTGCCGGTAGTCATCACGTGGTGTTGGTACGCGTTTTTTCCAGACAGGTTGCAGGTTGGCATCGAAAACACCCAGCTCAATCTTGGTGCCGCCCATATCGAAACCGTAGTACATAACTTTCCCTCAGGCTAAAAAAATGGGGCGCATTACTGAGCCCCATCTTATTATTTTATTGCCCACTCAAAACGCGTGCCGGATCGATACGGCTGGCACGCCTGGCCGGATACCAACTGGCCAGCAGGCTGAGCACGATGGCAGTTGCCAACACAATGACCACATCCAACCAATGCAGCTCAGAAGGCAGAAAATCGATAAAATAGATATCGCCAGACAGGAACGAATGACCTATCAGTTTTTCTATCCCCTTGATAATGTTGGTCAATTGCAATGAAGCAATCACGCCCACCACCACACCGCTAAGGCTGCCCACCAGCCCGGCCAGCAAGCCATACCAGATAAAAATGGCGCGAATAAAGCCGTCTTTGGCCCCAAGGGTACGCAGCACGGCGATATCGCCGCTTTTGTCCTTCACTGCCATGACCAGGGTGGAGACGATGTTGAAACAGGCTACACCGATGACCAACACCATCGCCAGGTACATGATGGCCCGGATCATTTGAATATCACGGTACATATAGCCGTAAGTACCGATCCAACTTTTGATATAAACGTAGGAATTGGTTACCTCACCGGCATCGCGCACCAGCTTATTGGCGGCGAATACGTCGTTGACCTTGATCGCTATGCCGGTGACACTGTCACCCATGTCCAGATACTGCTGGGCATCCGCCAGCGGCACCATCGCCAGGCTATGATCGAGCTGGCCACTGAGTTGCAAAATGCCCGCCACTTGCAGTCGAATACGTTTCGGTTGCAGCAGTTTCATTTCCGGATCGCTGTTTGGGATCATCACCGTAACGTAAGACCCCTGCTTCACGCCCAAGGCTTCCGCCACGCCTTTACCCAGGATCACCTGCTGCTCACCGCTCTTAAAGTTGGCCCAGGCATCACCCTGCACATACTTAGGCAGCGCACTCAGTTGGCTTTCCTGCGCCGGGTCGACCCCTTTCACCTGCACCGCACGCAATTGCGCACCGTTTTCCATCAGGCCGGTAAAGTTGATATATGGCGCCGCAGCCAAAATCCCCGGCACTTTTTCTACCCGTTGCAGGATGTCTGGCCACCCTTTGAAGGGTTGATTAACCGGTTCTATCTCGCCATGGGGCACTACCGCCAGGATGCGGTTTTGCAATTCACGTTCGAAACCGTTCATCGCACTTAGCCCGACGATCAACACCGCCACACCCAGCGCAATCCCAATGGTGGAGATCACCGAGATTAGCGATACCATGCCGCCGCGCCGCCGACCACGGCTGAAACGCATCGCCATCAACAATGAAAGTGGCGAAGTACTCATTACTCGGCCCCCATCAGGGCCGATTGCGCCTGCAGATGACCATCGGCCATTTCCAACTGACGACTCAGGCGTTTGGCAAGTTGCAGATCGTGGGTGACCACCAGGAACGCGGTACCCTGGCGCACGTTCAATTCGCCCAGCAGATCGAAGATACTGTCCGCAGTGCGTTTATCCAGGTTACCGGTCGGTTCATCCGCCAACACCAGCGAAGGATTATTCACCAGCGCACGGGCAATCGCCACGCGTTGGCGTTCCCCACCGGAAAGCTCAGACGGGCGATGCTTACTGCGTTTTTCCAGGCCAACCGCCGCCAGCATTTCCAACGCTTTTTCCTGTGCCAACGCAGGTTTGCAACCCCCGATCAACAACGGCATCGCGGCGTTTTCCAACGCGGTGAAGTCAGGCAACAGGTGGTGGAACTGGTAGATAAACCCAAGCTGGCGATTACGCAGTTCGGCCTTGGCGGCAGAAGAAAGTGAATTTAACGACTGTCCTTTATAGATGACTTCACCGGAGGTGGGTGAATCCAACCCGCCAAGCAGATGCAGTAAGGTACTTTTACCGGATCCCGAGCTGCCGACGATCGCCATCATCTCGCCCGGCTGCATGGCAAAACTGACATTGCGCAGCACGTCGGTATGCAGATTGCCTTCCTGATAGGTCTTGCACAGGTTGTCACACTGCAACAAAAGATGGTTACTCATAACGTAAAGCCTCAGCGGGTTGTACGGCGGCAGCGCGCCATGAAGGGTAAAGCGTAGATAACAGAGAAACCGCCATCGCCGCCACGGCAATGATCGTAACCTGCAGCGGGTCAACCGCCACCGGCAGCGAAGCCCCGTCGATCAGCGAACCGAGAATCGGCATCAGATTGTTCAGATTGCTGGCCAGCAATACGCCCAACAGCGTTCCTAACAATGCGCCGATAATCCCTGCACTGGCGCCCTGCACCATAAAGACTGACATAATCTGGCGTCGCGTCAGGCCCTGAGTTTGTAAAATGGCGACTTCGCCCTGTTTCTCCATCACTAACAGACCCAGGGAAGTAATGATATTAAATGCGGCCACTGCCACAATCAGGCTAAGCAGCAGCCCCATCATGTTCTTTTCCATGCGCACCGCCTGGAACAGCTCGCCCTTGCGCTCACGCCAGTCTTTCCATTGGGTCCCTTCCGGCAGCGTTTGCTGGCTGAGCGTGTCTACCGTCAGCGGCTGTTGCAGGAACAGACGCCAGCCGGTGATATTCCCCGCCGGGTAGCGCATCAGACGCGAAGCATCTTGCTGATTGGCCAGCAACTGGTAACCATCCACCTCGCTATTAGCGTGGAAAGTCCCAATCACGGTAAACAGACGTTGGCTTGGAATACGCCCCATGGGAGTGAACTGGCTGGCGCTGGGTACCATCAGGCGCAACTGATCGCCACGCTTAACGCCCAATTGCCCGGCAAGCTGCTCACCAATGATGATGTTATATTCGCCCGGCTGCAATTGCTGCTGTTTAACGTTCACCAGATAAGGGGTTAACGGGTCGGCTTCATCCGGATTAACGCCCAGCAGCACGCCTACGGCCACGCTGCGGGCGCTTTGCAGCACCACATCACCGGTGGTTAAGGGGGCCACACGCGTCACGCCCTGTAGCCCCTGGACCACGGAAGCGGGCAGTTGCTCAGGGTTGATAGAACCCTGTTTACCGGTGATCAGCGCTTGCGGCATCAACCCCAGAATGTTGTTTTCGAGATCTTTTTCGAAACCATTCATCACCGAGAGGACGGTAACCAGCGCCATCACCCCCAGGGTAATGCCAATGGTGGACAGCCAGGAAACAAACCGCCCAAAGCGGTCTGAGGCTCGCCCGCGCATATAGCGCAGGCCAATAAATAACGCGACAGGTTGATACATGAAATCCGTTTTGTTGCCGTAGCTTAAGCAAAGTGATCAAGGATAATAAAGGCTCTACCTGGTTTATGGAACCACCCGGCCGGTTTTATTCTCTCAACTCGCCTCACGCTTGAGCAGGTTATAAACAGAAACACGGGAAATCCCTAGTGCTTCAGCGGCCATGGTCGCGGCACCGCGCAACTGCAGATACCCCTGTTGCTTCAACTGCTGGATCACCTGAAACCGCTGTTCGGAACTGAGTGCTCGTGGCTGGGTTGATTGAGAGGCGGCAAACTGGTTAATGAACGCAGCAATATCGGCCAGTGAACGCACGCCTTCTTCTGTCGGTTGTGGTTCGGTCTGCACCACCGCGGTCAACTGCTGCAAGATGGCATTAACGCTGTTGAAGAGAGAAACGTCCAGATTAAGGCAGATAGCCGCAACAAAATGCCCTTGGCTGTTACGCAGACCAATGGAGGTACTTTTGGCTGGCCGGCCATCGGGAAACGCGCTGGCGTAGTTCTGCACCACATCAGGGAAGTCTGGCGAGGCAATGCGCTCCAACCCCATTTCACTGGCCGCATCACCGATGCTGCGGTGAGACAGGTTATTGGCTATTGCCACAATTGCCTTCTCCGGCTGTGTCAGATCGTGCAATACCACTTCACAGCTGGGAGCAAACATCGCCCCTAATGCCTGCACGATCTTTTCCGCTTCGCGCAGCAATAACGCGTTCTCTTGCTTGATCTCGCCCATTAACTTAACCATTTGACAATAACTTTACAAAGAGTAAATTAAAAATCCGAACGAATCAATCCTGTTAACTGCATGCGAGGTAGTCATGACCCCTACACCCCACTGCATCACCGCCGCTGACATTGCCAAAGCCGCCGATATCCTGCAAGGCCACGCAATCCATACCCCGGTAATGACATCCCGCCAGGCTAACGGCATTGCCGGAGCACAGCTCTTTTTCAAATGTGAAAACTTCCAGCGCATCGGCGCTTTTAAGTTCCGTGGTGCCTACAACGCCATCAGTCAACTGACCCCATCCCAACGCCAGGCTGGAGTGATTGCTTTCTCATCCGGCAACCATGCACAGGCAATGGCGCTGGCGGCGCGCGAACTCGGGGTCAATGTTACCATCGTGATGCCCCATGACGCCCCTGCGGCCAAACTGGCCGCTACCCGCGGTTACGGCGCCAACGTTGTGATTTATCAACGCCACAGCGAAGACCGCGAGGCCATTACGCAACGCCTGGCCGCCGAACAGGGTTTAACCCTGATCCCGCCTTATGACTATCCGCAAGTGATCGCCGGCCAGGGTACCGCGGCAAAAGAGTTAATTGAGGAGGTCGGTCCGCTGGATATTCTGCTGGTCTGCACCGGCGGCGGTGGCCTGCTGTCCGGTTGCGCCGTTGCGGCGCATCACTGGTCACCCGGTTGCCGGGTTTTCGGTGTTGAACCCCAGGCAGGTAATGATGTGCAACAGGCGTTTCGCAGCGGAGAGAAAGTCCGAATCCCGGTGCCGCAAACCATTGCCGACGGGGCTCAAACTCAGCAGGTCGGCCACCTCACCTTCCCAATCATTCAGGACTATGTGGAAGATATCCTGACGGTCAGCGATAAACAGCTCTGCCAGCAGATGCGCTTTTTTATGGAACGGATGAAAATGGTCGTCGAGCCCACCGGTTGTCTGGCCGCTGCGGCGGCGATGAACCGGATGATCGATCTGCAAGACAAAAAAGTGGGGGTGATCGTCAGTGGCGGTAATGTGGATGTCGATAAAATCGGCCAATACCTTGCCATGGCTCAGGATTGATTAAATAACCCTCAACAGGAAGCCTGTACGCGCTTTTACCGGTGTCAGTTTTTCAGCCACTGGGCTAGTATAACCCAGGTAAAAGCGCATAATTATTTGCGACAGGCCAACAGGATTTTGTGGTATTCGCGCGTCTTGCGCCACGGTGAACACCACAAAAACTGTTATTCAACTCATTGATTAAAGATAACTGAATGAGCATTTCTGATAATAACCGCCGTTCCGCTTCACCCTCTTCTCGTTACTCTCTCCCTGAACGCGCAGGTGATTTGCGTCAACTGGGGCAACTGACCGGTTCTGCCTGTGCGGTTGAATGTGCCGAGATTGTCGAACGCCATCAGGGCCCGGTGATGCTCATCGCCCCGGATATGCAAAATGCGCTACGGCTGCGCGACGAAATCCAACAGTTTACCGACCAGATGGTCACTGCCCTTTCCGATTGGGAAACGCTACCGTACGACAGTTTCTCCCCCCATCAGGAAATCATCTCGGCACGCCTTTCCAGCCTGTATCATCTGCCGACCATGGCCCGCGGTGTTATCATTCTGCCCGTCAACACGTTAATGCAGCGTGTCTGTCCGCATGAGTTCCTGCATGGGCATGCCCTGGTGATGAAAAAGGGCCAGCGGCTGTCACGGGATCTGTTGCGGACACAGCTGGAACAGGCCGGTTATCGCAGCGTCGATCAGGTTATGGAACACGGCGAGTTCGCTACCCGTGGTGCGTTGCTGGATCTGTATCCGATGGGCAACGAAGAGCCCTATCGCATCGATTTCTTTGATGACGAAATAGACAGCCTGCGCACCTTTGATGTCGATAGCCAACGCACCTTGAGCGAAGTGGATGCCATCAATCTGCTGCCCGCACACGAGTTCCCTACCGATAAAAACGCCATTGAGTTGTTCCGCAGCCAATGGCGTGAACAGTTTGAAGTGCGCCGCGACGCCGAACATATTTATCAGCAAGTGAGTAAAGGCACCTGGCCTGCCGGTATCGAATACTGGCAACCGCTGTTCTTCAGCCAGCCACTGCCCTCTTTGTTCAGCTATCTGCCCGCAAATACGCTGATTGTAAATACGGGCAATCTGGAAAGCGCTGCCGAGCGTTTCTGGCAAGATGTTAATCAGCGCTATGAAAATCGGCGGATTGATCCGATGCGGCCACTGGTTGCTCCAGATTCGTTGTGGCTGCGTGTTGATGCGCTGTTTGGCGAGTTGAAAGCCTGGCCACGCGTGGCGCTAAAGACGGAAGAACTGCCTGCCAAAGCGGGTAACACCAATCTGGGCTATCAAACGTTGCCCGATCTGGCCGTCCAGGCGCAGCAGAAAGCGCCTCTGGATAGCCTGCGCCGCTTTATTGAAGGCTTTAGCGGTAGCGTGGTTTTCTCGGTGGAAAGCGAGGGCCGCCGTGAAACCTTGCAAGACCTGCTTGGCCGCATCAAGCTGAGCACCAGCCTGATTACTCGCCTTGATGAAGTCGAAGCACCGGGCCGCTACATGATGGTTGGTGCCTCTGAACGCGGCTTTCTGGATACACTGCGTGATCGCGCGCTGATCTGTGAAAGCGACCTGCTGGGGGAACGCGTCAGCCGTCGCCGACAGGATAACCGCCGTACCATTAATACCGATACCCTGATCCGCAACCTGGCGGAGCTGCATCCAGGGCAGCCGGTGGTTCACCTGGAACACGGCGTGGGGCGCTATGTTGGTCTGACTACGCTCGAAGCTGGTGGCATCAAGGCAGAATATCTGATCCTTGCCTACGCCGGTGAAGACAAGCTGTACGTGCCGGTTTCTTCGCTGCACCTGATCAGCCGCTATGCGGGCGGAGCCGACGAAAACGCGCCGCTGCATAAACTCGGTGGCGATGCCTGGTCACGTGCGCGACAGAAAGCCGCCGAGCGCGTGCGTGACGTCGCCGCCGAGTTGCTCGATATTTATGCCCAGCGCGCGGCAAAATCCGGTTTTGCGTTCAAACATAACCGTGAACAATATCAGTTGTTCTGTCAGACCTTCCCGTTTGAAACCACGCCGGATCAGGAACAGGCCATCAACGCGGTGCTGAGTGATATGTGTCAGCCACTGGCAATGGACCGTCTGGTTTGTGGTGATGTCGGCTTCGGCAAGACCGAAGTCGCAATGCGCGCCGCGTTTCTGGCCGTAGAAAACGGCAAGCAGGTAGCCGTATTGGTGCCCACCACCCTGCTGGCGCAGCAGCACTTCGATAACTTCCGCGATCGTTTTGCCACCTGGCCGATCCGGATTGAAATGATGTCACGTTTCCGCAGTGCCAAAGAACAACAGAAAGTACTGGAAGAAGCGGCAGAGGGAAAAGTGGATATCATCATCGGTACCCACAAGCTGTTGCAAAGCGATCTACGCTGGAAAGATCTGGGGCTGCTGATTGTCGATGAAGAGCATCGTTTTGGCGTGCGCCATAAAGAACGCATTAAGGCCATGCGTGCCGACGTCGATATCCTGACGCTGACGGCGACACCGATCCCACGGACTCTGAATATGGCGATGAGCGGCATGCGTGATCTGTCGATCATTGCCACGCCACCAGCACGCCGCCTGGCGGTGAAAACCTTCGTACGCGAATATGACAGCCTGGTGGTACGCGAAGCCATTCTGCGTGAAGTGCTGCGTGGCGGCCAGGTGTATTACCTGTATAACGACGTAGAGAATATCGATAAAGCGGCACAGCGCTTGGCAGAACTGGTACCGGAAGCGCGCATCGCCATCGGTCATGGTCAGATGCGTGAACGTGACCTGGAACGGGTGATGAACGATTTCCATCACCAGCGTTTCAACGTGCTGGTCTGCACCACCATTATCGAAACCGGGATCGATATTCCAAGCGCCAACACCATCATCATCGAACGGGCCGATCGCTTCGGGTTAGCCCAATTACATCAGTTACGAGGCCGTGTCGGTCGCTCTCACCACCAGGCCTATGCCTATCTGTTAACGCCGAACCCGAAAGTCATGAGCACCGATGCGCACAAGCGATTGGAAGCCATTGCCACACTGGAAGATTTGGGGGCCGGGTTCGCACTGGCTACACACGATCTGGAAATTCGTGGCGCTGGCGAACTGCTGGGTGAAGACCAGAGTGGCCAGATGACCACCGTAGGCTTCTCGCTGTATATGGAACTGCTGGAAAGTGCGGTAGAGGCGTTGAAACATGGCCGCGAGCCTTCGTTGGAGGATCTGACCAGCAATCAGACAGAAGTTGAGCTGCGCATGCCGGCCTTATTACCCGACGACTTTATTCCGGATGTGAATACCCGCCTGTCCTTCTACAAACGTATTGCCAGCGCGAAAGGCTCCGGGGAACTGGAGGAGTTGAAAGTCGAGTTGATCGATCGCTTTGGCCTGCTGCCAGATGCGGCCCGTAACCTGCTGCAGAGCGCTGCGATGCGGCAACAGGCGCAGAAGCTGGGGATAAAACGTATTGAAGGTAATGAACGCGGTGGGTTTATTGAATTCGGCGAGAAAAACCGGGTCGATCCAGGTTATCTGATTGGCTTGCTGCAGAGCAAACCGCAGGTCTATCGCCTGGATGGCCCCACCAAGTTGAAATTCATGCTGGACCTTACCGATCGCCCTGCGCGTCTGAAATTTATCGAAGAGTTGCTGGCAGCTTTTAGAGAGCATACCCTGGCTGCCTGATGGTCTCCAGGCCCCTCGACTCTACGGAGAGGGGACCGACGCGGCTACGGTTCTGCTTCTACACTTCACCCTTGCCCTCTCTAAGAGGGCAAGGGAAAAACACGCATCACGGTTGATGGCAAAATCGTTTTTTAACCGAGATATCTGGGCCTGGCGCACCAAGAGGCGCTCAAGTGGCTTACGCCCCGACGCCCCTATCGCTACGCCTTCCTAATATCTGCCGTTGTCAGCAGTCTCATCAGGCTTTGTTCAGAACCAACTGGCCACTTTTGTCCAGCGGGATCTGGGTACCAGGATCGTGATCCATGCGGATTTTACCCTGCTGATTGCCAATCTTGTAGGTCACGTCATAACCCAGCATTTTCTGCGATTTGTCGTATACCGTCCTGCAACGCTGCTGAGTACTGGTGGTGGTGTCGTTATTCTGCATGGCCCCCTGAACCTGGTTACCAGCATAGCCCCCACCCAGTGCCCCCACCACGGTCGCGACATCACGCCCCCGACCACCGCCAAACTGGTGGCCAATCACGCCACCGGCTACGGCACCCAATACGGAACCGGCAATACGATTTTCATCCTGCACCGGAGCACGATGCGTTACGGTGACGTTTCGGCACTCCTGACGCGGGGTCTTGATAGTTTCTTTGATCGGTGTTGCGGCGAGAACCTGCGCATATTGTGGACCGGAAGTGAATACGTCCAGACTAGCAACCGCAGCAATCCCCAGAGCGGCTGCAATACCAATCCCAACACCGGCTAACATTGACTTGTTCACAGGAAATCCTCCTGAATGTGTTACCGCGCATTATGCACCGGGAAATCGTTCCACCTTGCACCACGCCTATGTTTGCGTATCAGCGGCATGTGGTTCCCGGTTTACGGCGTGCGCGACGCGCCGTCTGTAAACAGATTAAAGTCTGCATAATGACGAACAACCTCACAATAAGACTAATGACCCAAAGCGCGGCTAATCCCCCCGAATCGCCTTATTTGGGAATATTCTTAACCAACATCATCCCTGAATGATGACTTCCATGCTGTATAGCCATAAAAAAACCCACGCGGCGAACCAACGTGGGTTATTTATCACCAATTGTCTCTTAGCCTGATCAGCGAATAGACGATGCCCGGGCGGGTATATCAGTGCATTTTCAGACGTGGGCGGATTACCCTGTTGATCCCGCCCACCAGCATCATCAGGCCAGTTTTGGTATAGCCATGTAATGCCACCTGGTGCATACGGTACAGAGAAATGTACACCACGCGCGCAATGCGCCCTTCCACCATCATTGAACCACGCATCAGGTTGCCCATCAGGCTGCCCACGGTGCTGAAACGGGAGAGTGACACCAAGGAGCCGTGGTCTTTGTAGACATAAGGCTTCATCGGCTGATTATTCATCTGTGCCAGAATATTGGTAAAGCAACGGGAAGCCATCTGGTGCGCCGATTGCGCACGCGGAGGAACGAAACCGCCGCCTTCCCGTGGGCAGGAAGCGCAGTCGCCAATCGCGAAAATATTGGCATCACGCGTGGTTTGCAGCGTTGGCTCTACCACCAGCTGATTGATACGGTTAGTTTCCAGCCCGGCGATATCTTTCATAAAGTCAGGCGCCTTGATACCTGCTGCCCAAACCATCAGATCGGCATTGATAAACTCGCCGCCTTTGGTATTCAGGCCATTGGCATCGGCGCTGGTCACCATGGTGTTGGTCAGTACGCGAACTCCCAGCTTGTTCAGCTCCTGGTGCGCTGCTGCAGAGATACGCGGAGGTAAGGCTGGCAGGATACGCTCACCGGCTTCAACCAAGGTCACTTTCAACGCGCTGTTGTCCAGCCCTTCAAAACCATAGCTGTGCAGTTGCTTCACCGCATTATGCAGCTCTGCAGACAGCTCAACCCCGGTTGCTCCACCCCCGACAATAGCGATATTGACGCTTTCCTTCTCTCCTGGCTTGGCCGAGAACTTAAGGAACAGGTTTAGCATTTCATTATGGAAACGGTGTGCCTGCTTCGGGTTATCCAGGAAAATGCAGTTATCTCTGACCCCTGGCGTACCAAAATCGTTGGAGGTGCTCCCCAAAGCCATCACCAGAATGTCATAACTCAGTTCACGCTCAGGAACCAGCTCAATCCCCTGCTCATCGCAGATCTGCGTCAGCTGCAGCGTTTTCTTTTCGCGATCGATGTTAACCAGCGAACCCAACTGGAAGTTGAAGTGATGGTTACGCGCGTGGGCCAGATAACTCAACGCGTCTACACCATCATCTAATGAACCGGTTGCGACTTCATGCAGCAACGGCTTCCACAGATGGCTGTGGTTACGATCCACCAGCGTGATATCAGCCTTGTTCTTCCGACCCAGTTTATGACCCAGACTGGTTGCCAGCTCCAAACCACCGGCTCCACCACCTACAATAACTATTTTCTTCTTTGGTGTTGTCAAAATGACCCCCTGAATGTGAACCAATTGTTAGCCAAGGGTAAACAAATAATATCCTTAGAATACATAGGGTTCGCTTAAATTAAACCTGCTATCTGCGGCCAGAATAGCATGAGAGGTTATTTGGTCATACCAAAATTGATGTACGTCAAAGTTTTTTGGTTAAAGGCTGGACTAAAGGATTTTTTGGGGATTGTTATTCAAATAGTTAGCGTTGGATCACAGTTCTGAATTTTTCTGCTCGCCAGCCCAAACGGGCACCCTAAAAACAAAAAAACCGTGATTGTTGACCTTGCGGCCCCCCGATCACGGCGCAATTATGCGTTAAAAAACTGTTACACCAGCATCTTGAACGCCTTGATGCGCTGCAGGTGTGGCGAAATGTTTTTAAACTTGTGGGTCTGCTGTTCATCCCAGACGATTTCATAATACGGGTGCAACAAATTGGCGCTGCGTTGGTTATCCAGCACTTCATCATGACGAGAAAGCACCACCAGACAACGATGGCGGTTCTTCTCGCGGAAATCTTCCACACACTTGGTAGCGATATCGCGATACTCTTCTGGCCGATCGATCTTGCCTTGCATATGCTCTTCAGGATAGAGGTTCGGGTTGAAGATCACCTGGCGGATCCCGCACAAAAAGCCGATACGTTCGGCCCAAAAACCGCCCAACCCCACGCCACAGATTAACGGGCTGGCATCCCCTTCCTGCTGGACCGCCTTGTCCACCTCTTTTAATAAGTGCTGCATATCATGGCGCGGATGCAATGTGCTGTAACTGATAAAACGCACGTCCGGATCGATGAACTGCAACTGCAAAATCTTTTCATGATTGCCGGGACTGGTGGAATCGAAACCATGTAAATAAATAATCATGTGGATCCTCGCAACAAGCTGGGGGCCCGAATGCCACCCCCATCGTTAACGCCGCCTTACGGCGCCCTGACCATTCACCCTGCTGAGCGCTGCTTGTGCTCTTCCCAGCGTTCGCTCAACACACTCAGCGCTTTGTGCGCCTGCTGCCAGCGATCGGAATCTCGCAGTTCCTGACGGGTGAACTGACCGCGATGATATAACCGCTGCAATTTCTCTACCTTGACCGGGGACAGGTTATCTAACACGCTGACGGCTCCGGCCCGGTTATTACACACCAGAATCATATCGCAACCGGCATCCAACGCCGCCTGACCACGCTCAGCATAGCTGCCCATGATTGCAGCGCCCTCCATCGACAGATCGTCGGAGAAAATAATGCCGTCAAACCCCAATTCCTGCCGCAGGATCTGTTGTAGCCAATAAGGTGAGCCGCTGGCCGGACGCGGGTCTGCTTCAGTATAGATGACATGGGCCGGCATAACGGCATCCAGTAACCCACGCTGGATCAGTTCGCGGAAGATAGTCATATCATGATCGCGGATTTGTGCCAACGGACGGGGATCGCGCGGCGTCTCTTTATGGGAGTCCGCACTGACTGCGCCATGCCCGGGGAAATGCTTGCCGGTGGTTTTCATACCTGCGCTATGCATCCCCTGGATAAAGCGTTCGGCCATCGCCAACGCCTGCTTCGGGTCGCTGTGGAAAGCGCGTTCACCAATCGCGGCACTGGCATGGCCAATATCCAGAACCGGTGCAAAACTGATATCGATATCCTGGGCAATCATTTCCGCAGCCATCAACCAGCCCGCTTCCTGGGCCAGACGTCCACCCTCCTGCGCATCATTTAACGCAGCGAACGACTGGGCGGCAGGCAAGCGGGTAAAACCTTCGCGGAAGCGCTGCACGCGGCCACCCTCCTGATCCACTGCAACCACCAAGCGATCGTGCGAAGCAGCACGAATTTGGCGCACCAGTTCACGCAGCTGCTGCGCGTCGTGGAAATTGCGGGTAAACAGAATCAATCCACCGACCAACGGGTGTTTTAAAATCTCGCGTTCTTCTGCGTCCAGCTCGTAGCCGACGACATCTAGCATTACTGGGCCCACGGCCACCTCACTTGAATCTTCATTGAGAACAGGGGGATGATAAACAAAAACGTTGGTACAGCGCCGCGCCCCAGTGCAAAAAAACGGGATCCCGGCACTGCTGCCAACGTACTTCAAACCACATCAGCATCAGATAATCCACCCAAGGTATCCAACGCTGCACTTGCGCGGCCAACCGGGGCAAATCGGCATAACCATACTGCGTGTACTGAGCTAAAAACTGTTGCCGTACAGAAGGAGAAAATTGATTGAAGCGAAACAGTGCGGCAAGCTCCAGGGCGATATCACCATCAGCAGCATATTCCCAGTCAATCAACCTCAAGCGCTCGCCCCGCACCAACAGGTTGCCAGCATGAATATCCATGTGTAACGGGGCCAGCATCAACGGATTCGGCATCTTGTTACGCATAAAATGCTGCTGCCAGGCCAACCAGGCGGGCGTAAGACGCCGACGGTCGATCTGTTGCCAATAGCCCGTGAGTTGCTGTTGCAGATCAAGCGGGTAGCCACTGCGCCGCTGCTGATGCAGTCGCGCCGTGAACGCCGCCAACTTGCCACTGGCATTCAGGGCAGCGAAAGCCGTTTCATCCAGCCTTTCGCCTTCCAACCATTCGACAATCAACCACGCGGGATGTTGTAACCGCACCTGAGGGCCGACGCTTTGCCCACTGCGACCCAGCACTCGCCCCTCACGCCATCGGCTAACGCCCAAAGCCCGCTTGCC
Organism: Serratia fonticola; assembly: GCF_006715025.1. Lineage (NCBI taxonomy): Bacteria > Pseudomonadati > Pseudomonadota > Gammaproteobacteria > Enterobacterales > Yersiniaceae > Serratia > Serratia fonticola. Next base: position 3,509,572 of record NZ_VFMK01000001.1, read on the forward strand.
CTCGGTTTGCTGACGAGCCAGCAACTGCACATTGTCGCCTTCAATACGCCAACTTTCGCCGCTCAAGCCTTCGACCTGGCTAAAACGACAACCGGCGGTATTTACCGCCGGCAGCCTGTTATTGAGAAGTTGCCGAAGCTGGATTTCAGTGTTTGACGTCGCCATTACCTGACCAGACAATCTCACCGGTTTGCACCAGCATCAGTTGCATCTCCATGGTCGGTGACTTCACATCACCACTCACATCGCTGTACAACACATACTGCGCACTGACGATACGCGCCAGACCAATGGCTTTACTGCGCGAGCCCAGGCTATCCTCAGCTGACAGGCCAAGCGTCTGTTTGGCGCTCGCCAACTGTGCCTCTGGCACGATGCTAAAGGTCTGGTTCGCTGCCAGCGCCTGATGTAACGCCGACGTCGCTTTAGCGATTTGCAACGAGCCATTCGTGTTGTTCTTGACGCTGTCCAACAGCAACACGCTACCTGGCGTTACACCATCGGCTTTCAGCATCTGATTAACCAAGGGTTGCACACTGCCCAGCCAGTCAAGCTGCTGGATCTTCGGCGGCTGCGGCACCGGTTCACCCGTCGGTGGCTGCGGTTCTGGCTCAGGTTGCGGCACCGGCTCAATGGTCACTGGCGGCTGCTGCGGTTCAGGTGGGCGTGACGGACAACCGGTTAACACTAACGCGGCTAACGCCACAAACAGATACTTTTTCATTACCCTTCTCCAACGGAACCCAACTTACAAAAAGAGATACAGACGCACGCGTTTGGCATCAAGATTGCCATTCAATGAAGTGATCTCGGCGTCTGAATTCGCGGCAACGGTGATGGTCCGCGGTGCTTCAAAAGGCAGGATATCCAGCCCCTGTTTGTCATACCAGTAAAAACGGTAGTGTAGCGTCACCGGGGTATTCTGCGTGTTGCTCAGCACCGAGGTGGCCTTCAGACGGCCAGAAGCATCGCCGATCGATGGGTTATCCGCCAGAATGCCTGCCGTCAGCACCGGGGAATCCATTACCACCGTTTGCCGTTCATTGACCGCGATCCCTTGCGGGCTGCTGCAACCCATCAACATCGCGGCAGGGAGCACCAGCGCCATCAGGTAACGCGTTGTACGAATATAGCGCATGGTCATCCTCGATTAACGTGGCAGCAACGGGCCCAATACGCGCCCACCGACTAAATGCATATGAATATGATAGACCTCCTGTCCGCCATGACGGTTGCAATTGATAATCAGGCGGTAGCCGTCTTCGGCAATACCTTCCTGTGCAGCAATTTTGGCGGCAACGGTAATCATACGGCCCAGCGCAGCTTCATGTTCCACGCTAACGTCGTTCACCGTTGGAATGAGGACGTTTGGCACAATCAGGACGTGAGTCGGTGCCTGTGGGGAAATATCACGAAACGCAGTGACCAGTTCATCCTGGTAGAGCACATCGGCAGGGATTTCACGGCGAATAATTTTACTGAAAATCGTTTCTTCGGCCATCTGGAACTCCTTGTTCAGTGTAAAAAGGTTTACGCAGTATGAGTGACAAATTCTACTGCTTTCAACCCGATTGCGCACTTTCCGCGTTGAGTGATGCAGAATCACTCAATCTCACCGGGTGACGTTACTTAAGATCGGTTCTTCAGCACTTCCAGCCTGGCTTTCACCGCTGGCCATTCATCATCGATGATACTGAATCGGACCGAGTTGCGTTTGCGCCCATCGGGCATAATGCGCTCATGGCGCACAATCCCTTCCTGCTTGGCACCGATACGCAAGATGGCTGCACGTGATTTCTCATTTAATTCGTCGGTAGTGAACTGCACACGTACCGCCTGCAAGACGTCAAAGGCATAACCAAGCAACAGGTATTTAGCTTCCGTATTGACGCCCGAACGCTGCATCGACTGGCTCAGCCAGGTATGGCCAATCTCCATTTTGCGGTTAGCGCGGTCTATCTTCCAGAAACGGGTACAGCCCACAACGCGCCCGCTTGTTCGCAGGACGATCGCAAATGGCAACATGGTACCGGCGTGACGGCCCGCCAGTGCGGTTTCAATGTAATGGTCTATGCTGTTGGCATCCGGCACCACTGTCACCTTCAGGTTCCACAGTTCACCGTCTGCAGCAGCGCTGAGCAGGGCTTCGCGATGCGAAGGCTGCAACGGCTGCAGTTCGATTTGCTCACCAATCAGCGATGGGCATGCCAACATGGTCTGGTTAGTCATTATTATCCTGCTTGATATATTGATTCGGCAGCCCCAGCATCGCAATTCACTGGCGAAAAACCAATAAAAAAAGGGAGGCTATCGCCTCCCTTCGTCAACTCCCCTGCCTGAATCAGTGGTTACGGATGTACTCATCCATATCTGTTTTCAGGTTATCAGATTTGGTGCCAAAGATTGCCTGAACACCGGAACCGGCGACAACGACACCCGCCGCACCCAGTTTCTTCAGACCTGCCTGGTCAACTTTGGATACGTCGGCCACGCTTACGCGCAGACGGGTAATACAGGCATCCAGGTTAGTGATGTTTTCTTTACCACCAAAGGCCTGGACCAGCGCTGCGGACATCTCAGAGCCACCCTGAGCAGTTTGCTCGGAAGAGCTGTCTTCACGACCAGGCGTTTTCAGATCCAGTTTGGCAATCAGCACGCGGAAGATGGTGTAGTACACCATACCGTAGATGATACCCACGATTGGGAACAGCCAGATTTTGCTGCTGTTGCCGCTCAGGACGATGAAGTCGATCAGGCCGTGTGAGAAGCTGGTACCGTCACGCATGCCCAACAGGATACAGATTGGGAACGCCAGACCGGCCAGAATCGCATGGATCACATACAGGATCGGCGCAACGAACATGAAGGAGAACTCGATCGGCTCGGTAATCCCGGTCAGGAACGAGGTCAGTGCAGCGGAAATCATGATACCGCCGACTTTGGCACGGTTTTCTGGTTTGGCTGAGTGCCAGATAGCAATCGCAGCAGCAGGCAGACCGTACATTTTAAACAGGAAGCCACCGGACAGTTTACCCGCAGTTGGGTCACCTGCCATGTAACGAGGAATATCACCGTGGAAGACCTGGCCTGCCGCGTTGGTGAATTCACCAATTTGCATCTGGAACGGTACGTTCCAGATGTGGTGCAGACCAAACGGCACCAGAGCACGCTCAACAACACCGTAGATACCAAACGCCACTACCGGGTTCTGATACGCAGCCCACTGTGAGAAAGTCTGGATAGCGGTACCGATAGGAGGCCAGATAAAGGACAGGATCACGCCCAGAATGATGGCCGCCAGACCAGAAATGATAGGAACAAAACGCTTACCGGCAAAGAAGCCCAGATATTCCGGCAATTGAATGCGGAAGAAGCGGTTGAACATGTAGGCCGCAATGGCACCGGAGATAATCCCCCCGAGCACACCGGTATCCGCCAGGTGTTTGGCTGCAATCTCTTCGGCTGGCAAATGCAGAACCAGCGGCGCAACCACGGCCATGGTTTTCACCATGATGCCGTACGCGACAACAGCAGCCAATGCGGAAACACCGTCGTTGTTAGTGAAGCCCAAGGCCACACCAATAGCGAAGATCAACGGCATATTGGCGAATACAGACCCGCCGGCTTCCGCCATCACGTGGGAGACTACCATAGGCAGCCAGCTGAAGTTGGCGGAACCGACGCCCAGCAGGATACCTGCGATAGGCAATACGGAAACCGGCAGCATCAGCGATTTACCTACTTTTTGCAGGTTTGCAAATGCGTTCTTGAACATAGTTGAGTGTGCTCCTGAGTAATAGTGCTTTGCTACTTCTCGCGAATTTTCGCGTTGCAGAGGGGGGAGAAAAACCCCTGCATTTCAGAGTGTCTAAGCACTCCTTTAATTTTTACGCAGAGTAAAATAAATGCCCTGAGCAATGTTTGATGGCAATCACGTTTCAATGAATAAGGCAGGCCATTTTTCCAAAATTGTCTAATTTTTGTGAAAAATGATGAAAAAAAAGCCGCGCATCACGACGAAACGGGTGAGAACATTACCCGTTTCGTCGATTAATTACGAGCTTAAAAAGAATTACGCCCGTCGCTACTGTCAACTAAGCCTAGGCTAAGGTTTACAGCCCGACATGAAATAAGCGTGAAAAGTTGGCGGTGGTTGCTTCAGCCAGGTTCTCCAGGCTAACGCCCTTCAAGACGGCAAGATATTCAGCGACATCGCGCACATAGGCAGGCTGGTTTTCTTTACCTCGATGCGGTACCGGGGCCAGATAAGGCGAGTCGGTCTCCACCAGCATACGATCCAGAGGCACATAACGTGCAACTTCACGCAACGGCTCGGCATTACGGAACGTAACAATCCCCGAGAAGGAAATATAGAAGCCCAGTTCGAGCAAGGCTTTCGCTGTGGGTAAATCCTCAGTGAAACAATGCAGTACCCCACCACAGTCTTGCGCCTGCTCTTCACGCAGAATGGCCAGCGTGTCTTCTCGCGCATCACGTGTATGCACAATCACCGGCTTGTTCAGATCGCGACCAATGCGGATATGCTCACGGAATGAAGCCTGCTGTAACGGGATATTGTCTTTCTGGTAGAAATAGTCCAGCCCGGTTTCACCTAAAGCGACAACCTGCTCTGCAGCCGCTAAACGACGCAACTCGGCATAGTCGTATCCCTCTTCCAGATTCAGCGGATGAACGCCACAGGAGAAGGCCACGTCGCTACGTTGGCCAATCAGTTTAGTCATGGCCTGATAACCCGGCAATGTCGTGGCCACGGCCAGGACATACCCCACATCCCGCGCTTTGGCTTTGAGCAATGCATCGTCTACGTTCTGATGCAGCGTATCAAAATCCAGGCTATCGAGATGACAGTGAGAATCTACTAACAACATGATAATGAACTCTTTTTACAACGAATATGGAGGTGAATAACCCGTAGAGCCAAGCATCTGCTCCCAACTGAGTAACTGTTCTGTCAGCAACAGCTCGCGGTTGACACCAACGATACTGAGTAACTGATGGCGGCAGTTGAGCCACTGCTGCATGATCTGCTGCAGCGAGACGCTGCTCAAACGGTTAGCCAACTGATGCACCAACGGCAGTTGATCCTGGTTCAATACATAACTTGCGGCCCCCTGCTGACATTTCATCGCATCCATCAACAATGCGCACAACCAGTGTATTCTGTCCGCCACATCGTCATGATTAAGTACCGGCAATAGCGTCAGCATGTCACACTGGGGCAAAGCGGCACTCAACGCACTGCATAGTGCTGCCCGCTGCTGCCAATTCCCAGGCTGCAACAGTTGTTCGGCAGCAATTGGCGCGCCGTCATGCAACCTTAGCGCGGTGAGACGATCGATGGGATTACCTACCCCCTGACGATTCAGCCACTGCAAGCTCAACTGTTCATCCGGACTGGCAAGATGCCAGTAGAAACAGCGGCTGCGCAGCGTGGCCAATAAACGTGAAGGTTCGCGGCAACTTAGCAGAAAATAGGTATTGGCAGGGGGTTCCTCCAGGGTTTTCAGCAATGCGTTGGCGGCAGCCTCCGTCAACTGTTCAGCCTGGGGTAACCACACCACTTTAGCCCCACCTTGCTGTGCGTGGGAATACAGAATTTCGATGACCTGACGAATAGGCTCAATACCCAGGCTACTTTTGCCCTTCTCCGGTGCCAGCACATGGTAATCCGGGTGGTTGCCTGCCAGCATCAGCCGACAGCTATGGCATTCGCCACAGCTCTTTTCTCCCTGACGCTGTTGGCAGATCAACCAGCGGCTTAACGCATATAACAACGCGGCATCACCATTGCCCAGTGCCGCATGTAACAGCAAAGCATGGTGACCGCGGCCGGTTGTGTATTGCCCCACCAGGTGGCGATATGCGGCGTTAAGCCACGGGTACCAGTTCATTACGCGTCTTCCTGCTGTTGCAGCCAATGCGTCAGTACCTGCCGGATATCGGCGGTGACTTGCTCCAGCGATTGTGCGGCATCCACCGTGATGATGTTTTCATTCTGGGCCGCCAGTTCAAGATAGCGTGCGCGGGTACGTTCGAAAAACGGCAACGCCTCTTGCTCAATACGATCCAAATCACCACGCGCTTGGGCCCTTTGCAGACCAACCAGCGGCGGCAGGTCGAGATAAAGGGTCAGATCGGGGCGAAAATCGCCCAGAACGGTATCACGCAATGACGTCATCAACTGCGGATCTACCCCTCGACCGCCTCCCTGATAGGCTTGCGAAGAGAGATCGTGACGATCGCCCACGACCCAGGCTCCACGAGCCAGCGCCGGCTTGATTACGGTTTCAACCAGTTGTACCCGCGCGGCATACAGCATCAACACCTCGGCTTTAATCGTCGGCAGCTCGTCGCCCGTACCGCGTTTGAACAGATCGCGCAGTTTCTCCGCCAGCGGCGTGCCACCAGGTTCACGGGTGAATACAATATCGTTGATGCCATGCTGGTTAAGTACGCTGACGATGGTATTACGTGCGGTGGTTTTCCCCGCGCCTTCCAGCCCTTCAATAACCACAAATTTACTTTTCATTCTTTTCCTTCTGCACCTGACGATAGGCGCGTACCGCCGCATTATGGTTGGCCAGATTGGTGGTAAACGTATGTCCCCCCTTCCCATCGGCGACAAAATAGAGATAGTCGGTCTTTGCCGGGTTAGCCGCAGCCTCTAGCGAAGCCCGGCTTGGCATAGCGATCGGTGTGGGCGGTAACCCGCTGATCACATAGGTGTTATAGGCCGTAGGGGTTTCAAGATCCTTACGAGTGATGTTACCGGTGTAACTGTCACCCATACCGTAAATTACCGTGGGATCGGTCTGTAAACGCATTCCCAAGCGCAAGCGATTGATAAAGACCGAGGCAACCTTGGTGCGCTCTTCCGCCACCGCAGTCTCTTTTTCGATGATCGATGCCATCGTCAGCAATTGTTCCGGGGTTTTATAAGGCAGGCTGGTGTCGCGCGTATGCCAGACGTCTTGTAATGTCTTGTACATCCGTGACTGCGCACGCTTTAACAGGGCAATATCGGTGGTGCCCGCCGTATAGAGATAGGTATCTGGATACAGGCGCCCTTCCAGGGTTGCCCCTTCCGGGAGCCCCAGCGCTTTGACCAGCTCCGCATCACTTTTGCCCGCCAGGGTATGTTTGACATATTTAGACGTTTGCAGTACCTGCATCCAGTCCCGCAAACGTGAGCCTTCTATAAAGCGCGCGCTGAACTGGGCTTCTTTGCCGCTAGCCAGCAGTTGCAACATTTGGCGCACCGTCATCCCCGGTGTGAAACGGTAAGTTCCGGCTTTGAACTCAGCCAGTTCAGGCTCCAGGCGCAACAGCCAAGGGAACCAGCGGCCATTGTGGATGAGTTTATCCCGCACCAACAGCCCTTCAAGCGCCACTCGACCTGTTCCTGTTGGCAGTTTGAACAGGGTTTCTTGCCCAATGGCCAGTGGCGTCTCGGCAAAACGCGTCACTTTCTGGTAGCCCCAATACAGAGAGGCCGACGCCAGAATAACTACCGACAGAACAATCTTTAGCTTTTTTCTCTTCATCAATCAGCCATCATCAACAATGTGGTCGCAAAAAATCATACAGACGTCGCGAGCGATAACGCCAAGCGTGGGCAACATTGACCGGCAATATCGGCATCAAGGCGTTGCACACCAGCACTTCATCAGCGTTGGCCAGCGTCTCCAGGGGTTCACTAACCTGGTGTACTGAATATTCACTGTCTGCCAACAATTCGAGCACCCGGCGGCGCATCACCCCGGCCACACCTGCCTGATCCAGCCGCGGGGTAAATACGCTTTTTCCCTTACGCCAGAACAAATTAGCCGCACAGCATTCCACCAGCATACCGGCTGTGTCAAGCACCAGCGCCTCATGAGCCTCGGTCTGGTCAAGATGCGCGCGGATCAAGACCTGCTCCAGGCGGTTTAAATGCTTCAATCCGGCCAATAGCGGGTTACGCGCCAGTTGAACCGGGCTTAGCGCCAGGTTGATGCCGCTATCACACCAGCGCTGATAATGCGTTGGATAGATGCTGCGCGAAACAATGCGTGTAGGGTGCCCGCACCCTTGCGGACTATACCCTCGGCCACCGCTGCCGCGTGTCACTATCGCTTTGACCACACCCAGAGGGATAGATTCTGCGGCATGCTGCATCTCCTGCTCCAACAACGACCAGTCTAGTGCAGGCAGCAGCAAGCGCCCTGCTGCCTGCTGCATCCGCTCCAGATGCCAGGGCAAAAGATCAATGTGCCCCTCCACCACTCTCGCCGTTGTGAAGCAACCATCGCCAAACTGCAAACCGCGATCGCTGGGTGCCAAGGCGTCGTGCTGTTGTCCGTTTATCCAGTACATACGCTTTCCCTCACCGTGAGTTTCCCTGCAGCATAACAGGCGCAGAAAATGATAGCAGCAGGCAGCCCCTACGGATAAATACGATAAAATAAATATCCTCCGGCATTGCAGCCTAGCTGGGGGTTTTCTGCATACAAAAAAAGCCCGGTCAAAAGTGAACCGGGCTTTTATCAATAGGAGTAGGCTTTTCCTGATGCCTTTCAACTTTTCGCTTGAAAGGCCACGGACATCATTAGACTCGGCGGAAAATCAGCGAGCCGTTGGTACCACCAAAGCCAAAGGAGTTACACAGCGTGTATTCCATATCTTTCGTTTGGCGTGCTTCGTGCGGTACGAAATCCAGATCGCAACCTTCATCTGGGTTATCCAGATTGATGGTTGGAGGAACCGCCTGATCGCGCAACGCCAATACGGTAAAGATCGACTCAATCGCGCCCGCCGCACCTAACAGGTGGCCAGTCATCGATTTGGTGGAGCTCACCATCACATGTTTGGCATCGCTGCCGAACACGGATTTCACCGCCTGTGCTTCGGCTTTATCACCCGCAGGCGTCGAGGTACCATGCGCATTGATATAACCAATTTGTGACGCTGTCACGCCAGCATCGATCAGTGCGTTTTCCATTGCCAGGGCTGCACCCGCACCATTTTCTGGTGGTGATGTCATATGGTAAGCATCGCTGCTCATACCAAAGCCGACAATTTCAGCGTAGATTTTCGCACCACGCTTTTTGGCGTGTTCGTACTCTTCCAGCACCATCATCCCTGCACCATCGCCCAGTACAAAACCATCACGGTCTTTGTCCCAAGGGCGGCTTGCAGCCTGCGGATTATCGTTGCGGGTCGAGAGCGCACGAGCCGCCCCGAAGCCGCCGACACCCAGAGGAGTACTGGCTTTTTCTGCGCCACCGGCCAGCATGACATCTGCATCGTTATAAGCAATGATGCGCGCGGCATGGCCAATGTTATGTACACCTGACGTACAGGCGGTAGCAATGGAGATGCTAGGACCACGTAAGCCGTACATAATGGTCAGATGACCTGCAATCATGTTCACGATGGTTGAAGGCACAAAGAACGGACTGATTTTCCGTGGGCCACCATTAACCAGTGAGCTATGGTTTTCTTCAATCAAGCCCAGACCACCAATACCAGAGCCGATGGCGGCACCAATACGGTTGGCGTTGAGCGTGTTGATATCCAGCCCCGCATCCTGCATGGCTTGCATGCCGGCGGCGATGCCGTATTGAATGAAGGCATCCATCTTGCGCGCATCTTTGCGCGAAATGAAATCTTCAGAATTAAAATTCTTTACTAAGCCAGCAAAGCGCGTTGCATAGGCAGTAGTATCGAAATGGTCGATCAGGCTGATGCCACTCTGACCGGCAAGAAGAGCTTTCCATGTGGACTCTACCGTATTGCCGACAGGAGACAACATGCCCAGTCCGGTCACAACTACTCGACGCTTAGACACGTTTGTCCTCCAAGGAGGGAAATATGACACTAGGGATAGAAAAAAACTTAGGCGGTCGAATGACCGCCTAGATATGTTCGCTTACTGTTGGCTAGCGTTGATGAAATCAATAGCTGCTTGAACAGTAGTGATCTTCTCAGCTTCTTCGTCTGGAATCTCAGTGTCGAATTCTTCTTCCAGTGCCATTACCAGCTCAACGGTGTCAAGAGAATCAGCGCCCAGGTCTTCAACGAAAGAAGCGTTATTTAAAACTTCTTCCTGCTTAACACCCAGTTGCTCAACAATGATTTTCTTAACGCGTTCTTCGATAGTGCTCATACTCTTAAATTTCCTATCAAAACTCGCTTTCGCGATGGTTTTCGTAGTGTATAAAATGTTGAAAAAGATGCAACTAAAACCCGGCTGGTCAAACCACGATTTTACGCTATTTTGCGGTTTTTACCTCAAATAACGCAAATAGTTTTCGCATTTTTTAAATCATGTACATGCCGCCATTGACATGTAACGTTTCACCGGTGATGTAGCCAGCCTCATCAGAGGCTAAAAATGCAACAGCGCTGGCGATTTCTTTAGCATCCCCAAGCCGGCTAGCCGGAACCTGAGTCAAAATGCCTGCGCGTTGATCTTCTGTCAACGCCCGTGTCATGTCCGTCTCAATAAAGCCAGGAGCCACGACGTTGACCGTAATGCCACGCGAGGCAATCTCGCGTGCCAAAGACTTACTAAAACCAATCAGACCGGCTTTAGCCGCCGCGTAGTTAGCCTGCCCTGCGTTCCCCATGGTGCCAACAACGGAACCGATAGAGATGATACGGCCAAACCGCTTTTTCATCATAGCTCGCATTACCGCTTTTGACAGGCGGAATACGGAAGTCAGATTGGTGTCCAGGATATCCTGCCACTCCTCATCCTTCATTCGCATCAGCAGGTTATCACGCGTAATACCGGCATTATTCACTAAAATGTCGATTTCGCCAAATTCCTCACGAATCGCGGCCAATACGTTGTCGATAGATTGCGCATCCACCACGTTCAGCATGTAACCTTTGCCGTTCTCGCCCAGATAGTTACTGATGGCCTCAGCACCGCTCTCACTGGTCGCGGTACCCATCACTTTAGCGCCACGTTCAACAAATAACTCTGCAATAGCCCGGCCAATGCCGCGGCTTGCACCGGTGACCAGAACAATTTTTCCTTCGAAGCTCATCGTTTTCCTCTTTTATTGTTCAAGCGCCGCAGCCAGACTGGCGGTATCGTTCACCGCTGCCGCTGCCAGCGTGTCGACAATACGTTTGGTGAGACCGGTCAGCACTTTACCTGGGCCGACCTCCAACAACAGAGATACCCCCTCTGCCGCCATGAATTCAACGCTCTCAGTCCAGCGTACCGGGCTGTAAAGCTGGCGTATCAACGCGCTACGGATGGCTTCTGGCGCTGTTTCTGTGCGCACATCGACATTATTGACCACGGGCACCTGCGGTGCGCTGAAAGTCACATCCTGTAATGCCACGGCCAGTTTATCCGCCGCAGGCTTCATCAGGGCGCAATGCGAAGGTACGCTCACCGGCAATGGCAACGCACGTTTGGCCCCTGCCGCTTTACACGCTGCACCAGCGCGCTCAACTGCGTCTTTATTGCCCGCGATGACCACTTGCCCTGGCGAGTTAAAGTTTACCGGTGAAACGATCTGCCCTTGAGCAGACTCCTCACAGGCTTTGGCAATGGATTCATTATCCAGGCCAATAATGGCATACATGGCACCGGTGCCTTCTGGCACCGCTTCCTGCATCAGTTTGCCGCGCAGTTCAACCAAACGAATGGCCGCCGCAAAGTCCAGCACACCTGCGCACACCAGAGCAGAATATTCTCCCAGGCTGTGCCCTGCCATCATTGCCGGCATTTTACCGCCCTGCTGCTGCCAGACACGGAAAATGGCCACGCTCGCCGCCAGCAGCGCCGGTTGCGTCTGCCAGGTTTTATTCAGTTCTTCCACCGGGCCTTGCTGAACCAACTGCCACAGATCGTACCCCAAAGCCGCAGAGGCTTCGCTGAAAGTGTGTTCCACAATCGGAAACTGTGCCGCCAAATCGGCCAACATGCCAACAGTCTGTGACCCCTGGCCTGGAAAAACAAAAGCAAATTGCGTCATTTTTTTCTTCCTGTTAAATCAAAAGCGAACCAGCGCGGAGCCCCAGGTAAAGCCACCGCCAAATGCCTCAAGCAATACGAGCTGACCACGCTGGATACGCCCGTCGCGAACGGCTTCGTCTAATGCCGCAGGCACAGAGGCAGCAGAGGTGTTACCGTGACGATCGAGCGTCACCACCACTTTATCCATCCCCATACCCAATTTTTTTGCTGTGGCGCTGATGATTCGCAGGTTGGCCTGGTGCGGAACCAGCCAATCGAGTTCACTGCGGTCCAGATCGTTGGCCTTCAGGGTTTCATCAACAATATGCGCCAGTTCAGTCACGGCCACTTTAAAGACTTCGTTACCCGCCATGGTGACATAGGCAGGTTGCTCCGGGTTCTGGCGATCCTTGTTCGGCAGCGCCAGCAGATTACCGTAGCGTCCATCCGCATGCAGATGGGTAGAAATAATACCGGGCTCCTCAGAGGCCCCTAACACCACAGCTCCAGCCCCATCACCAAACAGGATGATAGTGCCGCGATCCTCTGGATCGAGCGTGCGTGACAGTACATCTGAACCGATCACCAGCGCATGCTTTACCGCACCGTTTTTCACGTACTGATCGGCTACGCTCAAGGCATAAGTAAATCCAGCGCAGGCTGCTGCAATATCGAACGCCGCACAGTCCTGGATCCCCAGCATCTGCTGCACCTGGCAAGCAGAACTCGGGAACGCATGGCTTGAGGTGGTGGTTGCCACAACAATCAAGCCGATATCTTCTTTAGCCACACCTGCCATTTCCAGCGCGTGAGACGCAGCATGGAAGCTCATGGTTGCCACAGTTTCATCGGCAGCAGCAATACGACGCTCACGGATACCGGTACGGGTGACAATCCACTCGTCAGAGGTATCCACCATTTTTTCTAAGTCAGCATTGGTGCGCACTTGTACGGGTAAATAACTCCCCGTACCGAGAATCTTTGTATACATGTACGATCAGTCACTCTTGGGTAATACAGCTTCAAGGCGCGCAGCAATCCTGTTCGGAACTTGCCGCTGCACCGCCTGCACAGCCTGTTCGATAGCAACCGCGAACGCACTTTGGTTCGCCGCGCCATGGCTCTTGATTACGGTGCCCCGCAATCCTAACAGACATGCGCCATTATACTGGTCGGGGTTCAGATGGCTGAAACGCTTTGCCACCCTTTTTTGCAACCATCGGCCCAATAATTTCAACCACCATGCCTGTTTTCCCCCTTCGGAGGAAGACTTAAGTAGTGACAAGAACATTCTTATCACACCTTCCATGGTTTTCAGGGTGACGTTACCCACAAAGCCGTCGCAGACCATGACATCGGTTTTACCGGTAAGCAGATCGTTTCCTTCCAGATAACCAATATAGTTGATTGCTGGCGTGTTTTTTAACACGGCGGCTGCTTCGCGGATATTATCCAAGCCTTTGGTCTCTTCCTCTCCAATATTGAGCAGCGCGACGCGCGGTTGCGCGATACCCAATACTTCCTCCGCCATGACTGCTCCCATCACCGCGAATTGCACCAACATGGTGCTGTCGCACTCCACATTAGCACCCAGATCCAACACCACGGTCTTACTGCGCTGCTGATTTGGAAGTACCGTCATCAACGCCGGACGTTCAATACCGTCGAGCGGCTTGATCAACAACTTGGCCAGCCCCATCAACGCCCCGGTGTTGCCCGCACTGACACAGGCCTGCGCATCACCACTTTTAATCAACTCCAGCGCAATACGCATCGAGGTGCCACGGCTGGCACGGATTGCTTGTGATGGCTTGGCATCATTAGCAATAACCGATTCAGCAGGTACGACTTGCAAACGTTCCAACAACAGCGGATCGGCTTTGGCAAGTAAAGGAGAGATGATGTCGGGATCGCCGACCAGCAGGAGATGAAGCTGTAAATTAGAGGCCAGTGCCTGCAATGAAGCAGGCACTGTGACGCAGGGACCGAAATCCCCGCCCATAGCATCTAACGCTAGGGTTAGACGAGTCAAAGTATCGCTGACTTAGCCGATAACCTTGCGACCGCGGTAGAAACCGTCGGCAGTGATGTGGTGACGACGATGAGTTTCACCAGAAGTCGCATCTACAGACAAGGTGGTAGTGGTCAGAGCATCATGTGAACGACGCATGCCACGTTTGGAACGGGTTGGTTTATTTTGTTGTACGGCCATGGACCTTACTCCTCGATTACTTATGCTTTAAACTGGCTAATACGGCAAATGGATTGGGTTTCTCCGCCTCTGGAGGCAGTTTGCCAAATACCATGTCCGCTTCGGACACTTCACAGTGTTCAGATTCATGTACCGGAACGACAGGCAGTGAAAGAATGATTTCATCTTCAATCATTGCCAACAGATCGACTTCGCCAAACTCGTCAACTTCGATCGGTTCGTACGCTTCCGGTAATGCCTCAGCCTGCTCATCATTGACGACCGGGCTAAAACAATATGTTGTGTGGACCTGATGTGCAAACGGGACACCACAGCGTTGACACATCAGCGTTACCGCGACGTTCGCCTGCCCTGTTATCACCGCGAGGCGTTGGTTATCAATATCAAACGATAACTTAACCTCGACATCACTATCCACACTGACCACAGATTCGGCAACGCGTGTAACCTGCTCAGGGGTATAAACACCTTCATAGTCCAGGCGTTTCTGAGCGGTACGAACCGCATCAATGGTCAAGGGTAATTTTACCTTTTGCATAGGGCGCGCATATTAACTTTGTAACGACGTAGAGTCAAAGAAAAAGGCCCTTAAACGGCACCTTTCACCAATATTCGCTTCCAGAGCGGCCGACAGTTTAAGATGAGCGCCATATTTACGCTACGGTTTGTGAAAAAAATTATGCAAAGAATATTACTTGCCTCAACCTCGGTCTATCGCCAGCAGCTGATGGAAAAGCTGAATTTACCTTTTATTTGTGCTGCACCGCAGACGGATGAAACGCCTCTGCCGGGTGAAGGCGCGGAAGCCCTGGTCCTACGACTTGCGGCAGCCAAAGCCCGGGCCTTGGCCATTGCCTACCCCGACCATCTGATTATCGGCTCCGATCAGGTCTGTGTTATCGAGGGGCAAATCACCGGTAAACCTCATAACGAGGAAAATGCCCGCGAGCAGTTACGCCGCGCCAGTGGCAAAAAGATCACCTTCTATACCGGTTTGGCACTCTACAACAGCCGCAGCAATCACCTGCAAGCACTATGCGAACCTTTCCATGTTCATTTCCGTCAACTGACCGAAGCCGAAATTGCCGCTTACGTTCGTCTGGAACAACCGCTTAACTGTGCTGGCAGTTTCAAGAGTGAAGGATTGGGCATCGCGCTGTTTGAAAGGCTGGAGGGCCGGGATCCCAATACGTTGATTGGTTTGCCATTGATTGCACTGTTGAGCCTGTTGCGGGCTGAAGGAATCAACCCGCTGGTGTAAGACTACTTGGACGCCTGTTTGCGCAAAACCTGCAGACAATGCCGCAGTTCATCGTCCATTGGGGCTTCGATACGCATTGTTTCGCCGGTGGCCGGATGCTCAAAACGCAGTGCTGCAGCATGCAGGAACAGGCGCTTCAAGCCGGTATCTGCCAATTGGCGATCGAATTCCCGGTCACCATAGCGATCGTCAAAGGCAATAGGATGTCCGGCATATAAGGTATGTACACGGATCTGATGCGTACGCCCGGTAATCGGGCTGGCCTTCACCAGCGTGGCATACTCAAAGCGCTCCTCCACCTTGAAACGGGTTTCCGAAGGCTTACCTTCACTGTTGACACGCACAATGCGCTCCCCGCTCTGCAAAATATTTTTCAGTAGCGGTGCCTGCACGGCCTTGCAATGAGATTGCCACTGGCCACGCACCAGCGCCAGATAATCCTTCTGCATACCTTTAAGACGCAGTTGTTCATGAAGCGAGCGGAGCGCGGAGCGCTTTTTTGCCACCATGAGTACGCCTGAGGTATCACGATCCAGGCGATGCACCAGCTCAAGAAAGCGAGCCTCAGGCCGTAGCGCACGCAATCCTTCAATCACACCAAAACTCAGGCCGCTGCCACCGTGCACCGCGGTACCCGAAGGCTTGTTCAACAGCAGTAAATGGTCGTCCTCATAAAGGATGCAATCCGCCAATGCGGCAACTTTATCCAGTTTGGCAGAGACCGGTGCCTCTTCACGCTCGGCAACGCGAACGGGCGGAATACGCACCACATCACCCGCAGCCAGTTTATATTCAGCCTTGATACGGCCTTTATTTACCCGTACCTCGCCTTTGCGCACGATGCGGTAAATCATGCTCTTCGGCACGCCTTTAAGACGGGCAAGCAAAAAGTTGTCGATTCTCTGACCCGCTTCATCATCAGAAATCGTGATTAATTGTACTGCAGGATTGTTCGTTTTCATGGTGCGGGATTCTAAATAGCGCGCGTAAATAGCGCCACCTCTTTTTATGTGCTTAACTGTGATTCTAGCTGTTTGAGAAACCTCAGCGGACAATAAGGCGGCAAGCCGGTTTGAACGTTTGCGGTTTCTTCTTGTATCCGATGAATTTCAAGCCGCAGCGAGCAACAAGAGTCTGAATCCCCAAGAACTTATGCGGGTATTCAGGCAGGCGGGCAACAATGCGACGGCTTGAAAGGTGACGGATATACAGTTAAGGAAAAGTCACCTTGCTATAACGGTGTCAGCAATGGAATAATGAAGTGACTTTCCGTGCTGTTCCTCGTTTAAACAGGGATAATTGCGGAATTATACAGTTTGTCTGGTCGCACAAAAACGCAGCAATGGCGTAAGACGTAATGTGAAATCAAACAATTAGCGGGCTGCGGGTTGCAGCTTGGCCGGCAAGTGGAATCAGATCTGTCGACGTAAACCAGAGGCTATTCCCTGAGTCAAAAAGCGCTGTTTTCACAAAGAAATACAGGCTTACCGAGATAATGCGCCCCTATGCAGGCGACAACCGTGAGGTTGACGGCTTTGCGAGAAGACACGGGGTTTTCGGTTTTAATCCGGCCATGAGGTTATTTTGTCCGCAGCTTTGTCGATAATGTAAAAATAACGAGTAAGTTAAGATGAAAAGAATGTTGATTAACGCAACTCAGCAAGAAGAGTTGCGTGTTGCCCTTGTAGATGGACAACGGCTTTACGATCTGGATATTGAAAGCCCTGGCCATGAGCAGAAAAAAGCGAATATTTACAAAGGCAAAATCACTCGTATTGAACCCAGTCTTGAAGCAGCGTTCGTTGACTACGGCGCAGAACGACATGGTTTCCTCCCCCTGAAAGAAATCGCTCGCGAATACTTCCCAAGCAATTATTCTTCCCATGGCCGCCCAAACATCAAGGATGTGTTGCGCGAAGGTCAGGAAGTTATCGTTCAGGTTGATAAAGAAGAACGGGGCAATAAAGGCGCCGCCCTGACCACGTTCATCAGCCTGGCTGGCAGCTATCTGGTTCTGATGCCGAATAACCCTCGTGCCGGTGGCATCTCCCGCCGCATCGAAGGTGACGACCGTACCGAACTGAAAGAAGCCCTCTCCTCCCTGCAATTACCTGATGGTATGGGGCTGATTGTCCGTACGGCCGGCGTTGGTAAATCTGCCGATGCCCTGCAATGGGACCTGTCATTCCGCCTCAAGCATTGGGAAGCCATCAAGAAAGCCGCTGAAGGCCGCGCTGCACCGTTCCTGATCCATCAGGAAAGTAACGTTATCGTGCGTGCGTTCCGCGATTATCTGCGTCCAGACATCGGTGAAATCCTGATCGATAACCCGAAGGTTCTCGATCTGGCCAAAGAACACATCGCTGCCTTGGGCCGCCCGGATTTCAGCAGCAAAATCAAACTGTATAGCGGCGAAATCCCGCTTTTCAGCCATTACCAGATCGAATCACAGATCGAGTCGGCATTCCAACGTGAAGTGCGTCTGCCCTCCGGTGGCTCTATCGTCATTGATACCACCGAAGCGCTGACTGCCATCGATATCAACTCCGCGCGCGCAACCCGCGGCGGCGATATCGAAGAAACCGCCTTCAATACCAACCTGGAAGCGGCGGATGAAATCGCGCGCCAATTGCGCTTGCGTGACCTGGGTGGCCTGATCGTTATCGACTTTATCGATATGACCCCGGTACGCCATCAGCGCGAAGTGGAAAACCGCTTGCGTGATGCCGTTCGCCAGGATCGTGCCCGTATTCAGATTGGCCGTATCTCTCGTTTCGGCCTGTTGGAAATGTCCCGTCAGCGTCTCAGCCCGTCACTGGGCGAGTCCAGTCATCACGTTTGCCCACGCTGTAACGGTACCGGCACCGTCCGTGATAACGAATCCTTGGCGCTGTCTATCCTGCGCTTGATCGAAGAAGAAGCGCTGAAAGAAAACACCAAAGAAGTTCATGCCATCGTGCCAGTTCAGGTCGCCTCTTACCTGCTGAACGAAAAACGTGAGTCTGTCAGCGCGATCGAAAAACGCCAGGCTGGTGTGAAAGCAGTCATCGTTCCAAACGATCAGATGCAAACGCCGCACTACTCGGTGCTACGTGTGCGTAAAGGGGAAGAAACAACAACCCTGAGCTATCTGCTGCCAAAACTGCATGAAGAAGAAATGGCTCAACCGCTGGAAGATGCACCCGTCGAGCGCAAACGTCCGGAACAACCGGCACTGGCTTCGTTCTCGCTGGCTGCCGATGCGCCGCCACCGGCCGAAGAGCCAGTCGCCAGCAAACCGGCTGTGGCAACCCAACCCGTTCAGGTGGCCGAAGCCGCTAAACCAGGCCTGTTAACCCGCCTGTTTGGTGGTCTGAAGTCGATCTTCGCCAGCGATGAAGCACCTAAAGCCGAAGCAAAACCGGTTGAACCGGCGAAAACGGAAGAGAGCGAAAACCGCCGTCAGGACCGTCGTGGCCAACGCCGTCAAGGAAGTGGCCGCAAAGGTGAACGTGGCGATCGCAATGAGCGTAAAGATCGTAGCGAAGGGCGTGACAATCGTGAACGTGATAACCGCGAGCCGCGTGAAAATCGTGACGAGCAGCGTCGCAACAACCGTCGTAATGCCCAACAGAATGCACCTGTTGTAGCCAGCAATGACGCTCAGAGCGAAGAAGCGGCCAACGCGCAGCGTGAAGAGCAGCAACAGCGCCGTGAACAGCGCGCCGAGCGTCAACGCCGTCGTCAGGAAGAGAAGCGTCAAGCTCAGCAAGAAGTCAAAGCGTTGGAAACGGCAAGCACTGCGGTTGTCAGTCATGATGAGGAACAAGAAGAGCGTCATCAGCAACCTACACAGCGTCGCCAACGCCGTCAGCTCACGCAGAAGGTTCGCGTGCTGTCTGCGGAAGAAGAGCTGCACCGTGCGGCAGAAGAGTTGTTGGCACCTAAAGCACCTAGCGCCAAGGTAGAAGAGCCTAAGCCTGCAGTGCAGGAAGAAAGCGTGAAGCTGCTGCCAACGACCGTCGAGGTACAGCCTGAGGACGATGCTCAGAACGACAACCGTGGTAACGGAGAAAACGGCATGCCACGTCGTTCTCGTCGCTCTCCTCGCCATCTGCGTGTAAGTGGTCAGCGTCGCCGTCGTTATCGTGACGAGCGTTACCCGAACCATTCGCCAATGCCGCTGGCCGGTGCTTTTGCTTCGCCAGAAATGGCGTCGGGCAAAGTGTGGGTAAGCTACCCTATCGCGCAGGCGACGCCGGTAGTTGCACAAGCGGAAGCTCAAACTGAAACAGCCGTCGCCGCTCCAGAAAACGTTACCGAAGTGGCTGCTGTTACCGCGACCAATAGCGTGGCATCCGTGATTGCTGAAACCACACCGGTACACCAACCGGTTGTAGAAACCCGCGAAGACGCGCAAAGCGTAGCCGAAGACGTCACCCCACCGGCAGAAATCGAGCCTGTGGCCGTCGTCGAGGAAGCGCCTGTGGAGACGGTTATCACGCCCCTGGTAGTTGAAGAGATTACCGAAACGGTTGAAACGCCGGTTGAGGTAGCACCTGTAGAAGCGGCGCCGGTAGCCATTGCGGCAGAAGTGGCTACGCAACCTGTTGCTGATGCCGAAAGCATTGCTGATGTTCAACCTGAAGTGGAAGCAGACATAGAGAGTGACGCTATTTCCGCATCTCAGGAGGCAGTAACGCCAGCACCGGTTCAGGAAGCGCCTGTTGTTGTTGAGCAACCACAGTCAGCGCCGGTTCAATTCGCACCAGCAGTGCTGTACAAGCATATTGCAACGGCGCCAATGACCAAAGCACCTGCACCAACCTACGAACCGGAAGCACCAAAGGTCAGTGACTGGCAGCGCCCTTCCTTCAATTTTGAAGGTAAAGGTTCAGCCGGTGGTCACGCAGCAGCAAATCAAGCCACTGCGCCAGCCACCAAACCGCAGCCTGTAAACGACTAAGTTATCCGGCTCTGATAAAAAACCCGCCTTTTGGCGGGTTTTTTTCTGCTGAAAATCAGGCGATTTGTTTCAGCTTCTTGATGTCCAATTGCTCGAGCTTGCCGTCTACCTGACTGACAAAAAGTTGGAAGTGTTCGGTCACATTATGTTTTTCCAACGCTTCACTACTGGCCCAGCGCTCGAAGAACACAAAACAACCTGGCTTATCCATATCCCGGTGCAAATCATATTGCAGATTCCCGACCTCAAGGCGGCTTGCTTCAATGATTTCGTGTACCGCCGTGCTGACCGCATCAACGTACTCAGGCTTTGCCTGTAAAGTCGCTATAATACGTACTTCCATTTTACTCTCCCATTTTATGACAAACGTCCCGCCAGAATCATATTTGTGGGGAACCCGTGAACGTCTGTTTACTATGCTCCCGATAGCCAACTGATTTCAACTCGCCATTAACAAACAGATGCATCGAAAACACTTTCCGCTTATGCTTACTCCCCGGCGTGAATAACCCACAATTTTACCCGTCATCTTTCAAGCTGCAGTGTCGTTAACTACGCTTACAAACCCTAGCCAGATCTGAGGGATAACTAAGCTTGTTACCTGGCTTTAGCTGAGAGTCCATTGGGTATGTTCGCTTTCATTAAGATTTTTTGACTGCCGGAGCTTTGCAACATGACCGCACACCCCCAAGCCCTGAAAATCCGCCGCCCTGACGACTGGCACATCCATCTGCGTGACGATGACATGCTGAAAACGGTTCTGCCCTATACCAGTCAGGTATTTGGTCGGGCGATTGTGATGCCAAATCTGGCTCCGCCAATCACAACCGTTGCCGCAGCACGCAGCTATCGCGATCGCATTCTGGCCGCTATCCCGGCAGACCATAAGTTCACTCCGCTGATGACCTGCTATTTAACCGATTCGTTGCCAGCGTCAGAACTGGTTGAGGGCTTCACACAAGGGGTCTTTACCGCTGCCAAACTCTACCCTGCCAATGCCACAACCAACTCCAGCCACGGTGTCAGTGACGTTAGAGGCATCTATCCTTTATTTGAGCAGATGCAAAAAATCGGCATGCCATTATTGATTCATGGCGAAGTGACCGATGCCGCCGTAGATATTTTTGACCGCGAGGCACGTTTTATCGATCAGGTGATGGAACCCATTCGCCGCCAGTTCCCTGAATTGAAAATAGTATTCGAGCATATCACCACCAAGGAAGCGGCTCAGTATGTGCAGGAAGGCAATCGTTTCCTGGCTGCGACCGTTACACCACAACATCTGATGTTCAACCGCAACCATATGCTGGTAGGTGGGATCCGGCCACACTTGTTCTGCCTACCCATCCTCAAGCGTAACATCCATCAGGATGCGCTACGCCAAGCAGTCGCCAGCGGTTCTGACCGCTTCTTCCTGGGAACGGACTCTGCGCCCCATGCCAAGCACCGTAAAGAATCGAGCTGTGGCTGTGCGGGGGTATTTAACGCACCCAATGCCATGCCTGCGTATGCCACCGTGTTTGAGCAGTTAGGTGCTCTGGAGCATCTTGAAGCCTTCAGTTCCCTTAATGGTCCACGCTTCTACGGCTTGCCGGTCAACGAAGACTTTATTACGCTGCAACGGACACCGGTTGTACAGCCAGAAGAAATCGCTTTAGGCAACGAAGCGGTCGTGCCCTTCCTGGCCGGCGAACGTATCAATTGGTCAGTCATTAACAGCTAATTATTTTCACCACCACGCTTGCTCCCACTCAACTTTAACTGTATAAATAAACAGTAAATGAGTTCGGGGGCAATTATGCGTGTTGAAGTCACTATAGATAAAACCAAACCACTGCCACCGGGGGCAATAGAAGCCCTGACTGGCGAATTCAGTAAACGGGTAAACCGTCAGTTCCCTGATACCACCGTGCAGATTCGCTATGCCGGCTCTAATGGGCTATCGGTTCTTGGCGGAGCCAAAACGGATAAAGACCTGATCGAGGAAATACTCCAGGAAACCTGGGAAAGCGCCGACGATTGGTTCAGTGCAGAGTAATTCTGCAATGCTGTGGTTGCCGGAGGTCGCTCTCCGGCTTTTTTGTTGTTGCTCTATTGGCATTTTCACACCTGCTCTGTAATGATTAGAGAGCTTATTTTGCAGAGCAAGAGGTAGTGTAGATGACCCCGGACAAAGAAAAACCTGAAGAGACAATGACTTTTGGCGAGTTACTGGCTCTGATTGCCGATCAGAAACGTCGGTTGAATGTCGTCGAAGTCGCGTTTTCTTATTTAGCCTTCGGCTTGGACGATAAAGCCAATCAGTTGCTTATCCATAGCCTGAAACTTGAAGCGCAAAATCAAAATCGCGATCCGGAAACACAAAAGCATTTCGCTCACCTGGCTGCTGAATTGGAAAGTCGCATTCACATTCAGCCCCATCCCACGTCTGAAGAATAATATTTGTACACGCCTTTGCTCGCCACACCCAGCGCTGGCTAAAAATCACGCAAATGCACATTTATTTTCTTTAAATCGCATAAAAAAGCCCATTCTAGACTATGGATGCGTATACTGTAATAGCTCATCATGAAGATGAGACGCATTGATCCTCGTTAGTAACTCATGATAGTCACTACTTGATAAGGGGTCTTTATGGACAGAAATGATGAAGTAATACAGACACATCCGCTTGTTGGCTGGGATATCAGTACTGTCGATGTTTATAATGCCATGATGATTCGCCTTCATTACCTGTCTTCACTAGACCAAACAGCCGAAGAAGCGCAAGTTGACCGGACGCTTTGGCTAACTACCGACGTTGCTCGCCAATTGATCAATATTTTAGAGGCCGGCATCGCCAAGATAGAATCAACGGATTACCAAGATCTTGATCGAAGAAAACATTAATCTTTTCAACACCACCGACTAAGGCGCCAGCAATTACCTGGCGCCTTTTCTTTTATGCCATACCAGAAGATGCATTACTGCAGACAAACTTTTATCATAGCGTCATATACTCGCCATACTTCAAGTTGCCGGTGCGTTAACAGGCCAAGCCTCAGCTTCGCTCCTCAGGATCTACGTTCGCGTTTTGTCCTGCAACTCGAATTATTGAGATCATGAATAATACATTTTAGAGAGGACAAGGCGCGTGGAATATGACTTGATCATTGTCGGTAGCGGTTCAGTGGGGGCCGCGGCGGGTTATTACGCAACGGTTGCTGGCTTGAAAGTATTAATGATTGACAGCGCCATGCCTCCACATCGCCATGGCAGTCATCACGGCGATACGCGCATCATCCGCCATGCCTACGGTGAAGGCGAAAAATATGTCCCATTGCTCCTACGAGCCCAGGCACTGTGGAATGGCTTGGAGCAAAAGAGCGGTGAAAAGCTGTTCCATCCTTGTGGCGTTCTCACCATGGGTCCTCAAGGCAGCGAATATGTCAGCAATGCGCAGCACAGTGCAAAAAGCTTTAATCTCAACGCTCAACTACTGAGTGCTGAACAGATCGCACAACGTTGGCCTGAGTTCGTTGCCCCCACAGGCTATATCGGCGTATTTGAACCGGATGCGGGCATTTTACGCGCGGAGTTGATCGTCGCCAGCTATATCCGTTTGGCAAATGAAGCTGGTTGTTCCCAATTATTCAATTGCCCGGTCAATGCATTGGAACCTATTGCTGGGGGGATTGAAGTTGTTACCGCTGAAGGGCGTTTCAGGGGACGGAAGGCTGTCGTCACCGTGGGCACCTGGGTAAAAAATCTGCTACCGCAATTGCCGATCTCTCCACTACGCAAGGTTTTCTCCTGGCATCAGGCCGATGGACGTTATAGCGAAAACAACCGTTTCCCGGCCTTTAGCGTTGAAGCACCGGATGGATGTCACTATTACGGTTTTCCGGCAGACAATGACGGTTTAAAAGTGGGGAAACATAACGATGGTCAGCCGATTGAAACCCCTGACCAGCGTAAACCTTTCGGCACTATCGCCAGCGATGGTACGGAAGTTTTCGGCTTTTTGCGGCAATTCCTACCAGGCGTTGGTGTTTGCCTGCACGGAGAGGCCTGTAGCTATGACATGAGCCCAGATGAAGACTTCATCATCGATACCCTGCCAGAATGTTCACAACTGATGGTTATCACCGGCCTGAGCGGTCACGGTTTCAAATTTTCCAGTGTGTTGGGAGAAATAGCGGCCCTGTTCGCACAAGATAAGTCCTCGTCTTTAGATATTACCCCCTTCCATCTACAGCGCTTCTGAACCGCCCCTCTGCAGCAGTTTATCCTGGCTACTGCAGGGGAAAATAAATCCGTAACAAGCTGATATATAAGAATATACATACGTTTACGGAAATTTCTTCCTGTCCTATCCGGATTTCCGAATTGATCCCACTGCCTGGTAAAGCCTATTTTACATAATTGTGCCTCATCCGGTTTTGTCTCACCTACAAGGACGTCACTATGAAACTACTCGTTGTGGAAGAATGCAGTTTCACTCGTTTAGGTATTGCGGGTCACTTTACTGACAATCTGTTCACGTCTGTGACATGCAGCCAAAACATTGAAACAGCGCTTCCGTTGCTAGCCAGTTTCAAGCCCAGCCATATTTTGGTGAATATGACCAAATACTGCCGCCACGGTGAAAACAATGCGTTATTGCAGGCATTTATCCTGGCAGCACGGCAGTCGACGTTGCATATTTATCTCGATACTCCCTACCCCTGCAATAAACACCCGATACGCATTACTGGCAACGCGTTCCTGTTCAATAAGAGTATTTTACCTGAGGCACTGAAAATCCTGCGAGAAAACCGGTTTTCACTCATGGACCGACATGAAGATCATTCGCTCTTCAGCCCTCAAGAATTGACGGTAATGAAGTATTGGATGTCCGAAATGCCCAATTACCGCATTGCCAAAAAACTGCACATCAGCTCCCATACGGTGTATGTGCATAAACGGCATATCACCGAGAAAATTAACGTCCGTAATCGGCTGGAGTTTTATTCACTCTATAACGTCCTGCGCTATTTTTATCCCCCAGCCCCCGCGAGCAACCACACGTTATTGGAACTGATGGCGGTATAATAAATTACCGTCTGCTTACTCGGGTGTTATCGTTTTTGCAGGTTGCCCATCTCCCAGGATCACTGCCAACTTATGCCCGCCTTCTATTGTCTCAAGCGTTATACGAGCAATAATGGTTAGTGGCACCGAAAGCAGCATACCGACAGGCCCCATCAGCCATCCCCAGAATATCAGGGAAAGAAAAACCACCAGCGTAGAAAGCCCCAAACCACGCCCCATAATGCGCGGTTCCAGCATGTTACCGATGATCAGGTTAATCAGGATATAGCCACCAGCCACCATGGCCGCATCGGCAAAGCCGTTAAACAGCAACGCTTGGATCAAGGGTGGAATAGCCGCAATAACCGAACCAATATTGGGAATATAGTTAAACAAAAAAGCCATCAAGCCCCAGATAAAAGCAAATCGCACGCCAACCCAGGTCAGGAATCCCCAAACGATCAGCCCGGTAGCCACACTGATCACCGTCTTAATCACCAGATAATGCGTCACTCCCTTTAGCGCACGTTGGATGGCGGCCATACCTTCATTGGGTTTTTCCAGCGCCTGACGCAGCTTGAACGGCAGAACCGTTGCCTCGAACAGCATAAAGACCACCGTCATTAACAACAGGAAGATGCTGGTCATCGCCCCGGAAAGGTGCCCAAGCAGACGAGTCACCAGGTTCATGGTCGCACCTGGATCAACATATTTGACCACCGCCTCCGCAGAGAAGGTAAGATCGATATTGAAACGCTGAGCGTAATATTGCAGTGCCCGCAGCTTCTCCAACATCATGCCGCGATACTGCGGTAACGATCGTGCAAATTCATTTAATGACGAACCTAGCATACCAATGAACGTCAATAGCAGCACCACGATGGCGATAACCAACAACATAACGCCGAGCGCTCGCGGCACGCGGCAGCGCTCCAGCAATACCACCAGTGGATTGAGCACAATGGCGAGGAATACCGCCAACAGGAAAGGCACCACGATTTCCGACGCCGCCTTTATTCCCGCAAGGATCACTACCAGCATCGCCAACATCATGATTAAACGAAGCTTACGATCGCTAAATTCAAAACTGCCCATGTGATTTCCTTGCGTAAACAGGCTCGCAGGAGCCGCTGATGGTTACTATGTTAGCAAATTCTCTGGTACAGACGCAGACAAATCGCCGCAAGCCACTGATGAAAATAAAATAATCACTCTTTCATCGAACAAGGAAAATAATCGCGATAGCCGGAAAATAATAAATTTCCAGGCATTGAATTGATATTTACGCAAAATGACAAAAACTGACAGTTATAGATAAATACGATAAATTTCAATGCGTAAGCCCGCTACCATCACCCTTGAAAAATAACATCTTCAACGATTCATTTGACCAACTTAACGTAAACTCACACAAATTCCCTGATTAATGTTATAAAGAAGTAACATAGTTGAATTTATTATTGATTTTATGTTTATTAAAGCTTAATTATTGCAGCCAGAAATTGAGTAACGTAAGGAAACCTGATGCTCTGGAAAAATACCACCGACCGCTTTGGCCACATTTCAGTCGTGATCCACTGGCTCGTGGCTCTAACGGTATACGGCATGTTTGCTCTCGGCCTATGGATGGTGACCCTCGGTTATTACGACGTTTGGTATCACCAGGCGCCGGAAATCCATAAAAGTATCGGTGCACTGCTGTTCATCGTCATGTTGGTCCGGGTGATATGGCGTTTTGTTTCGCCCCCTCCTAAACCGTTGGCCAGCTATAGCCGCTTCACACGTATCAGCGCTACGCTCGCCCATATCGCGCTGTATACCGTGCTATTCGCTATTTTAATCAGTGGCTATCTGATTTCCACGGCCGATGGCCAGGCGATCAGCGTTTTTGGCTGGTTCGACGTGCCCGCTACCCTCACCGGGTTGCCACAGCAGGCAGATACCGCAGGCACAATACACCTTTATCTGGCTTGGGCCGTTGTCGTGCTTTCTGCACTGCACGCCCTGGCTGCGCTTAAACATCACTTTATTGATGGTGATGTTACTTTAAAACGGATGCTGGGTCGCAGCGCCGATTAACCTCTTGGATTCATGGAGATTACTATGTTTTTGAAAAATACCGTATTAAGCCTGACCGCAGGCGCTCTGCTGTTGAGCGCAGGTTCTGCCCTGGCCGCGAACTACAAAATTGATAAACAAGGTCAGCATGCGTTCGTTGAATTTCGCATCCAGCACCTGGGTTATAGCTGGTTGTACGGTACGTTCAAGGATTTTGACGGTGGGTTCACCTTTGATGAGAAAGATCCTTCCAAAGACAAGGTCAACGTCACAATCAACACGGCCAGCGTAGACACTAACCACGCCGAGCGTGATAAACACCTGCGCAGCGCTGAATTCCTGAACGTAGAAAAGCACAAACAGGCTACGTTTGAATCTACCGAGGTGAAGAAAGACGGTGAAGGTTATGCCATTGTTGGCAACCTGACGCTGAACGGCGTCACCAAGCCCGTCACGCTGGATGCCAAATTGATTGGCCAGGGTAACGACCCGTGGGGGGGTTATCGCGCAGGCTTTGAAGCCAACGGTAAAATCAAGTTGAAAGACTTCGCTATCACCACCGATCTTGGTCCGGCTTCGCAGGAAGTTGAGCTGATCATCTCGGTAGAAGGGGTTCGCGAGAAGTAATAAAAAGGGGCGCTGAACTACTCAGCCCCCCGCCAGGGCTCAGCTTACTGGGCCCTATTCTTTCGGCTCAGGGATGCGCAGGGTCGTCTGCAACAGGCCTTTGGACTTATTAAAGATTTTCACTCCATTCTCACGACCGGCACGACGCGCCCTTTGTTCTTCACGCGGTAGCTTCAACTCTTCACGGCAGGTTTCGCTGCAACATCCATTGAACTTCGCGGCGCAGCTTGGGCATTGGATAAACAGCAGGTGGCAGCCGTCATTCAGGCAGTTGGTGTGAGTATCACAAGGCGCTCCGCACTGGTGGCAATTGGCTATCACATCTTCTGAGATACGCTCACCCATGCGTTCGTCAAACACGAAGTTCTTGCCGATAAATTTCAACGGCAATCCCTGTTCTTTCGCTTTGCGGGCATACTCGATAATACCACCTTCAACGTGATACACGTTTTTGAAGCCATGATGCAACATATAGGCACTGGCCTTTTCACAACGGATCCCACCGGTGCAGTACATGACAATATTTTTGTCTTTCTGCTCCTGCAGCATGTCTACCGCCATAGGTAACTGATCGCGGAAAGTATCGGAAGGCACTTCAATGGCGTTTTCAAAGTGGCCGACTTCATACTCGTAGTGGTTACGCATATCCACGAAGACCGTATTGGGATCGTCGATCATCTGATTAACGCGATCTGCCTGGAGATACTCCCCAACATTGGCTGGGTTGAAGGTTTCATCTTCAATCCCATCGGCCACTATGCGCTCGCGCACTTTCAGGCGCAGCACCCAGAAGGATTTTCCATCATCTTCAAGGGCGATATTCAAGCGGACCTGATCCAGCGCAGGATGGGAGGCAAACAGGGCTGCTTTGAAAGCGTCAAAATTATTTTGCGGCACGCTGATCTGTGCGTTGATGCCCTCTTTCGCGACATAGATACGGCCAAAAACCTTCAGTTTATCAAACTGAATATACAGGCTGTCGCGAAATGCTTTGGGATCATCAAGGGTGAAGTATTTATAAAAAGAAACTGTCGTGCGCGGTTCGGTTTCGGCCAACATACGCGCCTTCAGTTCCTCATTAGAAATCCGGTTATGTAACACTGGCATGGTGTACTTTCCTGTCTTTCGGGAGGTGACTGATTGAGTGCGCCCAGGCCCCTGGCCCGCGCGCGGCGCATAGCATACCCGAAAACCCGCTGTAACACAGCATTAACCTGGCCGCAATGATTGCGACAATGCTTGACGTTATTGACAAATCCCGCTAAGCCTACTCGTCAGCGATTGCCGATTTTTGACGGACCATGAGGATATTATGAGCCAACTTTTTACGCCGATCACCCTGGGGCTGCTGCGGTTACCCAACCGTATCGTTATCGCCCCCATGTGCCAGTACTCTGCAGACAACGGTAAAGCCACTGAATGGCATACCATGCATCTCGGGCACCTCTCCCATTCCGGTGCGGGGTTGCTGATTGTCGAGGCCACTGCGGTATCACCAGAAGGCCGGATTTCTCCTGGCGATCTTGGTTTATGGGATGATGCCACCGAGCAGGCACTGGCTGACGTTGTTCAGGCGGTAAAAAAACACGCCACCATGCCGCTCGGGATCCAATTGGGGCATGCCGGCCGTAAAGCTTCCTGTGCCGTTCCCTGGGAAGGCGGTGGTCAGCTGTCTGCAGCTGAAGGAGGCTGGCAAACGATCTCCGCTTCCGCACTGCCCTTCAACAGCCAGGATCAGGCTCCGCAGGCCATGAGCCTGGAACAAATCAAACAGTTAAAAGCACAGTTTGTCGCTGCCGCACAGCGTGCCGATCGTCTCGGGTTTGATCTGATCGAACTGCATGGTGCCCACGGTTATCTGCTGCATCAGTTCCTCTCCCCGCTGGCCAATCAGCGTGAAGATCAATACGGTGGCTCTTTGCAAAATCGGATGCGGCTGTTGTTGGAGACTTTCAGCGAGATTCGAGCCGTATTCCCAGCACAAAAAGCCGTCGGCGTCAGGATCTCTGCCAGTGACTGGGTGAATGGCGGCTGGGATGAGCAGCAATCCATCGAGCTGGCAAACGCCTTAAAACAGCAGGGGTGCGACTACATCCATATTTCCAGCGGCGGACTTTCGCCTCAACAGAAAATTCCGGTGGGGCCAAACTATCAGGTTCCTTTTGCCGAAACTATCAAACAGAAAGTCGGTATGCCCACCATCGCTGTAGGGCTGATCACCGAACCGGAACAGGCGGAAGCCATCGTCGCAACCGGCCAGGCTGATATGGTAGCGTTAGCACGCGGTATCCTCTATGACCCACGTTGGCCATGGCATGCCGCGGCCAAGTTGGGTGCCAAGGTACAGGCACCGCCCCAATACTGGCGTTCAGAGCCTCACCTTGTGAAAGGCCTGTTTAAAGACCAATAAGGCATCGGAAAGCGGGTGCTCAGCGCCCGCTGTCGGTCAAAACAAACGTCGGAGCACCACGGAGCCGACATAGTTACCCTATGAATCAAAAAACCATTAATATACTTTCTGCGTGATATTTCAGCATCAAATTGCCAAACCGCAAAAATTTGCCGAAAAAAACATCGTTATCATTCTGTTTAAGGCAAAAAATGATGTTTTAATGCTGTGGGTTTTCCTGTTACATAAGAAAAATGTCACAATACACGACCATAAACGGCAGAAAAACCATCGCATAGACCAAACACCGCAGGCCAAAGGGGTTAACATTGCTGCTAGCTGCACGCAAGGTCTATGTAATTTCTCTGTGATTACTGATAAATGACTGCTTCTAAGCTGAGAACCTATGACGCAAGTTCCTTCTTTTAATCGATCTTTACTGCATCCACGCTACTGGCTCACCTGGTTCGGCATTGGTTTACTCTATCTGTTGGTTCTGCTGCCGTACCCGGTTATTTATCGGTTGGGTACTGGGTTAGGCCGATTCTCCATGCGTTTTCTCAAGCGCCGAGTGGCTATAGCGCAACGTAACCTTGAATTATGCTTCCCCGATATGCCCAGGGCCGAACGCGATGCCTTGGTGATAAAGAACTTTGAGTCGGTAGGAATGGGGCTGTTTGAAACCGGTATGGCCTGGTTCTGGCCGGACTGGCGTATTGAACGCTGGTTTAGCGTCCGCGGTCTGGAACATATTCAGAAAGCACGTGATAACCATCAGGGGGTTTTGCTGATCGGTCTGCATTTCCTGACACTGGAATTAGGCGCGCGCATTTTTGGTATCCATAACCCTGGGATTGGCGTCTACCGTCCACATGACAATAAGCTGATGGATTGGTTGCAAACCTGGGGTCGTATGCGCTCCAATAAATCCATGCTTGACCGTAAAGACGTCAAAGGGATGATCCGCGCACTGAAGCAAGGCGAAATAATCTGGTATGCCCCGGATCATGACTATGGCCCGCGAAGCAGCGTGTTCGCCCCCTTGTTTGCCGTGGAGAAAGCAGCAACGACAACCGGTAGTTATGTGCTGGTGCGTATGGGTAAACCCGCAATTATTCCCTTTACCCCTCGTCGTCTGCCGGAAGGCAAAGGCTATGAGCTTATCATGCAACCCGCAGTGGAAAACTTCCCGCTCGATAACGAGTTTGATGCCGCAGCCTTTATGAACAAGGTGGTCGAAAAAGAGATCCTGATGGCACCAGACCAATATATGTGGTTGCACCGTCGCTTTAAGACGCGTCCAGAAGGTGAGCCTTCCCTCTATTGATGACAACCCGCCAAGACGGCGGGTTTTTTATTTCTGCTATCTTGAGAAGTAGGTAAAACAGTGTGATGTTATGGGTTTAATCACGTAAGGGAGCCATCATGTATATCGTCAGCCTAAGTTACCACCGTCCGATCGAAGAAGTTGATAACCACCTTGCCGGGCATATCACCTGGCTGAAACGCCATTTTCAGGAAGGAAGCTTTATTGCCTCTGGGCGCAAAAATCCCCGCACCGGTGGCGTGATCCTGATTAAAGATATGGAACGCGCGCAGTTGGATACGATATTGGCACAAGACCCCTTTACCGCCGTCGCCCACTATGACGTCACTCATGTTGCTCTCACCACCGCATCCAGCGGTTTTGAAAACCTGCTCGGTGTCTGATTCGCCTGGTCTCCACGTAACCGACGTGGGGATCATCGTGATTTACCGTTTTTAAAACTTTATTTCATTTCTAGCAAAAATACCTTACTGGTTATTTGATAACCTCCTTCATTAAGCGCATACTTACCGTGCTAACTTTTTTTTGCTTTGCGCTATTTCCCCTGAGATCACAAAGCGTTTCAATCCTGCACGGAAACCTATGGCCCCGGTATCAGAACCGATCAATTGGCAACGCAACCTTTTTATCACCTGGCTTGGGTGCTTCTTAACCGGTGCCGCTTTTAGCCTGATCATGCCGTTCCTGCCGCTATATGTTGAAGCCCTTGGCGTAACCGGCCATCAGTCACTGAATATGTGGTCCGGTTTGGTTTTCAGTATTACTTTCCTGTTTTCGGCGATTGCTTCACCGTTCTGGGGCAGTCTGGCGGATCGCCGGGGTCGCAAGTTAATGCTGCTGCGCTCAGCGTTGGGTATGGCCATTGTGATGGTACTGATGGGCATGGCGCAGAACATTTGGCAGTTTCTGGCACTGCGTGCCCTGCTGGGGTTGCTCGGCGGCTTTATTCCTAATGCCAATGCGCTGATTGCCACCCAAGTGCCCCGTCATCGCAGCGGTTGGGCTCTGGGTACCCTCTCTACGGGTGGGGTCAGCGGCGCGCTGATAGGGCCTTTAATCGGCGGTTTGCTGGCCGATCAATATGGTTTACGTCCGGTATTCTTCATCACCGCCAGCGTATTATTCATCTGTTTTCTGTTGACGCTGTTCTGTGTAAAGGAACAGTTCACGCCGGTACAGAAGAAAGATATGTTGCATGCACGGCAGGTCTTTGCCTCGCTTAAAAGCCCCAAGCTGATCCTCAGCCTTTTCGTCACCACCATGATTATTCAGATCGCTACCGGTTCCATTGCACCAATCCTGACGCTTTATGTGCGCGATTTGGCAGGGAATACGCATAATCTGGCGTTTATTAGCGGCCTGATTGCCTCTGTACCGGGTGTCGCGGCACTGATGAGTGCACCACGCCTGGGTAAGTTGGGGGATAAAATTGGTCCAGAACGGATCCTGGTGTTTATGCTGATCGTTTCCGTGCTGCTGCTGATCCCAATGGCATTTGTCCAGACACCGTGGCAACTCGGCGTCTTACGCTTCTTACTTGGCGCTGCCGATGGTGCACTGCTGCCTGCCGTGCAGACCCTGTTGATTTACAACTGCACCAATCAGGTAGCAGGACGAATATTCAGCTATAACCAGTCCTTCCGCGATATCGGTAATGTCAGTGGTCCCCTGCTAGGGGCTGCGGTATCGGCCAGTTATGGATTCCGTGCAGTATTCTGTATGACCGCCCTGGTGGTCCTGTTCAACGCAATTTACTCCTGGTGGTGTCTGCAACATCGTCCGACAAGAATGCGAGAGGATACCTTGCAGGAAGAGTAATAGTGCTATTTATCGCCATTTACTCTAACAACACTACTCTACGGTCTGTTTCCCCTACTTTTTTCACCGTTATTCCCCCGGTGGTTACCCGCACTCAAGCGTTGTCCCTACAATAATTAACCCATTGTTATTAATGTAATTTATAAAAAACCAGAGCAATAACCCGCCTGTCAACGTAAATTAGCGTTCTACCAACATAAAAACCAAAAAAGTAGATGTTTGTCGACATTTCATCTAAAAAATGGGATACAGGTACTAGACAAAACCATTATCTAGTTATCAAATAGTTAAATAATATCACGCCGGATGTAAATCTCTGGCCAAGTGAAAAAATGGTCGGCACGTTTTTCAAGCTCCATCCGCGTTGCGGCCACGGTTTTGTCAGGCCATCTACACTTAATAGATAGCCTTTATTACATACACATACATACCACAGTATCAACTGCCCTGATGCAGCACATTATATTGGGAAGACTTTATGCAATCCTCTGTTAATCAGAAAGAAAGCCGGACGTTTTTCGGCCATCCGTATCCACTCGGCTCACTATTCTTCACTGAGATGTGGGAACGCTTCTCGTTTTACGGCATCCGTCCATTACTGATCCTGTTTATGGCCGCCACTGTCTATGACGGCGGTATGGGTTTAGCGCGTGAAAACGCCTCAGCGATTGTCGGTATCTTTGCTGGCAGTATGTATCTGGCCGCATTACCGGGTGGCTGGCTGGCCGATAACTGGCTCGGCCAACAAAAAGCGGTCTGGTATGGTTCGATCCTGATTGCCTTGGGCCATCTGTCTATTGCCCTGTCAGCCATTATGGGCAACAACCTGTTCTTTATCGGCCTGATGTTTATCGTGCTCGGCTCCGGCCTGTTCAAGACCTGTATCTCGGTTATGGTCGGTACTTTGTACAAGAAAGGCGATGCACGCCGTGACGGCGGTTTCTCGCTATTCTATATGGGCATCAATATAGGGTCCTTTATTGCCCCTCTCATTTCCGGTTGGCTGATTCGCTCACACGGCTGGCACTGGGGCTTTGGCATCGGTGGTATCGGTATGTTGGTCGCGTTGGTGATCTTCCGCATATTCGCCGTCCCCGCCATGAAACGCTATGACAGCGAGGTTGGCCTGGACTCTACCTGGAACAGCCCGGTCGCCAAGAAAAACGGGGTGGGAGCCTGGGTTGTGGCACTGGCCGTAGGGGTTGCAGCAATCGTGACCTTGATTGCTCAGGGCATCATCGTGATTAATCCGGTTGCCGTGGCGAGTATGCTGGTCTACGTCATTGCAGCTTCGGTGACGCTTTACTTTATCTATCTGTTTTTCTTCGCGAACATGAATCGCAAAGAACGCGCGCGCCTGCTGGTGTGCTTTATCCTGTTGATCTCAGCCGCCTTCTTCTGGTCAGCCTTTGAACAGAAACCAACCTCGTTCAACCTGTTCGCCAACGATTACACCAACCGGATGATCGGTGATTTCGAAATCCCGGCGGTGTGGTTCCAATCGATCAATGCCCTGTTTATCATCCTGTTGGCGCCGGTCTTCAGTTGGGCATGGCCAGCACTGGCACGCAATAAGATTCGCCTGAGCAGTATCACCAAATTCGTGATCGGTATTCTGTTTGCCGCGGCGGGCTTTGGGCTAATGATGCTGGCAGCACAGCAGGTACTGGGTAACGGTGGCACTGGCGTGTCACCAATGTGGCTGGTGGGCAGTATTCTGATGCTGACGCTGGGTGAACTGTGCCTGAGCCCGATCGGGCTGGCGACCATGACGCTACTGGCACCTGACAGAATGCGCGGCCAGATGATGGGCCTG
This sequence comes from Serratia fonticola, assembly GCF_006715025.1. NCBI lineage: Bacteria > Pseudomonadati > Pseudomonadota > Gammaproteobacteria > Enterobacterales > Yersiniaceae > Serratia > Serratia fonticola. Next base: position 3,545,057 of record NZ_VFMK01000001.1, read on the forward strand.
TGGTTCTGTGCCAGCGCATTGGGTAACCTGGCAGCCGGTCTGATCGGCGGCCATGTGAAGGCGGATCAGTTGGATATGCTGCCAACCCTGTTCGCCCGTTGCTCGATTGCGTTGGTGATCTGCGCCGCCATTCTGATTCTGCTGATCGTACCGATCCGCCGTATGCTGGAAAATACCCAAGGTAAAAACGACGGTAAACCAGCGTCACATGCCTGATAGGCGTTGATGTTTATGCCTAAAGCCAGCGTTAGACGCTGGCTTTTTTTATCGTTGCCAAGCCCGCGCCTGCAACACCACGCGGTAACCATCCAGATCTTCGAAAGTTTGCCCATTCGCATCCCAATAAGGGTTATAAGCTTTCACTCGCTGAAAACCGCCTGCCAACATCTGGTGGCACATTCCCTGCCAACACTCGGTTTCTGGCAAATAAAATACCAGCAGGTTGTCCTGTGTGGGGGCTCGCCCCACTACTACGCCACGATGATGAGTGAACTCCAGGTGATAGGCGTGATGAGGATGGCCGAGCATGATGCCATCAAACCCTTGGTGATCCTCAAACGCCCCTAATTGTTCAAACCCCAGCCCCAGACAATACATGTTGGCAATCGCGACCAAATGGTCAGTGGGCCGAGCGATTCGCAATACCGCCGAGGTCAGCGCCATACGTCCTCCCAGAACAAAGTATGTAGCCTAAGCCGTTTGGCAGGGAGATGGCGTACAAGAAATGCGCTTTATCGCCAGGGCAAAGTGGTGTCATAGTCATTGCCAAACTCACTTATAATCCGCTTTGATCTGAGCATGATGTTCTGGTTCAGAGCGGGCCGCCATCATCCTGCGGATAACTATCGTCGCAAAACGGACAATAAAATATTTGCATCCTGCAGCAGTGCGACAACAATTAACTCTGGTGTTCAACACAGAAACTTCGTGTTCCTCAAGAAAATTTTGTGAAAGGAGATAATCATGAGCCTGTATGCCACTTTGGAAGAAGCAATCGAAGCTGCTCGCGAAGAATTTATCGAATCCGCCGTAGGCGGTAATGATGATGAACCCCCGGTACCACAGCAGTTCAACCTGCAGAAGTACATCATGCTGGATGGCGACACGATGTGGCAGGCCGAATTTTTTGAAGAGGAAGGCGAATCCGTCGAATGCCTGACGTTACGCAGTGGAGCCGCCGCACAGGCTATTTTCGACGGTGACTACGACGAGATAGAAATCCGTGCGGAATGGCTGGACGAAAACACGCTACATGAATGGGAAGAAGGTGATTTCCAACTGGAGCCGCCATTGGATACCGAAGAAGGCCAGACCGCTGCCGACGAATGGGATGAACGTTAAGCTGTAGAGGGTGGGCCATAATGCCTGCCCTCTGCCTTGACGGCGCCTGGCTTGCATTGCATGCTGGCTCCCTCCCCCTTTTAAAACAGGCAGGTTTCATGCTTATACGCCAGGCTGTTCCTAATGACTATCCTGCGATCCTGGCCCTACAGGCGCAAAATACGCCGGAACACCTTAGCGCCGAACAAAGGCAGCAAGGTTTTATCGTTTCGCAAATGAATGACAAACAGTTGGCCAGTATCAATAGCGGCCTGGGGATCCTGGTGGCCACCGAAGGCGAACAGTTGGCGGGATTCGTTTGTTTGATGTCCACGGATGCACAGCCAAGGCCTGCCGTAGTCGACGCGATGCTGCAAACGCTGGCGAGCCAAAGCCTGGATGGCCTACCGCTGAGTCAGCAGCGGGTGTTTCTTTATGGGCCGGTATGCCTGAGCGCTGAATGGCGCGGCAAGGGCGTGTTGCGGCAACTCTTTGATGCCGTGAAAGCGCATACCCGGCATCACTTTGACATTGGCGCGCTATTTGTTAATGACGATAACCCGCACTCGCTGGACGCCCATGTCAAAGGGCTGGGGATGACGGCACTGACTCGTTTCCACTGCAACAACCAAAGCTATCAACTGGTCGTATTCACCACCGGCAATTGATGCTTATTCATAAGGGCCATGCTGCGCATCAAACGGTAGCATAAAGGTATCCACCACCATCGACAATGGAACATCAATCACCGTGACATAACGCCAGGGCGTATCGCGCAGATCCCACTGCACGCCAGGGTAATATTGATGACCATGCCCTGCTCCGGGGACGGTTCGACTAATAATGCTGCCACATCCCGATAATAGGATAACACTGGCAATTAGCAGGGCCTGACGCCCTAATAATGTCGTTTTCAACAAAGCGGCTCTTCAACTTGATGGTTTCTTTACGTGATAAAAAAGGGGGAACACGCTTGCGTATTCCCCCTTCGTTCGGCCTCAACGGTCAGCGTTGGCCTGCAGGATGAGCCTGCTCATTGTGCGGCAACTGCCGATAATGTTCACGCCAGGCTTCGCCCTGCGGTAAAGACCAGATACGCTGATGCAAGCGTGACAGCGCCACCGGATCGCTCAGCAACTCAAGGCGTTTGGCTTTGGCCAACTTATCTGGCCCAACGTCCAGCGCCTCATTCACCCTTTCTTCACGCGCCCGCTCGATAAGGGTACGCAAATGGTGACGTGCGGTTGCCAACGCGGCGGCCAAGGCGTTATAGGACGGATTCACCACGGCATGCATAAAACCGTCGCTCAGCGCACGTTGACGATTAAGCTGCAGATAAGTCTCTGTGGCAACCAGTTCACGTGGCGGCTCATACTCTTCCGGAATCAGGAACAGCTTGGCGCGTTTGCTCTTAAGCCCAAGCGTCGCGCGGCTCGACAGTACCGAAACAAACGGCGACAGGATCAGCGAGAAGACAATTGGCGAAAGCCACCATAGGAAACGCAGATCCAACCAGGCCATACCACCAGCCCAGACCAACCCCAGCAACATTTGTGAACCATGGCGTTTGAAGGCCTCGCCCCAGGGGGTATCGTCGTCATCACGCTGTGGCGAATTCCACACCACTTCCCATCCCAGGAAAGCACTGACCACAAACACGGTATGGAACAGCATACGCACCGGTGCCAGCAGTACCGAGAACAGCATTTCCATCAACATGGAAACAAACAGTCTCAGTGGACCGCCGTACTGTTTCGCCCCTTTAGCCCAAATCAGCACGATACTCAGCAGTTTCGGCAGGAACAACAGCACCAGCGTGGTAGAGAATAGCGCAATGGCCAGTTCCGGGCGCCACTGCGGCCAGACCGGGAACAGTTGTCGCGGCTGCAGGAAATATTGCGGCTCCATCAAGGTATGCACCACCTGCAACGCCGTCGATAACGCCAGGAACATAAACCAAAGCGGTGCAGACAGGTAGGACATGACGCCAGTGAGGAACACCGCACGGTGAACCGGATGCATACCTTTTACCAGGAACAGCCGGAAGTTCATCAGGTTACCATGGCACCAGCGACGGTCACGCTTCAGCTCATCCAGCAGGTTCGGCGGCAGTTCTTCATAACTGCCCGGCAGATCGTAAGCAATCCACACGCCCCATCCCGCACGGCGCATCAGTGCGGCTTCCACAAAGTCGTGGGAGAGGATGGAACCGGCAAAAGAGCCTTCACCAGGTAACGGTGCCAGCGCACAGTGCTCAATGAAAGGTTTCACGCGGATAATGGCGTTATGGCCCCAATAGTGGGATTCGCCCAACTGCCAGAAATGCAGGCCTGCGGTGAACAGAGGACCATACACACGGGTGGCAAATTGCTGCACTCGCGCATACAGCGTATCCATACCTGACGCTTTTGGCGCAGATTGGATGATGCCGGCGTTCGGGTTGGCTTCCATCAGACGGACCAGTCCGGTGAGGCACTCCCCACTCATGACGCTATCCGCATCCAGAATCACCATGTAGCTGTACTCACCGCCCCAACGACGGCAGAAGTCGTCGATGTTACCGCTTTTGCGCTTCACACGGCGGCGGCGGCGGCGGTAGAAGATACGCCCGTGGCCATCAACATCACGGCACAGCTCAAGCCAGGCTTTCTGCTCAGCAACACAGATATCCGGGTCGTAGCTGTCGCTGAGCACGTAAATATCGAAATGCTCAAGCTGGCCGGTGGCAGCAACGGATTCATAGGTGGCCCGCAAACCGGCAAATACCCGCTCTACGTCCTCGTTGCATATTGGCATGATCAACGCGGTGCGGTGCGTCGGGTCGATCGGCTCATCGCCCTTGATAGTCGAAGAGATGCTGTATTTATCTTTACCGATCAGGAGCTGTAAAAAACCCATCAACGCCGTCCAGAACCCGGCGGAGACCCAGCAGAACAGAACGGCAAACAGGATCAGTATCCCGGTCTGTAACAGGTAAGGCAGCAGTTGCAGTACGGACTGCATCAGATCCTGATCCCACATGGCGATAGGATCGATCAGCGCCCAGCCCTGATACGGCAGGATGGTTTTCATATACCAGGTGGCAATACCGGTCTGTACCAGCATCAGAACCAATAACACGTAGCGACGCATCGAACCCACGATACGCCAGCGGTTTTCGGCTTCGGCTTCTTCTTTGCTGGTATGACGGTTATGCATCTTACGGCCCAACAGAGAATCCCAGAAGCGTCCGACCGGGTTGGTACGCCACGCTTCGGGGAACATCGTGGTACGTTTTACCGGCGGCGTGGCTTTCAGAATGGTGCGCCCTTCCGGATCGCAGTCAAAGTCATCATCACTGACCGCATCTGGCCAAGCCTGGGTAATACGCGTCTTGACTGAGGCCAACGCAACATCATCCGCCGACAGCGTCGCCACATTAGCATCAGAGGCTCCCATCTGACGATGTAAAGCCTCCAGTGCCGGGGTCTCGCCCTCGGTTAATTGCTGATTGAGCACCCCTGACCGCTCATCGGTCAGGGGCATTGCCGCAAGATAATCCTGGGCAGTTTGAGTAGACTTATTCATTGGCAGGTAGCTGATAGCTCCAGGTTTCCGACAGGGTCTTGTCACCGTTGACCAGCGCAGCGCGCATTTCTACCGGTTGTTTTTCGTCTTTCACTTTCAAGCGAACTGTCAGACGCCAGCCTTTGGTTACCGGGTTATAGCGAACATTGTTTTCCACCATTTCACCGTTATCACCAATGCTGATCTGCGCCGCAACCGGCGTATTGGCATCAAGCGTTTTCAGCACCGGACCGACAAAATCAACCAGAAATGCAATGCTGCCATCCGGTTCACGGATCAGATTTGACTGCTTCACATCACCGGTAGAACGCATGGTTTTCGCCACGTAGGCAATGTCCTGCGAATGCAGTTTGTCTTCATCACGGGTAAAGTGCAGACGATAGCTCAGCGCCAACGGCGTTTTCGCATCAGGTAACGCATCCGGAGTCCAGAACGCCACGATGTTATCGTTGGTTTCATCCGCCGTTGGGATCTCAACCAGTTCGACCTTACCTTTGCCCCAATCACCACGCGGTTCTATCCAGGCGCTCGGGCGCAGATCGTAACGATCGTCCAAGTCCTGATAATCACGGAAATCGCGACCACGCTGCAACAACCCAAAACCTTTCGGATTTTCGATAGTATAGGTGCTGACAGACAGATGCTTCGGATTGTTCAGCGGGCGCCAGATCCATTCACCGTTACCAGCATGAATCGACAGACCGTTGGAGTCATGCAGCGCCGGACGATAGTTCAGCGTTGGTGAAGGCTGGCTCGGCCCGAACAGGAACATACTGGTCAGCGGAGCCAGACCCAGCTTGCCGACTTTATCACGTAGAAACACTTTGGATTCCACGTCTACCGTGGTATCGCGGCCAGGGTAAACCACGAAGCGATAAGCCCCGGTTGCGCGCGGCGAATCCAGCAGGGCAAAAATAACCAGATGCTTGTCGCCTTGTTTTGGCCGTTCGATCCAGAACTCACGGAAACGTGGGAACTCTTCACCGGATGGCAACGCGGTATCAATTGCCAGCCCACGAGCAGAAAGCCCATAAACCTGCCCTTTACCGACCACACGGAAATAACTCGCCCCCAACATGCTCATGATTTCGTCGTTCTTATCAGCACTGTTAACCGGGTAAAGCACTTTAAACCCGGCAAAGCCCAGCTTTTTTACCGCGTCCGGATCGTGCTTGACGGAGCCAAAGTTGAAATAGTCAGGGCTGTATTTGATTTCTTTGACGCTGCTAGCCGTAACTTCGTTGATCCTGACCGGCGTGTCGAAGTACATCCCTTGATGATAGAACTCAAGTTTGAAAGGCGTTTTCAGCTTGTTCCAATAGGCTTTATCGTGATTGAACTGAATCTGCTGATAGTCCGCGAACTTCATTTCACGGAACTGAGAAGGAAGGTTGCTCTTCGGGGCCTCAAAGCCTTTCCCCGCCAGATCCTGTGCCTGTTTGGCCACATCGTCGATGGAAAAAGCCCATGCCTGCGAGGTAAACAACGTGAACAAAACGGTAGCACTTAACCAACGAACGCTCATGGCGCGTGGTTTTTCGGATAATAGTTTAACTAGCACATCCCCCCCTATTCGTGTGCTCAAATTACTCAAAATCCATATTAATGGATTCAGGATTCTGACAACGGCAGATATTAGCGTGCACGCCGATGGGGCTGTCGTGGCGTAAGCCACCTGAACGCCCCACGGTACGCCAGGCCCAGGTATCTCGGGCTAAAAAACCACGTTGTCATCAACCTCAATTCATATTAATGGATTCTTCAGCTTTCCGACAACATGATAAATCAATGGTTCATGTTTATGGCTCAGAGTTTAAGCAGCTGTTAAACACCAGCGTAGCAAGCCCTGCAACAAGACGCTATGGAAAAATGTAAGTCGCTATAGTAGGGTTTGACGCTACGATTTTTTCATTGCCGACTTATTTAAGCGGGATTGCCTTTCCCCCGATACAACCACCAGCGGTAAACTATGACTAACGGCAACAACCAACGTGAGTTTTTCCTTGATTCTGTTCGAGCCTATTTGATGTTGCTCGGTATCCCTTTTCATCTTTCTCTGATTTACTCCAGCCATTCCTGGGCAGTAAACAGCGCAACTCCCTCGTTTTCACTGACGGTGTTGAATGACTTTATCCATGCCTTTCGCATGCAGGTGTTTTTCATCATCTCGGGTTACTTTTCCTACATGCTGTATGAGCGTTACGAACGCCATCGCTGGCTAAAAGTTCGCCTGGAACGAGTGGCAATTCCTCTGTTGAGCTCGATACCGCTCATCACCCTGCCGCAGTTTTTTTTACTGAAAAACTTCACCGATAAATTAAACGGCTGGGAAGACTTCACCCTCTACCACAAAATAAATGTCACCATATGGGAACTGGTTTCCCATTTGTGGTTTTTATTAACATTATGCTTATTGACATGCGCCTGTTTTTATCTGTTTAAAAAAATTAAGGCGATAAAAACAGCGGTTGCACCTAATCCAATAAATAGAATGACAAGTTTAGGTCGCATCTCAGGGTTCTTTTTACTTTATGCATTTATCTATGCGGTGGCCCATCGCATTATTTTAATCACTGCGCCGTATTTGCTGTCTAACGGCATGTTCAATTTCGTGGTGATGGAAACACTGTTCTATCTGCCGTTCTTCATTCTTGGCGCCTATGCCTTTAAGTATCCGTGGTTGAAAGCAATTTTCCTCAAGCCTTCGTGGCCTGCCGTTCTGGGGTCGCTGCTGTTGCTCATTGCCTATATGCTTAACCAGAAGTGGCTGGCGCACAGCAGCTACTCGTTCGAGCTCGAGATACTGATCAAAACCGTACTTGGCATACTCATGGCAAACGTCGTGTTTTCATTCGGCCATGCATTACTCAATTACCAGTCGACCCGCATCACCTATCTGGTCAATGCATCGCTGTTTATCTATCTGGTACATCATCCGCTGACTTTGATTTACGGTGCTTTTGTAACGCCACAGATCGACAATAATCTACTGGGTTTTGTGTTAGGCCTGCTGTTCGTTTTCGCCAGCGCTTTTCTATTATATGAACTGCACAAGCGCATCCCTCTGCTGCGCTTCCTGTTCTCCGGCAAACTGCCATGATTTGCCATAGAGAGCCACAACGGAGCAGAACGCTTATACTTTATCTGCACACGCATATCGCTTTTCGCTCCCCTCGTTGATGCAAAGTTATACTGGAGCATATTGCAGTGAGTTGTTATAACTGCAGTGCATAAGAAAAAATCCACATCCTGCCTCACGGTAGCGATTGGGCTCATGAACCCTAAGGGATGGCGCATCACCATCGCGGTGCACCGGCAACACTTCCCTTCCGTCACGACAGAGAGGATTTTTAATGACAGATAACAAAAACGCCGCAACCGAAACCGTAGCTGAAAACGCCACGCTACTGAAAATCCTGGGCAGACTGCTGTCTGCATTGGATGCATCAATCAGTGGCAAAGATCGCAGCATATTGGTAACCGAACTTTCCAACCTCAATCTCGATGGTGTTTCAGAAGCAGAGAGAAAGCTGGCAGCCGAGTTAATCAAACGAGCCCTGCAGTCGCTCGATCATTAGTCTGGGGCAGCAAACCATTAAGCCTCTCCGGGGGCTTGATGGCTTTTCATCACCCCTCCTCCCGTTTATTGCCCCCCAAGCTTATCAATAGACTGATAAATAGGTATAAAAGCCGGAACTCCCTCTATTTCACCGCTCTTTTCGGTAAATCACGCTACAAGTGACAATAATAGGCTAATTCTTTTGGCAATCAGCCTTGGCGTTTTACCGGAAAAACAGGCTATCATAGCCCGTGTCTGTAGCTCGACACCCCGCCCTTTGTTTCACTTCGCAGGAGAACATTATTTTGGATGCCAGCACGATCAACAGCTTGTTCATCATCGGTGCCGTGTTGGTGGGGGCAAGTATTCTACTCAGTTCCTTTTCTTCGCGGCTAGGTATTCCTATTCTGGTCATTTTTCTGGCCATCGGCATGTTGGCGGGGATCGATGGCCCTGGCGGTATCGCTTTTGACAACTATCCGGCAGCCTATCTGGTCAGTAACCTGGCGCTGGCGGTGATCCTGCTTGATGGCGGTATGCGTACCCGTGCCAGTTCGTTTCGTGTCGCACTGTGGCCAGCCCTGTCGCTGGCGACCTTGGGTGTACTTATCACCGCCGGATTAACCGGTTTAGCCGCAGCCTGGCTGTTTAACCTGGATCTGATTCAAGGGTTATTGATTGGCGCCATCATCGGCTCTACCGATGCGGCAGCGGTGTTCTCACTATTAGGGGGCAAAGGGCTGAACGAACGTGTTAGCGCCACGCTGGAGATTGAATCCGGCAGCAACGATCCTATGGCCGTGTTCTTGACCGTTACCCTGATCGCCATGATTTCCGCGGGAGAATCCTCACTAAGCTGGATATTCCTGGTGCATTTGCTGCAGCAGTTCGGTATGGGGATCCTGTTAGGCCTGGGTGGCGGTTGGCTGCTGTTAACGCTGATCAACCACATCAAGCTGGCTGAGGGGCTTTACCCCCTGTTAGCCGTCAGTGGCGGCATCCTGATCTTTGCGTTGACAACCGCACTGGATGGCAGCGGCATTCTGGCGGTTTACCTGTGTGGCTTGCTGCTTGGCAACCGCCCTATTCGCAACTATCACGGCATTGTCCAGACCTTCGACGGCCTGGCCTGGCTCAGCCAGATCGGCATGTTCCTGGTATTGGGGCTGCTGCTTAACCCACACGACCTGCTGCCGATCGCTATCCCTGCCCTGCTGCTTGCGCTGTGGATGATCTTTTTTGCCCGACCGATCTCCGTCTTTGCCGGTTTGCTGCCGTTCCGCAACTTTAACCTGCGTGAGCGCGTGTTTATCTCCTGGGTCGGGTTACGTGGTGCCGTGCCGGTGATCCTGGCGGTCTTTCCGATGATGGCCGGGCTCCCCAACGCCAACCTGTTCTTTAACGTCGCCTTCTTTGTGGTATTGGTTTCTCTGTTGCTGCAAGGTACAACGCTCTCCTTCGCCGCACGAAAAGCAAAAGTTGTCGTCCCCCCAGCACTGGCGCCAATGTCCCGCGTTGGGCTGGACATCAACCAGGAAAACCAATGGGAGCAATTCGTCTATCAACTGACGGCGGAGAACTGGTGTGTAGGTGCCGCATTGCGTGAACTGAAAATGCCGCAGGGAACACATATTGCGGCGTTGTTCCGGGGCAAGGAGCTGCTGCACCCAAGCGGCAGTACACGCCTGCTGGAAGGGGATATCCTTTGTGTCATCGGGCACGAACACGATCTGCCTGCGTTGGGTAAACTGTTCAGCCAAGCACCTACCGTGACGCTGGATGAACGTTTCTTCGGCGACTTCATACTCCAATCCGATGCACGCCTGAGCGATATCTCGCAGGTTTACGGTCTTAACCTGCAGGAAGACGTCGATGAGCAACAGACGCTCGGCCAATTTGTTACCCAGTTGATTGGGGGGGAAGCCGTGGTTGGGGATCAGGTTGAGTGGGATGGCCTGACTTGGACGATAGCCGAGATGGAAGCCAATCAGATCAGCAAAATCGGTGTGAAGATCGTTACCGAGTAAGACAACCCAAGCCATAGCTATGTCATTAAGGCATAAATCTTACGGGAACTTTTTGGCCGAGAAAAACTCTTAATGACAATAATTATCAACTTCAGGCGATTGCCCCTTGCTAACGCAGCAGTGGGGAGCCTTTTGGACATCAGCAATGAAATATCCTCTTGGAAAGCAAAACGAGGGTTTTTCAATTTTGATGATGATATCGCTCAGCTTAACAACGTTGGTACGGGGATTGCTGATTAAATCCATTGCATACTGATTGGATAACGTAACGTGACAAAACAGGATAAAGACAAAGATATACTAGGAAAAATCTTAATTACCGTATCAACACTGTGCATAGTCACCGTGGCAGGGTTACTGATCTGGGGCTTTGTCCTAAATTAACACATCAAAAACAGTTTTGTTACAACATCCCCACACCATCATCTTTTGGCTGAGCGTATGCTTAGCACGAATAACGAAAACAGTTCGCACTCATACTCAAGTGTTCTGCCCGTCAAAAGTACGGGCTTTTTTTTAGCGTTGTGTTACCAGCATAAAAAAAACCGCCGCAGCGGTTTTTTAACATCTGCTTCAGATTTTGCAACCTTCGCAGTCTTCTTCATCTTCGATGATTTCAGGAATTTCCTTGGCTTTCAACGCCGCATTTTTCTCAGCTTTCGCTAGTTCGGCATCGATATCAAAGTCAAAAATGTCATCACTCATTGCCAATCCCTCAGAATATTCTTGTTACAAAGGGGGATTATAATCAACATCCGCAAAGGCGCAACCCCCTTAGTTCAGCACCGCAACCGCTGGCTGAGAGTTATACAGCTTTTTTGAATAAGCCAGATCGTAAACATCATAGAAATCAATTTCTCCCTTGTTGGCAATGATTTCCTGCATGCGTTGTTTGAACGCCATGCCAATCGAAGGAGTTGTGAGCAACGCCTGTATGGACTGTTGTGACAACGCGCGTGTGAAATACCACTCTCCGTTGTAACAGACGCGCAAATCCAGCACGCCAATGTCCTCAAAACGATATACAGGTTTAATTTCAATCAATAACATGGCAAACATAAACAGCACAAATGCGGTAAAACCGAGGAATGCATAGATACCCATGTAGGGAACCGGGTACATCACAGCAATCACGGCAAAATAACCCGCGAACATGGCAAAGCAGAGCCAACGGTGCGTACGTGCAAACTCACTATTGAATCGTGGCCTACCGTCACGCCCTTCCTGCCGGTTTATCTGCTCTATCTCTTTTACCAAGATGCTTTTAACTGGATCCATCGCGACAACCTTATGCATGAGCACATCACTACTATCACTGATCTCAGCTCACGCTATCACAAGTACAATTTTTTGAGGTAGATCAATTCCAGCATTATTCATCGCTAACTGTTATAGGTCTCTTAACGTGACTGCGCGGCTTTACCCCGCGCAACCATAAACATGCGCTGAGCAACGTCATCTGCCTGCTTTATTTTGCGCTTTTGCGGTTCGTCACAGCGATGTGCAGCACGAGCATAGGCAATTTCATGGGCCTGATCGATCATCGCTATCACATTGTCACGCATCGATTTATCCAGGTTACCCAAAATAGTGGTGATGATCGCCTGATAGGCATTAGAAGCGGCGGTTAGCGATTGTTCTCTGGCTTCCAGCGCAGCAATACGCTGCAACAGCTCTTGTAGTCGTTCGGAATCTGACATACCCACCTCCAGCTGCCTGGCAGCAACTCTGCCTATCACTCAGTTTAGCAAAGGATCCGGTTATGCAAATTGGCTTATCTGGCAACAGATTATCGATGACGTCAGTAAGACAGAAAATCTCGGCTTGGCTAATCACCACTTCCCTCTCTTGTGCCATCACGTTAGAAATACGGCACATAATAGCCCGACAAAATGGAACAGAGCCTGTCGCCGGGCACAGCAAGGCCATAGCAAACGCCGTTTGTACAAGCCCTTAGCCGCACAGTACTTTCCCCGCAGCTCTTCCTATACCCGCCGCGTAACTACATAAAATTATAAGATTTATTGCTAGATTTGATTCAAAACACATATACCGCTAAGCTATATAACAAGTAAAACTTATCTTTTTGATGATATTTTCTTGTCAAAAACCCTATTTATTGTGATGTGAATCTCAAAAAAAAGCTGCGAGTCAGCTTTCATTCAAGGGGGGACATTAGCCTTACTGATATCTTAATAAATAAAAAGTGAGAGTGGATGACAAACCCACCTACAACCAATTTGCAAGGGATGACTCTATGAAGTTAAGAAAGAAAAAACATAAACCACTACACATTAACGACATCACTATCATCGATGACAGTAAACTCAAGAAAGCCATTACCGCTGCTGCCTTAGGTAACGCCATGGAGTGGTTTGACTTTGGTGTTTATGGCTTTGTTGCCTATGCGCTTGGCCAGGTGTTCTTCCCAGGCGCCTCTCCAGGGGTACAGATGATTGCTGCTCTGGCAACCTTCTCCGTACCTTTCCTGGTACGCCCTCTGGGGGGCGTTTTCTTTGGCGCCATGGGTGATAAATTCGGTCGGCAGAAAGTCCTGTCAGTCACCATCATCATCATGGCCATCAGTACATTCTGTATCGGCCTGATCCCTTCCTATGCTGCTATCGGCATCTGGGCCCCTATCCTGCTGTTGCTGGCCAAGCTGGCGCAGGGATTCTCTGTCGGCGGTGAGTATTCGGGTGCAGCCATCTTTGTGGCCGAGTATTCTCCCGATCGCAAACGCGGCTTTATGGGCAGTTGGCTTGATTTTGGTTCCATTGCCGGATTCGTCCTCGGTGCCGGCGTTGTTGTGTTGATTTCCAGCATTGTGGGTGAAACCAATTTCCTTGACTGGGGTTGGCGTATTCCCTTCTTCCTGGCCGCGCCGTTAGGGATTATTGGCCTGTATCTGCGTCACGCCTTGGAAGAAACCCCGGCGTTCCAGCAGCATATGGAAAAAATGGAAAAAGGTGACCGCGACTCTATCGAAAATCCGCCGAAAACATCGTTCAGAGAGATTGCCGCCAAGTATTGGAAAAGCCTGCTGGTGTGCGTGGGTCTGGTAATCTCAACCAACGTGACTTACTACATGCTGCTGACCTATATGCCCAGCTATCTGTCACATAATCTGCACTACACCGAAGATCACGGCGTGCTGATTATTATTGCCATCATGCTCGGTATGCTGTTCGTGCAACCCTTAGTTGGCCTGACCAGCGATCGCATTGGCCGTAAGCCTTTTATCATCGGTGGTAGCATTGGTTTGCTGATACTGGCTATCCCCAGCTTTGTACTGATTAACAGCAACGTTATTGGCCTGATCTTTCTTGGCCTGCTGATATTGGCCGTGCTTCTCAACGCGTTTATCGGCGTCATGGCCTCGACACTGCCTGCAATGTTCCCAACGCACATCCGCTACAGTGCGCTAGCTATTGCGTTCAATATCTCCGTGCTGGTTGCCGGCGCTACGCCAACGCTGGCAGCCTGGCTGGTTGAGGCCACGGGTAACCTTTATATGCCAGCTTACTACCTGATGGTGGTTGCGGTTATTGGCCTGCTCACGGGCCTGTATATGAAAGAAACGGCTAACAAACCGCTGCGTGGTGCAACCCCGGCCGCTTCAGACCGTTCCGAAGCTAAAGAGTTGTTGCAGGAAACCTACGACAACATTGAGCAGAAAGTTGAGGACATCAGCGAACAAATTGCCGAGCTGGAAAAGAAAAAGCAGGCGCTGATCGATCAGCATCCTAAATTGGATTAATCATCATCCGGCCAGAGCACCGCTCTGGCCTTACCCTCAATATACGCCTTTCAAACATCTTCCCGCGAACAGACGATAATCGGCGAATGCCTATCCCCAATCAAATCAAGAGTTAATCATACCGCTGTAGTCAAGCGCTCTGACAATGAGGCTGGCCCGCAGAATCTTTGCGGGTCATATTCTAGTTGAAAATACGCTGAAGGTAAGGGTAACAACGGATAGTAACCCTCATCAGAAGTCAGGAACGGAACGGCACGGCATCCGTGGGTCAGCAAGGATGCCGAAAGCCCCTTTAACTGTGGTAAACGGCACGGAAACCGAAGCCTTCGCGCAAATTAGGATTACTTTTTCTTAGGGGTAGACGGCGTTGGCTTCGCTTTCTTTGGTTTAGCAACGGGTTTGGCGGCAACAACAGGCTCTTTTACCGCAGAGACAGGAGCCGATGCTTTCGCTTTCGCGCTTACCGCTGCAGCAGATTTGCCGTTTTTTTCTTTGACCGCAACCGCGGCCGGCTTGGCCGGAGCGGCAACTGGCGAAACAGCAACGACAGCAATGTTATCCTCAGTGACAACGTCAACCGGTTCAGCCGTCAGAGCCTTATACTTTTCCACCAGCGTTTGATAAGTATTTAATGCTTTGATTCCATTAAAGGAATTATCAATTTTCCCCGCCCGAATCAGCTCGATAACAACCTGCTGAGCGGCGAGCTCAGGATGTTTTGCGGGATTAATAATCTCAATTTCAAATTCCATCGTCATTGTCATCTCCTGTTGGGATAGTCCGATTTTTCAGCATACCCTCTGTCGCACGAAACAAAATTGGGCTGAATCCATTCAATAAGAAAAAACAGCTTGGAAGAAAAGTAGCGCGGGCCCCGTTGGCTCAGGCACTGGAGGGAAAATAGAGCATTTGACGATGGTTGTGGTCACTCATGAGATCAATTTTGCCCGCGAGGCGGCCGATCGCGTGGTGTTTATGGATCAGGGATTTGTGGTTGAATCAGGAACACCTCAGCATGTACTGATGGCGCCGCAGCATGCACGTACACGGGCATTTCATCTGATATCAATGCAATAACCTGCCCGGCTTATCCGGTAAGTTTCCGGAGTATTTCACTCGATAAAAGGCACGTAGAGTTGACGTCGCCTCAATAGCGGCAATGAATCTCTCAATGCCGCTTGCCGGCGCTATTGTTTGGATAGCGTCTTCCGAAAATAATCTGAACGAAGATTCAGGACACAAAAAAACCGCCTCTCGGCGGTTACGACATTACTGCATATTGCTTTGATTATTCTTAGTTTATTTTCCTGGTACCCGGGGCGGGACTTGAACCCGCACAGCCATAAGCCGAGGGATTTTAAATCCCTTGTGTCTACCGATTTCACCACCCGGGCTCGGGAAAATTGGAGGCGCGTTCCGGAGTCGAACCGGACTAGACGGATTTGCAATCCGCTACATAACCGCTTTGTTAACGCGCCTTAATTCTATCTGCCTTTTCAGGCTAAAGCTCGTAAATCACCAGCTTTACTAAATTTGGAGCGGGAAACGAGACTCGAACTCGCGACCCCGACCTTGGCAAGGTCGTGCTCTACCAACTGAGCTATTCCCGCATTAATCAGAACTCACTGATTTTTTTCAATCTTTCGGCGATTCGTTGCTGCCGTCTGATGCGATGCATTCTACTTACCTGACGTGGTGAGTCAATAAAATTGTTGACCCACTTTGTTCGTTTGCCGATTTTTGCATCGCTTCGATCAAGGTTCCAGCAAATCCCTGCGCGCAGCGTTCAAATATTGGAACATAGACCAGAACGTCAGTACCGCGGCAATGTACAACAGCACGAACGCAACGTACTCAACGCTACGATCCGGACGCCATAACAACCCCACCAGAGACATCATCTGCGCGGTTGTTTTCACTTTGCCAATCCAGGAAACCGCTACGCTACTGCGCTTGCCAATTTCAGCCATCCATTCCCGCAGTGAGGAGATAATGATCTCACGGGCGATCATGGTGGCCGCCGGTAAGGTGATCCACCAGGTGTGATAGTGTTCCGCCACCAGCACCAGCGCTACCGCCACCATAACTTTATCGGCAACGGGATCCAGAAAAGCACCAAAACGGGTTGTTTGCTTCCAGCGACGGGCTAAAAAGCCGTCAAACCAGTCCGTTACAGCCGCAAACACAAAAATCACAGCGCACAGCATCGGGGCCCAAACGAATGGCAAATAAAACGCCAGAACGAAAAATGGGATCAAAACTACGCGAAACAGGGTAAGCCAAGTCGGTATATTCAATTGCATAATGCTATGGTAACTATCTGGCTGGAGTGGAAATTAAGAGTATGTTGCTACATTGCCCTCAGTGTTTCAATGCATTGTAGATCTTTTCTGCCAATGCTTGTGAAATACCCGGCACTTTTGCAATTTCCTCAACGCTAGCATTCAATAATGGTTGAAGTCCGCCCATATACTTCAACAGCACCTGACGCCGTTTTGGCCCAACACCTTCAATCAACTCCAAGGCGCTGGTGTTTTTGACTTTTGCACGCTTCTGACGATGGCCGGTGATCGCATGATTGTGTGAATCATCCCGAATATGTTGGATCACGTGTAAAGCCGGCGAATCTGGCGGCAACGAAATCCCCTCACCCTCCGGCACAAAGAACAATGTCTCCAGCCCGGCTTTGCGATCGCTACCTTTGGCAATACCTATCAGCAACGGTTTACTTTTATCCCAAGGCACGTTCAGCGCGTTAAATACGTCAATCGCCATCCCCAACTGCCCCTTGCCACCATCAATAAAGATCACGTCCGGGATTTTTTTCTCTTCTAACGCTTTGCCATAGCGCCGTTTCAGCACTTGCGCCATCGCCGCGTAATCATCGCCCGGCGTGATACCTGTAATATTGTAACGCCGATATTCCGAGCGCAATGGACCATTGTTGTCAAACACCACACAGGAGGCAACGGTCTGTTCTCCCATCGTGTGACTGATATCGAAACATTCCATCCGGTTAATCTCCGCCAGATTTAGCGTTTTTGCTAATTCCGCCAACCGCTGATGAATCGTTGATTGCTGAGAAAGTTTGGTCACCAGTGCCGTAGACGCGTTAGTGCGTGCCAGTTTCAAATAGCGAGCACGATCGCCACGCGGTTTGCTCTGGATCTGAATCTTGCGCCCAGCCAGTTCGCTTAGCGAATCCGCAAGCAGGTCTTTCTCCGGCAAGGTAAAGTCCAGCAAGATCTCAGCCGGTAGCGTCCGCATCTGGCTACCTTGCAAATAGAACTGCCCGACAAAAGTCTGCACGACCTCACTCAACTCTGTACCACCTGGTACTTTCGGGAAATAACTGCGGCTACCCAGCACCTTGCCCTGGCGAATAAACAAAACATGTACGCAAGCCATACCTGCATCAAAGGCGACGCCAATGACGTCAAGATCTTCACTGTTGCCCGAAACAAACTGTTTTTCCGTCACGCGGCGCACAGCCTGGATTTGATCGCGGATGCGTGCAGCCTCTTCAAAATTGAGCAGCTTGCTGGCGTTCTCCATACGTTCAATCAGTTGATGTAAAACCTGCTGATCCTTACCGGATAAAAACAGACGTACATAATCTACCTGCTGTCGATATTCTTCTTCACTCACCAATCCGGCAACACATGGCCCCAGACAGCGCCCTATCTGATATTGCAGACAAGGTCGGGAACGATTACGGTAGACGCTGTTTTCACATTGACGAATAGGAAACAGCTTTTGCAATAACGCCAGCGTTTCACGTACGGCATAAGAATTGGGAAACGGCCCAAAGTATTCGCCTTTGGCATGTTTGGCGCCGCGGTGCACTGATAACCGAGGGTGGCTATCCGCACTGAGAAATATTAAGGGATAAGACTTATCATCACGCAGAAGAACATTATATCGCGGCTGATACAACTTAATATAATTATGTTCCAGCAGAAGAGCTTCTGTTTCGGTATGTGTAACAGTAACGTCTATCTGCGCGATATTTTTGACTAGTGTTTCAGTTTTACGACTGCTGACCTGAGTGCGGAAATAGCTCGCAAGACGTTTTTTCAGGTCTTTAGCCTTACCAACATAAATCACCGTGCCAGCCATGTCATACATTCGGTAGACACCCGGCTGACTGGTTACGGTTTTGAGAAATGTCTGAGCATCAAAACGGTCACTCACTGCTTAACAAAGTCTCCGCATTGAACAACCCGTGCCGTATCGCCAAATGGGTCAATTCGACATCCCCGCTGATGTTCAGTTTGCTGAACATGCGGTAACGATAGCTATTCACCGTTTTAGGGCTAAGGTTCAACTGTTCTGAAATCTCATTCACCTTCTTCCCTTTGGTGATCATCAACATAATTTGCAGTTCGCGCTCAGATAAGGTGCTGAACGGGTTTTCTGCCTGGGGTTCCAGTTGGCTTAATGCCATTTGCTGCGCAATATCGGAAGCGATGTAACGCTGTCCGGCATGAACCGAACGAATAGCATTTACCACCTCTTGCGGCGCAGCCCCTTTGCTCAAATAACCAGCAGCACCAGCCTGCATCACCTTCGCAGGTAACGGATTCTCAGTATGAATGGTCAACATGATGACCTTGATATCGGGCGCATAACGAACAATCTTGCGGGTGGCTTCTAGCCCCCCAATACCCGGCATATTCATATCCATCAAAACGATATCAGCGGAGTTGCTGCGGCACCATTTAACGGCGTCTTCGCCGCATTGCGCTTCACCAACAACTTTTATGCCTTTGATATCTTCAAGAATGCGTCGTATCCCTGCGCGCACCAGTTCGTGGTCATCAACAAGAAGAACGCTAATCAAGGAAAATTCTCCAAAATAAGGGAGTAACGCAATCAATCAGCCTCTATCATCTAAACAGATATTACTTGGTTTTCAGCAAAGAATGAATACAGATTAATACTTACTCACGGTTTACTCTGCGAGACAGGCCAAATTTTTCCGCCCCCTTGTCTACTAAGGCGCGATTAATCCAGCCTATATCGGATAAAAATCCGCCACATCAATTAGGCGTAACAGAAACAATCTTCTCCATGATACGCCATTTTATCCCTTTTGGCGGTAAAATTAGTGCAAGTTATCGCAGCCTGCAATAAATAAAGATACTTGCCACTATCACTCATAAGCATATGAATTACAAAAAAATAACAAATGACAGTCATTCTCAAACACGCAGAATGCGCTGTAGCGAAACCATTATTCAGTATACCTAACCGTTGGAGGTATCGAAAAAGAGGTCTTATCAATTAAAATAACTGACTTGAATGTCAACAGCTTGCACACCAAATAGTTATTCACTCCTGCTCTATTGCCCGTAAATATTCTTCAATGTTGAAGCACGATAACCACCTGCCTCCCAACGTAACTCAAAATGAGTATAACGAATTTATTACAACGTTGCAGGCCAAACATACCGGCCATTTAATCCCGAATGAAACACTTATAAGCCCCCTCCTTCAACCATGCAAGGGACGCATGCTATGGTATAATCTCTGCCCAAAGACTTGTACTGCGGTTCTTTATGGTGAATTTTTATCCATAAAACCTGCATCAAACCGCACTTAGCTACAAACTCACGCCGTAAAACAGGAGATAAAATGAGCAACGTTGATTTTACTACGTCTGCAAACCCGGAAGCACTGGCAACAGAAGTGGCCTGTCTTAAAGCCACCTTAACATTGCTCTTGAAAGCGATTGGTCAAGCAGATGCCGGGAAAGTCATCATCAATCTGGAACGCTTCGCTGCCCAGATTGAAGACCCGGCACAGGCTGAAATTTTCAAAAACAGTATCCTGCAGATCAAACACGCATACCGCCAATAATCTGTATGTTATCAGGCTGCCTCCATGCGAGCCTGATCGCCACGGTTCCTGCGGCCACTCGGCCTCAGCTGTAAAATTCCTTCAAATAGAGTGAGTTATGAGCATCGTTTTCAAGGCGCTAATCGGCGCTCTGGTAGTGATTTTAATTGCCATACTGTCTAAAACCCGCAATTATTATATCGCTGGCCTGGTACCGCTATTCCCGACTTTTGCCTTGATCGCCCACTATATTGTAGGTAGCGAGCGCTCAATAGAAGCACTAAGAACGACTATAGTCTTTGGTATGTGGGCCATCATTCCCTACCTCATCTACCTGATTTCACTTTATTTTTTCATCAATAGCCTGCGGCTTTCCTTCGCCCTTGGTGCCGCTGTCCTGTGCTGGATTGCAGCTGCCTGGCTGCTGATTACACTCTGGAGTTGGTGGCAGGGCCGATAAGCCTAAATGGCGGATAAAGATAGCGATGTAGCTACCCGCTGGCTATTACCAAGATACGGTGAAATCAATACAGTAATTTGACAACATGACAATAGGATAAACGCTATATTATAAGTTTAATAATGGCTCAAATCATAAATCACAATTATATTATCACACTTAATAACAATAGGAGTACTCTTAATTTTTCACCAAAAGCCAAATGAGAGTTTTATTACTCCTTTTATTTATATTCTGTCAATTTTAATGCCTCGCCATTACAACCAACCCTTCCCAGTGTTCCCGCCAACCTCCCATACTATGGGGCGACAGCAAGCATTCGGCTCAAATATCCATGAAGTGAATGAGCAAGGATTAAACAATTCTAAAATCGAATAATAATAAAAAACACCTCACAAACACGCAATAAAGCTAGAATTATCCTAACCAAGCCCTACTCATCTTTGCCCGCTGCCATACCAAGCTTTTGCTGGCTTTTGTCACTATGTGCCTGCTTATATCTGCCCTTTGTCAAACCGCGCCCCATCACCGTAATACTAACGGCTGAAATAATCAGCCCAAACCCAACATGATTAAATGCCTTTGTCATTTTTCAGCGCGCTACGAGCATGCCGTTTCTCTTTTGATGTTAGCTTCTCCAAGGCACTGCAACGCAGTTATCCCTCACTGCTGCCCCCACAAGGCACGGGTGAAAGAACGCAGCAAGCGCATTTAAATGAAAGGACAGCATGGTATAGCTAACAAACAGGCCTGCGGTGAAATAATGCAGGCCTGTTTTTCCGGATTATCTAATCACCATTACCGAAATTTTGGCATGGCGAACGATAGCTGCAGCATTAGAGCCAAGCAGGTAGGTTTTAACGCTGGGGCGACGGGATCCCACCACAATCAGATCGGCTTCAATCTCTTCGGCCAGTTGCAAAACTTCGTCGCGCGGGGAACCGAAACTGATAGTATAAGACAGACGCTCTAACGGCAGATCGATCTGCGCCATGATCTTCTTAAGTCCTTCAATCGCTTTCACCTCCGCCTGATTTTCAAACTCTTTGATCCCAAACGAATAAGCGGTGACAAACGCAGAGGCATCCGGTAAGGCATGAAAAAAATGCACTTTGGCCCCTGACATTTTCGCCAAATACTCCACATGCTTTAACGCATGTTCGGTTAAAACGTCTTCTGCAATATCTACCGGTACTAAAATGGTCTTGTACATATTCAATCCCTTCTCTATTTACCGTGATGCCCTTAGCTTACCGCTACGAAACCAACGCGAGAATCGATTTATCGTACTTTTGTGATACCCGCTCTTACCTTCGCCTACATCTACAAGTAGACAACGTTCGCTGGACCAATGATTTTTACTTTTGTGACTTAGGCCGCAAAAGCAAAGAGATTTGCGCAGATTAACCTTAGCTCACCCCTCCAGACACGCCAGTTAAAATCATAAACTGATTGAAACTCAATTGTTCCTTACAGGATGCGCCTTTGCCTTTCTCTTTATCCTTATTCCCCACCGTGGTGAGTTTAATCACCTTAACGCATTAGTTTTTTTCATGCAAAATTATAACTTTCTGCTTAATCAATAAGATAAGAGCAAACAGGACTGTTCATTTGCCGTTGTAAAGAGTAGTCTCTCGTTCCCTGAACGTCCGATTCGCCTCCCCTGAGTAAAGAATAATCGGCTTTTATTCCACTGTTAAATGTTGTAAATATGTTGCACAAAAGTGGCGATGTTGAGTTACCTTACTTAAGCCGGAATTACCGGATAAACATAAAAAAAGAGCCACTTCAGAGCTCGTAATTTCACTCATGACAGGTAAAACAGGACATCATCAGATGGTAGAGCATTCTAAAATAGCAACGGACGCCGCGTCTGGGTCAGAAGATCATCTACGGCGAAACCTGACAAACCGACATATTCAGCTAATTGCCATTGGTGGTGCCATTGGTACAGGTCTGTTTATGGGTTCAGGTAAAACTATCAGCCTGGCCGGTCCTTCCATCATCTTCGTATACATGATTATCGGCTTTATGCTGTTTTTCGTGATGCGTGCGATGGGAGAACTGCTGCTTTCAAATCTGCAGTACAAATCCTTTAGCGACTTTGCCGCCGATCTGCTTGGCCCCTGGGCTGGCTTCTTCACGGGCTGGACCTATTGGTTCTGTTGGGTGGTGACCGGTATTGCAGATGTGGTTGCCATTACGGCTTACGCGCAATTCTGGTTCCCCGACCTGTCTCAATGGATCGCCTCTTTGCTGTGTGTTCTGTTGCTACTCAGCCTGAACCTGGCAACGGTGAAGATGTTCGGTGAAATGGAATTTTGGTTCGCGATGATCAAGATTGTCGCCATCATCAGCTTGATCATTGCCGGGCTGGTCATGATTGCAATGCACTTCCAATCCCCTAATGGCAGCGAGGCCTCCTTCGCGCACTTATGGAATGACGGCGGCATGTTCCCGAAAGGGATCAGCGGTTTCTTTGCTGGTTTCCAAATTGCGGTATTTGCTTTCGTCGGCATCGAACTTGTCGGCACTACTGCAGCAGAAACCAAAGATCCGGAGAAGGTATTACCGCGTGCCATTAACTCCATTCCTATCCGCATCATCATGTTCTATGTGTTCGCGCTGATTGTGATTATGTCCGTCACGCCATGGAATTCCGTCGTTGCTGACAAGAGCCCGTTCGTTGAGCTGTTCGTGTTAATCGGCCTGCCTGCTGCTGCCAGTGTGATTAACTTCGTGGTGCTCACTTCAGCGGCGTCCTCCGCCAACAGCGGCGTATTCTCCACCAGCCGCATGCTGTTCGGTTTAGCCCAGGAGGGCGACGCACCGAAATCTTTTGCCAACCTTTCCAAACGCGCGGTGCCCGCGAACGGTCTGACCTTCTCTTGCATCTGCTTACTGGGTGGCGTAGTGCTGATTTACCTGATACCCAATGTGATGACCGTCTTTACTCTGGTTACCACCGTATCGGCCATTCTGTTTATGTTCGTCTGGACGATCATCTTGTGTTCGTATCTGGTCTATCGCAAGCAGCGCCCGGCCCTTCACCAAAGGTCGATCTATAAAATGCCAGCCGGTAGGCTGATGTGCTGGGTATGCATGGCCTTCTTCGCGTTCGTACTGGTCTTGCTCTCACTGCGCGACGACACGCGTCAGGCATTGGTCGTTACACCACTGTGGTTTATCATTTTGGGGGTTGGTTATCAATTTGCTCGTCGTAAAAAAACGGCTTAACCCGTACGGCGGTTGATGACAACGTTTTATCTGCGATACTCAAGCCAGGGGCTCTCCCCCCTGGCTTTGAGTAACACCGCCGATTTGCGCGGCGTTACTCAGTGGCTTCTTGTGGCTTTGGTTTACGGCGAATACGCAACTCACTGACTACCACCCCCAGCACAATTAATCCCGCACCAACCAATGCCATCCCCGGTAAACGTTCTCCGGCAATACGCCCAACAATACCCGCCCATACCGGCTCACCCGCATAGATGACCGTCGCACGGGTAGGAGAAACACTGCGCTGCGCCCAGTTCATGGTTAACTGGATCAACGCGCTGGCAACCCCGAGCCCTATCGCGCTGTATAGCAGGTAACTGGAAAAGGCAGGAACCGACTCACCGGTCGGCGCCATCATCAGGAATGAGAGCAACGAAGCCGTGGCCAACTGCACAATAGTCACTCGCCGCACGTTAACCTTACCGGCAAAAGCACCTATCAGGATCACCTCTGCGGCGATCGCCAATGCGCTGATCAAGGTGAGGATCTCTCCATGGCTGAACGCCATACTCGTGCTGTTTGGCCCCGCGAGCAGCACCAGCCCGATGAAGGCTAATAAAATCCCAATCCAGGACATGAGCCCTGGCATGCGGCCAAGAACCAGCCATTGCAGCAGCGGCACAATGGGGACGTACATGGCAGTTATAAACGCCGACTGGCTGCTGGTGATGGTTTGTAGCCCCATGGTTTGCAGGCCATAGCCAAACATGATTGATGTGCCGATAAAGATCCCGGCCCGCACTTCATACCAGGTGATGCCCCACAACGATCGCCAGGAAAACAACACCAAGGCCAGCGTCGCTGTAGCGAAACGCAGTCCGACAAAAAAGAACGGCCCACTGACCAACATGGCCTGGTGTACCGCCAGAAAAGTACCGCCCCAAAGCATGGTGATCAGCACCAATATGGCTTCCTGCGGCTTGATTTTTATAAACAGAGTAGATTTACGCGTAGACACCGGTTTGCCCTTCTCACCAAGTGCAATATAATGCACATTTTACTGCCAGTATGAGGCAAAGCCCATCGATGAGCAATATAGTGCACAATGCGAAAAACGAGCCCCCGCAGGTGTTGCAGTACCTGAGTAGCAATTTACGTGCTCACCGGCAGTCAGCCAAGCTCAGCCAAATGGCATTGGCTGAACAGTCGGGCGTAAGTCGACGCATGTTGGCAGGAATTGAGGCAGGCGACCGCAATGTCAGTCTGGCCGTGCTGGATAAACTGGCAGCCGCATTAAATGTTTCGTTTACCGATTTGATTCAGGCTCCCGACGATCGCGGTAATCACCTCGTCGGAGAACTGGCCTGGCAAGGCAGCAGTGCTGAAAGCCAGGCTCTGTTTGTTGCCAGCGTCCCGGCCCGGCAACGCGCAGAATTATGGGAGTGGCGGTTAATGCCGCATGAACAGTATCACTCTCAACCCGACGCCGAAGGTTGGCACGAAATTGTCTATGTTATCGCCGGTAGCTTGACGCTGTTGCTGGAGCAAAAAACCCTTACGCTCAGCGCAGGAGAAACCTATGTGTTTAACAGTAACCAGCAATATGCCTACGCCAATAAAACCGAGGAACCGCTGCATTTTATCCGCAACGTTACCTTTTAATCTTCCTGTGCGGGTGCTTCCGGCAACGATTCGAGCGGCGGTTGTATCCCTTCAGAGATATAGTCTCTGGCTGCAAAAATGTGTTCATTACCCATACTGTCCTCCGCGACAACATGCTTAATCGCCCCATCAGAAAGGATGACTCGTTTTATGCCATGGTAAGATTCCATATCTCCCCCTTTATCGCTCTACCTGCCAAGTTTAGCTCGTTCGCCCCATTGTCGCCTGCGTGTCGGGTCGCTGTCGTGGAGATCCTGCCGACAAAAGCCTACGCTTTATTACATCCCCTCCCTTATATCAGGAGAACACTATGCAGAAATACCGTATTAAAGATCTGCGTGTCGCAAAAGGTTGGTCGCAAGAGCAATTGGCGACCATCGCCGGACTGAGTACCCGTACCATTCAACGCATCGAAAATGGGGAACAAGCCAGCTTGGACACGCTTGCCGCAATAGCGTCAGCGTTGGGGCTACAAGTCAATGAATTGCTCATCCCCGCGCAATCTTCACCCTCCGGTGAAAACGTTCAGGAACAACTGTTACAGCAGATAGAAGATGAAACTCTACTGCTACGTAAACTGGCACGCTTTATTGTCTTGAGCCTGGTACTGCTGGCGATTAACGTGTTTACCCATTCGCAATATCTGTGGTCGCTGTGGGTTATCGGGGGCTTGGGGCTGCTACTCGTGATGCGCGCCGTTCGTACATTACTGTTGCGTGCCCCCCTTACGCGCTGGCAACAACGGCGGCTGGAGCATAAACTCAAGCTTCCGCATTAGCCTGCAACCAAGCGATAACCCGGTCTAGTGGGCTCCCTGAAACCACCTTATGCTCCGTTAGCAGGCAATAACCGCTGCCGTTCTGTTGAAAACCAAACGGGGCGACCAGCAATCCCGCCGCGATATCATCGCGCACATGCTGCCAAGGCGCTATTGACATACCCACACCGGCTTCCGCAGCTTGCAAGCTGAAATAAAAGTGGTCGAAATACTGCTGCGGTTGCTTCGTCAGCGAAATCCCTTGCGATTTCGCCCAGTCGCTCCAGGCATGCGGACGCGTGAGGGTATGTAATAACAGCGCATCATCACGTATCCGAATGTTTGCCCCGCTGCCCTCAATGAACTGAGCCCTCATCTCAGGCTTGCAGACCGGACCAATTTTCTCGACAAATAGAGGGGTGCTCTGCATATGGCCTTCCCAGGCAACGTCATTACGGCGTATTGCAACCGTTATACCGTCCCGGAACGAAAAGGGTCCGCCCCCGGCCACCAGCTGGAGATTAACATCGGGTAATGTCCGCTGAAATACCGACAGGCGGGGGATCAACCAGCGCATCAATAAGGTCGGTTCGCAAGAAAGAACGATTGGCGCTTCCTGAGCTTGCAGATAGAGTTCCTGGGCAGTCTGCTCAAGTATTGCAAAGGCCTGCTGCGCTGCCTGGTACAGCTTACGTCCTGCATCAGTCAGGAAAACCCGCCGATGACGGCGTTCAAACAGCGCAACCCCCAACTCATCCTCCAACGCTCGCACAGCCCGGCTTACCGCACCATGAGTCAGGCTCAGACTCGTTGCGGCCTGGGTAAAACTCTCCCTATGTGCCGCAGCCTCAAAACATCTCAAGCCGCCTAACGACAGTTGTCTACCTACTTTACGTGAAAATTTCTCACTAATTCCTTCAAGCTTCATCATTTACACCTTACATATTTCCCTTTTAAATCAGTAACTGCCTCCATTTTCCTGCAAAACAACTATGACTTATCCTTCAGCAGTAGTCACGACTACTTTATTTGTCCAATCAAGATTGGAACACATGTCTCATCTTGTTCGCCAGCACCGACGCAGATAGATTTATCGGCATCCGTTCAGGAAGCAAAACCGGCGGTATTTTTTGGCTGACCTTTCCTGTTTAAAAACCAGGCAATCATCATTTGTCATCCCCCTCCGAGACCAGACCTCAATCGCGCCATCTTGTTTGCTGAACCACGGCGGGGTTAAAATGCCACCCAACCTGCCGCTCACACCCGGAATGTCAGGCTCGTCCAAGATGTGTCTGTCCGTAGCCAAGTCAGACGTTCTATTTTTGCGTATTGCAAAGGGAAATAAGTCAGTGTCTAAAGATTTTGATGAACTAATAAGAGACATGGATCTTATTATTGAAAATGTAGACAGTTTCAAGGCTATGGCCCCACGCATGCCCCAACCGGCAGTGGAGCCGCCAACGGCGCATTACTATGATTCATTCTGCGAAAATATTGCTCTGAAAGTAGTATTGAAAGTATTGCTTTCGTCGGTAGACAAAATCGTGAAAGTGCAGATCGCCAACAAAGTTGAGCAGGAAATCGCCCAAATTGAGCAGCAAGTGATGCGTGCAGGTGGCGGTCCGGTGGCGCCCGATGATTTGGCGCAAATGACCCACTACGTGCGCCGGACGGTCCGCAATCTACTCGACTAATCCAATGTGATATTTATGGGATTGCGTATCAACGGATCTATTCGTCGCAACTAAAGAGATTTGCAGGCAGGGATATGCGCCACCATGCCTAAGCGTATGAAAGGCGCTTTGCCTGCCAACCAGGCCGGTGAGTTTTGTTGACTTTGACGGCCTTGGCCGGATCGCCGGCCACAAACTCCAATGTGGGCGAGTAGTAAAAAGGCAGCCAGGCATCGAAACTGCTCTCCCATTCCCATTTGACAGGGCATGGCCACAGAATATCTTCATGCAGAATGTAATAGATCCATCGCCCATGCGGACGGCGGGGCTTACGCGTTTTCATAGTGCCATCAATAACTTTCTCTTCTGTCGCATGGCGGTTAAGACAACCAAACAGCCATACTACCCCAGTGGAACCACTTGAAGCGAGGAGCACCACAGACGGATGCCGTCGAGGTGTTAATTATAAGGCAATACACAAGCTTTGTGGCATGGGCAAGATGGAAAAACGCCCGCATTTGCACGTTGCCGCAGGTGAGAGAAGTTGAAGTAACGCTGCATATTTCCCATGGCATGCACTGCTGGCAAGTAAGCTTGCTCTGCAAACCAATCACCGCCATTAAGACGTTTCCCTGGTGTGGCACAATAAGAGTAATAAATTTTTCAGCGAGAGCACGACGTTAACGCTCCCCCTTTGCATAGAAATTAAGCACTTTATTTCGTGATAATAACAGGAGGAAATCACCCTTGCAACAATTTCCAATAAATGATAGCAGCTAAATAATGACGACTATTTACTTGTGACTCAAACTATTATCAGGGAGGTTAATCACAAACTCAGACTATTGCGATGGTATCCCTTACGCGTTCAAACAGACAATACCGTTTTCGGCAGCTTATAGGATGAATAATGCTTGCCAAAAACATTCACACTCAAAATGAATAAAATAAATGGATTTATTTTTTGAATGGAAAAATTCGCTAGCAGTAGTGATATTTATTTAAGCGGGCTAATCGCCATGATAGAGCAGCTAAATGAACCTTGGGGTATCAAGGATCTCGCCTCTCGACATGTTTATATGAACAAGGCGGCCTACTTTTATACGAATACCCCCCTCAATTTCGCTATAGAAGGGAAGCTTGATGATGAATTCCCTGCCGAATGGGCCGAGCTTGCGCCCGATCTTAAAGAACATGATCGCCGGGCGGAAGCTGCAAATGAACGAGTGACAGTGATTGAAACCCATTATTGGTATGGGGAAACCAGCCTGATGCCTTTTATCAGCGAGAAGCTGCCGATCTACAACGAGCAGAGAAAGTTGGTTGGAACCCTGTGGAATGCGCGAAAGTTAAATACCCTCTCACCACTGCTGTATATTAATCAGAAAAAACCCAGCGTGTTGACCACTGAGTGCAACAATAAGCTATTTACGCAGGCCGAACTCGACATTATTTTTTTCATGTTGCAAAGGCACTCGACTAAAGAGATAGCAAATTTATACAAACTCAGTGCAAAAACGATAGAAAACAGAATCTATAACATCTACCAAAAGGCCGGAGTACATACACTCCAGCAGTTCACTGATTTTTGCAGACAAACATCACTGGATAATTATGTCCCACTACGCCTGCTCAAAAAAGGCATCCTGTTTCTTTAAAGGCGAAAGGGCATCCCCCGTTGGCAACGCGTATAATGATAGGCAAGCCAACTGCTCAGCTTCTGGCTGGGCTGTTGGCTTTACGGCTAACTAGGTAGCACTGCCCGGAATGGTGATATTACTGTCTGCCAACGAGCCCATCTGGTGATACATGGCACAGGCTGCATCCACGATATGCATGGCAATCGCCGCACCACTCCCCTCGCCTAAGCGCATATCCAGGTGCAGATAGGGGGCCAATTGTAGCTGCTTAAGGGCAATAGCGGCGCCTTTCTCAGCCGAAAAATGCGAGGGTAGCAGATAATGACGGACCTCGGGTGCAATGCCACAAGCCGCCAGCGCAGACGCATAGGAAAGGAAACCATCAAGGATCACGGGTAAACCGGCCGCTGCCGCCCCCAGCATCACGCCTGTCATCCCGACTAAATCGTATCCTCCCAACTTGGCCAACACCCCGAGGGCATCATCGGGATCAGGTTGATTAATGGCAATCGCCTGGCGCACCACATTCACCTTGTGGTGCAGGCGATCGCGTGGGAAGTTGGCCCCAATACCAACCACTTCCTGCGGATCGCTGCCGGAAAAGACGCTGACGAGCGCCGCTGCTGGCGTTGTATTCGCCATCCCCAATTCACCGACACCAAACAGCCTTACCCCAAGTGCGGCCTGTTCAAGCGTCAGTTGGGCACTGGCTAATAACAAGTCTTGCGCCTGTTGACGGGGCATGGCGGCCTCACGCGCAATATTTCCGCTCCCCCGCCCCACTTTCATGTTGAGCAGGCCCGGTAACGGTTCGCTATCGATACCGACATCCACCACCTTGACCTCAGCACCGGCATTGGCTGCCAGAACGCAGACGCCGGTAATGCCCTTCACCATATTCAACGCCTGGATCACGGTCACTTCACGGGGAGAAACCGCTACACCTTCGTCATACACGCCATGATCGGCGGCCATAACAATAATTTGCTTACGGGTGGCCGACATTTCACCGAAGCCGCGCATACCGGCCAGTTGAATGGCCAATTGTTCAAGACGGCCAAGACTCCCCGGCGGTTTAAGCAAGCCATCAATCCTGGCTTTCGCCTGTTGCATGGCCGCCGTGTCCAACGGTGTGATCCTATCGATTAACGCTGACAGAGTTTGCATTGATTTATTCTCTTGTTGCAGGCTGCCAGTGAGCCCGGCTGTTAAATACCCGTAGCGCGGCAAAACCTTCATGGATATCCAGCACGCTGTAGGCTCCCTGTTCAAAGTGGAAATGCCACATACCCGTCGCCGGCATCGCCAATAATCCGGCCATCAGCAAGCTCAGGCTACCTTGATGTGCCACCAGCAAACGATCGCCCCCCTCGCGCTGGGCTAACAGTTGCTGTACTTTACTGCCAATACGCTGTGAAAAAAGCGGGAATGACTCACCCGCCGTCGGGCAGGCATGTTGCCAATCCGCCACCCAGTCCGCCCAGGCCTCCGCATCTTGCTGTTGCAAATCACGATGATGGCGCATTTCCCAGTCGCCAAAATTCATTTCGTTGAAACACTTGTCTGGCTGGGCGGTTAACTCACGTTGCCCAAGCACAATTTCGGCAGTGTGCCGGGCGCGCCACAGTTCGCTGCTGAACGCTTGCACAAAAGGCACCTCTGCCAACCATTGCGCTACCTGCTGCGCCTGAGTCACCCCTTGCTCGGTCAAGGGCAAATCGGTCATACCGCAGAAGACCCCTTGCCGGTTAGCCTCTGTCTGCCCATGTCGTACCAGAAATAGACGCATCAAACTCACTCACAGCAGTGCCATTAAAAACACCAGTTCGGCCACTTCTACTGCCGCACCTAAGGTGTCACCGGTCTGCCCGCCTAAGCGGCGGTTCAGATACGAACGCAATAACAACAGAGCAATCAGCGCGCTCCCCAAGGCGAATACGGCTTTACTCTGCCCCAGTAACATGACCAACACCGTTCCCATGGCCAGCGTGACCAGGGTTTGCCCACCGTTGATTCGCCCGATATAAATATTTCCCAGCCCTTCCCCTTCACGGGCGTAGCGCTGGCGATACATCAACAGTATCAACAAACTGCGGCTGGCCACGCCTGCGGCGCTCAGCATAGCGAGCATCGGCAAGCCACGCAGCGCCAGCTCGCTGACGACCAGCACCTTCGCCACCACAATAAACACTAACGCCAGCCCCCCATTCGTACCAAGGCGGCTATCGCGCATAATCTCCAGCATCTTCTCCCGGCTGCGGGCAGAGAAAACGCCATCACAGGTATCAGCCAGACCATCAAGGTGAAAAGCACCGGTGATCAAGGCCAACGCCAGCACATACCCCAATGCCGCCAGCGGTAACCCACACCAGGGAGCCAACAGGGTAAAGACGCCACCACCAATAAAACCGACGATCAGGCCAATCAGCGGAAACCCCACAATACCGCGTTCGTAATGGTCCAACGCCAGCCCTTGTGTCCAACGTGCAGGCACCGGGATACGTGTCATAAACTGCAAAGTGGCCCAAAACAGACGCAAACTCATTTAATCTTTACCTCAATCCCAGAAACCACTAAAAATACCGACTCTGCGGCAGCGGCCAAACGTTGATTGACTCGCCCGGCAATATCGCGGAAATGACGGGCCAGGCGGTTTTCCGGCACAATGCCCATCCCCAGTTCATTGGTGACCAGATAGATCGCCGCCGGGCTGCGGGCACAGACGGCCAGTAACTCATCGATGTGCTGTTGGATCCGGGTTTCTACCGTGTCAAAGTCGATCTGCTCGACGGGGATGTCACCTGTCAACGTAAACATCAGATTCGCAATCAGGGTGGTGATGCACTCCAGAATGACGGCCTCTCCCGCCGCCGCCTGTTGTTCGATGACGTGAGCCAGTTGCTCGCTACCCTCCCAGGTGCGCCAATGAGCTGGGCGTGCCTGGCGATGTTTTCTAACCCGTTCGGCCATTTCCTCGTCAGTCACCACCGACGTGGCGATATACAGCACCCTTTCACTGGCCGCCGCTGCCAGGCGCTCTGCCAGTGAGCTCTTGCCACTACGCGCCCCTCCGGTAATCAGGATCACCCGCGAATCTCCTCTTGGTGCTCATTCATGATGCGGTAGATCCGGGCAATATCAATATGCTCCCGCAGGGTATCGGCCAAGATATCAAACTGCCGTTGCTTATGGTCATGATAATCCACTACCGGGCCATCAAAAATCGCCAGCCCTTTGCGCAGCCGCAAACCATTCAGCAGCGCCCGGCAGAATGGGCCACTGTCAAATAACCCGTGAATATAACTGCCTAATACATCACCGGTAGAATTCACCGCCCCCTCAAAGGTACTCTCCGGCTCACCGTTACGTAGGGAGATACAGGCAAAAGGCTGTGCCTCGGCACCGAGTCTGCTGGTCCCCATATGGATTTCATAACCCGCCACCGGCTGTTCGACACATCCGGCCAACATCCCCGGCAACGTAGCCTGACAGCGTGCAGACACCTGCGTCGTCACCTTTTCTGACGCAAACTGGGTCTCGACATCCAGCAGGCCCAACCCCGCCATTTGCGCCACCCCCGACTCCACGCCGTCGACAATCTGCTTACCCAGCATCTGGTAGCCCCCGCAGATCCCGATAATCGGCACCCCGGCCTGATGCTGCCGCTGCAGTGCTGCAGCCAGCCCGCTTTGCTGTAACCACTGCAAATCCCCCAGGGTGTTTTTACTTCCGGGCAGAATAATCAGATCGGCCCCGGCCAACGCCGCCGGATGTGATACGTAGCGCAACCCCACGTCCGGTTGCGCCGCCAAGGCATTAAAATCGGTAAAATTGGCGATATGCGGCAGTTGAATCACCGCGATATCCAGTTCACGAACACCGATTGTCGGGCTGTATTTGCCATTTTGCAGCGCCACCCCGTCTTCATCTTCCAGATCGATATTCAGCCACGGCATAACGCCCAGCACCGGTACGTGAGTCAGCGCCTCAATCTGCTCCAGCCCCGATTGCAACAGTTGGATATCACCACGGAATTTATTAATGATGACCCCTTTCACCCGCGCTTTTTCTTCCGGTTGCAGCAACGCCAGCGTACCGTAAATCGAGGCAAATACCCCGCCACGATCGATATCGGCCACCAGCAGGACCGGGGCCTGGGCAATCGCCGCCATCCCCATATTGACGATGTCCCGATCTCGCAGGTTGATCTCTGCCGGGCTGCCCGCCCCTTCCAGCACTATCACGTCATAATCGCTGGCCAGGCTGTGGTAGACCTCGCTGACTTGCTGCTGCAATTGGGGTTTATATTCATGATAGGTGAGCGCATCCATATTGCAGGCCACCTTCCCCATCAGCACCACCTGCGCCTGACGATCGCTGGTTGGCTTCAGCAGTACCGGATTCATGCGAACGTCGGGCTCAATCCCTGCCGCTTCGGCCTGAAAAATTTGTGCCCGCCCCATCTCTTCTCCCCGGCGGGTAATGCCGGAATTGAGCGCCATATTTTGCGACTTAAAGGGCGCACAGCGAAAACCATCCTGCGCAAAAACCCGGCACAATCCGGCGACCAATACGCTTTTACCCACGTCGGATGCCGTTCCTTGCACCATTACACACCGCTTCATCACATTCTCTCCCCATCACGCTGGCGTTGCAGCGCAAACAGTTGTTCTTCCGTCTTACACAGCGGCAACCCCAGCTTACTGTGTAACTTCACCAGCCAGGGCTGCACCAACCCGGCGGCAGCTAACCGCTCCTGATGCATAAACACCTGCGCGGTTTCCCCTGAGTCGATTAACCGCCCATGGGAAAGGACATACAAGTGATCACAAACCTGGTAAATCAAGTCGATATCATGGCTGGAGATGATCACCCGTTTGCCTTCGGCCACAATGCGCTCAATGATGGTGATCATCTGCAGCCTGCCCGCAGGATCCAACCCGGCAGTAGGCTCATCCAGCAACAGAAAATCCGCCTCCATCACCAGTGCACCGGCAATCGCCACACGCTTCTTCTGCCCATGGCTGAGGTGCTGGACCGGCTTATGCCGGAAACTCTGTGCATCCACCAAGGTCAAGGCACGCTCAACCCGTTGAGCAATCAATTGCTTATCCAGGCCCAGGTTATGCAGGCTGAAAGCGATATCGCTGTCGATATCGGTATAAAATATCTGCTGTTCGGGATCCTGAAAAACCGTCGTGACACGCTGGCGCAACGCTCGCAGGCTGCGCTTATCGTAACGCAGCGCTTCGCCCTGCCATTGCACCTCACCCTGCTGCGGGCGCAGTATACCGGTCAGATGCATAAATAGCGTCGATTTACCGCAGCCGTTAGCCCCCAATATCCCGGTCACCGCGTGCTGACCAAAATCCAGCGTCAAATCCTGCAGCACCGGTTCATCCTGGTAACTAAAGCTTAATTGTCGGGTTGTTAACATTGGCAACCAGATCTCACAGGTGAAAATCTCCCTGATAAAGTTTGCTATCCAGTGAAATAATCATCTGCTGATAGCGGATCATTACGCGGGTAAACAGCATGCCCACCAGCATCGCCAGAGAACGATAGCTGCTGGCGAGCGAGACATAGCCAAAACGTAGCGATTGGGCACGATGGATCGCCGCGGCCTCTTCAGCAAAAATAAAGATGAAACGCCAGGTCAGCAGGATCTGCTCAGTCAACAGACGGGGCGCATGGCAACGCTTGAGTAACGGGATCATCTGCGTAAAAGGCGTATTGAGCATAAACCAGAAGGTGGCCGCCAACGCGGCAAGGCTGCGCCACAGTGTGTGATTGGCGGTATTCAGCCCCTGCTTGTCGAGACCAAACCACCAGTTCCCCAGTTGCACTCCCCACCACAGGCTCTCTGGCTGGCGCGCGACAGAAACCATAATGGTCAACACACCAAACAACAGAAATGACAGTGGGATCGCCAACCAACGTAAATAGCGCGCTGGACCAATACGTAACAGGTAGCAAGTCAGCACGGCAATACCCAACAATAACAGCGCCTGATAAAGCGGAGACAGCACCATAGCCAACAGTAAAAACAGACCATATAGCCACAGTTTTACCATCGGATCCCGATGTCGCCAGCGGCTCTGCTCGCTGAGTTTATCAATCCCCAGCAGGCTCACGGCGCTTGCCCCGGTAATAGCCCAGAATATAAAAGATCACGGCACTCCCCAATGACCCTTGCAGGGTGAACAGCAGGCTTTCAATCTCGCCGCTGGCTGGCTCATACAACGGAGAGAACCACGGCGCGTAATGTGGTGCGGTTTGCTCAATCAGCGCTTCCGCTTCTCCGTCCGAACCGCCGTATTCGCCGCCGTGGTCAATAAAAAACGGTAAAATCATCAGGGCGATCACCATCGCCAGCAACATCAGTGTTTTTTTCATCTCAATGCTCCGCTACCGGGATCAGCCGACGTTTCGTTAACTGGTCGTAAATCATGACGGTAAGCAGCCCTTCCGCGACGGCAATAGGCAGTTGCGTCAGACAGAACACGCCGATAAATTTCACGCTGGACCCCATGACCCCAAACTGCGGATCCGGGAAAGCCATTCCCAACTGTATCGATGTGACAAAATAGGTGACCAGATCGGCTATCGCCGCACACAGAAAGACGCCCACATCCCGGCGTAGCCCAGATTTACAGGCCAGTTGCCAGACCAGATATCCCACCACGGGCCCAATAACCGCCATCGACATGCCGTTAGCACCGAGCGTTGTTAACCCGCCATGGGCCAGCAACAATGCCTGAAACAGCAGTACAATCGCCCCCAGCACGGCCACTACCCCCGGGCCGAACAGGATCACCGCCAACCCCACACCGGTAGGATGAGAGCAACTGCCGGTGACCGAAGGGATTTTCAGCGCCGAGAGCACGAAAATAAACGCCGCACACAGTGCCAGTAGCACTTTTTGATTATTGTCCTCACTGACGATCTGCCTCATTCGCCGTAATCCCACGTACAGGCAGGGCAAAAACAGTATCCACCAGGCCATCGCCCATAACGGCGGTAAAAAGCCCTCCATAATGTGCATGGCAAAAGCGTCCTGGGGGATCAGCATCATTAACAGTGCGAAAGCCAACCCCATCAACGAAAGTTTTCTGGTTTGCGTTTCCATCGGTTACTCCTCAGTGCTCCAACGTCTGTTCACCAAAATGGTCGAGAAATAAGGTAACGGCGTGTCAACCGGCAGCTGATCCAAGCGGCGCCAACATTGCTCACCAGGCAGTGAGGCCTCCGCCATCAATACTGCGTGGCTGAACAGTTCCAGGCGAGCCAGCAAGGTTTGAACCAACGGCAACCGCCCATAGACCTTCATCAACACCACGCAGTCATGAGTGCACAACGCCTGCTCCAATTCAGCTTCAGGTGCGGTGCACGACATGATGGCCAATGACTGCTGCTCCATCGCCAACGGCATCGCCGCCCGCGCGGCAATCGCGGCAAAGGAGGTGACTCCGGGCACAATTTCCAACCAGGCGGGGTGCCCAAGCCGTGCCAGCAGAAAGACCCAGGTGCTGAATAGCATGGCATCCCCCAGGGTGATAAACCCCACCTGTTTGCCTTTCTCAACCTCTGCACCAAGCTGCTGAGCGACCGCATCCCAAACGTCCTGTTTTTCAGCATCATTGGCACTCATGGGAAAATGGCAGGTGCGGATCTCGGTATGCGGCAACAGATATTCCCTGACTATCGACAACGCCAGGCTGTCCCCTCCTTTACGTCCTGCCGGGGCATAAAGCAGATCCAGTTGCCCCAGAATTCGAGCCGCGCGCACGGTAATCAGATCGCTGGCGCCGGGGCCAACGCCCAAGGCGTATAATCTCCCACTCATCACGCGGCCTCCTGCTGGCTTTGGCGCAGCGCCGCATCCAGATGATCGACAAACATCTGGCGGATCATTGGATTTTCCCCCAGCCCTTGCAGCCAGCACTGGGTTTCAATACCTGCCTGCGTCATTTGCGAACACCAGGAGTCCGGTTCACTGGAGGCCATGTCATTGATGGCATGATCGCCAGCCACCAGCATCAGCGGCATCAGATGAACCTTGCGAACCTGCTGTTGCCGCAAACGAGCAATCAGCCCATCTATTTCCGGGTAGCTCTCCACCGCGCCTACCAGAGCGGGGATGTTCTGCGCAGCCATCACATGGTCGAGGCAGGCATAAGCGGAAAACGAATGATGGCTGGCACCATGCCCCATAAACACAACGCGCTCATCGGCAGCCAACGACGGCATTTGCGCCTGAAGTGCCAACAGCAACTGCTGGTAATCGGCATAGCTGCTGAGTAACGGTTTACCCAGCACCAGTCGCTGAAATCGATGGCGACAGGCACGCACTTCGCGGGCTATCTTTTCGTACTCATCACCGTTGATGATATGCAGCGACTGGATAGCCACATCCTGATATCCCGCCTCTGCCAAACGTTGCAGTGCCTGCTGCGGATTATCGATCAGCAAGCCATCCCGCTGGCGCAACTTGCGGATAATCATTTCCGAGGTGAAGGCACGAAACAGCTCGCGATCGGCCCAACAAGCGGCCAGTTGTCGCTCGCAGGCTGCGATATTCTTTTGCCGGGTACTCTCATAACTGGTGCCGAAGCTGATCACCAACAGCGCTTTCTTCATATTATTTTCCTCGTTGCTGCTGCCACAGGGACAACCGCTGGGCAAAAGCCTCCAGTGAGCCCACCTGTTCATTCCAGCGCTCTGCCGCCAAGGAAGGCGGACGGCGCACAACAATGCAGGGGATGCCCAATGCCAGGCAGGGTTCGACTTTTTGCAGATAACCCCCCTCATGACCGGACTCCTTGGTAATAACCACGTCCGGTTGGCAAAACGCATATAACGCCCGATTAAAAGACGCACTAAACGGGCCACGTAACGCAATGATGTTATCGATGCCAAGCCCCAGCGCTTCGCATTGCACCAACACCTCAGCGCTGGGCAATACTCTCACCAACAGTGTTTTTCCCTGTAAACCGCGCTGATATTGCGCCAGTTGTTTACTGCCAGTGGTTAACAGCACCCGCGTTCCCAGAGTTTGCGCCACCCGACAGGCCTCGTCGACATCATCAACTTTGTGCAGCAGCGGGTGAGATATTCGGTCGATCTCGCTCGGGCGCTGATAACGGGTCAACCACACCTCCTGGGCATCACAGGCGATCATCACGTTTTCACTCAGCGCATTGGCGTAAGGATGGGAAGCATCGATCACCCAGCGGATGTGCTTTTGTCTCAGATAGCGCGCTATCGCGTCGCTATCCATACGCCCCACCACCACGTCACCGAGAATGCTCCCGGCCAGCTGTTTGCCCGCATCGCTGGCCACCGACAGGCTGTAGTGCTCTCCAGCCTGATCGAGAAGCTGACAAATCAACCGCGCATCGCTGGTGCCGCCGAACACGTGGATCACAGTGCGTAGCCTCGTGGCGTAATCATCAAGCCGTTACGGCAATAGGTGGTCTGATTGCCAACAATCACCAGACTGGTCATATCCACCGGGGTAAAATCCATTTCACCCAGCGTTGTCAGCCATTTTTCCTGTTTTTTGCGCCCCGCCGCTTTCACCACCCCTACTGGGGTATCCGGCAATTTATAGGGCTGCATCAACGCAAAAGCCTTGGCAAGATGCCCTTCCCGGCCACGGCTGCGTGGGTTATAAAAACAGATCACAAAGTCGGCCTGCGCGGCGGCAATAATCCGTTTCTCGATCACCGGCCAGGGAGTAAGCAGATCGCTCAGGCTGATATGACAGAAATCGTGCATCAGCGGCGCCCCCAGCAATGACGCGGCGGCAATACTCGCGGTGATCCCGGCTACCAGCTTCACCTCCAAATCCAACTGTTGCTGGCCAACCAGTTCCAGCACCAACCCGGCCATGCCGTAGATGCCAGCATCCCCACTGCTGATTAGCGCCACTTTGTGGCCCGCCATGGCCAGATCGATCGCCACCTGGCAGCGTTCTATCTCTTTACACATGCCGGTTTTGATCACCTGTTTATCCCCGGTCAGGGATTTCACCAGGTGGGTATAGGTTTTGTAACCAACGATAATCTCAGCGTCGCGGATCGCCTCGATGGCCTCCTGCGTCATCATCGTTTCACTGCCGGGTCCAATACCGATTACGCTTAACATCAATACGACACTCCCAATGTCATGGTGACCCCTTGCTCACGCAGGGTGTTGCCGACCAGTTTTCCCTCACTCATCAGCCAGGCTACCGGCTGTGAAACACTACCGACGCCGACCGTGGCACGCACAAAGTCAGATGCCGGAAAACGCTGCTCGTGGCGACGCAGTTCATGGCAACTGAACACTTCAAACGGTACTCGCCAGCAACGCGCCAACTGTTGCAATGCCGGTTCATCTTTCTTAAGACTGACGCTGCCGATCGCCCGTAAGGCCATCGGATCGAAATGGTTGTCTGCCAACTGCTGCTGAAGTAAATCAATGAGGACTTTTAACGAGGTAGCCCGGCGGCAGCCGATGCCCACCACCACCCGGCGAGGAACCAGTTTGTAAACCGGCAACGGCAGTTCAGGCAGTCGGTCGCGCAGGCTGACGCAAACCAGAGCATCCAACGGCGGTAACGCCTGCAAGTCGGCTACCGGGATAAACCCTCGGGTATCGCATCGCTCTTGCTCCGCCCGTAACGGCTCATCCCACCACAGCCCGACTTTCTGGCCGCAGACCAGTTGTTGATTAACCGTTTTTACTGCATGACGAAAATCCTGTATCTCGGCATCCAACTGCGTAGCCAGCGTATCCAGCGCGGCCATCTGATTGACATCCGTAGCGGTGGTGATCACCGGGTCGGCCCCCAGCAGTCCGGCGAGGAAAAGCGTCAAGGCGTTGGCGCCCCCCACGTGGCCGGACAGCAGGCTAATCACATGCTGGCCACGCTCGTCGATCACCACCACCGCAGGATCGGTGAGCTTGTCGTTCACCAACGGCGCAATCACCCGCACCGTCAACCCCGTTGCGCCCACCACCACCAGCGCAGAATAGTGTCTGAACGCCTCACGCAGTGTCTCGCCAAAACTGCCGTTAAACGGTTGAAAGCCCGGCACCAGCAGTTTTTCACTGGTAAAGCAGCTGAGCGGCAGATGCTGCTGCAAACGCTGTGCTAATCGCACGCCCCCCGGCGTCAGGCAAAAAAGCGCGATGGATTCAGGCCTGACGATATTCATGGCTGAACCCCGCATCGTAGAGTTTGGAGTAGTGATATTCTTCACCCAGAAATGCCCCCACCAGGATCAGCGCGGTTTTATTAATGCCCGCGGCACAGACCTTTTGCGCGATATCTTCCAACGTGCCGCGTACCGTTTGGCTCTCTTTCCAGGTGGCCTTATACACCACCGCTACCGGCGTTTGCGCTGGATAGCCCCCAACAAGTAACTGATCTACCACTCGTTCAATATTCTGCACGGAAAGAAAAATGGCCATCGAGGTCTGATGGGCAGCAAAAGAAGCCAGTTGTTCACGTGGCGGCATTGGTGTGCGCCCTTCAATACGGGTAATAATCAGGCTTTGCGCCACTTCCGGAACGGTATATTCCACGCCAAGTTGGGCCGCAGCCCCGAGGAAGGCACTTACGCCAGGAACGGAGACAAACCCGATACCGTGCTCGGCCAGCACTTCGCCCTGCTCGCGAATGGAGCCATACAACGAGAGATCGCCGGTTTGCAACCGAACAACCCGCTTGCCTGCGCGGACGCCATCAATCATCAGCGTGGTGATTTGCGCTAGCGTCAGTCCGGCACTGTCGTGAAGTTCGGCCTGTGGCGGGCAATAGTCCAGCAGTTCGGTGTTGATCAGGGAACCGGCATAAATCACCACCTGAGCCGATTGCAGCAGGCGGTAACCTTTCAAGGTGATCAGTTCGCGATCTCCCGGCCCTGCGCCAACAAACCAGACTTTTTGTGTATCCCAAAGGGCTTGGGGATCAGTGTGCTGAGACATCGCTTCCCTCCTTGTAGCAAGAGATAAGATAGGTGGGGTTATTAGGCTTGAAATAGTGGCCACTCCCCAGTGAGGTCAGGGTTGAGAACTGCACTTGTTCGCCGCTGATTTCCGCCACATCACGCGTTTGCAGACAGGCCAAAGCCTCGCTGAAGTTGTTGAGTAAAATGAAGGTAAAAACCAGACGGCCCCCGGGATATAGCCGCTCCAGCGCCCAATCGATCAATGCCGTCAGTTGCCCGCCGCTCCCCCCGATAAAAATGGCATCGGCTTTTGTCTCCCATGCCATCGGCGCGGATCCCGCCATCACCGTCACATTGTCACACCCCAATCGCAGACGATTTTCGCTAATCAATGACAACGCCGCCGGGTTACGTTCAATGGCCGTCACTTGTAACCAGGGGAAACGCATCGCCGCTTCCAGCGCAACGCTGCCGGTACCGGCACCGATGTCGATAAAATGTGCCGCACTGGCCAGTTCCAGCCTTTCCAGCGC
Source organism: Serratia fonticola (assembly GCF_006715025.1). NCBI lineage: Bacteria > Pseudomonadati > Pseudomonadota > Gammaproteobacteria > Enterobacterales > Yersiniaceae > Serratia > Serratia fonticola. The sequence goes on from NZ_VFMK01000001.1 coordinate 3,587,014, forward strand.
CAGCAACCGTACCGGTTCTTTGGTCATAGGCACACGTTGACCACGTAAAAAAACGTTATCTTTCATTGAGGATCACCACTACGTTGAGGTCATAGCACGGCGCTACCGCCGCTGGCTGCAGGCGATAAATCCGTTCCGTGGGCAGAGACAGGTTCTCCCCAATAATCAGGCTGCGCGTCAGGCCACGCTGAATAATGGCGTTGGCAATGGCCCGTGGCCCGATGGTGGTATCGGTCACCATCGCGACCTTGTCGTGCTGCAACAGCCAGTCGAAATCAGGGGTACGACCATGGCTGCTGGTGAGATAGAGCTCGTTCATGTCCAAAGGGATTCGGGCACAGAGATATTGAATGGCGCTGATGCCGGGAATAATGTGCAACTCTTGCGGCATAAAATGCGCTGCCAACCATTTGCCAATGCCGTATAGCAGCGGATCGCCGGACGCCAGCACGACAATGCGCTGGCCGGCATGAACCTGACGTAACCACGCCAACAAACTGGCAAGATCGCCATCAATGGCACGGGTTTTATGTCGGAAAGTGGCAAAGGTCACCAAATGACGCGCACCGCCAACCAACACATCCGCAGACGAAATCGCGTCCTGTGCCTCTAGCGTCAGGCATTGAGCATGACCGGGCCCGACACCCACAACGGTGATCATCGCATCGCCTCCCGGATCGCATTCAATGGTCGGTTACATCCCAGGATCTGTTGATCGAAAGAGAAGAGGATGGCATCGCAGACAGGAGGGTGTGTGCTGAAACGCAGCATTTCCTGCACCCGCAGACAAATCCGCTGGGCAATACGTGAATAAACCGCCTGCCAGCCGTGCTCAGCGATCAATTCCAGAGCTGCTTCCGTGGTATCGCACTGCTCAATCTGCCGTAACAGTTCAACGGGAGCGCCCATCAGCGCCAAATGAGCAATCAGCGTCTCCATTCGCCCGTCGGCAATATGGCTGTGAGTATGGAAGATCCCGGCAGCCACCTTGATCAACTTCCCTGGGTGCCCAACGAGCAACACATGACGAAACCCTAATCGCACACACTCCTGCAGCATGTAACCGACAAAATTACTCATGGTCACCACCCAGTGCCCATCCAGACCCAACTGTTCGCGCACAAAGCGTTCGCCGTGATTACCCGGAACCAGAATCACCTTGTCCAGCCCCGCAGCGCGTTTCATCTCCAGCTCCAGCGCCAGTGAACGTTTCCAACTTTCTTCCGACATCGGGGTAACAATCCCGGTGGTGCCAATGATGGAAATTCCCCCCAGGATCCCCAGTCGACCGTTATAGGTTTTACGCGCCCGCTCAGCCCCTTCCGGCGCAAAAATTTCCACCACTGCGCCACGCAATGGGCCAATAACCTCACGCACTGCGGCCTCAATGGTCTGACGCGGTGTGCGGTTGATCGCCGCGCTGCCTACAGCCAGGCCAATACCTTTGCGGGTAACGGTGCCAACCCCTTCGCCTCCCCGTAACAGGATCTGCTGATGCCCCTCCTCCAGCGTAACGCGGGCAAAAATCAACATGCCGTGGGTGGCGTCTACATCATCTCCGCCGTCTTTACGGATCGCTGCCGTAGCCTGCTGGCCTTCGATCAACGGCTGCTCGACGCTCAAATTAAGTGCCACACCAGAGGGCGTCACGATCGTAACCTGATGAATAATCTGCTGGCGCAGTACCATGAGCGCAGCAACCTTCGCTGCTGCCGTGGCACAGGAACCCGTGGTATACCCTTTGCGGTAGCGCTTGCCGTTATGCCAGACACTCTCTTGCTGTTCGGCCAGGTTCATTTCCCCTCCCGCATCCAGTAAAGCGTGGCATTGATGATGGCGGCTGCAACGTTGCTGCCGCCTTTGCGTCCGCAGGCCACAATGCTCGGCAATGCGCGGCTCTTTAACGCGGCCTTGGATTCCGCCGCGCCGACAAACCCGACCGGCACGCCGATCACCGCCAGTGGGTCAGCCTGCTGTTCCAACAGGCGAAACAGCGCAGTCGGCGCATTGCCGAAGACAAACAGCTTCTTTCCACTTTCTGCCAGCGCAATGTCTACCGCCGCCATTGAGCGGGTGATGCCCTGCGCTTTCGCCGCTGCCACGACACGTGGGTCACTGATATAGCAGCAGCATTCGCAACCGAACTGTTGCAGCAGGGTTTTATTGATGCCGGACAACGCCATCGTGGTATCGGTATACAGCGTGCAACCTTGGCGTAATCCGTCGATAAGCGCCTGCATGACGCCGGGGGAAAACCAAAGAATATCCAACCAGTCGAAATCGGCGGTGGTGTGGATCACCCGTTTAATCACCGCTTCCTGCCAGGCATTGGCAAAGCGATAGTCTGGCCGTTGCTGGGCGATCATCTCGTCGATAATCTTGAAGCTTTGTTGTTCGATGCGTTGCGGTTGTTTGATGTAATCCATATCTTTCCCTTTTAAGCACCAACCCACAGCAGGCGCAGCCAGGCAAACAGCAGCAGTGCCAGCAGCGAGGCCATCATCATCAAATGCGTGCTGCGGGGGATATCCGCGAGCGCGATCTCCCGGCAACGCTCACCCATCCAGGGCTTTTCGACCCGCTGGCCGAAGTAATTGTTGGCACCGCCCAACTGCACACCCAGCGCCCCGGCGACTGTCGCCTCCGACCAGGCGCAATTCGGGCTGGTATGCTGATAACGATCGCGCCAGCCAATGCGCAGGGCTTGGCGATAATTCAACCCAGTCAGCCACGCAGCAACGCTGAGCAACAACCAGCTGAGCCTGGCGGGTATCCAGTTGGCAAGGTCGTCCATACGTGCCGAAACATAACCCATGGCGCGGTATTTCGGCGTTTTATAGCCCACCATCGAATCCAGGGTATTGACCGCCTTATAAGCCATCGCCAAGGGCGCACCACCGAGCATCAGGAAGAACAGCGGCGCAATCACCCCATCCACGCTGTTTTCTGCCACCGTCTCTACCACGGCACGGGTAATTTGCGGCGCTTCCAGTTGCGAAGTATCCCGTCCGACAATCCATGACAGCTTGCGGCGGCTCTCTTCGATCCCGGCCGATTGCAGCGCGCGATAGACCTCCATCGCGGCATCCTCCAGGCAACGCCCGGCCAGCAAGGTGTAAATCAGCCACACCTCAGCCAGCCATCCTAACCACGGATGAATACGGCTCATCAGGAATAAAAAAAACCAGCTAACCAGCCAGGTTGTTCCCACCACGCTGAGCCATAACACCCCACCACCGATCTTTAACCTGCTCTCGCTATGGCATACCCGGCGGATAAGACGTTGCAGCGTGTTAATCAGGTTGCCGATCCAACGAACCGGGTGTGGCCAATGCGGCGGATCGCCCAACAGGCTGTCGAGCAGGTATGCGACAAACCAGGCCATCAGCGTCATAGCACACTCCTTGCGGTGGTTAACCAACGCTCCAGCATGCTTGGGCGCTGGGCAAAGTGAACGTGCAGATAACTGGCCTGGGTATGGCCGAGCTGATACCCCCCACGCCAACGCTGCACTGCGACGCCGTCGCGCCATTTGGCACAGTCAAACGCTGGCGGCAGTGAGGAGGTAAAATCGGAATAATGGAATTCATGACCACGCAGCGTTTCGCCCCGTGCCGCCAGCAAGGTATCGGTGCGGGCCTGCCACTGGCAATAACCGAAGCGAGTCAGGCGTTCCCCCATATGGCTCTCTCCAGGCAGAATGCCACTCATGGAATGACGCACGCCTGCGTTATCGGTCAAGCCATCGCTGAGGTACATCAGCCCGCCACATTCGGCATAGATGGGGAGCTGTTGGCGGTGAGCAGCCTGGAGTGCGGCATGCATCTGCACGTTGGCGGCCAGCCTGGCGGCGTGGACTTCGGGGTAGCCACCGCCGAGATACAGCATCTGGCAATCCGGTAACCGACGATCGTACAACGGGCTGAAACGCTGGATGCGAACGCCCGCCTGTTCCAGCAAATCGAGGTTATCTGGATAGTAAAAATTGAAGGCTTCATCTTCGGCCAGCGCCAGGGTTAATCCCTCCGCCAAAGCCGGATCGGGTAATACCGGCGGGGTCCCTACGGGCTGACAGACCGAGGTAGTCAGCGCCAGCAGCCGATCGAGATCGATACTTGCTTCAACCTGCTGCGCCAGCCGTTGCCAGTGCAGATCATCACTCTTCCCTTCCTGAGCCGGTATCAATCCCAGATGGCGCGATGGCAAGGCCACATCGTCCATCGTTGGCAACCGCCCCAGCACCGGGATCCCACAATAGCGTTCTATCGCTTGGCGAAGCAGTTGATAATGCGCCTGAGAGTTCACCCGGTTAACGATGACACCCGCCAGGTTTAACGCGGGATCAAACTGACGGAAACCGAGCACGGTGGCCGCGGCTGAGGTTGATACCGCTTTGCCATCCAGCAGCAGGATCACCGGGCAGTCAAGCTGTTTGGCCATCCCGGCGCTGCTGCATTCATCAGGATCGATGCCATAACCGTCATACAGCCCCATCACACCTTCGATCACCGCAACATCGGCGTGACGCATATGTTGGTTATACAGGCCATTGAGCGTGGCAACCGGCAGCATAAAGGCATCCAGATTGCGGGAAGGCACCCCGGAAACGGCGCTGTGCCAGCCAGTATCAAGGTAGTCGGGGCCAACCTTGAACGGTTGAACACGCAGACTGCGCTGTTTCAGTGCGCGCAAAATACCGAGCGTCAGCGTAGTTTTGCCACAACCACTGCCCGTACCCGCAATGAGAAAAGCCTTCTTACCCGTTGACTGCATAAAAAAATCCCGGCCTCTCGGTCGGGATTTTGGCGTCACAAAAATACGGGCAGACAGCACAATGGCTGCGCGCATCCAAGGACAACCCGCTTCCCACCGAAGGAGTTGAATGTTTAACCAACTGGCAGGTCTTCTGGCTTAGCGTCATCCTCATCCGCCTCCTTCCCAATCCTCAGATCAGTGGCAACAGCGGAATCGTCAGCATCACAGCAGCGGGGGCTGCGGGGGAGTGACACCCCCTTCCCAATCATGACCCGGTAGTACACAAGTCATGAGGCATCCAGTTAGCAGTTATATTCAGTTCTTATATCGTTTTTCTAAACTATCCGTTTATACCGGGCCGCACCTTGCACAATAGGCATTACCGCGACGCGACATTCAATTTATCACTCAATTAACATTTTATTAGCATTAACGTATAATTGAGTTGTTTACCGTTAAATCAATATACGCCAGTTAATTAATAAAAAAAGGTCAACTTTATTTTTCTGCGAAAAAATTATTGTGCTGCCATAGCAAAATATTGCTATCGAAAAATGAGAGTTGCCTTTTGCCTGCGGGTTTCTGGCCAATTATCAGCAACGTGATATAACAAATTATTGCTACATGCCAATCGGGATCAACGCATTTTCAGTGCAATGTAACACCGGCTACTTCAGATTACGTTGTTCAACCGTCAACGTACGGAATACCTGCGGTGTGACATTATAGGTTTGGCGAAACACTTTACAGAAATAGCTGGTTTGCGAAAACCCAAGATTTTTCGCAATACTGGCGATACTCCAGTCGCTATGCTGTAACATTTCTTTGGCATTGGCCATCCGTTGTTGATTGACCCAGACGTTAAAACCGACCCCCTGATATTTCTTGAATAACTTACTGAAATAGTAGGGACTGAGATAAACCTTGGCAGCCACATCTTCCAGGCGCAGCTCTTCGGACAAATGCGCTTCGATATAGCGCAGTGCCTTTTTCATTTTCGCCTCATGCGGATTGGGTTGGCGTGACTTCGCCTGTTCTTTGGCTTCGTTATTGTCTTTGATCACCACAAAATTCAGGTGTTTTTTCAGGCAGTTTTCAACGATCAGTTTCAGCAAGTCTGCCGAGGCAATCACCCGTGAGTATTCCATTACCTGAACATTATGAAATTCGTTCAAAAGCTCCGGATCTTTCTGCCAACAGTCATCCACATTCAATATGTCGATCAGCCCAACCTCCTGTTGTAATCTGACCTGTCCGCACAGCACAAAGCCAACCAGATGGCCAGCAATCACCAAAGGGATGGAGAAATCCGTCAAGCCAGCGTGGCAACGATAGATACAGGGTTCATCGGATTTTGATGCTTCAAGCCCACCGCAGCGGTCACTCATGCGGCAACGGAGGTGATTAACCGGATCCTGGCGCATCAGTTGGCAAAATGACGTGAAGTTGAACATGCCGGAGATTTCCTCCCCGTGGATATTCACCACTACGACGGCCAATCCCGTAGCCTGTGCAAAATCTTGGGCGATTTTATTTATGAGTTCTGAGTTGAGTGAACTGGCAGAAATCATACCCCCCCCCCTGAGTGAGCTTTTATTTTTTGTGATAAGTCATCCCAACGTTATCAACTTGTTATTATTAACTTCATTCCCGATTGAAAAAAACGTAAACAATAAAATTTGAAAATCATATTAATAAGGAGCAATCAAGCCTATCAGACTAAAAATGAACCGGAAATCAATTTTCATCTATTAACCAAAACAGATCACAAAAAACCCTCCTCACGTCACTGACCGCGTGAGGAGGAGAAATTCAGATTTTATCCTCTTCTAACTGACAGGCATTACAAGGCAGGTTTTTACCAATTAAATAACGATACCCTGCTGCGCCAATGCAAGCGCCAATGATTGGCGCGACGATAGGCACGATGAAATACGGGATCTCCCGGCCACCGGTCATCGCCACCTTTCCCCAACCCGCAAAGAAAGTGAAGAGTCTGGGCCCGAAGTCACGCGCCGGATTCATGGCAAACCCGGTCAATGGCCCCATAGAAGCCCCGATAACGGCGACAAGAATGCCGATCAGCAAAGGCGCCAGTGGCCCGCGTGGTACCCCATTACCGTCGTCGGTCAGCGCCATGATCAGACACATCAGAATGGCGGTAATCACCACTTCCACCATCGCTGCCTGCAACACGCTGATGGCACTGGCAGGATAAGTGGCGAAAGTACTGGCCAGTGGCAGGCTCTCCAGACTGCCACGCATCAGATGCTGCGCCGCTTCCACATCTGCAAACAGATTCTGGTAAAGCATATAGGCCAACGCGGCACCGCAGAAGGCCCCCGCAATCTGCGACACACAATATCCCAGCACCTTGTTGCGCGGGAAGCAGGCAAACAGCCACATGGCGATAGTGATCGCCGGGTTTAAATGGCCACCGGAGATAGCAGCGGTAAGATAAACCGCCAGCGAAATCCCCAATCCCCATACGATACAGATTTCCCATAAGCCGAAACTGGCCCCGGCCACATTTATTGCACATAGACACCCGACGCCGAAAAAGATAAACAGCCCGGTTCCCAGAAATTCAGCAATGCATTGCGCTTTCAATGAATCATTCATAGCCTTCCCCTGCCTGATAGGATAAGGAATCAGCACCGCATCCCCTTATCGGCGTCAAGTCACGGCTTGAATAACGGCGGGGATAAGCTGACCTCCGCATAATGGTCATACTGTTGATCACTATAAAGAACGGGTTACCGAAAATGTTGTCGCAATGGCGGATTGTCGGGATAAAAAATGGATTTCCGATAATACATTCTTGTCATGGGGAAATGAAAAACCCATTTATTCTCAGCGCAATACAGGCGAAATCGCCACAAAATAAATGATAATTTCTTGCCATTGGTTTCTTTCGTTATTGCTATCCATCTCTCAGTTTTACGCCCATCTTCTTTCGATTAAAACAACCTGAGGAAATTGAAAAACCAATTTTTGTTAAAAACACAATAAACGAATTTCATATGAAAACATAAAGATAGGGGCAATCAACACCTATTTATTGTTATTAGAAAGCCAACCATTCTCCGCAAAAAATTTAATTCAGCCATTCTTTTTCGTTGCTTGTTTGTATATTCGCTGCATCACAGTCCTGACAACTCCCGAGACGAGGTGTTTATGCAACAAGAAGCATTAGGAATGGTGGAAACCAAAGGGTTAACCGCCGCCATCGAAGCCGCCGATACGATGGTGAAGTCGGCCAATGTGATGCTGGTGGGTTACGAAAAGATTGGTTCAGGCCTGGTCACCGTCATTGTCCGTGGCGACGTCGGCGCGGTGACCGCCGCAACGGATGCCGGTGCAGCGGCGGCGGCCAAGGTGGGTGAAGTCAAAGCGACTCATGTCATCCCGCGCCCACATACCGATGTGGAGAAGTTCTTACCGAAGGGAAATAGCCAATGAGCAGCAATGACCTGGTCGACAAAATCATGGCCCAGGTGATCGCGAAAGTCAGTGAAAACGCCCCGGCCTCTTCTTCCCCACTCACGCACACAACACGAGATACGGTTATGGCAGAAAAGAACTGCAGTTTAACGGAATTCGTCGGGACCGCCATTGGTGACACGGTGGGCCTGGTTATCGCCAACGTCGACAGCGCGCTGCTAAGCGCCATGAAGCTGGAAAAGAGTTATCGCTCAATTGGCATTCTGGGTGCACGTACCGGTGCGGGTCCACACATCATGGCCGCAGATGAAGCGGTTAAAGCCACCAATACCGAGGTAGTCAGCATCGAACTGCCACGCGATACCAAGGGCGGCGCTGGCCATGGTTCGTTGATCGTGTTCGGTGGCAACGATGTCTCCGACGTAAAACGGGCCGTCGAAGTGGCATTGAAAGAGCTGGATCGCACCTTTGGTGATGTTTACGGCAACGAAGCTGGCCATATCGAGCTGCAATATACCGCCCGCGCCAGCTATGCGCTGGAAAAAGCCTTTGGCGCTCCGGTAGGCCGTTCCTGCGGGGTGATCGTCGGGGCACCTGCCGCCGTCGGGGTATTGATGGCCGACACCGCGGTGAAATCTGCCAATGTCGACGTGGTGGCCTATAGCTCACCGGCACAAGGCACCAGCTACAGCAACGAGGTCATTCTGGTGATCTCCGGCGATTCTGGCGCGGTGCGTCAGGCGGTGATTTCAGCACGTGAGATTGGCAAAACCGTGCTGGCCACGCTGGGCAGCGAACCGAAAAACGACCGCCCTTCTTACATCTGATGCCAAGTGAGGCTGTTTCATGAAATCGAAAAGATTTGAAGCATTGGCAAAACGTCCGGTCAATCAGGATGGGTTTGTCAAAGAGTGGATCGAGGAAGGCTTTATTGCCATGGAAAGCCCCAACGATCCTAAACCGTCGATCAAAATCGTCGGTGGCACGGTGACCGAGCTGGATGGAAAACCCCAAAGCGAATTTGACCTTATCGATCACTTCATCGCTCGCTACGGCATCAACCTGGCTCGCGCAGAAGAAGTGATGGCGATGGACTCGGTGAAGCTGGCGAACATGCTGTGCGATCCCAACGTGCCCCGCACCACGATTGTCCCGCTGACCACCGCAATGACACCGGCCAAGATCGTGGAAGTGGTATCGCACATGAACGTGGTGGAAATGATGATGTCGATGCAGAAGATGCGCGCACGCCGCACGCCATCCCAGCAGGCACACGTCACCAACGTGAAAGATAACCCGGTGCAAATCGCTGCCGATGCCGCTGAAGGGGCATTCCGCGGATTTGACGAGCAGGAGACCACCGTCGCCGTAGCTCGTTACGCCCCGTTTAACGCCATTGCCCTGCTCGTGGGCTCACAAATCGGCCGCCCCGGCGTTCTGACGCAGTGTTCCCTGGAGGAGGCCACCGAACTCAAACTCGGTATGCTCGGCCACACCTGTTACGCCGAAACCATCTCCGTCTACGGTACTGAACCGGTGTTTACCGACGGTGATGATACCCCGTGGTCGAAAGGTTTTCTGGCCTCTTCTTATGCCTCGCGCGGGCTGAAAATGCGCTTTACCTCCGGCTCTGGCTCAGAGGTACAAATGGGCTATGCGGAAGGCAAATCCATGCTCTACCTGGAGGCACGCTGCATCTACATCACCAAAGCGGCTGGCGTTCAGGGGCTGCAAAATGGCTCCGTCAGTTGCGTTGGCGTACCTTCCGCCGTGCCATCGGGGATCCGCGCCATTCTGGCAGAAAACCTGATTTGCTCCGCGCTGGATCTGGAATGTGCCTCCAGTAACGACCAGACCTTTACCCACTCGGACATGCGTCGTACGGCACGTCTGCTAATGCAGTTCCTGCCTGGCACCGACTTTATTTCTTCGGGTTATTCCGCCGTACCCAATTACGACAACATGTTTGCCGGTTCCAACGAAGACGCGGAAGACTTTGATGACTACAACGTGCTGCAACGCGATCTGAAAGTGGATGGTGGCCTGCGCCCGGTACGTGAAGAAGACGTCGTGGCTATCCGCAATAAAGCGGCGCGCGCCTTGCAAGCCGTATTTGCCGGTATGGGATTGCCGCCAATCACTGACGAAGAGGTCACCGCCGCCACCTATGCCCACGGCTCGAAAGATATGCCAGAGCGTAACATCGTCGAAGACATCAAGTTCGCCCAAGAGATCATCAGCAAGAACCGCACCGGTCTGGAAGTGATTAAGGCGCTGGCACAAGGCGGCTTCGAAGACGTGGCGCAAGACATGCTCAACATCCAGAAGGCCAAGATTGCCGGTGACTACCTGCATACCTCGGCGATCATCGTGGGCGACAGCCAGGTGCTGTCAGCCGTCAATGACGTCAATGACTATGCGGGTCCGGCAACCGGTTATCGCTTGCAGGGCGCTCGCTGGGAAGAGATCAAAAACATTCCTAACGCACTTGATCCTAATGAGATCGATTAAGGGGTTCACGCCATGGTGGATATTAACGAAAAACTACTGCGCCAAATCATTGAGGGCGTGCTGCAGGAAATGCAGATAGACCAGAAAGTGGTCTCCTTCCACACGGATACCGTGCAACCGGCCCCGGTGACCGCTGCGGTAACCCCAGAGGGGGGATTCCTGACCGAAGTGGGGGAAGCCAAGCCCGGTAACAGCCAGGATGAAGTCATTATTGCCGTTGGCCCGGCTTTTGGCCTGTCGCAGACGGTCAACATCGTCGGTCTGCCGCACAAGAACATTTTGCGCGAACTGATCGCCGGTATCGAAGAAGAAGGGATCAAAGCACGGGTTATCCGCTGCTTTAAGTCTTCTGACGTCGCTTTTGTGGCGGTAGAGGGTAATCGCCTCAGCGGTTCAGGCATTGCGATCGGCGTGCAATCAAAAGGCACCACGGTGATCCACCAGCAAGGCTTGCCGCCGCTGTCGAACCTGGAGTTGTTCCCGCAGGCACCGCTGTTGACGCTGGAAACCTACCGGATGATTGGTAAAAACGCCGCTCGCTATGCCAAGCGTGAATCACCACAGCCAGTGCCGACGTTGAACGATCAGATGGCCCGCCCTAAATATCAGGCCAAATCGGCGATTCTGCATATCAAAGAAACCAAATATGTGGTGACCGGCAAGAATCCTCAGGAACTCCGAGTGACGCTTTAACAAAGGAAAGCACAATGAATTCCGAAGCTATTGAATCCATGGTTCGCGATGTCCTGAGCAAGATGAACAGCTTGCAGGGGCAAACGGCAACCACCGCTATCGCACAGCCTTCAAGCCAAACAACGCAAGCCAAGGTAGCCGATTATCCCTTGGCCAATAAACATCCTGAATGGGTGAAAACCGCCACCAACAAAACGTTGGATGACCTGACGCTGGCGAACGTCCTCAACGGTAGCGTGACGTCGCAAGACCTGCGCATTACGCCGGAAATATTGCGAATTCAAGCCGACATCGCACGTGATGCTGGCCGCGATCGCCTGGCGATGAACTTTGAGCGCGCAGCAGAGCTCACTGCCGTCCCCGACGACAAGGTGCTGGACATTTACAACGCATTGCGCCCTTTCCGTTCAAGCCGGGAAGCGTTAAATGCCATTGCTGACGATCTGGAGAAAAACTACAACGCCAAGATCTGTGCCGCGTTTGTCCGCGAAGCGGCCGCGCTCTATCAGCAGCGCAAAAAGCTCAAGGGTGATGATTAAGGTCAAGCCACCGCTCTGCTGCAGTAAACGGGGCGGTGCTATCTCCAATGGCTAACACTGAGGGTGGGACATGCGTTACATAGCAGGTGTGGATATCGGCAACGCCTCGACAGAAGTGGCGTTGGCACGTTGCGAGGCTGGGGGCCAGTTGACATTCGTCGCCAGCACCCTGACTGAAACTACCGGTATCAAAGGCACGCAGCGCAATATGTTTGGCATCCGTCAGGCGTTGGATATGTTGGTCGCCAAAGCGGGTATCGCGCTGAGCGATATCAGCCTGATCCGTATCAACGAGGCCACGCCGGTGATTGGTGATGTCGCGATGGAAACCATTACCGAGACCATCATCACTGAATCCACCATGATTGGCCATAACCCGAAAACGCCCGGCGGGCTTGGATTAGGCGTAGGTATCACCATTGATATCGCCGAGTTGGTCACGCGCGATCCGTCCCAACCCTACGTGCTGGTAGTCCCCAAAGCGGTGGATTTTGCCGATGTAGCAACGGTGGTCAATGCCGCCAACGGGGCCGGCTATCGTATCACCGCCGTGATTATGCAACGCGATGACGGGGTGCTGGTCAGTAACCGTCTGGCGCATCCACTGCCGATCGTCGATGAAGTGCTGCATATCGATCGCATCCCGATGGGGATGTTGGCCGCCGTTGAAGTGGCCATGCCCGGAAAGGTGATCGAAACCCTGTCCAACCCGTATGGCATCGCCACCGTTTTCTCCCTCAACGCCGAAGAGACGCAAAACATTGTGCCAGTGGCGCGCGCGTTGATCGGCACTCGTTCAGCCGTAGTGGTCAAAACGCCGGAGGGCGATGTCAAGGCCCGTGCCATCCCTGCTGGCCATCTGGAACTGTTTGCCGAAGGGCGAACGCTAAGGGTGGATGTCGCTTCCGGTGGCGAGGCGATCATGAATGTTATCAATACGGTGCGCCAGATGGATAACGTCACCGGAGAAGCGGGCACCAACATCGGCGGCATGCTGGAGCACGTGCGCCAGACCATGGCCGAACTGACCAACAAACCCACCAGAGAAATCTTTATTCAGGACCTGTTAGCCGTGGATACCTCGGTGCCAGTGAATGTCACCGGCGGGCTGGCTGGCGAATTCTCATTGGAACAGGCGGTCGGTATTGCCTCTATGGTGAAATCCGACCGGTTGCAGATGGCACGCATCGCCAGCGAGATCGAGCAGACGCTGAATATCGCTGTGCAGGTAGGCGGGGCTGAAGCCGAGGCCGCCATTCTCGGGGCCATGACCACACCAGGAACCCGTGAACCCCTGGCTATTCTGGATCTGGGGGCAGGTTCTACCGACGCCTCCATTATTAATGCCAATGGGGACATCATCGCCACCCATCTCGCCGGTGCCGGGGATATGGTGACGATGATCATCGCTTCGGAACTGGGGCTGGAAGACCGCTATCTGGCTGAGGACATCAAGAAGTATCCCCTGGCCAAAGTAGAGAGTCTGTTCCACCTGCGCCATGAAGATGGCAGCGTGCAGTTTTTCCCTCAGCCCTTACCCGCCGAGGTGTTTGCCCGCCTGGTGGTGGTTAAACCGGAGACTCTGGTGCCCCTACCGGGTGAGTTCTCACTGGAAAAAGTCCGCAATATCCGTCGTTCCGCAAAACAGCGGGTATTCGTCACCAATGCGCTGCGTGCCCTGCGTCAAGTCAGCCCCACCGGCAACATTCGCGACATTCCGTTTGTGGTGCTGGTAGGCGGGTCATCGCTGGATTTTGAGATCCCGCAACTGGTAACCGACGCCCTCTCCCATTACAAGCTGGTCGCCGGACGCGGCAATATCCGTGCCAGTGAAGGGCCACGCAACGCAGTCGCTACCGGCCTGATCCTGTCTTATCAGCGGGAGGCACGCAGATGATCACCGCTAACGACATCCCAACCATCGTCATCAGCGCCAGCGCCGATGCCACTGAGCAGCAATGGCAACAGGTATTACTCGGGATTGAAGAGGAAGGGATCCCGTGGCGCTGGCAGTGTGACGCTGAGGGCGACATCGTCCAGCGTGCCTGGCAGGCCGCCGCCCGTTCCCTGTTGCTGGTCGGCCTGGCCTGTAGCGCCAATGAGGCGGTGGTGCATTACCGTAATTTACCGGCATCCCAGCCACTGTTTCGCCTGGCCGGCCCACAGGCAGACGAACAGTGGCGGCAGTTGGGAAATAACGCCGCACGGTTGGTGAAAGGATTGCCGTTTAAATGAACGTTCACCCTCAATACCGCGGCACAACGTACAGAATGCAACCGTATTCCCAGTGGCTTTCGCGAGCGTAGCCAACAACGCCACAGCGGAAAGACCAAAGGGATAAAAATGAACACTACAGGAGAGTTACAGCATGAATAACGCATTGGGACTGGTAGAAACAAAGGGGCTGGTAGCCGCAATCGAAGCTGCCGATGCCATGGTGAAATCAGCCAACGTGCAGTTGGTCGGTTACGAAAAAATTGGCTCGGGGTTGGTCACCGTGATGGTGCGCGGCGATGTCGGAGCCGTCAAGGCGGCAGTCGATGCCGGATCTGCGGCGGCCAGCGCGGTAGGTGAAGTGAAGTCCTGCCATGTGATCCCGCGCCCACACAGCGATGTAGAAGCCATTTTGCCGACCTCGGCCTAAAGGTCACCACAGGAGCACAGCGTGAAAACGTCACTGGGATTACTCGAAGTTAGCGGTTTGGCGCTGGCGATTGGAGCAGCCGATGCCATGGCAAAAGCCGCCTCCGTAACGCTGGTCGGCATGGAAAAAACCAACGGCTCCGGCTGGATGCTGATCAGGCTGACCGGGGACGTGGCATCTGTGCAGGCCGCGATTGCCACCGGGGCCGCCTTTGCCAAGCAACGCAACGGCTTGGTGGCTCAGGCGACATTGGCCCGCCCGGCTGAAGGTTTGATGGCTCACTGGCAACCGCCACTCCCCGTGGTTGCACAGGCGCCACAGGCACAAGCCGAACTGCAGGAGCCCGTCAACGTTGAAACTGCGCCCCATGCAACCCCCGAAGGGATCTTGGCAGAAGCACCGGTATTCAGCCTGACGCGGGCTACCTGCAACCTCTGCCAGGATGCCGAGTGTTCTCGGCATAAAGGTGAACCGCGCGATCGCTGTTTGCACAGTGGCAAAGGAGGTAAAGCCTGATGGAAAAAGCGTTGTTGGAGCCCGTGGTCAGCAAGATCCTCGACGAAATGCGTCTTCGTCCGATCCCGCTTGGCGTTTCCAATCGACATTTGCATCTCTCACAGCAGGATTATCAGCAACTGTTCCCGCAGCAGCCGTTGGTGGAGAAAAAGGGGCTATTGCAGCCGGGTCAATACGCGGCAGAACAGACCGTGACGCTGGTCGGGCCAAAAGGTCGCCTGGAAAACGTACGCCTCCTCGGGCCATTGCGGCGGCGCAGCCAGGTTGAGATCTCGCGCAGCGATGCCCGCCTGCTCGGGGTTGCCGCCCCGCTACGGCTATCGGGCGAACTGGAAGACACCCCAGGGATCCGCCTGATCAGCCCGTTTGCCGAGTTGACGCTGGCAAACGGCGTCATCGTTGCCCGGCGCCACATCCATATGTCGCCACTGGATGCGCTGATCTACCGCGTTCAGCACGGCCAGCGGGTCAAGGTAGCGATCCAGGGGGGCGAACGCCAGTTGGTGTTTGACGATGTCGTGATTCGCGTTTCCCCCCAGATGTGCCTGGAAATGCATATCGATACCGACGAAGCCAACGCGGCTGGTGTTGACGATCCCCGCACCTTCGCCACGTGGGTGCCTCACTCATGATCGGGGCATCGGCGCAGACCGAACGCCTGGTTAGCCTGGTTATTACCCGGTTGGCCGAGCGCGAACAGCGGGTTTACTCCCTGCGCTTACAGCAACTGCGTCACGGTCTCGACCCGGCCGTTTATCTGCGTCATGCCAGTTTACATCTGCAACTGCCGGATCTGGGTTTTATGCAGTGCCTGGCTGCGGGTGAGCGTGCCGAGCCGGCAGTAAGTGCTCTCCATGAGGCCTGGTCGTGGGGGATACGGGTACATATCAGCCTGCATCAGCAACTGTTGGCAGCGTTGCCCCGTCATGGATTATCTGCGCTGCCGCTAAGCCTGAGCGATCACCAGGGGCATGCGGTCCGGCTATGCACCAGCAAACTGCTGAGCTATCGGGATGTGGCCACGCTCGCCCCGTGCTGGCTGCTGGTGGGCCATAACACCCTGGTGACCCCCTTGGCACGGGATTGTCTGTCAGCACGCCATATTCAACTGTTAAGGCAGGAGTAAATCATGCAGCTAGCCAGAGTAGTGGGTTCCGTGGTGTCAACGCAGAAATCGTCGACGCTGGTCGGCAGAAAACTGCTGCTGGTGCGGCGCGTGACCGGCGACGGGTCATTGCCCCCTGCCAGCGATAAGCCTGATGAAGTGGCGGTGGACTCTGTGGGTGCCGGTGAAGGTGAGCTGGTGCTGCTTTCTAGCGGTTCCAGCGCCCGTCGGGTGTTTGCAGAACCCAATGATGCCATCGATCTGGCGATTGTCGCCATCGTTGACAGCGTCAGCATCTATTAAGCGCGGAGCCAACCTGATGAGTATTTATACCAAGACCGGCGATAAAGGCACCACCGCACTGTTTACCGGCCAGCGGGTGAAAAAGAATCATCCCCGCGTAGAGGCTTACGGCACATTGGATGAGCTGAATGCCACCCTTAGCCTGTGTGCGCGGGCGCTCAAAGGCGAAGAAAATCGACAGCTGATCGAAGCGGTACAGCATCAACTATTCTATTTCGGCGCTGAACTGGCAAGCGAAGGTGAAAGCACCCCCTCCGGCCAGCATAAAACCATCAATGCCGAGCATATCCTTCGCTTAGAGCAAGCCGTCGATCGCTGTATGTCAGCCTTACCACCGGTTCAGGGTTTTATTTTACCGGGTACTAGCGAAGCAGGCAGCCGCCTGCACGTTGCCCGCACCCTTGCCCGCCGGGCTGAACGCCGTCTGATTGAATTAGCTGAACAGGTTGCGATTCGCCAGACGCTCTTGCAGTACCTGAACCGGCTTTCAGATTGTCTCTACGCCCTGGCGCGGGATGAAGACCATCGGCAACAACTGCAACAAATTACCCAAACGGTGGCCGCCCGCTATCTGGCTGCCAGCCAAAACCCGGCGGCCACAACGCCGCCATCCGATCCTTCAGCGCTGAGCTTTGCGGATGTCCACCAACTCTTAAAACTGTCGGTAGCCTCCGCCCTTGAGCTTGCCGTTCCGGTGGTGGTCGCCGTCGCGGATCGCCAAGGCAACATGATCATGACCTATCGCATGCCCGATACCCTGCTGGTCAGCAGCGAACTGGCACCTAAAAAAGCCTGGACGGCCGTGGCGATGAAAACCGCCACTCATCAACTGACTGCTGTCGTCCAACCGGGTGCCGAACTGTTTCAGTTAGAAGCCAGCCTGGGAGGTAAAGTCGTCACCTTTGGCGGCGGCTACCCGCTATGGCGTAACGGCCAGCTCATCGGCGGATTGGGGATCAGCGGCGGCAGCGTTGAACAGGATATGCATATCGCACAGGCGGCCATCGCGGCTTTACATTTGAGGAATGAATAATGAACACCACTGAACTTGAGTCTCTCATTCGCACTATCCTCACTGAGCAATTGGCGCCAGAAACGGCCTCCAATCAACGTGCGATCGCCATTTTCGACAGCGTGGATGAGGCCATCAGTGCCGCTCATCATGCTTTTTTGCGCTTCCAGCAGAGCCCATTGAAAACCCGCAGCGCGATTATCAGTGCCCTTCGTGAACAGCTTAAACCTCACCTGCCCGTACTCGCCGAGCGCGGAGCCAGCGAAACCGGCATGGGCAACAGTGCCGATAAACTGCTAAAAAACCTGGCGGCATTGGAAAACACTCCCGGCGTTGAGGATCTGGCTACCACCGCCATCACCGGTGACGGTGGCATGGTGCTGTTCGAGTACTCGCCCTTTGGCGTGATCGGTGCCGTCGCGCCCAGCACCAACCCGACAGAAACCATTATCAATAACAGCATCAGCATGTTAGCGGCAGGCAATGCGGTTTATTTCAGCCCCCATCCGGGCGCTAAAAACGTCTCACTGGATCTGATTGCGATGGTTGAGGAGATCATCTTCAACAGTTGCGGTATTCGCAATCTGGTTGTGACCGTCAAAGAACCCAGCTTTGCCGCCACTCAGGAGATGATGGCACATGACAAGATTGCCCTGCTCGCCATCACTGGCGGGCCAGGCATTGTCGCCATGGGCATGAAAAGCGGCAAGAAAGTGATTGGCGCGGGTGCAGGTAATCCCCCTTGTCTGGTGGATGAAACCGCCGAGTTGGTCAAGGCCGCGCAGGATATCGTCGCCGGTGCCTCTTTCGACTATAACCTGCCTTGTATTGCCGAAAAGGCGCTGATCGTGGTGGACAGTGTCGCCGACCGGCTATTGCAGCAGATGCAGGCCTTTGACGCGCTGCTGATCGCCCAACCACAGGATGTCGATCGCCTGCGGCAGGTTTGCCTGACAGAAGGCCACGCCAACAAGGATCTGGTCGGCAAAAGCCCGGCAGAATTACTGGCCGCTGCGGGCTTAACCTGCCCGGCCAAGCTACCGCGTCTGTTGCTGGTCGAGGTGAGTGGTGACGACCCGCTGGTGACAACCGAACAGTTGATGCCTTTGCTACCGGTGGTTCGCGTCAAAGATTTTGATACCGGTCTGACATTGGCATTACAAGTGGAAGACGGCTTGCACCACACGGCGGTGATGCATTCGCAGAATGTCTCACGCCTTAACCTCGCCGCCCGTCGCCTGCAAACCTCTATTTTTGTCAAGAATGGCCCTTCGTATGCCGGGATCGGCGTGGGGGGCGAGGGATTCACTACCTTTACTATCGCCACCCCCACCGGCGAAGGCACGACGTCGGCCCGCACCTTCGCCCGTCAGCGGCGTTGCGTATTAACCAACGCATTTTCTATTCGCTGAGCGAGGACGTATGAAGACCTTTTCCGTTCAGACACGTATTTATAGCGGTGAAAACAGCCTCAAGGTCTTGGGGCGTTTTCATCAGCGTAAAATCTGGATCATCTGTGACGGTTTTCTCGCCACGTCCCCTCTGCTGGCGCGGCTGAAACAGGCACTGGCGCCTGAC
The DNA here is from genome assembly GCF_006715025.1 of Serratia fonticola. Taxonomy (NCBI): domain Bacteria; kingdom Pseudomonadati; phylum Pseudomonadota; class Gammaproteobacteria; order Enterobacterales; family Yersiniaceae; genus Serratia; species Serratia fonticola. The sequence continues at coordinate 3,606,114 of NZ_VFMK01000001.1, forward strand.
AATCAGCTCAGTCTGTTCAGCGATATTACGCCAGATCCCACGATTGCTACCGTGGTCAGGGGGATCGAACAGATGCAAACGTTGCGCCCCGACGTGGTGATCGGTTTTGGTGGGGGCTCGGCACTGGATGCGGCCAAGGCTATTGTCTGGTTCAGCCGCCAGCAAGGCATTGATATCGACACTTGCATTGCCATCCCGACCACCAGCGGCACCGGTTCGGAGGTCACCAGTGCTTTTGTGATTAGCGACCCGCAAAAGAACATCAAATACCCGCTGTTCAGCGATGAGATTTACCCGGACATCGCCATTTTGGATCCCGCCCTGGTCACCTCCGTTCCCCCTGCAATCACCGCTAACACCGGAATGGATGTGCTGACGCATGCCCTGGAAGCCTATGTGTCGCCACGGGCCAGTGACTTTACCGATGCGTTGGCAGAAAAAGCGGCTCAACTGGTGTTTCGTCACCTGCCCACGGCCTGCCGTAAAGGGGACTGTCTGATTACCCGTGACAAAATGCACAATGCCTCTACGCTGGCCGGCATCGCTTTCAGCCAGGCCGGGTTAGGCATCAATCATGCTATCGCCCATCAACTGGGCGGACAGTTTCATATTGCACATGGCTTGGCCAACGCGTTGCTGCTGGTCCCGGTGATCCAATTCAACGCCGTAGACCCGCGAGCACGTAAACGTTATGCGCGTCTGGCACAGGTTTGCGGTATCAGCTCTCCCCAAAGCGACGAACGCCAGGCGGTCAATCTGTTGATTCGACACATTGAACAGTTGAAAGGCCAGTGCGCCCTACCGCGCTATCTTGCCGATCTCAACATCGGGGCCAACCAGTTGGAGGCAAGCATCCCGGCCATGATTGTGGCCACCCAGGCTGATGCCACGCTGAAAACCACACCGCGAACCGCCACGGCCAATGATATCCGCGAGATTATTGAGGCACTGCTATGAATACCGCCTTGCTCAGCCCTCCCTGTGATGTCGAGACGCTACGCCAACGGATACACGATGCTGGCGTGGTCGGCGCAGGGGGTGCCGGTTTCCCTACTGCGGTCAAACTGCAGGCTCAGGCAGAGATCTTTTTGATTAATGCCGCAGAATGCGAGCCGATGCTGAAGGTGGACCAGCAATTGATCCCACAGCAGGCGGCACGACTGGTGCGAGGCCTGCAATATGCCATGGCTGCGACGGGCGCTCGGGAAGGCATTATCGCCCTGAAAGCCAAATACACGCAGGCGATCGACGCCTTGACGCCGCTGTTACCTCCGTCGACCCGGCTGCATATCCTGCCGGACGTTTATCCTGCCGGTGATGAAGTTATCACCATCTGGCTGGCTACCGGACGTCGCGTGCCCCCGGCCACACTGCCTATCAGCATTGGCGTCGTGGTGAACAACGTGCAGACGGTACTGAACATTGCCCGGGCGGTGGAACAACAATGGCCTGTAACGCGCCGAACGCTGACGGTCAACGGTGCGGTTGCCAACCCGGTGACGTTGACAGTGCCACTCGGTATCAGCTTTCGTGAGGTGTTGGCACTGGCAGGCGGCGCTACCGTTGATAACCCCGGCTTTATCAACGGAGGGCCGATGATGGGCCGCTTGTTGGAGGATCTGGATCAACCGGTGACCAAAACCACCGGGGGGCTATTGGTGCTGCCTGCCGATCACCCACTGATCGTACGGCGTCGCCGTTCCGATAAGGCCATCATGACCATGGCACGCACCGTTTGCGAACAGTGCCGCCTGTGTACGGAGCTTTGCCCTCGTCATCTGATAGGTCACGAACTCTCTCCCCATTTGCTGATCAGGGCAGTCAACTACCAGCAGGTCGCCACGCCCGAGATCCTGTTGAGCGCTCTTACCTGTTCGGAATGCAGCCTGTGTGAAAGCTACGCCTGCCCGGTGGATATCTCGCCCATGCGCGTCAATCAAGTGCTGAAGGCGCAATTAAGACAGCAAGGTGCACGCTATCAAGGTGAACTGCGCGCGGCAGACCCCATGGCGCAATATCGCATGGTGCCAACCTCACGCCTGCTGATGCGCCTGGCCCTGACGCCGTGGTATCACCCCGCGCCGTTCAGCAGCGAGCCCTATCAGCCAGAACGGGTGGTCCTGCCGCTGCGCCAGCATATCGGGGTGGCCGCGCAATCCATGGTCGCCGTTGGAGAAGCCGTGGTACACGGCCAATGCATTGCCCTGCCCCCTGAAGGTGCCCTGGGTGCCCCTATCCACGCCAGCATCAGCGGCCATGTTGCTGAAATCAGCGCCAGCGCCATCACTCTTGTCAAAGGATAAGTTATGTCACAAGCCATTGGAATTGTTGAGTTAAGCAGTATCGCCAAGGGCGTGGAGGTCTGTGACCTGATGCTGAAAAGCGCCAACGTTGAGCTGCTGGTCAGTAAAACGCTCTGCCCCGGCAAATACCTGCTGATGATCGGGGGTGATGTCGGCGCCGTAACGCAATCGGTGCAAACCGGCACACAACACAGCGGTCATCTGCTGGTCGACAGTATCGTACTGCCCAATATCCATCCTTCGGTGCTGCCCGCGCTGAGCGGATTGAACGCGGTAGAAGAACGGCAAGCCATCGGCGTCGTGGAAACCTGGAGCGCCGTGGCTTGCATTACCGCCGCCGATCGGGCAGTGAAAGCCGCCCATATTACGCTGGTACGCATCCATATGGCATTTGGCATCGGTGGGAAATGCTATCAGGTAATGAGCGGCGATATTGCCGATGTGAAAAACGCCGTCGAGGTCGCCAACCAATGTGCCGGAGAGAATGGCCTGCTGATTTACAGCACCGTGATCCCGCGTCCACATCACGCTTTATGGCAACAATTGATTCAGGGGGCATGATGGAAAAGCCAGTAGCGACGGAACGTGTGATTCAGGAATATGTGCCGGGTAAACAGATCACGCTGGCGCATCTGATCGCCAATCCCAATAAAGCGCTCTACAAGAAGCTCGGCCTGAGCGAAGCCAGCAATGCCATCGGCATTCTGACCATCACCCCCAGCGAAGCCGCGATCATTGCCAGCGATATCGCCACCAAATCCGGCGCGGTAGAAATTGGTTTTATCGATCGGTTCACCGGCGCGGTGGTGTTCACCGGCGATGTCTCAGCGGTGGAATATGCCCTCAAGCAGGTCATCTACACCCTCGGTGACATGATGAAGTTTACCGCCTGCTCGATGACCCGGACCTGACACCATGAAACGCATCATGCTGATCGGCCCCAGCCAGTGTGGCAAAACCTCGCTGATCCAACGTTTGCAGGGTGAAACGCTGCATTACCACAAAACCCAGGCCATCGTCTGGCAGGACTGCGCGATCGATACCCCCGGTGAATATCTGGAAAACCGCTGCCTGTACAGTGCCCTGCTCGCCAGCGCCTGCGAGGCCGACGTGGTGGGATTAGTGCAAAACGTGGATGCCGAGCAAAGCGGGTTTGCTCCCATGTTCGCGCAGGTTTTTACCCAACCGGTGATTGGCATTATCAGCAAGGCCGACGCCCTGACACGTTCAAATCAGTTGGCCTGGGCGACAGAGCGGTTGTGTCAGGCTGGCGTACAGCAGGTGTTTATCACCTCGGCACAGACCGGTGCCGGAATGGAAGACCTGGCCCGTTTTTTAAACCACGATGGAGAGTCGCATGTCCGGTAAGATTATGGCGATTAACGCCGGCAGTTCTTCGCTGAAGTTTCAGCTGTTCTCACACCCTGGCGAGCAGGTACTCTGCCAGGGGCTGATCGAACGCATTGGCATGCAGGATGCGGTGTTTACCCTGCGGGCCGAGCAACAAACATGGCGTGAAACCCTGCCGATAAAGGATTGCCGTGAAGCGGCTCTGCATCTGCTCAATGCGCTGATCGCCCATCGGATCCTGGCATCGCTCGATGAGATCAACGGGGTGGGCCATCGCGTCGCTCACGGCGGTGAAACGTTCTGCGACTCGGCGGTGATCACGCCGGAGGTTCTGGACAAAATTGAACAATTAGGGGCCCTGGCGCCGCTGCATAATCCGGTCAATGCGCTGGCGATCCGTGTCTTCCAGCAGGCATTGCCCCATGCCAAGGCGGTTGCAGTATTTGATACCGCCTTCCACCAGACGCTGAGCGACATCCATTATCTCTATCCTCTCCCTTGGCGTTATTATGCGGAGCTCGGCATTCGTCGCTATGGCTTCCACGGCACCAGCCATAAATACGTCAGTACCCTGTGCGCTGAACGTCTTGGGCGTCCATTGGACACGCTGCGCATCATTTCCTGCCATTTAGGCAACGGTTCCAGTATTTGTGCCATCCACCACGGCCGTTCGGTGAATACCTCTATGGGTTTCACCCCTCAGGCAGGCGTGATGATGGGCACCCGCAGTGGCGATATTGACCCTTCCATCCTGCCCTACATTCAGCAAACCGAAGGTAAAAGCGCCCAAGACATCAACCGGCTGATCAACAATCAGTCTGGCTTACTGGGCGTCTCTGGCGTGTCCAATGACTATCGCGACGTTGAACACGCCGCTGCGGCAGGCAACCCTCAGGCGCAGTTGGCGCTAAAGCTGTTTGTCGAGCGTATCCGCGCGATGATCGGCAGCTATATCGTGCAGCTAGGCGGTATCGATGTGCTGATCTTTACCGGTGGGATTGGTGAAAACGCGCGTCTTGCGCGCCAACAAATCTGCCATCAGCTAGATTTCCTGGGCATTGAACTGGACGAGGAAAAAAATAATGCCAACCAGTCTTTTATCCAGCGCGAAACATCGCCGGTACAGATTGCCATCGTCAACACCAACGAAGAGTTGATGATCGCCCGCGATGTGGTCCGGGTGGCACTTCATTCCCCTCAGCCTCAACTCGCCTGATAAAGGTAGGCAAAGACGATGAGAAATGGAAAAGTTTGGTTAGTGGGTGCTGGGCCAGGCGATGCCGCACTGATTACCGTTAAAGGCCTGAATTGTATTCGCCAGGCACAGGTGCTGGTTTACGATCGGTTGGTCAATGCGGAACTGTTGCAGGAGGCCCCAAGCGATTGCGAGAAAATTAACGTGGGTAAAAACCCGGATCATCATCCAGTACCGCAACCGCAGATCAATCAGCTATTGATTGATTATGCGCAGCGCGGGCTGAACGTGGTGCGGCTGAAAGGTGGCGACCCTTATGTCTTTGGCCGCGGTGCCGAGGAAGCAGAAGCCCTGGCCCAAGTGCAGATCCCATTTGAAGTTGTCCCTGGCATCAGCTCCGCCATCGGTGGGCTGGCCTATGCGGGGATCCCCGTGACTCATCGTGACCATGCATCTGGCTTTCATGTCATCACCGGGCATTTACGCCAGGGAAATCAACCGCAGGATTGGGCTACTCTGGCCAAACTGGAGGGCACACTGGTGATCCTGATGGGCATGTCGCAATTAGCCACGATCTGCCAACAGTTGATTGCCGGAGGCAAATCGGCGACAACGCCTGCGGCCGTCGTCATGCACGCCAGCCAACCGCGGCAACAGGTTGCAACGGGTACACTGGCCACGTTGGCCGAGCAAGTAGCGGCACAAAGGCTGTGCGCACCAGCACTGATCGTCGTCGGTAACGTAGTCAATTTGCGCGAGATATTGGCCGTTATCCCCTAAATAATGGCAATTACGGCAAAGCAGTATCAGCAACAGAGGTGAACCCCGCGCGCACTGGCCCACTCGGGGATGAAACTCACTCATCCCTGAGTGCCTGGTAAACTCGGTAACGGGGATACCAACAGTGCCGACACCGATGCAGCATCAAATAAAACGGATATATAGCAGATCCACTGCCATTAGCCGTCGTTCCATCCCAGATGTTATCCTGAGCGCAAACGAGGATTAGGGAGATAGCAATAACGTGAGTGAACATGGTGGCAACGTACTGGAAATGGCGCTGAAAACCGGCCTAAACCCGGCCGACATTATTGATTTCAGTGCCAATATCAATCCATTGGGCATGCCTGCCAGCCTGAAGGCCGCGATTATCGAGCACCTGACCAGTGCCGAATGCTACCCCGATGTAGAATACCGGCAACTGCATGCCACATTAGCGCAGGCACACCAATGCCTGCCTGAAAATGTGATGGCTGGCAACGGCGCAACCGAGCTGATTTATGCCATCGTCCACCAATTGCGCCCCCGCACTGCCCTGTTGCTTACGCCGGGTTTCGCCGAATATCGCCGGGCGTTGCGACGCGTGAACTGCCAAATCCAGGACTATCCGTTGGATGAAAGCAGCGGTTTTCAACCCGATGAACGCTTATTGCAGACACTGGCTGAACGCCGCCCGGACTGTCTGTTCCTGGCAACACCCAACAACCCCACAGGACTCATGCCAGAACCAGCCCTGCTGCAAGCCATCCTGGATTGCTGCCAGCGGTATCATATCGCGTTGATCGTCGATGAAGCCTTTATCGATTTTCTGCCGGATAGTGCGGGATTAATCCCGCAGATGAATGACTATCCTCGCCTCTATATTCTGCGTTCGCTGACCAAGTTCTTTGCTATTCCCGGCCTGCGACTTGGCTATCTGGTCAGTGCCGATCTGGCCGGTCTACAACAAATGAAACAGCAGCGTGAACCCTGGACAATCAATGCCTATGCCGCGCTAGCAGGGAGCGTGATCCTCAACGACCACGCCTATATTCAGCAAACCCATCAGTGGTTGGCACAACAGCGTGCATGGTTGTTTGACGCACTGGCCACCCTGCCGCAATTACGCTTCTGGCGTGGGGAGGCAAACTATATTTTCCTGCGCTGCTTACGTCCTGGGTTCGATCTGCAACAGGCGTTGCTACAGCACCGTATCCTGATCCGCCACTGTGCCAACTATCCCGGCCTTTCTGCTGACTATTATCGGATAGCGATAAAAGGCGCCGCAGCCAATCGTCAATTGGTCGCTGCATTACAACAGGTGCTGACCCGTGGCTGAGGCAAGTTGCCCGGCCTCCTGCGGGGAATTGCTCCAAGGGTGGATCCTCGGAGGCGAAAAACTGGTTTCCTGCCCGATAAACTGGTTTAGCCACGTCGCGGTAACCGACGGCCAGCCGGCAAAGCACGAGCGCCCATTGATGCGCCAGATGCTGTTAACGGTGCTGGAACACCTGGGTATGGCTACCGATATCGCACGCGGATTGAGGATTGATTTCCACTCCACCATCCCACTGGCGAAAGGCATGGCCAGCAGCACGGCAGATATTGCGGCAACGGCACAAGCAGCCGCACGCCACCTCGGTAGCCCTCTGGATGAAGCTACGCTTGCGCGTTTATGCGTACAACTGGAGCCAACGGACAGCACGCTGTTCCGCCGCCTGACGCTGTTCGATCATCAAACGGCTGCGCTACAGCATCCCTTTGACTGGTTACCCACGCTCGATATTCTGTTGCTGGAAAGCCCGCAAACGCTCAATACCGCCGACTATCACCGGCGCGATCGCCATCATGCCCTGTTGGACAATGCTGCGACACTGGCACAGGCATGGGAGTTGTTTTCCCGAGCAATGAAAACTCACGACTGCGGCAAGTTAGGTGAGGCCACCACGCTAAGTGCACGAGCCAGTCAAACGCTGTTGCCTAAACCACGCTTTGACGATCTGCTGGCTCTCGTCGAACAGAGCGGCATTTATGGGCTGAATGTGGCCCACAGCGGTAGCGTAGTCGGATTACTGTTTGACGCCGAAAAACACGATAGTGAAAAACTGTGTTGGTTGCTGCAACAGCGGCAGATTAGCGAGAGCTACCCGCAACAGCATTACTTAACGCTGATTCACGGCGGCGTTCGCTAAGATCAGGAAATGAATCCAATGGCTGTCAACGTGATTCTGGTGACTTTTAATGTCACCGGCTATGCAGAACAAAGGCATAGCCAGGTAACATTATAAAAAATAACATGTCACCCAACTACACCTGATAGTAGAGTCACTTAAGGAAGAAAACCTACTGTTTTACACCGATTGAATTCACTATAATACTGGCGCTCTCTTTCAGCCCATCCAACAGGGTTCCCTCTGCCTGGTAAGACTTATCTAAGAGAGCATCAGCCGCATCCAGAATTGAGCCTAAGGCATCTGCTCCGCCTGACACCAGATTCAACTCTTCTTCGTTGAGCTCATGCATGTTTACGTTCATTTTGTTCACCTCATGCTATCGCATTAAATAACAAGATTGAGATCATGACATAATGTTTTGAAATATTGCTCCGTAAACAAAGATTTAACCCGGCGTCTTTTACCTGGGTTAGGTTGCTCTCCATGCTGCCTAATAACCATAGCAAGAAGATTGCGTCTTGCACAAAAAAAAAGGCATGACAGCGATGTTGTTGCATAACCGTTTAATATGTCATGAACGGACACTGCTTTGCGGTTTTTTGTCAGTAGTTAAAAACAGGAAAATCAACACAGGACTACACTGGATAAAGAACGTCTGACACTGGGGATGATTACCATCGACCAGCAGGAAAAGCGATTTTAGGCGCAATAAACAAGGGTGTGGATCGCAACCGGCCGTGATACACGATAGTGGAGCGAGGGCAGGCAACTGGCAGCTGACGTGAGTGGTCAGGGGCCGCGCACCTATGGCATATCGGCGGCCCCCCAAGAAAGGCTGATAAAAAATCAGCAAGATTATATCCTACGCTCTCCATCACCTAGGCTTTTGTCAAACGCCTACAGTGCATGAGTTGTATTAATGCCGCTTTCACATTAACGCTCTCTCAATCCTTCGGTTGAATACTGTTTTAATGGGCTCAGGAAATAATCAATCACCCGGCGTTTACCGGTTTTAATTTCCACACTGACGGCCATACCGGACGTCAAATGGATCTTTTTCCCATCAATCATTAAGTATGTTTCGGCCAAACGAATTCTGGCTGGGAAAATTAACCCTTTCTTTTCATCCTGTATGGCATCATGAGAAACGTTTTCCACGATCCCTTTAATATGCCCATAGCGGGTATAAGGGAAAGACTCAATCTTCACGACAGCTTCCTGCCCAACTTCAACAAATCCAATATCCCTGTTTTCAACCATCGCCTCCACTTCAACAATATCATCATCAGGCACAATGGCTAATAAGGGCTGCGCTTCGGTCACGATCCCTCTCACCGTATGCACGGCAAGTTGCTGAACCATGCCGCTGACAGGCGCCGTCAGACTTAAAATATCTTGCCGCTGTTTATTTTTGCGTGTTTCATGCTCATACTGAATCGCATTGTCCTGAGCCTGCTTTTGTTTTTCCAATGCATCACTGCGAAATTGTGCGGTAATACTGTCCAACTCCTGCTGCAATGCCTTTAGCGCAGCCTGATACTCAACAAGTCGGCTGCGTTGAATGCTAAGATTGCTTTTATGCTCGATATACTCCTGCTCTTTTTGCAACCATTCATGCCTGGACATAAAGTTCTCATTATAGAGCCGCTTATAGTCGGCAGCTTTGGACGCTATAATTTCAGAAATGCCCATCAGTTTATTAATTTCTTGCTGGATGGTGTTTATTTCCGCCTCTTTTTGGGCAATTGACTTTTCTTTCGTGCCGACCTGGGCAGCAAAGGCATGATATTGTCCCTGCAGAATGATCTCTTCCGCATAGTGCTGCGCCGGTGTTTCACCATCAACCGCTGCCAATGCTGGCACCTTGCCAGTCTCCACCGCCGTCAACAGTGCACTATAACGCGCATACGCCTGTTGCGAGGCTATCAAGGATTCTCTGGCTTTTTGAAATTCAGCTTTCGCCGTGGTGGCGTCTAATTTAATCAGTAATTGGCCCACATCAACATGTTGCCCATCCTTTACGTGAATAGACTCGATCACCGACGGCTCAAGCGCTTGAATAATCTTGGTTCGCCCACCCGTCAGGGTTTTCCCCCCGGAGACAGCCACAATGTCCATATGCCCCAAAATCGCCCACAACAGAGCCAAAGTACAAAGTAGAATAATGGCTCGGGCTCCCCACTGCGGGAGGGGAGAAAGGGGGGTATCCACCAATTCCAAGTGTGCCGGCAAAAAGGCTAACTCATCAGCCGTACGCGTAGGAGGATCGAGCCTATCCCGAATATGCCAAACCTGACGAAAGGCATCGCGATAGCGTTGGTAGAAACTGCGTAACGCACTGATTTTATGCTTCATTTGCGTTACCCCTGCTGCAAGCTGTGTAAATGGGCATAATAGCCACCGGGTTTAGCTATCAGCTCATCGTGGTGGCCGACTTCAACCACCTGCCCTTTATCCATGGCAATAATGCGATTGGCCCCCTTCACCGTAGATAAGCGGTGGGCAATAATTAACACCGTCCTTCCCTGACAGATGGTTCGCATATTTTTCATGATTGCCCGTTCAGACTCGTAATCCAGGGCGCTGGTTGCCTCATCAAAAATCAAAATTCGCGGATTTGTGACCAAGGCTCTGGCGATAGCTATACGCTGCCGCTGCCCTCCTGACAGGTTTGAACCCTGTTCCCCCACCATGTTGTCATAACCTTCTGCCAGCTCCATGATAAAATCATGTGCCCCCGCCAGTTTCGCCGCCTGAATCACTTTTTCCAAGCTCATGCCGGGATCGGTCAATGCAATGTTATCCCTGATAGAGGCGTTAAATAATAAATTCTCCTGTAGAACTACCCCTATTTGGCGACGTAGCCAGGCAGGATCCGCCAATGATAAATCATTGCCATCGACTAAAACCCGACCACTCTCTGGAACATAGAGGCGCTGTAACAGTTTAGTTAAGGTGCTTTTCCCCGAACCTGAACGCCCGACAATACCAATAATTTCCCCAGCCCGAATGGTCAAGGTCAGGTGCTTCAATATTTCAGGCCCATCAGGCCGGTAGCGAAAAACAATATCCTCAAACGCAATATTGCCCTGAATAGGTGGCAACGCTGCACGGCTGGCGGGGTTTTCCGTCTTACTGTTAAGTACATCACCCAACCGTTCGACTGAGATACCCACCTGCTGAAAATCCTGCCAAAGCTGGGCTAACCGAATGACCGGCGCGGCAACCTGCCCGGCTAACATGTTAAAGGCGATAAGTTGGCCCACAGACAAGTCGCCCGCAATCACCAAGTGGGCTCCCAACCACAACGTGGAAACCGTGACTAATTTTTGAATGAGCTGTACCCCATGCTGGCCAATATTGGCCAAGCGGCTCACTTTAAAGCCGGCATGGACGTAAGCCGATAGCTGATTATCCCATTTGCGCGTCATATGGGGCTCAACGGCCATCGCTTTAATCGTCCCCATGCCTCCGACCGATTCAACCAGGAAGGATTGGTTATCAGCCCCACGGGCAAACTTTTCATTCAGCCTACGGCGGAGAACGGGGGTAATGCAGGCAGACCAGATGGCATAGCACGGTAGAGAAACCACCACAATCAACGTGAGCCAACCGCTATAAAACAGCATGACGATGATAAACACAAAAGAGAATAACAGGTCCAGAATAGAGGTTAAGGCTTGCCCGGTCAGAAAATTACGGATATTTTCCAATTCACGAATACGGGCAACCGTGTCACCGACTCTTCTGGCCTCAAAGTAAGCTATTGGTAACCGCAACAAATGTCGGAACAGTTTAGCGCCCAGCTCCACATCAATACGGCTGGTCGTGTGGGAAAATATATAATTTCGCAGCAAAGATAGCCCAACATCGAATACCGATACGATCAATAAACCAACCGCGATGACATCTAACGTGGTAAAACTCCGATGCACTAACACCTTATCCATTACCACTTGGAAGAACAAAGGGGTAATTAGCGCAAGAATTTGCAATACAAATGAGATGGCCAATACTTCAAGCAGTATTTTGCGATATTTTATGACTGCTGGAATAAACCAGGTGAAATCAAATTTCGTTAACGCTTGTGCCGCAGAGGCTCGTGATGAAACAACGAGCAAACGCCCATGATAGCGTTGGCTAAAGTCTGGCATACTCAAGGCTACCGGGCGGCCCAGCACAAGATCGTGAATAAGCACCTTATCCGCGTCAACTTTAGCTAAAATAAAATGTGCTCCGTTATCAGACAAAACCAATGCGGGCAAGGTAACCATGTTAATACGTTCGAGCGGCTGCTTAATGACTTTCGCTTTTAAATCCAAAGTCTTCGCTGAAAGCAGCAAGGTCGTTTCATCAAAGGCTTCAGAGCCCTTACCAAACTGGTGTTTTAACTGGTCAACATCAGCAGGAATACCGTGAAACTCAGCGAGTAAAGCCAAGCCTAATAAACCGGCGTCTGGCACCGGCTTTTCGGGAATGTCAGCAATACCTTCCATAAAATGTTACATCGTCCCTAAATAAAAACGTCCGTCGTTATAATAAGGCAGCGTAAAGAAGACGCTTTACGCTGCCTGAGGCTCTTTTAACCTTTTATGCTACGTTAGCGGCATAAATAAGGTTGTTCTGCGTTTGAGCGTTATTGTCCGGTAGTAAAGAAGAACTCCCGGTCTCTGGAGCAAAGGTCGCCATAGCCGCAATCAAACTATTGGCCTGCCCCACTATTGCGGTTGATTCAGGTGGCGTTACGGCACTCATGCGCGAAGACACAATCGTCGACTCTCTGGGGTTCCCCGTGGTATCAGCGATGAACTCATTGGTCGTGCGAATGTCGTCCCAGAACTTACCATTGGCAAACTCAAAACGGTTCACCGTCTGGTAGTTGGCGTGGGCAAAGTAATGGTTCAGGGTCATCTGATCCCCCTGGTCTCCCACCACCACCACCAGATGATTCCCTTCCCGACGGTAGCTGATCATCCCCGGCGTCACGTCCTTGCCAAAGATAATCCGGTCTTTGCCGCCGTTGTTGTTAATCACATCCTGGCCGTCACCCAGGTTGAACAGGAAGGTGTCATCGCTGTTCCCTACCGTGGCATTCAGCACATCGTTGCCGGTGCCGCCGTTAAAAGTGCCCCGGCCGGTGATGGTATCATTGCCGGCCCCACCGTCCAGATAGTTGTTACCGGCATTATCGGTGATGGTGTCATCCCCGGCACCGGCGTAAATATTATCGTTCCAGCCGGTCCCCACGATAGTGTCCTTGCCGTCGGTATAGTACTGGGTAAATGTCCGCTGGCGGATATCCTCCCAGACCGTGCCGTCGGCAAACTCGAAGCGGTTCACCGTCTGGTAGTTGGCGTGGGCAAAGTAATGGTTCAGGGTCATCTGATCCCCCTGGTCTCCCACCACCACCACCAGATGATTCCCTTCCCGGCGGTAGCTGATCATCTCCGGCGTCACGTCCTTGCCAAAGATAATCCGGTCTTTGCCGCCGTTGTTGTTAATCACGTCCTGGCCGTCACCCAGGTTGAACAGGAAGGTGTCATCGCTGTTCCCTACCGTGGCATTCAGCACATCGTTACCGGTGCCGCCGTTAAAGGTGCCCCGGCCGGTGATGGTATCATTGCCGGCCCCACCGTCCAGATAGTTGTTACCGGCATTATCGGTGATGGTGTCATCCCCGGCACCGGCGTAAATATTATCGTTCCAGCCGGTCCCCACGATGGTGTCCTTGCCGTCGGTATAGTACTGGGTAAATGTCCGCTGGCGGATATCCTCCCAGACCGTGCCGTCGGCAAACTCGAAGCGGTTCACCGTCTGGTAGTTGGCGTGGGCAAAGTAATGGTTCAGGGTCATCTGGTCACCCTGGTCTCCCACCACCACCACCAGATGATTCCCTTCCCGACGGTAGCTGATCATCCCCGGCGTCACGTCCTTGCCAAAGATAATCCGGTCTTTGCCGCCGTTGTTGTTAATCACATCCTGGCCGTCACCCAGGTTGAACAGGAAGGTGTCATCGCTGTTCCCTACCGTGGCATTCAGCACGTCGTTGCCGGTGCCGCCGTTAAAAGTGCCCCGGCCGGTGATGGTGTCATTGCCGGCCCCACCGTCCAGATAGTTGTTACCGGCATTATCGGTGATGGTATCATCCCCGGCACCGGCGTAAATATTATCGTTCCAGCCGGTCCCCACGATAGTGTCCTTGCCGTCGGTATAGTACTGGGTAAATGTCCGCTGGCGGATATCCTCCCAGACCGTGCCGTCGGCAAACTCGAAGCGGTTCACCGTCTGGTAGTTGGCGTGGGCAAAGTAATGGTTCAGGGTCATCTGATCCCCCTGGTCTCCCACCACCACCACCAGATGATTCCCTTCCCGGCGGTAGCTGATCATCTCCGGCGTCACGTCCTTGCCAAAGATAATCCGGTCTTTGCCGCCGTTGTTGTTAATCACATCCTGGCCGTCACCCAGGTTGAACAGGAAGGTGTCATCGCTGTTCACCACCGTGGCATACAGCACGTCGTTGCCGGTACCGCCGTTAAAGGTGCCCCGGCCGGTGATGGTGTCATTGCCGGCCCCGCCGTCCAGGTAGTTGTTACCGGCATTATCGGTGATGGTGTCATCCCCGGCACCGGCGTAAATATTATCGTTCCAGCCGGTCCCCACGATAGTGTCCTTACCGTCGGTATAGTACTGGGTAAATGTCCGCTGGCGGATATCCTCCCAGACCGTGCCGTCGGCAAACTCGAAGCGGTTCACCGTCTGGTAGTTGGCGTGGGCAAAGTAATGGTTCAGGGTCATCTGATCCCCCTGGTCTCCCACCACCACCACCAGATGATTCCCTTCCCGGCGGTAGCTGATCATCTCCGGCGTCACGTCCTTGCCAAAGATAATCCGGTCTTTGCCGCCGTTGTTGTTAATCACATCCTGGCCGTCACCCAGGTTGAACAGGAAGGTGTCATCGCTGTTCACCACCGTGGCATTCAGCACATCGTTACCGGTGCCGCCGTTAAAGGTGCCCCGGCCGGTGATGGTGTCATTGCCGGCCCCGCCGTCCAGGTAGTTGTTACCGGCATTATCGGTGATGGTGTCATCCCCGGCACCGGCGTAAATATTATCATCCCAGCCGGTGCCCACGATGGTGTCCTTACCGTCGGTATAGTACTGGGTAAATGTCCGCTGGCGGATATCCTCCCAGACCGTGCCGTCGGCAAACTCGAAGCGGTTCGCCGTCTGGTAGTTGGCGTGGGCAAAGTAATGGTTCAGGGTCATCTGATCCCCCTGGTCTCCCACCACCACCACCAGATGATTCCCTTCCCGGCGATAGCTGATCATCTCCGGCGTCACGTCCTTGCCAAAGATAATCCGGTCTTTACCGCCGTTGTTGTTAATCACGTCCTGGCCGTCACCCAGGTTGAACAGGAAGGTGTCATCGCTGTTCACCACCGTGGCATTCAGCACATCGTTACCGGTGCCGCCGTTAAAGGTGCCCCGGCCGGTGATGGTGTCATTGCCGGCCCCGCCGTCCAGATAGTTGTTACCGGCATTATCGGTGATGGTGTCATCCCCGGCACCGGCGTAAATATTATCATCCCAGCCGGTGCCCACGATGGTGTCCTTGTCATCGCTATAGTACTGGGTAAACACCCGCTGGCGGATATCCTCCCAGACCGTGCCGTCGGCAAACTCGAAGCGGTTCGCCGTCTGGTAGTTGGCGTGGGCAAAGTAATGGTTCAGGGTCATCTGGTCACCCTGGTCCCCGACCACCACCACCAGATGATTCCCTTCCCGGCGGTAGCTGATCATCTCCGGCGTCACGTCCTTGCCAAAGATAATCCGGTCTTTGCCGCCGTTGTTGTTAATCACATCCTGGCCGTCACCCAGGTTGAACAGGAAGGTGTCATCGCTGTTCCCCACCGTGGCATTCAGTACATCGTTGCCGGTGCCGCCGTTAAAGGTCCCCCGGCCGGTGATGGTGTCATTGGCAAGACTCCCCAGAAAAATAACGTTGCCGCTATTCGTATTTAACGTCAGTACGCTGCCATTTTGATCAATATGCTTAATGAAGTCAGTTGCAGGTATCTGATTGATGACATTCATCATTTGACCAAATAAAGCGTCAAGCTCATCACCTGACTGCGCCAACTCAGCCATCTTGTGCTTGTCATGGCCATACTGTTGAGTAAAGGCTTGATATTCCTTTAAGAAACTCACAGCGTTAGCGTCATACTCTTTTTTAAAATGGGCAATAAGCGGTGCCGTATCAAGCCGATACGTTTGATATTGCTGATCCCAAACATAGCTCACAGCATCCTGGAGCCTTGGCAGGGTAACTAACTGGGTAAACACATAGTCATAAATAGACTGAAACGATTTTTCTAGTAACCGAGAGGCATTACTGTCTGGGTTTTTACTCGTACCCTGAGTAAAGCCACGCCCCATGAATGATTCTAATGAGTATAGGATCCTGGCATCGATTGCTTTGCCGCGTGAGTCTGCCGCATACTTATCTGCCCCAGCCCATAAAAAGATAAACTCATTAATATCTTGGGTTAAATTGTCAGAGGAAACGCCGGCTTTAGCCTTGGTGAGTATATTATCTAGCGCACTTCTAAGCTGCCCTGACTTATCGAGCATTAATGCAGCCTGAAGATTATGAACATTGCCAAAACCCAACAGGTTGGGCAGCTTTTTTATCTCATCGTCGATTTCGATCTGTTCATTGCTAACGGTGTCTGATAAGTGGACATCGAACCAGACATCGTGAATATCTGCCGTGGTGCCGTCGGTCTTGGTAAATGAACCCTGTTGTCTATGCGCATTGCCGTTGCTATCAACAAAGTTGCTGTTGACATAGCCGGTGTTAATGCTGGCAACACCCGCGTCTTTTAGCGTCAATAACTCGCCTTGATCTGTAACACCATCACCGTTTTTATCCACCCAAACACGGAGTTGGTGATAAATTTCATCATTTTCATCAATAACACCGTCGTTATTAACATCGAATTCTTTGAGCGCTTCAAAACCGTTGACCGCATATTGTCCATTGCTGAGTAATGTATAATTACCAAATAACTCACTACCATCACTAATGCTGGTATCGTTGTTTCGGTCGAAAACCAGAATACCGTCGCCGCTGCCCACCCATGCCGTTTTGGCAGCAAAACCATTACCGTCATGGTCAAAATAGACGCCATCAGTCAGGTTGGTCGTAGTGACACCGTTGCCATCCAAATCCAGGATTAAAGGGTCCACCCGGAACTCTTCTGCATCTCCAAAGCTTTCTTCAGCTGACTCACGGGCATTATTACTCCCTTCACTTGGCGAGAATAATCCCCCGCCACCGGAAGGGCCAAAATATTTGATGGCCTGTTCTTCTTTAGCCTTTTTAACCTGTTCTTTACAACCAAAAAACTCGTGGTAAGAGTGAGAGTGGCCACAGTCAGCAAAGAACTCATGATAATTCTGCGTATGGCCATCGTCAGCAAAGAACTCATGATAAGCATGTGTATGGCCATCAGCGGCGAAAAACTCGTCACGGATCGAATTCGACTTACTAGAAAAGCGGCCATAACTGTTAAAGACATTGCCTTTTTTATCAACCGATTGGTACAAACTCCAGCTATTTCCATCACTGTCAAAGAATTGATAATGGTTTAATGTCCCTGTCGCTGATTCTGACGTATAGAAATTAACAGGATTACCATCTTTAGCAAAAAACGTTTCATACCTGGTAGTGATACCATCACTGGTAAAGAATTCAGCTAAATTATCTTTATCGGCTGGTTTGCCATCATGGCTAACTAACTTACTAATATCTAAATACAATTCATTTTTTTCTATCTCTTTTTTAAACTCAGCACTTTCTATCTCGAGATTAGTACTCATAATGACTCCTTTCTGATGGATAAAGAATAAAAATGAGTTATATCATATGAGAAAAATCAATTCTTCCAATGCCAAATAAATTAGAATCCACTGAACTCAACGTCTAATAATTTTAATGAGTGAAAAAAACAAACCACTTGTATAAACAACAAATAATTTAATAACCCATATCATTAACAGGTTTTTTCTTAATTATACATAGAAAAAAAGCCAAAATCGTCTGTATAGAAATTTATCCCATACGTTCAAGGCCCATGACTCCTGAAAAACAACTTTATTCCCAATCACGAAGATCATGCCATCATCATCAGGAATACCCCGTTTCAGGTTGGCTGCATATCTTGGCAACCCGCATACTTATTGGCGAATTTGGACTGACTTACCCAACACCAGGCAGGTAAACATATTCATAATGATGAGCGTAATAGCGCTAGAACATGTTCATATCTCGGTATCTGCTGTGGTTCAATGGTTATACTTGGCTATGCATGCAACCAAACAGGTATTCGTCTCGCCCTGCCGGTGTAAAAACCATCGTCACAAATCGCAGCCGCTTCAGACATCTGCCCTGTTCATTCTACCCGCTTCGGAATAATTGTTTACACGGGTGGATAAGCGGATAAGATGGCCACAAAGGAATCATGAGCCGCGTTGAAGCCAACGTCTTACTTCAGGTAAAACGCCTTACTTTTATTGAACTCTTCACGTATCCATGTCAAAAAAGCCGCTCTTCTTTTATCCGTATGGAAAGGTTCCGCTGATAATAAATGATACGATGACCCATCAGGAATAAAACCATAAGGTGCTATCAGTTGGCCATTATTTAACGCCCGCTCAACCATATATAATGAGCAAAGTCCAACACCAACGCCTGCAGCGATGGCCTCTAACATGATGTAAAAGTGTTCGAACCAGGTATTATCGGTTATCTCCATATCGAATTGATTGAGTTTTATCCATTGCTGCCAGGCATCAGGCCGTGTGTGGGTATGCAAAATATTCATTTTCTTTGGTGGGAACGATGCATCGAACCCTTCAGGGGCCGAAACCAACCCCATCAGTTCATGCCCAATCTTTTCCGAATAAAGGCTCTTATCCCAGTTAAAGTCGTCACGTCTTAATGCCAGATCAACATGACCGCGCGCGAAGTCTATTGCTCCCCCAGCCGCAAAAAGGTGGATCTCCATATCGGGTTGTTGCTGTTTGAATGCAGGTAAACGCGGGATCAACCACCTCATCATGATGGTAGGTTCGCATGAAACCACCAAAGGTTGATTCGATTGACCTGAACCCAGTTCTTCCAAAACCGTTTTAAGAATCTCAAAAATCTCCTGGCTCGCGGTTTTGAGCCGGTTGCCATCGGGCGTTAAAAAAACCGCCCTGTTCCTGCGTTCAAACAGCGATACACCTAACGCATCCTCCAGTAATTTAATCTGGCGGCTGACGGCCGATTGTGTAACACAGAGTTCTTCAGATGCTTTAATCAGGCTTTGATGACGGGCCGCGACGTCAAAAACACGCAAGCTATTCAAGGGAGGTAATTTCATTATAGATAACATTTTATCAATTATTTTAGTGATTATAACTCAATATTTTTTATGGTAAAGATATGTAATCATAACTTTCGTGTATATGCGGTAAACATTGCGTCAATAATTTATATCTATTAGATACAGATTATATATTTCGTTAAGTAACAAATTATAAATTTAAAGAAGGTAAACATCATGATGGAGCTAGTTGCTGTTGCAATTATCACTATTTTAGCTGTCATTAGCCCAGGGGCAGACTTTGCCATGGTAACGAGAAACAGTTATTTGTTTGGACGTCGTGCGGGTTTATTCGCTGCAGTAGGGATCGCTCTGGGTGTTCAAGTCCATGTGACGTATACCATCATGGGCGTTGGCTTTATTATCGCGCATTCCCCGCCTTTATTCTCAGCAATAAAAATTGTTGGTGCGGCTTATCTCATCTATATTGGCTACAAAACCTTCTTCACTCAAGTCAGGCTAAATATAGATCTCTCATCTACAGTCGGCCTATCGCCATTGGGGGCTTTACGCATGGGTTTCTTCACCAACGCATTGAACCCCAAAACAACCTTATTTGTAGTCAGCACGTATACTCAAGTTGTTAACCCGGAGACATCAGTTTTATTACAGATTGCTTATGGATTATTTATGTCATTCGCCCATTGGATATGGTTTAGTCTGGTAGCGCTGTTCTTTTCTCATGCAGCCTTACGTGACATTATGTTGGCAAAGCAAGAGATATTGAATAAAACGATTGGCGGCATATTAATGGGGCTTGGTATTTCGCTGGCCTTTTCCCCTATGATGAGTTGATGAGAAAAGATAATGAACATCGCATGTCTAGATCTGCTCCTGTTCACCACGTTGCACCCGCCCCCCTGACTCAGCCATATCAGGCAGCTTAATTTATAGCTGCCGTCTCATACACCAACCCATCCTGGTTACCCAACTTCGGGTAGCTATAAGCCCGGTTTGGGAAACGGAACAGACGGTTATGCCAACGATCGAACAATACGGTCTCATCGTAGCGGTCTGAAAGTAATTTCATTCGGGACCAGTGCTGCCCGTTGTCGGTGGACACCGTCATATGCATAGGGTCATTAAACTGTTTCCCCATCATCAGCAAATGATTGCCAGCATAAAGCGTGTGGAGGGCCTTTTTGCCGGTTTCCAACACGGGAGAAATCGTTCCGTCATCATGCAACTGGTTCAAACTGTAACGGGCTCGGGGTTGGCTCTCCAAGACAAAATAGAAATCGCCCTGCGTATTGCTATCCGCCGTGACCATCGTTCCTTCAAGCCACTGGCTGGACTTCACCTGCGCGGTTTGCAGGTTGAACTCCATCAGCAGCGAATTCGATAAATCCTGGCTCCCGTCTTCGCTCACACGCGGCTCATGGCTAATGATAATGCTGTGATTGTCCTTATACCGCCACCTGGCCGTATAGCGCGAAGGGTCGATTCCTCTGTCGCTCAGTAACGTAGCCAGATCGAGCACCACGCGCCAATGTTGGCCAAAATCGTCTGACTGATAGAGCTTGTTCTGCTGGGCAATCAATAGCGTCTGCGGGGCTGAAATGACGAACATCTGATACGTTGCGTATTTTCCCGGTGCTTGCCACTGTGGCAACCAGCGCCAATGACGCCCGCCATCCTCCGAGTAAAATGCAGAAGACTCTGCATAGGAAAGACCATCGAAAACGATCAGACAATGCCCTTGCGCGTCACACTGCTGTTCCTTCACGGTGCCAAGAAAACGGGCGCTGATGCGGAGCTCGCCCTGCTCTTCGGTGATAATTTGCGTTACCGGTATCATCGGTTTGTCCGGATAAATATCGCGACCGGTGCCGTAGCCGGTTTGTGACGCCAGCGCAGCACGGATCGACGCTTTATCGGCAGATATTTGCAGATTTAACAGCGGCGGTGCATTGTCCGCCAACAAATCGAATCGCAGTGTTTTCTGGTAGCTGTACATTAGCGTATCGCGATCAAGATCAATCCTCTTGAGACTAATGGCGTCACTGGTACCGGTTAATAACACCCCGTCTTGATAGCTACTTAGCCGATGATGACTCATGGCAATAGCCGGTTTTTCCAGCTGGTAGCTCCGTTGCCATGACCAACCGGAGGCAAAACCGGCGAAGCCTTCGATATAGAACAGTATCCCGGCAACAACGGCCCCCAGAGCTAACAGGGTAATACGCGTCAGGCTTTTACTGAACATCAGGCTACTTCCTGAATATAGGGTTTTACGCCGCGACGGCGTTTAAACAGCGTCAACATCTGGCGGGCAAAAGCAAAACGCGCCGCACCGATCGAATATTTACGTATTAACCAACTGCTCACTTCAACCAACAGCATGAATACGCAGAAAATCAGTACGCTCATCAAGCCAAACGCATAAAACATGTCAGCCGCGTCCAACCAATCCCATTTATCCGGCATACCGCCCTGTTGCCACCAGTCATTGGCGATGAAAAACACCAGCATCATCATTAAAAACGTGCAGCACCCCAGCATGACTTTGTACATCAGTTTAAGTTGGTTAAAGGAGACAGCCAGCCCACCTACTTTTAGGTAAGCACTGCCGTCACGCTCATTGCAAACCCCGAGAACAGCCCCGTTTTGCTGATTAACCACCAGGTTCACAGGGTCGTTCACCGCCAGGAAAAAAGGATGTTGGCGGAAGAACAACGGATTCAGATCTTCTGTCAGGCTATTAAAACCGGCGCGGAAGGAGAAGCGTACTGCGTTACAGGTAAATTGATATTCCACAAAGTCCCGGCGGCTTTTACCACTGCCAGTAAAATCGCGACGGGCGCTAACCTCGGTGGCTTCCCCCCGCACGCTCGCTAACGCCACCCGATCGGCAAGCAACAGATCGTCCGCCTGCAGCGTATCCAGATCATTATCATGCTCATCGCTGAGTCGTTGGGCAGGATGTTCCTGTGGCTCCCCCAACAGCAAGTGGTGGGGCGCGTGACAGACGGAAACATCGCCTCTCTTGACCTGTTCCAACCCTTGCAGTAGCCGACGCCTCCTGCTGCTGTTGCTCACCAGCAGCGTCTGAAACGAAGAGACGAACCACCAGCAACCAAAGACGAAAACAAAAAGAAACAGCAGCATCAGCCAGATATTCAACCAATGAAAATAACCATAGGCCGATCCCCCCAGCACCGCCATTGCCCCCAGAACCTTCAAGATAACGTTCGATTTGCTGATGTCGGTCACCTTCGGTTGCAGGCTACCTTTTTCCTCGGAAACCAGCCAATGCAGCCAATAACTGCCATCAGCCAATGGGTGAGCGCCGATATAAACGCGATCGCCCGCAACCAGGCGGTTTAACACCTTGGCATCGATAAACTGCCTGCTGTAGGTATAGAAAACCTTGTCCCCGGCCAAAATACGCCTGAGCTTTGCCTCGCTGGGCGCATTTTGATCGTGCCGGATAAACGGCAGGTCGTAAAAGCAGATTTTTTTCATGATCGGTAACAGGTCAGCCAAGCAGGTGGATTAAAAACGATGATCGAGCAGCTTATCCGCTGCAACCGGATAGCGTTTGCCATCAAATTGTAAGGTTGAGCGCGCCTTGGTGAGTGTCTCTTGGCTATCCACGCACTCCTCCCCCTGTTTTAGCGAGGTTCTATTGATCACCGTTTCCTGCAATTCAAGATCGCGGTAACCCTGGTGTGAACTCGCACCGAGAGCTAATACGCGGCGGGTTTCAGTAAAGTCTCCAGCACATTGGCCATCCCATTCGCCACCGAATTCATTCATCTGCAGGTTATTGATTACCAGCGTTAAATGACCTGCCTCCAAGGTATACAGGTTAAGTCTTTCTATGTTGATCGGATTGACGGAGGAAGAACCACGGTGGTTAAAACGCACGCCGAAAGCCCGCACCTCTGGGGAGAGCTGATAGCGCGCGGTATCGATAGTGACACTGCTGGTATAGATGGCATCATCCATAATGGCTTTGGGATGATATTGGCTGGCCAGGACGTTCCCCGATTGGCTATCAACCACGAACACGGCGACATCGTAATCAGTAAAGTCGGGGTCTGCTTTGACCTTTGGCTCCAACATCAGCACCGCGAGGGTTTTATCTGGTGCGTAGGGCCAAACCTTGCAGGAGGAAAGCGCCGCATTGCGTGTCAGGCTGGCCTCATAGGGCTTGGCCAACTCCTGCAAAATCGCCTGGCAATCCGCCAGCGAGGAAAAAGACACCAGGCATAACGCCAGTAAACCACTCACCCTTATCATTACCACATTCCCTGTCAGCACTTGAGTCGCTCAAACTATCTGGCGGGGAATCTAACCAAAAAAAAACCACTAATCCAGTCAAATATTGAGGTAATTGCATGAGTAAACGGCCATTGCCGCCGCCCCGTCGATAAGTGGATACCAGAACGTCTCTGTTACGCGCGACGTGCCGCAGCGATCAACGCCTGCCCCAGCGCCAGCCCCCCATCGCCCGCAGGCAAACGCGACGGCAATAAAACCCGCAGCCCTTGCAGCTGTTGCAACAACAACTGCCGTAATAGCCCGTTATGTAATACACCGCCAGACAGTGCGACGGTATTGATGCCATATTGCTGCGTGGCACGACGCGCCAACGCCGCAAACCCCTGCGCCAATGCATAGTGGAAAGCATAAGCTCGCTGTGCTGGAGAAGCCTGATAGCCAAGCCATTGGCGCCAGAACGTCGCCAAATCCAGTTCGTTACCCAGCAGGGGCAAAGAAACCGGCGGGAGATCTCTTGGGCTCTGTTGTGCTAACGCCTCCAGCCGACAGGCGGCTTCCCCTTCCCAGGAGATTTGCTGTGGCACCAGGTGCAACGCAGCGGCGACCGCATCAAATAAGCGCCCGGTAGAGGAGGCTAATGGGGCATTAATTTGCCGTTCGATCGCCCGCGCCAGGATAGCCGCTTGCGGCTGCGCAATAGCGGCCGCCTCCGGCAACGCTTGCCAATCGGGAACAAAACGTAAAAGCTGGGCCAACAGATTGCGCCAGGGCTGGCGAGCAGCAAGATCGCCCCCCGGCAGCGCCACCGCTGGCAGCCCTCCCAGGTGCTCACAATGCTGATAATCCACCAGCAGACATTCTCCGCCCCACAGTTGCCCATCAATGCCATAACCCAAACCATCCAGTGCCAGGCCGACCAGCTTACCGGCCTCACGCGGCCAGGCATGTTCCGCCATGCAGGAAACCACGTGGGCGTGATGATGCAGGGTTTCGACACAAGGAATGGCCTGCGTTTTCGCTAAGGCTTTACCCTGTTGATGGCTGAGATAACCGGGGTGAGCATCGATAGCAATCGTCTGAGGGGTAACCCCATAAATTTCACCGAACAGCGCGATCAGTTGCTGCTGCTGTTGCCGGGTCGCTTCATCGCCCAGCGATCCCAAATGCTGGCCGATCACCGCCTGGTCATTCCACAGCAGGCAAAAGGTATTCTTGGTGTCGGCACCCAACGCCAGGATGGCCGGTTGCGTCGTGAATCCGGGAGGTAACGCCATCGCGTCAGGCACAAAGCCACGCGCCCGACGCAGCATCTCCGTCCCCTGTTCATTGAACCGCAGCAACGAGTCATCGGCTCGCTGCACTATCTCGCGGTTATGCAGCAGCCAGAGGTCGGCAATACTCGCCAGTTCCGCCAATGCCTGTTGATTGGTCAACGCCGGTGGTTTGCCAGAGGGGTTACCGGATGTCATCACCAACGGGCGTGCAACCTGTTGCAACAGCAGGTGTTGTAATGGGTTTGCCGGTAACATCACCCCGACTTCGCCAAGCCCCGGCGCTATTTGCTCACACAAAGGGCTTTGCGGATGAGCCGCCACCAGCACTATCGGTGCGGCGGGGCTTCGCAACAGCTCAAGCAACGCGGCCGGTTGCGCAACCTGAACGCAGGCTTTCAGCCAATCGGCATCCGGCATCATCACCGCCAGGGGCTTGGCGGGCCGATGTTTACGCTGACGCAGGCGCTGCACCGCCTGTGGATTGGTGGCATCGCAGGCCAAATGGAAACCGCCAATCCCTTTTATCGCGACGATTTTCCCGGCAATCAGGGCTTGAGCGGCAAGTTGCAACGCCTGGTCAGCCGTGGCCGTCGCATGCCCCGTGGCATCACTCAACCAAAGCTGTGGGCCACAAACCGGGCAGGCATTGGGCTGCGCATGAAAACGGCGATCTGCTGGATCCTGGTATTCGCCCTGACAGTGCGAGCAGAGCGGGAAAGAGTGCATTGACGTATTTGGACGATCGTAAGGCATGCGCCGGATAATGGTAAACCGGGGACCGCAATGGGTGCAGTTGATAAACGGATAATGATAACGACGGTTATCGGGTGAGTTCATCTCTTGCAGGCAGGCGTCACAGGTGGCCGCATCCGCCACAATATGGGTATCCAATTGCCCCGCGCCGCTGCTGGCAATGCTGAAACTCACCGGTTCTTGCGACCAATTAAAAGGCTGGCTGGTGACGCTGTCGATCCGCGCCAGCGGAGGGCATTCCAGCGGCAGTACCTGCAGAAACTCCGTGATTTTGGGGGATTGCCACAGCGTAATGATGACACCGGCACCGTCATTGCTGACCTCTCCACGCAGGCCAAAGCGTTTGGCCAACAGCCAGATATAAGGACGAAAACCCACCCCTTGTACCTTGCCTTTGACACGCAGGCTTAAGCCATTGCTGTTGGCCGTTGTCTCCGGTTCATCCGGGTCAAAATCTGCCATCGGGTATTCATCTCCTATGGACCGGGCGCTTCTTTGTCTTCCTCTCCCGCTAACAGATACGCGGTAAAGGCTCATCCAGTGGCAAATCCAGGTGACGAGAAACCCCGAACAGCCCGGTGAGGCTCACCTGTTGCCGTTCCGTGGTATGGCCGATCACCGCGGCATCCCGGCCCAATGGATGTTGCTGCAGTGCGGCCAAAACGTCGGCCTGCGCTTCAGGCGCGACGATCAGCACCAGCTTGCCTTCATTGGCAAAATTGAGCGCATCCAACCCGAGCAATTCACAAATGCCCCTCACCGCAGGCTTCAACGGTAAGGCTGCCTCCGAAATGGCCATGCCACAACCGCTCGCAGCAGCAAATTCATGCAGTACCGCCGTCACCCCGCCACGGGTCGCATCGCGCAATGCCCGCACCCCGGCAATCGATAACAGTGGTTCAATCAGCGGGGCCAGCAGTGCGCAATCGCTGCTCAGCTCGCTTTCCAAACCCAGACCTTCGCGCAGGTTCAGGATGGTCGCCCCATGATCGCCAAGCGTCCCGCTGACGATAATGCTGTCCCCCTGGCGGATATTGTCTGTTCCCCAGTGAACCCCTGACGGGATCACCCCAAAACCGGTGGTATTGATGAAGATTTTATCGGCCGCGCCACGCGGAACCACTTTGGTGTCACCGGTGACGATTTGGATACCGGCCTGTTGCGCCGTACGGGCCATCGACTGCACGATACGTTCCAGCGTAGCATAGGGCAGCCCTTCCTCCAGGATCATACCGCAACTCAGGTAGCGCGGTTGCGCGCCACTGACCGCCACGTCATTAGCGGTGCCACACACCGCCAGCTTACCGATATCCCCTCCGGGAAAGAAAATCGGATCGATAACGTAACTGTCTGTTGATACCGCCAACCGATCGCCTGCGCTGGCGAGCTCACTTAAGGCGATACGCGCCTGATCTTCTCGCGCATTTAACGCCGGGTTGGCAAAAGCCTGTAGAAACAGTTCTTCAATCAGGGACTGCATGGCGCGCCCGCCGCTACCATGGGCCAGCGTGATTTCTCGTTCTGGATTGTTATCACGCATTATGCGCTCTCCCTTCGATACTGATAGTAAGCCGAACAAGCCCCTTCCGATGAAACCATCAGGGCACCAAAAGCGTTCTGCGGTGTACATTGCAGGCCAAACAGCGGACAGGCGTCCGGCTTACAGCGCCCGGTTAACACGTCACCGCAGCGCGAACGAGGATCGTCCGCCACACGCTGTGCCTGGGGGTTAAAACGTAACTCGGCATCAAACTCGGCATAGTCTGGCCGTAGCCGTACGCCGGAGTGCGCGATCTCCCCAAGCCCACGCCACTCGCTGCTCTCTTTCAGGCAGAACACCTCTTCCATTGCCTGCTGAGCCAGACGGTTTCCCTGCTCGGGTACAATACGGCGGTATTGGTTTTCTACCGCACAGCGGCCTGCGCACAGCTGTTCCAGCAACATCACCAGCCCTTGCAGAATATCCAGCGGCTCAAAGCCCGTCACGACCAGCGGTTTATGGTGTTCCGTGGCGATAAATTGATATGGCGCGTTACCGATCACCATGCTGACGTGGCCTGGTGCCAGAAAACCGTCAATGCGTACATCAGGTTGCTGTAACAGGCTACGCAGAGTGGGAATGAGGGTAATGTGCTGGCAGAACAGAGTGAAATTAGACAGTTTACGCTGACGGGCCTGCTGCAGCGTTAACGCACTGGCAGGCATGGTGGTTTCAAAACCCAGCCCAAAGAACACCACTTCACGCTGCGGGTTATCAACGGCCAACTGTAAGGCATCCAGCGGTGAATATACCACCCGGATATCTGCGCCACGGCGTCGGACGTCGAGCAAGGAGCCATTGCGCCCCGGTACACGCATCGCATCCCCGTAGGTGCAAAAAATCACCTCAGGATGCGCCGCAATTTCCAGGCAACTATCAATACGCCCCATCGGCAATACGCAAACCGGACAGCCAGGCCCGTGAACAAACTCCAGATGATCCGGCAACAGACGATCGAGCCCAAACCTGAAAATCGCATGGGTATGCCCGCCGCAGACCTCCATCACCTGTAACGGCAAGCGCTGTGAATGCGGTATCCGCAACATCAGCTTTTCAATGCGTTGTAACAACGCGTTACACAGCGCCGGGTCGCGAAACTCATCAACGTAGCGCATGGCTATCCTCTTCATCCCGCTCAAGCCCCACGGCACGCATGTGCTCAAGCGCGGCCAATGTTTCCAGCGCCTCCTGTTCGTCAAGCAGGCTCATGGCGAAGCCAACGTGGACCAACACCCACTGGCCAATAAGCGCCTGTGGCGAGCCTTCACAAACCAGCGCGATGTTGACTCTGACCGCCACACCGCACACGTCCGCCCAGGCCAGTTGGTGGATATCCTCCCCCACTGCTGTGATTTTGCCGGGCACGCCAAGGCACATTATTGTTCCTCCAGCCAGTTAAGCCAGAGATCCATGCCTTCGCCACTGACCGCAGAAAGCTGAATTACCTGGATGTTTGGATTAACCTGACGGGCAAAGGCAATGCATTTTTCAACGGAGAAATTCACGAAGGGCAGCAGATCGATCTTATTGATGATCATCAGCGTCGCGGCTGCAAACATATGTGGATATTTCAGCGGTTTGTCCTCTCCTTCCGTCACCGACAGCACCGCAATTTTATACTGCTCACCCAGATCAAAGCTGGCCGGGCAAACCAGATTACCAACATTCTCGATAAACAGCAGACTGTTGTCCTGCAACGCCAGACGGTGCGCCGCATCGTGCACCATCTGCGCATCGAGATGGCAGCCTTTACCGGTATTCACCTGAATGGCTGGCACGCCGGTGGCGCGAATACGCTCAGCATCATGGGTGGTTTGCTGATCGCCTTCAATGACCGCACAGGGGATCTTGCCCACCAATCTGTGCAAAGTGTTGGTCAACAGCGTGGTTTTGCCGGAGCCGGGGCTGGAGACCAGATTCAGCACCAGGATATTCTGCGCCAGGAAGTGTTCACGATTGTGTGCCGCCAGATGATTATTTTTGCTCAACACGTCCTGTTCAATCTGCACCAAACGCCGTTGCCCTATGCCTGGCGCATGGCTACCCGCGGCCCCGAGGCCATAGTGCAGATCCTGCGACTCGGGATGAACGTCAGGCGTAAACGCTGCGGCCTCAGCCACACCGGCATAATGGTGGTGAACATCTCCCTGATGGTAATAATAGTGATGGTGATGGATCACCACGGCCGCCGGTGGCTGATGCTCGCCGTGAGAGTGATCATGGTGATGCCCATGATGCGCGTGGTGGTGATGGTGGTGGCCATCATGGTGATGGTGTTCCTCTCCCTCGATAGTTTTCTCGCCGGAAGCGCAACCGCAAGTCGTACACATAACCCTTTACCCCTTAAATTATTCCACTTCCAGCTGCTTTAGCCGCAAGCTTTCACCACTCTCGATACGCAATGTGTGGCCACCGCACTGTGGGCAGCCCGTATCATGCCGTTCGATAAAAACGCTGGCGCTGCAATCCCAGCACCAGGCTCTGGCCGGTTGGACACTCAGCAGCAGTTGACAACCTTCTGCCAGGGTATGGCGGCTGGCACTGGCAAAGCTGAAGCGCAGCGCATGTTCTTCGATGCAGGAAAGCGCACCAATCTCCAGCCAGACCGCCGTCACACGCTTGGCGCCGTGCTGCCGGGCCTGTTGTTCAATCAACTCCAGCGTGCTCATGCAAAGGCTGATTTCATGCATCGGCTCAGCTCCTCGGTGACAGACGGAACAACGCCCTGCGCCCCGGATTACTCGGGATCGTGCTATCTACCACCGGCAACGAAAGCGCCATGCGGGCCGTATTCTCTGCCAACGTCACCGCCTGTTCCGCACCCAAGTGTTGATCCAACGGAGACATCAATGACGACGCCAGATACTGGCCGCAGCCCTCAACGTGCCCCACGGTAAAGCACACGTTACCGCAGGGCAGGATCAGCGCCAGTTTTTCCCCTACCGCCCGTTGCTGCCAGACCTGATCGGGCCCAGGCAACACCAGCAGGCTGAGCATCCAGGGGGTAAGCAGGCAGCCAATCCATTGGTGTTCAAACAGCTGGAATCCACAGGCGCGCACAGGGATCTGCGGCTGGAAAAAGGGCAAATGATGGATATCCCCGGCTGCGATCGCGTTAAATGCCACCTCCAACTGCCTGGCGGGATTCACTTGAAAACCGTTAATCACTGTCTGCATTCGCCACCTCTTTGGGCTCCGCCAGCACACCGCTGTGTTGCAACGCCGCCAAAACCTGCGCCAAGGCAGGCTCAATGGCTTGGCCGACCGCCGTCGTCAGGCCAATGCCTGGCTCCAGCGATTGAGGCACGACCCCAACCAGCGTGAGCCGCTGGGGAAACTCGTCAGTCAGGCGCAGCGCCATCAGTACATCGGAAAGTCCCAACTGATGAGGGGAAACCTTGCGGGTAAACAGCGCCGGGATCTCCTCATCATGCAGCACCACAACGCTACCCGGCGCACTGCCGGTCAACACCGCATCGGCCACAATCAGGTGATCGCGGTTTGCCATGACCTCCATCAGTTCCATTCCTGACGTGCCACCGTCCAACACCTCGACATGAGCGGGTAATTGATAACGCTGCTCCAGCGCTTCGACGATACGCACGCCTACCGCTTCATCCCCTAATAACAGATTACCAATACCTAATACCAAAATTCTCATTACAGCACCTTGACGCTGGTCACTTCATTGCCCGTTGTATCGACAATATGCACCGCACAGGACATACAAGGGTCAAATGAATGGATCGTCCGCACCACCTCCAGCGGTTTGGCCGGATCGGCCACCGGCGTCCCCACCAGCGAACGCTCATAAGGGCCAGGCTCATCGTTAAAGTTGCGGGGCCCGGCATTCCAGGTAGACGGCACCACGGCCTGATAGTTGGCAATCTTGCCATCCTTGATCACCACCCAATGGGACAAGGCACCACGCGGCGCTTCGATAAAGCCCACCCCGCGGATCTCGCCGGTCAACGGAATATTCGGTGGGATGAAGGTTTCATGATCGCCGCTGCCGATATTGCTCACCAGCGCCTGCCACTGTTGGCCCAAGGTTTGATGCAGTACGCAGGCATGCACCGTGCGCCCGATAATCCGCCCGAGGGTGGACGGCAGTTGTTCTGCGCCGATCGGGTGACCGGTCAGGGTTTGGTATGCAGCGTTAACTTTGGCGAAATAGTCTTGTGTGGGTTGATGCTCAGCGTGCAGGCTGCACATCAGCCAGGCCAAGGGGCCCATCTCTACCGTTTTGCCGTAGAAAGTAGGTGACTTGACCCAGGAGTATTTGCCATCTTCCTGCCAGCCCGTGTACTTAGGCCGGGTCAGTCCTTCCCATGGGGCCAAGGGTTCATCGTCCTGATACCAGGCATGCTTACCGCTCTCCTCAATGCCCTTGACCAGATAGTCATCGCGCTGATTGGCAATCGGGCGGAATTTGCCGTTTTCCAGATAGCCCCCCGGTAACAGGAACTGTTCGCCTTTGCGGTCGGTGGGCAGTTCCGGCACGCAAAGATAACAATCCGCGCCTTTGCCGATGGACAGCCAGCCAGGATAATGGGCCGCGATCACCGCACTATCCACCAGGTAAACCTGCTCAATAAAGTCGCCGAGGCGATCGATAAAGGTTTTCAGATACATCAGGCGTTCAAGGTTCAGTACGCTCGGTGCATCCAAATTGATCGGGTTGGCCACCCCGCCCACGGCCAGGTTCTGGATATGCGGCGTTTTCCCCCCCAGTATCGCCACAACCCGGTTGGCATCGCGCTGGCATTCCAGCGCCTGCAGGTAGTGGGCAACGGCAATCAGGTTAACCTCTGGCGGCAGTGCCATGGCCGAATGCCCCCAGTAACCGTTGGCAAAGATGCCAAGCTGACCGCTAGCGACCAGATCTTTGATCTTCTGCTGTACCCGGCTGAACTCCGCCGCGCTGTTCAGTGGCCAACTGGACAAGCCACTCAGCAAATCTGCCGCTTTTTGCGGATCGGCCTGTAAGGCGGAGGTCACGTCGACCCAATCCAGTGCCGAGAGCTGATAGAAATGCACAATGTGGTCGTGGATGCTGTGGGCGGCGGCAATGATATTACGGATATATTGGGCATTGACCGGCACCTCCATCCCCAGCGCATTCTCCACCGCCCGCACGGAAGCCAGGGCATGAATAGTGGTACATACGCCGCAGATCCGCTGAACAATCATCCACGCATCGCGCGGGTCATTGCCTTGGACAATTTCCTCCATGCCACGCCACATGGTGCCGGAAGACCAGGCCTTGGTAACCTTGCCGTCTTCAATTTCGCAGTCAATGCGCAGGTGCCCTTCAATACGGGTAACGGGATCAATGGTGATGCGTTGGCTCATGCTCTACCTCTAACTGGTTGTTTTCTTGCTTGTGTTGTTGCGCAGGCAGCACCGGTAACAACCGGATCAACAAGATGTACGCACACACTTCAACAGCCACAAAGCCGATGGATATCAGCAGTTCGCTGGCCGTCGGGAAATAGCCATAACCGTTGCCGGGGTCATAGGCCAGTAATGAGTAATTCAGCCGCCAGAACGAAGCCCCGCAGACCATGCTCAGCGCGCCGATGAACAGCATGCGTGAATCACGGCGGTTACGCTTCCAACGGAACATCAGCAACGGCAGTAACATCAACAGAATTTCCACCCAGAACGAGATGGCAAACCGATCGAAATGCCACAGGTAGGCTGTTTTATCGCGCCAGATCAGTTCCCCGAAGCGCAATACAATAAACAGCAGCAGGAAGATATCTATGATGTAGGTCAAGCGGGTAAACAACGGTGCCTCACTGGCCCCTCTCCCGCGCAATCCCGCCTGCACCAGCGAACCTTCGAAAATGACAATCGAGAAGCCCAGAATGGCGGCGGTCAGCAGGGAATACAGCGGTAACATTTCATAACTTTGCCACAGCGGATGTATCTTGATGCCCGCCGCAATCATCAGCGATCCCATCGATGATTGGTGCATGGAGGGCAACAGGGCACCCAGCGCAATCACCAGAAACATCAGCTTGTTCAAGCGTTTGAGTGGCACTTTCCACCCCAGGCGCTCCAACAGGGCCGGCGCGAACTCCAGCGCAACGACCGCGATATAGATCGTCATACAGACGGCGGTTTCGAACAGCACCGACGAGGTATTGAAATGGCCCGGAAGATAGAAATAAGGCAGGTTCCAGTAACGGCCTACGTCAATGGTGATCGACAGCCCCCCCAACGAATAGCCGAACAGGCTGGCTAGCAGTGCAGGCCGAACCAGCGGGTGGTATTCACCGCGATTAAACACATAAACCGCCCAGGCCAATGCCCAACCACCGCAGGCCAGGCCGGTCCCCACCAGCAGATCGAAAGCAATCCAGATGCCCCAGGGATAGCCGCCGTTCAGATCGGTAACCGCACCAAGCCCAAACACCAGACGTTTCAGGATAAACAGCAGGCACAGCACCGCGAAGGGTGCCAGCAACATCACCGGCCAACTGACTAAACGCCCGCCAAGTGGGCGAGTATCATGCGTCGTCATGTTCATCTCCCTTCTTGTCCCGATGCTCATTACGCTGGTTACGCTGCACCAGGAAAGTGATCCCCGCCAGTGCGGCGAACGGCAGCACCATGCCCTTATACAAAGAATGCTGTATATATTCGGAGCGTGCGCCGGTCGACAGATTTTCCAGCGGTGGCAAGCCCAGATTTTCGAACGGTACGCCTGTCAGCACCAACACCTGTGTTCCTCCCCCTTCCAGCTCACCATACAAATGCTGCTGATAGTGTGGAACCGGGTGTTCGTAACGGTCATTCCCTTCTAACGTCTGACGAGGAAAACGGTAATTCTCACCAGGTTTGGCCGCCAGGCGCTGTTTGGCTTCCGCCATCAATTGCTCACGCGTTCCGAAGATCACCGCACCGGTCGGGCAGACCTCTACGCAGCCCGGTAAACCGCCTTTATCCAGCCGTTCCAGCCCCTTCTGGTTGCAGAGCTCGCATTTGTGGATCCTGCCAAACGGGTTGTCGTAGTCGTATTTCGGCACGTTGAACGGGCATCCCACCATGCAATATCGGCAACCGGTACAGACATCGGGGTTGTAGTGCACAATGCCGGTTTTTGGGTTTTTACGCAGGGCCTGCACCGGGCAAACAGAAACACAGTTGGGATCGACACAGTGCATGCACTGTTTTTTGATGTAGGCATAGCCGTTATCTACCTGGTCTTTATGCTTGCCATCCCCGCTGGTCCACACCTGAATAATGTTATTGGTATAGGGGCTGAGTTTGTCGTTATTCGACCAGGTGGGTTTATTACCCGCGTAAGCATAGGTATCGCCGTGCGGTTCATCCGTGTGGTTGATGCGCTGGCACTCGCTGACGCAGGCCTGGCAGCCTACGCACAGGGTCGAGTCATACAGCATGCCCAGCGAATTGGGGATGGGTGCCTTGTTCTCTGCCCCGGCCCGTGCGGCAGGTGCGATCCCTGCCAGCATCGCACCGCCAGAGGCCAGTTTTAAAAAGTTACGTCGGTTCACGGCTTACTCCTTGCGCGGCGGCTGCTCGTCATCTTTACGATGCGTTTTCTGTTGCCGCCCCAGCTCTCTGACTGCCATCATGCTGACGCCCGCAACCAAACCGACAGCACCGCCGAGTAATCCTATTGCGGTCGGGCTGACGCGCCCCCCCTCCTGATTGAGTACCTCCGGTTTGGCCGCGCGTGGCGTTGGATTTTCAACGCTGGCCAGTTGCGCTATCCCCTTGGTGAAGCCGATACCTTGCTCATTGCAGCCGTAGCAAGGATGGCCGATGCCAACGGGCCAGATGCCGCCGCCGATATCGCAGAACTCCAGCGTCGAGCAGTTACCGTACGTTTCCGGGCCTTTGCATCCCAGATGATAGAGACACCAGCCCTGCCGGTGCCCTTCATCACCAAACTGCTTGGCGAAACGCCCCGCGTCGAAGTGCGGGCGACGCTCGCAGTTCTCATGGATGAGGCGGGCGTAAGCAAATTCAGGGCGGTTTTTGGCATCCAGCGCTGGAGGCCGTTGGTAGGTAATGATATGCGCCACCGTTGCCAGGAAGTTGTGCGGGTTAGGTGGACAACCGGGGATATTGATGACGGTCTTATCCGGCAAGATCTCTTGTAGGCTGACGGCGCCAGTAGGGTTGGTACCGCTGGCCGCCACGCCGCCCCAGGCCGCGCAGGAACCGATGGCAATCACCGCCGCGGCATGCTCCGCCGCATTACGAATATGTTCGACGATCGGCTGCCCCGCCACCATGCAGTAGACTCCCCCATCCTTCATCGGGATGGAACCATCTACCACCAGCACATATTTACCTTTGTACTGCTCAATGGCACGGTGCTTGTTCTCTTCTGCCTGTTCCCCAAAGGCGGCAGACAGGACTTCGTGATACTCCATGGAGACCACGTCAAGCAGCAGATTTTCAATCGTCGGGTGGGTGGCTCGCAATAATGATTCCGTACAACCGGTGCACTCCTGAGCGCCGATCCAGATGACTGGTGGCCGCTGTGGAGACGCGACTGAATCGGCTATTTCAGCAGCAGCTTTACTGCTTAATCCCATGGTGGCAGCCAAGGCCGCACAAAGCTTCATAAAATCACGGCGATTAACGCCATCACGGAAAAATGTCTGATTTTCCCTTATCATTATTAGTGATCCCCTATAGATAGCTGATAGCCCAGCCCGTAGATACACTGTGCGGGTAGTTAATTTTTTGTTATTCAGGGGGGGTGGCGAGTTGATCTTTATCAACCTTTAGCTAGGTAAGCATTAATATTTGCGTAACATGAGTAAAATCGCTTCAGCAAAAAATATTTCTCTTGCATATTTCCTTTTATAATTGTATTCGTGCAATTTATTAAATAAAAATAAATCTCATTAGTCAGGGTCAAAATATTCTTAACAAAGACCAGGCAATGATTATCATTAATTAACTATTACAGTCGGCAATAAAATCCCTTTACCCTTCTTTCAGCACGGAAAACACTGTTCTATCAGAGACGTCTGAGACAACCCTACCGTTAACACCCGTGCCATCCCGCTTGCCAACTTTTCGCCCGACTAAAATGGACTTGATTCATTATTCCCTTCGGCACTAAAAATTGACTTCAAGCAAACATTACCAACACGATCGGCGTATAATCGTTAGTGACTGAACGGCCATGCCTTTATTATCGAGAAAAGAAACCCAGCCCGCCAAATAACAATATAAATAACGTTCACTTCTCGACGTATTTCAATAATGATTAGCTCGGTATGTCAATTGGTTACGTTCAGGTACATTATTCCTAAATGTTAAATTTATTAATGCATTTATCCGCAACTGCCTGGCATTAACGTCTCCCCGATGTCTTCGCAGTAGCAGGCAATCTGGGCAGCGCTCACGTTCCGGCGTTGGCAAGTTCAGAATGGCATCGAACAGCGCCTATGGGATAGGCCCGTAGAGGGATAACCGCCATGAACGACATCCAGGATCCACATCTGCTCCAACACACCCTTTCACGCCGTAAGTTGATCAAGACAGGAGCCGCCACCGGCTGTTTACTGGCCGCGACGTCTGGGCTGGTATTGCCTTTCCGTAAAACCGTCGCCGCCGAGCAAATACAATCCTCCGTAGCCCAGGAAGACAAAGTCGTCTGGAGTTCCTGCACCGTTAACTGTGGTAGCCGTTGCGCTTTGCGTCTGCATGTCCGTGATGATGAAGTCTACTGGGTGGAAAGCGACAACACAGGCCATGATGAGTATGGCAACCACCAGTTGCGTGCCTGCCTGCGCGGGCGCTCGATCCGCCGCCGGATGAACCATCCAGACCGCCTGAAGTATCCGATGAAACGTGTCGGGAAGCGCGGTGAAGGTAAGTTTAAACGTATCAGTTGGGATGAAGCGCTGGATACCCTCAGCGACAAGCTGAAACATATCCTCAATGAATACGGCAACGAGGCGGTACATGTGCTGTACGGCACCGGGGTCGACGGCGGTAATATCACCAACTCTAACGTGCCCTATCGCCTGATGAACGCTTGTGGTGGCTTCCTCAGCCGTTATGGCAGCTACAGTACCGCCCAGATCACCGCGGCGATGCCCTATCTGTACGGCGCACAACAGGGCAACAGCCCGGACGATATCGTCAACAGCAAACTGGTGGTGCTGTTCGGCAATAACCCGGCGGAAACCCGCATGAGTGGCGCAGGGGTAACCTATTATCTGGAGCAGGCCAGAGAGCGTTCCAACGCCAGAATGATTGTGGTCGATCCGCGCTATACCGATACCGCCGGGGGCCGGGAAGATGAATGGGTTCCAATACGTCCAGGAACGGATGCAGCATTGGTTGAAGGTATGGCTTATGTTCTGATCACCGAAAACCTGGTGGATCAGGCATTTCTGGATAAATACTGCGTGGGCTACGATGAAAAAACCCTGCCCAGCAGCGCGCCCAGAAACGGCCATTACAAGGCCTACATCCTCGGTCAGGGCGATGATGGTATTGCCAAAACGCCCCAATGGGCGGCGCGTATCACCGGCGTTCCGGCAACGACTATCATCAAGCTGGCGCGCGAAATCGGCATGACCAAGCCGGCCTATATCTGCCAAGGCTGGGGGCCTCAGCGCCATGCCAACGGCGAACAGGCGGCGCGGGCGATCGCCATGTTACCCATCCTGACCGGCAACGTAGGCATCAGCGGCGGGAATACCGGCTGCCGTGAGGGGTCGTTTGACCTTGGCGTAGAATGGTTCGGCATGCTGACCAACCCGGTACAAGCCAAGATCTCCGTCTTCACCTGGACCGACGCCATCATCCGTGGCCCGGAGATGACCGCCAAGCGTGATGGTATCCGCGGTAAAGACAAGCTGGATGTGCCAATCAAGTTTATCTGGTGCTATGCCAGTAATACGTTGATCAACCAACATGGTGACATCAAACGCACCCACCAGATCCTGCAGGACGACAGCAAGTGCGAGATGATCGTGGGCATCGAACACTTTATGACCTCTTCCGCCAAGTACTGCGATATCCTGCTACCCGACCTGATGCCTACCGAGCAGGAGGATCTGATCCCGCATGAGTCCGCCGGGAACATGGGGTATGTGATCCTTGGCCAACCCGCCACGTCACGCAAGTTTGAACGCCGCCCTATTTACGAAATCCTGTCCGAAGTGGCGAAACGGCTGGGCAAAGAGTCCGAAGCGATGTTTACCGAGGGCCGTACCCAACAACAGTGGATCGAATACCTGTGTGAGAAAACCCGTGAACGCAATCCAGACATGCCCAGTTACCAGGAGATGAAAACCGTCGGTATTTATAAGCGCAAATGCCCGGAAGAGCACATCGTGGCCTTCAAGGCATTTCGTGATGACCCACTGGCTAATCCGCTGAATACGCCCTCGGGCAAGATTGAGATCTACTCTGAACGGCTGGCAGACATCGCCGCCACCTGGGAGCTGGCCGAAGAAGATGTGATCCACCCCCTACCGGTGTATGCAGCCGGTTTTGAAAGTTGGCAAGATCCGCTGCGCAGCCAATATCCACTACAGCTATTTGGCTTCCATTATAAAGCCAGAACCCACTCCAGCTACGGCAATATCGACGTGTTGCAACAAGCGTGCCCGCAGGAAGTGTGGATTAACCCAATTGATGCTCAGGCGCGCGGCATCAAGAATGGCGACAGGGTTCGGGTATTTAATGGCCGGGGCGAAACGCTGATATCGGCAAAAGTCACCCCAAGGATCATGCCCGGCGTGACCGCCATGGGTCAGGGGGCCTGGTTGGCGGCGGATATGTTTGGCGACCAGATCGATCACGGCGGCAGCGTGAATATCCTGACGCATCACCGCCCTTCTCCCCTGGCCAAGGGCAACCCGCAACACACCAATCTGGTCGAGATCGCGAAACTGTAGTGGGCTTTTTCAGGGACTGGTTCAGCCAGTCCCTTTACTCCCTCACTGAGGCCGCAATAAACGGTGATTGAGGCTACGATCGCCGCCCTACCGCCGCAAACGCACCTAATAACACCACATCAGCCGTTCCTGCATGCTGAGGGTTTCTTCCGGGAAACTCGCCAGCACGCTTTTATAGCGCGGGGCATCCTGCGGATAGCCACGGATCGATTGCAGCAACAGCCGCAA
This sequence comes from Serratia fonticola, assembly GCF_006715025.1. Lineage (NCBI taxonomy): Bacteria > Pseudomonadati > Pseudomonadota > Gammaproteobacteria > Enterobacterales > Yersiniaceae > Serratia > Serratia fonticola. Next base: position 3,645,264 of record NZ_VFMK01000001.1, read on the forward strand.
CGCGCTATCCCAGACAATGCCCTGCAAATCGCTGTAGGGCCAGAGATCCGGGTCGGCGATAAAGGGCACCAGATAATCGATCCCCAGCTTGACGCTTCTGCCATCACGCACTTCATTCCAGCGATCAAACTCCACATGCTCGGCATAGCGGTTAAGCAACAGGTGGGCTTCCAGATTAAATAACGAATAGTGGAACGGCACCGGGCGCTCCAGCTCCATGGTTTGTTTGCCATCCTGATCGATCTGTGCCGCCATCCGCTGAGTGATCCCCTGCTGGATAATGCGTGCCACCAGCCCTTTATCACCATAAAACAGCGCATTGACCGCACGTTGCGCATCGTACCAGGTACCGTGATTGTTGTGCCAAACGTATTCGGAATGCCCCACCTCACTGTGATACATCCAATGGTTAAAATCCCGGAACCACTGATGGAGCCCGATAATATCATCGGTATCCAACGCGTCGGCTGAGTTGATCAGACCGATAGTATCGATCACCATCCACATCAATCGCGTATCAATAAGCCCTGTCCCGCGCCCGGAAACAATCCCCGGTATCGCCTGGCCGTAGTTCAGGTGCGGATTCATCAAGGTTTCGCTATTGAGAAACCAGTAGCGGATCTGTTCAGCGGCGGCCAGCGCATAATGACGCTGGCCGGTGAAGTACCAGGCCAGCCCCAAGGTCAGGCAACGCTCGCACATGCGGATAATCCGCGTGGTGTCGGTGTCGTTGTTCTGGCATTGCGGATTGGTGTGGCCATCGCGCCGGATATAGGGTAAGCCGTTAGGCCGCCGTGGGTTTGGCCACCAATAGGTTCCCAGGCTGTAATAGTCATGGGGATCGCCACTCACCGGCCGCAGCTTTTTGTCCACCACCGTTTCCAGCGGTTGTCTGCGTAGCGTGTCAGCTGCGCTCACCAAACGGGCCAGCGCTGGCTGCAACGGTGAAAAAGGCTGCTGTAGCTGACGCTGGGCATTGGCCAGGCAGTCCGCATCCAGGGTATACAACTTCATCCTTCACTCTCTCTTATTCCGAACGGTAAGGCACTCGTAGCCCGCTTTCGGCATCAAAAATATGGATCCCGGCAAGTTTTGGCTGTAACCAGACCGTTTCCCCTTCCCGCACATCCAGACGCTGCTTGAACACCGACGTGAAGGCACCTCCGCCGGTGTTACAGAACAGCTGCATATCTGAGCCGGTATTTTCGATAGCGGTAATGGTCGCTTTCAGCGCCCCGCTCTGCTCACCTTCATTAACCACGTTAACCTGTTCCGGGCGAATGGCATAAACCACTTTTTGCCCCGCTTGCACCTGCAAGCCTGCAGGCAGCCGCAACCGAGAATCATCCGCCAGACGCAACAAGGTTTCATCGCCCTGCGTCACGATTTCGCCTTTTAACTGGTTGATTTCCGGTGAGCCGATAAAACCAGCCACGAACAGGTTGGCTGGGCGATCGTAGAGTTCCAACGGTGTTCCGACCTGTTCAATACGCCCATCACGCAGCACCACAATCATCTGCCCCATGGTCATGGCCTCAATCTGGTCGTGAGTGACATAGACCGAGGTGGTTTTCAGCCGCCGATGCAGCTCACGAATTTCCCCCCTAACCTGGGTACGTAATTTGGCATCCAGGTTAGAGAGTGGCTCATCGAACAGGAATACCTGCGGATTACGCACTATCGCCCGGCCCATGGCCACGCGCTGGCGTTGACCGCCGGAAAGATCTTTTGGCAACCGATCCAGCAATACGTCAAGGCCCAGCAGATCGGCCGCCTCATCCACCTTACGGTTGATTTCCGCTTTTGGCAGTTTGGCCATTTTCAGCGCGAAACCCATATTTTCCCGCACGGTCATTTGCGGATAAAGCGCATAGCTCTGGAACACCATTGCAATATCACGCAGTTTAGGCTCCACCTCGGTCACGTCGTTATCGTTAATGACCACCTGGCCGCCGGTGATCTCTTCCAATCCGGCAATCATCCGTAACAACGTCGATTTACCACAACCGCTGGGGCCGACCAGCACACAGAACTCGCCGTCCGGGATGGTCAGAGAGACATTTTTGATGACATGAGTATCGCCATAAGACTTACAGACATTATTCAGTACCACGGATCCCATGATGTCGTTCCTTATCCTTTGACCGCGCCGGACATAATCCCGCGGTTGAAATGTTTTTGCAGGCCGAGATAAACGATGATGCTAGGCAGCATCGCCAGTAAGGTGATGGCAATAAAGATATTCGGGGTGATGCTCTCGTCGGTACGTAGCGTACTGAGGATCACCGGGATGGTGTTCAGGCTGTCCTGATTGACGACAATCAACGGTAACAGATACTGATCCCAGATCATGATGAAGCCGAAGGTCACTACCGTGCCCAGCGCCGGTTTCACCAATGGCAAAATAACGTGGAAGAAAATCTGCCATTCATTAGCACCATCAATGCGAGCCGCCTCTTCCAGCTCTTTAGGAATGGCTGACATAAACTCGCTTAACACAAAGATTGAGAACGCCCAGCCCACCACCGGCATGATCATCCCGAGATAGGTGTTATAGAGCGAGGCGTCGATCACCGGGAGTCGCCAGTTGATGATCATGTACAACGGGATGGCAATCACCTCTTCCGGCAGCATCATGGTAGAAAGGATCACCAGACTGACCAGCGAAACGCCGACAAATTTCTTGCGGGCCAGCGCATAGGCGGCCAACGCACTGACTGACACCTGCAGGATGGTGCCAAAGAACACCACCACCATTGAGTTCAGCAGGTATTGCCAAACGCCAATATCGTTCCAGGCAAAGATAAAGTTATCCAGTGAGAATTCGTGTGGCCACGGTAACAGTTCTCCCGGTTTTACCGGCGCACCACTGAAGGCGGTGGCAACGATGCCCCAGAATGGCCCGACAAACACCACCAGCAGTAACGCATAAATCATCCAGCGGCCGAAGGTATCCCAACGTTTACCCAACATGATGGCTCCTTAATAACGTGCGATGCGTTTTTTCAGCGTGAGATGACAGATGGTCAATATCACCGTGAAAGCGAACAACAGGAACGACACCGCAGAGGCATAGCCGTAATCAAATTGCTCGAAACCGAGTTTATAGATGTGCGTCATAATCATTTCCGTGGCACCCGAAGGGCCGCCGCCGGTGGTGGCATACACTTCGGCAAACACGCGGAAGCCGCGGATAAAGGAGAGCATCAAAACCACGGACAGCGCAGGGATCATGCCCGGCAAGGTCACATACCGCAGGCGATTCCACCAGTTGGCACCGTCAACATTGGCCGCATCATACAAATCGCGGCTGATACCGGCTAAGCCAGCGATGAAGATCACCATGTTGTAGGGCACCGCTTTCCAGATATGCAGCAGCATAATCACCCAAAGTGCCTGGTCTGAGCTCGCCAGAAACCCTTGATCTGCCACACCAAACCAGCCCAGCACCTGATTTACTACGCCATTCGGCGTTGGGTTGAACAAGATGCGCCACATTTCGGCGACGATCGCCGCGCTGGTGACAGCCGGCAGGAAAATGGCAGTACGGATAAAACGCAGGTGACGCGCAGGCCCCTCAAGCAGCATCGCCAAGAAGAACGCCAGCAACGCCGCGACCACCATCGTCACAATCACATAAAGGAACGTGTTGAACACCGCCGCATGCAGCGCGTTATCCGCGAAAGCGCGGGCAAAGTTGGCAAATCCGACCCACTCGTCTTGCTGATTGAAATTCACCTTATAAAAGCTCATCACCAAGCCTTGCAGCATCGGGATAAATTTAAACCAGGTGAAAATGATCAATGCCGGAGCCAGGAAAATCCACGGCACCAGATTCCGTTTCTGGCGGGAAGTTAACATCGTTATCATCGCTCTAAAGGGTTAACAAGGCGCTGCCTTGCGCAGCGCTCAAGAGATTACTGAGCCAGGACTTGCTGTTTGGCCAACTCAGCGTCGACTTTATCGTTAGTGGCTTTCAATTCAGCGGCGATATCACTGTTGCAGTTCGCCAGAACGCGGTTAAACCCATCAGCAGTGATCTGGCGGATTGGCGTCCAGTTTGGCACCTGTGGCACGTAACGCCCCTGCTCGGCGTACAGCTTGGCGAAGATGCTCCAACGGTTATCATCGTAAACGCTCTGCGTATCCACCTGTTGGTTCACCGGCAAACGCACTACCGGCATATTCTTGGTGCCTTTGCCCATGCCGATCTCTTGCCCTTCCTGCGAGATCATAAATTCGATGAACTTGCGGGCAGCCTCTTTTTTCTTGCTGCTCTTCATCAGGAATACCGTGGTCCCCTCAGCCAGTGTGGCTTGGCTCTTCGGCCCCTGCAACGTCACTACTTCGAACTTGTCCTTGCCCGGATCTTTATCAAACAATGCGATATGGTAAGGCCCGCTAAAGAACATACCGGTCTGCCCGGAACGGAATGAAGGGATCACATCCGCCGTGGTGGCGTTAATCGCGCCGGGTTGAACCACTTTTTCGCACAGCATGTCGCGCATAAATTGCAGGGTTTCCGCCGCTGCAGGCTCATCTAACGCGCCCTTATACTTACCCTGACCTGACTCACGGATAAAGTCGCCGCCGGCTTGCCAAAGGAAGGCGCTCATAAACCAGCTGGCATAACCACGCGTGGTAGAGGCAGGCAGAATAAAGCCGTAGGTATCATTTTTACCGTTGCCGTCCGGATCTTGTGTTGTGAAGGCTTTCGCCAGCGTCGCCACATCCTGCCAGGTTTTGGGCTGCGGCAGGCCCAGCTTTTCACGCCAGTCTTTGCGTACAAACAACGCGAAGGTCTGCGCGGAAGTCGGTACACCATAATATTTACCGTCGGTATAGCGCGTACTCTCCCAGGCTATCGGGTAGAGGTTGTCATGCCCTGCGATGCTCTTCGGATCGATTTCTTCGGCAATACCAAGCTGGATAAACTGCCCTATGGCCACCGCATCGTTAAAGATCAGGTCAGGTAAAGCGTTCCCTGCGGCGGCACGCGCCAGGCGCTGTTCGAAATCAGTAGTCGCATTGAAGTATTCAATCTTGATGCCGGTCTGTTTCTCGAAAGTTTCGGCCTCTTTTTTATAGATATTCTTTGAATCGTTACTGGCACGGATCCAAACGTTAAGTGTTTCTGCAGCATAAGCCTGCATTGTTCCCAGACCGAGTGCTGATAACAGCAGTAGTGATTTAATTTTTATGACGGACATTTTATTCACATCCTTTTTTTAGAGGCTCGATTATCACGATAATAGAGTAAGCCGAGGTGCTGGATAATTTAAAATGAATGCTGAACCATTAAATCCAATGCCATTTTTAAATACAACGCCATAAAATAGAAATCGTGTTTCAAAATTAAAAAACTTGCTATTGATCACGGTTATAAGTGACAACAAAAGTGACATTTTTTATTAATCATTAAAAAACATACAGTTATTTGATTTACATTTTCCAGCAAGATATTAAATTTTTTTGATAAATTGATATTTATGTGATCTGAGCCTAATTTTTTGAGGTTTTTTGGGATACTTAGGCTAAATTTGAATTTCATCACAAAAATTTTCCTCCTGTCTCTTACACTGCGAAATATCAATATTGAAACAATATTTCATTTATTGATTTTAACGATAAAAAATAACATCATAAGCATAAAGTCATTACTCAAATGACCTGCCACTGACTTATTTGATGCCATAACATCTATTACAGTATCTTTTGATAAACGGAGAAAATTATGTTGCCGACAAAAAAGGCTTTTTTGCCCCGTCTACCCTTGCTGGCATTGACCGTTGCCGCTTTATTGCACACGACTGATTCATTTGCTGCCGATGCCCATCCTCTGATTGTCAAACTGGACGACTTACAATACAGCCAGCAGCAAATCGCCGCGCAAAAACCGGCGTTTATCGGTGCCTACAAGCGCCTGATCACCTCCGCAGACAAGGCGCTTAAAAAGCCACTGTATTCGGTGATGGACAAAAGCCTGACCGCCGCCAGCGGCGACAAGCATGACTATTACAGTTTCCCTCCGTACTGGTGGCCAGATCCGAGTAAAAAAGACGGCTTACCTTATATCCGTAAAGACGGTGAAACCAACCCTGATTCCAACAGTGATGCAACCGATAAAAAACGCCTCAACAGCATGAGTAGCGATGTCTGGTCACTGGCGTTAGCCTGGCACTTCAGCCAAAACAAAGCCTATGCGGAGAAAGCGCGTGACCAGCTCGTGAACTGGTTTATCAACCCACAAACCCGTATGAATCCGAACTTGCAGTATGCGCAGGCAATCCCCGGCATTAACGATGGCCGTGGTATTGGTTTGATCGACAGCCGTGCGCTGGTTGACGTCATTGATGCCATCGAACTGTTACGCCCTGCCAACGTCATCAGCGAGGAGCAATATCAGCAGCTCAAACAGTGGTACGGTGATTTTTATCAATGGATGACCACCAGCCAGAATGGTTTCGAAGAAGATAACTGGCATAACAATCATGGCACCTATTACGACTTGCAGGCGGCGTCATTTGCCTTGTTCAGCGGCAAAACGGAGGATGCCAAAAGACGCCTGCAAATTACCCAATTGCGGCGCATCGCCAATCAATTTGATATCGAAGGCCGCCAGATGGCGGAGCTGGAGCGCACCCGCCCGTGGCATTACAGCAATTTCAACCTTGAGGCTTACAACAAGCTTGGGCGTCTAGGGGAAGTGGCCGGTGTCGACGTATGGAACTTTAGCCTGGATGGACATAGTCTGCGTCAAGGGTATCAGTATATTGCCGGTTTTGTTCACAGCGACGCGCCATGGCCGTGGAAAGATATCGACAAAATGAATGATAAAAAAGCGCTGGTTAATATCGTCACTGCCGCCCGCGCCTGGCCAGAGGACTCACTATTTCGTGAGAAAGCACAATGGCTGATGGCCAGTTACCCCGACGAAATCACAACACTCATTGCCCCATTGAAGCCTTAAGCTGCGGGAATAGGAATTTATAGCGATGAAGCAGTTCACCACGCAGCAACTCACGCTGTTGAAAAATCGCGCGGCCAAGCAGCCGTCGGTGATTGAGCATCTGCTGGCGGAAAACGCCGTGGTGCTCAACACCCCACTTCAGGTCCCCGAAACCGCCATAGCAACCTGGAATCTCTATTATTACTGTCCCGATCACGGTGTGCGTCTGGTCTGGCAACGGGATTCTCCCACCGAACATCGCTGCCCGGTTGACGGGCAGTGTTTTACCGGAGAACCCTATGACGGCGCCTGGTGGCGGGCGATGAACGGCCTGAACGCCAAAGCCTGCCGCCAGTTGGGATTGCTATGGCAACTCACTGGTGAAAAAGCGTATCTGAGTAAAGTCACCGATATTCTGCTCCGCTATGCGGAGTTCTACCCGGACTATCAGGAGCACGGTGGCATTCCTCACAACGGGCCGGGCAAGATGAATGCCCAGACCCTGTGTGAAGCAAACTGCCTGCTCGATTTCACCTTGGGCTACGACTTTATCGCTGAGGCGTTAACGCCCGATCAGCGCGACTATATCTGCACCCGTTTACTGCGCTGTGGCGCAGAGTTCCTGATGGCACACCGTACGCCACAGCTCCATAACCACGAAGTGAAGATCGGCTGTGCCGTGGGTGTGCTAGGGTTTATTTTACAAGATGAAGGATTGCTGGACTTCGCCGTCAATCAGCCCTATGGGTTACGCTATCAGCTTGAACATGGGCTGTTCGAAGAAGGGTTATGGTTCGAGGGGTCGATTCACTATCACTTCTATGCGCTGCAAGGCTTTATGGCGTTTGAAAAGCTGGCTCAGGGCAGCCGCTGGAGCCTGCTTGAGGCGCCGTATTATCGCAAGATGCTCAGCTTCCCCCTCCAGTTATTGATGCCGGACGGGAGCTTCCCACGGATTAATGATTGTATCTATGGCCAGGAGAAGCTCGAACACAGCGAACTTTACGAGTTTGCCTGGTATTACTACCAAGATGAAGATTATGCGGCTGCGCTGCAGGCCATCTATCGTGACAAGCCACGTGCCAATATTGATGCGCTACTTTACGGCGCTGATTTGCCAGCACAGCGCTTGGCACTGATCCCACAACATCATCTACACGCTCCAGATTGTGGCCTGACGATTTGGCGTGACCCGGCGCAACAGCGGGCATTGCTGATAAAACACGCGCCTTATGGCGGTGAGCATGACCATTACGATCGCTTGGGGCTGATTTTGTTCGACCAGGGCAAAGAGATCCTGCCCGATCTCGGTACTACCGGTTACGGCGCACAGATGCATTATGGCTACTACAAGAACAGCGCTACCCATAATACGCTGACGGTAAACCAGGCCAACCAGCCCCCTGCGATCCCGCAGGTACACTGTTACCATCAAAGCGAGGCGTTCTGCTGGTTGGATGTAGCGGTTGATTGGCGGCAAAGCCCCCCAGAGCTGGACAGCCACACCCGGATGGAATGGGATAGCCAGGCTTATCGTGATATCCACTTCCGCCGTCGCTTGCTGTGGTTGAAAGGTGCGTTGATCGACATCAGCAACATAGAAAACCCTCATCAGCAACAGTTGGATTGGACGCTACATCTGCAGGGTAAAGCGCTGGATGCCGAGGGGGAAAGCGCACCATTCACCCAACAAGGGCCACTGGCGCTCATGCACGATGCGCGGGTTACGCCACTGCTCAACAGCCAACCGCGCCATTTTGCCACTTCCCGCACGGGGCAGGCTTTATGGCTACATGGCGATGCCATGCTGTGGCAGGGCTATGCCCCTGCCAACCCGGCGGTTACCGATCTCAGCTATCTGGCACTGCGCAGCCACCAATCACAGGCAGAGTTTATCTGTGCCTGGGATTTTGATGACCAGCAGCCTATAACCGATATGCAGGTTAACCGGGATCATGCAGGCCTGCATATTCAACTGCGGCGTGGCGAACTGACGTTGTTGGTAGAAGTGAGCGACAGTTTCGACATACTCCCGCAATTGCATATGACCCATGGGAATTTGACGCTTTAAGCCCGCCTGTGATCTGTGGCCTCCCCTGGGGAGGCCGCAGATTAACCTCAAAGAATAAAGTCTTCTGTATCCGACTGGGCGGCGGCAATAAAGCGGGCTGTGCGGTTATTGACGGTGGCACATTTTTCGCTCAACAAGGCTTTGTCTGCAACCAGCGCCTGATAACGCGTATGGGTCTGCGCAGCAAGCTGTTGCTGATAACTGGCCTGATGGGTATCCCAGCCCTGTTTTTCTGCTAGCCGCATCGCGGTACGTTGCAGTTTGACATCATCCGGGATATCGCTTCTATCACAGTTCTGCCGCAAGAAACGCCCGCCCGCCAATTGCGTTGCAAGCTTGTCTAATTGCGCTTGTACTGGCGGCTGAGGCTGATGGGAAACCTGCTGGCAACCTGCAACAACCATCAGGAGCACTGCCAGCCAAAAAAACTTACGTAATGAACGGGCCATAAGGAGATCCTGAAATAACCGCAGATTAACCTAATCTTAGGTGAGCCCAGGATACTCCTCAAGCCAGCCAAGGGATTTAAAATCCCGACGGAAAAGCCACGCCATATCCCTTCTCTTTGTGTGATTTATGAACCTCTTGCAGGTAGAATGATCCGCGCCCAATAAAGGGCAGGCTTTTTACAATCGGTTTATGGCATCGCCATAAAAAAGGAGTTTTTCCCTTATGACAGGTCTGTTTCTGGGGTTCCTTCTTGGATTTATCATGCAACGCGGGCGCTTTTGTATGGCCGGCGGTCTGAGAGACCTCTATCTGTTCCGCGACGGCCGCATGACCATCGCTATCCTCATCATCATTACCTTGCAAAGCATCGGGCTGTTTACCTTCGTAGCCCTCGGCTGGGCCCAACTCCCTGGCGGAAATTTCCGTTGGCTGGCAACGCTGGTTGGCGGCGTGACCTTCGGCATCGGGATGGGATTGGCCAGTTCCTGTTCTACCGGGGCTTACTACCGCGCCGCCGAAGGGCTGGTAGGCAGCATGATCGCCGTCGTCGGTTTTGTGGTGGCCAGTTGGTATATCCGCCAACCGGGTGGCAAGCAACTGTTCGCCCCGATCAACGCCCCGACCTTGCCGGACGCCTCTCTGATACAGACCTTGGGTATTTCCCCCTGGTCGGCGGTGGTGGTGTTGACCCTGCTGACTGGCGTACTGGTCTGGCGCCATCTGAAGCGCAAATCATTCCCCGTGCCCCAACCTAAACCACGTAAACAGGGCATTGCCCATTGGCTGTTCGAAGCCCGCTGGCACCCCTTCGCCAGTGCGGTACTGATCGGCATCATCGCGCTGCTGGCATGGCCTTCCAGCCTGGCCTCTGGCAGGGTCGGTGGTTTAGGCATCAGCGGCCCGAGTGCGCAGCTATTCGCATTAATTACCGAGGGGAAAACCGGATTCTTCGGCTGGGCTGGCTATCTGCTCATCGGGATTTTTGTTGGCTCGTTCGCTGCCGCGTGGGGCAGCCAGGAATTCCGGCTGCGCTCGCCTGGCCTATCGACGATGGCCAAAAGCCTACTTGGGGGTGGACTGATGGGGATCGGCAGTGGGCTTGCAGGAGGTTGTATGCTGGGAAACACCATCGTGAATACCGCCTGGTTCTCCTGGCAAGGCTGGCTGTTTATACCGTGCATTCTTTTAGGTAGCTGGCTGGTCAGCTACTTCACCATTATCCTTCCGAATCAATCTATTAAAGCAAAAGGGGTATAAAGGACATGAAAACGATAACGCTAGATACAACGGGCAAACTGTGCCCGTTCCCGCTGATTGAAGCCAAAAAACACATTGAGCAATTGAGCTCAGGCGACCTGCTGGTGATTGAGTATGATTGCGCCCAAGCGACGGAGAACCTGCCCCGTTGGGCGGTGGAAGCTGGACACAGCGTGACGGATTTCCAACAAACCGGCGATGCCCGCTGGCAAATCAGCATTCAAAAAGGCTAAGTCACCACGCTGCGCTTATCTTGACGCCCGGGAAATTCCCGGGCCACAGAGTAAGAGGGAATTAGGTGTGGACTGGATACGGGATCACTGTGAGTTGTATCTGGCAGGGGCTGGCTGATACAGTGTGGCCTGACTGGATAACCGCAGGCATCATAGCGGTAGTGTTCCTGCAACTGGCTGCCCTCGCTCACCGAGACCACCTGCCGGTTGCCATTCACCACATAACTCAGACGTTCGCGCTCATCGTTGGCCGCCACCAGATTTAACGCATTGTCATAGCGGTAAGTACGATCCAACCCGGCCAGTACGGGCTGCTGAATATCACTCACCTCTTCCGGAGTGAATATCCGCGTCTGTCGCCCTGCCCGCTGGTGAGTTATCTGCCCCATCAGATCGTACTGATTGCTCAGCAAATAAAGCCCCCAAGACAACACGCCGCTACACCGTGGGCTATTCGCCCAACCGGGGTATCAAGAAGCCCGCGCCACAACTGCTTAACAAGGGTTATTGGCTGGAAGAACTGGGATTTTTAACCGGCCAGCCGGTCACGGTAAATATTGAACAGGGAAGATTGATTATTCAGGCGGAGGGCAATGTATGAACGGAAGCACTATTATACAGACAACCACTAGGCGGATTTATTCCTGGCTGATTATCGATAGCAGGGACATTATCAAGGCTGGGTTTGTGGCGGGGCGGCATTTAAGATATAACCGAACCAGGATGGGTTGGTAATAACGTTGGTTTCTTATGAGAGAGATTGAGCGGTTATTATTGGACATAGACACTCATCCCTATATTGGCGCGAACTGGGTACGGAATAACGGCGACTTGTATCTGGCGGGGGACTGGCTGACGCAAAGCAGCCAGACCGGGCAACCGCTGGCGTTCAGCGTGATGCCTGGTAAGGTGGTGATTCGGTTACAGCAGGGGAATATATTTTCTTAACAACAAATAAAAAAGCCGGGAAGATCCAGAGAGGACTTTCTCGGCTTTTATTACTTACAAAAATGACACACTAATTCTATCAGGATCTACTTCCCGTGGGGTTCCCATGTGATCGGCAACCACATAATGGAGCTTGCCCTTCTCATACCGCGCTACCGGGGTCAGCCCCCCTGGTGCGTACAACCAGTGGATACTCTGTTCGTAGGCAACGGAACCGTCTGCATAGATCGGGGCTTCTTCTATCAGTTGGTCACCGCTCCACAGGTATTCATAACCTTGCAGCGCATCGTTGGCCGGGGTAACGGCAGGAAATGCAGTCTCATCCCGTGGCGAAATCGCAGGCGCAGAGGTGACCACCCGCAATTTGCGAATACATCGCCCAAAGGCATCATAACCGTAGCGCCAGCGTTCACCCTTCGGCGTCATCAGCTCGGTTAACTGGTCCTGCTCATTCCAGCGGTAGCGCCATACCTGCGGTCGGAACCCCTCTTTCAGCTCGCGTTTTTCAACCAGTCTTCCGCCATGGTCGTAACGATATTGGCAGTGACCACGGGAGACCACCCGTCCCGCCTGCTGGCGCTGTGCCTCTTGCTGTAACGCCGCTTCCGCCCCACGCGGCAACCGCGCATGTAACGTCAGGTTCTGATTGGCATCATAGGTAAACTGTTCCAGCAACGGCAGGAAACCGCCAAAGTCCGCCCGGACTATCTGGTCATTGAGGTTGTAGTGGTACTGGGTCTTGCCCCAGCGCCCGTCATCAATACCCACCACGTTATAGGCCCGGTCATACTGCCAACTGCGGTTGACCGCGCTGCCGTGCAAACTGGATACGGGATAACGGCGAGCTGTATCTGGCGGGGGACTGGCTGACGCAATGCGGCCTGACCGGGCAACCACTGGCGATCAACGTGATGCCTGGTCAGGTGGTGATTAGGATTCAGCAGGGTAATATGTTGGCATAACGAAAGATAAAAATGTCTAGGGAGCCCCAACATAGGGCTTCCTAGTTTTTATTTATATGTATTTATGCCTTCAGCCCCCGCGATAAAGTAATCTTGCAAACATCCTTGGATTTCTTCATCTTCATAAGACAACTTAAAATCACCATCAATATCATTAGGGAAATGTGAACCATCAATAGTTCCCAAGATAACAGAAGCAGTGTCTGCAATAATTATTTTAAAAAAGTCGAATACTGCATCTTTATCTTCTTGATCTAACTTAGCAATAGCATTTCTTGCTCTAGCATAAACATCTTTATTAGCATCAGGAGATTTGCTTAATGCCCCCTTATAACGAGGGAGATTATCAAAAAACAACTCATTAAATATTGCCTCAACTACTTTCTTATCATTTGCCATACATCACCTCCCAAGATTTTTAACTCTAACTTCAAGGTACATGGATTTATTCATATTAATAAGTTCTTGAAGCTTACTATTTGGAATATCTGGAGATACGCGAGTTCGGGATAACGGCGAATTGTATCTGGTCGGGAACGGCTGACACTGTGCGGCATGACCGGGCAACCGCTGGCGATCAACGTGATACCTGGTAAGGTGGTGATTCAAGTTCAACAGGATAATATTTCCATAATAATGATAAGAATAGCGGAAATATCAAAATAAAGATTTTCCCGCCAAACTTATTTATCGCAATAAATCTCTCGTTTCCATTAATATTATACCAAGCATATTCTTACCTGAACCATCACCACCATCAGCCCAATAGCTATCATTTTTGGTGTGCTCAATTAATTGTGCCCCACCTGTAGATAATAATATATTTTTAGCATTCTCGTTCTGTTTGAATCTTTCAAAAACTGCAAGACGCATGATATCATCTTTTATTATCTCCCAGTCATCTCTCAAAGGATGACTTCTATCCCTTCCTATTTTAGCCACATCCATTGGTGATGATAAATTGCGTATTTTTTCCCTCAACGTTTTATCATGGAATTTATGTGATTGAAAATAATGTTCTACTGTCGGCCAATATACAGACTCAGCAAAAAAGCCACATTTATAAAAATTAGACAAAATGCCATAAGGATCATTTACTTTGTAGAATAGTATTCTATCCATCATATTATATAATCCTTGGCCCAGTATCCCTTTTATCATCAACAGACTCCCCTGCCAATATTAAATTAAAACAGTTCATTATTTTTTCAGAAAAACCAGATAGCAATTTATTTTTTAAATATACATTTTCACTTTCGACACCTACTGATACCAAATAAATTTCAGACAATAACCTCTTAGGCACAAGAGAATCGCCTTTAAATAACCTCGTTGCCTCTTCGGATATATTTAAAAGCTCATTAAAAGCTTCTTCATTTATACTTCCACCCATTTTCAATGGATACAAATAGTCACTGACTTTTTCTTTTAACAAATCTAATATATTATCTTTATCTATCTTCATTTAATTAAGCCTATAATAGCAGAGTTAGGGATATCTTTCAGTACCGTTACTTCTTGAGCCCAGATAGAGCGATGGTAAGGAAGCCCCTCAACACCTCCAACTCTAGGAGCATGTTGCCAAACCTCGACGTTCATTGAGGTGACTTTATTAAGATCTATAGCAACTATACCGTGACCGCTATCGTAAGACTTAGCTATATCAAGGCTTTTAGTCGTTGAAATCTGACCCTAACCCTGCTATCTCTATCGGGCCTATCCTCACGCAATATCCCTCACAGAAGTCACACTACCGAGTTTGACTAGGCAACACGGGTATAAGATGATGATCTAGGTAGAACAAAGTAGCATGCCGACGTAGCAACTAAAAAATATAGCCGGAAAAATCAAAATAGAATGCTTCCGGCTTATTTTTGCATCAATTAAAGAAGTGCTAGCTTATTAAAATAGCGACGTTTTTACCCTCATCCTTTAAGTAAGATAAGTTATCATTCAATATTTCCATCATTATATCATAAGTCCTTTTATTGCTCTCCTTGTATAAGGATAAATTATTGAATATCAGGCATATATTAATACTCTCATCTATAGAAAGCCCTCCAAATAGTGAGTCTGACAAAGCATCAAAATTACCATCTTTAACTAAAGGAGGGTCTAAAGGGAGACTACTTTTTATTGCTAGGAAAAGATCGCTAGTTTTACTTGAGTTTTCTAAATCAACTAAATATGTAAGATATCCATTTTTTTTATACTCTGTAATAATTTTTCCGACAGAATTTTTATTAAATAATATTATTGCCATTATCGAACCCTCACAAAAGAAGGATTACCAGAATCACCATAGTGAGTCCATGTATAATAAGTTTTGCCCGTCACTGTATCTACAACAACCCTCCTAGGTCCGGCCCCACTAATATTTGGACCAGGATCTACACGATACTCTTTATACGGAGAATTAGCCCCTGCGCCGCCAGGTAGCTCTCCTTGATAATTCTTAAACGTGGTTCCCCACTTTTTACCTAGCGCACCTGAAGGCTTAGTACCAGCATCAATATGCCCCAGTGTACTCAATACTGCAGCACTTTCTTCTCTAGGCAATGAGCCTGGAGTGATCATTGCTGGCTTGGCCCCTTTAGATAAAGAAGCAGCCTCTGCGGCTGAATATCCTTGCTCCCTATAGTTTTTATATCTTTCATACCTAGCTTGGCATACAGCCAACCCCAACGGATCAATCCAACTATTCGGGTTATGCACATAACTATAGGGATTTACCCCACCCGCCAGCCCTATCGGGTCCGCACACAAATACTGCCCGGTATCCACATCATAATAGCGAAAACGGTTGTAATGCAACCCGGACTCCGCATCGGCGTACTGACCGGCGAACCGCAGATTGCAGGTGACCCGGTCTTCATCATTGGCAGGCTGTCGCCACAGTTCTGCCCTGCCCCAGGTACTCAAGCGGTTTGCCCACACCATTTTCCCCTGCTCGTTGAGCAACTCCCGTGGGGTCCCCATGTGATCGGCAACCACATAATGGAGCTTGCCCTTCTCATACCGCGCTACCGGGGTCAGCCCCCCTGGTGCGTACAACCAGTGGATACTCTGTTCGTAGGCAACGGAACCGTCTGCATAGATCGGGGCTTCTTCTATCAGTTGGTCACCGCTCCACAGGTATTCATAACCTTGCAGCGCATCGTTGGCCGGGGTAACGGCAGGAAATACGGTCTCATCCCGTGGCGAAATCGCAGGCGCAGAGGTGACCACCCGCAATTTGCGAATACGTCGCCCAAAGGCATCATAACCGTAGCGCCAACGTTCACCCCTCGGCGTCATCAGCTCGGTTAACTGGTCCTGCTCATTCCAGCGGTAGCGCCATACCTGCGGTCGGAACCCCTCTTTCAGCTCGCGTTTTTCAACCAGTCTTCCGCCATGGTCGTAACGATATTGGCAGTGACCACGGGAGACCACCCGTCCTGCCTGCTGGCGCTGTGCCTCTTGCTGTAACGCCGCTTCCGCCCCACGCGGCAACCGCGCATGTAACGTCAGGTTCTGATTGGCATCATAGGTAAACTGTTCCAGCAACGGCAGGAAACCGCCAAAGTCCGCCCGGACTATCTGGTCATTGAGGTTGTAGTGGTACTGGGTCTTGCCCCAGCGCCCGTCATCAATGCCCACCACGTTATAGGCCCGGTCATACTGCCAACTGCGGTTGACCGCGCTGCCGTGCAATGCAGTCGCCACGGCACTTTCCGGGGCCTGTAACTGCTGCTGGAATAATGACGAATTGCGGCCTGCCGCCTGAGAAGGTGGTTCGGTTTTAACAGAGTTGTATGTGCACTGACATGTAATTATTAGCGGGAATGAGCATGATAGGATCATTCCACGCCAGAAGAGAGTTAGCCAATATTATCCCTCTTAATTAATCTTCCATCGTCAAGTGTCAGATAGTCTCTCTTATCTCCATGTGTGATCTCCACATATTCATTAACCACAACTGCATCAACAATTCCACAGAGGTAATGCCAAAAAGACTTTTTGGCATTATTATAAAGAAGCACCCCCCACTCACATGGAATTAAATAGCGATCTTCAGGGAGATGAATAACATCATACACAATGCCGCCAAGCCGTGATATTTCAGAACGAGCTTCTTCTGTAAAAACTATTAACCCATCATCTTTTTCACCTTGAGATGCATTACAGTCTGGACATCTTTCCAGATCCGATTCATAGCTAGAATAACAATTTTGACATGTAGTATATTTCATCAACCCTCTCTTATTTAATTGGAATACTAGATGTAATAACACCTGGACCAGTACCACCAATATGCGGATCAACATGGTCTGTAATAACACGTATTTTTTGTGTTACCCCATTTTAGGTCGATGTACCTTCAAATACCTTACCAAAGAATCCTTTCCTATTAGAAATGACTTGATTTGCGAGATTATTAGCAACCTCCACTGTAGCATGCGCAATATCTCTATTGCTCCACTCCGATGGGAATCGTGAACCTTTTTGCTTTTTAGGCTTCATTGATGCATATGGTTCTTGCTTAGGAGGACCAACATTAGGAGACAGACAATAACAGCAGGAAAGATCCAGAGAGGCTCTTTCCTGTTTTAATTTGCATTACTACTAATGAATAATACCGTTACTTAAATCAAAATAACTAACAGTTATCTTTAGAATATTCTTTGAGAAAAGATTTCACTCTTGTCAAGAATAGTAACTTATCTTTTATTTCGTGGTCAAAAGTAAAGTTCACCTCAGACAGAACAACATCAGCAAGACTTAACTCGCCACTGATAATAAAGTTAATAGACTGAATCACTTTATCTCTATTGGCTGGCACATACTCTAAAAACCAAGGCTTGAGGATAATATCCGAAATAGAACGCAGGTCACTTTCATTATTGACATTCTTATTTTTAATTAATAAATAATCATTATCACTGATAACCTCCTCATCAAGAGCAGAAAGAAAACCTACTAATATAGAAATTTCATTTTGAGTTTTTAAATCAAATTTACTCATTATTGTCCCCATACAGGATATGCGGTGATTGCTTGCCCATTTGGAGTCAAGATCACTGTTGCCGTACTTGAAGTGCCATAT
Organism: Serratia fonticola; assembly: GCF_006715025.1. Taxonomy (NCBI): domain Bacteria; kingdom Pseudomonadati; phylum Pseudomonadota; class Gammaproteobacteria; order Enterobacterales; family Yersiniaceae; genus Serratia; species Serratia fonticola. The sequence continues at coordinate 3,663,220 of NZ_VFMK01000001.1, forward strand.
GTCGGACCAGTTTTACTGTACCCTTCTCCGATTCTTCTTCCATACGGGATTGTAGCTTTATTCACGACACCGCCTGATTGTCGCTGAATAGTTTGCGCTCGTTGTATGGCATTTAATTGATCTCTGTGACTATCAAATCGAGTTGCAGCTGACGGTGTATGCTGCTGAACCCCTGTAGTAGGATTCACTCCATTAGTCGCCCGTCCAAGTTGGGATTCTAAAGACGTTTGGGCACCATGTCTCTCAAGAAAGTGAGATTTAGGATTCATACTTTCCATTTCTTGCAATCGTCTATGTGCATTTGCCTCCGCAAGCTCATTGATTCTTGCTTGTCTTTGTTCCCTAGTAAGACTTGCCGGACACGTCGCCAACCCCAACGGATCAATCCAACTATTCGGGTTATGCACATAACTATAGGGATTTACCCCACCCGCCAGCCCTATCGGGTCTGGACTCAGGCAACCCCTCTCGTGTGTGTCATACTACCGGCTCAGGTAATACACCTCCGCCAAAAATGCATCATACTTAGGTGTCTTAATCACGCTACCGTCCTACCTTGATAGTTTTTATCTGCACAAAGTCATTTTAAATCAAAAAGTAATATAAATACAGACTGATTGAGCCTTGGAAATACCCTCATATTGGTGCAGACTGTATACAGAATAATGACGATGTTTATTTTGGATGGGAATGGTTGATGCAATGTCGTTTTACTGGGCAACCGCTAGCGATCAGCGTGATGCCCGGTCAGGTGATTATTCAGGTTCAGTAGAGTAATATGTTGGCGTGTCCATAATAAAAAGCCGGAAAGATCCATTTAGGATCTTTCCATATTTAACGTCCCACTGTTGTAATGTACTTCATATCCCTACACTCTTAACAGCATTCAATTTACTTTGTTAGCTAAATTTAAATTGAAAAATAGTTTTATCAAATTTCACAAACTCATCCATCCTATTAAAAACAGACACAAATTGCTCGAATTCTTTAGGATACTCCTTCTTAAAAACATCACTATTAGACCATGATATAATTAAAGGTTTATCTTCTGCATCAATCGGAACCATAAAATCATATAGAGCATCAGGGTTATTTCCAAAGTATGGGCCAAAATCAAATTCATCAGAAAAAAACCGATACATATCCATTGGGGTTTTCTGTTTATTTCCATCTAATATTATTTTTTTCATAATTAATCACCTCCCATTACATTTCCAACTACCCAATTGTTCTGCAGTATCATAATGATTTGATGTTATATAAGTTAATCCATCACTAGAATACAACAACCTCGTACCCGATTGCTTTGCTCTGGACATATGGTTATTTAAGCCAATATCAGCTTCATACCATGTCCTTCCAGGCGCATCGGGCAAAATGCCAGTGCTGTTAACAAAAACATCTCCGCCTATTTGTCCACCTGGAACATAATTTCCTAAAGCTTTTCCTTTAGACCATCCAGCAGCTTCTGCTTGTGCTTTCGTTACATAATTATCTGGTAATTGACCCGTTGTTTTCAGGCTATTTACAGCATCATTTGCGCTTTCTGCTGTTCTATAATACTGATTGAGTAATTCTCCTTGTGCTGAACTAGAAGGATAGGTACCACCTGATAATGAGGCATTTATAACTTGTAACCCCAATGGATCAATCCATCCCAACGGGTTATGCACGTAACTATACGGGTTATGACCCCCCGCCAGCCCTATCGGGTCCGGACACTGGCAACATCCCTCCCGCGAGTCATACTACCGGTTCAGGTGGTACACCTCCGCCAGAAATTCATCATACTCAAGGATCTTAATCACGCTACCGCCCTACCTTGATAGTTTTTATCTGCACAAAATCATTATATATCGGAGAGTAAAATAGGCACAAACTGATTAAAGCATGGGAGCACCACCTAATTAAGAAACAGACTGGATACAGAATAACAGCAAACTGTAACTTAGCTGGCACAGAACAATCTTTATTAGGTAAGTGCTTGGTAGATACACGGTGATGCCCAACAAGATGGTTTTTAGGCATAGGTTAGTATAATAGCAGATAAAACCTGAAAAAATCCTTAAGGAACCTTTTCAGGTTAGTTTAAAATTAGCTCCTTGTTGAATCAAGGTAATTTAGCTTTCACTTTATTTAACACTCGATTAGGATCAAAACTATAATCTTTGCAATACTCGGCAAGAGCCTGTTCTAAAGGGACAATCTTAAAACCTGTAAACCCATTATTTTCTATAGATAGTTTAACATCTTCATTAATGACCAGTCTTAAACCAATTACGACTTTAGAGCTAAGTTGAAAGACATCATAATCATTTAATGAAGACTCATTGAAAATAATTTTATTAGGCACTAATGAACCACGAGTAACATCCAATAAAACAGATTCTTTGTAATTAATGAAGTCATGAGCCGGGAAAAATACATATTTATATCTCTTATCCGAAGTAACACTCTCACCACAGCAAGAGATGGATAAATTTTTAATATATTTTTCAGGCATCCTAAACTTAGAGATGAGCTCCCAAAGATTACTTGAAAAAATATGCCCCTGATCTTTTCTATAATCGAAAGATATATCCTTACCTTCTTCTAGATTCAAAAAAATATCGTCCGGACAGTTTTCATCCTCGAGATAATAAGGAAAATCATATTTTGACTCCTTAACCGGGTATGTTTTCACTACATCAAAAACGCCTTTTAAAAAACGCGCTCTCTCATTGTAATCATTCATCACCAAATATAAATCACTCATCACCAGACTCCGATTAATAAACCCTTCCACATTTTGTTTTTGGCACATCACCACTCCAGAGACGGCGCTTCAAATCCATTTGAAGTTTTTTCACTTCAATCCTCGCCTCTTTAGCCGTCAACTCTTTTGCATTATATCGATCTTTAATTAAGGATATTTCATCTGATACAATATTGGAATAATTATCATGTTTTGAACTATGGAACACTGCCATGCCTTTTCCTAGCCCCTCTTTATAAGCGGCCTGACTTCCAGGAATATGAATACCATTACCAACAGACCGTGATCAAGTTGATCGATGCGGTGATTGTGAAGCATCGGGTTGAGTCGGCCATACGGCCTGTTGATCAGAAGAAGAGCTGAGAGAGATAAGCGATCTGTAGCGCGGCGCTGATGTGCTACCAACACACCAACACCGCTCACCACAACAACTATTCGAGGTAGTTATCATGGCTAAGCACGATTCTAAGTCAGGCACCCCCGTAAATAAAGCACCCAAGACAACACGCCACTACACCATCGGCTATACGCCCAACCGAGGTATCAAGAAGCCCGCGCCACAGCTGCTTATCAAGGGTTATTGGCTGGAAGAGCTGGGGTTTTTAACCGGCCAACCGGTCACGGTAAATATTGAACAAGGAAGATTGGTGATTCAGACGGAGGGCAATGTATGAACGGGACTAATATTATTAAGGCAACCACAGGCGGGTTTATTCCTGAGCTAATTATCGATGGCGAGGATATTATCAAGGCGGGATTTACGCCGGGAGCTGTATTTAATATTGAACAGAACCAGGATGGGCTGATAATAACTCTGACCACCGATGAGGCGGAGATTAAGCGGTTATTATTGGAAGTGGATGCTCATCCTGATATTGGCGTGGACTGGGTACGGGATAACGGCGAGCTATATCTGGCGCGGGAATGGCTAACGCAGAGTGGCCTTACCGGGCAACCGCTGGCGGTCAGCGTGATGCCCGGTAAGGTGGTGATTCGGGTGCAACAGGGTAATATGTTGGCGTAACAACACATAAAAATAGCCGTAAAGATCCAGAGAGGAACTTTACGGCTGAAAACTAATATTTAAATCACCGTCCAAAACTCACTATTTTTTGAACCGACCAAAATTTCTATCTCATTACGTGAACATGCTTTCAAGAAGACTGAACCTACCCCACGGATAAATTTGTTAAAATCTATCGCTATAGGCTCCCGATCACTTGCTCTCTCCTCACTCGTTATAGCATAAATTTTACAGTCATTTGTATTTAATAAGATCGCATATGGATCTGACAATGCTATAACAATAACTCCCCTAGGTCTAGTATTACCAACCCACCAATGACTAAAGTTATCCTTATCATTAAGAGCTATAATTTTTTCAAGATAGTCACCACCAGAACCAAAAGCTACATTACCAAGAGAGAAATTATCAATATCATACTTCTTTAAAAAAGATAAAAAATCACTTGGAAAAGTAATATCCAAAGTTTTTTCAGAGGATTCTAAGTTGCTAATAGGAAATTTTCTTTTTGTCAAAATTAAATCATCCATCTCACCATCGAACGGTGAGAACTTTTTATCTAATTGGGACTCTATCTCTTCAATAGTTAATAGCATAATAACCTCTACTATTTTGTATGCCAGACACCACCACTACCAACGTGAGTGCTCCCTGGAACTGGAATTGCATAAGGGCCAAAGTCAACATGGTGATGAATTATAGTATCCCCTTTATAGTTTACATGCTCAGGGAAGGCTTTTATCCATGTGTTATCGATCTTCGGTGAAAGTCCCAACTCTTGTATTCTATATAAATTACTCTTGCTTAGTGAGTCAGGCTGTAATTTCGTCCATTGTTGCCAAAATTCTTGACTATTTCTAATACCACCTTTTGATGTAGCAACCCCACTATTAAATGTACGAGTGTCAATTGAGAATGCAGGATCTGGCCTCCCTGGTATCGCTGGATCTATTCGAGTTTGATAAGGGTTATCCCCTCGTGGGATTTCTTTAACGGTATTGGGACAGGTAGATAACCCTAAAGGATCTATCCATCCCAACGGGTTATGCACATATCCATACGGCCTCTCGCCCCCCGCCAGCCCTATCGGGTCTGGACACAGGTAATACCCCTCGCGCGAGTCATACTACCGGTTCAGGTGGAAGACCTCCGCCAAAAATGCATCATACTCAAGAATCTCAATCACGCTACCGCCCTGCTTTGATAGTTTTTATCTGCATAAAATTATTTTAAATCAAATAGTAATGAGAATATAGACTGATTGAGGTATAGGAATATCCCCTAATGAACTCCATGACTGGATGCGGGATAACAGCGAGTTGTATCTGGCAGGGGACTGGTTTACGCAGTGTGGCCTGACCGGGCAACCGTTGGCGATCAGCATGATCGCCCGATCAGGCGGTTATTCAGGTACAACAAGATAATATACCTTCGTAACAACAGGTAAAAATAACAGGAAAGATCCGGGGAGGATCTTTCCTGTTATTTTATTTTTATATATGCTATGCCCCTATTCGTTGGTGTGCTTATAATATCGGCGGTATATACACCACTCCACTAGGATCAGACACCTCAACAAAAACCATATTAGGTTCAAAACTCTCAGGGACATTTAACTTAGCAGACACAACCCAACCTTTTCTATTGCCATCAGAGAATCTATGCTTTGTCATATACACTGCATCTAATGAGCCAGACACATATTTTATTTTCTTGGAATTTAAAGCATTAGCAGCTAACACTACTGCCATATTAGAGTCGATTTTTTCATATCTCATTAGTTTATTCTACCAAGTAAAAATCTTTCTTTTAATGATCTCATGTAGCCAATAGCATGCTTGACTTCTGATGAAGTAAACATACTTCTATTCTTAAAGACTTGATTAAACACATGCGACTCCCTCGCGTAAGTACCTAAGGAGACATATGCTTTCTGACCCAACTCAGCAAATTGTTTTGCATGCGTCATTTCATGGAAAGCCTCATAACGAGTTGCTCCTTTCCGCAGATATAATGTCCCAGAACTAAAATCAAAGCCGCCTCTGACACCTGGAGGTAAATGCTTATCAGCATTTTTTACAAACTTAACCCCTATATCTGCCATTTCCTGACGGATTTTACCTAATTCACTACGAGACAAACGAGGGCTATTCAAAAATCCAGTATGGCCGCTAACAGGTCGCCCATCACCTAAATGATCTAAGTTTTTCGCCCCCTGAGGGCAAGCAGCCAGCCCCAGCGGATCTATATATCCCAACGGATTGTGAACGTAAGCATAAGGATTCTCGCCCCCCGCCAGCCCTATCGGGTCCGCACACAAATACTGCCCGGTATCCACATCATAATAGCGAAAACGGTTGTAATGCAACCCGGACTCCGCATCGGCGTACTGACCGGCGAACCGCAAATTGCAGGTGACCCGGTCTTCATCATTGGCAGGCTGTCGCCACAGTTCTGCCCTGCCCCAGGTACTCAAGCGGTTTGCCCACACCATTTTCCCCTGCTCGTTGAGCAACTCCCGTGGGGTCCCCATGTGATCGGCAACCACATAATGGAGCTTACCCTTCTCATACCGCGCTACCGGGGTCAGCCCCCCTGGTGCGTACAACCAGTGGATACTCTGTTCGTAGGCAACGGAACCGTCTGCATAGATCGGGGCTTCTTCTATCAGTTGGTCACCGCTCCACAGGTATTCATAACCTTGCAGCGCATCGTTGGCCGGGGTAACGGCAGGAAATACGGTCTCATCCCGTGGCGAAATCGCAGGCGCAGAGGTGACCACCCGCAATTTGCGAATACGTCGCCCAAAGGCATCATAACCGTAGCGCCAACGTTCACCCCTCGGCGTCATCAGCTCGGTTAACTGGTCCTGCTCATTCCAGCGGTAGCGCCATACCTGCGGTCGGAACCCCTCTTTCAGCTCGCGTTTTTCAACCAGTCTTCCGCCATGGTCGTAACGATATTGGCAGTGACCACGGGAGACCACCCGTCCTGCCTGCTGGCGCTGTGCCTCTTGCTGTAACGCCGCTTCCGCCCCACGCGGCAACCGCGTATGTAACGTCAGGTTCTGATTGGCATCATAGGTAAACTGTTCCAGCAACGGCAGGAAACCGCCAAAGTCCGCCCGGACTATCTGGTCATTGAGGTTGTAGTGGTACTGGGTCTTGCCCCAGCGCCCGTCATCAATACCCACCACGTTATAGGCCCGGTCATACTGCCAACTGCGGTTGACCGCGCTGCCGTGCAATGCAGTCGCCACGGCACTTTCCGGGGCCTGTAACTGCTGCTGGAATAATGACGAATTGCGGCCTGCCGCCTGATTGGCCAACAACCCGGTGGGGGTATAATTACAGGCCTGAATAAACCCTGCTGCACTTTCACGTACACTCTCCCGGCCTAACTTATCGTGCCGGAAGCGTAACGGTTGATGACCCGCAACGGTGAGTTGTGTCAGCTCACCCTGAATGCCGTAGACGTAATCAAGCCCAAGTTCGCCTACAAACCGCGCACGGGGTGTCCCGTTCAGCGTATCCCATTGATGCTGAATCTCCCGGCCATTGAGCCGTTCGGCAATCAGTTGCCCTGCGTCATCGTAATCAAACTCAACAACCGCCTCTGCATTTTCAGCCTTGAGCAAACGCCCCTGTTCGTCATAGTGATAGCTGACTGTTGCCACCAGTGTGGAGCTCAACTCATCACAGCGCCAGGTCTGTTGCGCCAGCACCTGATCACGCAATGAATATTGCCAACTGACCACTCGACGGTCGGGATAGCGTGCCCAGATCCGCCGTCCCACGGCATCGTATTGATAGTGGATGGTGCGCCCGGCGAAGTCGGTTTCTGCAATAACCTGCCCGGCCAAATCGCGGGTATAGCGATATGTTTCACCCAGCGCATTGGTGACACCCTTCAAACGGGTGAGTTTATCGTAACTGAAGGTTAAACGCTGTCCGTCGGGACGAACCAGACCGGTCAGTAAATCAAAACCGCCGTACTCGTAACGCGTGGTTTTGCCTGCCCCATCGGTCAGGGCCACAATACGTTTTTCACTGTCATAAGCAATCGCCTGCTCAACCCCGTCCGGAAGGAAAACCTGGCTGACACTGCCCGCCGGGCTGGCATGCAGCGAACTGAAAGCATAGCGGGTAATTTGCCCCAGAGGATCCTGGGTTTCTCTCAATCGGCCAAAAATGTCCTGTTCCAATAACGTGACGCCACCCTCCGGCGCGATAATCTCGCAGACTTGATGCTGCGAGTTATAACGATAGCGCCACTCAGCTCCGTTAGGCAGGATCTGGCGAACCAACTCACCTGACTCGCTATAACGATATTCCTGACGTAGCCCCTGCGGATCGACAACGTTGCATAGCTGCCCTTGCTCACCATAGAGAAACTGCCACTTTTTACCATCTGGCAACGTGCTTTGTGTTATCTGCCCAAAACCGTTGTATTTATAGCAGTATGTTTCACCCGTTGAGGTCGTAACCTGTTCCAATTCCCCAAACTGATTACGCAGGAACTCTACCTTGCGCCCCAGCGCATCCGTTTCCGCCAGCTTGTTACTGAATGCCCACTCAATCAGACGCTCACGCCCCAAGGGGTCACTTTCACGAATCACCTGTCCGTCAGCGTTATACCAAAAACGCGTGCAGCCCCCTTCCGCATCCTGATAAGTGGTACAGCGCGCAACATCATCATAAAAAAAACGATCCTGATAGTGGCCAGAAGCGGTGCGGGTGGACAGAACTCGTCCAATTTGGTCATAGAGAATATACGCGTCGGTCTTGTCGGTATCATGCCAGCGGATCATATAACCAGCCGCATTATACTCATGGTAAAGATGGGTAAACTGGAAGGTATCACATTCCGCTAACAGACCACTTTCGGCATAGCGGCATTTGACCAACCATTGACGCTGAGCCGCCGTGACCAGCTCGATCAAGGTTAACTGCTGGTGCTGATAACTCAGTTCCAGTGAATAGCCATCACTGTGTTCAATACGCGAGAGCCGTTGTTCATCAGAATATCGAAAACGGATCTGGTTACCGAATCGGTCGCTGAGGGCAGATAAACGACGAACATTTCCTTGCCGTTCGGCAAAGCTCAGGATCTGCTGAGTTTGCCGGTTAAAGATATGCAGTACGCCACTACGTTGTCCGTAGAGCAGATATTGGCCTTCATGCAGGTTGACGGCTTGAACATCATCCTCATCTTGTGGGGCGTCATAAGTCAGCAGCACGCCTTCATGATTACGAAAACGAATAACCGTCTCTTCTACAAGCAGTTGTTGCGCCCAGTCATCCGCCCATTTGTCTCCAAAGCTGCCGCTTAGGCGGGCACTGGAACGATAGAGCCGGGTTAACTGGAGTGGCAGAATGCCGGGAATATCAATAAGGGGCCAAATCTGTAAAAAATCCCCAGTAGCCACATCGACCGGGTCACTGGCACACCCCGTTTTTGTGGAGCATTTCCCTTCTGCTTCAGCAGAAACTTTAGGCTTACTGCCTTTTTTCTTCCCTCTGGGGATCGGAAGATAGCTGGCCACAATGGTCACCCAGCGCAACGCCGAGTTACGGCTGTCTTTGACTTTAAAAACCTGGGCGGTTTCGGTGGTTTCCATGATAGTTGCCGCCGCGCTGTTGATATTGGCATCACAGGTTGTGCGGTGTCCTAAACGAGCAATTTGCTTGCCATTGGCGTAAACCGTTTTTGCCCCTTCGGCAATCACCGGTGGAGGGCCAGGATGATCGCTACACACGATAGGATCACCCACGCGAGCCACTTGTTTGCCCTCAAAATACACGTTGGGAGAACCACCAATAATCGTGCCCTTATTATCGCCATACTGCCCCATCGCTGCACCAGCTGCCGCAACGCCAGCACCGACAAATCCTCCCGCGGCGGCCGCGGCGGCCACCACCACCAGCGCGGCCCCTCCCGTAGCGACCACCAGTGCCCCGACGGCAACGGCAGCCACAGCCCCAAGTAATATCCCCCCCAATGCGCCCCAGGTGCCAAGGTCCTTTTTCTGATGCGCAATAAAATCACCTAAACGCGCGGGCGCATCGCCCTCGGTGGCGACCTTCTTCCAGCCAAGCGATTCGGCAATGGCGTTACCCGCTTTATCACCAACATAGCTCCCCGCCTGAGCGCCCACGTAACCTGCGGCCAAACCCACGGCAAAAGGCGCACCGGCACCGGTTGCTACTGCGTAGGCCCCCATCCCCGCAGTAACCGCATTGTTTACCCCTTCGCTCTCCATAAAATTCAGCGCTTGTTCGTTAAACGACTCCGCGCCACCTTCATTAGTATTCGGGGGGGTTGCCCCGCGCTGCTGTTCCATCACGTCCTGACGCACAGCTGAACGCCCGCCAGCAGCACCAGCTCCCGACCATACTCCTTGTGCAACACTCATCATTCCCTCCTGTTACTCTACTGCGGCACGTCCTGCCGTTGCCGGTTCCCGTAATTGGAATGTTCCCATCAAGCCTTGTATTTGCTGCCGCTGTTCATCCGTCATATTTCCTGGCACGGTGGCAGTAAAAACCAGCACTTTAGGATTGAGATCGAGCAGCATCATTAATTGATGGATCGGCCCTTGCGGTGATGACCAGCTAAATTCAGAGGACGCCGTATCGTGGGAATTCAACACGTCAGTATCCTGATTGATTTGCACATAATCTTTCAGCTGTTTGGACAGGCTGGCAATCTCGCGTTCGGCAAACTGACTAAATGACATGCCCCAGGGGATAACGTCTCTGGAAATCGTAAAGCTGACACCACTCTGGTCGCCATCGGCGGCACTCAGGACCAATACGCTGAGATCTTTCCAAACGGTCGGGAGTTCAATAGTACCTTCGTTGAATTGAAAAATAGCCAGTTCATTAGATGCAGCCATTTCATCACATCCTTATGTTGTTAATTATCACAAAACACAAAAATTAATTGATTATGAAAAACCATGTATAAAAATATTGTTGAACGTGAAGGATAAATGAATTACTAAAATGGAGAGGCGACACATTAACTTCCTATATAGCCTTACTCCAAAAACACCCCCTCTTAAAGAAAACACCAAGAGGGAGTGTTAATCATCATCACATTTAACTTTCATCAATACTAAATACAACACTACGTAAGCAGTTTGGATTTTTCTCTGCAAAACCAAATGCTAGCTTAACACGATTATCATATCTAGGAGTCGAGTATGTTGTTTCCTCATCCAATGAACGGCCTCGAGGTATATCAGTAATAGTTAAATCAGTATAATGCTGTTTTAATTCAGCTAACGTAATACAAGCACCGTGAACTTGAAAAGTTAGTAAGTAAGGAACTTTATTATTTTTACGAAACACCCTAGCCTCAATATTTTCAATATTCACTTTACCATCAAGCAAAAACTCTTTATTTTCATAAGATGTGAATACATCATTTTCAGCTTGAACGACAAAGGGATTGTTAAAAATATGAGTAACATATGAAAGCCCCTTTGGTAACTGTGTCTTGATGTTATTGACAAATTGCCAAAAAATAGTTGAGTCCATTTTTTCACTCCGTGTTGCATGACATGAGAATACGGTTAACAATAACAGTACAAGAACGCTACTTTTTAGTTGGGTAATTTTTATCATACCACCCTCCATAGTAATCCTCATAGGATTCCCCTGTTGTTGATGTGCGCTCTCCGTTACCAAACACTCTACCAATAGCTTCACGCGCTTTTTTCGCATCACCATCTTTGAGGTAAGTATCGTATGCAGAATCATAGGCGGGTTGATTAGCACTATTACCTGCAATACCAATATCAGCCCCTCCATTTTTCAATATCTCACGTCTTACTTCAATATTTTTCAGAGTTGCAGCCCCTTCATCTGACAAAGTACTATTTAAATATGCATCCCTAGAGGAAACATCATAAGTTGGTGTGTATAGAGCATGACCTGTTTCATGCGCTAAGGTTTGCGTAACCTTCTCTGGGTTCCCAAACTCACTACTATCAACAATTATTTCTTTCTTTTCTCTAGAGGCATAACTACCATTTCCGGCCTCTCCGGGCTTAATACTCCAGCCGTTATCCTTAAGCTTTTTCAAATCCTTCGTCAATGTAGGAGACTTCGCCGTCAGACTATTAACTTCTGGAGTAAAAACAGGGTCTCCCTTCCCTCCTGCTGTATTATTCGCTCCTAATCCCCCCCCTTAACTACCGCTGCTGCTGGTGACATAAGCCCAGTTGCAGCAGCCCCAGCTCCAGCACTAACTCCCCCCTTATTCAAGTGAACAACGGTGCCATCGACATATACCCCTCCAGCATCCAGCTGTATGCACGAACTACCAAATGTAATCTTTATACTACTGGTCGTCATCTTTATTTCACCCGCCCCCACCTTCAGCGTGATGTCATCCGAGGCTTCATAAAGCTGCGTCCCCGCGCCACTTTTTCCGGCGTTGGCTTTCACCTGAACCTGATTGGCACTGGTGCTTCTCATAGTACAAATGTTTTCCGTCAAGCCCCCCTGCTTCACGGTTTTGGTTTCGTTACCAGCAAGAATATTTAACGTCCGGTTCCCCCCCTCAACGGTAAGAGACTGATCGTTTTTAACCGTGGTACTCATATCCTTCTGGGCATGCAGGAACAGCCCTTCGCTGCCCTTGGCATCCTCGAACCGCAGTTCGTTAAAACCTTCCCCTTTATGGGTTTTGGAGCGGAACGCCATCTGGGTTTTACTGGCGGGCAAGGAGCCCGGCGGGATGTTGTTGGCGTGATAGGTTCGCCCGGTGACGATCGGTTGATCCGGGTCGCCATGCAGAAAATCCACCACCACCTCCTGGCCGATGCGCGGGATGGCCAGCATCCCCCAGCCTTGCCCCGCCCACGGCTGCGTCACGCGGATCCAGCATGAGCTGTTGTCGTTACTTTCCCCGTAGCGGTCCCACAGGAACTGCAGGCGGATACGGCCAAACTCGTCACAGTAGATTTCCTCACCCTCGGGCCCTACCACCATCGCAATCTGCGGGCCGTCCATTGCCGGTTTGGGCATCGGTGAAGGGCGCCAGGTCTGCGTTGGCGGGATAAAGGTAAACTGGTTGCTCAGGTGGGTGCCCTGCTCGCCGGATTCCTGTTCCAGTGCCTGCGGCTGGCTGCCGGTATGGGAAATACTCAGCAGTTGCCATGGGTGGTTCAGATCGCCACGCGGGTGGTTGGTCAGGGTGAACAACTGCCCTGGCTGCAGGGTAAAATCGTTACTTTGCCCTTGCCCCACGTTGGCATCGTTGCGCAACGCCTCCAGGCGATAACGGGTGAAATCCTTGCCGTGCTGCTCGTCTTTGAAGCGCCCAGGGAAATCGAAATGCTCATAATCCGGACGCTGGTTGTGTAACTCGCTGGCCTGTTCGTTGAACTGTGCCGCCCAGCGCGGGTTCTTGAAGGTGTAATCCTTCAGTTGTACCGTCGCAGGCCGCACCTGCGCACTGCGGGTGAAGGTGGTGATACACAGTTCCTGCGCCTGGGCCGCCACGTTCGGGTTATAGGGCAGCGTGGTCACCTTCGGCAATGTGCCAACATCATCAGCATACACCACGGTGTTCTTGCCCTCTGTGAATTCGAAGTAGTAGAAAATCCCCTCTTCGGCGGTCAGGCGCTGGATAAAGTCAAAATCGGATTCTTGATACTGAACGCAGAACTCGCGGGCCGGGTGCGGGTTACGCAAGCCAAAGGCAAAATCGTTGATGCCATTTTCTTTCAGCAAGGTGCTGATAATGCTCTCAATGGTTGCCTGCTGGAAAATACGCGAGTTGCGCCGCAGCGTGGTGCGCCACAGGGCCGGGCGGATCACCATGCTGTAGCGGGTCTGGTGGAAACCGGTATCGCCCTGTTCAAAGCTGGCAATCATGCCGGTGATACTGCGCTGCAGCACGCCTTCACGCCAGACGAACAGCGTGGCATCCGCATCCAGCACCGCTGAAAAATCCACCGCCGGATCGGCGCTGGCCAGGCCCACGTTCAACACAAACGGCGAGGAAAACATTTCAGTCAGGCTGAAATCCACCACCACAAAGGTCTGCGGCGGTAAACCAGCCGCCGTGAGCGTGAACTGTAAACCGCTGGGCTGCGGGCCCCCCGTCAGCGCGCTGGCCGCCGATGACGCCATGGCCGAGGCGCTGCCGCCTGCGACCATGTTCATCGGCGCTACGCCACCGGCCATGACTTTAGCTTTGGCGTTCATTGCTGTGTTAGCCAGATCGGCGGCCTGATTGACGCGTTTACCGACGGTACCGCCAACGGCGTCACCAATGCCACCCACCATGCCCGTCACTTGATCACCACTCAACGTGGGGGCCGGACCACTGGCGACAATATTGGTCGGCGTCACGCCGCCCGCCATCACCTTGGCTTTGGCGTCCATCGCCGTGTTAGCCAGATCGGCGGCCTGATTGACGCGTTTACCGACGGTGCCGCCAACGGCGTCACCAATGCCACCCACCATGCCCGTCACTTGCTCACCACTCAACGTGGGAGCCGGACCACTGGCAACAATATTGGTCGGCGTCACGCCGCCCGCCATCACCTTGGCTTTGGCGTCCATTGCCGTTTTCGCCACATCGGCGGCCTGATTGACGCGTTTACCGACGGTGCCACCGACGGCATCGCCCACACCGCCCGCCATGCCAACCACTTGCTCTGCGCTCAACGTGGGCACCGCATCAGGGGCCACAATATTCTTCGGCTGCACGCCGCCCTTGGCGTTGCCCTTTTTATCATCAGCAAACATAGCTTCTCCTTCCTGGATGTTAACGGGCAGGCTCTGCCTGCAACATTAATTGGTGGTAACGGCTGAGTAACGCATTCCAGCGGTCATCTATCTGCTTTATCAGCACCGGTGAGGCGGGCTGATGCTTCTCGACCGAGACCGATAACTGTCGCAACAGCTCCTCCAACGGCGTTTCGCGGTTCAATTCACTTTGCATCTGGTAGACCGCCGTTTTCAGATAGGAAATCGTCAGACTGCCGCGATTCTGTTCCTGCTCGAGCAATTTTGCCGACAGCGCCTGCAAGCGCTGCTGCACGTTGAAATAGCTGCTATCGGCCACCTCGCTGCTGCCGATCCTGGCCTGCAACAGGCGTTCCCAACGCTGGCTTTCTGCAACCTGATTGGCATCCGTCGGCCACAGTTGGCGAGCAACGGCCACCGAGGAATCTGCGCTGCGCAGGCTGGCCAACGGCGAGACATTCTCCAGGTTGCTCAACTGCTGGCCATAGCTGGCCAGGTCTGGATCGGTCAGCCATAACTGCACGGCGCCCTCCGGGGTAGCGGCCAGCGCGGCCAACTGCTGCTGCATCGGTTTGACCTGCACCAGATAAATCCCGGCAGCCACCAGCAGGCTGCACAATACGCCGCTGCCAAATCCCCACAGTGCCGAAGGCCGCTTCTTCGCCACAGGTGGAGTAGCAAAACGCACCTCCACCTTGGGGAGCGGTTCTTCTGGCGGCGGAGTAGGCTTTTTGACTAATGGCTCCTCATAAGGTGGCGGAGCGTCTTTCACCGACGCTTTTGGCGCAGACAGAACGGTGCGGATCGGTTCGTTTTCCGGCACCGATAAGTACACCATTGGCGGCATTTGCAGCGATTCCACCGGTGGCTTTTTGGCAGCCTCGTGAGCCGCCTCAAGCCGCTTCGCCGTGTTCTGCATCAGATAGAGCAGATTTTCGATGCGCGGCACGCGCTTTAACTCTACCTGCTGCAATTTATCGCACAGCAGTTGTAACGCCCGCTCAGCGCGGTACACCATCCGCAGGTCGTCATTTTCAAACTCATGCTGGCGCAGTTGGCCTCCCACACGGGTATTGAACCACTCAAGGATCTCCGTACGCGCCTGCAGTTGCTCGGGCCACAGTTGCTCCCATTGGCTGACCACCATGCCCGCCAACAGCTCGCAGCTTTCGGTGAATCCGGCCAGCCCGTGCTTTTGGGTACGCGCCAGGGCGTAATACACCGCCGTTTGCAGATCCACGCCGTTGGTGCGGAACAGCGTCAACGCCAGCGATTCAATCAGCCGCCAGTTCACCTCCGGCCGTGCCGGATGATTGATCTTGTTAATCTCTTCACGAATCGCGCTGAATTCCGGCCAGCGGCGCGGATCGCTCCCCGTTTGAATGATGATATTTTCTGAGGCTTCGCTCATACGGACTCATCCTTAAAGCGTCTCTCTGCCAGTGGCGACAGAGAGACGTGATAACAACGATTAATACAGCGTGTCTGGCAACGAGAATCGGCTGAACAAGCCGCCCGCAAACGGGTTATCGGACTCATCCACGTGAATGCGATAGGTCATCTCGCCGCCGTCCACTTTGAAGCGAACGTCAAACGAATTGCTGCCGACATTGGTCAGCTCACCGGCATTGATCAGCCGCAACTGAGCCCACGGCCCGGTGAAGGTCAGGCTACGTGGTGATTTGCCGCTCTCGTCCGGCACCAGAGTCACTTTACTTTCCACCCCGGCACGCATTGAGTTCGGCCAAACCAGATGCACCATGTTGCTGCGGCCATGCGCATAGTCCAGCAACTGCCCATCCAGGTTCAGCACGCTGCGGCGCTTATTGCCACTCAGCAGCACCGGTTCGATAGCAAACTGCGTCCCCAGGCCGTTTTGCGCCGAGAAGAAGGTGTCGCGGATCTTCTGCGCCTGCTCCAGCTGTTGCAGCACATCCGGCCGGATCAGCAGTTGTCCGTCGTTGCCGCTGCTCAGGTTGTTCTCCACGAACGGTTTCAGATTCTGCTGGTAGAAGGCATCAAGCGTGCCCTTCGGCCCAAAGAAGCGTTCAAACTCGCTCAGCGGCACATCCTGTTTTGCGTTAGGATCGAAGGGATAACGGCCCGCCAGGTAGGTCTGATACTGTTTCACCACCGTGTTATTCCATTCGACCTCCAGTGACTGGATCGCTTCCATCATCACTACGCGCCAGGCTTGTTCGGCCAAATCCCCCACCCAGCGGTTAAGCGGCTCCGGCAGGTTTTTCGCCTGTTGCTGCACTTCGAAGATCGGGTCGCTGCTGTTTTGATCCAGGCGCAACTGCACCGCCTTCATCGCCGCTTTGCCCGGAGCCGGTGAGTTCTGTATCGCCAACAGGTAACGGTGCAGCTCGGTCAGTTTCTGATAGACACTCTGCATCACGCTGCCTTTGTCGCCGTTTTCCACCAGCACGGCCGTTTCTGGCGCAAACTCGCGGTTGATACGCCCCAGCAGCTGATAGTCAGACTTTTGCAGCAGTTCCTGACGTTCTTTGCCCTGCAACGCGTCAGGCAAGGCGGGCAGGCGGGTGTTATTACTCAAGGTTTGCAACGCACGGCGGAAAGGCTGCTCGCCGCTGATCACCTGTTCAATGGCGCCAATCGCCTGCGGCAGGTCCTCAAACTCCCCCACCGACAGGTTGTTCATCGCCGCCCGCCAGGTGGCGGTATAGTCACCGATATACTGCTCGGTGACCTGCCGCTGGATCTCTCTGCGATCGGCCTCGCTGTATTCAACGTTCTTGCTGAGGTTCAGAACCCAGCTGTCCATCACCGTCAGATCCACCAGTTGCTCATCCTGTTTGGCAAAGTAGTTCTGCAAACCGTTACGGGTCAGGAATTGCGGGATCACCAGCAGGCGATCGTTGCTGGAGACAAACACATCATCAAAGCTGGCACCGATCTGATCGCGCAGATTGAGAGCCGGTGGCAAGGCCTCTTGCGCCTTGATGCGCAGGTTCTGGTACACCCGCTGATAAATAGAGAGTTTGCTCAACTCCCGCTGCGCCGCCTGGATCGGCTGGAGATAAGGCACAAAGCTCTTGATGGCGTATTGATCGCCGCTTTGCCGCGCGGCATGCCAATCGGTGTGCTTCAGCGCATAATCCAGATGGCCCATCAATTGCTGCTGCAACTCGCGCTGGCCGTTAAACTGCTGGCTCCAGCGGTCACTCATGTATTGTTCAACCAACGGGATATTACGGCCGCTGCCATCCTCCAGCATGCGCATCACACGCAGGATCTCGAGCTTCTCTTCGCTGCCCTGTGGCGCCGCATTCAACTGTTCCAGCAGGCCACTCATCAACGACGGCACAAAACGTTGCTGCAACAGTTGCAGATAGGTGCTTTCCACATAAGGGCCGATGTTGTCGCCCTGATACAGCCCCATATCCGCCAGCAGAGAGTTTCTTTCATGGTAATTGCCGTAAGCCAGCGTGGCGTCACGGATCGGGTTGAGTAACGGCAGTTGCAGATTGCCATAGCGATCGTCGCCCTTCGGCGTGGGGATCGACAGGAAGGTTTTCGCCTGGGCGAGTACCTCTTGCCCAGCCCGATAGTTAACCTGATAGTAATAGTGCCAGCAGCCCCACAGCGAAACCGCCACCACCGCGCCAACGCAGGAGAAAACCAGCATGCGTTTTCTGGCATCACGCAACCAGGCGCCGTTTTCACCAGCCAGGTTGGGTTCCGCCAGTAACACCTGGTTAAACAGCTCTTTGGTGAAGTACGGGGCCGTATCGGCAACCGGCCAGGTTGGGAAAGCCTGCGGAGCCAGGTGATATTGCACGGCGGCAGACTGGGTAAAGACGTCATCCATCTGCCCGCGTTGCTGCGCAGAGGTGAGGTAGACACCACGCAACAGAGGCTGCGCATGATCGCCGCTGTAGAGAATGCCTTCTAGCAGCTGTACCACGTACTCTTGCAGGCCCTGCATCTGGCGGGTGAAGCTGAACAGCTGGCTGCGTTGCCCGGCATCGACGCTGTTGAGCATCATGTCCGGCATGGCGCCATTAAGCTGTGTGAGCCATTGCTGCCAGAACTGTTGCAGCTCTTTACGCCATACTTCCGGCTCGCTGGCATTCAGGCTGAAAGTCACCCCGAGAACCGCCTCACGTTGGGCTTTATCCAGGGATTGATACATCGCCTCAAAGCCATACAGCAGATCCAGTTTGGTGAACACCACATACAATGGCACCTGGCTATGCAACGCCAGGCGCACGTCCTGCAAGCGCTGATGAAGGCTGGCAACATAGTTTTCGCGCTGGGCTTTGTTGGCCGTCAGCAACTGATGCAGATCCACCGTGAGGATCAGACCGTTGAGCGGTTGACGCTTGCGATGCTCCACCAACCACGCCAGCAGGCTTTGCCATAACCGGCTATTGAGCGCCGCTTTGCCCAGCACCGACAGCGTAGGCTGTTCGATCAGCTCACCGGCAGGATCGATAATCACCGCCTGCTCCCCCAACCAGCAGCGCACCCGCAGTTCGGCCGCATCCTCCACGTTCATCAGTTCAGGAGAAGCGAGCTCAGTCAGCTTATAGCCCTCTTTGATCAGCGTGGTTTTTCCACTATTGCTGGCACCGATGACCATGTACCAAGGCAAGCGATACAGATAAGACGGGGTATTCAGACGCCGTTGCAACAGTTGCTGCCAGGCGTTCAGATACTGGTCCTGTTGCTCGATATCGGCCAGGATCGGGTCGTCCACCTGCGTTTTGGCCTGCAGTTGCAGCTTCTCCAGTTGCTGTAAACGCCGCATCACTTTCAGGGTGAGCCAGCACACCGCCACCAGCACCACCAACGCGGTCACCAGCCAACGGCTTAACAGTGATTCAAACGGATGGCTGTCCTTCAGTTGCCATTCCGGCCCATAAATCCACAGCCAAATTAATGCCACGCAGGCCAACAGCGCCAGCACCACCGGGATCGAGGCTTTCAGGCGTGGTACGGCAGGCCTGGCAAAACGAATAAAAGACGGCAATTTCATGCAATAACGCTCCTATTTCCTTCCCTGATCATCACGGTTTGAACTGCCGCTGCTTGTCTTTCAGCAAGGCGATCAACGTCGGTTCCCATTCGCTTAACTGCAGTTGCTGCGCGGCCTGCAACAGGCTGAGATATTGCTGCTGTGCCAACGCTGTCAGCCCGGCCTTTTCCAGCAACTGGGCGCTGAGCAATTGCAGGTAAAAACGATCCCTGGGTTCGGCTTGCTGCGGTTGCCGATCGATCATCTGTAACGCAGCTTCCAGTCCTTGTTGTTGATAGCATTGCCAAATTTCATCCTGTTCAATTGTGCTACCTCCCCCCTTGGTTCCGGTTTCCTGCTGCAACCAATTGGCAGACTCAGGGGAGAGAAATGGCGTCATATCGGTAAAATAAAGGGTGGTTAAAGCCGGTATACGTGCGATGAAGGCAATGAGCTCTTCACGAATAGCCTGCGCCACCTGCGCGTACCCCAGACGAATGGCGATCTGCGCCGAAAGCGCGTGGCCATCCAGCCAATACGGGGCCAGCATCAGGCTCTGTTCCACCTGCTGCCACAGGGCCAAATCCGCACTGGGCAGGCGCGCCAGGTAATCGGCCGTACGATCGGCAGAAACGGCTGCCAACGGGGTGCGTCCATCGGCCTGCGCCATCGGCGGCGCGGTTATACCGCCCCACAGAGCATGGCGGCGTAAGCGGAACCCAATGGCGACATCCGGCTGGAGCTCACACAGCAAATCGGCCATTTTCATCAACGTTTGCCGCCAGGCTTTATCGCTGGAATTATCGATGGTCAGGCTGGGGCTGATCCGGGGGGTTGCCGGTGCCGTGGAATTGGCCTGGGACGGTTCCTCTGCCGGTTCTTCTGGTTCAACAATGCGCTCAGGTATGCGCGCATAGCTACCCCGCAAACGATCAACCTCTTGGGCCAACGCTGGTTCAGTGCTGTGCCAAACCTGCGCCAGATGCGCCAGCAAACCTTGCACATCCTCGCGCTGCTTGTCCGTCGCACGCTGGCTGAAGCTGCCGCTGGCACTGTCAAAACGCTTGAGGATCTGTTGAGCAAAACGGCGCTTATGCAACGGATTAAGCGGCCATGCGCTGGTCCAGAAGTGTTTTACATAGTCAGTCAGGAGGGAAATCGCCAGCATCAGTTCGTTCGGTTGCCCGGCGTGCTGCAAAGTGCGCAGCAGGTGCACCATCAGGCGGAAATCTTTGGTTTTTTGCGACAGCAGCGTCATCGCCAGCTGTTGCAGCTCATCGATATTCAATGTGCTATGGGCCAGCGAGCCGACTTTAACCATCTGGCTGTCGATGTACTCCCACTGCGGATCATCCTCTGCCAGCGCCTGCGCCGTCTGTTCGGGCGTCAGTGGCGCGAGCAACAAGGCATGCCAGGGATGTTGTGACGTGCTATCCATAGTTCTCACCAATGACAAGCGTTACGCAGCGGTTTCAACGTCTGCGACAACTGTGAAATATTGAATGTCAGACGGGGAAATCCGCTGCCTGCCCCGTCAATCGTCAGCGTTTGCGCCGACATCAGCCGTTTGATTTCGTCAATGCCTGCCAGCCCGCGGCTCGACTCCAGCAAGTAACCGTTCTCACGCAGGAACCACTGCACATCAAACCGGTCACGATCGGCGATGAGCGTCACCGCCCCGCTTTTTTGCGGGCCCGCCAGCGCCACCTGCAGGCGGGTAATATTGTCGATACAACTGAACATCAGCACCGGCCTTGGGGGCGGCACTCCGATAGCGGGCGTGGTCAGCACCACCTGTGGATTCGCGCCCTCCCCCAGGCTCACCAGGAATGCCGTTGAGTGGTCGGTACGCCCTTTTTCCTGTTCCATGGCACGCTGCCAAGCTGGCCCGGCCTGTATCTGACTGACCATTTCTCCACTGGCCGACGCCAAGGCCTTGTCATAACAATCCAGCCGTAGCAGCGGTGAGCTTTCACTGCGGCAGCGCATCACCAACGCCAGCGTCTGCGCATCGCCTTCGGCCTGCGGTGCCGCTGTACCGGTTAACCAAAGGGCGGCAGAGTTGCTGCCAGAAAACAGTAATGAACTGATCAATAACCACGTATTCATAGCCAGCACCTGTATTTCGCCAACTTATAAGCCAGGGTGCGTTGTGAAATCCCCAAACTGTCAGCAATGCGGTTCTTGTCTTTGCCATAGAGTCGTTGGCGCTGCATCAAAACCGCCGTTTCGAACGCCTCTACCGCACTAGGCAGATCGTCTATCTTGCTGTAATCACGAGAGAGTTCTGTCGATGTGGCAACGTCGGACGTGCTCAGCGAAACCAACAGTTCATCCATTTGCTTCTCACGCGTTTTGAACACCGCACGGATCTGACTCAACTGCGACCTCAGATAATCCATCTCTTGCAATTTATTAAGGCGATGCTGAAAAACCTGGCAATAGATCGCGAACATGCCTCGCGTATCGGCAAAACGCTCAATTTGCTCGGCAAACACGGCAATCACGCCGCAGGCACGCCCATGGAAGTCAAACAGCGGCAAGGCATATAATCCGCAGCCGTTTGGCAGTTCCTGAATAAACCCCCGGAAACTTTCATCTTCGATACGCACCCCGCGATTCAGCGAGCTCCATACCTCTGGTGACCCATTGCGCAGTACCCGAATCAAAGGGTGATTGACGTCCTCGATATCGGCATCCAGCTTTATGGCGGCATGACTGTTTTGCTCACGCAAACGAATACAGTCGAGCCGCCCTTCGCTGGCATTAAACATCGCGACCATCAGGGCGTTGAACCGTTTATAGTGATGATTGAGTGCCAGAAAATCGTGGGTCAGCTGTTCAACCGAGTCGTTTTCCAGCAGCGCCAGCAAATTTTTCAGCCGTTCCCTCATAACACCTCCTCTACTTGTGCGGTAAACGCGTTCCCCTCCGTGGCGATCCGGATGTGACGAATGGCCGCTCCGGCCGCCATTTTTTGCAGTAGCAGTAAGGACACCGGTGGCAGTAATGCGCCGTCGATGATCGACTCCAGCATGCGCGCGCCATTTTCTGCACGGGTAGCGCGCAGCAGGATCTCTTCAATCACCTCAGGTTCAATCACCACTTCGGCGTTAAAGCGCTGACGCAGCAGGTTATCCAGACGGTTCAGCTTGCCGTGGATAATGGTTTGTAACGTCTCTTTGCCCAGTGGCAGATAAGGCACCACTTCCATACGGGCCAGCAACGCCGGTTTGAAGAAGGCGGCCAGCTCGGGGTACAGCAGCTCATTGAGCTGTTGCGGCTGATCGGCGTGATCGACAATGGTCTGGTAGCCCAGGTTGGAGGTCAGGAAGAACACCACGTTCTTGCAGTCGATGATGCGCCCTTCGCCATCTGCCAGTTCCCCTTTATCAAACGCCTGATAGAACAGGTTGAGCACGTCTGGATGCGCCTTTTCGACCTCATCGAGTAGCACCACCGAGTAGGGTTTCTGGCGAATGGCTTCCGTCAACACGCCGCCTTCGCCGTAGCCCACATAACCCGGCGGGGAGCCGATCAGGCGGGAAACGGTGTGTTTCTCCTGGAATTCAGACATGTTGATGGTGGTGAGGTAGTGGCGGCCGCCGTAGAGCAGCTCGGCGATTTGCAGCACCGTCTCGGTTTTCCCTACCCCACTCGGGCCAACCAGCAGGAAAGCGCCCATCGGGCGACCCGGCCGACGCAGATCCGCTCTTGCCGTCAGCAAATGCTGATGCAGGCAATGGATGGCAGTATCCTGCCCTTTGATCTGTTCCCCCAGGTAAGTCGGCAACTCCGTCACCACCGCCAGCTCGCTTTGCGACAAACGGTTTAATGGCACGCCCGTCCACTCGGCAATCACTGCGGCAATCTGGTGTTTATCCACATGCGGAGAAACCAGGGTCTGATGCTGCTGCAAGCGTTCCAGTTCATCGCCCAGCGCCGCCAGATTGGCAGCCTGCTCCTCCGTTGCGGGCTCTTCCTGCGTCAGCAACTCGGCTCGCAAGGCAATAATCTGTTGCACCCGTTGCTGCTGGGTTTGCCAACTACTGTTCAAGGCCGACAGTTGCTGTTCAATCTCTGCGCGCTGTTGCTGTAACGCGGATAGCCGCTCGTCCGGCTGGCTCAGGTTGAGGCGTTGTTCACGCTCCAGCATCTGGATTTCCATCGCCAGTTGATGCAACTGCGTTTTCAGTGCCGATACCTGGCGTGGCGCTGAGGTGAGGTTGATCGCGACTCGCGCCGCCGCGGTATCCAGCACGTCAATCGCTTTATCCGGCAGTTGGCGGCCAGAGAGGTAACGATCGCTGAGTACCGCTGCCGCCTGTAAGGCTTCGTCATCAATCAGCACGCCGTGCGCCTGCTCATAGACAGTGCGCAGGCCACGCATGATTACCGTGGCTTCCTCGGCGCTGGGTTCAGCCACTTTCACCAACTGGAAACGGCGCGAAAGCGCAGCGTCTTTCTCAAAATACTTTTTGTATTCGCTCCAGGTGGTCGCCGCGATGGTTTTCAGTTCGCCGCGCGCCAAAGCGGGTTTGAGCAGGTTGGAGATATCCAGCCCGCCTTGCTGATTACCGGCACCGATCAGCGTATGGGCTTCATCTATAAACAGGATAATGGGCGTCGCCGACTGGGCGATTTCTGCCATGATGCCTTTGAAGCGTTTTTCAAATTCGCCTTTGACCGCTGCCCCCGCCTGCAACGCCCCCAGATCCAGCGTCATCAACTCGCTGTTGCGCAGTTTTTCCGGGACTTGCTCCTCGACGATACGCAGCGCCAAACCTTCAATCAGCGCGCTTTTCCCTACGCCCGCCTCGCCTACCACGATCGGGTTGTTTTTGCGGCGGCGGCAGAGAATGTCGATCATCAGATCGATTTCCTCGTCGCGGCATAGCACCGGGTCCAGCGTACCTTTGCGTGCCTGCTCGGTCATGTTACTGGCATAACGGGCCAACAGGCTTTCACCATTGGCAGCGGCAGAGGTTGTTTTATCCCCGACTTTCTCGCGCTGAGGCGCTTCCGCAGAATCCGCTGTCCAGTCAGCAAAATTCTGACGCAGCAGCTCACGGTTAACCGGCGATAACAACCGGCTTGCCGCCGGAGTCAGGTAGCGCAATGGGCTCAGTAACAAGGTCAACAGCATGACGCCACTGCGTAACTGGCCGTGTTCCATTTCGGTGGAAGCCAATAGCCAGCTATCCTGCAACCACTCCACCAGCAGTGGGGAGAAGCTTGGGTAAGCCTGGGTCACGGACTGATAGCCGGCAATACGCTGATCGAGCAACTCCCGCAACGCATCCGTCTCAACACCGGCGTGGTTCAGGATCAGCCTGACATCGCTCAGCGGTGTCGCAATCATCTGTAGCAGGACCTGAGAAACCGTGATTTCCGCCTCCTGCTGGCTGACACAGTGTGCCGCAGCGGCTTCCAACGCATGGCGGGCAATCGGGTTCAGGCGGTTTACCAACGTGGGCAAGTCAATTTGAATCATCTGTACTTTCCTAGCTCAGTAAATTGTTTAGCTGCTGCAAAATATCCTGCGTCTGGTTGCGCAGGTGGATGGCATAGAACAGATAAATCACCGCCAACAGACCCAAGCCACCCCATAACACATGTTTAATGGTCAAGCGCTTACTCAGGTAATAACGGCCACCCAGGCGGCTTTGCTTCTGGTGTAATACCGTCGGTGGCGCCTCGCCACGTAGCTGATGCAACTGGTGATGCAAACGCCGGAACAGGCGTTCAAAATCATCGCTGTTTTGCAATGTCACTTTGTAACGGCCGCGATACCCCAGGCAGAAGCAGAGATAGATAAACTCCAACAGATCCTGATAGCGCTTGGGTTCCCCCATCAGGCGCTCCAACAGGACATAAACCTTCTCCCCGCCCCAGGTTTCATTATGGAAATGCACCAGCAGCGATTGCTGTAGCCAACCGTTTTGCGTATTCCAGCCATGCCCCAATGCCGTTTCATCAATGAAGGTACAAAGCACATAGCGGAACGAGACGATCGCCCCCGGTTCATAACCTTTGGTTTGCAGGAACTGTTCAATGGCGCGGATGTCCGTAACCACCTGCTGATAAAGCTGATCGGGTAACGGTTGGTTCTCCATGTCCTTCAGGCGCAATACCATGCCGAGTAACGGCGTGGCGGCATCCACCATCGCGTTCAGGCTTTCACCGCGCAGCGGGAGCTGGTATTGCCGGTAAGCGGTGACGTTTTCCGCTTGCAGGAATGGGGAGGTATCCGTAACGGCGTTGATGTTCATTAGCTGCTCCTAATCGCCCAGAACTGCATATCCAGATCGGGGAAATCCCCTGAAACGTGGAAGGCAATGGCGTTGTTCTGCAGGATTTCCTTCCAGGCCGGGCTTTGCCGATCCAACATGAAGTAGGTATATCCCGAATGGTAAGGCAACTGACGCGGTGCGGCTGACAGCGCCACCAGCGGTACGCCGGGGAGCTGTACGCTGACCAGCTCGCGGATTTTCTCCACGGAGGTGATCTTGGTCTGTTGCACAAACTGGCGCCGGAGTTGCTCTTGCGGGATCTGCGCACGCACGGCCAGGACAAAATCGGCGCTACGCAGCAGATCGCGATCGTTGATCGTCGCCACACTAATGCCGTTGGCCTGCGGATGCAGTTGAATTGAGATCGCTCGCGGCGTCAGTACCGTGCTGAGTGCCTGGCGCATCGCCAGGAACAGAGGTTGGAAGCTGTCGGTCAGATCGTCATGGTTATAGACCGGGAAGCTGCCCGCCAGGCGAGACTCATCGGTAAAGGTGCGCAACTCACCGCAGGTCTGTACCAGATGGCGGTAAAACTCTTGCGGGTGCATGACGGTCTGATGAGCAAGGTGGGTGAACAGCGGCTGTACCCGGTTAAACACCTGTAGCATCATAAATTCAGCGACATCCGCGATCCCTTGCTGGCCCGGTGAACCGATGCGTTTTGCCAACAGCCGTGCGCGCTCCACCAGCGTGCCTTCCACTTCATCCATAAAGCTTTTCAACTGGGTGGAAACACTGAGCGTGGTGCAGGTCGGGATGAACTCTTCATCCAGGATCAATGAGCCATCCGGATGTTTCTCTTTGATCCGGCAGACGGGCAATACAGAATAGGCGCTGAGGTCTTCAGAGCCTTGCATCAGGCGCGGCGCAAGCTGGGCTAACAATAGCTGGCTGACATCCCCACCGTCGGTGTGCAAATCCCGCACATCATCGGTATGTTCACCATAACGGAGCGTCCCCTGCAACTGGCTGTGTGGGCTGGAAACCTCATTGATCGCGTCGTTGAGCATCGGCAACGCCAGATAAATATCCCGGCTGGCCGCATCGTTACAGTTCAGCACGTCCAGCGGCTTGGGGGTACGATCCTGATAGGGGATATCGAACACGGTGCCATCAGAGAGGCTGCCACTGGCGGAAACCAGGCCGATACGCCCCAGCTTCAGCAGTTCCTGGTTGATGATCAACGTACTGAAACCATAGCTGTAATCCCGCAGCGCGGTGATGCGGCGCTGCAGTTGATAATCGTTATGCCTTTGCTGCTGCTGGAAATGTTGTGGCTTGATAAACAGGCCTTCGCGCCAAATCACCCGATTCTTGGTCGGCATGGTTATTCTTCCTCTTTCCTTAAGTCAATGTCGTTCGCCCTGACGTGGATCAACACCCCATAGCGGTAACCTACGCTATTGATCTTGATTATTTTTTTCCACTCACTGCGGTTAGCGTCGGCATAGTAGGCAATCACCCCCAGATAGTTGTTCTTCCCTTCCAGTTCGACCGGCGATAGCGGCTTGTACTGGTTCGGCAACAGGGTGTATTCCTGGTGATCGATGTAGTTTTTGCTCAGCGTTTTCTTCAACATCTCACTGCCGAGCTGGTCATAGTCGGCCGCCAGTAGCTTGGAGTCTTCGCTCAGGTACACCACCGCGATCTCGGTCGGTGCAGGCTCCCCTTTCTCGTTAGGGTTGATATCCGGTTCTGCCAATAGCGTTAGCCTGACGGTTGACGGTTTATCGGCCGCACGATCGGTATTTTTGTTTTTCCATACCGTGCACCCGGAGAGCAAAAACACCAGGCACAAGGCACTCGTCAGAAAGTAACCTCTGCCACGGCTCATTGTTCGCTGTCCTTCATCCCTTGGCGTAACGCCTGGTCATAGGCCTGCTCATACACCTCACCAAACAGCTTTTCGAAACCTTGCTGACGGCTGGAGGACAATTCCTGATAGTAATTTTTGTACATCTCCCAGGCCCAGGCAGAGTCCCGATCCTGACGTTCGTTGCTGCGCAGATAGTGCATGAAACGCGTCATCAACCGCTCGGGGGAAAACGCGTCCAGCATGGTATTCAACGCTTGCGTAATCGCCTGCTGATTAGCCTGATGATGCAGGCGCAGGTTATGCAGGCTCTCTGCTACCGCCGCCGGGGCGGAAAGGTGAACCGGGCTTTTCTGATCGGCAAACAGCAGGCTGAGCGTGGTGTCGTAATCCATGTTCAGGCGCAGCGGGTTATCTTCAATTGGCCGCAGATGTTTATCCCGTAAACCGTGTTGGCTACGCTGCAGGGCCAGTAACCCTTCAATCGTCGCCTTGAGGGTTTTACCCACTTCCTCCAGGAAATCATTCGCTTCCTGGCTGTTGCGGATGGGCAGTTGCGCATCAAATCCGCGCATCAGCGGCGTGATCGCCACGTGCTGTTGTTCCATATTGCCGTCTGACGGGTCTTGTTGATCGGAGAGAAAACTGCTGATTTGTGGCAGATCGATAAACGCCTGATCCATTGCGCTGTCCTTGGCGGTATCCGAAAGTGGGGAAGAAAAAAGTGGATTACGATAACGATCCTGCTGCAGCGTTTGATCGGCAGCGGAAGCGGTGGCCAGTAGCGGCTCATGGGTTGTCAGGCTTTCTGTTTCCAGTACCCGCAGCGGATCGTGACTGAAACCGTTGGCAACCGTAGGTGCCAGGCGGTTTTCCTGTTCATGATGGGCCATTGGCGAAGCAGCACCTTCCATCATGGCTTCCAACGGATTGCTGTAACTGGAGACCAAGGATTCAGGCGATACCATCAGCGGGTCAATCATATCGGCCGATGAGCGGCTGATATGACTCTTGATGGCCAGATTACCCAACGTGATTTCGTCACCTTGCTGAATGCGCACCAAACCTGAATTCGCCGTCAGCATCGACTGATTGATATTGACAACACCGTTGAGCACCCGCAGACAGAAAGAACCATCACGCCACTCAATTGCAAACTGCGAAGGGCTGATATTGCCGCCCTGATCCTGAATGGACCAATGGTGACTGCCGTCACTGCCAACGGTTCCCCCCTGCGAATTAAACAGGCTGCTGGCCTGCTTGCCAC
Source organism: Serratia fonticola (assembly GCF_006715025.1). NCBI lineage: Bacteria > Pseudomonadati > Pseudomonadota > Gammaproteobacteria > Enterobacterales > Yersiniaceae > Serratia > Serratia fonticola. Next base: position 3,692,125 of record NZ_VFMK01000001.1, read on the forward strand.
TTTCCAATTTGTCGCTGTTAACGACCCGTAATGATAGCGTCGGTTGCTGTTTATCCATGGTCTCTGTTCCTGAATCCTGATTGTCATTCCATAACGCTGATGGTTACGTGAGGCTTTTGTTCGGGGTGTCCAAGGAAACTGGTCCAACCCAGCAGGTTATTCTGTTCGGTCCCCAGGATCATGCCGCCCACCTGTTGCTCTGCCAGGCCCAAACGCAAATCCCACGAAAACTGATCGCGCATAATGAAGGCAACAAACATCACTAACGGCGCATAATTGGCCCCGTTAGGTAAAAACGACAAGAATTGCTCGCGCGTCAGTTGGTTAATACACAGCAAGAACTTTCCGCTGCGGTCTGCCACCTGCGATCCAAGCGAGAAGTTGACGCCAAGCACGGATTTCCCCTGGTATTTCTGCCCGCCGATTTTCATCCGCGCCCCCAGGCGATTCTGTTGTTCCGGGGCAATAGCAACCTTGCGCAACTGCCAGCTTTGCAGGGTCACATCCGCCAGGTTGAAGCAGTGCGCAACCAGGCTGCAGATCACCTCAGGCGCGCGGCCAGGGCTGGCCAGCAATCCGGCGTAAGCCAGCATTTTGCCGTGGTTAATCTGCAGTTTTTTGCGCACAAGCTCGCTGCCTAATCCCACCAGCGCAAACATACGCTGCGAGAAATCGTCATTCCCCCCCTCGTCAAAGCAGATGTAATAGCGATATTTGCGCCAGATCTGATGCAACAGCGTCAGTAACCGGTGATTGAACACATTGAGAAAATCCGTCAGGCGGTTTTCATTCTGTGCGTCTTCCCAGGCCAATGAATCAAGGTAATAACCAGGCAACGGTGATTGGCTGCCGTGCAGCCCGAGAAAAGCGACTTCGAGTTCAAACTGACCACGCGCAGACGTCTTCAGCGCAACAACGTCGCGCGTTGGGAAGGCCAGGCTGGCGGTCGATTTGAAGCGGATCGCTTCATCAGCGGGGTTGGCCGCACCGGGGGATTTCTGCCACGCTACCGCCAATCGGTTGAGCAGCTCGACCAATTGATAAAAGTTGTAACGTGAGACATCCAGCTCCGGCGCTTTAGGTGCCTCTTCAGCATCACTCACATCAATGCATGTTGACCTGTCTGTACCGGCCATTCGTAACATTCCTGATTATCAAGATTGATGACTTTTAAAAGATGAAACGCATTTACACTGGCATACAGGGAGAAGAAGCGGGCCAACACCGTACCGAACAGATAGAGCTCCCCTTCGGAACCGAAAGCGCTCTGCTCGAGCCAAAGGGTCGTTTGCATCCCCCTGACCGGCAGCCCACGAAACAGCCTGTCAACCGGCTTGGTCTCGATGTGTGAAATGGCATCCAGTTTTTTTTGCGATGTCCTGGCGGATTGCCGGTTATGCATGCTGGGGAAATCGTAGGTCCGCAGGATCTGTTTCAACGCGTCCTTGTCCAGTAGCGACATGTAGTTCAACGACATATTAGACAGCAATGACCACTGCAGGCTGCCGTCCAACGCCGGATACAGCGGGACGGAAGGCCGGGTGATATTACGGAAGGACGCGAAGGAAGGGCCTGCTTCTGTCGGATGATCGATATCACCCACGCGCAACGCCAGGGGCAGTTCCCGGTTGGTGCATGTCATACTGACGGAGACGTTCTCATTGGCCAGCGCTACCGTCGATTCGTCACTGCGCACAAACGAGAGATAGTGCGCAAACCCTTTGCGGAATAATGCGTTCTTGACCCGCAAACGGTAATAGAGCGTTTTGCGCTCATGAGCATGTTCAATCTGGTGATGGAAACTTTCGAACGAGGGATAGGTTCTTGCCTGCCCGCGCCCGCGGCCCTTGACCGTGCCATCTTCGCTCAGCCAGCTATCAACGCGATCCACCGAGAAGATTTCATAGTGTTCGGGATGAGAATAACTGGCACACAAGGGATATTCGGTTTGCGTTCCATCCAGCGCAATCGCCTCACTGTCACGCTGGAACAGATTCACCGCAGGCGTACAATTCAGGCGTAAGGTGGTTGGGCGTATCTTTACTTCTGGCGGCAATGGCTGCGTAAAGTGCAGATTGAGGCTGAATTCTCTGGCATTCAGATGCGCCGGAAAATCAACCATGCCGACAACGTCAAAGAACAGGAAACCTTCCGGAAAGCAGAAATACTCTTGCAGGATGCGATAACCCAGATAAGCATTTTTCGGGTAAGGCAATAGCGCGTCTTCGCGTTCAAAGCCAACCGGGTTAAAGCCGAAATCGGGCATCGGGATCGTGATGTCATTCACGACAAGTTCCGCCCGTTCGAAATAATGACTGATCCAGAAATAAAGCTGGCTGCGGGTATACTCATCTTCGCCCAGGTAAAAGCGCAGCTTGCCCAGTTGCAGATCCTGCAGATTCAGCTCTGCCTTAGCGGCGAAGTGGATGTTTAAGATGCCCTGCTCATTGCTGTTATTGGCAGTAATATCCTCGATGACCATCGGCATCAGCCAAACATCGCGGCACAGGGTGAAAATACATTGCGGCCCGGTTTGCGTTTTACCGTCGCGCGCCGATCCCGGTTCCGTTCGCTGCGCGATCGGTCGGCTCAGTATCTGGCCACCTTGCTTGATCAATGTGGCAGAGGTTATCACGCTGTCCGTTGGGGTATATTCGATAACCGTCATGCTGGGCGTTGGCCGCAAATAGTTCGGCCACAGCATGTTCAACAAACCGTGTGTCAGTTCTGGAAACTGATCGTCAATCTTTTCGCGCAGATTGCCCGTCAAAAAGGCAAAGCCTTCCAACAGGCGTTCAACGTCAGGATCAGAGCCCTGCTCGGACAAAAAAGCGGTAAGGTGAGGCCGTTCGATCGCGGCATCCCGCCCTAATTGCCGGAGATAGTCCAGCTCATCCCTAAAGTACTTTTCGAACGACATTATGCTCCCTGACTAAGGCTGTAACGGCGGTTATTATCCAGGTGGATATTGAACTCAACGACGTCGCCGATATTGTCGAAATCAACATGAGCGCTGATATGGAAACTCAATAACAAAGGATCCCCTTGGTCGACCAAGGATTGAACGGTGACGGCAGAAATTCTCGGCTCGTAACGTTCAATACACACCTGGATCGCCTCTTCGATGCTCTTTCTGAAATCCGACGTGGTCGCCGTAGCATCATTAAGATCGATAACCCCCAGTTCGACTGCACTCTGACAGGCTCCAGGGCGAGAATTGAGGACTTCGTTCAAATGCTGCTTGATTGAGAGTAATAGCTCCTGAACACGGCTATGAGAGGAAGGGCCTCCGCCCTTCCCCTGGATACGCTCAAACAAACTGGCAGAACTCCCCCTCTCCCAATGAAGAAGCGCGGCCATGGCCTGTTATTCCTTATCCAAACGACCTACCAACGAGAGCTCAAAGCTTGCTCCCATGTATTTGAAGTGAGGACGCACCTGCATCGCCACCTGATACCAGCCCGGATCGCCTTCAACATCCAGCACCTGAATCTGTGCAGAACGCAGAGGACGGCGGCTGCGGACATCCGTCGGTGGATTTTCCTGATCGGCGATGTACTGCTTGAGCCAGATATTGAGTTCACGCTCAAGATCCTGACGCTCCTTCCACGAGCCAATCTGCTCGCGCTGCAGCACTTTGATGTAGTGAGCCAGGCGGTTGATGATGAACATGTACGGCAGTTGTGTGCCCAACTTGTAGTTGGTTTCCGCCATTTTCCCTTCGCGGGTATTCGGGAATACCTTCGGTTTCTGTACCGAGTTTGCCGAGAAGAAGGCGGCATTGTCGGTGCCTTTACGCATGGTCAGGGTAATAAACCCTTCCTCTGCGAGTTCGAATTCACGACGGTCAGTGATCAAGACTTCGGTAGGGATCTTGGCCTGAACCTGTCCCATGGCCTCGTACAGATGCACCGGCAGATCGTGTACCGCACCACCACTTTGCGGGCCGATGATATTCGGGCACCAGCGATACTTGGCGAAGCTGTCTGTCAGGCAGGCCGCCAGCAGGAACGCGGTATTGCCCCACAGGAAGTGCTCATGATTCTTGCTGACGTCTTCGTAGTAGTTGAAATTCTTGATCGGGTTTTCAACGGTAGAATAGGGCAAGCGCAGCAGGAAGCGTGGCGTGGTCAGCCCCAGATAGCGTGAATCCTCAGACTCGCGCAACGCACGCCATTTGGTGTGAGCAGGGCCTTCGAAGACGGACTTCAGATCCTTGATGGCCGGCAGTTCGGTAAAGCTGCTGATACCAAAGAAGTCAGGCGCAACGCTGGAAAGGAACGGCGCATGCGCCATGGCCCCAACGGCACTGACATACTGCAGCAGTTTCATGTCCGGCGCGCTGTTGCTGAACGCATAATTACCAATGATGGCTGCCGTTGGCTCACCACCGAACTGGCCGTAACCGGAGGAATAAACGTGCTTGTAGAAACCGGACTGGATAATTTCCGGCGAGAACTCAAAATCTTCCAGCAGCTCTTCTTTAGTGGCGTGCATGATATTGATTTTGATGTTTTCACGGAAATCAGTGCGGTCAACCAGCAGCTTCAGCGAACGCCATGAGGATTCAATCTCACGGAATTCATTGGCATGCAGAATTTCGTCCATTTGAGCACTGAGCTTTTTATCAAGCTCAATGATCATTCTGTCGACCAGCAGTTTGTTGATCGGCTCTTCGTTGGTGCCCGTATCCAGAATACTGGCGATAAATGCTGCGACGCCCTGCTTGGCAACGTCATAGCCGTCGTTCCCAGGCATCATACGTGTCTGAGACATAATCTCGTCTAGCAGGAAAGTGGCACTGGCAGGTTCTGCGGCTAAAACAGCATTTTCTTCATGTAAAGACATACGTAAAATTCCCTCTTTCCATCCCGATTACTTTTGATTAAGAATGTCCAGTTCCTTCAGCAACTGCTCACGCATCTCTTCGTTGCCGAGTAAATCCTGCAGACGAGAGCGGAAGGCAGGGATGTTGCCCAGTGGCCCTTTCAGCGCGACCAACGCTTCCCGCAGTTCCAGGATTTTTTTCAGTTCCGGGACCTTTTTCGCGACGTTATCCGGTGAAAAGTCATCGAGTGAATTGATAGATAACTCCACAGGCAACGCTTCCTGACCTTCGCCTTCAAGACGATTTGGTACGCTGAACGAGAGGTTGATATTGGCTTCGTTCATGACCGCATTGAAGTTGTTCTTACTGACAGAAACTACCTGACGCTCCTCAATCGGCGTATCTTCACGAACACCCTTGAGATCGCCAACCACCAGCAGGTTTAATGGCAATTCAATTTCGGCGGTCTGATCGCCGGTGTTTGGAACATACTTGATATTTATCCTTTCCTTGGGAGCAACACTGCTTTGATTATTCTTACTCATAACTCGTCCTTTTAGTCAGTATAAGGAATGCTAGCTAACCTTCTCATTCCCGATTGCCGAGAATGACGTTTAGATATCATCAGCGTTAATAGAATCAACGCCACCTATAAAAGACATCCATTACTGCAGCAACGGCCACAACATCCCCTCGCCACGATGTGTCAGGCAGCAAGGAATATCTTAGACAATAAAGAAAACGCTCAATCCACGAATATTTTTCCGTAAAAAGCAGGATAAATCCCAATATCGACCAAGCTTAACTAAATATATGGTCCACTATCTGTAAGGCAAAAGTCCATAAATTTTTCTTTATGAAACGTATGCGGAACAAACAACTGCGCGAGGTCACACTTTTGGACATGATCATAAAAAATATTTTTATCAACAGAAAATAACCCATTAAAAACAATCAGTTGATATAATTACATATTGCTTGCATTTATAAAAACAAACCAAACCATAGATATGATGCATTATTTTTACAGCATAATTCACCAATTATGCAAATATTATAATTTTTTCTACTATTAACACTATTCATAAAATTTCTGATTTTGCGATCGGGTTGGCACTTAAGAAAGAGCTGATTATAGTAGGGGCGAAGTGAAGTAGTGGGGCAGGTTACATTTAATGTCGAATTAATAATCGACTGCGGATGTGGCTCGCATTGAGTTAATGATGAAGCTAACTAACAAGGATCTTTAAGATGCCAACTCCAGCTTATATCTCTATCACAGGGAAAACTCAGGGCAATATTACCGCGGGTGCTTTTACCGCTGAATCCGTCGGCAACATTTATGTTCAAGGCCACGAAGATCAAATGTTGGTGCAGGAGTTTGAACATATTGTTACCGTGCCAACCGATCCTCAGTCTGGTCAGCCAGCAGGGCAACGTGCACACAAGCCATTCCGTTTCACCGTTGCTTATAACAAAGCCGTGCCTTTGTTGTATAACGCATTGGCCTCAGGCGAAATGCTGCCTACCGTTGAATTGAAATGGTACCGCACGTCGATTGAAGGTAAACAAGAGCACTTCTTCACCACGAAACTGGAAGATGCCACCATTATCGATATCGACTGCAAAATGCCGCATTGCCAGGATCCAAGTAAAGCTGAGTTCACTCAGCTGGTTCGCGTTTCACTCGCCTACCGTAAGATCACCTGGGAACACACCACCGCTGGTACTTCTGGTGCTGACGACTGGCGTGCGCCGATCGAAGCCTAATATTAACGTTGGGTTTACCGAGCAGCCAATTGCAAAATTGGCTGCTAAATAGAATTTAAAAACTCTTTATTTTAAATTTAACGATAAATATAAAATATAAAACGGGTTAAATTTATTTTATCGTAGAGTAATCTCATGACTGTCAATCGCATTCTTAGCGTAAAAAACCAGCTACGTTAAAGCCTTAAGGCATTATCAGAAGCTAGCAGGCATTACCCCATCATTAATTCACCGATATCCCCCACTTTTTCATCCGCGAAAGCAATGTGGTTCTCTTTAAGCCCAGTCGCTGCGCGGCGCCACGAGGCCCGGCGACTACCCCATTGGTTTCTCGCAATACCCGAATAATGCGTTGGCGGTCATCCTCTTCTGCTGGCGTGGCATCCGTTGACAAGGGAGGTGATAGCGGCGGAGACTGCTGGAACTGCAATTCCGCTAGCGGCAGGCTAAGTACTGTACCCTGAGTCAATAGTACCGCCCGCTCAATCACATTCTCCAGTTCTCGTACGTTACCCGGCCACGGCATCTGGCTTAGCAGGCGCAGCGTTTCCGCAGGAATACTGTCAATGGTGCGTTTCATACGACGCGCAATCTTGTGCGTCAGAAACTTCACCAACTGGGGGATATCCTCTGGCCGTTCACGCAGCGGAGGGATCACGATTGGAAATACGTTCAAGCGGTAGAACAGATCGCTACGAAACTCACGGTCAGCCACCATTTTCTGTAAATCCCGATTGGTGGCGGCAATCAGACGAATATCAACAGAAATCAGTTTGTTACCCCCTACCCGCTCAAATTCTCTTTCTTGCAGCACCCGCAGCAGTTTGGGTTGCAGCTCAATAGGGATTTCCCCCACCTCATCAAGGAATAGCGTCCCCTTCTCCGCCAGCTCAAAGCGCCCCATGCGTTGCGTGGAGGCGCCGGTAAATGAGCCTTTTTCATGGCCGAACAGATCGCTTTCCAACAGGCCCGCTGGCATCACCGCACAGTTCATTTTCACCATACGCTGGTCACGCCGCTCGCTGAGGTTGTGGATAGCGCGTGCAATCAGCTCTTTGCCGGTCCCTGTCTCTCCGAGGATCAGCACCGAACAATCGCTTTTAGCCACGATTTCGACCTGCTTAAGTACTGCCGACATCGCCGCACTTCGCCCGACAATTTCGCTGAGATCCGGGTGGTTGATGTTAATCTGCTCGGTCAGATACAAATTTTCATGCACCAGACTCTCTTTTAAGCGATTAATTTCCTCGCAGGCCAGCGCATTATCCACCGCGATGGCAATACGCTCGGCGATTTGCTGCAACACCCGGAGGTTGTCTGCATTAAAGCCGTCAGGTTGGCAGTGCGCCAGCTTCAATACCCCCAGTTTCTTTTGTCCGAAGATCAGCGGTAAAACGCACAACGATTCAATTCGGCCCTGCGAAATCTCAACCAGACGGCGCTCATAACCCCCCAGATGTTCAGCATGCTTGAGGTTCACCAGCAGCATTTCGCCGCTTTGTATCACCCGTTCCGTTAGGGTTCCGACCAGTGCCACCTTGTACTGGTGGCGCTCGGCAACGTTGTCATGCAAGTAATGCGTGGAATAAATGGTGGCCTGCTCTGTACTATCACGGCACAGCACAATGCTGATGGCGTCATTGTGGAAAAAGTGATGGATTTTCTCAGAAATCTCCCCCATGACATCGTCCAGATCCAGCTTCGACAACACCGCGTTAGTGACGTCCACCAAAATACGATAGTCATCCAGCTCATGGCGCAACTGGTGTTGCTGCCGTTGTGCGTGTTCGAGCAATTGGATCTGTTCAGTGGCCAACGCCACCAACTCCATCAGCGTTTGCAACTGCAGCAGATTGGCATCGCTGAACGGCTCAGGAGCGCTACGCAGCACTTCGCAGCCACCAATAAGCTGCCCATTGACATGCAACGGCAACAGACAATACTCGCTAAACGGGGGATGCAATGCCAGGGAATGGATGTGCGGATAATGCGCGTGCAGATCGTCGGCCTGCCAGCACAGCGGCAACGCGCTGTGCTTAAAGCGGGTTACCGGCCCATTTGCCAGCAACGTCTCATCCTGATAGCCGATCGGCTGCAGGTCCTGGTCAAGCCCGTAAAAGCTTACTCGCTCACTATCGGGTTCAAGCAACACCAACGCAACACTGTCTGCCAAATGCAAACGTCGCACGATCTGGTTGAGTTGCAACAGCAGATCGTTGAAATGATGCTGGGCGAGTAATATTCGGGTAATTTCGAGCAGTTCTTGTTTTTCTAAACGTACATTCGACATTGTTTATCACTTGTCTGAGTAGCGAACATGACTTCCAGCGAGCAACCGCACAAAGTGTAATGTTAAGTGATGCTAATTTCCCCCTACAGGATCAAAAAATGCGTGGCAAAACTTCACCATAAGATTGTTCTAGTCCGCAGGCTATGCTTTCACTCAAGTACCCCCTTGCGAACACAGCCCTCATTAACGTATTCCATCGCGGCCTTCTCCCGCCAGAAACAAGGCGACATCCTGCTCTACCTCGCCCATCTCCTGCAGCGCCGATAATGTTTCCTGCGCTTCGTGCTCATCCAGACGGCTCATGGCAAACCCGACATGGATCAACACCCAAGTGCCGATTAACGCCGCAGCAGGCTCTCCCTCCTGACATACCAGCGCAATGTTCACCTCCCGCTGTACGCCGCAGACATCGACCCAGGCGTGCTGGGGTTGGTTGACATCCAACGCAACGACCTTACCAGGAATGCCTATGCACATGCTTGTTCCCCTTTCCCTATTCAATCTCCAGGCGTTTGATTTGCAGACCATCATCCGCCTGTACCCGCACGTTACGCCCGCCGCAACGTGGGCAAACCAAGGCATGAGGTGTCAGCAACTGGACCTCTGCCTGGCAGTCATGGCACCAACACAGTGCCCGCTGTTCGAGTAAATGCAACTCACACCCTTCGGCCAACGAGCCACGACACACCATGTCAAAACAGAAGCGCAGTGATTCTGCCTCCACGCAGGAGAAAGCGCCGATCTCAAACCACACGGCGGTAATACGCCGGGCACGGTGTTGCCTGGCATGTTGTTGCATAATTTCCATCGCATGATGGCACAAGGTTATTTCATGCATCTGGCCTCCCATAGCGGCGATGACTGACTGAAGCCATTTATGTGCAAATACGGGGCCAATGTGAATACCTCACCGTTTTTCTCCGCTGCAGGCTGGCGTTATTCCGCCTTTTGCCTACCACACGCTCGCCCCATGACCTGCTGCGGATAAAAACAAGGGGAGAGGTATACCGCTCGCCTGAAACCCAAAACGACAGAAGCGTCATTTTTGTTGCGGATTTCGTCAAAAGTGACGAAATCCGGTGTCGCAAAGATGACGATTCGACAGTGCCACACGCTGTCGTCACGAGTAATCACTGCCGCGCATTCCTCCTCCCTCCCGTCTTGCCTGACTCGATCGCTCCTTTAGGCTCCTGGCATGGAAAATGCTTAATAACCGGAAAAGGGCATTACCCCAGCCTGACTGTGAATCGCTTTTTCTTGGAGGAAAGGCTATGAACCGCTTTGTTATTGCGGAGCCTCAGCAATGTATAGGATGCAATACCTGTATGGCCGCCTGCACAGAGGTGCACAAAGCCGAAGGACTGCAATCGCATCCCCGGCTGCTCGTGACGCGCATTGGTCAACAAACCGCACCGATACTCTGTCGCCACTGTGAAGACGCCCCCTGCGCACGCGTTTGCCCGGTCAATGCCATCACTCATGGCGAGCATGCCATCGAGTTGAACGAAAGCCTGTGCATTGGTTGCAAGCTGTGCGGGTTGGCATGTCCATTTGGCGCAATTACGCCTTCAGGCAGCAAACCGGTCAACATCCCCGCGATGTTTGAACAGTACGTGCCGGCAGAGCTGCTGCCAGATGTGCCCACCAGCCCCGCCACCCAATCACCGTACCTTTCATGGAATGCCGGGATTCGGACCGTCGCGGTGAAGTGCGACCTTTGTGCTTTCCTCGCCGATGGGCCCGAATGCGTGCGTATCTGCCCAACCAATGCCTTACACATTATCGATGAAAAACGGCTTGAGCAGGAGGCTCAGGCCCGACGTCTCTCGCGCGTCGATCAGGTGTCAAGCGGTTGGACATCCCCTCCTTCACACGTCAGGGAGCAGAAATAAACATGGACTCTCTCTATCTACTTGCTTATGCCGTGGCGATTTACGCTGTAGGCGGCGTGCTATCACTGTTGCTGTTCCGCCAGGAGCGTATCGCGATTTTTGTCGCGGGGCTGAGTGCCATGGCGGGTGGCCTGTTGGGGCTGTGCAGTGCCCTGCCGGTGATGTTAAGCGGGCAAACCCTCAGTTTCTCTACCCCTGGTCTGTTCCCATTTGCCGCCTTTGTGGTGCGTATGGATCCACTGGCTGCTTTTATGCTGGTGGTGATTTCACTGCTGGTTACCCTGTGTGCGCTGTACTCCATGTCCTATGTTCAGGAATACCGTGGCAAAGGGGCCTGGAGTATGGGGTTCTTTATGAACCTGTTCATCGCCTCCATGGTCGGTCTGGTGGTCATGGATAACGCCTTCTACTTCATCATTCTGTTTGAAATGATGTCGCTGGCCTCCTGGTTCCTGGTGATTGCCGATCAGGATGAAGAATCTATCAACGCCGGTTTGCTGTACTTCTTTATTGCCCATGCCGGTTCGGTATTGATCATGATCGCCTTCTTCCTGATGTGGCGGCAAAGCGGCAGCCTGGACTTTGACACCTTCCGCTCGCTTTCGCTCTCCCCTTGGATGGCATCGGTCGTTTTTCTGTTAGCCTTTTTTGGCTTCGGTGCCAAGGCGGGGATGCTGCCGCTGCATAGCTGGCTGCCACGCGCACACCCGGCGGCCCCCTCTCATGCTTCAGCCTTGATGTCCGGGGTGATGGTGAAGATCGGTATTTTCGGGATTATCAAAGTGGGTATCGATCTGCTGGGGGCGACCGAGCTGTGGTGGGGCATTGTGGTGCTGGCCTTTGGTGCGGTATCTGCGGTGCTCGGCGTGCTGTATGCGCTGGCAGAGCACGACATCAAACGGCTGCTGGCCTGGCACACGGTAGAAAACATCGGCATCATTCTGATGGGCGTTGGGGTAGCCATGGTCGGTATGTCCAGCGGCCATCCGGTGATTGCGGCGTTGGGTCTGTTGGGCGCACTGTACCATCTGCTCAACCATGCGGTGTTTAAAGGTTTGCTGTTCCTGGGAGCGGGCGCGGTGATCTGGCGCGTGCATACCCGTGATATGGAGCAGATGGGTGGCCTGGCAAAGCTGATGCCGCTGACCGGACTGGCCTTCCTTATCGGCTGTATGTCAATCTCGGCCTTACCGCCTCTGAACGGTTTTATCAGTGAGTGGTACACCTATCAATCCCTGTTCTCCATGAGCCTCGACGGTAACGTCATTATGCGGCTCAGCGGCCCAATTGCCATGGTGATGCTGGCCATTACCGGTGCATTGGCTGCGATGTGTTTCGTTAAGGTCTTCGGCGTGAGCTTCTGCGGTGGGCCACGCAGCGAAAAAGCAGCACTGGCCAGAGAAGTCCCGTGGCCGATGACCGCGTCCATGCTGCTGCTGGCACTGTTGTGCATACTGCTCGGCGTGGGCGCCAGTTGGGTGGCCCCCGTATTGGCACAGGTTGCCATGACGTTGGTCGGCACGCACGATATCACGGTGGTCCAGGGATCATTACTGGTTCCGCAGCAGGCCAGCCAGGCCATGCTGTCACCGGCACTGACCTTCATCCTGCTTATCGCACTGCCGCTTCTGCCACTGGCGCTTTACCTGATGCTGAAAAGCAACCAAACGCCTTTCCGCCGCCGTGGCGACCCATGGGCCTGTGGCTATAACTGGGAGCAAGCCATGGCGGTTTCTGCCGGCGGCTTCACACAACCACTGCGCGCCATGTTTGCTTCACTGTATCACCTGCGCAAACAGCTTGATCCTACGCCAGTACTGACGCGGGCGTTGCAACACACCACGACGGGGGCGACCCGTGCCGAGCCTTTCTGGGATGACTGGATCATCAATCCGTTGGTCAGCGCTGCTCAGCGCCTGGGTGTGCGGTTACAGGTGTTGCAGAGCGGCGATTTCCGCTTCTATTGCCTGTATGTGGTGATCGCGCTGATCACCCTGCTGTTGATCGTCGCGGTTTAGGGGGAGAAATCATGTCGATGCAAGAAACACCCTCGTTAATGATGGGGCTCTTCGCGCTGATTCAGGCGCTGATCATGCTGGCGATAACGCCGTTATTTACCGGTATATCACGCCAGATCCGTGCCCGGATGCATTCGCGCCGGGGCCCTGGGATCTGGCAGGACTATCGTGATATTGGCAAATTGCTCAAACGCCAGGAAGTGGCTCCTGCACAGTCCGGTGCCATATTCCGTGTCATGCCGTATGTGTTGCTGAGCAGCATGTTGCTGGTAGCCATGACATTACCCATCTTCACCCGGACTTCGCCTTTTGCCGGTGCGGGGGATTTGATCACCCTGCTCTATCTGTTTGCACTGTTCCGCTTCTTTTTCTCGCTTTCCGGGTTGGATACCGGTAGCCCCTTTGCCGGGATTGGCGCCAGTCGCGAGCTGACGCTGGGCGTTCTGGTAGAACCGACCTTGATCCTGGCACTGCTGGTGGTGGCATTGATTGCTGGCTCCACCAACATCGGCACCATCAGCGCCACGCTGACCGAGGGGTGGAGCTCCCCGACGGCAACCTTGTTGGCGCTGCTGGCCTGCGGCTTCGCGGCGTTTATTGAAATGGGCAAGATCCCCTTCGACGTCGCGGAAGCGGAGCAGGAACTGCAAGAGGGCCCACTTACCGAGTACTCCGGTTCGGGTCTCGCCCTGGTGAAATGGGGGATCGGCCTGAAACAGGTCGTGGTAGCGCAGTTGTTCCTGGCGGTGTTTATCCCCTTTGGCAAGGCAGCGGAACTGACGGTGCCGGCATTAGTCCTGGCGGCGTTCATTATGTTCGTCAAGCTGCTGGGGGTCTTTGTTGTCGCCTCCGTTTTTGAAAACACCTTGGCCCGTGGGCGCTTCTTACTGACGCACCACGTCACCTGGCTCGGTTTTGGCGTGGCAGCGCTGGCCTTTGTCTTTTATCTAACCGGTCTGTGAGGTGCCAGGAAAACCATGATGGAAAATACACACTGTTTGGAATATATGGCCCTCGCCACCCTGCTGCTACCGTTTATTGGCGCGTTGCTTACCGCCTGCGTAGCACAACGGATGGCCAAATGGGTTTGCACCCTGTTTGCACTGCTGGCTACGCTGGGTACGCTTGTCATCGGCTGGCTATTTTTCGCCAGCGGCAAGACCGATGTCACGCTGACCCTGCTGCAATACGGCAACGTGGCGCTGTTCGGTTTTATCATCGATCGCATCAGCACCTTGATTGTCTTTGCCGTGGTGTTTCTGGGCCTGTTGGTCAGCCTGTACTCAAGCGGTTATCTCACCAAGGGTAATCGAGAGCATCCTCATGAGGGCAGTAATCGCTACTATGCGTTCCTGCTGATCTTTATTGGCGCGATGGCCGGGCTGGTGATGTCATCCACCATTCTGGGGCAGTTGCTGTTTTTCGAGATCACCGGGGGCTGTTCCTGGGCGCTGATCAGCTATTATCAGACCCCCAAAGCCCAGCGTTCGGCCATGAAAGCCCTGCTGATCACCCATGTTGCTTCTATTGGTCTGTATCTGGCGGCGGCCACGCTGTTTCTCAATACCGGCACCTTCGCGCTGAGCGCATTAGCCCAGCTCGATGGCACCGCCAGTCTGGTGGTGTTCGGCGGCATCCTGTTTGCGGCCTGGGGGAAATCAGCCCAGTTGCCGTTGCAAGCCTGGCTACCGGATGCCATGGAGGCCCCTACCCCGGTGAGCGCCTATTTGCACGCTGCCTCGATGGTGAAAGTTGGCGTCTATATCTATGCCCGCGCGATTCTCTCAGCCGATGCCGTACCTCATATCATTGGCTGGGTCGGGATCGTGATGGCGACCATCACCCTGATTTACGGCTTCCTGATGTACCTGCCACAAAAAGATATGAAGCGGCTGCTGGCCTGGTCCACCATTACCCAGCTCTCTTATATCTTCCTGGCGCTATCCATCGCCATCTTTGGTTCCAAAGCCGCCTTTGACGGCGGTGTGGCCTACATCTTTAACCATGCGTTTGCCAAGAGCCTGTTTTTCCTGGTGGCCGGGGCGCTGAGCTACAGCTGCGGCACCCGAATGTTGCCACGCCTGCAGGGGGTGATGAGCAAAATGCCGTTGTTGGGGGTCGGGTTCTGTGTGGCCGCCCTGGCGATCACCGGGGTGCCGCCGTTTAACGGTTTCTTCAGCAAATTCCCGATTTTTGCCGCGGGTTTTGCGCTGTCGCATGAGTTCTGGCTGATGACGCCGCTGATGATCGTGGTGCTGATCGAGTCAGTCGCCAGCTTTGCCTGGTTTATCTATTGGTTTGGACGCGTTATTCCCGGCAAACCCAGTGAAGAGGTGGCCCAGGCCGCACCGCTTCCACTGGTCATGCGTGTGGTGTTAGTCATTCTGATCGCGATGTCGGTGTGTTCCAGCGTCATTGCCGTCGCCTGGCTTGGATAAGGGAGTTGATTATGACCGGTTCACTTATCGTCAATAATCTCGCGGGGTTGATGATGGTCACCTCGCTGCTGGTGATTGGCGCAAAACGGCCTGTAACATCCTGCTGGCTGTATGCTTTGCAATCGCTGTTGCTGGTATTGATCTTTTTCACCTTGGGGCAAACCCTTGACGCACACCAGCTAACGCTGTGGTCAATCAGTGCCTTTGCCACCAAAGTGGTGCTGGTGCCCGTCATTATGGCTTATGCCTTTCGCAAAATGGACGATCCCACGGCGAATGGCAGTCTGATCGGCCCGGTCATGCTGATCCTGGCCGCGGCGGTCATTGTGCTGCTGTGCTGGTTTGTCGTGGAGCCGGTACAAGTGCCGTTGCTGGCCTCACTAAAACCCGCGCTGGCGGTGTCGCTGGGGCATTTCATGCTGGGCCTGCTGTGTATCGTGACCCAACGCAACATCCTTAAACAGGTCTTTGGTTATTGCCTGATGGAAAACGGATCGCACCTGACGTTGGCGCTACTGGCTAACCGTGCACCAGAACTGGTGGAAATCGGTATCGCCACCGACGCTATTTTTGCGGTGATGGTGATGGCGGTGCTGGCGCGCAAAATCTATCGCACGCTCAACACGCTGAATGTTGAACAACTGACAGCGCTGAAGGGGTGAGTGATGAATAATTCGACGATGCTGTTTTTATTGCTGCTTACGCCGTTGGTGATTTCGTTGCTGGCCTTCGCTTGCCGGTGGTTAGGCCGTGCAGCGCGCGTTGGCGTCACGCTGATCCACACTGTCGGTATCCTGCTGTTGCTGGCAATTTCGCTATGGGCCGTGATGCAGGTCTACCAGCAAGGGGGCGATATTCTGGTGGCCGAGCGCTGGCTGCACCTGGACAGCCTGAGCGCCCTGTTCCTGGCCATTCTCGGTATCGTGGGCTGCCTCACCGGATTGTACTCCATCGGCTATATGCGCCATGAAGTCGATGACGGGGAGATCTCGGTGACCACGCTGTGCCACTATTACGGCTTCTTCCATCTTTTCCTGTTCACCATGTTGCTGGTGATCACCAGTAACAACCTGATTCTGATGTGGGCAGCCATTGAGGCAACGACGCTCAGCTCCGCATTTCTGGTGGGGTTATATGGACAGAGCTCTTCGCTGGAAGCCGCCTGGAAATACATCATTATCTGTACCGTCGGCGTGGCCTTTGGCCTGTTTGGCACCATTCTGGTTTATGCCAATGCGGCCAGTTTTATGCCCGATCCCAACGACGCTATCTTCTGGACTGAAGTACTTAAGCATGCCGCACAACTGGATCCAATGTTGATGCATCTGGCCTTTGTGTTTGTGCTGATCGGCTTTGGCACCAAGACTGGGCTATTCCCCATGCATGCCTGGCTACCCGACGCCCACAGTGAAGCCCCCAGTCCCATCAGTGCCCTGCTCTCTGCCGTGCTGCTCAACTGTGCGTTGCTGATCATCATTCGCTATACCATCATCATCAACACCACCCTGGGTAACGAATTTACCAGCACGTTGCTGCTGGCGTTTGGCCTGCTCTCGGTGGCGGTAGCGGCTTTCTTTATTCTTGTCCAGCGCGATCTCAAGCGCCTGTTGGCTTATTCCAGCGTGGAAAACATGGGGCTGATTGCCGTGGCTTTGGGCATCGGCGGCCCGCTGGGAATACTGGCAGCTCTGTTGCACACCCTGAACCACAGCCTGGCGAAAACCCTGCTGTTCTGCGGCTCCGGCAACGTGTTGCTGAAGTACGGCACACGCGATATTACCGTGGTCAAAGGGATGTTGAAGAGCATGCCGTTCACCGCCGTGCTGTTGGCCGGTGGTGCATTGGCGTTGGGGGGTATGCCGCCGTTTAACATTTTCCTCAGCGAGTTTATGACGGTCACCGCCGGTCTGGCTGCGGGCCATATCACGCTGACGGTCATATTGCTGTTACTGCTGACCGTGGTACTGGCCGGTTTGGTGCGCATGGTGGCCGGCACGCTGTTTGGTGTCAAACCCGATGAGGTCAACAAAGGCGAGCTAGGAATACTGACGACCTTACCGATGCTGATCCTGTTGGTGCTGATGCTGGTGATGGGGACGCATATCCCTCAACCGGTGAGCCGCCTGCTGGAAAGCGCGGTCACAATTGTGATCCCCCCCCAAAACGGCGCTGATGGCCAACCGGGAGTACCAACGTTCAACTGGCCTTGGGCCGTCAAAAATCATTCCGCTGTGGCCGAAGGCTGCAACTGCATACCGCCCCAGTCAGGAGACGTAAAGTGAGCTACGAAACCCACGTAATGACGATCAATAACGACGAAAAACTCGGTAAAGGCTACCTGGCCAAAGTTCGCGAGCAATTCCCTGCCGCGTTGTTAGATGCCGAATGGCAAACCGCCAATCAAGTGACCATCACGGTGAAACTGGACGCGTTGCCCGACGTGGTCGAATACCTCTATTATCAGTTGGGTGGCTGGCTACCGGTATTGTTCGGCAACGATGAACGTACTCTGACCGGGGATTTTGCCGTCTACTATGTGTTGTCGATGGAGGAAGGCGAAAAGTGTTTTATCACCGTTAAAGCGCAGGTCAGCGCGATCACGCTGGAGTTTCCGTCTGTCACGCCACGTGTCCCCGCCGCCGTGTGGGGCGAACGCGAAATCCGCGACATGTATGGTTTGATCCCGGTGGGTTTGCCGGATGAGCGCCGTCTGGTGCTACCGGATGACTGGCCCGACGATCTTTATCCTTTACGTAAAGACACCATGGATTATCGTCAGCGCCCGGAACCCACTACCGAGGTGGAAACCTACCCCTTTGAAAATGCTGCCACCGGCGAGTCACGCGTCGTTCCCATCGGGCCTATGCATATCACGTCTGATGAACCTGGGCATTTTCGTCTGTTTGTCGATGGTGAGCGCATTGTCGATGCGGACTACCGGTTGTTCTACGTTCACCGTGGCATGGAGAAACTGGCCGAAACCCGTATGGGCTATAACGAGGTTACGTTCCTTTCCGATCGGGTCTGTGGGATCTGCGGTTTCACCCACAGCGTGGCCTATACCACCTCGGTGGAAAATGCCCTGGGCATCTATGTGCCCCCGCGCGCCCATGCCATTCGCAGTATCTTGCTGGAAGTTGAACGTCTGCATAGCCATCTGTTGAACATCGGCCTTTCCAGCCACTTTGTCGGTTTTGATACCGGGTTTATGCAGTTTTTCCGCGTACGCGAAAAATCCATGACCATGGCAGAGCTGCTGACCGGTTCACGTAAAACCTATGGCCTGAACCTGATTGGCGGGGTGCGCCGCGATATCCTGAAAGAACAGCAGATAAAAACCATCAAGCTGATCCAGGAGATGCGAGCCGATATCACGCAGTTGGTGGATATGCTGCTCAGCACACCAAACATGGAACAGCGTACCAAAGGCATTGGCCTGTTGGATCGCCAGATTGCCCGTGACTATAGCCCGGTTGGGCCAATGATCCGCGCCAGCGGTTTCAAGCGCGATATGCGTTTTGACCACCCTTATGCCAACTACGGCTCCCTCCCTAAAACGCTATTCACTTATGACGGTTGCGATGTTTTCTCCCGCGTCATGGTGCGCGTGCAGGAAGTGCTGGATTCGCTGGCCATGATTGAATATGGCCTGGATAACCTGCCGGGTGGCCCGCTGCTTACCGAAGGGTTCCGCTATCAACCGCATAAATTTGCCCTGGGCTATGCCGAAGCGCCACGCGGTGAAGACATTCACTGGAGCATGCTGGGGGATAACCAGAAACTGTTCCGTTGGCGCTGCCGGGCGGCCACCTACGCCAACTGGCCGGTTCTGCGTTACATGCTGCGCGGCAATACGGTGTCTGATGCCCCGCTGATTATCGGCAGCCTTGACCCTTGCTACTCCTGTACTGACCGCGTCACCTTGGTTGATATCAACAAGCGTAAAGCGAAGACCGTGCCGTACAAGGAGATCGAGCGTTACGGGATTGAGCGTAAAAATTCACCGTGCAAGTGAGGGATGCCCCATGCTGAAACTGTTTAAAACCATCCTGCAGGCGGGTGAAGCGACGGTGAAATACCCGTTTAAACCGCTGGACGTGTGCCCAGGCTTCCGGGGCAAGCCGCAGTACGATCCCGAACAGTGTATTGCCTGCGGGGCCTGCACCGTGGCGTGCCCGGCCAATGCGTTAACCATGGAAACGCATGAAGCCAGCGGTGAACGCGTCTGGCAGCTGTTTATTGGCCGCTGCATTTTTTGCGCACGCTGTGAGGAAGTCTGCCCAACGCGTGCCATTGCGCTGTCAGAAGAGTTTGAGATGGCCGTAATGCAAAAGGACGATTTGTATATCCGAGCCACCTTTACCTTGCTCAACTGCCGTTGCTGCCACCAGCCTTTTACCCCCACCAAATCGGTGGACTACGCCATGGCGTTGCTGGCCCACTCGGGGATGGAAGAAGAAAGCATAGCCGCCTTGCGGCCACAGTTTGAAACCTGCCCCGCATGCAAACGTAAACAGGCGCTGAGCCAACATCGGCCTCTGACACTTAGCCATTCGGTCGGGAGCACCATAAAATGAACATGCCCGAAATCAAGGTCAATCATCACCACAGCCAGCCCATCACTCTTGATGAGCAAACGGCAAAGCTGAAGAGCAAACTGCTGAAGGATATCAAGCGCTCGGCTTACGTTTATCGCGTCGACTGCGGGGGCTGTAACGGCTGCGAGATCGAGATATTCTCCGCTATCACCCCGGTTTTTGATGCCGAACGTTTCGGTATCAAGGTCGTTCCTTCGCCTCGTCATGCCGATATCCTGTTGTTCACCGGTGCGGTAACCCGCGCCATGCGCGTGCCCGCGTTAAGGGCTTATGAATCGGCACCGGATCCCAAAATCTGTATCTCCTACGGTGCCTGCGGCTGTGGTGGCGGGATTTTCCACGATCTGTACTGCGTTTGGGGCGGCAGCGAATCTATCGTGCCCATTGATGTGTGGATCCCCGGTTGTCCGCCAACGCCTGCGGCCACCATTTACGGTTTTGCCGTGGCGTTAGGTTTATTGGAACAGAAGCTGAAAGGGGAAAACCATCTCGAGCAGGCGGGCGAAAAAGCCGCATTGTTACTGCCAACCATTCCTTTGGCGACCCGCGTTTTGATTGAGCGTGAAGCGCGCCGTCTGGCGGGGTATCACCAAGGCCGGATCATCAGCGATCGCTTTTTATCGCTCCTGGAAGGTGCGCGCCCAGATTCCATCCTCAACCACATGGAACAATGGCTAAAACAGGATAACGATCCTCGCCTGCGCGAGATTGTCCGCTGCCTGGTCGACTGTTTGCAGCAGGAGGCCACTCATGCAGGATGAAGGAAAAGTGGTTTTCTGGTCACTGCGGCAAAAATTTCTTGATAGCGACGACGACATGCCCGCCCAGGCACAGCAGGTGATGTATTACTCGCTGGCGATCGGCCATCACGTCGGGGTGATTGATTGCCTGAACACCGAGATGAGCTGCCCATTGCCGCAGTATCAAACCTGGATTGAACGCTTCCCCGAGGGAGAGGCCCAGCGCAAAATGCGCGGTCTGTTGACCTTTGGTGAAATCACCATCGACGCCACGCACACCAGCCTGCTGGCCAATGCGCTGGCCCCCTTGGCCGACAGCCAGCCCGCCCCCTTTGACGCATGGAGTGCCAAACTGCTCAATCTGCTGGCTGAGATTGAGAGAGAGCCTGCCATCTATCTTATTGTGAAAAAAGTCCTATGAATCTGATCCCCCACGCGAAACCCAATGTAGTCCTGGCCGTCGGCAACAGCATGATGGGAGACGACGGTGCCGGCCCCCTGTTGGCCGAGTTGATGGAGCAAAGGCCGCTCGACGGCTGGGTTGCCATCAACGGCGGTTCCGCACCTGAAAATGTGGTGCATCAGGTACGCGCACTACGTCCTAAAAGGGTGGTGGTAGTCGATGCCACAGATATGGGGCTGGCTCCTGGCGAAATCCGTATCGTCGATCCCGATGACATCGCCGAGATGTTCATCATGAGTACGCATAACATGCCACTTAACTTCATGATTGATCAGTTACGTGAAGATATTGATGAGGTGATTTTTCTCGGCATTCAGCCGGATTTGGTGGCGTTTTATTTTCCGATGACGGAGAGCGTGACACAGGCGGTACAGGCGATTTACCGCCGGTTACCAACCTGGGGAACGGAGGGAGGTTTTGAGATGCTCTGAAGTGTGTGAATCTGAAACGATTGGGTTAAGCCATCGTGGCATTAATCCACATCAATTTAGCCTGACAAGGTTTATGTTAGAAATCAGTGAGTCGATTTTTTCGCCACTGTTAGCGATGAAATGCGACGTCGGAAAGGCGGGGTTTCGTGCCGCCAATCAAGAATAACAAGGAGTGATGTAGATGAAAAATGTCATCACGGTCTGCCCCTATTGCGCCTCAGGTTGCAAAATCAATCTGGTGGTAGACAACGGCAGGATCATCAAAGCCGAAGGTGCAAATGGCGTGACTAATCAGGGCGAATTATGCCTGAAAGGCTATTACGGCTGGGATTTCGTTCACGATACCAAGATCCTGACCCCGCGGCTGAAAACACCGATGATCCGCCGTGAACGGGGTGGGAAACTGGAATCAGTCTCTTGGGAAGAAGCCATTGAGTTCGCCAGTTCACGCTTGCTCGCCATCAAGGAGAAATACGGCCCGAATGCGATTATGACGACCGGCTCCTCTCGTGGCCCCGGTAACGAAGCCAACTATATTATGCAAAAATTTGCGCGCGCCACCGTCGGTACCAATAATATCGACTGTTGCGCGCGCGTCTGACACGGCCCCTCGGTTGCAGGTCTGCAGCGATCGGTCGGTAACGGCGCCATGAGTAACTCAATCGTCGAGATTGAGGATACCCAATGTATTTTTATCTTCGGCTATAACGCCGCAGATTCTCATCCTATCGTCGCTCGCCGTATTCTTAAGGCGAAGGAGAAAGGAGCCAAGATTATTGTTTGCGATCCGCGTTATATCGAAACAGCGCGTATTGCAGATATCCACTTACCGTTGCGAAACGGTTCCAACATCGCCCTGCTTAATGCACTCGCCTATGTGATCATTGAGGAAAATCTCTACGACCAGGCGTTTGTTGACCATCATGCCGAGCAGTTCGACGCGTATCGCGCCATCGTGGCAGACTACCCGCCGGAATCGGTTGAGAAGACGACGGGCCTGAAGGCTCAGCAGATCCGCGAAACCGCCCGTATGTATGCCGCCGCGCCAACGGCGACCATTCTTTGGGGGATGGGCGTGACCCAGTTCTATCAAGGTGTAGAGACCGTGCGTTCGCTGACCAGCCTGGCTATTCTGACCGGCAATCTGGGCAAACCGAACGTGGGGGTAAACCCGGTGCGAGGGCAGAACAACGTTCAGGGTGCCTGCGACATGGGGGCATTGCCCAACACCTTGCCGGGGTATTTCCAGGTGACCGATGCCGCGGCGCGTGAAAGGTTCGCCAACGCCTGGGGGATCAAGGCCATGCCCGCCGAGATTGGCTATGCCTTGAGCGAGGTGCCGCACAATATCGACCACGGCAAACTCAAAGCGCACTACATCATGGGAGAGGACCCGCTGCAGACCGAACCGGACCTGGCGACCATCCGTAGAACCTTTGAGAAGCTGGAACTGTTGATCGTGCAGGATATCTTCATGACCAAAACCGCATCGATTGCCGACGTTATTTTCCCGGCAACCTCATGGGGCGAACATGAAGGCGTCTATACCGCTGCGGACCGAGGTTTCCAACGTTTCTATAAGGCCGTTGAACCGGTGGGGGATGTGAAGACGGACTGGCAGATCATCAGCCTGATGTCGACCGCCATGGGTTACCCGATGCACTACAACAACACGCAGGAAATCTGGGACGAACTGCGTGAATTATGCCCCATGTATTACGGTGCAACCTACGAGAAAATGGCGGATCTGGCCTATATTCAGTGGCCTTGCCCAACGCTGGATCATCCTGGTACTTCCTATCTGTACGAAGGTGGCACATTCTCAACGCCGAGCGGTAAAGCCGAACTGTATACCTGTGAGTGGGCCCCGCCTATCGATCAGATCAGCGATGAGTTCCCGCTGGTGTTAGCTACCGTGCGTGAAGTTGGCCATTACTCTTGCCGTTCAATGACCGGTAATTGCAAGGCGTTGGTCGCTTTGGCTGACGAACCTGGCTATGTGCAGATCAATACAGAAGATGCCGCACGCAGGGGCATTGAAGATCAGGCGCTGGTTTGGGTCCGTTCACGTCAGGGCAAGGTCATGACACGCGCCAATGTCAGCGAGCGGCCAAACAAAGGTGCGATCTATATGACGTACCAATGGTGGATCGGTGCCTGTAATGAACTGGTGGCCGAAAACCTGAGCCCGATAACCAAAACGCCAGAATATAAGTACTGTGCTGTGCAGATCGAAGCGATAAAGGATCAGGCGCAGGCAGAGCATTATGTTCAGCAGGAGTACAGCAAAATCAAGCAGCGCCTGCGTGAGGCTGCCGAAGGCTGAGGGGGCTTGACGCCGATGATAATGACAGACTGCTGACAACCAGCTAGTAGGGACAGCGTACCGGGGTGGTGGTTGTGGCGTAAGCCACCGGCCCCCCTCGGTACGCCAGGCCCTGTTATCTCGGGTTAAAAACCATTTTGTCTTCAACCTCACTGAACCTCAAGGATGAGGTTCAGTTTCTGGCTCGCCCTGAGAAGGCACTTGATTGATTAATTATTTCTCTTCTCTCTACTGGTGTTAAACTAGCAGAATGTGATCTTTATCATGCCCTAATTTACACAGAGAAAAGAGACACTGCTATGCAACATATCATTGAGGGTTTCCTCAACTTTCAGAAAGAGATTTTCCCTCAGCGTAAGGAACTCTTCCGCAGTTTGGCATCAAGCCAGAATCCCAAAGCGCTTTTTATTTCCTGCTCAGACAGCCGTCTGGTGCCAGAACTGGTCACGCAACAGGAACCGGGGCAGCTTTTTGTGATTCGTAATGCTGGCAACATCGTCCCGTCTTTCGGTCCAGAGCCAGGCGGCGTTTCAGCCACCATCGAATATGCCGTCGTCGCACTTGGCGTCACAGATATTGTGATTTGCGGCCATTCCAATTGCGGCGCCATGAAAGCGATCGCCTCTTGCCAGTGTCTGGACCCCATGCCAGCCGTCGCCCACTGGTTACGCTACGCAGACGCCGCCAAAGCGGTAGTAGAAAAGAAAACCTGGAGCAATGAAGATGATAAAGTGAATGCCATGGTGCAAGAAAACGTCATTGCCCAACTGAACAATATCAAAACCCATCCTTCGGTCGCCGTGGGGCTGCGTAATAACGCGCTGCGTCTGCATGGTTGGGTCTACGATATCGAAAGCGGTGTTATCCGCACGCTGGATAAAAACACCAAAACCTTCGTATCACTGTCTGATAATCCGCAGGTGTGCTTCGAATAATCCGGCTTTCGCCAGGGCACGGATGCCCTCCTCCCGTGCCTGGAATGTTTCCCCTATCCGGTTTCAGCGCAGTGACTGCCATGCAACGGATAGGCATTAACGTCTCCCTATTTCTGAATATCCGGCAGACGGTTCTGGCGGCCAGCACGCGGATAATGCCAGGAGATTTTAACCCCTTGAAGATCGCTTCAAAGGGTTAAACGGCCCTGCATCAATTAGCAGCCATCAGCGCACTGTGGTTCCGGATTGTGGAACAGGATACGTACCAGCAGCGCCCTGGGCTCACGCAGCGGATCGTTGCCTATCGCCAACACTCTGCCATCGTGGCCAGCAGTATACTCACGAAGGATGTCACCAAAGGCATTCCGTTGAACCGCCACTTTCTGCCCTTTGACCACTGAGTCCCCCACTTTAACCAGGATCTCGGCAAACCCGCCCACTTCTGCACGAATCGAACTCAACTCATTGCCGATAAAGGTTTCTTGCTCTTTAGCCGTTTTCCCTACGGTTCCGGCGATCATACCTTGTTGAATCATCAGGTTATGCACCCCTGTTAAACTGCGGGCGATCAGTTCAGGTTGGTAGAGCTTCGGCTTGCCAATTTCGAGTGTAATGGCAGGGATATTGTTTTCCACGAACGTGGTTTCTACAGAGCCTTTTTCACCAGGATCGGCTTTGATTTGATCCGCCGGGAACAGCTCGGCGATTTGCTTCACCTGCGGGTTACGATAATCCGCATAGATGAACAGCGGATACTCGGTGCCCCGGCTCTGCGTGTGCATATCGACAAACAGGCTGGCATTACCTGCCCACAAATTATTCCATAACAGCCAGGCATGCTGTTCGGCGGCATTGCCTTTCTCTTTGCCCGGCCAGATGCGGTTAAAATCGACCATATCACCGCCGTCATTGGCTAACTGCCAGTTTCGGTTATTGGCCAGCATACCGGAGGGGTTCGCCCCTACAGCGCCCACCACACTGCCCTTCAACGCTGCCGGATCCAGCTTTTCAAACACCTGTTGTATCACCCGGGTGCCGTTGAGTTCGTCGCCATGCACCGCCGCTTGCAACCCCAGCTTAGGGCCTGGCTGTGCCCCTTTGGCAACCAGAACCGGCACATACCAATGCTGGCCGATCCCGTTGCTCGCCCCTTGAAACATGAAGCGATACACCTTTCCGGCT
Organism: Serratia fonticola; assembly: GCF_006715025.1. Taxonomy (NCBI): domain Bacteria; kingdom Pseudomonadati; phylum Pseudomonadota; class Gammaproteobacteria; order Enterobacterales; family Yersiniaceae; genus Serratia; species Serratia fonticola. The sequence goes on from NZ_VFMK01000001.1 coordinate 3,718,036, forward strand.
TCCAGATCGTCGACATCCAGCTTGCTGATGACTGGATACCCCTCAATTTTATCTCCGGTATAAACCGTCGCTGCCTGGACGTTAAGCGCCCCAATCAGCAACCCCGCCAACATCATTATTTTCTTCATGGCCCTCTCCATTGCTATCAGTAAATAACACGTCAAAAGCTTTCTTGATCCGTGGCTAAGGTCAAACCTCATGCGTAAAACTTATGGGCTTACAAGCACCTTGCGTCAGGGGGCTCCCTCTTTGCGACTTAAAAGACCCAGGGTATAAACATATTGACCGCCCCCGCCAACGCGAGCCATGGGCCAAATGCCAGCGGTTGATTAAGATCTTCTTTCGCCACCCTACGCAGTGCCAGCACAAACAGCAGCCCACTGGCTGCCGCCACCAGAATCACATGCGGCAACGCTTGCCACCCTAACCAGGCGCCCAACGCCGCCAGTAATTTAAAATCACCGTAACCCAGTGCCTCTTTACCGGTTGCCAGCTTGAATAGCCAAAACACCGTCCAGAGGGAGATATACCCGGCTACAGCCCCTATCGTCGCCTGTTCCAACGCGACAAAATGCCCCTGAAGATTAAACAACAGCCCGAGCCACATCAGTGGCAACGTCAGGGCATCCGGCAGCAGTTGGGTGTGATGATCAATCACCGCCAATGCCAGCAAGAAAGAGAACAATATCCAGGCCCCGAGCAAAGTGCTCCCCAGCGGAAATACGAGTGCAGCCAAGACGAACATCACCGCTAATGCCACTTCAACCAGCGGATAGCGCCATGGGATAGGCTCTCCGCAGCAACGCGCCTTGCCCTTTAACACCAGAAAACTCAATAGCGGTATATTGTCCTTCGCCGTAATGGGGTGCTGGCAATAGGGGCAACAAGAACGCGGTAATAGCAGATCAAAGCGTGGCATGGGCTCAGGTAAAGGCTGTGCCAGTTGCAGGAGTGCCTCATGCTGCCAGCGTTTTTCCAACATCACCGGCAATCGGTAGATCACCACATTCAGGAAGCTCCCCACCGTAGCGCCCAACACCGCCACGATACCCAGCCAGAGATGGGGAAAAGCGACAGTAAAATCCATTAACATATTCACAGAATGTCCCCACAGTCAGTCTTGCTTACGCTTACGTCAGGCAGCGTATGATGCCCCACCCAAACCACTACAACTGTCCCTGAACCTGCCAGGCTATCTGGCCTTGAGCGTTGGCTCTGCCCAACTGATTCAGCAGCGGCTTCATCGCATCAGGTAACACCGGCCCGCTGCGTACCTGACCGCTGAATTGATATCGCCCATCCCCCCCTACCGTGCCGCGCCCCGACAGGCTCAGATGAGCAGAGTCTTGCTTCAACGCCACCCTCAAAGCCCCTTTGCCATCGCAGCTCAATTGGCCTTGCACATTGACCAGTTCCAAGGGCCCCAACGGCGTCGTCAACAGCGCCGGCTGCCAATTGAGCATGCCCCCCTCGAGACGCTGGCAACCACGAGGCGTCAGCTCCCCCTGCTGTAACCGCAGCTTTAGCCTACCCTGAGCGCTGACAGGTAAAGGCAACGATAACTGCTGTCTCACAAAATCGGCTGGAACAGAGAGCTGCCAGTCATACAGTTGAAGGCTGCGCCAACCGCGCAGAACACCTCCCCCCTGAAGATGTTGTGGATCCTGTAGTTCAACCCTTATCGCGGGCAGCCAAGAGGAAAAAGTGAGCCGCCAGTTCAGTTGTTCCAGCACGACGTTACGCCAGCTGAGCTGGTGTACACTCCCCTGCCATAAGGAACCGGAAAAGTATCCGGCCTTCATCTCTTTTGGCATAAACGTTTGTAACACCTGTGCCGGCGCGTTTGCGCCAAGCATCAGGAGATAACAAGCCAGTAACAGCGCGGCCTTTTTCGCCTTAGCGCTCATCGTGACGCTCCAGCGTCAGTTTATTTACCGTCACCCACCCCGGTTGTTCGGGACGCATCGCTACCTCTAGTGCCACAATGCGCACGCGATGTTGCTGTTCCAACTGAGTAAGCCACTGCATCAACGTATTAAAATCGCTGGGTTCCAACGTGACCGCCAGCCGCTCTCCTTGCGGTTGCAGGCGGGTGATGTTCATTTTCCTGGCGGCGGCACTCTGTGCCACCGTAGCCGATAAACTCTGGGAGATATCCACGGCTGGCCGGCTCCCCTGCTGGCGCAAGCGCGGTGCCTGCTGCAACATCCATTCCACCGTACTCTTTTCGCGGGCAATGGTACGCTGCCACTGGCTTGCCTGTTGCTGCCAGGGCAACCACAGCAGGGAGTAACACAGGCTCACAATGACCAGTGCGCAACATCCCAACACCAAGCCTTGTTCCCGCAGACTGAGCTGCCGCCAGCGGCGTTTGAGTTCATTCATCTTTAATCCCCAGAGTCAGTCGGCTTTCTACCCCTGTCGGATGCTGTTTAATCTCGCCAGGTTGCACCTGATAACGCCGCCCAGCGCCGATCTGAAACTGTTCCAACGCCTGAAAAGAGGCCGCGTGTACATCGACGTTCAACACTTTACGACTGGCGTCATAAGAGAGTGCCTGAATACGGATTGTCGGGTTCTCCGTCGTCAGTTGCTGTAGTTGACGCATCTGCACCACGACACCGCCCTGATCGATAGGCTGTAATTGCTGCAAATGCTGCTGCATCTGTACACGCGGATTGATCACGTTTTTTTCTGACGGAAACAGCTGTTGGTAGAGCCTCACACTCTCCTGCCGCCACTGTTCAGCCTGCTGCCACAGCCGGTAATGGGACAGCCCGGCGTCGGCACACAGCAGCAGTACATACCCCATTAATGCCATCATGACCGATCGCCAGGGGCGTAAGCGCATGCGCCAGCGGCTGGAGCGGGCGAATTCGCCCTGACGCAGATCGACGCCGCTATCATGTTCCCCTTCTGCCGCCAATTGCAGCAAATCGCGCGCGGGATGAACATGCCACGCGCAGAGGCTGGCCATTGCGGCAGGCACAACCGAGTAGCTTTCAATCACCGGCGGTGTCCACGCAGCCAAAAATTCCGCTAACCAAGAAGATTCCACGATCATGCCGGCATATTTCTCCCGGCGAAACAGCCATTGATCATTGAAGCTGACGGCACTCCAACCGTCGGCAGACAACGGCAACATCAGCACATCAGGCTGAAGGGTCTGGATCTGCACACCCAGGCGTTCACAATGGGAAATCCATTGTTGCATCAGGCTTTTGTCAACGACCGCAACGTCGCATACCTCACCGCTTTGATGCAAAATAGCAAAATGCAACCGTTCAACATCCGTCGCCAGTTGTTCCTCCAGCATAAACGGCAACACCTGCTGGCTCTGACGTCTGGCGCGGCGGGGAAGCGTCACACGATGGAAAACGAACTCGCTGGCCGGTACCAATACCCACGCAGGGTAAGTGGCAAGCAGGCTCGCCAATGTGCTATCGCTCTCCCCGCTGGCCAAATGCCCTTGCTGGTGACCGTCCGCCGATGCGAAATACCACCAGATCGGCTGCGTTTCATCACTGGGTAAACGCACTATCAAGCGGGCTTGCGCACGGGGCTTTCCGTTTCGTATCAAGGCTCCTCCCTCATGCTTAATCCATACTGCCGCTGCACCACCTGAAAGCGGTTACCGGTTTTGCGCAACAGGCTACGCAGGCTGTAGCGTGTATCCCCCATCAGCACAGTAAAGCGGGCTAAAAACAGGTCACTCTTGACCGTCAGCAGTTGTCTGGCCGCCGCAGTATCAATGTCCTTCAGGGCGGCCTGCGCCAAAAATGCCGCCGTACTTCCCCACCCTTCGCGCGGACGTTGTTGTAACAATCGGGTGGCCACGCTTGAATCAAGCTCCCTGAGAAATAGCGCCGCCAGTAATGGCCCTTGAGACTCACTCAGCGTATTGATGTTAACCGCCAGTGTTTGTGTCGGCAGCACGCAAACGTAAGGTAAAAGACGCCGATAAAGGCTGGCATCCACGCCAGAAACGGTGCGCAACTCGCTGATATCCTGCATAGGTTGGTTCGCGGGCAAATAGGGGCTTTCCAGCGCCATATAGACGTCATCTTCCGCCCCACCGATGCCCGGTTCACTGTCACTGTCGATCCAATCACGCAAGGCGGCAGCCACCTGCTCGGCTCGCAGCGGTTCCTCACCCAGATTTTTCAGTAACTGCACAAAAACCTGAGCCACGTAAGGCAGAGCGGTCTCCCCCTCCGTTGTCCCTTGATTAATCGCGTTGAGATTAAAACAGGCCTGACCATCGACAATTTGCCCCAGCACTTCGCCCCCTTCTACCGGGAACCGGCGCTCTTCCTGCGCCCAGTTCTGTGCCAGATGCGTTTTGTTGGGTGAGTCCAACGCATCTCGCTGCAAGATTTTTATCGCCAGTGCTTCCGCCGCGCGGCCATACCATTTCGCCTGTTGACGATCCAACTGTGCTGCCGTGCGTAGATAGGTACGCCCATTTCGCTCGGCAATGGTTGCGGCGATCGTGACCATCAGCGCCAGGATCAGTAGCACCACCAACAGTGCAACCCCTTTCTGCCGCCCCTTCATTCCGCCCCCTCTGTGGTGATCAAAAACAGGCGCGTCAGTTCACCCACTCCAGCAACCGCAAGCGTCACTTCAATGCCCTGTGGCAAACTCGCTGCGTTGTTCCAGCTCTCCCGCCACGTACCTTCGGCAAAAAAACGCAGACGAAAGACACTGACGCCGCTAAGCACCACCTTAACCGCTGGCCTCTCCCCGACAATCGGGTCGGGATGGGTATAGCTCAGCCGTTCCAACTGCCGATCGCGCAGCCGATATCCCACCAGCTGAAGCTCAGCGCGCGGCAACATCCCCATCGGGTTTTGCCAGCCATTGCGCATGAAGGATACGCCCCAGTCCTCACTCTCCAATTGATAGCGCGCTGCGGAAAACAGGCGTTCAGCCCCTCTGGGATGGCGAGGAATGATCTGACCAAAGTCGCCCTCCAGCTGCACAAATGTGCGCTGCAGTTCAGCCAACCGTTGCGCCTTGCGCTGGGATATCTCGTCATTGCGCATCACCCCATGCAATACCTGAAATGCGCTGATGCTCAATGCAGCAAAAATCGCCAGCGCCAGCAGCATCTCCAGCAGGGTAAAGCCCTGCAGACGTCGGCGACTCATTCACGCACCACATAGCTACGTAAAGAGACCAGCGCGGCGGGATCTTCTTTTTTATGCCGCACCTCAACCTCCAGCGCCCGCAGTTGCCCCAGCTCGGTATCAACCCCTTGCCAGCGCAGATACCAGGTCTCCCCGGCAAAGGTGACAGTCTTGTCACTCCAGCGTTTCTCTGGCCAAACTTTTTCCAGATGCAACTGCACCTGCTGATTATCCGCCAGCCAACTGGCCAGTATTTTCTCTTCCATACGGCCAATACCGCTCGCCTGTTGCGCTGTCGTCTGCATTACCGCTAACCCCGCCAGGGCGAAAACGACCAGTGCTACCAGCACCTCCAGCAGTGTCATTCCCCTTTGCCTGTTCATTGCGCCCCTCCGCTTGCTGAGGTACTGATCGTCCCCGCCTCGTCGACCCGCAGCCATGCCGCGGGGTGGTTATCAGTCGCACTGAAAACCAGTTCAAACGGAGTAATCTCACCACCGGGCAACAACAGAATATCGGGTTCCGCAGCCGATTCCGCAGGACGCGGCCACGGCTGAAGATGAGGGAAGCGCAGTGTAAGCCGAACATCATCGGGTATCTGGCTGCCCAATGCCGCCTGTCGGGGTTGCCATATCTGCCAGGCGTAACCTTGCCAGATATCCGAACCGGAACCTGACGTACGCTTTTCAGCAGCCAAGCGTTGCAGCATCTGGAATTGCCAACCCTCTGGACGCACCAGGATCCCCAGCAACTGGTCATTTTGCCTCGCGCTATCCAGGGCAAACTCCAACTGAGTCTGAAAACGTTTCAGTTGTCGCTCCGGGGTAGACTGCTGCATGGCCGGAAATGACATCATGACTAGGCTGGTGGCGCTCCCGATCAGCAGCACAACCAGCATCATTTCCAGCAGGGTAAAGCCGCGTTGGCGCACTACTTCTTACCGATGGTCCAGTTACCGATGTCATCCTCAGTGTCAGGCATGCCATCAGGTCCATAAGAGAAAACGTCTATCTGGCCGTGCTGACCCGGGCTCAGCAACTGGTAGTCTGCCCCCCAGGGATCCTGCGGCAGGCGGCGAATATAGCCACCTTGCGGATAATTGCGCGGCTCTGGTTGCGCAGTAGGTTTGGTCACCAGCGCCTGCAACCCTTGTTCGGTCGTGGGATATCGGCTGTTATCCAGCTTGTACATATCCAGCGCACTCTCCAGCGCCACAATATCGCTGACCACCTTCTGATGATCTGCCTTCTCTTTATTCCCCATCAGATTAGGGACTACCAGGCTCGCCAGGATGCCCAGGATCACAATCACCACCATGATTTCCAACAGGGTAAAACCCCGCTGACGCTGTCGCCGCATTTTTCTCTCCGTTATTTGCAGATTGAATTACATACTCATCAAGGTATTTAATTGCAGGATAGGCTGCAGGATCGCCAAAACGATAAACAGCACCACGCCCGCCATACTCACTACCAGCAAGGGCTCAAAAAGCCCCAATGCCAACTGCATTTGGGCAGTAAACTCCCGATCCTGATTGTCAGCCGCACGCTCCAGCATGCTGTCGAGCTCCCCACTGCGTTCACCACTGGCAATCATGTGCCGCATCATTGGGGGAAACAGCGCCGTCATTTCCAGCGCCCGATGCAGACTCACGCCCTCGCGTACCGATTCCGTTGCCAGTGACAGCTGGCGACGGGCATATTCATTAGTCAGCACCTCACCGCTGATGCGCATCGCCTGTAGCAGTGGCACGGCGCTGGCATTGAGGATGCTCAGCGTTCTGGCGTAGCGGGCGGTATTGAGCCCTCTGGCGATACGGCCAATCACCGGTAGGCGCAGCAACTGCTGATGAAAAGCGATACGCCGCGCTTCGTGACGCAACATCAGGCGCGCCAGTAACAGCCCCAGAAGCATCAGAAGCAGAGCCCATGGGCCAAAGGTTCGCACGCCATCACTCAAGCCCATCAGCAAGCGCGTAGATAACGGAAGTGCCTGCTTCATGTGGATAAACTGCTCCACCACCTTGGGCACGACGGCAGAGAGTAAAATGGCGATCACGCTGATAGCGACCACCGTCAGCACGCAGGGATATATCATTGCTTGCAGGATCCGGGCTCGCATTTGCTGGCGTTGCTCGGTGTAATCCGCCAGCCGGTTCAGAACCAGATCCAGATGACCAGAAGCCTCCCCCGCCGCTACCATGGCACAGTACAATCGCTCAAAACTGGTGGGATAACCGCTCATGGCTTCCGCGAGGGAATGCCCCTCCAGAACTTTGGTGCGCACCGCGGCCATCAAGCTACGCTGGCGCGGTTTTTCACTCTGTTTTGCCACCGCATCAAGCGCCTCTTCCAGAGGTAAAGCGGCGGCAACCAAAGTCGCAAGCTGACGTGTCAGCAACGCCAGTTCGGCACTGCTTATTCCTCTTTCCCAAGAAAAACGCCGCCCGCTTCGGGCCTGCTGACGCTCATCTTGCCGTTCATCCAGGCTCACAGGGACCAAACCTTGTTCCCGTAATAGTTGACGGGCATGACGGGCAGAATCTGCTTCCTGCACTCCCCGCCGTTTTTTGCCATGCGCATCTAAGGCCTGATAATGGAATAAAGCCATGTCATTCCTCTTCCTGAGACTGGTTTTCAGTCACGCGGATCACCTCTTCCCAACTGGTCTCACCCGCCAATACTTTTTCCAGCCCCCCTTGGCGCAAGGTCTTGTATTCATGGCGTAAGTGGCGAGCAATCGCGAACTCGCTCTCTCCTTTATGGATCGCCGTACGTACCCGGTCATCAATCAGCAACAGCTCATGTATACCCGTACGCCCACGGTAACCGGTAAAGTTGCACTGTGAGCAGCCTTTCGGCTGCCATAATGGGGTGCCGGGTAAAATCCCCATCTGCTGAGCCAATGCGGGATCGGCCATATAAGACTGGCGGCAGTCGGGGCAAAGTGTGCGCACCAACCGCTGCGCCAGCACGGCTAACAATGAGGTAGAAAGCAAAAAAGGCTCTATGCCCATATCCTGCAGGCGCGATAAGGCCCCCAACGCGCTGTTGGTATGCAGTGTTGAAAGCACCAGGTGCCCCGTCAGCGATGCCTGAACCGCAATCTGAGCGGTTTCGCTGTCGCGGATCTCGCCAACCAGCACCACATCCGGATCCTGGCGCAGAATAGCGCGCAAACCGCGCGCGAAGGTCATATCCACCTTGGGATTGACCTGCGTCTGGCCGATACCCTCGAGCTCATATTCGATCGGGTCTTCGACGGTCATGATATTGCGTTCACTGGCATTAAGCCGACTCAATGCCGCATAAAGCGTGGTGCTCTTACCCGAGCCGGTAGGGCCGGTGACGAGAATAATGCCGTGCGGCCGCCGTATCAGTTCATCGATCTGCCGCTGATTCTGCGATGACATGCCCAACGTAGCGAGATCCAGGCTGACGCTGTTTTTATCCAGTAAACGCAGCACAATCCGCTCGCCATAATTGGAAGGCAAGGTCGAGACCCGCACATCAATCGCGCGGCCACCAATGCGCAGCGCCATACGCCCATCCTGCGGAATGCGCTTTTCGGCAATATCCAGCCGGGCCATGACTTTGATACGGGATATCAATAAAGAAGCCAGCCGCCGCTGGGGGCGCAAGATTTCACGCAGCACGCCATCGACGCGAAAACGGATCTGCAGGTGGCGCTCATAGGTTTCAATGTGGATATCCGAGGCTTTGTCCTTGATCGCTTCGGTCAGCATCGCATTGATCAGGCGGATAATCGGCGCATCGTCATCAGCATCCAGCAGATCGTCGCTGTCAGGTAACTCCTCGGCGAGGGTATAAAAATCCATTTCATTGCCGATATCGGTCATCAAACGTCGCGCCTCTTTCGAATCGCGTTGATAGCTGAGCACCAGTTGTTTCTCAAACTCATCACCCGACACCGTAAGGATCGTCAACCCGCTCCCGGCAACCCTGCGCGCCTCAAGCAATGCCGTGGCCGCCGTTTCAGCCACGCGGAGCACCCGACACCCGGCAGGCTCGCGCAACAGCAAAATGCGTTGTGCACGCGCATAGGCAAAGGGCAATTGCGGGCGCACTTCCCCCATCGCGTCAGGATGGTTATTCATCGTCCCCCCTGAGGATAGAAAGCGCGCAGCGCCGCGTTAACCTGGCGGAAAGTGTCCCCATTTTGATCTGGCGGCAATTTCAATACCGCATCATTCAAGGTCGCAGGGCTCCCTTCCTTGCCGCGCAGTTGGTCTTGTTCCTGATTGAATGCATGATACTTTTCTGACGAGGCGTGGCGATACTCATCGCGATTGCGGATAATCGAGGGGCGGATGAACAGCATCAGATTACGTTTGGAGACCTGCTTACTGTTGGAGCGGAACAGATAACCCAGCACAGGAATATCCCCCAGCACCGGCACCTTGTCGCTGCTGTCACGCACTGTTTTATCCAGCAATCCCCCTACCACCACGGTCTCCCCGCTGCCCACCAGCACGGCATTATTCACCGTGCGGGTATTGAAGGTTGCCCCCAGGTTGGCACTGCTGCTGGAGGCCGCATCCGCTACGCTGGAAACCTCCTGCTCGATCTCCAGCAGCACCGAGTCCCCTTCGTTAATCTGCGGTTTGACCTTCAGTTTAATGCCGACGGTTTTGCGTTCCACGGTATTGAATATGTTATCGCCAGAGGTGGTTCTTGAACCTGACAGCACAGGGACTTCCTGGCCGACATTGAAGGTGGCCTCCATATTGTCCAGCGTGACGATGCTCGGCGTCGCCAGAATATCGTTTTTGCTGCTGCTGGAAAGTGCGGTCAGCAACATCGCCCAGTTGCCTTGATAAAACCCGGCGGCAATACCGTTGAAACTGCTCAGCGCGCTGGCCAGCGAACTGTTGACGGTGCCATCCTGGTTATATTGGTTGGCCCCGGCGATGGCGGTGGTGATCGGCAGCCCGGTGTTGGTGAACTGCGTCGCGCCGGCATGCTTGTTGGCCCATTGGATCCCGAGATTCAGGCCATCAGCGTCCTGCACCTCGGCAATAATGGCCTCTACCAACACCTGCGCACGGCGGATATCCAACTGGGCGATCACCTTTTCCAGATCGCGGATCATATCCGGCGGGCCCGTCAGAATCAGGGCATTGGTCTGCTCATGCGCCTTGATCGTGACGTCTTTGCGCAACGCGACGGCCGGTTTGGCATTCTGCTGTTCGTTCTGAATACTGCTGCTGACGCCGGTCAGCACCTCCACCAGATCGGTGGCTTTGGCGTATTTCAGGTAAATCACTTTGGTATTACCCTGAACCGCCTGCTCGCGATCCAGCTGTTTAATCATGGCAATAATCCGCTGGCGGGAATTAGGCTCGCCGCTGACCAATACCGAATTGGTACGCTCATCGGCCACCAGACTCGCGGTCATCAGGCTGGGCATGGCTGACTTGCTGGTATCTTTGGTCAATTCAGTGACCAGCTTGACCACTTCAGCGGCCGAAGCATAAGCGAGAGGCACCGTCACTACGCTGCGGTCCCCCACTTTGTCGACCCGTTCGACGATTGCCATCAGGCGTTTGATCACCGCGGCACGCCCGGTCATCAACAAAACGTTGGAAGGCTCATAATGCACCACGCTGCCGGCACCGGCATTGTCATTGAGCTGGCGCAACAGCGGTGCCAGGTCCCTGGCTGCCACGTTGTTGACCGGCACGACGCGCGTCACCACTTCGTCCCCCTGCCCGGGTTCAGCATCGTTGGCTACCGGCACCGCCGCCGTTTTGGCATCCTTCGAGCGCACGACTTTCAGCACGCCGTTGTGCATATCAACAACGGCAAAACCATAAACATCCAGCACGCTGAGAAAGAACTGGTAATACTGTTCTTCGTTCAACATGTCGTAACTGCGTACGGTAATGGTGCCGCGTACCGCTGGATCAATGATCACGGTTTTATTCAGGTTCTTGCTGACGGTATTAATAAACTCCTGAATATCCGTCCCTTTGAAACTGGCAGAAAACTCGGCGCTCCAGCCCGCCCGAATCCCTAGTAGCGCAGCCGCTATCACCAAGATACGTAAGCTCCCGATCATCCTTTTGCTAAACAATTAATCATCTCCAAGAGCAAAATAAATATCCTGCAATTGCCCCTCACGTTCGACGGTGAGGGTCAGTTCACTGAGTTCCGGCAATTGTTTCAACGCCTGTTGAGCCTGCTGAGCATCACGCAAATCCAGGCCATTAAGCGCCACGGCCAGATCGTTCTCATGCAGCCCGACCTTACGGAATAGCTCCCCTTCTTTGCCAGGATTCAGGCGATAGCCGGTGAGTTTGTTGTCGACCATTACGGGGGAAATACTCAGGTAGTTAAGAATACTTTGCGGCTGCTTTTGCAACTGAGCCTTAAGCTGAGCCGTTGATGGCGATTTTTCGCCATTCTCTTTCGCCGCCGTGGGAGGGGCGTCGGCAAACAGGAGTAGAGCCTCATAGCGCCCCTGATAGGAGATAACGGTACGATCGGCAAAAATAGCCGCAATGCGGGCGTCATAGCCAGGCACAGTGTCCCCCACGCCAAGACTGAACTGTTTGTTATCTTTGGCGATAATGGCAATGGAGCGTTCTGAACTGGCGCTGGCAACAATGCCGGTCAGGCGCAGTTTGAGTGACGAAGGGGGAGCATTACGCAACGTATTGTCGTTTGCCAAAGGCGCGCGGGCTGTAGCAGATGACACCGACGTGCCAAAGAACGTATAGCGATAACGCTCAGGTTCATCACCACTGTCAGATTTAACCTGTGTGACGGCTGAGGTGGGTAAGCGCACCGGGGAGACTTCAGGAGAGATTACCCCTTGCCAGGTGAGCAAGGCGAGTTGATTACAAATCAGCAGGGATAGTATGCACAACACCCAACGCGGCGTTAACAGCCTCACTGCCGCCTCTCTGCATACCAACAACATGACAGAAAATCGCATATTGCTTTCCTTTGCCTGCTTCTCTGTTGACGTCTGCTAAAAGATCGCCGATACCGGTCAATCCGGTGAGCATATGTTGAGGCGCATTGTGTGAGAATATGTCAGGTTATGACCAAAACCGAACAGTCCAGCACCACTGTTAGCCCCCAAGCATCTGAGTTCATCCTCTCAGAATCACTTACTTTATACATACTCCCCAGAATAAAAAATCATTATTTTCACTTGTCGAAATAATTTATCCTTCTGTTTTTATAGTTTTTTATTTCTTTATATCTCCTGGTTATCAATCGTTTTCGCTGCCTGGACCGCTCACCTTGATACTCCGGTTCCTCCTGCTATCTACGCCCCTCTTCCTCCCCAGAGAGGAGGATGCTCCGCCCTGACATGCAATATCTAATACCCGTGTTTTACATATTAATACCGTTTTTTACTTTCTATTATGCAAGCCTGATAGGGAATTTAGAATGCTGAAAAATACCCGTAATGCCCTACTTTTCGGCTCGCTTGTCGTATTGAGCGGCTGTGATAACAATACTGCTTCCAACATTACCCCTGACACCAATAACCAAGAACCCATTGCCCGTCTGCCTGATATCGCCATACCCGGCGAGGCGGTGATAGCCGGTGAAAACCAGGCGGTAATACACCTGGTCGATATTGCAGGTGTTACCAGCGGAACTCCCGCTGATTACAGTGGCAAAAACCTGTTTTTGTGGAATAACGACACCTGTGACGCCTTGGATAACCCTTCTGGAGACTGGAATGACACCAGCACGGTCCCAACAGGCAGCGATAGCTATGGCCCGTATTGGGTGTTACCACTGACCAAAACCACGGGATGTATCAATTTCATTCTGCGCGATGGCACCAATAAGCTGATTGATGCGGATATGCGCTTATCGTTCAGTGAGTTCCCGGATCGGACCGTTTCAACCCTTGCCGGGAGTAGCACGCTTTATGATACCCGTGCCGACGCTTTCCGGGCGGCTTTCGGGGTTGCTCTGGCAGAAGCCCACTGGGTGGAAAAACAAACCCTGCTGTGGCCCGCTGGGGAAGGGAAACCTATCGTGCGTCTGTACTATAACCACAATGGCAAAGTGGTGGCCAACAGCGAAGGCAAATTTACCGACGCCTACCTTTCTCTGACCCCGACAAACATCAGCCAAGAGCTGGCTTCACGTTTCCCACACCTTGCCGGTTATGCCGCCTTCAAGCTGCCGGATAACGCCAAAATAGACGAACTGCTTAGCGGTGAAACCGTCGCCCTGGCCACCAACAAAGACGGCATTCTCATTTCTGCGACTCAGATACAGACCGCAGGCGTTCTCGACGATCGCTTCGCTCCCGCCGCAGAGGGGTTGGCATATGGTGCTCTGGTGACCGATTCTGACGTCACTTTCCGCGTTTGGGCCCCCACCGCCCAGCAGGTAGAACTGATAATTTACAGTGCGGACAAAAACGTGATTGGCAGCCATCCAATGACCAGAGATAACGCTTCAGGTGCCTGGTCGTATCAAGGAGGTCACGACCTTAAAGGGGCATTTTATCGTTATGCCCTGACCGTTTATCATCCACAATCGCGTAAAGTGGAACAATATGAAGTCACCGATCCTTACTCCCATAGCCTCTCTACGAATTCTGAATACAGCCAGGTCGTGGATCTCAATGACAGTGAGTTGAAACCGCAAGGCTGGGACAGCCTGACGGCCCCGCACTCACAATCCAGCCAGACCGATATTGCCCGGATGGTCATCCATGAGTCTCATATCCGCGACCTTTCTGCCTCGGATCAGACCGTGCCTGAACAACTACGCGGTAAGTATCTGGCATTGACGGCCTCTGACAGCAACATGGTGCAGCATCTCAGACAGCTTGCACAAGCAGGCGTAACCCATATTGAACTGTTACCGGTATTCGATCTGGCTACCGTCAACGAGTTCAGTGATAAAGTGGCCGATCTCCCCCACCCGTTCAGCCGTCTTTGTGAGCTAAACAACGCCGTCAGGCAAAGCCGTTTTGCCAGCTATTGTGGCAGTTCAACCCCGATTGGCGACGTGCTTGACGAGCTGAAGCAGAATGACAGCCAGGATAATCCGCAGGTGCAGGAATTGAATGATTACGTCGCCCAGACCGACTCCTACAACTGGGGTTATGACCCGTTCCATTACACGGTTCCTGAAGGTTCCTACGCGACTAATCCTGAAGGTACCGCTCGCATCAAAGAGTTTCGCACCATGGTGCAAACCATCAAGCAGCAACTGGGGATGAACGTCATTATGGACGTGGTTTATAACCACACCAATGCAGCGGGCCCAACGGATCGCACCTCGGTACTGGATAAAATCGTGCCTTGGTATTATCAACGGTTAAATGAATCGACCGGCAGCGTAGAGTCGGCAACCTGCTGTTCTGATTCGGCACCAGAACATCGTATGTTTGCCAAACTGATTGAAGACTCGCTGGTCGTCTGGAGCAGAGACTACAAGATTGATGCTTTCCGCTTTGACCTGATGGGCTACCACCCGAAAGCACAAATCCTGGCTGCTCGTGAGAAAGTGAAATCGGTAAACCCGAGCGTTTATTTCTTTGGTGAAGGTTGGAATTCTGGCCAGGAAGATCGTTTCGAAATCGCTTCACAGATCACGTTAAAGGGGACCGGTATTGGCACATTCTCCGATCGTCTGCGTGATGCAGTCCGCGGAGGCGGCCCCTTCGACTCGGGTGATGCTCTGCGTCAAAACCAGGGGGTGGGCAACGGTGCTGGCGTCTTGGCTAACGAATTAACTCAACAAAATGAGGATACCGTGCGCCATCTGGCGGATCTGACCCGCTTGGGGATGGCTGGAAACCTGGCTGATTTCCTGTTGATCGATAAAGACGGCGCCGTCAGGAAAGGCAGCGAGATTGACTATAACGGGGCGATCGGGGGTTATGCCAGCGATCCGACTGAAGTGGTCAACTATGTTTCCAAACACGACAACCAAACCTTATGGGATATGATCGGTTACAAAGCCGCTCACGAAGCCGATCTCACCACGCGCGTGCGCATGCAGGCGGTATCTCTGGCCACGACGCTGTTAGGCCAAGGGCTGGCATTCGATCAGCAAGGCTCTGAACTGTTGCGTTCCAAGTCATTTACCCGTGATTCCTATGATGCGGGAGACTGGTTTAACCGTGTGGATTACAGCTATCAAGACAACAACTTCAACGTGGGTATGCCACGCATCAGCGATGACGGTGATAACTACGCGCTGATTGCCAGCGTAAAAGACGCGGTTGCGACACCTGGCCAGGCAGAGATCGTGCAGATGACCTCATTCTATGAGGAACTCACTCAGTTGCGCCAATCTTCGCCTCTGATTGCCTTGGGAAGCGGTCATGAAGTGATGAAACGTGTCGATTTCCGTAACACCGGTGCTGAACAGCAACTGGGTTTGCTGGTGATGACCATTGATGACGGCATTCAGGCAGGTAACGATCTTGATCCACAAGCCGACGCATTAGTGGTTATCATCAACGCCGCCCCTGAAGCCAGAACCCTCAATGACTTTGTCGGTGAAAACCTCACGCTGAGCGCAATCCAGCAAAGCCTGGGTGACCGCTCTCTCGCCGCTGGCGTTAATATTTCCGCAGAGGGCAGCGTGACACTCCCCGCGTGGTCAGTCGCCGTGCTGGTCAAACAACAAGGTTTGACACAAGGTGCGGGGTTACCTGTAAGCAGTAAGTAAACACTCTGTTTCGGGCCACGATACCGGTCGCCCTCCAGGCGGCAAATTAGCGGCAACGAGAAGTCACCAAGGACGACCTGGTGGCCCGAAACCAGAGGTTCTACCGACAGAGCCACATCCGCTTCAGATATAAATGCCACACTATTGACCAGAGTTTGCTGGCAGGATATACCCTTCGTACAGGGTACCTTGTCAGTGTTAGTGGTAGCCCGATGGAATGTGTTTTAGCTAACACTCTGGCTGTGGAAATCAGCGTTAATCAAAGGTTCAGGGATGTGGACAATCAATCAAAATTAGCCCCAGAAGCCCATATTCAACCCGCCAAAGGGCTGTTTGTCCCCCGCTATCTATTGCCCGTTTACGCGCTATTACTGATCGCGATAGGTTGGTTTTGCGGGCAACATTGGCGCAGCAACGAGGCCTTCGCGGCCCCGACGCAGACTCAAACTCTCCCCTCTGCCGCAGCAAAAGCAACAAAGGCGACGCCCACGGCAAAAAATGCGGGCATAAAACCGCCGCACGATGAAAATAAACCGGCGCAACCATTGGGTACTGAAAAACAGTCACCACCGTCCTTAGCCAGTGATGAGTTAGCCCCACTGAGATACAGTGCCCATGTTTATGCATCAGAAGATGATAAACGCAGCATCACGCTGAACGGCCACCGTTATCAGGAAGGAGACAGCCCCGCCCCCAATCTCACGATTGAGCAAATTCAGCAGGACGTGACCGTCTTTAATTTCAATGGGGAGGTATTCACACTTGATGCCCTGGAGGATTGGCCAGGTGGCAAGGTTGACAAAGAAAGCAATGCCTTAGAGTCAGAATAACCCTTGGCAGTAATAGCGATTCAATTAGCATTGAACATTAGTCTGCCCCACTAACTGCTGCGTTCTGCACGCAACTCATCGGTGAAAGGCGCCAGCAGGCTATTAAAACTGCTGCACTTGGCTTGTTCCGGTGTGCTGTCTCTCATCAGGTTTTGATAAATTGCCTCGCTACGCTGCGATAAATCCCCGTAACCGGCGGTATTCCAGCCCCGCTGTTTTGCTACCTTATAGGCCACTTTGTCAATAACCGCGTCGCTGGGTAAATCACTGCGGTTACATTTATATTTGAGATATTTGGTACTGGCAATCACCGAAGCCAGTTGTTCTGCCTGTTCGTTAAGGGAGACCGGATTCTTTTGCAGGGAAGAACGTGATTGCTGACACCCCGCCGTGACCAGTAAAAACAGCAAGGGCGCAAGACGAAAAGCCGGATGTAACTTCATGATAGTAATCATTTTCCCTTAAATAAGTGAATTCCATTTTAACAAATTCCCTCGCACTGTCACAGGTTAGAGAGAAAAGTTTTGCTTATTGCGATCCTACTTGCAGATTCAATTTCCAGCACGTTACATTTTACTTACCCGCCCAAGAACGGTGTACCAAATGACAGGTCCTGCAATATCAATGATTGGACAACCACTAATCAACAGCATAAATAGCTGACGCAGAAAAACAGCTTCAGCACCCCGCCCCGCCTGGAACGTTGTGGCCAAATGATAACATTAAGCGTAATGTTCTGCCCCTATTTATATTAAAATCAAATTAAAAGCTGAATCGATACGCTTAGCATGCAACACGTTAAACTTATTGAACGATATTTATCACAATAAAAAAGAAATGAAACACAGATTGTTAAATTAATTTTGATATAAGTCACAAATAAAAAATAGCTCCTTGTTTGATTTACAGTTTTATTGCAACTTTAATTAATAATATTCAGTGATGCATACGGCGCAATATTTTTATCGACCAAAAAGCTGAATCGATTCAACAAAAAACCGATAATTAATGTGATTTTCATATAAAAGTAGTTAAACGTAATGAGCAAGTGAATGTTCTTTCGCATTGCCTATTTTTTAACAAAAATATCACAAGGAACGTATATGTCTTACGCTCGTACCATGAAAAAGAAGCTCCCCTCTGGACTTGTCATCGCCATCAGCGCAGCGCTGCTCTACGGCTGCGATAATTCAAGCAGCAGTCATACTCCGGATGATAATACGCACGTTCAATCC
Organism: Serratia fonticola; assembly: GCF_006715025.1. Lineage (NCBI taxonomy): Bacteria > Pseudomonadati > Pseudomonadota > Gammaproteobacteria > Enterobacterales > Yersiniaceae > Serratia > Serratia fonticola. Next base: position 3,735,921 of record NZ_VFMK01000001.1, read on the forward strand.
TCTTACCTGGAGAAATACAGACCGCAATTACAATATACCGCCGCGAAAAACTGGCAAAACGACCCTAACGGCTTAGTTTATTACGATGGTGAGTATCACCTGTTTTATCAATACAACCCTAACGGCAATGGTTGGGGAGATATGTCCTGGGGCCATGCCGTCAGTACCGACCTGGTACATTGGGAAGAACTTCCCGTTGCTCTGGCTGTTGAAAAAGATGCCGATGGAAAGACAACAGAAATGTTCTTTTCAGGTAGTGCTGTCGTCGATATCGATAATACCAGCGGTTTGGGTCAGCCTGGCAAACCGGCAATGATTGCAATGTATACCAGCTATTATCCCTCAACCGTGACGTTGGCAAACGGTAAAACTATTGAGGAAGGTACTCAGGCACAATCTATCGCTTATAGCCTGGATAAAGGCCGAACCTGGCGTTTGTATGCCAACAACCCAGTATTGCCTTTACCACCTGCGGGTTATGAAGAACAATTCCGTGAGTTCCGCGATCCTAAAATGTTCTGGTATGAACCGGAAAAGAAATGGGTGATGGTCGCGGTACTCGCTACTGAACATAAAGCCGTTTTATATTCCTCTAAAAATTTACTTGAATGGCAGTTCATGAGTGAGTTTGGTCCCGCCAATGCCACCGCTGGCGTTTGGGAATGTCCTGATTTATTTGAATTACCCGTCGATGGCGATCCTGCCAACACGAAATGGGTGATGATCATCAACCTTAATCCTGGCGGGCCGGTTGGTGGTTCAGGATCACAGTATTTTATCGGTAATTTTGACGGTACAACGTTTGAAGCTGATAACGACAATGTCTTTGACAATACGCCTGTGCAAGGCACCCTTGTTGAGAACTTCGAAGGTGACTACAACTCGGTGGCATGGACTGCAACGGGAGATTTGGTTGATCGCTATTTATCGAGAGGCGATAACCCAGGCCAGAGTGGTGTCAGCCTTTATCAGGGTGAGCAATTACTGAATACTTTCGTCGATAGCGACGCAGCAACAGGCACTGTCACCTCTCCCCCATTTAGAATTACTGATAACTATATCAATCTTATGGTTGGCGGTGGTAATCACCCACACAATCCAGAAAGCACTTTAAATAGCGAATTACCGGTAGGGGATTTGTTGTTCGCAGGAGCCGATTTTGAAGGCGAAGAAAATGTGACGTACAGCCAACTGGGATGGACGGCGGAAGGTGATTTTATTAATCAGCCGGTCGCCACTGGCACCATTCGCGATCAGCAACCCGTTTCCGGCTTCCTGGGTTCACATCTGGTAAACAGCTTCTTTGGTCAGTTGATCAATAAAGAAGGTGGGGATTCTGCGGTAGGAACCTTGACCTCTCCGGCTTTTACCATCGAAAAACCTTACATCAACTTTCTGATTGGCGGCGGTAATAATCCCTATGGCAAAAGTGACGCGACAGCGGTAGTCCTAGTGATCAATGGTGAGGTCGTGCGTAGTGCTACCGGAAATAACAGCGAAAACCTGAACTGGGCCAATTGGGATGTGGCCGAATATCAAGGGCAGCAGGCCAGGATCGCCATTATTGATGAAAACACTGGCGGCTGGGGCCATATACTGGCCGACCACTTTATTGCATCAGATCTGCCCGCCAAACCGATCTCTTCCGAAACCACGGTAAACCTGCTTGTTAATGACAAAATCATCTACAGCGAGACCGGCTCAAACTCGGAGGCTCTTGACTGGCGTTCATGGAACGTCGCATCGCTGAAAGGCGAGAACGCCCAAATCCAGGTGATTGACAATAATACCGGTGGCTGGGGTCATATACTGGTTGACCACATCCTCTTGTCTGACCACCCGAAACAAACGGCTAATTGGGCAGATTTTGGCTCCGATTTCTATGCTGCCGTATCCTGGAACGGAGTGCCTGATGGCAAACGCTATTGGATCGGCTGGTTAAGCAACTGGGATTATGCCGGTAGCGTGCCCTCGTCACCTTGGCGCGGTGGACAGACCTTGGTCAGAGAGTTGAAACTGCAAACCGTTGGAGAGCAAATAAAACTCACTCAAGCCCCGGTTGAAAGCATGACTAACCTGCGCGGCAAACCGCTATACCATTTAAAAGAGGAGACGGTTCTCGAGACCGGAGACAATCTACTGGCAGATGCTAACGTACATGGGCAAGTGTATGAAATAGAAGCTCAATTGAAACCGGAAAATGCGACAGAAGTCGGCTTCAAGCTCCGTAAAGGTGAGCAAGGTGAAGAAACCCTTGTTGGTTACGACGCTTTGGCGGGTGAAGTCTATCTGGATCGGACAAAATCGGGGGAAAGCGCATTCTCCTCCGGGTTTGCAGCCAGACACAGCGCCCCACTGCCACTTTCAGAAGACGGCACACTGAAATTGCGCATTATTGTTGATACCTCCTCCGTCACCGTTTTTTCAGGTAAGGGGGACGTGGTTCTGACCGACCTGATATTCCCGGATCCATCGAGCACCGGTATCGAAGTCTACAGCCAAGGCAGTTCATCAACGATTTCGGCGATGACGATATGGCCGCTGAAATCGATTTGGGCTGATAAGTAAGCGTACTACCGTGCCGGAAGCCCGACTTCCGGCATTTCATTAGAGAAGCCTTAGCCTTCCATCAATGTAATATCACAAAACACCAAAACGAAAAACCCCAAGCCTTTTGAGCTTGGGGTCATTCATAATATGGCGGAGGAGCAGAGATTCGAACTCTGGAACGGTTTCCCGTCGACGGTTTTCAAGACCGTTGCCTTCAGCCACTCGGCCACCCCTCCGTAACGAAGCGAACTATAAACACAGCCGATCCCGTTGTAAAGCCTGAAACCGTTCAACCGAACGAAAAACAGGCATTCGAAAACCATCCGCTGAAGAAACCAGCAATTGCTGTTCAGCCATTCTTTAATAATCACGCAGGGTAAAGATTGGTAAACAATCTTTAATCAACGGCTTGTACTGCCCTATCATCGTGATCAATTTTGTGATGACCTGATAAGAGAGATCATTATGGACCGCATTGTCGTCTCATCCTCCTCGCGCGACTCGCTGCTAAGCACGCATAAAGTCCTGCGTAACACCTATTTTCTGCTGTCACTGACGCTGGGCTTTTCTGCCTTGACCGCCACAGCCAGCACCATGCTAGGTCTTCCTGGCCCTGGCCTGCTGTTAATGCTGGTCGGTTTTTATGGCCTGATGTTCCTGACGCATAAATTGGCAAATAGCCCGGCAGGTATTCTTGCTGCTTTCGCCTTTACCGGTTTTATGGGATATGCACTCGGGCCAATCCTTAGTTCGTTCCTGAATGCCGGCGCCGGTGATTTGATCATGCTCGCATTGGGAGGGACAGCGGTTGTGTTCTTCTGCTGTTCAGCCTATGTCCTGACCACACGCAAAGATATGTCGTTCCTGTCCGGCATGATGATGGCGGGCTTTGTGGTGCTGCTGGTGGCGGTTATCGCTAACCTGTTCCTGCAAATCCCTGCCCTGCATCTGGCGATTAGCGCACTGTTCATTCTGTTCTCCGCCGGTGCCATTCTGTGGGAAACCAGCAACATCATTCATGGTGGCGAGACCAACTATATCCGAGCCACCGTCAGCCTGTATGTTTCGTTGTACAACATGTTAATCAGCCTGCTGAGTATTCTGGGCTTTGCACGCAGCAACTGACTGATGCCCACTTCAGTTCTATGATAAGGCCCCGCAACGCGGGGCCTTATTTTTGCCAAGGCAAAAGTTTGCTAAACTGGTACTCGCAATGAATTATCGATTACCGAGGCAGTATGTTGGAGTTTGAAGGTCAGACGATTGAAACTGACGCACAGGGTTACCTGAAAAACAGCGCAGACTGGCATGAAGGGTTAGCCCCCTTGTTAGCGGCGCAAGAGGAGATCGAGCTTAGCGAAGCGCATTGGGAAGTCGTGCGCTTTGTCCGTGATTTCTACCAGGAGTTTAATACCTCACCGGCTATCCGTATGCTGGTGAAAGCAATGGCGCAAAAATACGGGGAAGAGAAAGGCAACAGCCGTTACCTTTACCGATTATTCCCTAAAGGCCCGGCCAAGCAGGCGACTAAAATTGCCGGGCTGCCCAAGCCGGTGAAATGCATCTGACCACTAATAGCGAATACTGAAGCCTTTGTAGGCCTCAACGCCACGTGGTTCCACCAGCACGCGGTCAACACGGGCGTTGCGTGGACCGCCGCTTTTCAACCACGCGATTAACTGCTCGACAGTGTCTTTTTCACCACAGGCCACCACTTCTACACTGCCATCATCCAGATTACGTGCATAACCAGTTAATCCTAACGCGGTGGCTTTGTGCTGTGTGTTATAGCGAAACCCTACGCCCTGCACCACGCCGTAGACATACGCGGCAATGCAAACTTGCGTCATAATCAGCTCCTGATCGATTTCGTTTAAGACATTCTCTGCGCTGACGCTCTGAGTACGCTACTCTTTTTGCTTTATCTGGCAACATACTTAATTATGACCATACGCCAGTTTCTCGCCAAAGGCGCAACAAAATAGAGCAAACAACGATATTTCAACATGGCAAGAACCTTGCTGATTGTATTTTACGCTGCTCTTTCACCGCAATTCCAGGCACTACTCATTAATACGTTAACCTTAGAGAATACGCCTCTTGACGTGCGGACGGGTACATAAGAAGACTATTGGGCTGATCAGAAAATGGGAAAGATATGATCAAAGCTGCGAATAATGGCGGTTTTAGGCATGGCCAAAGAAGTAATATGCCGAGAAGTGATCCCGGCATATCAAGCGCAGCATCCATTTTAATTCACAGAGAAAGTGGGTTACCCCAAATAGGTATACTCGAAAGAATAGTGTGGTTCCACAACAGGCGAGCCTGCAGGATAATCGGGCAGGCCTTTCACTGGTGCTTTTCACCTCCCAAAAGCAGGCTTCACGCTTTTTTATGCAGTCACTTTAGTGTGAAACAGGAGAACCAAGTAATCGATTAAATTATGATTTTCTCCTTCAGAAACAACAGGATATCCTGACAAGCCAGAGTTTGTATCGAGCCGGGTAATTGGTGCAATTATCCCAGTAGATAGCCTTAATGTGTGAGTTGGCATGGTATGGCAAATAAGCCACACGGGAACTATATACGAACCATCAATCAACATTGTTACTCATTACAGGAAATGCCATTTTCTTCATGAACGAAAACGAGGCTTACCCGCCGCCGGATAGCGACGCCGGGGGATCGTTCTGCGTATAGCATGACGAAAATGGGCAATTTTGGCTTGATGTCCATTATCATCGCGAATGGCACCGAGCGTTTATAGAACCCTTCACAATATTTGAAGAGGTGTCCGAGGCCGTACAGAAATACAATTTCGAAGCACCAGCGAGGACACGGTAAAGCCCGGATTTCTCCCGGCCCCAATGCTACCCATCAACCTTTTTAATCATGCCAGCGTTGTGCATGACGGCAAGGATCTTGTTGAGCGTTTCGACTTCCGTCCCCGCTGTCGCGTCGGGAATTTCCACTAGGTCTTTAATGTGAACCGAGACCAACTCCCGCCAGTTCACATCGCCTGGGTTTTCTGTCGTTCCAGGATTTGTTCGGTCAACGTTGGTAAACGCTCTTCCGTCTGAATCTACCGCCAACACAACACCACAGAAAACACCCTGTGTGGGCTTTGCAGATGGGTTTGTCAGGCCCAACTTAACCCCCTCGTTTGCCGTCGGCGTAGTTTTTGGGTTCGGCTTGCTCGTTGTGCCATCTGGCGCAGAGTAGTAGCAAGCGGAGCTTACCGAACTGTTTGTCTTATGCACCAGTAACCCATTCTGACTGCGATTTACTTGCCGCACCCCCTCAGACTTAAAGGTTATAGTGTCTAAATGTCTAGTCCATACGCTCCACGATGATCCGTTACGCATACGCACCCACGGCCCAGGATCAGTTCCCATAAACGAGCAGAGCAACGATTGCGTTATCTTACCGTTCGAGTCTACTGATACACTCAACTGGATTTCAGATCCGGGACCCACGCCTAACGGGTAGTTCATGCTGTATGAGTCCTGGCTTGTTTCCCCACCTGGCGCGATATAAAGCCCTGCAGTTGTTACCGTGTTTAAATTTGTGGTCGGTGTCAAAAGCACAGGGCCCGCGCTGGAAACATAAACACCCTGCTCTTGTGTAGATTCGCTTGCCTTGATTAGCTTTAAGGCGTTACCTGGCCGAGAGCTAATCTTAACGCTAATACCTGAATTTTTCGGGTTTCCCTGGTAGATGCTTTGCTTTGTAATCGACTCATCGATCGGAAACAGCATTGCACTCAGAGGCCGGGAATATAGACCCGGCTTATCGGACACTTTCGGATCGAGATAAAACAGCTCGTTCTGTTCATCCTGCGATACCATAACTTTAAGGCCTTGGTCATGAGTAAGTGCGTTGTTTGCATCTTTAGCAACTAGCGAACCAGCATCTACCAGGGCGAGGATATCTTTAACTTTCGCCGCCTCAGTGACATTATTGCTGACAGCCGGAACGACAGTCTCTGTTGTGACGTTATTCGCAAGTGGCAGCTCTGAAATTTTGGTTCCATCTGACATGTTTCTTCTCCAAAAAAAGCCCCGGACATGCCGAGGCTATGATAACTATTTACCGATCGATACCCAGTAAAGTTTTGATTCGCCGCTACCGTAGCTGATCCTGACCGATGTCAGCCCCAGATCTGACACTACCGGATTCCAGATCGACTGATCGCTTGCAGATGTGCGATTCACGGATGGGATGGTGACAAAGTGTTTTGTCGTGTACGGGCGCGGCAGCGTTACGACTGTGCTACCGGTGCCAGCGCTATTGATATAGCCCCACTGGATCATGAATCCGGTGGCCGCATGACGCCAATAGCCGTTTTCATCGATTTGAGAGTTATCGCCGAGGCCGCCGATCATGCTGGCCAGTGCCAGAATAGCTGCAGGCGTGGCCGCGATATCTTCCCGATTGGAATCCAGCGCGGATGATAGCCCGGTGACGGTTTTCCCCCAGGCTCCCCATGCAAACGGACTGCCAAATCCATAACGTTGATATTCAGCTGCTGAGTTATACGGCCGATATATCTGCCGACACCCAACGGTATCAACGCCAGTTTTCAGCACTTCTAAGGAGCCAGCCACAGCTTCAGGGTAATTGAGCGCAAGCGTGGCGTTGCTGGTGACGTTCTGGAAATACTGCCCCGGCGTGGTCAGATTATTAAGGTTGGTGCCTGCGGGTAACGTTGAGGAGGCTAACGGCACGGCGCCCACATCCTCCGCGCTTAGGCCGTCTTTAGTGGCAAGCGCCTTCAACCCAAGGTTATTACGTGATGTCGCCTGTGCCGTAGTTCCCGCAGCAGCAATTTCTGACAGGTTATTTTTGATAGCCAGATAATCAACAACAACGGGCGCGGCCGTAACGGTAACGGGCCGGCTGGCGGTTTTACCTGATACCACACCGGTAACGCTGATCGTTGCGGTTCCTGCGCCCCCCCCTACGAGCACTCCCGCAGATGACACGCTCGCGACCGCATTATCTGTGGATGCAAAGCTGATTTCTTCTGTGGCATTTGAGGGCGTTTTCGTTACCTGCAGATTGTAACTATTGCCTGCGACCTGATCCGGGATAGCGGCCAAAGCGATCGATGTTAGCAGCACGTCAACACGCACGCTTACGCGAACACTTAGCCCACTGCTCACACTGGCGATAATGTCAGTTGTCCCTGCCGTTCTCGCAGTAAACAGGCCCGTTGCGCTGATTGTGCCAACGGTTGAATCTGAGCTTGTCCAGGTGACAGGAAATTTTGCCGCTAAATCGGTTGGGAACACTTGCGCGGTAAATTGTTGTGTCGCTCCTACCCCTACAGTAAGAGAGGAAGGGGTCACGACTATGTTTGTAGGCGTAGGATCCGGGGTAATGTTTTCCGCGCTATCCGTCTTCACAATATACATCAGAGCTATATTTTTAGCGCGTGTCTCTGTTGCAACTCGGGGGGCCAGATAGTCAGGGTTAATAACGTTAGTTCGGTTGCGATATTGTCTAAAGTCAGCTCCGCCAGGCGTGTTTCGCGTGCTACTTACGGGTACATCAGTACCTAGAGATGTTTCTGTACCTGCTATATGTGTATGTTCCTGCAGTGCATCTTCTTGCGTGCTGAGTATCGCGCGGCCACTGTCAGGATCAACTGTTGAGCCATGCGCCCACCCGCGCACGACACGCCCACGCAAATCAGGCACGTTTCCCGTTGGATAAACTTCCAGCAGTTTCGGGTTGCTCGCTCGGTCGAAGGCTTGCCCATTCGCTTCGATCCAGCCATCAGGCGGAACCGAAGAACCCCAGGCAACGATAACGCCCACCGGCAGTAGGTAAGGTGATAAATCAGTCGCGATATTGTCTATCGCATTTGTAATGGTGGTCTTTAATACGGGTGGGGTGATGATCAGCGAATTATCCGTTCCTGCATCAGCATCAGCTTGTGAGGCGCGTTTGTAGATAAAACCCTGCCAGTTACCATCCACACCGGGTACTGAGGTGTTATTTGCTATCAAGGAGACATACAGCCTGCCAGCATACTGAACAACCGTCCCGGCTGAGTATGGGTAAGCCGTGCCGCCGTTATCGGCTGCGGTAATGAACTCAGGAAAGCCGGCGGTTTGATATTGGCGAAGAGCAACGGTGATCGCGTTAAGTATGCCGTTCATTTCCTTACGGCTCACCGGCTTGGCATAGGGATCCGATTTCAAATCGCGCTCGTAATCATCGCCCCAACCTTCGGTAAAACTGACATATCCTTCAGTATTTAAAGCGTCCGGTATAGCCTGTTTATCACCACTCTCTGCGAATGGAATTTTGAAAAACTTCTGATCCATTATCTTTCACCTTCTGCATCGGGTAAAACCGGATTTAAATCGGCATCCAATTGGATGCCGAACACATTAGCTACTCTTTCATAGAAGTCATCGCCTACACTCTTTTCAGTGATGTCATCCGAATTTATAGTAATGACGCCTGCACTCTCCAAACTCTTTAGATATTCTCTGAAAACATCATCAGTTTGAGCGTAATTGATTAGTTTCTTAAGTTGTTTAATGGTTTTCATTATGCGCCTCCACCGCCCCATGCTACCGGGATGAGATTGTAATCACTCAAAGCGTACGCCTGTGTGAACGTTCCGCCTTTATTGTTTGCTGCCGTTACGCTTGGCAACGCGCCAATTAATTGCAAGCCACTCCCAGCCACAAGATAACCATAAGAAAACATGTTGCTTGTATTTGTTATTGTTGGATATGATGGCAGATTGAATATTGAATTTATATTGCTATCCAGCTTATTGGCTGCACGAAATGTTTGTATTAACAATGTTACCGATGTGCCATTAAACAAACCATCGCCCACCTTCACAAGATCAGGACATGAAGAAAAAGCATATGAGAAGTTTGTGGCCTTGGCGTTATTCCTGAACAATCCAGAAGGAATATAAGTTATACCCGTTTCAGTGAATACACTTGAGAATGTGATTGCATTGATATTGTCTTTAAATAAATCCTCTGGTATGCCCATAAGATTTCTGCAACCATTGAACGCAGAATCAAAATAGGCTATCAAAGTGCAATTTGCGAACGTATCCACTGGAATTTCTCTTATGTCACAGTTTGCAAAAACGCCGCTAACAGTTGTTAGTTTTTTGCAATGTTTAAATAAACCATCAGGTAACGCCCTCAAGTTCGAAGATAATAGAAACATTGAGGTTAAAGCCGTAATACCAGCGCAATTATCGAATAACCCTTTCGGAAGCTCAGTTAGCGATGTACAAGAACCGAAAGCGCTCACCACTGACGATATTGCACCGGTAAATGAATTAAATAAATTTGATGGCAATGAAGATAATGCTGAGCAACCATCAAATAAATATTGTATATCGGAAACCTTTGTGCATCCTTCAAACATATCTCCAGACAATGAAAGCAGCCCTGTGCAACCTTGGAATGCATACTGGAATGATGTATTATTTGAACACCCGTTGAACACCCCATTTGGAACGGTTTTTAGTTCTATACACGATTGAAAAACGCTGGCAAATGTACTTACTAATTTTTTATTCTCAAATGCATAAGGTGTTACTTCCTTTAGCGACAGGCACCTATAAAAACATCTACTGAACGTAGTCACCTTATTACAATCAGTAAACAACGGCATATATGTTAATGATGAGCAACTGTAAAAAGCGTTGGCAAATGTAGTGACCGACGTACAGCCTGAGAATATATTATCCCCAACGGTAACCAACGAAGAACAACCATAAAAAACTTGATTGAATGTTGTTACAGATGAACAACCTTTAAACACCGAATTGCCAATGGTTTTAATTGACAAACAGCCATAAAATGTACTATCGAAATTAGTTGCATTGGAAAGGCCCTTGAATAGATTGTCAGGAATAGTTTGCAGCCCCGAGCAGCCAAAAAAGGTTTGCTGGAACATCCCGCCGCCGATGTTGCTAAAAACACCAGAAGGGATCTCTACCAAGGATTTACAGTTATAAAATGCACCTTGGAATGTAGTCGCACTGATGCAATCAACAAATAAATCTTTTGGCATCATGGTTAATTTTGTACAACCACTGAAGCAATAATAAAAAGAGGTTACCGCCTTGCAGTTTTTAAAGACTCCATTCCCGATAATCTTTAATTCACTGCATGACTGGAAAGCACCATAAAAAGAAGTGCATTTATCATTGTCAGCAAAAAGGTTGTCCGGCAAAGCAGTAAGCGCCGTACATTGATAGAATGCATATTGATACGTTTTTACGTTTGCCAATCCAGAAAACAAACCTTCCGGCAAACTAATAAGACTTGTACACCCAAAGAATGCCTCCTGAAACGTGCTAGCAAGAGAACAATTTTTAAACAGGCCAACTGGCAATAAAGTTAAATTAGTGCAGTCTCGCCAAGTCCTATAGAATGAGGTTATCTCAGTGCAATGATCAAATAGCCCTGCGGGCAAAGAGACAAGACTAGTGCACCCCATAAATGCAGTTTCAAACCATGTCGCATTTGGAAGATAATCAAACGCCCCTTTGCGAATACTGTACAATCCTGTATTATTTGTGGCGAATGCCGTCATGCTGGTTCTGTTACCAGATACTCTTATTATTTCTCGCAGAGTATTAAATGTATATGTCGTAGTTCCTGAGGCCACGAAAAACCTCATTGTGTCACTTCGTTTAACAGTTATCGTATATTCTTCGCCTACAGTTAAGTTTCTTGTTGCATAGACTAATCCATACCCTCCATTAATCTCTGTCATTGTAAAATCTTTACTGTCTATACCATCGCCATAATCGACAGTAAAATCTTCCGACATATTAACATAAAACAATGGGCGGCTAGGCGAATCGAAGCGCATAACAAACTGAGCACCAGAAACGATATGCCGGAACTCAAGCGGCCTGGACTCAACATTGTCAGTGGTGCAAATCGGGGTAAATATCTGTGCCTTGGCAACGACGGTATATTTATCAGAATCAGGCACAGTATCAGTAAAGATCCCCCCCGCCACAGTGGACACATCGCGGGTAAATATGCGCCCGGTGGCTGAATTTGTATAGAACAGAGTGACATCAACACCAGACAGATCGATAGCGCTATCGGATGAATTGATCACACCGCTTAATGTGCCGGTGCTGTCGTCAAAGGATAGGTTTATGCTCCAGGCATAGTTTATCAACTCGCCGCCATCCCAGAATCCTGCATTCTCAAAGTTCTGATAATGCGGGCCGAATCCGAAAGGAATATTGCGAATAACGCGATATTTCAGCCCGACTGTAGCCGGACGCGGCAGCAGGTCATACTTAGCCAGGATTAACGCCACGGCGCTGGTAGGTTGCTCGGTGAATACGTACATGATGTACGACATATCGAGCGGATCAAGCGCGTACGCTTTACCTTCCTTTGTCGCGAACAGGTTCATCGTAATCGCGTTCACTTCAGGAATCGTACAACGGCTGATCAACTGGTAATAACGCAACCGACAGATAAGGCGCTTCTGCTCCGTTGTCAGTACCTTGCCGGGGCAATCTGGCACCAGGAACGACACGCCGAGGATGATTGACCAGATTTCCAGGCCGAAATCGTTGGCAGTTCGGATGTCGAAAACGTCGCGATACCAGTTATCCCAGAACTCGGCCTGCTCCTTTTTGTACCATTCGTTTTTTTGTGAAATAAGAGACTTAACTGATTCAGCGTTATCGTACTGCCATATGATACTACGAAGCAGGTCAACACTGGTTTCAACCTCTGGTATTCTTGTTGACATAGGGTTATACCTAACGTTAGGTTTTTTGATGGGGATAACACAATACGGAAGCTGATTTTTATACCTTTTCTTTTTTACTGTATCGGCGTAAAAACGCTTCAGATGTATATATCTTCGATAGGTTAGAATTAAATCAAGAAATAAAAACCGGAAAAAAGCACCTTACTGAGATAATACACATTCCATTAATACTTTAAAAAGCATGAAGTCAATGTGATAAGAAAACCCAAAAAATAGAAATATATTTTTATTACACCCGTACGGTATACAATCAAAAGGTTTTTTTTCTCAAAGTGCCATATTCGCAATGCGTTTTTAGTAATATCGCTGAAGAATTATGACTCAACGGTTACGGTGATATTTTCAGCCTTTATTGATGGGATTTCGTTTTTCGCAATGATGACCTGATTTGCAGTGAGTGGATCACCGATTCTGCCCACCAACAGGCTTTTAACAAAAATATCAGTCCGGTAGAGATTTATTGCTCCCGCCAGCTCAAACGGGCTGACATCCCCGCCAACGATAAACCCACGCTCACCGTCGAGCTCGCCATTGGCATACTGCAGGATCGCCGCTTTCACCTGGTCAGCGGTTCCATTTTTTACCGTCACGTTGATTTTAATCGGTACATCGGCTGGTCGATCGAACAGAACGGTGTAAGGGATTTCCGCATTAGGCTCTATTACCGTTACGGATACTGCGCCATTCCACGCGGCCCCGTCCGTTTTATTCTTCAGCAACGACATGGCGATATCCGCGTCAGTGCCACCATATACGCAGGCCCACACGCTATGGGGCTTCATGTAGATGCCGTTAATCGTTTCGAAATTGTGGCTGATGTTCTCCAGAAATGAGAGCGATTTAACTCCAGGAACGCCATACAGACTGCTTATCTGAGCTTCTACAGTAGAGATCCCCTGATTGGCCAGGCGTTCTTGTCGCTCAAGACGTAGCGATACATCACTTTGCTCGGCTTCTCCAGGAATGGCCGCACTGCTGTTATACACCGTTTCCCACCCCAGCACGGCATCAACAACAGCAATCAGCTCACCAGGCATGCAGGTTACCGGCCCGGTTTCCGTGGCAACAAAATCCACTGTTGCCCTGCCAGCACTGTTCAGCGTTACGACGCTGGCCGTAGCAAACACATCGCCTGTACGACTGCGAGCCCGCGATCCCTGCGCAATCTGTGTCAGTGGGATACCGGTCACTTCGACACCAGGAATAACAGAATAGCTTGCCGGAGCCCGGTCAATCCCGAGAAAAGCAGAAATCGCCTCAAGGAAAAGGCCAGTGGCAAGGTTTGGGTTAATCTGATTTGCCAATTGCGCATTATTTCTTGCAACCGCAACGCGTGCGTCAGTCTCGGCGCTAATCAAGCGCCCTTGCGGGGTATTGGGTGCCGTTGACATCCGTTCCCCTAACGCATTTTTAAACTCCTGCTCTACTTCGGTCTTTATGTCCGCCGTATCGGGGACAATAATGCCGTTATCAACGATATAATTATAATCAGCCATTAATGGTACCTTTTCCCCATTGTGTTTCTATGGTGGCGTTATAGCCGAACGTGTCGCCCTGTCGAGTCATGGAAAATTGCGTGACCTGCAATACGCCAGGCATAGACATGATGGCGTTCCTGGCCGCAGCCTCAAACTGAGCGGGTCGATATGAATCCCAGATAATCTCCCGTGTCGGGAGCCCTTCGTCCATCGCGTAAATCATTTCACCACGCTGAGCAAGTACCGCCGTTTTGCAGTCTTGCAGGCAGGCTTGCAGATCGGTCGCGAGTGACAGATTCCCTGCGTCATCAAGAAAGATATCGTGTTCATCATTGATTGAGATACTGATCGTCATACTGGGCCTCCGCTCTCATCATTACCACGCTGAACTCCCGCATGCCGGTGATTGGCGCCTACGTCTGTTCCGTTGTGGTGCATACCCTCTGCGTTAAATACCAAGGTCTGGCCACCGGCAGCAAAGGTAATGCCGTTTTTATCGATGGTGATTGAGGCGCTATCAACCACCAGCCGGATCCGGTCGTCTTTCACCCCCACCAGCGTTTCACCACTTTTGTTCTGGATAATCACTTCGTTTTCATTTTCGGCAGGCAATGTGTGGCTGGCGAACATATCAGGCACAAAGCGGCCATCCGAAAACTCATGCATGCGCAACGTGTTGGGTATCGCTTTATCATTGGTCTGCATAAAAAGCGAAATATCACGGTCGCTCGCTTCTATCCAACCCCGGTCTCCGGCTTTTAACGGGAATGTGATGGCAAATCCGCCTCCACCCAGCGCGAGTACCGGCACGCTGGCAATCGTCGCTCTCTCTACCGGTTCACCTTCGGTGGTTAACCGGCTGATCAGAGGCTGGACGGTCGCTCGATTAGTTTCACGATCGTAGCCAACCACCACGGCAGGCAGTTGCCCATCTATTCCCTGTAGCATTTTTTTGAAGGCGAATTCAATGACGCCGGGAAGCGATTGCCGTGATGCCGGATCGCCCGACGTTAAGCTGGTTTCTGCCATTATCTCACCCTCCGGCATTCAGCAACGTTATAAAACGGAGTATCCCGGTTGCTGATGTCATAACTGAGTTTAAAAATAACGAAAGTGCCATTGGCTGCCGGGTTCAAGTCGCTTTCAATGGTCAGCTTTCCTCCCGGACGGCTTTCGGGATCAAGCAGGTATTTCACTTTTACGCCCTCTTCCGTGACTTCAGGCATGCCGATCATTCCGGTATTCTTATTCAACGTTGTCGCGGCATTGGTCAACGGTGTATCGGCGTTTTTCACTACCAGCCGGTCATCGTCCACATAGACGTTATAATTGCCGGCCTCTGCCAGTTTATCGACCTGCTTCAACTTGGCCCCGGTATAGCTGTAATTGCTGATATTTTTATCCGATGCCTGGAAATCCAACGTCAAATCCATACTCTTGGCCGTATCTGCCGCAACCTTTTCTAATGGGACTGTCGCCGCATACCCGGTACTGAGAATATCAGTCATAAAAAAGGAGCCGGTTCGCGCTTTGATGGTCAAACCAATATCAGGCGGCTGGCTGGGTGAACTCTGAGTAATGTCCCCCTCAAACACTTTGAACGTGCCATAGCTCTGGCGCCCTGCATACAAAATGATTTTCTTGCGACGGCGTGGACGATTAAGCGGCGAGGTTTCTTTTATCAGATAATCCCGGACAGATTTCTTCAGATTGGTGATAGTCACGGTAAATTCATTTTGCAACGTATTGGCTGTTTTAGTTCCCGTTGCCGAAATTAAAAGATCGGAATAGATGTTTAATTTCCCGTCAACCTCAATGGCGACAGTGACGATCCTTGGATCAAATTCCACATTTACACCTCGTCAGAATAGTACAATACATGATCGCTACCGAATTTTTGGCAGTTCGGATACTCATCGTTAACCGTTAAAAAATAAAAATTCCCCAACCCCATTTCCAAATGCTTAGGCAAAAAAAACATTTGCGGAACACAACGAATCCCTCGTATTAGATTTATATTATCTCGGGTAATAGAGATACTCATGAGATCATCACTAATTGTTTTTAACTCAATTTCATAGCGGTGATCTTGTAACCTTATCGTTAAGCTCTGGTTTGGCAGTTTTTCTAGCGGGATATTCTGTATCATATTATTTCCCCCAGGCATTACTTAATTTTTTTGCGCCCTGCCCCTTAATTCCACTCATATTTAACGCAATAGTTTTAATCTGCGCTGGCGGTTGCGGCTGTTGTTCCCCACGCTCCACCGTACAGGTATCCTTTGGAGATTTCACCTTTACTGGCGGCAATGCCTGATATTGCGTAGTGATGATCCGCGCTTCTTTCAAACTCAGCGTAATAGCAATGGCGTCGCTCTGATCCGGCGTTTCTTCATGAGGCATGGCTTGAAGCGCCATGCGTGAATAAATGCCCGTAGCCAGATGCACGGTATATAACTCTTCACCACGAAATGCCTGCCGGAGGCAGTTATAACTGTCTTTGTAGCTTTCCGCTGGCAAAAAGACCACCAGCTCAATACCCACAGGCAGGATCACACGGTGATCGGCAATGGTCGCGCCATCCTCCATTGGATGCTCCATCAACTTGGCTTCTTCGCGAACGGAAGCTTTCATGCTGATGGCATCAGGAAAGGCAAGGTTAAAATTACCATCATACAAACCATACACTTCCATCGTTTTTTCCATTACGCCCCCATCCCATTATTATTATGGTGATAAACATCATCCAGCGCCCCAGAAAGACCATTTGCGATCCCTTGTGCATCAACCGCCTGGGTTTGCACCGTGATATTATCGATTCGAATATCAGTTCTTTCCGAAGCCAGAGTTTGGTTACCGTTGGCAATGCTATTACTGGTCATTGCTGTAATTGGCGAACGATTCATCGCATCAATATCGTTCTGCGCCTGATAAACCAGAGCATTGATGCGCTGCTGGGCCAAACCGTTTTCGCTTTGTGGATCATCAGAGGTCTTTGCGGCGTTACTGGCCTGATCAACCTCCTTTTTTCCCATCCCAAACCAGCCTTTAACCGTTTTCCAGGCATCGCCAATTTTTTGGAATCCTAAAAGTGCAGCCTGAATCACGCCGCCGATAAGCGATTTAAGCACGTTCCAGATAACCATCACACTTTCGGCAGCACGACCTAAAAAGTCGAAGACCGTATCTCCGGCACCTTCCCATAGCAGGCTATCCAGCAGCGATATCACCGCGGCTTTCAAGATTTCCAGGTATTGCATCGGATTGGTGAACAGACTCAGCAGCAGGTCTAACAACCTCAATCCTTCTGCTTTCAGACTCTCAAACATGTCCAGCAAAGGCTGGAGTTCTGCCGTCAGGTTTGCCAGGAATTGCATAGGATCGGTGAATAGCACCAGCAGCGCTTCCCAAAGTGCTAAAACTTCGGCTTTCGACGCCTGGAGGAACTTGTCCAGTGCAGGGAATTTCTGCGCCAAGCGCCCGGTTACACTATCCCAGCCACGGAAGTACCCGATAACATCAGCAATAACCACCGCTAATGCCGCGATGGCGGCACCAATGGCCAGTAAAGGCCACGTTGCAGCAAAAGTAGCCGCAGCGGCGCTGATCATGGTTGGAATGTAATACGCTGCCACAATGGCAGCGGCGACCATAAACACATCGCCCAGTGGTCCTTTGTTTTCCCTGGCCCACTTGGCAATCGCAACCCACTGGGTTAACAGGAGTTGCATTACAGGAATAAGCAACGTTCCAATGTCACTTCTCAGGCTATCGAAAGTCATGCTCAATACACGCAGGTCATGGTTGAATTTATCCGCCATTTCAACCTGCTGTTTGGTTACAACCCCCTGGTCTTTCTGTTTTTTTATCAACTCCTCAACGTTAATCCTGCCCTTACGCAGCAGTTCGATGGTCCCTTCATCCAAACCCAGCATTTTGCCTGCATTCTGAGCCTGGATACTGTTCATCCCCCCAAGTGCCTTGCTGTAACGTAATAGCGCAGCTTCCGGATCGCGAAAGCGTTGTGCCAGATTACCGAGCGTATTGGTGAAAACATCAGCATCGCCACCGCTTTCCACAATCGCTTTACGCCAGGCATCCAGGGTGGACACATTGACGTTCATTTGCTCAGCCTGTCTACCGAGTGCGCTGGTGGATTCGGCGGTATCAAGCGCCAACATCTTGAGCCCTTCGTACGTCGGAACGATACCCAGTACTTTGGCGCCAGCTTTCACCAGGTCAATAAAGGCGGCACCTAACTTTGCCGCCGTTATATCCGTTTTTTTCAATGAGTCCTCGAGCTCATTGACTTTTTTATTACTGTCAGACAACGCCTTATCCAGCTTTGAGGCGTCCGCCGCAAATGTGTAATAGTACGCCTCAAGTAGATTCATCTTGATGTCCTTTGCGCATGTTCTACGGCCAGCATTTCGTTATAACGCTGCACCGCGATGATCTCGAAAAGATTTAAAGCTTCTTCGAGCGTGTAGTTTTCTTTGAGTTCTCTGAGGCTGGCGCGTCCTTCCCCGATGATGGCCGCAATAAATCCGTCAACGTTTGGGTAACCGATTGTTTGAGCTTTCCCGTTAATCCGGTTAAGAAACCCAAGGCTGCGCCGTTCCTGAAAAAACTGCAGTTATATTCCATCATCGCCCACTCCAGCTTCAGGAGCGTTTCAAAATCGGGAACATGGTTATTCACCAACTCTTTCGTGGTCAGTTGTAACTGACCACTGTCTGTCGGAACCGCTACATAGGCCATCATCTTCAACATCAGCGCTTCGTTGGTTTTATAGTCCCCCATTTTCGGCGCGGCACTTGTCGGATACTGAGTAACGATCTCCCGGCCTGCAATGGCCGGGAACTTACTCAGGATGTAGGTTTTACTCCCGCCGTCTGGCAGCGGGATGTCTTTTTCAATGGGTTCCAGCATTATGCGCCTACCTGGTTTTCAAACTTGAAAATGTAAGGTTTTGACTTCATACGCCCCGCACTGGCGACACCGTTACCCAGGATGGCATCGGTAAGCACACCGTTTGACAATGTACGACTGGTGCCATCTGGATAGGTAAAGGTGATAGTGATCTTGTCATGTGCGCTGACCTTGCCTTTAGCGGCACGGTTGGCTTCTGCCAACACAGAAAGATTTTTGTCATCATCACTGTTAGGAATGACGTTAAGCGTGATCACCAGTGGTTGCGCGACGGACCAATGAACCAAATCGCCATTCAATCCAATACCCACATCACTGAGCTGCTGAGAAGGGGTATCAAGCGGATCGGCATCATCGGCAAACTGCGTGACATTGAAGCCAGATGGGAACGTGGTTGAAGCACAAATGTTCGCGACTAAACCAAAACCAGAAATATTATTCATTGTGTTGCTCCATTAAATAAGGGCGTGAGTACCAACAACGCGGCGGATCGCATCGTCTTTGCTGTAAATCAGGGTGTAAACGCACTGCCATTCAGTGCGGCCGTCCGGGGTGACAATACTTTGCATAAACGCATCGACCCAGTAGCCGATACCCTGTACCTGTTGCCAGGCGTTATCATCCCCTGTCATCTGGGTGATATAGAGTTTCTGCTGGGTATTGAGTGGCTTATCTACGCTGATCACGCCGTTAAACAACGCGGAATCAATCGGCGTCTGCAGCGTATTCAGAATTTGGCCACGACCACTTTTATTCGCAGGAATACGCCCCAGTGACAGTTGCAGTGAGAGTAGAGCCGCGGCACAGATATCTTTCAGCCATTGCTCATTGGCGTGAACGTTCATGTCTGTCGGGGCCGTTGCCCCACCGGTCAATACACCACGCTGATAAAAATCGATCTGCTGACCCGCGGTCTGGGTCCGGCCATAATAGTTAACACGCAGATTGTCGTAGAAATCAGACATCGGGGTGGTGGTAACTTTTGGCGTAATATTGGGTACCTGACGATACATATAGTTAATAACGCCATTTCGGCTGTCGTAATTGGTTGCCGCCATCAGCGCGCCGGGGATTTGCTCGTCAAAATCGGTATTGGGTGCAGCGATCAGCGTTAAACCCACGCTGGAGATCGGCAACAGTGCCGCACTAAAGGATTCCGCTTCGCTGGCCTCGCAACCGACAAGCAGCATATAGCTCACATTTTTGGCCGCATTGGCTTCGGCCAGCGGGATCACCTCGTCAAGCGCCAGTTTGCGCAAGAACAAGAATGAGCCATAGTTATTGCTGATGTTATCTGCAACCGAGACGCTATCGGCCTCCACAAGTGGCTCCGCAACGCCAGGGATCGCCGTGCCATTGGTCAGGCCCAACGCATCGGTCACCGCACCGGCTTTGAATTTGATCGTGGCAACCTGGGTATCGCCCGCAACCATCAAGAAACGCGCGTTAACGGGCTCGTAGCTAAACTTGCTGGATACCAGAGCGGGTACCGCATTCACTGCGTTGAGCGCCTCCTCTACAGAAACGGCCGCAGCATGCATTGTGCTCCCTTCCGCAATGGTTACCGAGGCGGTAGTAAATTCTACGCCGTTGATCGTGCCGGCAATCACACCTGAAGCTTGAGACAACGCCCGGACTGGCTCGCCAATCACGCGAGAAGGCGCTGCGATATGCTGATCTCGGGCAAACGACAGCTTGGATGGCTGCACGATCGTCGGGGAAATATAAGAGAAGTATTTAACGGCGCGGAGATACTCTTGCGCATCGCGTCCAAAATAACTGGCGACATCATCGGCGCTGGTAAACTCCAGAACGCCATCAGACGGTACCAAGGTATTCTCAGTAAAAATACGCAGGATTTGTTCGCGAGCCCGGACGTTATTACCTGCTCCCACGCCAGACGTGATTTTGACATATTGATTCAATGAAATAGACATTTCTTGCCCTCTGGTTTATACGCGGCCAGCGCGAAAAACGATGGATTTAAAAGTAGGAATTTCTGTTATGAAGGTATCGGTGTGACTGATATCGATTTCGAAGAGTGGACGCTGTTCATAACCAGGATTTTCTCCCGTTACGTCCACGGTTGTTATGCTGCCAACGCGCATCACATTCGCTCCTTTGGCGGCTAAGGCCTGCTGGAACTCGGGTGATTGCATTGCTCTGGCAGCGGCTTTCACCATATCCCCAGGCGTAACGGCCTCAGGATCGGTGAATTCATAAACCAACACCCCGCTCACCTGATAGGTGCTGATCAATACTTCGGTAGTAATGCGCCGCATGACCTGTGCATCATCGTCATACTCCTCGCGCAGACCGGGTGAACCATGGCGAACATCAGCCATTTTATGCAGATAGATGACCGGATCTGTCGTCATCCCCTGCAGGGTTGGCTGATAGCTTTGCCAGACCTTGATTCCCGAATGCCCTTGACGCTCTAACCCCGTCGACAATTCGCCTTTGATCAAGGTAATAAGCTCATTATCTTTCATGCTCTACCTGTAAATAGTTTCCGCGTTCGGACAAGATCACCTTGCCGCTCTCCGCCAGCAGGGCAAATGCAAATTCAGGCGCGGGTGGCGTAGGGATCTCGGGCCCAGGGGCCGGAACAACGGTGCTTACCCCGCCGATCTGGCCGCTATTGATAAGTACAAAGCGCTTAACGTTTATTGGCATTGCTAAACCTCCTGGCAGATAACGGCACACCAGCCGTCTTGTACGACCCATTTTTCCGGGGTGATGGCTTTCCAGCGCTTGCTATCCCATTCAATTTCATCACCGCTGGCATCGCGCTCTACGCCAAGCACATCAAGGGATACAAACCACTCAATATGGCGCCTGGAGACATCCAGCCCCGCCTGCTCGATATGAGTGGGTGATACCGCCTGAACACTACCGCTGGAAATGATTACGCCGGGTTCAAACTGGGTGACCAGGATGCCGTTGGGTAATTCCTGACGCTGTTTGCTGTCGCGGTAATACCTCACGGGCTGAGAGCCAATAATCCCCAGCGCCATATTCAGTAAGTTGCTGCCGGGTATCATTCCGCACCTCCAGAAACGGTATCCTCGTTGCACAGCGCCAATAGCTGGAGACCATAAGGCGTCGTCGCCAACCAGAATTGCCTGGCTGTATGACAAGGTGGTAAGGCAATGCTCACGGACACTTTGCTGATGGTGGCACTCGTCACGATACCCGCCGTCGTGTGCCCTTGGGCGATGGCGTGATGTAACCAGACGAGATGGGCAGTCATCAGGTAAAGTGCATTTTCAAAACGGTGTTCTTGCAGCGATTCATCTGGACTGATGAAGTACTGCGCCTGCTCCCATTGCGTCTGGATCGTTGCATCGGTAAACATGCCAACATCAGACATGGCCGGGAACAGATCGCGGAATCGCTGGAGATCAATCACATATTCCATAGCGTTACCTGCAATAAAAAAGGGAGCGAATGGCTCCCTATAAACGAAAAAGAGGCTTTCACCTCCCGTAATATTTTGTGTTTCTTAGCGTTCTCCATTGCCGTTGCAATGCGTTTCCCTGGTGAGGCGACAGATGCTGGCAGGCTCGATGAACGGCAAATCTCAGCAGATACCTTACTGTCCACCGCCCTAGAGACGAACGGGGTATTACGCTGAACAGAGCCAGCCACAGCCGATTCTTTATGCTTAATAACACGTCGAATGACCTTCTTTGCTTAGCTGTTTCTCATTACGGCACGGCTCATGGCGATATCCGCCAGACAGGAAGCGTTATGCCGGGTAGGTTTTGACAGAAAGTTGGAAATGCGGCCCATCCTTGAAAGATGTCCAATTCCCTCCCCATTCCACCGGGATCTTCAGCTCATCGCCCGCTTGTTTAAACGCTGCAGCAATTTGACGGTAATACTGCATATCCCAGGATCCTGCCGAAGTGGGTAACGCAAACACATCTACAGCATGGCCGGTGATATGGCGGCTGTTCATGGTCTGGCTTTTCTTCTCGGCAACAAGTTGACGCTGGCGTTCGATTGATCGCCGCCCCTCGGTAATACAAAAATCGATCGGGGATAACTCAAGTGCACGGCGGGCCACTTTCACCAGGTCTGGATGAACACCTTGCAGATTTTTTTCACTGCGTAGTCCAAAATAGAATTTAGTTGTCATTCTTCTTGTCCTTATCCTCCATTGGCGTGTGGGTCTTGACGCTAGCGAACATCCGAAGAATGGCGAGGCAACGTTCGACTCCCATTCCTCCAATAACAACACCGACAATCAGCGCGTTATCCTTGCTAATGCCAAACAACTCCAGCGAGTTGATGACACCCAGTGTTATCAACAGGCAAACCAGGCCAGCATAGAGCGCATCAAGCCATGACTTTCCATCCCTGAGTGTCAGTAACGTTGCCATGCCAAATGCTGCAAACGAGCCATACAGAGAAGGTGCATTAATTTTTATCCACATTAGAAGCGCCTCGACAAAGCCAGGCGGCAGGTGGTGATTGTCCATTGCCAAACTCCGGCGTGAGTAATGAAAAAACCATCCTTTGATGGCGTATTCATTTGATTGAATTTCTATTCGTGACAAAAGCAAAAGCCCCGCAGAAGCGAGGCTTTGAAGTGTTGGAAGATGCGGAGATAAGGTGAAGGCTCGTTTTGAGCTTCTGTTCACGCATCTGCATGGGGAATGTTATAGGTAAGCGTTTTGATCTATAGCAACAAAAAAACTGCCTTTGTCACTTTTGAAGTCACTTACGGCAGCTTATGTGATAATTATGGCTTAATGGTTAAACGCCTGTCAAGCAACTTTATCACCAATATGCGAAATTTTAGCGACACGTTTGCGACAGATGAATGCATTTTGTAGTGGTTGGTACAATATAAAAAGACTTGCATTGAGGATCTGATCAATCTCATTTCGGCAGGTGCTCAAGGACGGTTTACGCCATCCCTCCCCTAACCGCCCCGTCATTCTGCGAGGTTTGGCCGCCTTATGGTAATAGGCTGCGATCGAACGCTTCGAGGCGCCATAGGCATAGTAACTGAGCAAGATCCCTATCGCTTTGGTATCAATGCCAAGGACAGAATCTACGACCAGGGAGATCAGCAGACCATCATCGTCACTGCACATAGGCCGGGCTGAATCGCTTTGAGATTCCACCGTCGCCATAAATTTGGCGATAATATTGCCCTGCCGCTTATCCAAGCGCCCCGAATATACCCATGCCCCCCATAATTCTAACCAGCCATTGAGCCAGTCACGCTGCTCTTTCTTGAGGTTTAATTCGCTGACATTCATATCCTGACCCCATCAATATTAGCCATAGTTATCTCCCTGACCGGGTTCAGCGTTCTGAGGTAAACCGTACGTCTTTACAACGCCCCCTGTGTGCATTGCAGGTATCTGTGTATTTCTGACTTTATGCTTGGCGTTGTTGCACAAGCGACAATATAAAACAGGATTTTTCCATCTTGATTTCAGATGGTGATAATAAGTCGGCCAAACGAAGCTGAGGCTCATGCTACCGCCGGAACCGTTGCTTGTTAGCCATTGAGTCATTATCCAAGCAGCGAGTAGAGTAACCGCTCAGCTACTTGGTGTTGGCAACCCTTTCGGGTAAGAGAATTTAAGGAGCGAGGTGGGTTATGCCGCCGTTTTCAATGTCATACGGTTGCTTTCCCCGTCATTCGGCGCAATTTTGCGGATGCTGCTGCCAGAATGCTGTTCAATGAGCACCTACGGGACGCCGTCTTTAGTGCGTTTCTTCGCGGGTCCGTAGATAGCGCTCAGTGATGAACTGAAACCAATTATACCTACAGGTAATTTTATGTCAATACCAAAAGGTCATTTACCTTTCGGTATTTTTTAGTACCATTGTCTTATGAAAGATGAACAGAAACTTCAATTACAAGAAACACGCCGCCTTAAGCTGGCTGAATTGGTCGACAGTCTTGGTACTGGCGGCCAAAAACGGCTGGCTGAGGCGATCTCCGTCGCGCCCGATTACGTATCGAGAATGCTGTATCCCTCCGGAAAAAAAGGCAAGAAAGGGATCAGTGGCGATATGGCAAGAAAGATAGAGCAAAAATTTGCGGTAGGTATTGGCTGGCTTGATGGGCTGATTGACAATCCACGTAAACACGATGCGCACGAGCAAGGCCATGTTGTTTACAGTACGGTGCAGTATTTTCCCCTGATCGACTGGAAATTACCGCTAACGTCAGCGCAAAAAAGCACTACACCAAGAGTCTTACTCCCCGCGCTAGAAGAATGCTCGGTTAACGCCTACTGGTTAGAAGTCAGGGATGACACCATGAGCGGCTCTGCCGGGGCTAACTTCCCTCCCGGTACGCTGATTCTGGTTGAGCCTGTAAGCAATGAACTGAAGCCACAAAATGGCGATAAGGTGATAGCCAAAAGCAACGGCTCAGACGCACTCACTTTCAAGCTCTATTTTAACGATGCCGGTTTTGGCTGGCTACGAGGCATCTTACCGGGCTCGCCGGTATTGAACGCTGAAGAATATACCATCTTGGGTTTAGTCAAAGGTGGATGGATCAGATAGCCTAGGGCCCCTGTCCTGAAAAACATGCCACACATTGGATTGTGTAGGTAAAAAACCCAGCCCGGCTGGGTTTTTTTGTACCTTCTAAAACGCCAAATGTTCAGCCTCACTAACGAGAAAATTAAATCATTATTTTTTTCAATCAGATAAGCCTCTCCCCACAAAAAAGTTACCCATAGGTATATAAATCTCGCATACCCATAAGTATAATGCGGGTATTGCAGAACAGCCTCTTGTATAACAGCTAACGAAAGTTTACCTGCGAGAGGCTTCACTCAGACTACCGCGTGTGCTGAGGGTTCAGCACAACAGAAAACCACGGGAGAGATGCATGAAATGCTACGCCTATGATAATGCAGACAAGCGCCGCCGCGAACGCCGTAAGGCGCTTACTGATGCCTACAATCGTGAACATGGCATTGCCGATGTCGAATTCCAACCCCAACGTCCTGTATTGTCACGAAAGAAACGTAAACCTATTGATCGGGTGCAAAAGGCTATCAATCCGATTGATTTTGCATTCCGCGCACAAATTGAGAAAGCTGCGAATGATCACTTGGCATTAGCAGAGAAACGCGCCGAGAAGCAACGCCAACTTTATAATAGGGTACGCGATCGCCATGGACAGCAGATTACAGCCAGGCAAAAAACTTTCGGTAAAAGCATTCCGCTAATTTAACTCACTATCCAACAATAGCAACGCCATGCTTATAAAATAATGTTATGCGCTTATTTATTATAACCTATAGAGAATCAATGCAAAATCGCACATTAATATCAGCAAGATAGTATTGTAATAACGTTAACACATAGCCAGCGCTGTTCATTTTTGACCTAAACCTGTTTCTGTATTCAGCGCAGCATATTAACAGCAATAAAACGCAAGAGGCTTATGCAGCGAGGGTTAAAACGTTGCCATGCTGATACCAGCTATTTGATTGGCAGGAATAATTTTCTGAATGTGACAACCAGGGAGGTAACATGAAAGAAATCATCAGAGGGGATACAGAACCTGTTCATGTATTTGTGGCAAATCTTGCCATTGAAAAACATAAGCGCCTAAATGGAGAGGGAAATAAATATCATCCTATTATTTACCCGGTGAAGTATCGCGGTAAGAATTATCAGATCGAGGTCGTCAATAGGGCTAACACTATTGCCGCTACAGTCATAACGGGTGTACGTAATCTGACTAAATTACATTACGATGTATCTGATAAAGATTAAAATATTCTTGACGCTGCGGTAGCATGGACCGGCATGCATTGAAAGGCAACGGGGAAAGTGATGGATTGAAGCACTTTGCCAGCCACTATGTACTCGAAAAACAGCCTCGGATTATTTCACGAGATCGCGTAAACTGCCTGACTTGTTGCGGGAAAACAAGCGCCCTTCGTTCCGCGAAGTCGGCAGCTTTTCCGCACGTTTTCATACAAGGGTGCAAGGAAGCCGCCTTGTGGGTCATAAATCAGTTGAAATGACCGCGCGTTATCAGGACGCTAGATGGATAGCGGTTCCTTTATGATTGTGACCTTATTTTGACTGATAGTGATCTTTCAGTTGTAACTTACTGTATTTAAAGAGTAAAAAAATATGCGCCTGTTTCTTGCCAAAGGACGTGAAAAGTCCTTACTCCGTCGCCATCCATGGGTTTTCTCTGGTGCTGTTCAACGTGTTGAAGGCAAAGCCCTTTCCGGCCAAACCATCGATATCCATGACAGCCAGGGCAAATGGCTGGCACGCGGCGCCTACTCGCCAGAATCGCAGATCCGCGCACGCGTCTGGACATTTCAACAGGATGAAGAGATCGACATTGCGTTCTTTATCCGCCGTTTGCAACAGGCACAACGTTGGCGTGACTGGCTGGCGAAGCGTGACGGCCTGGATGGCTATCGTCTGATCGCCGGTGAGTCTGATGGTATGCCGGGAATCACTATCGATCGATTCCAGAACTTCCTGGTGCTGCAATTGCTTTCTGCCGGTGCGGAATACCAGCGTGCCGCGTTGCTCTCCGCATTGCAGCACTGCTATCCAGACTGTGCGATCTACGATCGTTCTGACGTTGCCGTGCGTAAGAAAGAAGGTTTGCCACTGGCGCAAGGTCTGATTCTGGGCGATCTGCCCCCGGCCCTGCTGCCGATTACCGAACACGGCATGAAACTGCTGGTAGATATTCAACAAGGCCACAAGACCGGCTTCTATCTTGACCAGCGTGATAGCCGCCTGGCGGCACGTCATTATTCCGCAGGTCGCCGTGTTCTCAACTGCTTCTCCTATACCGGCGCTTTCGCGGTTTCAGCCCTGATGGGCGGCTGTGAGCAAGTCATTAGCGTCGATACCTCACAGGCCGCATTGGACATTGCCAAACAGAACGTTGAGCTGAACCAGTTGGATCTGAGCAAAGCCGAATTTGTGCGTGATGACGTTTTCCAGTTGTTGCGTAACTACCGCACACAAGGTGAAAAATTCGACCTGATCATCATGGATCCCCCCAAGTTTGTAGAAAACAAGAATCAGCTGGCCAGCGCCTGTCGTGGTTATAAAGACATCAATATGTTAGCGCTACAGCTACTCAACCCAGGGGGTATTCTGCTCAGCTTCTCCTGTTCAGGTTTGATGCCAACCGATTTATTCCAGAAAATTTTGGCCGACGCCGCTGTAGATGCCGGGCGTGATGTACAATTTATAGAGCAGTTCCGACAGGCTGCCGATCACCCGGTTATCGCAACTTATCCTGAAGGGCTATATCTGAAAGGCTTTGCGTGTCGGGTGATGTAACTTGAAATACGCTGTGTTGCCCTCATATAGAGAGCAATACACTGTTTCTCAGGAGGTCATCATGATTGCCAGCAAATTCGGTATCGGACAGCAGGTTCGCCACAAACTGCTGGGGTATTTGGGCGTCGTTATCGATATCGACCCAGAATACTCTTTGGAACAACCTAAAGCAGACGAGATCGCCGCTAACGATGAATTGCGTTTTGCTCCCTGGTATCACGTGGTGATGGAAGACGAAGCAGGCCAACCGGTTCACACTTATCTGGCTGAAGCACAGCTGGCTGGTGAACAGCAGGATGCGCACCCTGAGCAGCCATCGCTTGATGAACTGGCAGAGTCGATTCGCCGCCAGTTACAGGCGCCAAGATTGCGTAACTAAACGCCAGGACCTGAGAAACCCACATGAGGGCTTACTCTGTAAGCCCTGCTATTTTGTTCTTTCAGCGAGCCAATCCTAAACGCGGGATCTCGATTTTCGGGCAACGATCCATAATGACTTTTACGCCAGCCTCCCTGGCCAATACGGCGGCCTGCTCATTGATCACCCCAATTTGCAGCCACAACACCTTGGCACCGATAGCTATTGCCTCTTGCGCAACGCCATAAGCCGCCTGAGCGTTACGAAAAACGTCAACCATATCGATAGGATGAGGGATATCTTCCAACCTGGCGTAAACCTGCTGGCCAAGCAGCGTTTGCCCAGCAAGCTTCGGGCTCACCGGTGTAACCTGATAACCCTGTGACTGCAAATAGGCCATCACACCATAGCTAGGTCGCCCAGGATTATCACTGGCACCCACCAGCGCAATGGTTTTTACCTGTTTCAGTACATCGGCAATATCTTGGTCTTGCATCTTTCACTCCTGATGGTCGCAGTAAACTCCCCTTCATTGAGTGTAACCGAAGAGTTTCCTTCAGATAAAATTGTTGTGGACTTGCGTCTATACTGTTTATCGCGCCCCTTTGGGTGCTGCTTTTACATTTACATTTCAAATATTTTGAAAATATGTATAAATGTAACTAAAATTGAATAAATGAAAGGATTTGACACTACTCAAGCCCTATCCAACACATGATAAACATGTCCCACTATAAGGAAGTAACAATGAAATTTGGTCTGGTGGTTGCGGGGCTGCTTGGTTTATCGCTAAGCGTATCGGCCGCGGCTACGACCCTGAGGCTTTCCCCGGACATCGAGTTGATGGTGGTCGACGGCAAGAAAATGACAGGCTCGTTGTTAAAGGGGGCGGATAGCCTGGAATTGGATGGCGGGCAACATCAGCTCTTGTTCAAGGTCACCAAGTCCATCCACAAAGATCCACGAACTCAGGTACTTTACACCTCGGCACCGCAAATTGTGGTCTTCAATAGTCAAGATGTCAGTATGGTGACCATCGTATTACCGCGTATCGAAAATGTACGTGACAGCCTGCACTTTGACGAGGCAATGGACTATAAACTTGTTGATAACAACGGCCAGGCTCTGGTGATGAAGAACGATGTTTTATCGCTAAAGGGAATGTCTGACGATAGCGATCTGGAAAAGATTATCGCCGATTATAACGGCCAAAATCGCATTGCTTCTCTCCCCGCACTGGCGCATTTGCGTGCCAGTACTTTCGTCGCACCGCCTGGAAATCAGGTAGCCAGCTCCAAAGTGATTACGTTGAAAGGTGAAAACGTCCCCGAACAAATGCTGCAATACTGGTTCCTGCGGGCCGATGCAGAAACCCAGAAACGTTTTATCCATTGGGCCGGTAAACACCCCAACCGCTGAGGGCGTTATCACATAACGGCGTGTTTTATTCGCATTTTTCTGTGTTAACGCTAGGCAGTGAAATACAGTTTCAGTAATCTGTGGCAAATTATCTGATTTGCCAAGGATACCAACATGGAACTGACCACCCGTACCCTCGCGTTACGTAAACATATTGCGTTGGTTGCGCACGACCATTGCAAGCAAGCCTTATTGAAATGGGTAGAAGACAACAAGGCTCAGTTAGCCCAACACCAGCTTTATGCCACGGGTACCACTGGCAATCTGATCCAGCGTGCCAGCGGGATCCCGGTACAAAGCATGCTGAGTGGCCCGATGGGAGGGGATCAGCAAGTCGGGGCGTTGATTTCCGAAGGTAAGATCGATGTACTGATCTTTTTCTGGGATCCGTTGAACGCAGTTCCGCATGACCCAGATGTAAAAGCCTTGCTACGCCTGGCTACTGTCTGGAACATTCCAGTGGCAACTAACCGCTCAACTGCCGACTTCCTTATCGAGTCTTCACTGTTCAAACGCGAAGTTGAGATCGCAATTCCAGATTATAAAAAGTACCTGGAAGCGCGACTGAAATAATGACCTCGGCCTGGCGCAGTTGCCAGGCCGTTTCCTTACGGCTTTTTCTGCAAAGGAACGCCGATATCCTGTAGTTGCTCAATAAATACCGACGGCCGCTCGCGATCTTGCAATAACCAAACCTGATGCTTAGCTCGCGTCAGCGCGACATAAAGCAAACGCCGCTCTTCAGCATCCGGGAAATCCTCAGGCTGTGGCAGCAACACGTCTTCAAGCACAGATTCGCGTGCCATGGCAGGAAATCCATCATTCCCGTCGAAGAGGCCGGTAATAATCACATACTCCGCCTGCTGACCTTTGCTGGCATGGATCGTCATAAACTCAATATTCAGTTTCGGCCAGCGTGTGGCCGCCTTTTGCAATGCTTCTGGCTTGAGATGATGATAACGCGCCAATAATAGAATTCGTTCTTCCGGTTTGGCATAGCCGCTTATCTTATCCAGCAAGGCTTCCAGTTGCTCCTGCGGCAGGATGATGACCGACTTCTTATTTCCTTTCGTCAGACTATTGAGCGGTTTTTTCAGCTGATGCGGATTCTGCTGCACAAAACGGTTGGCAATTTCACCAATCCGGTCATTAAAGCGATAGGTGGTATCCAGCGCACATTGTGCCCCTTCGCCAAAGTTCTCCGCGAATGCGGTGGTCAATGACAACTCGGCGCCGCTGAAACGATAAATGGCCTGCCAATCATCCCCCACGGCAAACAGGCTGGTCTGTTTATTCTGCTTACGCAATGCCGCCAGCAATTGTGCACGCTGGGGAGAAATATCCTGGAATTCATCCACCAGGATATGCTTCCACGGGCTGATAAAACGGCCCTTTTCGAGGATATTGACGGCTTGGTGGATCAGCCCGGCAAAGTCCACGGCCCCTTCCTCTTTCAACGCGGCTTTCCAGGCTTTAAGCAGAGGTGCCATCAGCCGGATGCGCTTCGTGAACAGGTCGCGGACCTCTTCATCAGCCTGCTCAATCATTTCTGCCTGACTGCCGCCGTGGGTTCGCATCAGCCCCAACCAACGCTCCAGCCGACCGGCCAAGCGTTCCGCCAGACGTTTATCGCGCCAGAAATCGCCTTCCGGCAGTTCCCACGCCAACTCGTCAGTCAACCATTGACGCCAACCTTTGGCCTGCGCTTTCTTCTCACTGCATTGCTGCTGCCAGTTTTTTACCAACAGTGCCCGGCGCGCTTTGCTGTCCGTCTCCAACTTGCTGATAACAGGCGCTTTACGGCTGCCCTCCTGAATGATCAGCAATGCCAGCGCATGAAATGTTTTTGCCTGGATGGCATCGCTGCCCAAACGTTGCTGAATGCGCTCATTCATCTCTTCTGCCGCCTTGCGCCCGAAAGCCAGCAACAGGATCTGTCCTGGCTCGGCTTCTTGCCGCAGCAGCAGCCAACCTGCCCGTGCTACCAGTACCGAGGTTTTACCGCTACCCGCTCCTGCAAGTACCAGCACGGCATCCTCGCCGTTCACTACCGCCCGGCTTTGTGAATCATTCAACGGTGAGGTTTCAACAGTCTGGAAGAAATCCTGATGCGTTTCCAGCATCCGCTCGCTCCAGCGCAGATTGCGTTGCGCCACACTACGCTGCCCATGTTGCAGCCATTGCAGGCAAACGTGATAACTGTCGCGACACTGTTCAAACTCATCCAGGCGTGCCACTGGCATCGGCAATGCATCAAATGACTTGCGGATCTGCTGCTGCAGTCGGCTTAACTCGGCACGTTTGAACCATTTATCCTGTTGCTCGATTTGCTCAATATGCTCCACCTGCTCTAGCAACACGCGGGCACTGACCTCGCTCATCTCCGCACTCCACTGTTGCCAGGATTGCTGCAGATAATGATAAAAGCGCTGAGTTTCCTGCCATTCGGTACCGTGCAGGCGCACCACTTTTTCATCTGGCAGCTCGAACTCGAGCTCCCCCCAGACAATGCCCCGCTTACAGCGCACCTGGATCAACTGATTGAATGGGATCAGGTATTCATGTTTTTCACCGCTGACCTCAACGCCGGCATGCAACAACCGTACTCGGTTGTAAGGGTGCTGCGCCAGGTGTTTACCCAGCGATGTCGCTTTAAGTTCCATATGCTCACGCCATGATTATGTTGAGATATACCCGCCGTCTTTCAAGCTGCAGCTAGAAATCCATAGGGTAGAATTGCTACCAGTTTACCTGCGATAAGCAGTGGCACTCTAGCGTTAAAAAAAGGGTAGAATAGTTTTTGCGTTATGATTGTGAATACATCTACACCATGATTACAGCAGAGTGATGACTATGCGTACTGTATTGAATATTCTTAATTTCGTATTGGGCGGTTTTTTCACCACCCTCGGTTGGTTGGTTGCGACCTTTTTTAGCATCGTACTGATTTTTACTCTGCCATTAACCCGTTCTTGCTGGGAAATCACCAAGCTCTCGTTCTTGCCGTTCGGCAACGAAGCGATTCATGTCGATGAACTCTATCCAGAGAAAAGCAACGCTCTGCTTAATACCGGTGGGTCATTGCTGAATATCGTCTGGTTGGTGCTGTTTGGCTGGTGGTTGTGCCTGTCGCACATCGCTGCGGGTATCGCACAATGCATTACTATCATCGGTATTCCTGTTGGCATTGCTAATTTCAAAATCGCCGCTATTGCACTCTGGCCTGTTGGCCGCCGCGTGGTTTCCGTTGAGTTGGCGCAGCAGGCACGAATGGAAAATGCCCGACGCCAATATCAGAAGCGTTAACTTTCTCTCCCGTTTAGGAGTTTGTTGTGCTCTCTTTTGCACCGGCAATTCGACGTTATACCTATAACAGTAACCTGCTTTATAACCTGCGCATCTTCATTGCGCTGGCCGGCGCTTCGGCAGTTCCCTGGTGGCTGGGGATCCCTAAGCTGACTATCCCACTGACTTTGGGAGTTGTGGCTGCCGCGCTAACCGATCTCGATGACCGCTTAGCCGGAAGGTTGCGTAACCTCCTGATCACACTAATCTGTTTTTTTGTCGCTTCTGCGTCAATTGAACTGCTGTTCCCTTACCCATGGTTGTTCGCCCTTGGGCTGACTACCTCAACCTGCGGGTTTATCCTGCTGGGGGCTCTGGGGCAACGTTATGCCACCATCGCTTTTGGCGCATTGCTGATCGCCGTCTATACCATGCTGGGTACCTCAATGTATGAAGCCTGGTATCAGCAACCAACCCTGCTGATCATCGGTGCCGTCTGGTATAACCTGCTGACGCTAATCGGCCACCTGCTTTTCCCTATCAAGCCACTGCAGGAGAATCTTGCCCATTGTTATGAGCAGTTGGCAAACTATCTGGATGCAAAAGCCAATCTGTTCGATCCTGATGCCGAACGCGATGCTGACCTCCCCTGGATGGACGTCGCCATGGCCAACAGCACATTGGTGACAACACTCAACCAAACCAAAGCCTCACTGCTCACTCGCCTGAAAGGTGACCGAGGACAACGCGGTACCCGCAGGACACTGCACTACTATTTTGTTGCACAGGATATTCATGAACGCGCCAGTTCGTCACATGTGCAGTACCAGGCGCTGAGCCAACAGTTTCGCCACAGCGATATCCTGTTCCGCTTCCAGCGGCTACTGACCATGCAAGCCCGCGCCTGCCAACAACTGGCGCAGTCGATACTGTTACGGCAAAAATATCTGCATAATCCCCGCTTTGAGCCCGCCTTTATGCGTATTGAGGAAGCATTAGCCCGGATAGCGCCAACCGCTGATAACCGTGAACTCACCCGAGCGCTTTCACATTTGCTGAAAAATTTGCGGGCGATCGATGCTCAATTGGCTAACATCGAGTCCGAACAGAGCCTGGCGAGTGGTAAGGCAGAAGAGAATAGTCTTTCCGATGATCGGCTTACCGGTTGGAGTGATATTCGCTTGCGAATCAGCCGCCATCTGACACCACAATCCGCCCTGTTTCGCCATGCAATCCGGATGTCTGTGGTCTTGTGCGCAGGCTATGCCTTTATTCAACTCACCGGCATGCAACACGGTTACTGGATCCTGTTGACCAGCCTGTTTGTCTGCCAGCCCAACTATAACGCCACCCGCAGACGCCTGGCACTGCGCATTGTCGGTACCCTGGCCGGTATTTTGATCGGCTTGCCGATCCTGTACTTTGTCCCCTCTCTTGAAGGGCAGATGATTTTGATCGTTATTTCCGGGGTATTGTTTTTTGCATTTCGTACCGTGCAATACGCTCACGCTACGATGTTTATCACCCTATTGGTCCTGCTGTGCTTTAACCTGTTAGGGGAAGGATTCGAGGTCGCTGCGCCGCGGGTCTACGATACGTTATTGGGCTGTGCCATCGCCTGGGCGGCGGTGAGCTTTATCTGGCCAGACTGGAAGTTCCGCCAGCTACCGGCCATCGTGCGCAAGACGCTCAATGCCGACTGCCGCTATCTGGATGCCATACTGGTGCAATACCATCAAGGCAAAGATAACGGTTTGGCTTATCGTATTGCCCGTCGCGATGCACATAATAGCGATGCCGAACTGGCCTCGGTGATCTCTAACATGTCTGCCGATCCGAAGGCAGATAAGGCCATTCAGGACGCAGCATTTCGCCTGTTGTGCCTTAACCACACGTTGTTGAGTTATATTTCTGCGCTAGGAGCCCATCGCGAGCGCCTTGATAGTGTTGCCGTGCTGGATTTGCTAAATGACGCTGTCTGCTATGTTGACGGCGCATTGCATCACGAAGTGCAAGATCGACAGCGTATCTCACAAGCACTGGATGCACTCTCAGGGCGCATTGAATCTCTGGTGACAGAGCCTGAGAGTAAAGAACAACTGGTGTTGCAGCAAATTGGTTTGGTGCTTGAATTGTTGCCGGAACTAACGGCACTTAACACACAAATAGGCAAAGCGATTTAATCATTAAAGGGCCTACTGCAGGCCCTTCTCTCCGGTTTTGCTCTCAGACAGGAAGCCACTACGGTTTCTTCGAACCACTCGGTCAGCGCTTCCCGCTGCAGGTTGGGTAAAGCCGCCTGATGATATCCGGACAGGGCACCGGCAAGCGCCAACAGCACTTTCATGCCCAGGTTTTTCTGCTGTTGCAACAACTTAAGGTAAGTATTACGAGCACCCAGCAATCGCAGATCATAACTGTTCTGGATGCCTGCTCGCCATAGCAGGCGCTCCATTGATGCATCAATATTGGGCAAATCTTTCAGTCTGCCATTACTGCTCATTTTCACCGTTATCTCTTTGCGTGCCTCGCGCAATGCCTGCTGGGCGAGCATGAACAGTTCCCTGCGCGCCAGCCACAACTCTTCATCTACCCAGTAGTAGCGCATTATCATGGGAACACCCCGCTTTAAATAGGTCATGTTAACCATGCCGCGCTCGCGGAAGGCCGGTTCCAGGTTTTCTGTCGCACGTAAATAAAGCTCGCCTTCGGCAATTACGGCAAACATCGTACCGTCCGCCAACAAGCCATATCCACCAAATTGCGAGCGCGTAGCGATCTTTCCCAATGCAGCAAAATAGGCTTTAGCTTGTGCGATCCTGCTTGCGGATCTTCCTTTCATTAAGACCTCCTTGGATAAGCAACAACTAACGAATACGTTCATGTTGAAATAAACGTAACTGGAACAACTAATTATGGAAAATACGCATTATCGCTACCGGTGCCAACCATAAACTCTGGGCGTATAAAAAATGATCTCAATTATGCGAGGCGTCACGAAAATTTGGGTTGATCTTCTGTTTCGATGGATATACTGTATATACATACAGTAACACTACGGCGGGATACATCATGCGTACTCAATCACTTTATCAAAACCATTTCAGTCAGGCTTCTCTGCCAGCAAGCCAGGCTGTAGCCACCTCTCAGGAGGGCAACAAAAATGGCCTCATCAGTGAACTTGTTTACAGTGAGCACCAATCCGTTGTGGCCCAGTTGCTGGTCCCGTTATTGCAACAGTTAGGTCAGCAGTCTCGCTGGTTATTATGGCTGACGCCACAACAGAAACTTAGCAGGTCCTGGCTTAAGCAGGCCGGATTGCCCGTTAATAAAGTGGTGCAACTTAATCAAATCAGCCCGCTGGATACCGTCGATGCAATGGAAAAGGCGTTGTTGACAGGAAATTACAGCGTCATCCTTGGATGGTTACCCGATCTGACCGAAGAAGATCGTCTAAAATTAAGCCGTGCGGCAGAATTAGGAAACGCATATGGGTTTATTATGCGTCCACAAGGTGACACAGATGTCCCCCACAGACACTATTCCACCCTAAAAATTCACTCTTCTTTGTATCATTAAGTAAATTTAGGATTTATCCCATCATTTTTATCCCCTTGCGTGACAACACCAGGGGGATCATACACAAAGCGAGTACTGACGCGGTTTCTCCTCGATAATTGCGCAAAAACCACCCTCGTTTTCCCCCTCAATATGTTAGAAGATATGTCCAATTCCACGTTTTTTTTTAGAGCTTTATCACATCACACTTGTAACTTTCGCGCCACGTTGTAGACTTTACATCGCCAAGGTTGCTCTATAACGCCAGAAAAACTGGCAGAGTAACAAACGAGGGCTCAAACCTTGGCGAAGGAATTTAAACCAAGGGCTTAAAAGCTTTAAAGCTCATTGCCTATTTGGATGATAACGAGGCGCAAAAATGAAAAAGACAGCTATCGCATTAGCAGTGGCACTGGCTGGTTTCGCTACCGTAGCGCAAGCCGCCCCAAAAGACGACACTTGGTACACCGGTGCTAAACTGGGTTGGTCCCAGTACCACGACACTGGTTTCTATGGTAACGGCTACGAAAATGGTATCGGCAACGGCCCTACCCATGAAAGCCAACTGGGTGCAGGTGCGTTTGTAGGTTATCAAGCAAACCAATACCTGGGCTTTGAAATGGGATATGACTGGCTTGGTCGTATGCCTTACAAAGGCAGCGTAAACAACGGTGCTTTCAAAGCGCAGGGCGTTCAACTGGCAGCTAAACTGAGCTACCCAGTAATGGACGATCTGGACATCTACACCCGTCTGGGTGGTATGGTTTGGCGTGCAGACTCTACCGCTCACTACGGTGCAACCGATGAGCGTCTGAGCAACCACGACACTGGCGTTTCTCCTCTGGCAGCAGTGGGTGTTGAATACGCACTGACCAAAAACTGGGCTACTCGCCTGGACTACCAGTGGGTTAACAACATCGGTGACGCAGGTACCGTTGGTGCTCGTCCAGACAACGGCATGCTGAGCGTAGGTGTTTCCTACCGCTTTGGCCAAGACGAAGCAGCACCAGTAGTTGCTCCGGCTCCGGCTCCAGCTCCAGTTGTTGAAACCAAGAAGTTCACTCTGACTTCTGACGTTCTGTTCAACTTCAACAAAGCGACTCTGAAACCAGAAGGTCAACACGCTCTGGATCAGCTGTACACCCAACTGAGCTCACTGGATCCGAAAGACGGTTCAGTTGTTGTTCTGGGCTTCACCGACGCAGTCGGTTCTGCACAGTACAACCAGCGTCTGTCTGAGCAACGCGCTCAAAGCGTTGTTGATTACCTGATCTCTAAAGGTATTCCATCAGACAAGATTTCTGCACGTGGCATGGGTAAATCTAACCCAGTTACCGGTGACAGCTGTGGCTACCGCTCTGGCCGTGCAACCGCTGCACAGATCGCATGTCTGGCTCCAGATCGTCGCGTAGAGATCGAAGTTAAAGGCATCAAAGAAGTTGTTTCTCAGCCTCAGGGCTAAGTCATAACTTCTTAGTAAAAACCCCGCATTGCGGGGTTTTTTTATGGCTTTTATTTTTCAGCTAACTTTTTGCTATCCATCGTCTTTACCCAGGATCGCTTTTAAATCCTGCTTCAGAGATGACATCTGGTTGGCATATTTCTCTTTACGCTCGGCATCCTCAATCAGTTGTACCACGGTTTCCGACAGCGTCACGCCCCGGCGGTGCGCCAAAGCAGCCAGGCGTTGCCAAACCAGAAATTCAAGATCGATGGATTTTTTGCGCGTATGTTGATGTTCTGAATTAAAATGACGTTTACGTCGGGCGCGGATAGTTTGCTTCATCCGGTTATCCAATGCCGGATTCATATGCTCATTGATCCATGCCAGCACTTTTACCGGTTCATTCTCCAGCTTCAGCAGCTCGTCAATAGCTTCCTGAGCAGCGCTGTTTTCAATGTGGCGAGTGATCAATTCACCTTCCCGGTGCTTTTTGACCAGGTACTTCCATTTCCAACCGCTCTCCAGATTTTCCAGTTGCTGATATTTCATCGTGATCTCTTCTGTGACCGCGTAACTTTAGTAAGCATAACAGCTTTACACCGATTTTCCCCGGCAATTACGCCTTCTTTTAGCGTGTTTTTTGCACAGTTGTCATGTGATGTCAAACTACCGCACCTCAACAATGACTCTGCATGTATCAAGCTGGCGTTATTCTTGTATAATCGCCCTTTCCCTTTTTGACGATTGCATCTAACACTTTGACCAATAATCGACTTGAATGGCAATCTCTGTTGCCTGCCGCTACGCCTTATCAGGCTATTTTTGATTCCGCTGCTCAATTGGCTCCTGTCGCCTTTTCGGCTATCCAGCCCCGTTTGGAGAATGCGTTGACGCTGTTCCTGCACCCGCAGTCTCAGCCACGATTCATGCTGCTCAAAGCCCAGGAAACCCGCGAGTATCTGGCGTTAATCGCCCGCGCGGCAAAACAGTTGCAACCACAGCCTGGCATAAAAGGCAGCCGTTATGTGATTGAAGGAGGCACCGCCCACATCGAAACCGCCGTTGGCGATGACGAGCCTTTTGCGGCAAAGGGCGCTTGTGTTTACCAGGAATGGATCGAGCCTGAACAGCTGTTTGGCTGCGTCAGAATACATAACGGTGAGATCCATTTGCAGCCAGGTCTGATTCATCAGGCTAACGGGGGCGTTCTGATCCTCTCGGCTCGAGCCTTATTGGCACAGCCGCTTTTGTGGCTGCGCCTCAAACAGATGATCACCCAACGCCAATTCCAGTGGCTCACTCCGGATGAAACGCGCCCCCTGCCGATTTCCATTCCGCCAATGCCGTTAGAATTGCACCTGATTGTGCTTGGCGATCGGCACGGTCTGGCTGATTTCCACGACATGGAGCCGGAGCTGTGCGAACAGGCCATTTATGGTGAATACGAAGACGATCTGCAACTCACCGAAGCCGACGATATGGCGCAATGGTGTAGTTATGTCAATAGCATCATCACAGAACAGCAATTACTCCCGTTGGCGGCAGACGCCTGGCATCCTCTAATGGTTCAGGCGGTGCGCTATACCGGCGATCAAGGTAACCTACCGCTCTCCCCATTGTGGATCAGCCAGCAGCTCTCTGAGGCTGCTCTGTATGCCGAGGAGCAGCAGATCACGGCCAAAGCGTTGGAAGCGGCACTGAATGCCCGTGAATGGCGTGAAAGCTATCTTGCCGAGCGTATGCAGGATGAGATCGAGCTTGGCCAGATCATGATCGAAACCGAAGGTGAAGTCATCGGTCAGATTAATGGTCTGTCCGTGTTGGATTACCCAGGACACCCGCGGAGTTTTGGGGAACCTTCACGCATTAGCTGCGTGGTTCATCTCGGTGATGGTGAATTTACTGACGTTGAGCGTAAAGCCGAATTGGGGGGCAATCTGCACGCCAAGGGCATGATGATCATGCAGGCGTTCCTGATCTCTGAGTTGGAACTCGACCAACAGCTCCCCTTCTCCGCCTCCATCGTCTTCGAGCAATCCTACGGAGAGGTGGATGGTGACAGCGCCTCATTAGCAGAGCTTTGTGCGTTGATTAGCGCGTTGTCCCAGCAACCGATCACTCAGCAAATCGCGGTGACCGGTTCCGTAGACCAATTTGGCAACGTGCAGCCCATCGGGGGAGTAAACGAAAAAATCGAAGGTTTCTTCGAAGTCTGTTTGCGTCGTGGCCTGACAGGTAAGCAAGGGGTTATCCTGCCTGAAAGTAACGTACGTCATCTCTGTCTGCGTCCGGACGTCGTTGAAGCCGTACGTGAGGGGCAATTCCATTTGTGGGCGGTAGACAGCGCCGCGCAGGCCCTGCCATTATTAACCGGATATCCATATTCCGATGAACAACAGCCTAACTTGCTGGCTGCCATCCAGGAGCGGATAGCACAAGTGAACCCACAAGAACGTCGTCAGTGGCCATGGCCATTACGTTGGCTCAACTGGTTCAACCACGGCTGATCGGACTTGTTCAGCGTACACGTGTAAGCTAATCTGCGTCCTTCATTAAAATAAGGCTTACTGAAAACATGGTAGATAAACGCGAATCCTATACAAAAGAAGACCTCGAAGCATCTGGCCGTGGCGAGCTGTTTGGCGCTGGCGGTCCACCGTTGCCAGCAGGTAACATGCTCATGATGGACCGCGTGGTCAAAATGACCGAAGACGGTGGCAGCCACAATAAAGGCTATGTCGAAGCAGAACTGGATATCAACCCCGATCTTTGGTTCTTTGGTTGCCACTTTATCGGCGATCCTGTGATGCCAGGTTGCCTGGGTCTGGATGCCATGTGGCAACTGGTTGGTTTTTACCTGGGCTGGCTCGGTGGCGAAGGCAAAGGCCGCGCACTGGGTGTGGGTGAGGTTAAATTCACCGGTCAGGTACTGCCAACCGCCAAGAAAGTGACTTATCGTATCAACTTCAAGCGCGTGATCACCCGCAAACTGATTATGGGTGTGGCCGATGGTGAAGTGCTGGTTGATGGCAAAGTGATTTATACCGCCAGCGATCTGAAAGTGGGCCTGTTCAAGGACACAGAAGCGTTCTAAACGCCATCACGGCGGTCCTTGCTGGCCGCCGTTTATTTTCCCATATTTGTCGTTTTATCGCTGCCCAGGGCTGAGCTCCACTCGTGATTAGTGACTACAATAAATGAATCCACTAATGAGGATATCATGAAGAAAACCCGTTTCACCCATACTCCCTGCCCCATTGCCCGCACGTTGGATCGCGTGGGGGAATGGTGGAGTATCTTGATCTTGCGGGATGCATTTCATGGGCTCTCGAAATTTGACGAATTTCAGCAAAGCCTGGGATTGTCCCCCACCTTACTGACGCGTCGGCTTAAATTCCTGGTGGACAGCGGTATCTTGTACAAACAGCGCTACCAAACCCGACCGGTACGCTACGATTATCTGTTAACCGAACGTGGCAAAGATTTCTTTCCGGTACTGGTCACGCTGTTTCATTGGGGAAATACCCATTTGGCCGAAGAAGGTATCGCGGCGGAACTGGTCGATCGTCGCAATGGCCAAGCGATACAACCTCAATTGATCGATACCTTGACCCAGCACCCCGTAACCTTGCAGCACGTCACGCTGGCGCCTGGTCCAGCCGCAGGCGAAGCCATGTCGCAGCGTGCCCTTCGCATGCAACACCATTACGCATTACTCGCAGAATCACCTAAGGAGTCATTATGAGCAGTCGTCGTATAGTTATTACCGGTATGGGGGCCGTCTCTCCGCTTGGTTGTGGTGTTGAGTTCATATGGCAACGTTTGCTGGCTGGACAGTCCGGTATCAGTCCCTTACCAGAAACCATGGTGGCTGATTTGCCGGTTAAGATTGGTGGTCAGGTACCGACGTTGGAGCAGGATGCTCAGGCCGGTTTTAATCCTGACGCGTCCGTCGCACCAAAAGACCAGAAGAAAATGGATAGATTTATCCTGCTGGCGATGGCCGCTGCCGACGAAGCCGTTCGCCAATCCGGTTGGGTTGCGGATACGGAGGATAAACAAGAGCGTACCGCCACCGTCATTGCTTCAGGCATCGGGGGGTTCCCCGCGATTGCCCATGCGGTGCGCACCACCGATAGCCGGGGCCCTAAACGCCTTTCGCCGTTTACCATTCCTTCTTTTCTGGTCAACCTGGCTGCCGGGCATGTCTCCATCAAGCACCAATTCAAAGGCCCAATCGGCGCACCGGTCACTGCCTGCGCTGCCGGTGTTCAGGCCATTGGTGATGCCGTGCGTATGATCCGCAACGATGAGGCCGATATCGCCCTGTGCGGTGGTACGGAAGCCGCTATTGATACCGTCAGCCTGGGGGGATTTGCCGCCGCTCGTGCCATGTCAACGGCCTCTGCTGACGCTGCAACCAAAGCATCACGGCCGTTTGATAGCGCCAGAGATGGTTTTGTGATGGGCGAAGGCGCAGGGATGTTGGTTATCGAGACTCTGGAGCATGCTCTGGCTCGCGGTGCCAAACCCTTGGCAGAAATTGTCGGCTATGGCACCAGCGCGGACGCGTATCACATGACTTCTGGCGCAGAAGATGGCAACGGTGCCTACCGGGCAATGAAAATTGCGTTGAGGCAGGCCAAGGTCACGCCCGATCAAGTCCAACATCTGAATGCCCATGCCACCTCAACGCCGGTGGGCGATCTGGGCGAAATTAACGCTATCAAACACCTGTTTGGCACCGAGGGGCATATCGCCGTCACCTCAACCAAATCCGCTACTGGCCATCTGCTGGGTGCTGCTGGCGGATTAGAAACCATTTTTACCGCCTTAGCACTGCGTGACCAAATCGCTCCTGCGACCCTGAATCTGGATAATCCAGATCCTGCCGCTGCGGGATTAAATCTGGTGGCGAATAAAGCGCAAGCGATGGCGATGACCTACGCCCTGTCGAACGGATTTGGCTTTGGCGGTGTGAATGCGAGTATTTTGCTGAAACGCTGGCAGGAATGACTTTATCTTTCTAACGAAAACCTCCGCCTTGGCGGAGGTTATTCCTTATTCATGACAGAGAGCCGCTTAAGCGGTCACAGCCCTGTCCTCCATGGCTTTTCGCCACCCTCCCAGCCAGTTAGCCCGGGCGTCTAAAGATTGATAGGGACAAAGTTCCCTTGAACGCCCTGCAATACCTGCTTGATAACCGCGTGATTGAGCCCGCTCCAGACGATCTCTTTTCTGTCTCTTCATGCCTCGTTTCCCTCATTTTTACTCTGGTGGAAAGAAAACAATGGCCGCATGAAATACAGCCACCTTTAAGCAATAGCGCTAAATGACGCGAAGATCAATGTTCAAATTTCACATCAATGTCATATTTGTGAGCTACGCACGGCGAATACGCTAAGTGGCTGATAAGTCTAAGCTGGCGATAATACACTGATATAAAACAAAAAAATCCCGGAAAAGCATTTTCATACGCTTTGCCGGGAGTAGGGTTAGACCGTTTTGCTACAAGCTATGATTAAAGGCGAGCCGCCTGGCTGGCTATCACCTGCGCCTCCTGCAACCAGCCTTGGGCCAGCGTACGCACCAGCGCATCATACCCATCTTCATCCTGTTTCAATTCCAGGCTGAATGGCCGTTTGATCAGATTCCCCTGATGGCTCAGCACCCATTCACCGCGAATGATCGCCTTGCCATCATAGCGGCCATGGAAGCCGCTGATGGTCACGTTAAGCACGTCCTGATCGCTGCTCATCGGTTGTGATGATACGACCCAACCTGGCAATGCACTGCTCAGGTTAGTCAGCAGCGTCTGCTGCAGTTGCTGATCCAGGGGGCTGGCCCAAAGGTTGTTTTGCCCAATCACAAACTGCACGTCGTTGGTCTGATACACCACACCACTCTGCGCCAGGAAGTCTGCCACATTGACATGTTCCAGCCAGAGTTGGCGCGTTGCAGCGGTTCCACTGACCTGAACCGGCGTTCCCAACGCCGGTAACTGGTAGTAGGTTTTGCCTGGTGTACTGCTACAGGCACTCAGTAATAGCGCCAGGGCTACCGGGATCCAT
Source organism: Serratia fonticola (assembly GCF_006715025.1). Taxonomy (NCBI): domain Bacteria; kingdom Pseudomonadati; phylum Pseudomonadota; class Gammaproteobacteria; order Enterobacterales; family Yersiniaceae; genus Serratia; species Serratia fonticola. Next base: position 3,780,137 of record NZ_VFMK01000001.1, read on the forward strand.
TTCATCATTTTTTGGCCTTCTTCGGCTGAGGATCGTTACTGCCCGCGGCTTCAAATACCAGGGCATTACTCTTATCGTTCAAGGTACGCAATACCGGCTGCAGCTCACGCAATACCTGATCAAGGCGTTGCATATCACCGACCATTTTGTTGTAAGCCGGTGAACCTGGCTGGAACCCTTTCATACTGCGATTAAGTTCATGCAGCGTTTTCTGCATATCCTCAGGCAATGCCTTCATCTCTTTACTGCTGATGATGTCATTGAGTGATTGCATGGTTTTCTGCGTTTCTTTCATGGTTTTCTGGCTTTCGGCCAACGTTTTGGTCGCTTCATTGATCATCGGATTCAGCGGCATTGAGTTGATCTTATCCAGCGTTTGCATCAGTTTCTGCTGGATCTGCGCCAGGCCACCGCTGGTGGTTGGTAACAGTGGATAACCGAACAGCTCACGTGGACCTTTCCACGCTTTTTCTTGCGGATAGAAATCCAGATCGATATACAACGCCCCCGTCAACAGGTTGGCTGATTTAAGCGCGGCGCGCATACCCTGTGATTCCGCATCTTTCAGATGCTGTTCGACATCAAAGTTCTTGCCCAACTGTTGGCTAAAACGCTCAGGTTCAATACGGACCAGCACCGGAATACGGTAATCATTATTCAGCTTCTGCCGCATGCCCTCTTTGAAGAACGGCACTTGTCCCACGGTACCCAGACGAATGCCGCGGAACTCGACCGGAGCTCCGGGTTGTAACCCGCGAATCGAATCCGAGAAGAACAGCAGATAATCTTTATGTTCCGTATACAGTGAATCCTGAATGTTGCGTTGGCTATCGAACAAGGCAAACTCAGACTTCTCTTTCACCGAGTCGCCACGCTCCCAACCTTCCGGCACGTCAAAACTTACTCCGCCACTGAATAACGTCGCCAGCGAGCCCATTTCCACGCGCATCCCCTGCGCTGACATATCAAAGGCCACACCGCTGTCTTTCCAGAAACGAACGTTGGTCGTGACCAGTTGATCATAAGGTGCGGAAATAAACAGTTGATAACGCATAGAACGAAGCTTGGGATCGAAATAACTGGTTTCTACCGAGCCAACGCGATACCCACGGAACAGCACTGGATCGCCAGCGTTTAGCTGACCGGACTTATCACTGTCCAGAATAATGCGCAGCCCTTTGGCATCCGGTGAGGCCAGCGGTGGCGCGTCGAGCAACTGGTAATTTTCTTTTCCTTCTTTACCCTTGTTACCCGGCTGCAACTCTATGTAAGCACCAGAGAGCAAGGTCCCTAACCCTGAAATCCCTTCACGACCAATCTGGGGTTTCACTACCCAGAAAGCGGAATCATCACGCAGCAGTTTTTCCATGCCAGAGTTCAGGCGAGCCTGCACCAGCACTTTACTCAAATCATCACTCAGTATGACGCTCTCCACCGTGCCAACATCAACACTGCGGCTTTTGATCTTGGTTTTTCCCGCTTCCAACCCTTCAGCGGTCGTGGTGATCAGCGTGACCTCCGGCCCTTGGTGACTGAAGTGGTAAAACAGGATCCACGCACCAATCAGCGCGGTGACAATGGGAATGATCCACACCGGCGACCAACGCTTGATCTTTTCAACATCCGCGATGCTATGTTTACTTTCCGTCACCTTGCGGCTCCTTCTTTATTGTTTCATTTACGCGATCCCAGGTCAGGCGGGGATCAAACGTCATAGCAGCAAACATTGTGAGGATAACCACCATGGCAAACAGCAGCGCACCAATGTCAGGATAAATACTCATTAATTGTCCCATACGTACTAATGCCGACAGTACGGCAATCACAAATACATCGATCATTGACCAACGGCCAACAAACTCGACAACTTCATAAATCAGATGCATACGCTCACTATCTGCTCTGTCCTTACCTTTGCCATTGGCATCCAGACAGAGCCAGCCGATCGCCAGCATCTTGAGAGAAGGCACCATGATACTGGCAATAAAAATCACCATAGCAACCGGGTAAGAGCCTTCCCCCCATAACAACACCACCCCGGCCATCACGGTAGAAGGCATTTTATTGCCCAAGGCTTCGGTGATCATGATCGGCATCACCATTGCCGGGATATACAACATCACCGATGTCACCAGTAATGATAAAGTCCATTGCAGACTGTGGAGGCGGCGCACATACCCCACCGTGTGGCAACGCGGGCATTTCGTCTGTTGCGCAGGCAAAATGGCGGTACAACATGCACAGGAGCGTACTCCCTGGCGCATTCCCGTACGGCCGACCTGTAGCGAACTCTCGATATGCGGTGCAGGTTCAATGTCCTGCCATAACCAACGGCGGTCAACACATTGGAAAGCACGCACCTGCAACAGACAAAACAGGCAATACGGAATAAAACTGGTCCCAATCCCGATATCACCATAGGCCATCAGCTTGACGAAACTGACCAGAACGCCAGCCAGAAATATCTCCACCATGCACCAGGTTTTAAGCTGGAACAGGATCTTGGCCATCCAGACTTTCAGTTCACGCGGCAAGCGTGCTCTGGCGCACAGCAAAATGATCGCCAGCATGCAAAATGCCGGGATCAGTTGCACAAACACCATAAACAACGTGGCCATGCTGGCATAGTGTTCCGCCACCATCACCTGAGGGATCTGAATCAACCTGATTTCATTACCAATACCGGCAACACGCATATTGATAAACGGAAAAATGTTAGCCAATAACAGCATGAACAATGCGCTGAGCGCATAGCCAATAGGCTGTTTACGTGGCTCTGCCCAGCGGGCGCTGAGCGTGGTTTTACAACGGGGACAAACTGCCTTTGAACCAAATACCAAAGGGGGGAGCGCCACCAGCATATCGCATTGGGGGCACAGCATCAGATCGTCCTGTTGCTGCTGGTCATTCATAGAATGACTATGCTGCGTGTGATTTTCGTGGGAACACACCATTATCCTCCTTAACCGCATCGCTCATCGGTACAAACGTCGATGCCCGCAGCAGCGCGCGGGCAACCTTTGACCCATCAGCCGTTTTTCATCGCTTCCAATTCTTCCCAACGCGCAAAGGCTTCTTCAAGCGCTTGCTCGGCCGCAGCAAGATCGACAAGCACCTGCTGGGTTTCGCTGTGTGGCCGGGAGAAGAAACCGCCGTCACTCACCTGCGCCTGCAAGGTTTCAATATCGGCTTCCAATTGCTCAAGGCGCATCGGCAACTGTTCCAACTCACGCAGCAGGTTATAACTCAGTTTGGCTGCGGGTTTCTTTGGCTGCTCGGTTTTTTTCTCCACAGCCGTTTTGGCTGGCTGAGCAGTGACCTGGCGAATCGGCCTGGCCGTTGCTCGTTGATGGTGAGCATCGTAATAACCACCAACGTAGGTGTCGATCACGCCATTGCCTTCGAAGATCCAACACTCGGTCACCGAGTTGTCTACGAACTGACGGTCGTGGCTCACCAGCAAGACGGTGCCCTGATAACCATCTATCAGCTCTTCCAACAGCTCCAGCGTTTCGACGTCCAGATCGTTGGTTGGCTCATCGAGGATCAGTAAATTGCTCGGCTTCAAGAATAATTTAGCCAATAGCAGCCGGTTCCGTTCCCCGCCCGACAACGCTTTTACCGGCGTCATCGCACGTTTTGGATGGAACAGGAAGTCCTGCAGGTAACCAAGTACGTGGCGCGAACGGCCGTTGACCATCACTTCCTGCTTACCCTCTGCCAGGTTGTCCATTACGGTCCGTTCCGGATCCAACTCGGCGCGGTGCTGATCAAAATACGCCACCTCCAGCTTGGTTCCGCAATGTACACGACCGCTGTCGGCTTTCAGTTGACCGAGCATCAGTTTCAGCAAGGTGGTTTTACCGCAGCCGTTTGGTCCCACCAGCGCGATCTTGTCACCACGTTGTACTTGAGCGCTGAAGCCCCTCACCAGAACCTTATCGCCAATCTGGTAATTGACATCTTCCATTTCAAATACGATCTTGCCAGAGCGGACTGCCTCTTCCACCTGCATCTTGGCGGTACCCATCACTTCACGCCGCTGTGAACGCTCATTACGCAGCGCCTTCAGGGCGCGAACCCGGCCTTCGTTACGCGTGCGGCGCGCTTTGATGCCCTGGCGTATCCAGACTTCTTCCTGTGCCAGTTTGCGGTCAAACTCAGCGTTCTGCAGCTCTTCGACCCGCAGCGCTTCTTCTTTGCTTTCCAGATACAGATCGTAGTTACCCGGCCATGACACCAGTTTGCCACGATCGAGATCGACGATGCGCGTGGCCATATTGCGGATAAACGAACGGTCATGCGAAATAAACACGATACTGCCCTGAAACTCCTTCAGGAAACCCTCCAGCCAGTCGATGGTGGTGATATCCAGATGGTTGGTGGGTTCATCAAGCAATAACACGCGCGGGGAACTGACCAAAGCACGGCCAAGCGCAGCCTTACGCAACCAGCCACCCGAGAGGGAGGAGAGATCGGCATCGCCGTTCAGGCCAAGTTGAAGCAACACTTCACCGATCCGGCTGTCGAGCTGCCACAGCCCCTGATGATCGAGGATCTCCATAATCTGCGCCATACGCGCCAGGTTTTTTTCACTGGGATCCAGCTCGACCTGATGCGAGATCGCGTGATAAGCCTTCAGGTGTTCTGCCTGTTCGGCCACGCCTTCGGCAACAAAGTCAAAAACCGTACCGCCGATATTGCGTGGAGGATCCTGCTGCAAGCGGGCCACAATCAGATCCTGTTCGTAGATGACTCGCCCATCATCCAACGGGATTTCCTTACCCAGGATCTTCAGCAGGGTCGATTTACCTGCCCCGTTACGCCCAACCAGACAGACGCGTTCGTTGTCTTCAATATGAATTTCGGTGTTGTCTAACAAAGGTGCATCGCTGAAAGAGAGCCACGCACCGGACATGCTGATTAACGACATAGTAATTATTTTCCTTCACCGGCATGGGTCACCAGCCAGCAGTTGTGGATCTGACGGTTACGGGCAAAGTCTTGTGACAGCGTCTGGGCAGTGATCTCTTTCGCCTCCAGACCCAGCGCATTCAGACCTGCCAGATCCATCTGGAAACCGCGTTTGTTGTTAGAGAACATGATCGTCCCATTACGCCGCAGTAACCGTTTCAAATCTTTCATCAGCGCCAGATGATCGCGCTGTACGTCAAAAGTATTCTCCATTCGTTTGGAATTGGAGAACGTCGGTGGATCGATAAAGATCACATCGAACTGTTCATCGGCATTGTGCAGCCATGACAGGCAATCCGCCTGTATCAATCTGTGCTGTCTTCCGGTCAGGCCATTCACCCGCAGGTTCTTCTCTGCCCATTCCAGATAGGTGCGCGACATATCCACCGTGGTTGTGCTGCGTGCACCGCCCAATCCAGCATGCACACTGGCCGTACCGGTATAGGCAAACAGGTTCAGGAAATCTTTGCCTTTACTCATCTCACCCAACATACGGCGCGCGATGCGGTGATCGAGGAACAGGCCGGTATCAAGGTAATCCGTCAGGTTAACCCACAGTTTGGCATTGAACTCTTCCACCAGCAGGAATTCACCCTTCTGTGCCAGCTTTTCATACTGGTTTTTACCTTTTTGGCGTTCCCGCGTTTTCAGCACCAGTTGGTTCGAAGGCAATTCCAGCACCGCCAGAGTGGCGTTAATCACATCGAACAACCGTTGGCGTGCCTTCTGCGCATCGACGGTTTTCGGCGGGGCATATTCCTGTACTACAACCTTGCTGCCGTAGCGGTCCACGGCGACGTTATATTCCGGTAAATCGGCGTCGTACAGTCGGTAGCATTCGATCCCCTGCTGTTTTGCCCATTTATCCAGTTTCTTCAGGTTCTTTCTCAGCCGGTTGGCAAAATCCTCTGCCACCTGTACACCGTTAGAACCCTGCGCATTCGCGGCCAACTGATAGTTTTTCTGCACGCAGTCCAAAGGACCGTTTTTCGCCTTGAATTGCCGCTCAGCACGCAGTTGCAGGCAGCTCAACAATTCAGGCGAGGCGCTGAACAAAGAAAGCTGCCAGCCACCAAAAGCCCCCTTCAATATGCGCCCCAACATGTTGTGCAACGCAATCAGGGCCGGTTCGCTCTCAAGGCGTTCACCGTAAGGGGGGTTGCTGACCACCGTTCCTACCGGGCCTTCAGGTAATGGATTGGTCAGTTTGCTGACGTCATTAACGTTAAAAGTGATCAGTTCGGCCACACCGGCCCGACGGGCGTTACCACGCGCCATTTCGATCACCCGACGATCGATATCGGAACCGAAGAAACGCGAGGTGGTTTCTTGTAAACCACGACGGGCCCGTACCTGCGCTTCGGTAATCACTTCACGCCACAGATCGGCATTATGGCCGCTCCAGGCGGTAAAGCCCCAGTGCTGGCGATGTAATCCAGGTGCACGATCGGAGGCGATCATTGCCGCTTCAATCAATAACGTACCGGAACCGCACATCGGATCCAGCATCGGCGTTCCCGGTTGCCAACCCGAACGTTGGACGATCGCCGCAGCCAGGTTTTCCTTCAGCGGCGCCTGGCCGGTAAGATCGCGATAGCCGCGCTGGTGCAAACCTTCGCCACTCAGATCGAGAGCCACGCTGGCCATATCACGCTGCAGGAAAACGTTAATGCGAATATCAGGCTGCTGCTTTGCCACCGTTGGTCGCGCATCGAGCTTGCGGGTAAAGCTGTCCACAATGGCATCTTTAACCTTCAACGCACCATACTGGCTGTTACGGATCTCTTCGTTGACGCCGCTGAAATGAACAGCAAAAGTTTTATCGACGCCAAACACCGTCGGCCAGTCAATTGCCTGAACCCCAAGATACAGATCCAGATCGCTATGCACACGGAATTCATTCAGCGGCATCAGAATACGGGAAGCCAGGCGGCTCCATAGCAAGCTTTGGTACAGAAGACGATCGTCCCCCTGAAAATGTACTCCACCCTGTACCACTTTGCAGGTGTGAGCACCAAGCCGCTCCAGTTCGCTTTTTAACAGTTCTTCCAATCCACGCGCCGTGCTGGCAAACAGAGAGTTCATATCGTGCTTATCACCAAAAAGAAAATTGTTGCGCATTATAGCTAATCCGGACCGCTTGTCATAAAGTTGCTCCCTTCTATTTCATAATCGCACGGAGGCTGAGGTGATCACGCTTTCCCGACTTTACGTTCATCCAGTCAAATCATTACGGGGTTTACAGCTTTCTCACGCTCAGGTAGGCAGCAGTGGCCTCGCTTTTGATCGTAATTTTATGATCACCGAACCTGACGGCACCTTTATTACCGCCCGGCAATATCCGCAGATGGTTCTATTCACCCCTGCCTTGTTGGCTGATGGGCTGTTTCTGACAGCCCCAGATGGCGAAAGCGCCGCGATACGTTTTAATGATTTTTCAGCTCAGGCACATCCGACCGAGGTTTGGGGCAATCATTTCACCGCATTGATCGCACCGCAGGAGATTAACAACTGGTTGAGTGGCTATTTCCAGCGTGACGTGCAATTGCGTTGGGTCGGACCTGAACTCACCCGTCGGGTAAAGAAACATCCGGAAATCCCTCTGTCCTTTGCTGATGGCTTCCCTTATCTGCTCATCAATGAAGCCTCATTCCAGGATCTGCAGCAACGCTGTCCCAGCAGCATCAAGCTGGAGCAGTTTCGCCCTAACCTGGTAGTCACCGGTTGTGAGGCCTGGGCAGAAGACAGCTGGCAGGTGATCCGCGTTGGTGACGTCATGTTTGATCTGGTGAAACCTTGCAGCCGCTGTGTACTGACCACGGTCAGCCCCGAACGGGGCCGTAAGCACCCGAGCGGTGAACCGTTGAGTACGCTGCAAAAGTTCCGCACGGCCGATAACGGGGATGTCGACTTCGGCCAAAACATGATTGCCCGCAACAGCGGTATTATTCGCGTAGGGGATCGTCTTGAGGTGCTCTCCAGCAAACCGCCAAGACCCTATGGTGCAGGTAAGGTTGTTGAAAGCCTCTTGGCACCGCTAGACAATACCACCAGCGTGACGATTGACTATGAAGGGAAGGTGTTTACCGGTAATAACCAGCAAATCTTGCTGGAGCAACTGGAACAGCAAGGCATTCGTATCCCGTACTCTTGCCGGGCTGGCCTTTGCGGCAGTTGCCGGATGACGTTGGTCGAGGGCGAAGTAGCGCCGCTAAAGAAAAGTGCGCTGGCCGACAATGGCACTATCCTCTCTTGCAGCTGTATCCCTAAAAGCGATGTGAAACTGGCCTGACCCGGTTGGCAGCAGGCTGTGGCCAGTAAGGCTCAGCCTATACTGCCCTGTCGTATGCAGGGGCAGAAAGTTCATCGGTGATGCAGGGCTTCAGGCGGTCGTGCATCACTTTGATCGCGTCACCCAGCACCATAGTGCGGCCCGCGAGCGCCAACTGATTTTGCGCCAGCAAGCACAGGCTGGCATTGTCTCCAGCTTCAACCACCAACAGCCGAGCATCTTCGCCACTGTCCATCACCTTCACCGCCGCCAGTTCACCATTCTTTGGTTGCAACGGATAATGTTGCTGAGCAAAGTGCCAACTTTTGGGCATTAAAGGTTTGAGAAAACGAAAAGCCACCAGCGCATTTAATACCAGCTCGGCACGTTGTTCATGGCTGAGTTTTATCTGTTTGCACTGTTCTTCATAATCAAAATAGAGTGCAGCATCATCAACGCAGAAAGCACACTCATCAAAGGCATCAGGGGTTAACATTTTTGCCGGAAAGCGCGAGCGGAAGATCATACCATTGGCTAAATCGAGCATCAGTCGATCATGTTCAGCGTCAAAATACCAACGCCAATTGTCGTCAGGTTTTATCTTCATTTGTTATTCCTTCTCGCCACGTGCCAACGCAGTATTACCCAAAAGGTGATTTTATCACCACAAAAGTAGCCTAAACACCGGATAATTGCGCGAACGATATTTACGCTAACGAACAAAATATAGACGAGCCGGGGAAAGAAATAAACCCCCGGTCGAAAATGAAGGGTAAAATATTAGATATGGGTAACGATATCTTTAATCAAACCTGGGCCACGGAAGATAAATCCGGAATAAATTTGCACCAGCGTTGCTCCGGCATCCATTTTTTCTCTGGCGGCGGTCAGGGAGTCGATTCCTCCGACACCGATAATCGGCAGACGCCCTTGTAGCTCTTGTGAAAGGCGGCGAATCACCTCGGTGCTGCGCAACTGTACTGGACGCCCACTCAATCCCCCGGCCTGTTCACAATAATTCAAACCCCGGATCAGTTTACGATCGAGCGTAGTATTGGTCGCAATAACCCCATCTATATTATGGCGAATCAAACTATCCGCTATTTGGATCAACTCTTCCTCGGAAAGATCCGGCGCGATCTTTACCGCCACAGGCACATATTTGTGATGCCGAGCATGTAATTCAGCCTGTTTATTTTTAATTGCCGCTAAAAGATCGTCCAGCGCTTCACCATACTGTAAGGATCGTAATCCGGGGGTATTGGGTGAGGAGATATTAATCGCGATATACCCGGCATACGGATAAACTTTATCCATACAGATCAGATAATCGTCTTTGCCCTGCTCAACAGGCGTGTCTTTATTCTTGCCGATATTAATCCCCAGAATGCCGCCAAAATGGGATTTTTTAACGTTTTCAACAAGATTATCCACGCCATGGTTATTGAACCCCATGCGATTAATCAGCCCTTCGGCTTCAACAATACGGAATAAACGCGGCTTGTCATTACCCGGTTGTGGACGTGGCGTAACGGTTCCAACCTCGACAAAACCAAAGCCCATGGCGCCAAAGGCATCAATACACTCGCCGTCTTTATCCAGACCGGCGGCCAAACCTAACGGGTTTTTAAAAGAGAGCCCCATACAGTTAACTGGCTTGGTCGGCACAGACTGACGGATAAGAAATTCTAATGGGGTGCCGGTAATACGGCGGAGTTGACTGAAGGTCAATTCATGCGCGCGCTCGGGATCGAGCTGAAACAACGCCTTCCTGATGATGGGGTAGTACATGTACTCTCCTGATTTCCCGGTAGGTTGCAAACCGGGGGCGTATTATCCGGTATCCTCTCGGCAATTGGAATTGATTAAGAGCAAAAAAAGCGCGTTTAGCGCAATCGTTTCCCTTGGCTGGCACCGTCCCTCCCTCTTTCCTTATTTATACATATCGAAATCAAAAAAAGAGATTTAAAAAAAGCACGCTTTTGCTGTTAGCTTTAAAACACTTTCTGAACATTATCTTAACAATGATAACTTTTGGTTATAAGGAGCGGCAATGCGCGTTATATCTTTGGCCGGTAGTCCACGAACGCCTTCACGTTCTACGGCGCTGTTACAACTGAGCCAACGCTGGTTGCAGCAGCAGAATGTTGAAGTGATCCCCTATACCTTGCACGACTTCCATGCCGATGATCTGTTACATGCCAATTTCAACAGCCCCGACATCAAGGCATTTTCCGCACAACTGGACGCCGCAGATGGCTTGCTGATCGCCACACCGGTTTATAAGGCTTCCTTTTCCGGCGCGCTGAAAACGTTACTCGATCTGCTGCCTGAACGCGCGCTGGACCACAAAGTGGTTTTACCGCTGGCCACCGGCGGCTCCATTGGCCATATGCTGGCGGTGGATTACGCGCTGAAACCCGTATTGGCGGCGTTGAAAGCCCAAGAAGTGCTGCATGGCGTCTTTGCCGATGACAGCCAAGTGGTGCTCAGCGGCGAACAAATCACACTGGCCGAAGGGGTCGTCACCCGTCTGGAAGAAGCACTGGCAAGCTTCTATCTGGCCCTCAGCCGCCGCAAGCCGCCAGCGATAAAACCCTCCTCAATCCTGCTGTCCCGCCAAACCGCCTAAAGACAATAGAAGGAAATGATCATGTCGCTCTCTTTCTCTTTCCGTCGCTGGCTTAATACCGGTGCATTGGCCGCGATTGTGACGCTGGTGCTCGCCAATACGGCTATCGCACAAGACAACGCCCCTGCCCAATTCCGGATCGGTTACCAAAAAGGATCCGTTAGCCTGGTGCTGGCTAAAACTCACCAATTGCTGGAGAAACGTTTTCCTAACACCCAAATCAGTTGGATCGAATTCCCGGCTGGCCCGCAAATGCTCGAAGCATTGAACGTCGGCAGCATTGATTTGGGCAGCACCGGCGATATTCCCCCCATCTTTGCGCAGGCCGCTGGTGCGGATCTTTTGTACGTTGGCGTAGAGCCGCCAAAACCCAAAGCAGAAGTGATCCTGGTGCCGGAAGCCAGCCCGATTCACAGCGTTGCCGAACTCAAGGGGCATAAAGTGGCCTTCCAGAAAGGCTCAAGCTCCCATAACCTGCTATTACGGGCTCTACAAAGAGATGGCCTGGCGTTTACCGATATTCAGCCGGTTTACCTGACACCGGCCGATGCCCGCGCCGCTTTCCAACAGGGCAACGTCGACGCCTGGGTGATCTGGGACCCCTACTATTCTGCCGCGTTACTGCAAGGTGGCGTTCGCGTACTGACCGATGGTAGCCAATTAAACCAGACCGGCTCCTTCTATCTGGCCGCCCGGCCCTATACCGAAACCAACGGCGCCTTCATCAAGCAGGTGCTGGCAGTGCTGACACAAGCCGATGCCCTGACCATCAGCGATCGTGCACAAAGTATCACCTTGCTGGCCAACGCCATGGGACTGCCTGAAGCGGTGATCGCCAGCTATCTGGATCATCGTCCACCAACGGCAATCAAGCCATTGAGCCCTGCAACGATTGCCGCCCAGCAAAAAACCGCCGATCTGTTCTTCGCCAACCGTTTGGTCCCGGTTCAGGTGGATATTTCGCAACGCGTCTGGCACCCGGACGCACAATAATCAGGAGAGATTATTATGAGCATCAACGTATTCTGGTTTTTACCTACCCACGGGGATGGGCATTACCTGGGCAGTTCTGCAGGTGCCCGCACGGTCGATCATAGCTATTTGCAACAGATCGCCCAAGCGGCCGATCGACTGGGTTTCGGCGGCGTGCTGATCCCAACAGGGCGTTCCTGCGAAGACTCTTGGTTAGTCGCCGCGTCACTGATCCCGGTAACCCAGCGCCTGAAGTTCCTGGTTGCGCTGCGCCCCGGCATCATCTCCCCTACGCTGGCGGCCAGACAGGCTGCCACGCTGGATCGTCTGTCTCATGGCCGCACACTCTTCAATCTGGTCACCGGTGGCGATCCGGAAGAACTGGCGGCGGAAGGATTACACCTTAACCATGCCGAACGCTACGAAGCCTCTGCTGAATTCACCTATGTGTGGCGCAAAGTGCTGGAAGGCGAAACCGTGGATTTCACCGGCAAGCACATTCAGGTGAAAGGGGCCAAACTGTTGTTCCCGCCGGTTCAACAGCCTCGCCCTCCTTTGTACTTTGGCGGATCTTCGGAAGCAGCACAGGATCTGGCGGCAGAACAGGTCGAACTTTACCTGACGTGGGGAGAAACGCCCGCCCAGGTGAAGGCGAAGATCGAGGAAGTGCGAACGAAAGCCGCGGCTAAAGGGCGAAAAGTCCGTTTCGGTATCCGCCTGCACGTTATTGTGCGTGAAACTACCGAGGAAGCCTGGCAAGCCGCCAACCGTTTGATCGCCAATCTGGATGAACAAACCATTGCCGATGCGCAAAAAGCCTTCGCACGCTTCGATTCTGTTGGCCAACAGCGTATGGCCGCCCTGCATGGTGGCAAGAAAGATAATCTTGAAATCAGCCCTAACCTTTGGGCTGGCGTCGGATTGGTACGTGGTGGGGCAGGTACCGCTTTAGTGGGTGATGGCCCAACGGTAGCGCAACGTATTCAAGAATATGCCGATCTGGGAATCGATACTTTTATTCTCTCCGGCTATCCGCACCTTGAAGAAGCCTATCGCGTAGGAGAACTGCTGTTCCCGCTTCTCGATCTGGTCACCACTGAACAGCCGACGTCACTGCGTGCAATCAAGCCACAAGGTGAAGTCGTCGCCAATATGTATGCGCCACAAAAAGTATCGCAAAGCTGAGGAGAAAAATAATGGCAATCGGTGCACAACAAATTCTGCATCGGCTGGCCCCTTGGGCCTTGCCGGTGGCGCTGGTGATTGGCTGGCAGACCGCCGTTGAGGCAGGCTGGTTATCAAACCGCATTTTACCCGCGCCTAGCGCGGTCGTGAGCGCTTTTTGGGCCCTGACCAAAAGTGGTGAACTGTGGCAGCACCTGACCATCAGCAGCTGGCGTGCACTGATTGGTTTCAGTATCGGCGGCAGTATAGGATTGATACTGGGCTTCATTACCGGTTTATCCCACTGGGGAGAACGGTTGCTCGACAGCTCGGTACAAATGATCCGTAACGTGCCGCACCTGGCGCTTATCCCGCTGGTGATCCTGTGGTTTGGTATTGATGAGTCAGCCAAGATCTTTCTGGTGGCACTCGGCACCCTGTTCCCTATTTATCTGAACACCTATCACGGCATCAAAAATATCGATCGGGGTCTGCTGGAAATGGCACGCAGTTACGGCCTGAGCGGTTTCCGCCTGTTCACCCAGGTGGTGCTGCCTGGCGCATTACCGTCGATCATGGTCGGAGTCCGCTTTGCTCTCGGGTTTATGTGGCTGACGCTGATCGTCGCAGAAACCATTTCCGCCAATTCCGGGATCGGTTACCTGGCGATGAACGCCCGTGAATTTCTGCAGACCGATGTGGTGGTGGTAGCCATCATTCTGTATGCCCTGCTCGGCAAACTGGCCGATGCCAGCGCCCAACTGCTCGAACGCGTGTGGTTACGCTGGCATCCCGCCTACCAACTTAAATCAGGAGAAGCGCAATGACAGCCCCTACCCGTCTTCCGCAGGGAACCCCCATCACGCTGGACTCCATCGTCAAACGTTATGGCAACCGCACCGTTTTAGATCGTCTGCAATTACGCATTAGCGCAGGCCAGTTCGTGGCCGTGGTTGGCCGCAGTGGTTGCGGTAAAAGTACCTTGCTTCGTCTGCTCGCGGGGTTAGAAACACCCAGTAGCGGGACATTATTCAGCGGTAATGCTCCATTCAATCATGTCAAAGACGACACCCGATTAATGTTTCAGGATGCGCGCCTGCTGCCGTGGAAAAAGGTAATTGATAACGTGGGGCTGGGGCTAAGAGGCGACTGGCGTGAGGATGCATTACGGGCATTAACCACCGTCGGTCTGGCCGATCGCGCCAATGAATGGCCTGCGGCCCTGTCCGGTGGCCAGAAACAACGCGTTGCCTTGGCGCGTGCATTAATCCATCGCCCACGGCTGTTGCTATTGGATGAACCTTTGGGCGCGTTAGACGCACTAACCCGCATTGAGATGCAGGGGCTGATTGAAGATCTCTGGCAACAACATGGTTTCACCGTGTTGCTGGTTACCCATGATGTCAGCGAAGCAATTACACTGGCAGACCGCGTGCTATTAATAGAGGAAGGGCGTATAGGATTGGATCTGAGCGTCGACTTGCCTCGGCCACGCCGTAAAGGCTCGGCGAAACTGGCAGAGCTGGAAGCGCAAGTACTGACCAGGGTACTGTCACCTTCTCCCCCTGTTATCAAGGTTGCCCAAGTGGCGAATGAATAGGAGAGGTTTATGACAAAGTGGTTTTTAATCCGAGATACCCGTGCCTAGCGCACCGAGAGGTGCTCTCCCTCATCTCTGCCTTTGTCAGCAGGCAGAGGGGCGCTAAACCGCCCCTCTGTTCTTTACGCGTCTAACGCCTTGGTGATCTTCTCATACAGATCGCCTGACAGGTTCTTCAGCCCTTTCAACTGCTCCAGCGCCTGGCGCATCAAGGCCTGCCGAGTGGCATCGTACCGTTTAAGACGGATCAGCGGCTCAATCAGGCGAGCGGCCACTTGCGGGTTACGCTGGTTAAGATCGCTGAGGATCTCCACCAGGAATTGATAACCACTGCCGTCGGCCGCATGGAACGCCGCCGGATTAGCAGAGGCGAAACCGCCAATCAGTGAACGAGTACGGTTTGGGTTCCCGAGGCTGAATGCGCGGTGTTGCAACAAAGCACGTACCTTACTGAGCACATCTGCCGCCGGGCTGGTGGCCTGAAGCACGAACCACTTGTCCATCACCAGACCATCCTGATGCCAACGCTCATCAAATTCGGCCATCAACGTATCACGGCAAGGCAATTGGGCCCCTACGGCAGCCGCCAATGCGGCCAGCGAATCGGTCATATTATCAGCTTGGTGATACTGTTGAGTCACCAGTCTCTCTGCCTGCTCTGCATCACCGAATGCCAGATAGTGGAGGCAAACGTTGCGCAGCGAGCGCTTGGCGATATCACGGTGTTCGACACGGTAACCGTCAGTTTTATTGGCGTGATATACCGCCAGCCACTCATCCGCCATCTCCTGCGCCAGGCAACGCGTGATCGCTTCGTGCACCGCAGCGATCGCTTCTGGATCGATAGTCGTGAACAGTTCGGCAATTTCGTTTTCTGAAGGCAACGTCAGGATCTGAGCCGCCAGGGCCGGATCCAGTTTCTCATCCAGCAACACCGCGCGGAAGGCATCCGCCACGTGTAACGGCAGCGACAGCGGCTGTTTCTGCTGGTATCTGGCTACGTTCAGCTTGATGTATATAGCCAGCAGGCTTTGAGCGGCATCCCAACGGGCAAACTCATTGCGCGCATGCTGCATCAGGAAAGTCAGTTGCTGATCGCTGTACGGATAATCCAGCTTGACTGGCGCAGAGAATTCACGCAGCAGCGAAGGCACGGGCTTATGCGCCACCGCATCGAAGACAAAAGTCTGTTCGGCAGCGGTTACGTTCAATACGTTATTCACCGGCGAACCGTCTTTTTGTAAGGCAATAACGTTGCCTTCGCTATCGTAAAGCTCAATATCCAGTGGAATATGCAACGGCAGCTTTTCCTGTTGGTCTGCCGTCGGTTCGGTTTTCTGGCTGACATGCAAACGGTACTGCTGAAGCTCGGCGTTATAGTCATCACGCACGGTCAACACTGGCGTACCAGACTGGCTATACCAGCGGCGGAACAGCGACAGATCGACGTTGGAGGCATCCTCCATCGCCTGCACAAAGTCATCACAGGTGGCGGCACTGCCGTCGTGGCGCTCAAAATACAGCTGCATCCCCGCCTGGAACTGCTGTTCCCCCAGTAGCGTATGCATCATACGGATCACTTCAGAACCCTTCTCATACACCGTCAGGGTATAAAAGTTGTTCATCTCGATCACTTTATCGGGCCGAATGGCATGCGCCATCGGGCTGGCGTCTTCGGCGAACTGAGCGCCGCGCATCACTCGCACATTATCGATACGATTAACCGAACGGGAACCGAGGTCTGAGCTGAACTCCTGATCGCGGAATACCGTCAGACCCTCTTTCAGGCTAAGCTGGAACCAGTCGCGGCAGGTCACACGGTTACCGGTCCAGTTATGGAAATATTCATGGCCGATCACCGCTTCTATATTCAGGTAATCTTTATCCGTGGCGGTTTCCGCCTTCGCCAGTACATATTTCGAGTTAAAGATATTTAACCCTTTGTTTTCCATTGCCCCCATATTGAAGAAGTCTACGGCGACGATCATATAAATATCCAGATCGTATTCCAGACCAAAACGGGTCTCGTCCCACTTCATCGAATTTTTCAACGAGGTCATGGCCCAATCGGCACGATCAAGATTGCCCCGATCGACAAACAGCTCAAGCGCTACTTTGCGGCCGGAACGGGTAACAAAGGTATCGCGCAGTACGTCGAAATCACCGGCCACCAGCGCAAACAGGTAACAAGGTTTTGGGAACGGATCCTGCCATTGAACCCAGTGACGTCCATCTTCCAGTTCCCCTGCTCCAACACGGTTACCGTTCGACAGCAGGAAAGGATAACGCGCTTTATTAGCCACAATCCGGGTGGTAAAGCGGGCCAGAACATCCGGGCGATCAAGATAATAGGTAATGTGGCGGAAACCCTCTGCTTCACATTGGGTACACAGCGCCTCGCCAGACAGATACAACCCTTCCAAAGCGCTATTTTTTGCCGGGTGAATGTCGTTAACGATGGTAAGGGTAAACTGCGCAGGCAACTGCTCGATAACCAATTGGTTATCCTGCTGGCGATAGGCGCTCCACGGTTGCCCGTCGACCTGAATGCTCACCAGTGTCAAATCTTCACCATCGAGGATCAGCGCTGTGCCTGCGGCACCTTGTCGCTTGATTTGGCTGACGGCAGTCACGCGCGTAGTGTCAGCATCCAGTTCGAAATCTAAGTCGATGTCGGTAATGGTGTAATCCGGTGCACGATAATCGTGGCGAAACTTCGCCTGTGGTTGTTGTGTCATAAAAAACCTTCGACGTCTCAGTGAATACAGGTAACGGGCCCTGGGTGTTAAGCCCCGGGATAGCGCTGCTCTTTACGGGCCCAATTGTGAATAAACTGTATCACAGCTACCAAAAAAACCCACTGATGGCAGCAAGTCGCGCCAATATTTCAAACCTCTATCGTGGGCAAACGCTATTTTGCGCCAAGCATTCAGCACCTGAATACTCCACACAACGCGATAAACAGCATTTTATGCTTAAAATGGAGGCCCCTCTCCCCCCGATGGCAGGCAACATTCCAGAGGCAGCCCGGTAGACACGATGTTATAATTTAGCACCCGGCCAGTAGGAGAAACGGATTAGCATGAAAGTAAAATATCTGATCTATTTCTTCACTTTTACCATCATGCTCTCCTTTGCCGTTTTTATCTCCGATGGGCTGGTAGAAGCTCATAAAAGCTATCTCAATAGCCAGGAAAACCTCTATAAAATCAGCCGAGCCAAGGAAGTGTCTGAAGCTTTCCAGGCTTCACTGCTTGCCCACCAGCTCAAAAGATTAAGCCTGGTGAATAACATTGTCACCGAGACACAGTGGCAGTACGCCGATAAACAGGCACGTAAAAAAATAGCGATAGTCAAATCCCATATCGATAATGAAATACCGCGCCAACAAAGCGTCGGGCAAAAATTTGCCATCCTTTCAATGGTCAATCTGATGGAAAAACTGCTGGATAACGACTCACGCCAGCTTTCCCACGCCAATGAAGACAACACCAATCTTTTCAATCTCAACAGCGCCTACTACATCGTTCAGACCACCAGAACCTTTTACCGCTATACCTACGATACCCGGCTGATCGACCCTGAATCTTTTCTGTTTCTGGAGTCTATTCGCCTCAACAACCGTCTGAATATGTCATTGACGGAATTAATCGATCAGATTATTGATGTGAACCTTAATAGTCTGGGCCGCAAAGACGCCTACCTGAAAGCCATCCAGCTAACCGGGGTGCTTAATTCACTCGGCACCCGCTTGGCCTATATGAAACTGGCCTATAGCGATCCGCAGGTTTCGTCCCTGGTTAACGAGATGCAGAAAAGTATCTCCAGCGACAGAATCGATGAAATTTCTGACGGTCTGTACCTGGCCATTACCCAGAACACCGGTTATAACGCCCAGTTTATCTATCAATATATCAAGACATTGAGTCAACTCTCCCAGCAACTTTATCAACGCAGTTTTGAACTGGAAATTGCTGCCTCTGAAGCCAAAATGTACGATAGCCTGACCGCCATTTACGGCATGATCTCTCTCGGTGGGCTGATTACTCTGTTTATACTGCTGCCTTCATTAATCTTCTGTTCCAACATCAGCCGCTGGCTAACAAAAACACACAACAATATCCTGCGTCTATCAAAAGGAGATATGAACATTGATAGCAACGAGGCGTTTTACAGCAAGGAGTTGATCGCCATCAGCGATGCCATCAACCAGCTCAAACAGTACAATCAGGTGAAGCTTGCCTTGGAGAACGAGAAACATCAGCTAATCAAAGAACTTGAAACCTCATCCTTCCTCGATCCGCTGACGAATATCTATAATCGCCGCAAATTTTTCCTTGAATGTGACTTGCTGGCGACTAACAGTTATCCGCAGGCATTCTGTCTGATTGATATTGATAATTTCAAACGGCTCAATGATACCTATGGCCACGATGTGGGTGACCGGGTGTTGGTGATGTTCGCAGAGCTGTTACGTAACACCTTCCGTTCCAGCGATATTTTCTGCCGCTATGGCGGGGAAGAGTTTGCCCTGCTACTCGGCCACTGTACGCTGGAAAATGCCCGCGGCGTGATGGAGGAACTGCGTGAACAAACCCATCGGCTCTGCCTGGAACTGATCAATGGCAAACGGGTACGTTTCACCGTCAGCTGTGGCATCGCCGCCGTAGCAAGTCTTGAGGATCTGCATCCCGCCATCAAGCAGGCCGATGAGGCGCTGTATTTCTGTAAGAAAACCGGCAAGGACAAGGTCAGTATCTATACGCTTACCGGTTTTATCTGAATCGGTGTTTAAAATAATTAACCTTATAATTTTTATCGTTAAATAGACTAAGTGTCTCAGCTTATTGGATTATTTGGTTTTCCCTTCCCGCGATAAAGCTCCATCTAGAGTAAAGGCACGTTTAATCCTCGACCCGTTCCAGCCATTTGTGGTGTGATGAAGCTTCAATAACAGGATAATCCGGGTATACTCCCCCCACTTTTTATGATTATCCGGATTTGGACACGCGCCTGACGAGGATGCTGTAACGCGATATGACTCTATACGCTTCCCCGATTTTGACTTCACTGCTTGATACTGATGCCTACAAGCTTCATATGCAGCAAGCAGTGTTCCATCGCTACCCCGCAATTACCGTTGCGGCGGAGTTCCGTTGCCGTGGCGACGAACTGCTGGGCGAATATGCCGACGAGATCCGTGCCCAGGTTGCCATGATGAGCAAATTGGCGCTGACCGAAGCCGAATTCCGCTATCTCTCAGGACTGCCGTTTTTCCATCAGGATTACCTGAACTGGCTACGTGATTTCCGCTATGACCCACAGCAAGTCACCATTGGCAACCGTGAAGGCAAACTGCAGATCCGTATCGCGGGTCCTTGGCGCGAAGTGATCATGTGGGAGGTTCCTTTACTGGCCGTGATCAGTGAAGTGGTGCATCGCCACCGCTCACCGCAGGTTACCCCAGAGATGGCGGTAAACCAATTGCGCAGTAAGCTGGAACAGTTCAAGCAAATAAGCGCGGATATTGATATCTCTCGCTTTAAATTGATGGACTTTGGTAGCCGCCGTCGCTTCTCGCGAGATGTACAGCAGGCTATCGTCAGCACGCTGAAAAATGAATTCCCTTATCTGGTCGGTACCAGTAACTACGATCTGGCGCATCAACTGGACCTGGCTCCGGTTGGCACCCAAGCGCATGAATGGTTCCAGGCGCATCAGCAGATAAGCCCGGTATTGGCCAACAGCCAGCGTGCGGCTTTGCAAGCCTGGTTGGATGAGTATCCCGATCGATTGGGCATTGCGCTCACCGACTGTATTACCATGGACGCATTCCTGCGTGACTTTGGCACACAGTTTGCCCAGCGTTACCAAGGGCTACGTCATGACTCTGGCGACCCGGTTGAATGGGGTGAAAAAGCCATTGCGCATTACCAGAAACTGGGCATTGACCCGATGAGCAAAACGCTGGTGTTTTCAGACAACCTGGATTTGGACAAGGCGCTGGCGCTGTATCGCCATTTTGATCAACGCATCAATCTGGTGTTCGGCATCGGTACACGTTTGACCTGTGATATTCCCGGCGTCAAACCACTGAATATCGTGATCAAGCTGGTTGAGTGCAAAGGTAAACCGGTAGCCAAGCTGTCAGATAGCCCGGGCAAGACCATCTGTCAGGACAAAGCGTTTGTCAAAGCGTTACGCAAAGCCTTCGATCTCCCGCTGGTTAAAAAAGCCAGTTAAAGACACAGACCGGTGAGCCCATGCTCGCCGGTTTCTCTTCCTTTGCTTCTCCGGCGCTTTCCCTCCCGTTTAAGCCAAGCGTAATAAATGTTGCGCTATTCTGATGATTTCTACTTGTGCTCTGCAACGCGGCAAGTAACATAGCAATATCCCCAAATTCGTGGGTTGTTTATTATTTCCGAATCAAACTTATAAGAGAGAAATCTATGAGCGTAGTGCCTGTAGTCGACGTACTGCAAGGTCGTGCTGCGGTTGACAGTGACGTCACCGTGCGCGGTTGGGTACGTACCCGGAGAGATTCTAAAGCTGGCATCTCCTTCCTCGCCGTTTATGACGGCTCCTGCTTTAATCCGTTACAGGCCGTCGTTAATAATTCTCTGCCGAATTATCAGGATGAAGTTCTGCATTTGACTACCGGCTGCTCTGTGGAAGTGACCGGCACCGTCGTGGCTTCTCCTGGCGAAGGCCAGAGTTTTGAACTGCAAGCCACGGCCATCAAGGTAGTCGGTTGGGTTGACGATCCGGATACTTATCCGATGGCGGCCAAACGCCACAGTATCGAATATCTGCGTGAGGTGGCTCACCTGCGTCCACGTACCAACCTGATCGGTGCCGTTGCGCGCGTCCGTCATACTTTGGCGCAGGCCATTCACCGCTTCTTCCATGAAAACGGTTATTTCTGGGTTTCCACTCCGCTGATTACCGCCTCAGATACCGAAGGGGCGGGTGAAATGTTCCGCGTCTCTACGCTGGATATGGAAAACCTGCCACGCACGGATAAAGGCGCTGTCGATTTCAGCCAGGACTTCTTCGGTAAAGAAGCCTTCCTGACCGTATCCGGCCAGCTGAACGGCGAAACCTATGCCTGCGCGTTATCAAAAATCTACACCTTTGGCCCAACCTTCCGTGCCGAAAACTCCAACACCAGTCGCCATTTGGCTGAATTTTGGATGATCGAACCCGAAGTGGCTTTTGCGACGCTAGACGATGTTGCCGGGCTGGCGGAAAGCATGCTCAAGTATGTCTTCCAGGCGGTACTGGATGAGCGTGCCGACGACCTGCAATTCTTCGCCGAGCGGGTAGATAAAGACGCGATTGATCGTTTGAAACGTTTTGTGACCTCTGATTTTGCCCAGGTCGACTATACCGATGCTATCGAGATCCTGATTGCCTCCGGCCAGACCTTCGAAAACCCGGTCTCCTGGGGCATCGATCTTTCATCTGAACACGAACGTTACCTGGCCGAAAAACACTTCAAGGCACCGGTGGTGGTAAAAAACTACCCGAAAGATATCAAAGCTTTCTATATGCGTATGAACGAAGATGGCAAAACCGTGGCTGCCATGGACGTACTGGCGCCAGGCATTGGTGAAATCATCGGGGGTTCACAGCGTGAAGAACGCCTTGAGGTGCTTGACCAACGCCTGGAAGAGATGGGGCTGAATAAAGAGGACTACTGGTGGTATCGTGATCTGCGCCGCTATGGCACAGTGCCACATTCTGGCTTCGGTTTAGGCTTTGAACGTTTAATCGCCTATGTCACTGGCGTACAAAACGTACGTGATGTGATCCCCTTCCCACGTACGCCACGTAATGCAAGCTTCTAATTAATCTGTTTAAACACTTTTTAAACTATTTCCTTACAATTATAAGGCCAGCTTTGCTGGCCTTTCGTATTTTTCATTATTGACCTGCGTCACAAAGTTCCCCAAAATACACACTTTGTTACACATTGTTTCTTTCTGAAACTCGATTGCGACATTAGTAGCATTTTCGTTCTAGATTAACCCGTCCGTGAATGGAACACTGCGTGCAGACACAGGACGACACCAATCTATCAACAATAGTTCCAAAAGAATTATTGGCGGCAGTGGCAAGGTGTCCGAATAACACCAATGAGGGTAATAATGATGATGAAGCGCAACATTCTTGCAGTAGTTATTCCAGCTCTGTTAGCAGCTGGTGCAGCAAACGCAGCCGAAATCTATAATAAAGACGGCAACAAATTGGACCTGTACGGTAAAGTTGACGGTCTGCACTACTTCTCTAACGATGCCGGCGATGACGGCGACCAGTCCTACGTTCGTTTCGGTTTCAAAGGTGAAACCCAGATTACTGACCAACTGACCGGTTACGGCCAGTGGGAATACAACATTCAGGCTAACAACACCGAAGGCGGTTCTGACTCTCAGAAAGGCAATAAAACCCGTCTGGGCTTCGCGGGTCTGAAATTTGCCGACTACGGTTCATTCGACTATGGCCGTAACTATGGCGTAGTGTATGACGTTGAAGGCTGGACAGATATGCTGCCAGAATTCGGTGGCGATACTTACACTAATTCTGACAACTTCATGACTGGCCGTTCTACCGGTTTGGCAACATACCGTAACAACAACTTCTTCGGTCTGGTTGATGGCCTGAACTTTGCTCTGCAATATCAAGGCAAAAACGAGCGTAGCAATGACTCCTTAATCGGCTCTGATGTTAAACGTTCAAATGGCGACGGTTTCGGTCTGTCTTCTACTTATGCGATCCTGGACACCGGTATCAGTGTAGGTGGTGCATATTCTTCTTCTGACCGTACTGACGACCAAACTAACAAAACCACTGCTGGTGGTAACAAAGCTGAAGCTTGGACCTTTGGTGCTAAATACGACGCGAACAACGTATACCTGGCAGCCATGTATGCAGAAACCCGCAACATGACTCCATACGGTAGCTCTGATTACACCATCGCTAACAAGACTCAGAACTTTGAAGTGGTAGCACAGTACCAGTTCGACTTCGGTCTGCGCCCATCCATCGCTTACCTGCAGTCTAAAGGCAAAGACTTGGGTACAGCCTATGGCAACGACAAAGACCTGGTTAAATACCTTGATATTGGCGCTACTTACTACTTCAACAAAAACATGTCTACCTATGTTGATTACAAAATCAACATGCTGAACAAAAACGACTCTGGCTTCTACGAAGCTAACGGCATCGCTACTGACAACATCGTAGCTACCGGTCTGGTTTACCAGTTCTAAGTCGTTACGCTTAATGACAGTACGCTGTCAGCTAAGTTAAAAAAACAGGGCTTCGGCCCTGTTTTTGTTTTTACAATATCTGCCGTTTTTTATCCTGCCAACGCTCCTCTTCACCGTCATTTTTTGTGCTGAATATGCCACCATCACAAGATCGATGTGTTTTTCTCGCAAACGGTTGGCAAAGCAGAAAACTGGCGCTACCCTGATGCTTCTGTCTGCTTAACTCTAGGCCATGGAAGCATTTGACATGTTTGAAAAAATCATCGCTGCACCTGCCGATCCAATTCTGGGTCTGACCGATATTTTCCGCGCGGACAGCCGTCCGAACAAAATCAATCTGGGTATCGGCGTCTACAAAGACGAAACCGGTAAAACCCCGGTATTGACCAGCGTAAAGAAGGCTGAACAGTATCTGCTGGAAAACGAGACTACCAAGAACTATCTGGGCATTGAAGGTATCCCTGAGTTTGCCCGTTGCACCCAAGAGCTGCTGTTCGGCAAGCAGAGCCCAATTATTGCTGACAAACGCGCTCGTACCGCGCAAACCCCTGGCGGTACCGGTGGCCTACGTGTTGCGGCAGACTTTATCGCTAACCAGACCAATGCCAAACGCATCTGGATCAGTAACCCAAGCTGGCCAAACCATAAGAACGTGTTTGGTGCCGTTGGCCTGGAAGTACTGGAATACAACTACTATGATGCCGCCAACCACTCACTGGATTTTGACGGTTTGCTCACCAGCCTGAAACAGGCTCAGGCTGGGGACGTAGTATTGTTCCACGGATGCTGTCACAACCCTACCGGTATCGACCCAACCGAAGCCCAATGGACACAGTTGGCTGAACTGTCTGTCGCCAACGGTTGGCTGCCACTGTTCGACTTTGCCTACCAAGGTTTTGCCAAAGGTCTGGAAGAGGACGCACAGGGTCTGCGTATCTTTGCGGCTAAGCATCAGGAACTGATTGTTGCCAGCTCTTACTCAAAGAACTTTGGCCTGTATAACGAACGTGTCGGTGCTTGTACCGTGGTTGCTGCAGATGCAGAAACGGCCGATCGCGCCTTCAGTCAGGTGAAAGCGGCTATTCGTGCCAACTACTCTAACCCGCCTTCACATGGGGCAGCCGTCGTCGCCACCATCCTGGGTAACGAAGCGTTACGTGCCATCTGGGAGCAGGAACTGACCGATATGCGCCAGCGCATTCATCGTATGCGTCAGCTGTTCGTGAATACCCTGCAGGAAAAAGGGGCAGAACAGGATTTCAGCTTCATCATCAACCAGAACGGCATGTTCTCATTCAGCGGCCTGACCAAAGAGCAGGTTCTGCGTCTGCGTGATGAATTTGGCGTTTATGCCGTTAACTCTGGCCGCGTTAACGTGGCTGGCATGACGCCGGATAACATGGCACCGCTGTGCGAAGCCATCGTTGCCGTGCTGTAAACTGAAACAGCCATATAAAGCAGGGGGCGCATCAGCGCCCCTTTGTTGTTTTTACCGGGAGTGAACGACGCTTACCAGATAGCCGGTTCTTCTCGCAGGAAGGGATTGGTTTGACGCTCATGACCAAAGGTAGACATCGGCCCGTGCCCTGGAATAAACGCGATATCATCGCCCTGAGGCAGTAATTTCTCGCGGATGGCGTTGATCAACGTCTGATGGTCACCACGCGGAAAATCGCTCCGGCCTACTCCGCCGTTAAACAGTACATCGCCAACCAAGGCCAGACGAGCCTGCGGGTTGATAAACACGATATGGCCCGGCGTATGACCAGGGCAATGCAGCACATCCAGCGACATCTCGCCAACCTGCACCTTATCCCCCTCTTCAAGCCATTGGGTTGGCGTGAAGGGCATACATTCTTCCAGACCAAACATACGGCTTTGAGCAGGCAACCCCTCCAACCAGAAAGCATCTTCCTTATCCGGCCCATAGATGGGTACCTGATAATACTCCGCCATCTCAGCGGCCGCCCCAACATGGTCGAGATGGCCGTGCGTTAACAGGATCTGAGTGACTTGCACGCCCATTTTGGCGATTTCAACCTTCAGTTTTTCCGCATCGCCGCCCGGATCGATCAGCGCAGCCTGCTTAGTTGCCTCACACCAGATCAGCGTACAGTTCTGGCTAAATGCGGTGACGGGAATAATATGGTATTTCATAAAGCTCCAACGACAACGGCACCCTGCCCGGCAGGCTGGCGCCATTCACTCATCATGGTGCACAGTGATTACCAGGTCCGCACCGGGCCGGTATCGATGTGCACAAAGTTACTACGTGGATAATATCCTACACCACCAGCGCGCATTTTCATTGCTGCCTTGCGGATATTACTCAGTTGGATACCTTCGATATGGAAATCCATCGCCTGCCCTTTGGTGTGATAACTCTGCTTGGCCACACCACGGCTGTGTTCGCGCATTTCATTATTGGTCGTTAAGGAGCGGTAGCCCGAAATCAATTGTACTGGCTTATTGGTTCCCAACAGGCCCTGCAGACGGTAGAGGTGATCAAACAGACGGGGATCGATGGTTTTGGTTTTGTTAGCTCGATAGTCACGGAAGATATGGTTCAACCGCGCCAACTCTTCTTTGTTGTAACCTTTACCGTCGAAGAATTCGGCTTTGATGGATTCACCGGTATTGAGGTTGTTCAAAACCAGAATACGTGGGCGAGTGGTAGAAAGACTGGCAAACGCCTGCCCTGGGAGCAGTGCGATACCCATGGCAGCGCTACCTAACGCCAGCCATTTACGGCGATGATGATCAATTTTGTCCATGACGCTTTTAAACCCGGCAAGAATGTCAAAATATATGCACAAAACTGCGCACTGCCCGAACCTTAACCGCCAGCGTATACTGAGTCAACCCTAGATACACCGAGGTTTACAAGCACTCACAAAAAAGAGTGCCTGTAGCCAGCCAGACATTCAGACCGTTATTTATTTAGAATTACTGCATTTATTGCATCAATTTCTCAGCCTGAGCCAAAATCTGTGCACCCGATCGCACTGTCGCATCGTAATTGTAAATATCTGTGCGGAACTGTGGCTTGCCATCCTCAGAAATCCAGGCGGTCAGATAATACAGTTGAACAGGGATACGCTGACGAATGTTGACATAGGTCGTGTTGCCACCTTTCAACGTTGACGACACGCGTGTGTTATTCCAACCGGCATCCTGCAGCAGCATATTGGCCAGATCTGAAGCTTTATTGACGCGCACGCAACCAGAACTTAACGCACGGATATCTTTCTGGAACAGGCCGTGGTTCGGCGTGTCATGCAGATAGATAGCATCCGAACTCGGCATGTTGAATTTGAAGCGTCCTAACGAATTGCTGGCCCCCGGGGCCTGCTGGACACGGTAAGGGAAATTGCGGGGAGAAATTGTGCTCCAGTCGATCATGGCCGGATCGATAACTTCCGCATCATTGCTCCATCCCGAAAACACGCGATAACCGTGCTTCTGGAAATAGCTGGCATCGCGCATCGCCTTAGGCACAATATCTTCACGAATCAGCTTGGTCGGTACGTTCCACGGTGGGTTGACCACCACGTTATTCAAGGCGCTACTCATCAACGGGGTTTTACGGCTCGGACGGCCGACAATCACCCTGGAAGACAGGACCTCATTACCATTCAAATAATAGATCAGAGAATAGTTCGGGATGTTAACCATAATGCCGGTATCGACATGTCCCGGCAGGATTCGCAACCGCTGAATGTTCAACGCCAGCAAAGAAGCACGCATTTGCGGTGAAACGTTGAGCCATTCACGCGTCCGGGGACCGATAACACTGTCGGGTGTCAGACCTTGCCAGGTCTGGAAACGTTTAACCCCTTCCACCAAATCATCCGTATAGCGATTGTCCGTCACAGAGACCGGGCTTGGCGAAGATTGCCCTGTCGCCTCAGGCGATGGCGAAATGTCTTTGATCGGGGCTGCTGCCGGGCTAACAACGGCACTATCGCGGTTCTTCTCTTCATCGACCGAAAGATCGTCTTCCACTGCAGGGGCGGTGATCGCAGCCTGGGTCGCCTCAGGGTCCGGTGAGCGCGGTGCCGCAGTTGGTGAGGTGTTTAGCATCCCGGTTCGAGCCAGGATCTCACGCAACGCAGGAATATCATTACTAAGCTGGCCTGGGCGCAGCGTTGAACCATTGACCATTTGCGGCCATGGGCGTCCATCCGCCAACATCTCGCGCAACGCCTGATGCATTTTTTCATACTGTGGATGCTGCGGCGCCAACGAATTGACATAGGCCAGCGTTTTACCCTGATGCACGGCAAGCTGCCATTGATTGATCACCGTATTCGCCGGTACGTTCAACTTATAGGGAATATTGCTGTACAACCAGTTGTTGCCGTTCGCACCGATCGAAGAGACAAATTGCAGATAACCCAGCATGGCGTCAGACAGCACAATATCACGTGCCATATCGGTGATAACCGGATCGGTCAGCAATTTCACCCATTGCGTAAATTGCGGCTGCACTCCGGAAATCGCCAGTTCAGCAAGCTGTTGCTGAAACTGCAATACCGTTTCGCGATCTTGCCACATGGGTTGCATCTGGTTAGACGCATATAACGGCGCCAAAGTGTTAAGATAATGCGGCACGACGCTTTTTGGCAGTGCAGCAAGGAGTTCTGCACGGCTTTGCGCGACAGACATACCGCTTGAGGATGACGCCACCGGAAACGATGGCACCGTTGCCCCTAAGGAAAACGACACGGCAAAACCACACGCGATTGCGCAACTCAATGCCAAACGTCGTACTGAGTTTCCATTTTTAAGCAACATCCCTTGCCCCCTGTAGGCTCACAAAAAATACTACCAGCACTATTTATTAGTTCTCAGTATACAAACAGAACTGCCCTTTTGCTTTCGGCAGCGTAAATAACTGTTTCAATCAAAATTGCCACCAAAAATCCACGGGCAAAAAAACAGGCATATCATCCTCGCAGTGAAAAAAAATAGCCACTCTTAAGCAGCTATTTTCAGATTTTTAGTGCACTTTCTTACGATTGTGGCACTTCTGCCACCGTAGTCCCCTGCGCTGGCAGTTCATTAGCAAAACCGCGCAGGCCAACAACATGTACATGTTCATGATTCTGGAACACTTTACGCACTAATTTATAGGTGGTGCCCTTTTCCGGACTGATATTTTCCGGCGCAGCAATAATCAGCTGCATTTCCAGGCGATCGCAAAGTTCGAACAATGTGGCGATGGATTTGGCATCCAGACGCGCGGCTTCATCCAGGAACAGCAGGCGGCAAGGCGAGATATCTTTACCCCGTAAGCGACGTGACTCCTCTTCCCAGCTTTGAACCACCATCACCAGAATCGACATCCCGGTACCGATCGCTTCCCCTGTGGACAACGCACCGCTTTCCGCACGCAGCCAACCGTCGGAACCACGGAAGACTTCGACTTCCAGCTCCAGGTAGTTACGGTAATCCAGTAGCTCCTCACCAATGGTTTGCGGTGTCCGTTGCCCCATATCAATCTGCGGATTCAGGCGTTGATACAGCTTGGCCAAGGCTTCGGAGAAGGTCAGACGATTACTGTTGAACAGATCCTGATGCTGTTCCTGTTGCTCGGAGAGCACATCCAGCAGAGTGGCATGAGCTTCCCGCACGTTCACGTTCAGACGTACACTTTTTACCTGGCCGAAGGAAACCGCCTGCAACCCTTGGTTGAGCATACGAATACGATTCTGCTCACGCTGAATGGTCTTACGTATGATGTTTGCCACACTCTTAGAGCTGATAGCCAGTTTCTGTTCGCGTGCCGTCAACTCTTCTGTCAGACGCGCCAGTTCGATTTCCATCTGTTCGATAGCTTCGACCGGATCGTCGGTGCGGATGATATCCTGGCGGATACGCTCACGCAGATGCTGATACACCGCAATATAGAACTGGATTTTACGCTCAGGCCGCTTCGGATCTTCTGACAGGCGCAACACATCACGCAAATGCTCGTTATCCGCCACCGCCAGACGTAGCGCCCCCAATGCCTTATCCGACATTGAACGTAGCTCATCACCATCCATATAGGCCAGTTCACGACGGTGCAGACGGCGTTCAACGCCATTATCTTTCACCAGGCGCATTACGGCACACCAGCCCGCTTTGGCGGTAACAACCTGCTCACGCAGTTGATAATAATCACGCTCCAGCTTACGCAGTTTTTTCTGCAGACTATCCATTTCGGCTTCGCAGAAGGTCAGCTGTTTCTCCAACTGATTACGGCGTGCACGGTTATTACTCAAGGATGCGTGCAGTTCATCGCGGCGCGTTCGTGCACGTGCTTCGGCATTGGCATCCGCTTGTACGCCAATGTCCACCAGTTCCTGACTCAGCTCTTTAAGCATATCGCGCTTGGCGTCATAGGAGCTTTTCAGTGAAGCCAGTACCTGGCTGTATTGCGTAAACTGGGTTTGATACTGGCGCAATTGCTCACGGGCACGGGTTCGTTCCGCTTCTGCATGTTCCAGGCGTTGACGCAGTTTATCATTGAGATCGTTGTTGGCATTCTGCATACCGGCTGAGTCGGCATAGCTGAAGTGTGCTCGACGTTGAACCACTTCGGTCAAGGCGAAAGCCTGCTGCTTGGCCTGACGTTGGGTGGCCTGAGCTTGCGCATAATCTTGCTGCAATTGCTCATGCTGCTCTGGATCACTTTGCAATACCGCGAGTAATGGCTCCAACTTGACCAAAGAAACACCGTGTTGCTGGATATAGCGCGCAGCATCCTGCGCATCGTTCATCTCTTCACGTATTTCATCGACACGGTCTTGCAATGTTTCGTCATTCAACAGTGAAACCAGTGGCATCAGGCGGTTCAAGGCGGAGATGCCTTCTTTCGCCTGTTCGTACTGCTGACGCTGCTGCTGGTTTTGCGCTTCATGGTTATTGAGCGCACGCTCAATCTCACCGCGGCGGGTATTCATGGTACGGATTTCCGCTTCCGGATCCGCATCAAAGGCAACCGCCAGGTGGGAACCGATAAAGCGGCTGAACGCCTGATGAGCACGCTGGGTTTTCTGCACATCAAATGACAAGGTGGCGTAACGCTCAGCCAGCGAGTCACGCTCAGCGTGAAGCACTTCCAGACGATTTTCACGGGCGGCGCGGCCGAACAGTGGCACTTCCGGATAACGTGAATAACGCCATTGGCGGTCAGCGATCTTCACCACCACCGCTTTTTCCTGTTCTTCTACAGCAAATACGCTGTCATCGAACGACTGCGGATCCCCTTCGATCAGATAGAGGTCTTCCGGGCAATCTTCCAACCCTTCCAACATCTCCCGGATCAGCGACAAATCCGGCACCACTATCGCATGGCGAGAAGGACCATAAAGCGCAGAGAAGTACGGGGCATCGTCGATAGTGACATCATCATAGATTTCTGACAGCAATACGCCGCCAAAACGCTCGGCCAAGGTAACCAAGCGCTGATCTTCCGCACCACTTGGCTGGCTTAGGCGCTCAATCTGCGCTTCAACTTCACGCTTGCGGTTCGCAACCTCGTCACGCTCAACGGTCGTTTCACGTTCGCGCTCCAGCAGTTGCTGCATGTACTCGGTGACTTGCTGGCTATCTTCGAAAACCTCACCACTCTGCTCACTAAGCTGGCTCAGCGAATCCTGAGCGGCCAACCAAATCGGCGCACGCGCAGTCAGTTCTTTAATACGCTGTTGGATCTGCTCCAGTTCCTGACGCATTTCCATCCGCCGCTCACCGGCTTCGCTGACGCTCTGCGACAACGACTCCAGACGCTCTTCCAGCTCTTGCTGCAAGGCATCAAGTTCATCCGGCTGATAGCTCTGCCCATGACGTTTACAGAACTCTTGTAACAGGCGCTCTGCATCCTGTTGCGAACGCAGACGCTGTTCGAGCTCGCTCAGACGCATGCGCAATGGCTGCACGCGTTCGGCCTGATGCTGTTGAGAAGGCCAATCGCGCAGCAGTTCACGGGCGGTTTGCCAGGCTTCGCTGCGGCTGACTTCACCTGCAATTTTACCCACCAGCTGATAGGCTTGCTCAAACTGGCTGTGAGCCGCATCAGCCACGCTCAGCTTTTGTTCCAACATCAGCAGGGCTTCTGTGGCTTCTTGCTCACGCGCCTGGAAGGTATCCAGCCATTCTTCGGCATTTTCGGCCGTCAGCTCCGGCACCTGACACAGTGCACGGGCACGCTCAAGCGCCTGGAGCGCCTGTTGGTACTGAATGGCGCGGGTTTGCTGTACGTCCAGTGCCTGTTGGTAATCGGCCAACTGGCTTTTCAGTTCATCAACTTCCAATTCCGCCGCTTCGGCACGCGCTTCGTTCTCTGCTTGCTGTTCGCTGGCTTCCGCCACAACTTCGTTCTGCTCTTCCAGACGATAGGTCAGCTCTTCCAGATCGCCCTCGTAGCGTTCGATCTTTTCTTGCTGACGCATTGCCGTCTGCACCAGATTCAGGTGATCGCTGGCGGCTTGATAATCGGTTTCCAGATCGGATTCGGCGGCGCTTTGCTCAGCCAGCTCACGGGCCATCTCTACGTGGCGGAACTGCTCTGCGGCCAGTTGCTTGCGGCTGCCCAGCAAATCACTGCGCAATACCAGCGCGCCATCCAGATGGATCCGCCGTTCATTGGCGTGACGCATGTAGTCTGCCGCAACGTAAGAGGTCGCTTCAGAGATCAAATGCTTGAACAAATCGCGATCCGATTGCGTCACGCGGATCGCCTCCAGCGTCATGCGGTTTTCGCGCAGCGCCGCTTCCATATCCTGGAAAGCTTTACGCACGCCGCTGTTTTCCGGCAACAGGTAATCACGCAGAGAACGGGTAATGGCGCTGGAAATACCGCCGTACAGCGAGGCCTCAATCAGACGATAGAACTTGCTACGATCGGCAGATGAACGCAGACGCTTCGGGATCACCCCCAGATCGAACATCAAAGCATGATAATCGGTGATGGAGTTGAACTGCTTGAACTGCACCCCTTCCATCTCTTCGACACGCTCTTTCAGCTCCTGCAACGAAAGCACACGCGCCTGACGCTCCCCCACGGTCTGGGTCAGCAGTTCTGTCGGCTGTATGGCCGTCGGCAACCCCTGAATGGTGAAAGGCTTGATATCGACTTTACGATCGCGCCCTGCCACCTGCTGCAAACGCACCCCCACCACCACGCGCTGATGACGGGAGTTGATCACATCCAGCGTGGAGTAGCAGACGCCGGCGCGCAATTTACCGTGCAGACCTTTATCACGCGAACCGCTGGTGGCACCGGCTTCGGTGGTATTGCGAAAGTGCAGCAGCGTCAGATCCGGGATCAGCGCCGTAACAAATGCGGCCATCGTGGTGGACTTGCCGGCACCGTTACCACCGGACAAGGTGGTCACCAACTCATCCAAATCAAAGGTACGGGCAAAGAAACCGTTCCAGTTAACCAGCGTCAATGAGCGAAATTTACCGCGTTCAATCATTCCTGTTCATCCTCTGCACCGTCTGTGGCGGACTCTGCCTGCGAATCTTCAGCATCATTGAGCGACAGGCTGTTTTCAACCGGCATGGCTTCACCATCACGGATCATACGCAACTGCGCTTCACGCGGATCATCACCACTACGCACATCTGCACCGAAACGGAATACCGCCTCGGTAATGCGGAATTTACTGCTGTCATTGCCCATGAAATACACCATGCCCAGGCGGCGCAGGCGATTGAGGGATGAGCGAACTTTTTCGTGCAGCTTCTGGCGATCAAGATCCGAACCAGTAGAACGCTGGTTGACGAATTTCAGCAACTTGCTCTCATCCGCCAGGCTCAACAGCTCATCGTACAGTTCCTGATGGCTGAAGATGCCTTCGTGCGCCAGTCGCTCAGGGCTGAGATAGAGATAACAGAGGATCTTGCCAACCATCATGTCCAGTTCGGAAAGCACCGAACGCGGGATCAGCGTGGTCGAGCGCGGACGCAGGTAGAAAAACCCTTCCGGCGCACGGATCAGCTCTACGCTGTAGCGAGCATAAAACTCTTCCAGCTCATCCTGAAAATCCATTAAGAAGGCGTGGTTGTCCAGCTCATCGATACCGATGTGACGACCTGCACGCAGTTGGCTGTCCAACGCCGGAAACAGCGTATTAGACAATGCCTTGGCCAGCTTGACTGGCATTACTTGTTCAATATTTGTCGATGACATGGGCCTGTACCTTGGCTCCGTAATCATTGATTGCCTGCCATTGCGCTGGCAACCCTGAAAAATCAGCTTCAGCCACACCAAGGCGCACTGCCTGGTCGACCACTATACGAGCGACGTCAAAGTGACGCGCACGCGGATATTGCGCCAGATAATCGCGCATGACCGCTCCCAAATCGAGCGGCATTTTCTGTTCCTGATACACCTTCAGTGCCTGTTCGATCATGGCAGCCAACTGTTCGCGGATTTCGCTGAACTCTTCATACTCCAG
Organism: Serratia fonticola; assembly: GCF_006715025.1. Taxonomy (NCBI): domain Bacteria; kingdom Pseudomonadati; phylum Pseudomonadota; class Gammaproteobacteria; order Enterobacterales; family Yersiniaceae; genus Serratia; species Serratia fonticola. The sequence continues at coordinate 3,814,476 of NZ_VFMK01000001.1, forward strand.
ATCTGGCGGCAGTTCCCCGGTGACCTCATCACTGCGTAACGCCAGTTCTTCGTCGCGCATATCAAGCAGACGGTCGGCATTGGCATGGGTCAGCGTCCAAGGGTTCTCGAAGTAGTTTTGTACCGATTGGCGCAGGCGCTGCGCGAACACACGGTTTTTATCCATATCGATCGCGGTACGGATAAACTTGTGAACGTGGCGGTCATAGCCGATCCACAGATCGATCGCCTGTTGCCCCCAACTGATGATACGGTCCAGTTTGCTTTGCAGGTCGAAAACCAGCTTATCGACAAAGCCCAACTCCATTTCACCCAGCGTGGCATCCTGAATACGCAGCAGGTTGGCCTGGAGTTTATCACCTGCGGCTTCCAACGTATCCTGCAGTTCACGTAACGTCCCAGAGGTTTCCGACAGCAACATCTCACAACTGGAGATCGCCGCACGCCAATCCTGGTTGAGCAACGCAGCAATGTCCTCTTTAACGCTTTGCTGCTGTTCATCCATCAGGCGCTGCGTCAGGTCGATACTGTCAAAGATCTCCGCTACCGAATATTTTAGCGGCGCAAACACATTGCGATGCCAGTGAAAATCATCCCCGCCCTCTTCGGCAGCATCTGCGGCGCGCTTCAACTCCTCTGCCACAATCGACAACTGCATCGAAAGGCGCAACGTGGAGAATTCCCGCTGACGGATATAATAATCAGTAATACCGATGCCCAACGGGGTCAGGCGGTAGATGGCATTGCCGTCTGCCAACTCGCTGGTAAAGCGGTTCAGCAAGCGCTGACGCACCATATCGTTTATCGCATTATTGGCGCGCATCGCGACCGTTTCATGCGTCTGTTCAAACCCTTTACTGACATGGCGAAATGCATCAACCAGCTCACCTTCGCTCATCTCGCCGTCCAACCGCTCACCATTTAACGTGGCGATAGCGAGCAGAAATGCAAGACGCTCAGTGGGGAGCGAAATAGAGAAATCATTTTTCCGTGCCCAGGCAACCAGTTCGGGTACTGTCTGGGAAAATTCACTCATAGTTCGTCCTTCAGGTTTGGTTTATGCGCCATGACGTGAATATAGCGCCCCAAACTCACGTACGGCTCCTGCCGGCAATAGTGCTGTTCAAGCGCCAGTAATTCTTCAAATTTTTGTGTCTGCAACTGCCGGCTTTGCAGATAGTCATGGAAAACCCTCACGCCGGTTTTCCCTGAAATCTGCATGCCCATCTGTTCCAGCCAGCCGTATACCTGCGGAGGGTTATGCGGATACTGCGGCGACAGAGAGCGCTTACGGCGCCTTCTGACTTCGGGATCCACCAGTTGGAAATTACCCAACACCACATTGCGCATCAATAGACCGTTGGCATTGAAGAACATCAGAGAAAGCGCCCCACCAGGCAGCAGGCAATCGAACAACGCCTGCAACGCCACTTGCGGTTCGGCAATCCACTCCAGCACGGCATGAAACAATATCAGATCGACCGGTTGTTCCAAGTGCTTGCCTATCTCCTGTGCCGAACTTTGTATGAATTGCATGTTCTGGCTCACACCTTTCTGCTCTGCCAGCAACGCGGCGCGCTGGATCATCTCACCAGAAAGATCGCACAACAAGACCTGATGGCCTAATTCTGCCAGTTGGCAAGCCAGATGGCCTTCCCCCCCGCCGGCATCCAGAATACGCAATGGCCGCTGCGGCAACTGGCCCAGCAACGTGGTCAGATCCTGCCAGACCACCGCCTGACGGATTTTTCCCTTGGTGGTGCCGTAAATATTACGCGCAAACTTCTCAGCAATATCGTCAAAATTGCGATCCTGCATGAACAACGGCTCCACTGATTTTATCTTGGCTCGCGGCAAAGTGCCTGCCCATTCAAACCTGCTATTTTGGCACAGACTGGCTTAGAATAAATCTTCTTGCGGCGTGTTTACGCCCAGATGCCGTTTTTTCGCCCAAAAGGACCTGATTTTTGATGTTATTTAACCTGAAAAAGTTCATTGGCAACCTGATGATGCCCTTACCCACACTGCTATTGCTCATGGGGCTGGCATTATTGCTGCTGTGGTTCACCCGCTGGCAGAAAAGCGGCAAAGTTATTTTAAGCCTGAGTTGGCTGCTGTTACTGCTGCTCAGCCTGCAACCGGTCGCGGATCGCCTGCTGCGGCCGCTGGAATCAGATTATGTGACCTATCGCGGCAGCGACCCGGTTGATTATATCGTGGTATTGGGTGGCGGTTACACTTTTAACCCGGATTGGGCCCCCAGTTCCAACCTGATTGGTAACAGCCTGCCACGGGTTACGGAAGGTGTCAGACTCTATCTGACACATCCGGGCAGTAAAATGGTCTTTACCGGGGCGCGTGGGGCAAATACGTTAAGCAATGCGGCCACTGCCGCGCGCGTGGCGGAGAGCCTAGGCGTGCCGTCAAGCGACATAGTCATTCTGGACCGTCCGCTGGATACCGAACAAGAGGCCGCACAGGTCGCCGGGTTAGTGGGGGGAAAACCGTTTATTCTGGTGACATCCGCAAACCACCTGCCGCGGGCAATGCGCTTTTTTGAGGCCCAAGGGTTGCATCCTATCCCGGCTCCGGCCAATCAACTGGCAATCAGCTCACCGCTGAATATCTGGGATCGTGTGATGCCTTCTTCCATGTTTCTTGGGCACAGTGAACGCGCAGTGTATGAAACCCTGGGTAGCCTGTGGCAGCGATTAAAAGGGGATCGCGAAGCAATCCCTGACGCAGAATGATTAGTCGGCAAGCCAGGGCAGCAGCTGTTTTGACGCCTGATCGAACAGTATGCGGTCCAGCTTGCCCGTATGGATCATCCTGGCCACGGCCTCCCACACCACATACAGCCAACGCCGAGACAGGAAAGACTCGGCTACCGGTGCGTGCTGCAGATAGCGAAACAGCAGTTGTTCCGGCATCCCTGCCTCACAGAGCCTGAACAGTTCATACTCTCTTGGCGCCCACAGCATCATTCCTGGATTGAGCATCGCCAGCAGTTGATCGGTCTTGGCGTCTTTGAGCATACTGCGCAAAGAGAGGTTACCGTGAACCAACACACAAGGATCGTCAAAACCCGCAAAAAAGTGAGTCAGCATTTCACGTGTGCGGTAAAGCAGGCGGCGATCCGCCATGGTTAACAGCGGCGAGTTCAGATTACTCAAGGTTGACCAAAGCACCTCGATTCGCTGTTGGTACCAACTGAACCAGTCATTTTCCTGGGAGCTATCGACAGTACCGACACAGCCGTGGCTGTCGATGCGATGCCAGGCAAGCACACCTTCAATAATCTGCTCCATCAATACATCCCAGCGATCCGGGGTACGCGTTGGTGCTTCAACCGAAACGCCACGCAGGCGTTCGATCAGCAAAATCTCTTTGTAAGGTGCCTGATGGCTATAGACCGCGCCATAAACGGTGGGGAGGCGGATATCCCCTTCCCGCGCCAGCATGGAGAGTTTGTAAGCCTCCTGCTGGGCAATCCCTTCACAGATGAAGCTTTTCGCCATCAACGGAATCGCATGATCCTGCCGATCGTACAACGAATACATATGCGCATAGGGTTGTTCACTGACACGTTCTATACGGCTGACGGACTCCCCCAGCACAATACTTAATTCGGCACGCAGCTGCTCCATTGGGCAAAACCCTCCAGTTTAAGGAAAAGCGCCATACATCATCGAACGAGGAACGGAGAAATACTTCAACGCAGATCAATAAAATGGGGATCAACAAACAGGAAATGAGGTGGCCGGAACAGGTGTTATGCGCCGGCCAAATACAGACTCAAGGCTTGATACTGTCTCGCACCCGCTGTAGGTCTTCTGGCGTATCGACACCGACGCTAGGAATAGCCTGCGCCACCGCCACGTGAATCTTTTCGCCGTACCACAGCACGCGTAGCTGTTCCAACAGCTCGATTTGTTCCAACTGGCTGGGTTGCCAGCTGACGTAGCGACGGACAAAGCCCGCGCGATATGCATAGATACCAATATGGCGCAGCAGGCTATTGCCAATGGTTTCTTTCGATTGGGCAAAACGCTCACGGTCCCACGGAATGGTCGCACGCGAGAAATAGAGCGCGTAACCCTGAGCGTCCATGACCACCTTGACCGCATTCGGATTGAAGGCTTCTTCCGCGGTATCGATCGGCACGGCCAGCGTGGCCATACCAGCAGTGCTCGCGGCCAGATTCTCTGCCACCTGGCGCACGATAACCGGCGGGATCAAGGGTTCATCGCCCTGAACATTGACGATAATTTCATCATCATTAAACCCGCACTTCTCAATCACTTCCGCCAAGCGTTCAGTACCGGAGTGATGCTCAGGGCTGGTCATACAGACTTCACCACCGGCAGCCTCCACCGCTTTAGCCACATCAGGATGATCGGTAGCGACAATAACACGGGAAGCCCCCGATTCACGTGCACGCTCCATCACATGCACCACCATCGGCTTTCCATGGATATCCGCCAGAGGTTTACCCGGCAAGCGGGTAGACGCATAACGCGCAGGAATGATAGCGATAAAACTCATGCGTGTTTCTCTTCCAGTGACAGTGGACGCGCTTCGTTTTCCAGCAATACCGGGATGCCATCGCGCAATGGGTAGGCCAGGCCGTCCACTTTACAGACCAATTCCTGATTTTCTTTATTAAAATAGAGCTTACCGTTGCATACCGGGCAGGCAACGATTTCAAGTAAACGGTGATCCATGCTTCCTCCAGGGGGAAGTGACTATCAGGGAAAGTGCGTGAGGATAGCATAACGCTATGGAGCAGGTTAATCATCGCTTGATTTACGCAGGCGTTCGCTGAACGAGGAATTTTTCCGCAGGGGTTGAATCATCAAATTCTCAGGCGTAGAATTTTTGTGATATGTATCACAAAAAAATGAGAACCTGCAAATGATCAAACGTCTTCATAAAATCATCGCGCTGTTTGCCAACTACAGCAACTAACCAAGCTTAAGTTGTGTCCGTAACGCCAAGAAAACGCCCTCACCCTAACCCCCCAGAAGAGGGGACTTAACGTGCCACAACTTAATTACGGTCCCCGTCTTTAACACTAATCCTGTTACTGATTGAAATCCATATCTGATACCAGCGCCTACAGGACATGACGAATCCCTGACGTGTTGGTGAGATTATCATCTGTCTCCCAACAGAGCAGGGATTTTCAGCTCCCTCTCCCTGTAGGATAGAGGACTTAACGTGCAATAACTTAATTACGGTCCCCGTTTTTAACACTAATCCTGTTACTGATTGAAATCCATATCTGATATCAACGCCTACAGGACATGACGAATCCCTGACGTGTTGGTGAGATTATCATCTGTATCCCAACAGAGCAGGGATTTTCAGCTCCCTCTCCCTGTGGGAGAGGGTTGGGGTGAGGGGACTTCCCACCCTTGCCCCCACTCTGCTGCCAGTGATGCGGGTACATCTCCTAGTGAGACCTGCTGCGCCCCGTGCCATTTCGCTGTGCGGGTGATTGCCTGACGAATATCATGACAACGCTGTTTGCCCAGCTTGATCCCAGATTCAAGATGGAAACTGATTACTTCAAACACGCCCTGTTTACGGTGCATTTTCGCATCCACCCGGCCAATCAGTTCGCCCCGCTGCAACAGCGGCAAGGTAAAATAACCGTACTGGCGTTTTTCTTTTGGCGTGTAGCATTCCAGCCGATAGTCAAAGTTGAACAGTTCCAGCGCGCGCCGCCGATCCCACACCACCGGATCAAAAGGGGACAACAGGCAGGTCACCGTAGACTTCAACCTCCCCTGCTCTGCCAGATCCAACTCGGCTGCCAGCGACTGGTGGACGTAAAACTCTCCCTCCAACCCTTCGACAAGGACGGGTAAAATTTCCCCTTGCTGCAGCAACGTTTCCAGCAGCTTTTTGGGGGCCACGCGTTTCAAACGGTAATAATCTGCCAGCCATTCCGCTTTGAATATCCCCAGATAGCGGCAACTCCGGCTTAGCATCTTTTGCTGAGCCATCTCCTGCGGTAAAGCATGGACGTCATCGTTCCATTCAGGCAGTAAGCGTTCGGTGAGATCATAGACCCGGTGGAAGTTGCGGCGTTCCGCCACCATCAATCTACCGGAGGTAAACAGGACTTCAAGATGGCGTTTTTCCGGCTTCCAATCCCACCAGCCATTAGCCCCCTTCTTTTCAGCGCTGAAGTCAGCCGAGCGTACCGGCCCCCTGGCCTCGATATGCTGTAACAGTTCGTCAATGGCCAACTGGTGCTTTTGCACCCATTCCTGCGAATATTTCCACCCCATTGCCTGTGGCTGTAACATGCGATGGCGCAGCAGGCCAAAATCATCAATTGGGATAAAGCAGGCCTCATGGGCCCAATACTCAAACAGTTTACGGTCCGCCAGAGCCTGTTCCAACCAGGCAGGCTGATAGTCACCCAGGCGACTGAACAGCACCAGATAAGGGCTGCGCGCGACCACGCTGATAGTATCGATTTGCAGTAACCCCATCCGTTCGATGGCTGCAACCACATCATCGGGGCGAGCTTGACGTTTAAGAGGAGACAGCAACCCTTGGGCAGCAAGATGAAGCGCGCGGGCAGAAGAGAGTGAAATAATCGGGGTTGGCATCCGGATATCCAAGGTCACTATTCAATGACCTGATGATATACCCGCCGCCATTTAAGCTGAAGCGTTGTTACTGGCGCTGGATGACTGGCTTATGCGTAGGCCTCACCCCGAAGAGCCGCTGCTTGCAGCGTTCATATCGGTTTCCGAAGAATGGCTCCCGCCGCGCACAGTAAACCAGAGTGCCTGATGGTGCTGTACAAGGATGGACAATGCCGCGAGCGCATGGAGACGCGAGTAGCAAACGTGAAATTCATCGGGTAAAGAGGATATTGGAATATTTTTCTTCGCCAGTGCGTTGGGTGGCGACACCGGCACTGGCGAGGAAGGGGTGGGATCAGAACGCGATAACGTCTGCCGCAGATAGCCCGTGAGAGCTGCGATAGATCGAGAACTCAACGTTCTGACCTTCGTTTAATGATTTATTTTTGGTATTGGCGATAGCGCGACGGCTAACATAAATTTCATCACTGCCATCAACCGGTGAAATAAAACCATAGCCTTGAGCCTGATCAAACCATTTCACACGGCCCATTTTTAATACTGTATTCTTGAACATAATTTAATTCCTTTCACTTGAGCATCCGTAACAACGTCATTTTTATTATTGTTTGGACGCTACCAGCCCATCCTAAAGTTTCTCGTAACAAACCTCTCGTGAGCAAAAAAATAAAAAACCCGCACTAAGGCGGGCTTGTTGAGCTTAATATCTTCCGCAATAAATCAGCATAAATGCGTCATTATGGTTGTATTAAGCTCTCTATACGCTATTCCCTGTTTACTTACAGAGCAACAACGTTGGCGGCAGCCGGCCCGCGCGGGCTGTCCTGAATGGTATACTCAACACGCTGGCCTTCTGCCAGAGTCTTGAAACCGTCGGTCATGATTGCGGAAAAGTGTACAAAAACATCTTTACCACCATCTTGCTGTTCAATGAAACCAAAACCTTTACTTTCGTTGAACCACTTAATTTGACCTGTCTTCTTAGACATTACTTTTACCTTTTAAATATATTTACAAACCTGCCATAAGGCAATTTGGCCGTTGTCAGAATCATTACTTATGGGAGGTACTTAGAAGGTTCGTCTTTGAAGCGGAATCAAATGATAACGTCTTGGGAGGAACTGCTTAATTCTAAACTCGAACATAAATAGGTCTGCATCACAGGCCGGATTGCATTTACTCATAAAGCGATCATAAATACAAGAGGTTTATCACACTTTTTTTCCACAATGAAAAACAAAAATCGCATCCATATGATTTTAAATAACTTATTTATAGTTGCTTTTGATTTTTTCCTGACATCACACCACGTTGCCCTCCCCTTGGATAAATGAGAGCTGACGCATAAAACGCTAATAACACTAGCCACTCGATAACAAACCGTAAACGAGCTAGCTAAACTTAAGTGAAAAACACGGCGAGCCAGCGCCTTGCCAACACTAATAGCGCCCATTTATCTTTTTGGATTTTTTAAGTTAGGAGTCAGACGCATGACCGACCCGCACTTCGTCTCACCGAATGAAATTCGTGCCAAATTCTCACAGGCGATGTCGGCCATGTACCAGAAAGAGGTGCCGCTGTATGGTGATTTGCTCGAACTGGTCGCAGAAACCAACCGACAGGTGCTACGCGAAGATGCGGCCTTGGCCCATTGTCTGCAAATTACCGGCGAGATTGGCCGATTGGCAATGGAGCGCCATGGCGCTATCCGGGTAGGCACTGCGCAAGAACTTCACACTTTACGGCGGCTGTTTAACGTGATGGGAATGTCGCCGGTTGGTTATTACGACCTGGCCGTTGCCGGGGTGCCTGTACATTCAACTGCCTTCCGCGCACAGCATGAGTCCGATCTGCAAGCGAGCCCTTTCCGTATTTTTACCTCCTTGTTACGACTCGAATTAATTGAGAATGCGAGCTTGCGTGAATTGGCGCAACGGCTGCTGGATCGCCGCTCTATTTTTACCAAGCGCACGCTGGAACTGATTGCACAGCATGAAAATCAAGGCGGGCTGAACGGTGAACAGGCGCAAGAGTTTATCGTACAAGCCCTCGAAACATTCCGCTGGCACCGCACTGCCACCGTCAGTACCCATGAATATCGACAGCTTCATGATCAACATCGTTTGATCGCTGATGTCGTTGCGTTCAGAGGACCGCATATAAACCACCTGACTCCACGAACGCTGGATATTGATCGGGTACAGGCAGCCATGCCTGGACGAGGTATTACGCCAAAAGCGGTGATTGAAGGACCGCCGCCGCGCCGTTGCCCTATTCTGCTGCGACAGACAAGTTTTAAGGCGTTAGAGGAAGAAGTCGCCTTTATTGAGCCAGATGGCCATCAGGTTACTGGGCATCATACCGCACGCTTTGGCGAAATAGAGCAACGGGGCATAGCGCTTACGCCCAAAGGGCGCGCGCTTTACGATCGCCTGCTGCAAGCTACCCAAGACGCATTACCAGCGCCGCCCACAGAAAAGAATGCGCCGCAATACAACCAATTATTGGCAGAAAACTTCCAGGATTTTCCTGACGACTACGGCGCATTGCGTGAACAACAACTGGCCTGGTTCCGTTATTTCCCTACCGAATGCGGGCTAGCCGCTAAAGATACGCTGGATAAACACAGCACGCTTGAACAGCTTATTGCCCTGGATTACATCCGCTTCCAGCCACTGGTGTATGAGGATTTTCTGCCAGTCAGTGCCGCTGGCATTTTTCAGTCTAATCTGGGAGATAGCCATCATGTGCCGTTCGGAGCGGCTTCAAGCCGCATGGTGTTTGAACAAGCGCTGGGGATGAAGGTTATTGATGAGTTGGAACTGTACCAGCAGACACAACAGCGTTCTTTACACGCATGCGCCCAGGCATTGGGCCTGAGCGCCCTGAAAGCGTGATTTACTTGAGCAGTTTTTCGATCCCTTGCAAAAGTTGCTCGGCCTGCTCGGTGGGCAGTACTGCATCAACCGGTAGATACCACCAGTCAGGCTGAGCAAAAGACCGGCATTTCACCGCATCCTTTTCAGTCATCAACAGCGTTTGCCCTGGTTTGGTCAGCGCTGCCAGTTGTGTTTGGGTGTACTCCTGATGGTCGGCAAAAGCAACTTCACGTTCGGCCTCCACCCCCAACTTCTCCAGCGTAGCGAAAAAGCGTGGTGGGTGACCAATCCCGGCCATGGCGATAACATGAGGCAACTCGGCAACTGAGCGACGTTCACCACTGGCCACATTCACAGCATCCTGCGCCTGGAGCTTCATCGCAATCTCGCCGGGTTGAGCGACGCCACCGTTCGCCACGCAAGCGTCCACCGTCTCAAGACGTGCAGCCCGCTCACGCATCGGGCCCGCCGGTAGCCACCAGCCGTTACCAAACCGCCTTACGCCATCGATCACGACCAGCTCAAAATCACGCTGCAAGGCATAATGCTGGAGGCCATCATCCGTGATGACCACGTCAAGTTCGCCTTGTTGCAGCAAAGCCTGGACCGCTTCAACACGTTTTGGCGAAATGGCTACGGGTGCACCGGTACGTTGGAAGATTAACACCGGTTCATCACCGGCTTGCTGCGTCGTGGTTTGCGCATCCAACACCAGCGGATATACCGCGGATTTACCGCCGTATCCTCTGGACACCACACCGACACGATAGCCACGCTGCTGCAATTGCTCAACCAACCAAATCACCATTGGCGTTTTACCGTTCCCCCCTGCCGTGAGGTTCCCGACAATCACGACGGGAACCGGCGCGCGCCAGCTCTTACGCAAGCCGTAACGGTAACTGAGGCGGATCAGACCGCTCACCAGGCCATACAACCAGGAGAGCGGTAGCAGCAACAGATATACCAGTGAACCACCGGACCAAATACGCTCTATCATTACTGACCAAACTGCATACGGTGAAGTTGCGCGTAAGCCCCTTTCTTCTCAATCAGAGCGGCATGTTGGCCACGTTCAACGATACGGCCATCTTCAACCACCAGGATTTCATCGGCTTTCTCAATCGTAGACAGACGGTGCGCAATGACCAGCGAAGTCCGGTTTTTCTGCAGTTCATCCAGCGCAGCCTGAATGGCACGCTCAGACTCGGTATCCAGCGCCGAAGTAGCTTCATCCAGGATCAGGATTGGGCAATCACGCAACAAGGCACGGGCGATAGCGATACGCTGGCGTTGCCCACCGGAAAGCATCACGCCATTTTCACCAATCACCGTATCCAGGCCATTTTCCATTTTCTCGATAAAGTCCATGGCATAGGCCATACGCGCTGCTTTCTCAACCTCTTCGCGGCTGTAACGATCCTCACGTGCATAGGCAATATTGTTGGCAATAGTGTCATTGAACAGATGCACATTCTGCGAAACCAAAGCGACCTGATCGCGCAACGACGCTAAGGTATATTCCCGCAGGTCGTGGCCATCCATCAGGATCTCCCCTTCCTGCACATCGTAGAAACGGGTCAGCAAATTGGCAATCGTCGATTTACCGGAGCCAGAGCGCCCCACCAACGCAACCGTTTTGCCCTCTGAAATGCTCAGGTTGATATCGCGCAGCGCAGGAATATCACGCCCTGGGTACGCAAAGGTCACGTGGCGGAATTCAATATCCCCTTTGGCGCGTTCCACTTGGCGAGTCCCGGTGTCTTTTTCCTGTTCCAAATCCAGGATAGAGAACAGGGTCTGGCAGGCTGCCATACCACGCTGGAACTGAGCGTTTACGTTAGTCAGCGACTTCAGTGGGCGCATCAAGGCAATCATGGATGAGAACACAACGGTAATCGTACCGGCAGTCAGTGTTTCCATTACGCCTGGGAAACTGGCAGCAAACAACACAAACGCCAGGGCCAGCGAGGCGATCAATTGAATGACAGGATCGGCAATGGAAGAAGCTGAAACCAACTTCATCCCCTGCTGACGCATGCGGTTGCTGACATTGTTGAAGCGTTCGGTTTCTACCTGCTGGCCACCAAAGATCAGCACTTCTTTATGCCCTTTCAGCATCTGCTCAGCGCTGGTGGTCACCTGCCCCATGGTATTTTGCATATTCTTACTGATATTACGGAAGCGCTTGGATACCAGGCGAATCGCAAAGGAAACGATCGGCGCCAGCACGATCAGGATCAGCGAAAGCTGCCAGCTGTAATAGAACATCATAATGAACAGGCCAATAATTGAGGCCCCTTCACGCACAACCGTAACCAACGCACTGGAAGAAGATGAGGCTACCTGCTCAGAATCATAGGTAATACGGGAAAGCAGCGTTCCGGTGGATTGCTGGTCAAAAAAAGCGACCGGCATTCTCATCATATGGCCAAACAGACGGCGGCGCATATGCATCACCACCATGCCTGACACCCAGGAAATACAATAGCTGGAAATATAACTGGTCACTCCGCGCATCAGCATCAGACCAATCACCACCAAAGGCATCCAATGCAAAACACGGCTATCAGCTTTACCAAAATCATCTAAAAGTGGCTTAAGGAGGGATAACATCAACGTATCCCCAGCAGCGTTTAAAACCAGCGCGATAGCGGCGACAACCAAACCGGTTTTAAAAGGAGTGATCATCGGCCATAGGCGACGGAACGTCTGCCAGGTGGAGAGATCTTTATCATTCATCATGCAGATACCAGCATCGGAAGAAATAGCGGCCCATTCTACTCATTATCACCCTCTACGCCAAACCGCTGATGGTACCAGCGTGGATTTAATTGTTCACGAAACCCTTTAATTTGCCAATCGTTGTCGAAAAAAAATACGCTGAGTTGCCCAGAGCGGGATGTGTCATGCCAGACGATATGATTTTGCTGATATCGTTTAATGATTTTTTCCGCGGGCAACCGCCAGACGTTATAGCGGGAGGCCGAGGCGATAGCCAGTTGTGGCGCCACCGCGCGCAGGAAAGGCGGAGTTGAAGATGTTTTGCTACCGTGATGGGGTACCTGCAAAATGGTAGAGGGTAAAGTGGCTCGTTGATGCAACAGTGCCTGTTCTGCCCGACGTTCAATGTCACCGGTCAGCAAGATGCTGAACCGGCCGTCATCGATACGTAGCACACAGGAATCATCGTTGCCAGCATGGTCAACCCGCGCGGGTGGCCACAAAATCTGAAAGGTTAACCCATGCCATATCCAGCGCTGCCCTTGTACACAAGGCAGATGGTTACCGTTTTCCATCGGCGTGTGCACATGTGCTAGCGGGAACGCCGCCGATAATACCTCCAGCCCGCCAATATGATCCAGGTGGCTATGGCTGATAAAGATATGTTCCAATGAAATCTGTCGCCAGTGCAGGAAGGGCAAAATAAAGCGCTCTGCTACACTGGAAGCTTGCCAGCGGTTTCCGCTGTCATAAATGATAGCCTTGCCACCCCGCTCTACTACAACGGCCAAACCGTGGCCCACATCAAGCATATCCACCCGCCAGCGGTAATCCGTTTGCCGCTCTCGCCATAGCAGGCAAACCAACAACACCGCGATACAACCAGAAGGAAAGTAACGCCACCAACGAAAACGCCAGCAGACCACCGCCAACCAGCCAAGGACGCTGAATTGCAACAGCATCGCCCCCATCTGCACCCACCCTTGTTCCAGCCAGGGCAACGGCCACAGAGCCCAGGTGACGGTCAGATCGGCCAGTTGCCAACACCAGCGGCTCAACGGCGGAACAAAAAACAGCATCATTGCCAGTAGGATCAAGGGAACAGACAGGAGAGAGACAATTGGTACGGCCCAGAGATTGGCAGGCAACGATGTCCAGGTTACACCATGGAACAGACCAAACTGTAAGGGCATCAGCAGTAACGTCATCCCCAGTTGAATATGTAGCCAACACAAGGGTGCCCAGCCCCAGAATGCGGTAAATCGCGCAGGTATGGGGGCCCATTCAAACCAAAAAATCAACGCCGCAACCGCCAAAGCTGACAACCAGAAACTGTCTGAGAGAACAGACATTGGCTCACACAGCAATAATAAGGTGATACACCACAGCCAAACTTGCCAGGACGAACAGGAAACGCCCTGCAAGCGTAACCAGAACCATAAAGACAGCGCGATAAAGGCTCGCATCGCCGGAGGTTGTCCTCCTGCCAGCCAAACATAGCCTAGTGCCATCAGCCAACTGGCGGCTAATGGCAAGCGATAGCCGATATAGCGTGCGGGCAATAGATACTGCACACCCCGTGCCAAACCCCAGGCAAACGCCGCCGCCAAAGAAATATGCAAGCCGGAAATCGCCATCAGATGCGCCACACCAGTTTTCATCAGTTGCTCGCGCCTGTCGTTCTCCATCAGCGCCCGCTCACCAAAGGCCAACGCCAATAACACCGGGCGCTGAGCCAAGGATGCCAACTGATTATCCATGTAGCTGATGATTCGCTGGCGCCAATGACATGTATCATCCAGCACATCAGCGCTTCGGATATAACCACGCAGCGGTTGGCGATTAGCAATGGCCCAACGCTGCCCATCAAATCCGCCCTCATTCAGGCTACTGTGTACCGGACGAAGGCGTACCTTCATCGCCCATCGCTGCCCTGCACACAGGGTTGCATTGGGGCCTCTGGCGATAAAGGAGAGTGCAGGCACCAACCAACGTCCATTCACCTGTTCGATACGAAATTGCACCTGAGGCGTTTCCACCCCTGCCAGCCTGACGCTGCTCACGGTGGCAATCACCTGTTTATCGCCACCGGCTATCAATGCGTTGACTTGCTGCATCAGTATGCTGGCACTGCCAACAGCGAAGAGAAAACCCGCTAGCAGGCAGCATAATGACTGGCACCATTGGCGTTGCCGTTGCCACCAAAATAATACAGTGGCAAGCGCAAGCCCTGCCAGTAGGGGCAGAGACGGCAAGTGGGGCAAAAACAGTAATGGCAGCATTCCCATCACGAAAGCGATGGCCGCAATATCGATAGAGATCCTGATGTCCGCTCTCCGTAGCTGTTGATTCATCTGAACGAGAGGTTATATGTCGGATGAATTACCGCTAGCAGAGAAGTGGAACACGGGGAAACGGAACGCAAACTTTCGGCGATATGTTTTACATTTCAATTTCGTCTGCGTGCCGGAGCACACATTAAGGCTGGATGATTATGGCGAGAACGGTCGTTAAAAGCGCAAAAAAAACGGCACCCAAAGGCACCGTTTTATATTCTTTACAAGCAACAACTCTATGGATGGTCAGCGACTAGCCATAGATATTGGCGCGGTCACGTAACTCTTTACCAGGCTTAAAGTGAGGAACGTACTTGCCGTCCAGCTCGACTTTATCACCCGTTTTAGGGTTACGACCGACGCGCGGAGCACGGTAGTGAAGAGAAAAACTGCCGAATCCGCGGATCTCGATGCGTTCACCTTCGGCTAGCGTAGCTGCCATGTGTTCGAGCATCTCTTTCACGGCATCCTCAACGGCCTTCGCCGGAATATGAGATTGCTGGCCAGCAAGTCTTTCAATAAGTTCAGACTTGGTCATAGTTCCTCCAAGCTTTGCAGCTAAACTACCGTATCGGGGCGGTCAGAAACCGCCCCCCGTCATTACTCGCCTTTAGCCGCTTTGAAGGCTTCAGCCATAGCGTTAGAGAAGTTGCTTTCTTCCGGCTTGTTGTTGTTAACCGTAGCAATTGCATCTTTCTCGTCAGCTTCGTCCTTCGCACGTACGGACAGGCTTACAACGCGGTTCTTACGATCAACGCCAGTGAATTTAGCTTCAACTTCGTCACCCACGTTCAGAACCAGAGTTGCATCTTCAATGCGGTCGCGAGAGGCTTCAGATGCACGCAGGTAGCCTTCTACGCCGCCTGCTAATTCAACTGTAGCACCTTTGGCGTCAACTGCAGTGACTTTACCAGTAACAATAGTACCTTTCTTGTTCATAGACAGGTAGTTATTGAACGGATCTTCAGCCAGTTGCTTCACGCCCAGGGAGATACGCTCGCGCTCTGCGTCAACCTGCAGAACAACCGCTGCGATTTCGTCGCCTTTCTTGTATTCACGAACTGCTTCTTCGCCTGCAACGTTCCAGGAGATGTCAGACAGGTGAACCAGGCCGTCGATGCCGCCGTCCAGGCCGATGAAGATACCGAAGTCAGTGATAGACTTGATTTTACCTTCAACGCGGTCGCCCTTGTTGTGGGTTTCTGCGAACTGCTGCCATGGGTTGTTTTTGCACTGCTTCAGACCCAGGGAAATACGACGACGTTCTTCATCGATGTCCAGAACCATCACTTCCACTACATCGCCCACGTTAACAACTTTGGACGGATGGATGTTTTTGTTGGTCCAATCCATTTCAGAAACGTGTACCAGACCTTCAACGCCTTCTTCGATTTCTACGAAGCAGCCGTAATCAGTCAGATTGGTAACACGACCCGTCAGCTTGGTGCCTTCTGGGTAACGTTTAGCGATAGCAACCCATGGATCTTCGCCCAGTTGCTTCAGGCCCAGAGATACACGAGTACGCTCGCGGTCGAACTTCAGCACTTTAACAGTGATTTCGTCGCCAACGTTGACGATTTCGCTTGGATGCTTAACGCGTTTCCAAGCCATGTCAGTGATGTGCAACAGGCCGTCAACGCCGCCCAGATCAACGAATGCACCGTAGTCAGTGAGGTTCTTAACGATACCTTTAACTTCCATGCCTTCCTGCAGGTTTTCCAGCAGTTGATCGCGCTCTGCGCTGTTCTCGGATTCGATTACTGCACGACGAGAAACAACAACGTTGTTGCGCTTCTGATCCAGCTTGATGACTTTGAACTCAAGCTCTTTGCCTTCCAGGTGCAGAGTGTCGCGAACTGGACGCACGTCAACCAGAGAACCTGGCAGGAACGCACGAATACCGTTCAGCTCTACAGTGAAGCCACCCTTAACTTTGCCGTTGATAACACCGACGACAGTTTCAGCTTCTTCGTAAGCTTTTTCCAGCGTGATCCAAGCTTCGTGACGCTTAGCTTTCTCACGGGACAGCAGAGTTTCACCGAAGCCATCTTCAACAGCGTCCAGCGCAACGTCAACTTCGTCGCCAACCTGGATTTCCAGCTCGCCCTGTGCGTTTTTGAATTGCTCAGCCGGGATGGCAGATTCAGATTTCAGACCGGCATCAACCAGTACGACATCTTTATCGATAGCAACAACAACGCCACGAACGATGGAACCCGGACGGGTTTCGATTGTTTTCAGGGATTCTTCAAAGAGTTGAGCGAAAGATTCAGTCATGTTTAATCTTCAGGGTTCTATAGTTTAACGTCCATTTAGCGTCCCGCCGAATGGGGTTGTTTCACATACCTTGCCATTGGCTTCCTGCCGACAAGGTTTAGGTTACAGGGGTAAAATTTTACCCGATATATTCAGATACTTCTATGACAAATATGACAAAAAGCCAATAACGCCGCCGCGCTTATTGCTGCGGCAACGCCAACACTTTCTGTGCATACGTCAACGCTTTCTGGATAACTTCGTCGATCGACATACTGGTAGAATCCAGTACGAGGGCGTCAGAAGCAGGCACCAGAGGCGCGATAGCTCGATTACGGTCACGGTCATCCCGTTCCTTTATCTCGGCTAAAAGACGTTCAAAGTTAACATTAAAGCCCTTTTCCTGCAACTGTAGCATGCGCCGATGCGCCCGCTCTTCGGAACTGGCATCAAGGAAAATTTTAACCGGCGCATCCGGGAACACCACCGTACCCATATCACGGCCATCGGCGATCAGACCTGGTGCCTCGCGAAACGCGCGTTGGCGACGCAGCAGCGCTTCACGCACACGCGGGAATGCGGCCGCCTGCGATGCCGTATTGCCAACGGTCTCGGTGCGGATTTCATTACTGACATCCTCACCTTCCAAAATAACCTGCAGCTTGCCGTCCTGAGCAACAAAGCGGACGTCGAGATGGGCGGCCAAGGGGACCAACGCCTCTTCAGTGGTGATATCCACCTGATGATGTAACGCTGCCAGCGCCAGCACGCGATAAATCGCGCCGGAGTCCAGCAAACGCCAACCAAGGGACTCGGCCAACGCTTTACACAGCGTGCCTTTACCCGCACCACTTGGTCCATCAACGGTTATCACCGGGGCTGTAGCCGTCATTTCTCTCTCCTTCAGGTGGAAAACCTCACAGGTACACGCCTGCCATCTGCCCCGGTCGGAGCAGATTCGGGGGCGTATTATACGCGCCTAAGAGGCTCACTGTTACCTCGGAACTGTCTGGTTGTTGAAAATAAGGCCATAAATGCGCAAAAAGTCGAGTCGCCCTGCGTGCGAGAGAAGAAAAAGTCCTCATGAACAGCAGGTAGCGTTAAGAAAGATAGCCGCAATCAACACTCGCTGAATACAATCCGCTGTTTTATTTTTAACTTGCTGACCTATCACTGACAAAAAAGGCCTCGTTAGAGGCCTTTGAATAGTCGCTTGTGTCCTTCAATTTACTGCGGTGACGCTGTCCCAAAAGCCCGTAATCAAGGCGGAGGGACCATTACGCCGATTGGCTGATACGCGCCAACTGCTCGAAATAATCCGGGAAGGTTTTCGCCGTACATTTCGGGTCAAGAATCGTCACTGGCGTATCAGACAGCGCCACCAGCGAGAAACACATCGCCATACGGTGATCGTTATAGGTGCCGATTTCTGCAAACTGTAGCTTGCTCGGTGGCACAACGTGAATGTAATCCTCGCCCTCATCCACTTCTGCCCCGACCTTACGCAGTTCTGTCGCCATCGCCGCCAGGCGGTCGGTTTCTTTCACGCGCCAATTATAGATATTGCGAATGGTTGTCGGGCCTCTGGCAAACAGCGCTGTGGTGGCAATCGTCATTGCCGCATCCGGAATATGGTTCATGTCCATATCAATGCCGTTGAGTTCACCCCGGCTACACTCGATATAATCGTCGCCCCAGGTAATACGTGCCCCCATTTTTTCCAGTACGTCGGCAAACTTGGTATCGCCCTGCACGCTTTTTTTACCGATACCGGTTACGCGTACGGTGCCGCCTTTGATCGCCGCCGCCGCCAGGAAATAAGACGCGGAAGAAGCATCGCCTTCTACCAGATAATCACCCGGCGAACGATAGGTCTGCTGACCACGGATATGGAATACGCGGTAGTTATCGTGCGTAACCTCAACACCAAACGTCTTCATCAGGTGCAACGTGATATCGATATAAGGTTTGGATACCAGCTCGCCTTTAATGTGAATGGCAGTATCTTGCGCGGCCAACGGAGCCATCATCAACAACGCGGTCAGGAACTGACTGGAGACGCTGCCGTCCACGCTGACATCACCACCGCGAAAGCCACCACGCAGACGGACAGGTGGGTAATCGGTCTGCTCAAGGTAATCGATTTGTGCTCCGCCTTGGCGTAAGGCATCCACCAGATGGCCAATCGGGCGCTCTTTCATGCGCGGTTCGCCGGTCAACACTACGTCGCCCTCTCCCAGGCACAATGCCGCAGCCAACGGGCGCATCGCCGTACCGGCATTACCGAGGAATAGCTCCAGCGGTTGTTTTGCCACCAGCGGACCTGCCACGCCTTCAACGCTGCAGACAGTACGATCGTCGGAAAGCTGGTAATTCACCCCCAGTGCCTGCAACGCATTCAGCATATGGCGCACGTCGTCGCTGTCGAGCAGGTTGGTCAGCCGGGTTGTTCCCTGCGCCAGCGCGGCCAGCAGCAGAGCCCGGTTAGATACGCTCTTGGAGCCAGGTAAATTGACGGTGCCATCGACCAAAGCAACCGGTTGTAACGTCAGGGAATCCACCATGTGAACAAAACTCTCCAGAATCTGATAAACGAAACGGCCCCGGGATAATGCCGGAGCCGCTTTAATGCAAAGGACAACAGCTGCGCCGATAAGCTTTAAGCAATGTCTCAAAAGCTTACAGGCAGAATACGCGCCACTCAATGTAGAGCGTATGAATTAACCATGGCGGCGTTCGAAGTCGACCATAAAGTCGGTTAACGCTTTCACGCCGGCTAACGGCATCGCATTGTAAATAGAGGCACGCATACCGCCTACGACACGGTGCCCTTTCAGTGCCTGCAAACCGATGGCTTCAGCTTCGCTGAGGAACACCTTATCCAGTGCAGGATCGGCCAGTTGGAACGGTACATTCATCCAGGAACGGTTTGAAACGGCGACCCGGCTACGGTAGAAGTCAGATTGATCGATGGTGCTATACAACAGTTCGGCTTTAGCCTGGTTACGCTTTTGCATTTCCACCAGGCCTCCCTGCTCCTTCAGCCATTTGAACACCAGGCCAGACAGATACCAGGCGAAGGTTGGCGGCGTATTGAACATCGAGTCGTTTTCCGCCAGCACGGTATAATCCAGAATAGAAGGCACTTCGCGCCGGGCTTTACCCAGCAGATCTTCACGTACGATCACCAGCGTCAGTCCCGCCGGGCCAATATTTTTCTGCGCCCCCGCATAAATGACACCGAAACGGCTAACATCGAGCGGCCGGGAAAGGATGGTTGAAGAGTAATCGCCAATCACCACTTTATCGCCAAAGTCTGGCGTTTCATCAATGGCAACGCCGTCGATGGTTTCGTTAGGACAATAGTGTACATAAGCCGCGTTATCGCTCAGTTGCCACTCTTTCATCGGCTTTATGCCGCTTAAACCGCCAACGGTGGTTTTAACGTCAATCACGTTCGGTGTGCAGTATTTTTCCGCTTCGGTGATCGCACTATGCGCCCAGTAGCCACCATCAATATAATCAGCCGTGGTGTTATCACCCAGCAGGTTCAAGGGCAATGCGGCAAATTGCGCGCGGGCACCGCCGTGGCAGAACAGCACTTTATAGTTGTCAGGGACTTTCAGCAGATCGCGCAGATCCTGTTCGGACTGCTCGGCAACGGCGATGAATTCTTTACTGCGATGGCTGATTTCCATCACGGAAGTACCAAGCCCATGCCAGTTACACAGTTCTTGTTCTGCACGACGCAATACTTCAACCGGCAGCATCGCCGGGCCAGAACTAAAATTATAAACCTGAGTCATTTCCCCTCACCACATTCACTGTTCGCCGCAGAAACGGCTTGCCGAAATACGCCCGAAGTTAACGTTGATACTAACCAACCTTTACTCTAAATAATTCGAGTTGCAAGCAGGCGACAAAGCTGTGAGTCCCCAGGCGCATAGGTAAACTATGTGATTGGGATGAACAGGTGCAGCCAACACACAGGCAACTTGAAGTATGAACGAGTATATCGAGTTTTATCACTCACGTACCAAGGCTGCAATGCTTATTGCACCGGTAAAGGGAAACTGCCCAGACCGCAAATAACAGGCTCTGCCGTCATAGGGGTTGTTTGTGCCATAAAACGCTGTGATATCGGCTAATTCAGTGGGTTACTGCGGGGATTTATGCTGTATTCGTCGAACATCATCGGGGGCATAAAGCCCCCTGTAAGCCTAACGATCAATACTGATTGAACATAGCCTGGATCTGTTTGGCATCTTTGGTTTGTGTTAATGCCAGTTGCAATAGAATTCTCGCTTTCTGCGGATTCAACGTACCCGAGGCGACAAAACCAAATTTAGCGTCATCTATTTCTGCATCTTCGGTGGTAGAACCGGTAGGAACGCGGGAAGAACGTACGACAGCAACCCCGTTATGCGCCGCCGTAGCCAACGTGTCAAACACGGTTTTATACAGGTTGCCGTTACCCACCCCGGCACTGACAATCCCTTGATAACCTTCAGCGATCAACGCCTTGGCTGGCGCATCGGATGCATTGGCATAGTTATAAATAATGCCGACCTTAGGCAAGGTTGTCATTTGGCTCACGTCAAAAGGGGTTTCTGTCGTGTGTTTGCGCTGTGGCGAACGTTGATAGTCGACTTTACCGTTGTGAATATACCCGAGCGGACCAAAGTTGGGCGACTGGAAGGTCTGCACGCCGGTGGTATTGGTTTTGGTCACGTCGCGGCCATCCAGCACCACGTCATTCATGGCCACCAGCACACCACGCTTAGCCGATTGCGGATCGGCGGCCGTCACTACCGCATTGTAGAGATTGAACGGGCCATCAGCACTCATGGCGGTCGCAGGGCGCATCGCCCCCACAATCACCACTGGCTTATCACACTTGACGGTGAGATCCAGGAAATAGGCCGTTTCCTCCAGCGTATCGGTGCCATGGGTGATGACAAATCCATCGGTTTTGGCGCAGTCCGCATTAATCTTTTTCGCCAGCTTGAGCCAGACGTCATCATTCATATCCTGAGAGCCGATATTCACCACCTGCTCACCCTGAACATTGGCCACATTTTTCATCTCTGGTACGGCATTGACCAGCGCCTCAACCCCCAGTTTTCCTGCTGTATAATTGGATTGAGTCGCCGACTCCCCCCCTCCGGCAATAGTGCCACCGGTGGCCAGTAAAGTGATATTCGGTAACGCCAGTACCGAGCCGCTAGCCCCTGCCAGCAGTAGTGCCAATACGCTAAGTTTCACTGATTTCATTACGTTTCTCCACGATTGTTAACCCGCTGAATTATGGCCTATATCCCTAAAATTACTGTGACATCTGATCGGCTTTAGGAATACGTGGAGCTTGAAGTGAAAACCCCGTATCATTGCGCGTTTTTAGTACGCTCAATTAAGTGAAGACAATGACGCAAACTTTTATTCCTGGCAAAGACGCTGCGCTGGAAGACTCTATTGCCCGCTTTCAGCAGAAATTAACCGATCTGGGTTTCAACATCGAAGAAGCCTCCTGGTTGAATCCGGTTCCCCATGTCTGGTCAGTGCATATCCGCGATCGCGATTGCCCACTGTGCTTCACCAATGGTAAAGGCGCCAGCAAAAAGGCCGCGCTGGCCTCTGCATTGGGCGAATATTTCGAGCGCCTGTCCACCAACTATTTCTTCGCCGATTTCTATTTGGGCAAACAGATTGCAGAAGGCGACTTCGTGCACTATCCAAATGAGAAATGGTTCCCCATCCCGGCAGACAATTCACTGCCAGAGGGGATCCTGGATGAGCGCCTGCACGCGTTCTACGATCCAGAGCAAGAACTGAATGCCAGCGATCTGATCGATCTCCAATCTGGCAATAGCGATCGCGGCATCTGCGCCCTGCCATTCTCCCGACAATCGGATCTGCAGACCGTGTATATCCCGATGAATATCATTGGCAACCTGTATGTGTCGAACGGCATGTCTGCCGGAAATACGGCCAACGAAGCCCGGGTTCAAGGCCTTTCCGAAGTGTTCGAGCGTTATGTGAAGAATCGCATTATCGCTGAATCCATTAGCCTGCCGGAAATCCCGAGCGACGTGCTGAACCGCTATCCTGGCGTGGTTGAAGCTATCACCAAACTGGAAGCCGAAGGTTTCCCAATCCTCTCTTATGATGCCTCGCTGGGTGGCAACTACCCGGTGATCTGCGTGGTGTTATTCAACCCAGCCAACGGGACCTGTTTTGCCTCCTTCGGCGCTCATCCTGATTTTGGTGTCGCTTTGGAGCGTACCGTTACCGAATTGCTGCAAGGCCGCAGCTTAAAAGATCTTGATGTGTTTACCGCGCCGACCTTCGATGACGAAGAAGTGGCCGAGCATGCCAACCTGGAAACCCACTTTATCGACTCCAGCGGCCTGATCTCCTGGGATATGTTCAAGCAGGACGCCGATTACCCGTTTGTGGACTGGAGTTTCAGCGGCAGCACGCAGGAAGAGTTTACGACGTTGATGAGCATCTTCGATAAAGAAGGTGCTGAAGTGTACATCGCCGATTACGAGCACCTGGATGTTTACGCCTGCCGCATCATTGTGCCTGGCATGTCCGACATTTATCCTGCTGAGGATCTGCTGTTGGCCAATAACAGCATGGGCGCACACCTGCGCGAAACCTTGTTGCAGCTACCTGATAGCGAATGGGAACCAGAAGAATACCTGGCGCTGATCCAACAGTTGGATGATGAAGGTCTGGACGACTTCACCCGCGTTCGTGAACTGCTGGGTATCGCTTCCGGAAAAGACAATGCCTGGTATACATTGCGTGTGGGAGAACTGAAGTCCATGCTGGCACTGGCGGGTGGCGATCTGGAGCAAGCCTTGATCTGGGCCGAATGGACTCAGGAGTTCAACGCCTCAATCTTCACGCCTGAACGCAGCAACTATTATCGTTGTCTGCAAACGCTGCTGTTGCTGGCATTGGAACCCGAGCGCGATCCTGCACAGTATTATACCGCCTTCGTCAAGATGTACGGCCAGGATGCCGTTGATGCCGCCTCTGCGGCAATCAGTGGTGAAGAGCGTTTTAATGGCCTGTTTGCCGTCGACAGTGAATTAAAAGCATTACCGGCTCACCAGGCGCTGCTGGCCGCTTACGAAAAGTTGCAAAAAGCCAAACGCCGTCACTGGGCTAAGGCATAAGCTCGATGGATACGCCGGTAGCTGTTGCCGGCGTTATTCTTAAACAAATAGCGCGCTACCAGCCATTTTTTGATCAAAAATACGGCTGAATAAGTAAGCGTATTTTTTATTACATAAGTACTTATTCACAACCCAGGCAATTAAATCGCCAGTTGTTGCAGATCGGTAAAATATTAATTAATCATCGATGACTTTTATTAGGTAAAAAGCGACAATAAATACAAAAATTTAACCCATCCCGGGGCTGACACGACTCTCTTTTCAAAATTATTTGCAAACATTAAAAAATATTTTTTCAATAAAAATCAAATAATTAACCTCAAATACCTCATTGATTTTATGGCTTTTAGCCGTTTTACTTCTGCGCGTTATGATCCAAGTCAATTTTTACCCTATACTGCTTTGCTAGTATCTCAATGCGTTGTTTTAACCCTTAAGAGAGAGTTGTGTGAGAGCTGACAACCCCTTCGATATGCTGTTACCTGCCGCGATGGCGAAAGTTGCCGAAGACGCGGGGGTATATAAAGCCACCAAGCATCCGCTGAAAACCTTTTATTTGGCGATCACGGCTGGTGTATTCATCTCTATCGCTTTTGTTTTCTATATCACCGCAACCACTGGCACCGCTGCCGTTCCTTTTGGTTTGGCCAAACTGGTGGGGGGTATCTGCTTCTCCATGGGTTTAATGCTGGTTGTCGTCTGTGGAGCAGACCTGTTTACCTCCACCGTTCTTACCGTGATAGCCAAAGCCAGTGGCCGTATTACCTGGAGTCAACTAGCGACCAACTGGTTAAACGTCTATATTGGTAACCTGTTTGGTGCTCTGTTCTTTGTCGCTCTGATCTGGTTCTCCGGCCAATATATGGCAGCTAACGGCTTGTGGGGCCTGAACGTTTTACAAACTGCCGATCACAAGCTGCATCACACCTTCATTGAGGCTGTCTGTCTCGGCATTCTGGCTAACCTGATGGTCTGCCTGGCCGTATGGATGAGTTACTCCGGCCGTAGCCTGATGGACAAGATGTTCGCCATGATCCTGCCGGTGGCCATGTTTGTTGCCAGTGGTTTTGAGCACAGTATCGCCAACATGTTTATGATCCCTATGGGTATAGTGGTTAAACACTTTGCCACGCCAGAGTTTTGGCAAGCCGTAGGGGCAACACCTGAGCAATTTGCTCATCTGACAGTAAGCAACTTTGTTATCGACAACCTGATCCCCGTCACCTTGGGTAACATCATTGGTGGTGGTCTGCTGGTTGGGTTGACTTACTGGGTAATTTATCTGCGTGGTGGCGAACAGAAGCATTAATCTGTTAGCTGGCACGGCGCCGGGTTTACAAAGAAATCCATATTAGAAGGTAGGTGTACAATGACCGAACTTAACGAGAAGTTAGCGACAGCTTGGCAAGGTTTCAGCGAAGGTGACTGGCAAAAAGAAGTCAACGTTCGTGACTTCATCCAGAAAAACTACACGCCTTATGAGGGTGATGAATCCTTCCTGGCTGGTGCAAGTCAAGCCACTACTACCTTGTGGGACAAGGTTATGGAAGGGATCAAACTGGAAAACCGCACCCATGCGCCAGTTGATTTCGACACGCATGTTGTGTCTACAGTGACTTCTCACGATGCAGGCTACATTAATAAAGATCTGGAAACCATCGTTGGTTTGCAGACTGATGCCCCTCTGAAACGCGCGCTGATCCCATTCGGCGGCATCAAGATGGTTGAAGGTTCATGCAAGGTTTATGGCCGTGAACTGGATCCAGAAGTGAAAAAAGTATTCACCGAATACCGCAAAACCCACAACCAGGGTGTATTCGATGTTTATACCAAAGATATCCTGAACTGCCGTAAATCCGGCGTGTTGACCGGCCTGCCAGATGCTTATGGCCGTGGCCGTATCATCGGTGACTACCGTCGCGTTGCGCTGTACGGTATCGACTTCCTGATGGCCGACAAGCTGAACCAGTTCAAATCGCTGCAGACCAAGCTGGAAAACGGCGAAGATCTGGAAATGACCATCCAGCTGCGCGAAGAAATTGCTGAACAGCACCGTGCTCTGGGCCAGATTAAAGAAATGGCAGCCAAATACGGTTATGACATTTCAGGCCCGGCGAAAACCGCTCAGGAAGCAGTACAGTGGACTTACTTCGGCTACCTGGCCGCAGTGAAATCTCAGAACGGCGCAGCAATGTCCTTCGGCCGTGTATCGACCTTCCTGGACGTGTTCATCGAACGCGATATCAAAGCAGGTAAACTGACTGAAGAACAGGCTCAGGAACTGATCGACCACCTGGTCATGAAACTGCGTATGGTTCGCTTCCTGCGTACGCCTGAATATGATGAACTGTTCTCTGGTGACCCAATCTGGGCAACCGAATCTCTGGCAGGTATGGGCGTTGATGGGCGTACACTGGTTACCAAAAACAGCTTCCGCTTCCTGAATACCCTGTACACCATGGGGCCATCACCAGAACCAAACATGACCATCCTGTGGTCTGAAAAACTGCCGTTGAACTTCAAAAAATACGCAGCGAAAGTGTCTATCGACACCTCCTCCGTACAGTATGAAAACGACGACCTGATGCGCCCAGACTTCAACAATGATGACTATGCCATCGCTTGTTGTGTCAGCCCAATGGTTGTTGGTAAACAAATGCAGTTCTTTGGTGCGCGTGCCAACCTGGCGAAAACCATGTTGTACGCTATCAACGGCGGCGTTGATGAAAAACTGAAATTGCAGGTTGGTCCGAAAGAAGCGCCAATGATGGACGAAGTGCTGGACTATGACAAAGTCATGGACCGTATGGACCACTTTATGGATTGGCTGGCCAAGCAGTACGTGACCGCGCTGAACATCATCCACTATATGCATGACAAGTACAGCTATGAAGCTGCGCTGATGGCTCTGCATGACCGTGATGTTTATCGCACCATGGCTTGTGGTATCGCGGGTCTGTCTGTGGCTGCCGACTCCCTGTCAGCTATCAAATACGCCAAAGTATCCACCATCCGTGACGAAGACGGCCTGGCTGTTGACTTCAAAATCGAAGGTGAATACCCGCAGTTTGGTAACAACGATGCTCGCGTAGATGACATCGCTTGTGATCTGGTAGAACGTTTCATGAAGAAAATTCAGAAACTGCGTACCTACCGTAATGCGGTGCCAACTCAGTCCGTGCTGACCATCACCTCTAACGTGGTGTACGGTAAGAAAACCGGTAACACCCCAGATGGCCGTCGCGCAGGCGCTCCATTTGGTCCAGGTGCCAACCCGATGCACGGCCGTGACCAGAAAGGTGCTGTTGCTTCCCTGACTTCCGTAGCCAAACTGCCGTTTGCCTATGCGAAAGACGGTATCTCCTACACCTTCTCCATCGTACCTAACGCATTGGGTAAAGATGACGACGTGCGTAAAGCCAACCTGGCGGGTCTGATGGACGGTTACTTCCACCACGAAGCATCAATCGAAGGTGGCCAGCATCTGAACGTTAACGTGATGAACCGTGAAATGCTGCTGGATGCGATGGAAAACCCTGAGAAATATCCTCAGCTGACCATTCGCGTATCGGGTTATGCAGTACGTTTCAACTCGCTGACCAAAGAACAGCAACAAGACGTGATTACCCGTACTTTCACTCAGTCGATTTAATCACTGCTTCACTGGGGCGGCTAACACCGCCCCAAGGAAGAAAATAGACCAGGCCGGATATTCCGGCCTTTTTAATAAATAAGACCTGACTCTGAAATACGAGTCTGCTTTGCCGGATAGCGCTATCCCACAGTAATGCCCGTAGCCCGAACAACGCTGAGGCTTGCCATGACAAAGGGGGTTATAATGAATGGATATCCGGCAAAACAGTTATCTGGTCAGCAGGGGTCGTTTCACTCGGTGGCGGGTTTGCCCCGTTGCCGCATCGCTGATACCTGCCAGCCTAATGTAGACTGCGTTTGACAGTCATAATGGAGAAAACCCCGCAATGTCCGTAAAAGGTCGCATCCACTCTTTCGAATCCTGTGGCACCGTTGATGGCCCAGGTATCCGCTTTATTGTTTTCTTCCAGGGTTGCCTGATGCGCTGCCTCTATTGCCACAACCGCGATACCTGGGACACGCACGGTGGCAAAGAAGTCACCGTTGAAGAACTGATGACGGACACCGTGGCTTATCGCCACTTTATGAATGCATCCGGTGGCGGTGTGACGGCATCAGGTGGCGAGGCGATCCTACAGGCTGAATTTGTCCGTGACTGGTTCCGCGCCTGCCACAAGGAAGGGATCAGTACCTGTCTGGATACCAACGGCTTTGTTCGCCGCTATGATCCCGTTATCGACGAGCTACTTGATACCACCGATCTGGTGATGCTCGACCTGAAGCAGATGAATGATGATATTCACCAGAATCTGGTTGGCGTATCCAACCACCGTACACTGGAATTTGCCCGGTACCTGGCAAAACGCAATCAGCGCACCTGGATCCGTTATGTGGTGGTGCCGGGTTGGTCAGATGATGATAAATCGGCGCACATGCTCGGTGAGTTCACCAAAGACATGACCAATATCGAAAAGATCGAGCTGCTGCCTTACCATGAGCTGGGTAAGCACAAATGGGTAGCGATGGGAGAAGAGTACAAGCTGGATGGAGTTCATCCGCCAAAAGCCGATACCATGGACCGCGTCAAAGGGATCCTTGAAAGCTACGGCCACAAAGTGATCTATTAAGCTATCCATTGGCTTGCTCTAAAAACCCGGCAAATATTATCTGCCGGGTTTTGTTTTTCAGGCCGCCGCCAAAGGTGTGTGATGATGGTCGGGTTTTCTCAGCAACATCACCAGATAAATCAACGCCACAACGGCGATCATCACAAACAGCAAGCGGTCAGAGTAACTTTGCATGAGCATGGAAGTCATCGACGGACCCAACAGGCTGCCGATGGTGTAGCTCATCAACAGCGTCTGATTCATCGCCACCAGCTCATGTGGTAGCACTTTCTCACAGGCCCAGGACATCGCCACCGGGTATAGCGTAAAACCGGCACAGCCCAGAATAAACAGCGCTGGTGCCATCGCGTAATTACCCAGCATGGCAATACTGGCAAGGATCACCACAAACACCTGTATCCGCAACACCAGCAGACGGCCATAACGGTCAGCCATGCGCCCGATCGGCCACTGGCCGACAATGCCCGCGCTGACCAACAGTGCCATCCAGTAACCCACATTGGCATCACTCATCCCCTGGTGGGCCAAATAGAGCGGCATCAAGCCATACAGCGAGCCCAATACAATGCCTGAGATAATGCAGCCATTAATCCCCAACCTTGCTCCGCGGCGTTTGAACATGAGCCAAACGGAGGCCTGTTGCGGCTCGTCATCCTGGCGGTTCACTCGCGCAAACAGCATAGGCAACATCGCCGCCATCACAATAGCGGTCACCCAGGGCACTACGTCCAGCAGTTCAGTCGATACCATACCCAGTAACAGTTGTCCTGAAACGGTTCCCAGATAATAGACCATCATATAAGCCGCGAGCAGTTGTCCACGATTACTCAGATTACCGCTGCGTAGCAGCGCGCTTTCGACAATCACCCAGATCCATGCGCACCCTACCCCGGCCAGGAAGCGCCAAGCGATCCAACTCCAGAAATCCAGAGACAGCACCATCCCCACCGTGGCCAGCGCAAACACCAGGCAGGCGAGATGATAGCTGCGGGTAAAGCCAATACGTTTGATCAGTTTACCTGCCACCAGTGTTCCCAACAGGTTACCGGTAAAATAAGAGGAACTGACGACACCAATTTGCCAGGTCGGCAATTGCGCATGAGTTAACCAAAGAGGAACCAGGGTATT
Source organism: Serratia fonticola (assembly GCF_006715025.1). NCBI lineage: Bacteria > Pseudomonadati > Pseudomonadota > Gammaproteobacteria > Enterobacterales > Yersiniaceae > Serratia > Serratia fonticola. The sequence goes on from NZ_VFMK01000001.1 coordinate 3,844,329, forward strand.
CAATACGGCAATAGAAACCGTAAGCAGCAACAAGCCACAGAGCAACAGAAGCACTGGGCGGGAATATGCGGACATAGTGAAATTGAAACCGAACACACAGAGAGTGCGCGCATCATGCCACTGGCGATAAAAAAGTCAATCGACGCTTAACGGGCGATCGCACAATATGTTTAGTTTTGTTTCAACAGAAGGAGATTAAAGCTGTTCGGGCAATGATTTTTCACCGGAGAGAACCAGCGTAATGTGCCCATGAAAACAAGACAACTTGCATAATCCACAACCGTTACACAATTGATCATCGCACTGTAATTGCTGAACGCCGCTATCAGAGGGCTGAAAAGCCAATGCCTGTTGGGGACAATTGAGAGTACACATACGGCAGCTATCCTGACGCCCCAGACAACTCAGGCTGATCTGTGGGCGCAGTAGCGTATCGCAAGGCATTTTGTCACGCAGCGCTCCGGTTTGGCAGGCTGCGGTACATTTCTGACAGGCATCGCATTCGGTGAAATCGATACTCAATACAGCCTTGTCTTGTTCGATACTCAATAAGCCATAGGGGCAACTGCGCACGCAGTCACCACAACCATTACATAACGCACTGAATAACGCTTCCGGCAGAGCCTGAGGCGGGCGAGCCACCGCTGGCATCACCGGCTCATCCTGTACCGTCATGGTTCTGCCACGCTCAAACCAACCGGTCAGCAATCTGCGCCGGCTGTTGCCCTGCGGAGTAAGCTGCCGATCGCTTTTCATCAGAAAAACAGCTCTAACTTAGCCACCGGCACCGGGCAATCTGCCGCCCAACCGGCCAAAGTAGCTTGCGCTAACTGGGCGATCCCTTGATAGAACGGATGCCCGGCATGTTGCTCTAACAGCGCCAGATAACGCGGAGCCCAAGGCAGTAAATGTTGCGCAATCAAGCTCGAAACCATCTGGTCCTGGTGCTCTTCCGCCAACCAGGCGGCCATCATCAGTACGGTGCCGATATGATCTTCCGGTTCATTTTGCTCGCGCTGGGCTTCGATACCATTCACCCGCAGCCATTGGCGCAAACGGAGTGTCGAGTCACCAAACAGCACACTCTCTTTATCCAGGTAGACCGAACCCCAAGGTGGTGCAGGCAATGCATAAGGCCCAACAAACAAGCGCTGATAAGCCTCTTCCAGTGTTTCTGGCTGATTCCCCGTCAGGCCCTCGGCAATCAATGCTGCCGCCGGCTCCGCACCTTCATAAGGCCACTCGGACAGCCACTGAGAATCGGCCAGAGAGGCCAATAATGGCTGGCATTCTTTACTTGTTGGTGGGGCATACAACAAAACTCCCAGCACTCGGCCAGTTAACGCGATTTTTTCGAGCATCATAACTTTGGGCTTCTCCAAGGGCGCAGCAAGCTGCGCCCAGATTAAACATTAGCCGGCAACGGCCATGCCAACGGTCATATGCAGGCCGTAGAATACACCACGGCCAATCAACTCACCGGCAAAGACTAACACAAAGCCCAAGGTCAGCCCCATTACACCCGTATTACTACGGCGCAATTGAGGACAAATCCAGCATCCCAGGCCAAGAACCAGCAAGACCAACCGCCATACCATCAATTGGCCATATTCTGGGATCAGGGCCGAAGCCTGTTGCACCGAACTACCGATCGTCGCCAACTCACTCCCTTGCAACAAGGCAGAGCACAGGCTGAGCAACAACGCCAACACGCTGATCATCATAAGTTGGGTACGTCCGGCAACCTCCAGACCCGCGGCACGCAACAGCAGTACGCCCAATAGCGGTCCACCGATAAATACCGACAGGAAGAAGTTCAACGTGGTGTAGCCGTTATGCCAGGTCGGTACAGTATCAATCTGATAAACACGCGTCATGGCATACACGAACAGCAGCCCCAACACCATGGTGACCAGCAACCAGGCCTTGCCCAGCCCCTGCGGCATTTTTTTCAGTATCGCCAACAGCCAATACAGGCCCCCCACCGCAAAAAATACCGAACCGCTTGCGATTTCATTACTCAATGCCGAATCACCGATACGGTTTAGCGAGTTGAATGCCCTTATTGGCGTCCCCAGATGGAATATTGAGGCGATAAACGCAATCCCCATCAACAGCCATAGGAAAAACATAGAACCTTGTACCGCCCTGCTCTGGCGGTCGGTCAGATTACCGGCGATTAACGCCAGCCCCATTACAATCACGCCACCCACGACAAACTGTCCTAAAACAGTGAACACCATCAGCGGCCATTCATGCCATCCTGTACCCATGTTAAACCTCCTTCGGATTAGCCAGATGGCCGGTAGTGTCTCCACTTGGGCGGCTGTTGGCGTTAGGTTTCAGTACAATGCACGGTTTGGTGAAATGGGCGGCCGGTAATGGTGCCACCTGCGCCAAAGTACCATGTTGCTTGCGCAGTTCTTCGATCGGGCCAAAATCCAGCGCACGTAACGGACAAGACTCGACACAGACCGGTTTTTTACCCTCAGCGACACGCTCATGACAGCCATCACACTTGGTCATGTGCCCTTTGGCTTCGTTGTACTGTGGAGCGCCATACGGACAAGCCATATGGCAATAGCGGCAACCGATGCACACTTCTTCGTTCACGACCACAAAACCGTCTTCACGCTTATGCATCGCGCCACTTGGACAAACTTTGGTACAGGCCGGATCTTCACAATGGTTACAGGCAATCGACAGATAATAAGCAAACACGTTCTGATGCCAGCTATCACCATCCTGCTGCCAATCACCACCGGCATACTCATAAATCCGGCGGAAACTGACGTCCGGTGTCAGGTTCTTATAGTCTTTACACGCCAGCTCGCAGGTTTTGCAGCCGGTGCAACGACTTGAATCGATGTAGAATCCATATTGCGTAGTCATCAGCTACTCCTTAAAGTTTGGCGACTTGCACCAGGTTGGTATGAGAAGGGTTACCTTTGGCAAGCGGCGACGGGCGCTGAGTCGTCAGCACGTTAATGCTGCCTGCATGATCGATGCGGCTACCGTCCGGCGCGTACCAGGCCCCTTCCCCTAATGCAACAACCCCTGGCAATATACGTGGCGTTACCCTGGCATTAATGCGTACTTCACCACGATCGTTATAAATCCGGATCAGATCGCCATTGGCGATACCACGAGGCTTGGCATCAATCGGGTTGATCCACATCTCCTGGCGGCAAGCGGCTTTCAACACGTCGACGTTACCGTAGGTGGAGTGGGTTCTGGCTTTATAGTGGAAACCGGTCATCTGCAACGGATATTTGCTGCTTAACGGATCCTCAAGGCTTTCAAACCCGGCCGCGTAAACCGGCAACGGATGTATGACATCGTCCTGCTCCAACTCCCAGGTGGCGGCCAGCTCTGCCAGCTCGGCAGAATAGATTTCAATCTTGCCGGAAGGCGTTGTCAGTGGGTTAGCCTGAGGATCGTCGCGGAACGCCTTGTAGGCCACGTAATGGCCGTCGGGATCACGCTGTTTAAAGATCCCTTGCTTGAGGAACTGCTCAAACTCAGGCAGCGCCGGGATCGCTTCGCGAGATTGCTGGTACAGATGACGCAACCATTCCTCCTGCGTACGCCCTTCGGTAAATGCCTGCTCTACTCCCATGCGGCGCGCGATTTCGCTGGTCATGTCATAGATATTCTTACACTCAAAACGCGGCTTGATCGCCTGATCGGCAAAGATGACATAGCCCATGTTGCCGCTGGAGGCATCCAGGCAGAAGTCCATCTGTTCCGATGCGGTACAATCCGGTAACACCAGATCGGCATATTTTGCTGACGACGTCATGTGGTTATCGATCACCACAATCATTTCGCATTTCTTCTCGTCCTGCAGAATGTCATGAGTACGGTTGATTTCCGCATGCTGGTTGATCAGACAGTTGCCCGCGTAGTTCCAGATAAACTTGATCGGCACATCCAGTTTATCCTTACCCTGCACGCCATCACGCTTGGCGGTCATTTCCGGTCCGCGCAAAATGGCATCGGTCCACATGAACATGGAGATGCTGGTTTTTACCGGATTTTCCAGCGTTGGCATACGGACAAATGGCAGGCCATAAGACCCTTCACGCGCGCCACTGTTACCCCCATGGATACCGACGTTCCCCGTCAGTATCGGCAACATGGCGATCGCTCGTGACGTCAACTCTCCATTAGCCTGACGCTGCGGCCCCCAGCCCTGGCAGATATAAGCCGGTTTTGTACTACCGATTTCACGCGCCAGTTTGATGATGCGATCGGCTGGAATACCGGTAATTTTCGCCGCCCAGGCTGGTGTTTTCGCAATGCCATCATCCCCTTGGCCCAGGATATAGGCTTTGTAATGGCCATTGGCTGGCGCACCCACCGGTAGGGTTTTCTCGTCATAACCGACGCAATATTTATCCAGGAAGGGCTGGTCAACCAGGTTTTCGGTGATCAGCACATGCGCCAATCCCGCAACCAATGCCGCATCGGTACCGGGCCGGATAGGGAGCCATTCATCCTCTCTGCCTGCCGCTGTATCCGTATAGCGTGGATCAATGACAATCATGCGCGCATTCGAACGCTCACGTGCCTGCTCCAGCAGATAGGTCACCCCACCCCCACTCATACGGGTTTCACCTGGGTTATTACCGAACATCACTACTAACTTACTGTTTTCGATGTCCGTTGGGCTGTTACCACCTGCCCAACCGCCGTAGGTGTAATTCAGACCCATCGCGATCTGCGCCGTGCTGTAGTCACCATAATGGTTCAGATAGCCACCACAACAGTTCATCAGACGAGCAATTAGCGTAGACCCCGGCGGCCAGGAACGGGTCATGGTCCCGCCTAGCGTCCCCGTGCCATAGTTCAGATAAATTGCTTCATTGCCATAATCTTTGATGATGCGCTGCAGGTTGTCAGCGATCAGCGTAAAGGCCTCATCCCAACTAATACGTTTGAATTTGCCTTCCCCACGTTTGCCAACACGCAGCATGGGATATTTCAGACGATCGGGATTATAGACACGGCGGCGCATAGAACGCCCACGCAGACAGGCACGAACCTGATGCAGTTCTTCGTATACGTCGTTGCCGGTATTGTCGGTTTCAACATACTTGATCTCGCCATCGACAACATGCATCCGCAATGGACAGCGGCTACCGCAGTTGACGGTACAAGCACTCCACACCACTTTCTCCTCGCCTTGAGGTGAGGGAGGGACCGTTGGAGAGGTTTCGGCGCCGGCACGACGGCTAAAGGGTAGAGAAACACCACCAACGGCAAGGGCTAGCCCGCCAATGGCACTGTTCTTAACCAACTTTCGCCGTGAGCACTGCAGGCCTGGTAGTGGTTCTTTTTCAGATTCGCTCATAATGATTTCGCTCTGGGTTGCATAAAAGAGCCAGTGGAACTGGCAATAAAACCTGCAATCAACGTGTTACGTCGCCCCCAATGCAGGGTGGTTTTAAAAGCAGATAAAAGTGTTTGTTTTATGTTCTGCTCTTAGTGGAACTATCCTCCAAAAGGGGTAGTTCCACTTTGCTCACAGTCAATAAAGAGTTGATATATCAGGTTTTATTGATAATGATTTTCATTTCATAATTTTTCGATCTGGATCAGATTGGTATGTTGCGGATTACCTTTCGCCAATGGCGATGGCCGATGAGTAGTGAGCGTATTCATACAGGCGCCATGATCGATGCGGTCGCCATTCATGTTGGCCTGATGCCAGGCTCCCTGCCCCATTGCCGCCACACCAGGCATGATGCGCGGCGTGACCTTGGCGGCTACCCGCACTTCGCCCCGCGCATTGAATATCCGTACCATTTCACCACTGGTAATACCGCGTTCTCGAGCATCAAAAGGATTGAGCCAAACTTCTTGCGGGCAGGCAGCCTGCAGTACGTCAATGTTGCCGTAACTGGAGTGAGTCCGGGCCTTATAGTGAAAACCAAACATCTGCAACGGATAGGTTTTACGCAGCGGATCGTCCCAACCTTCAAAGCTTGAGGCGTAGACCGGCAAAGGACTGATGGTTTCGTCTTTCTCCAACTCCCAGCTATTAGCAATCTCTGCCAGTCTGGCGGAATAAATTTCGATTTTCCCGGAAGGCGTTTTCAGCGGATTGGCATTGGGATCATCGCGGAATTTTTTATAGGCCACAAAATGCCCGTTCGGATCTTTGCGCTTATAAATCCCCATCTCACGTAAGGCTTCGTAAGAAGGTAACTGAGGATCCCTTTCCAGCATTTTGGCGTAAAGGTACTGTAACCACTGCTCTTGAGTGCGGCCCTCGGTGAATTTCTGATGTACCTCTGGGCCGAGGCGACGAGCCACTTCGCTCATCACCTCATAGATAGGTTTGCGTTCAAACTTGGCCGACGTCGCTGGCTGGATAAAGATCAGGTAGCCCATGTTGCCGGCATAATCATTCGGGATGATGTCTTCCTGTTCTACCGTCATCAGATCCGGCAGTAAAATGTCGGCGTATTTCGCCGAGGAAGTCATAAAGTTTTCCAGCACCACGATCATTTCACATTGAGTATCGTCCTGTAGGATGTCGTGGGTTTTATTAATATCGGAATGCTGGTTTGTAATGGTGTTACCAGCGTAATTCCAGATAAACTTGATCGGCACATCCAGCTTGTCTTTGCCGCGCACACCATCACGCTTGGCGGTCATCTCAGGGCCACGAACAATGGCATCTGTCCAACTGAAACAGGAGATTTGAGTTTTTACCGGGTTTTCCAACACCGGCATCCGTTCGATGGTGATGGTATAGGTTGATTCGCGCGCACCGCTGTTACCGCCATTAATTCCCACATTGCCGGTGAGGATGGGTAACATGGCAATGGCACGGGAAGTCAACTCACCATTTGCCTGGCGCTGTGGCCCCCAACCTTGTGAGATATAGGCCGGTTTGGCACTGCCAATCTCACGTGCCAACTTGATGATACGCTCGGCCGGAATGCCGGTGATCTGCGATGCCCACTGTGGGGTCTTCTCAACGCCGTCCTCACCCTGGCCCAGGATATAGGCCTTGTAGTGGCCGTTGGCAGGTGCACCGGCGGGTAAGGTTTTTTCGTCATAACCCACGCAATACTTATCCAGGAACGGTTGGTCGACCAAATCCTCGCTGATCAACACATGCGCCAATCCAGCGACAAGTGCGGCATCTGTGCCTGGCCGGATCGGGATCCACTCATCTTCCCGGCCCGCTGCGGTATCCGTATAACGTGGATCGATGACAATCATTCGCGCGTTTGAACGTTCGCGCGCCTGCTCCAGGAAATAGGTGATCCCTCCGCCACTCATGCGGGTTTCTGCCGGGTTATTACCGAACAGCACAACCAGTTTACTGTTTTCGATATCAGATGTGCTGTTGCCCTCGTTACTGCCGTAGGTATAAGGCATAGCGCAGGCAATCTGGGCGGTACTGTAGGTACCATAATGGCTGAGGAAACCACCGTAGCAGTTCATCAGGCGAGCAACCAGAGAAGCGTAAGGTGATGAACGGGTGATATTGCCGCCGACGATACCAGAGGTATAGTTAATATAAACCGCTTCGTTACCGTATTTTTCGACGATACGTTGCAGGTTACTGGCAATCTCGCTGTAGGCCTCTTCCCAACTGATGCGTTTAAATTTCCCTTCCCCACGTTTGCCAACGCGCTTCATCGGGTAGTTCAAACGTTCAGGATGATTCATCCGGCGACGAATGGAACGGCCGCGCAGACAGGCTCGTACCTGGTGATTACCGTACACATCATCGCCAGTGTTATCGGTTTCAACCCAGTAGACCTCATCATCGCGGACATGCAGGCGCAATGCACAACGACTGCCGCAGTTTACCGAACAGGCTCCCCATACCACTTTATCCTGCGGGTTTTCCTGCACGGCGTTACTCACCGTTTCCGCTAACGCTTGGCGGCTAAAAGGTAAAGAAAAGCCCCCAGCAGCCAAGGCTAAACCTGCTACTGTACTGGATTTCACCAGCGTACGACGGCTGATTCCCTTAGGTGATGACGCTTCAGATTTATTATTAGACATAGCTCACTCCAGGTTTTGCCCTCGCAGAGGGAAAAGCGATACCTTGCTCTCAAGGCAGCAACAGGAGGAAGCTAAAAAGATGGATCGTTCAGTTAACGTAAATTACCCCCTCCACTGTATGGATTTTACTTATAAGGAGGTAGAAAACTTTGTCTGCTATCAATAAAGACAGGTTTCATTCGTAAATGAAAACCGTTCAAATGAAAAAAAGCGCCCGCAGGCGCTTTCGTTGAAACATAGACGGTTTAACCGATATATTCCAGGCCACCCATATACGGGCGCAATACTTCCGGTACCTGAATACGGCCATCGGCCTGCTGATAGTTTTCCAGCACCGCGACCAGCGTACGCCCAACGGCCAAACCGGAACCATTCAACGTATGCACCAGGCGTGGTTTCTTTTCCGTCTTGCTACGGCACCGAGCCTGCATACGACGCGCCTGGAAGTCCCCCATATTGGAACAGGAAGAGATCTCACGGTAGGTATTCTGAGCCGGCAGCCACACTTCCAGATCGTAGGTTTTGCACGAACCAAAGCCCATATCACCGGTACACAGCAGCACTTTGCGATATGGCAGGTTCAACAACTGCAGCACTTTCTCTGCATGACCAGTCAATTCTTCCAGTGCATCCATAGAATCTTCCGGACGAACGATCTGTACCATTTCGACTTTATCGAACTGATGCATACGGATAAGACCACGCGTATCACGTCCATACGAACCGGCTTCAGAACGGAAGCATGGCGTATGTGCGGTCATTCGCAATGGCAGGTCGTCTTCGTCGAGGATCTCATCACGTACCAGATTGGTTACCGGTACTTCTGCCGTCGGGATCAGCGCATAATTGCTGCTTTCCGATTCTTCTTCCAGCGGTTTGGTGTGGAACAGATCTTCACCAAACTTCGGTAGTTGGCCAGTGCCATACAGCGTGGCATGGTTCACCAGATACGGCACGTAGGTTTCCAGATAACCGTGTTTTTCAGTGTGCAAATCCAGCATGAACTGGGCTAGCGCACGGTGCATACGGGCAATTTGACCTTTCATCACCACAAAGCGTGCGCCGGTCAGTTTTACTGCTGCGGCAAAATCCAGACCGCCAGCCATTTCACCCAGTTCAACGTGATCACGCACCTGGAAATCGTACTGACGGGGTTCACCCCAGCGGCTGACTTCCAGATTTTCGCTATCGTCTTTACCATCCGGCACGGCATCATCCGGCAGGTTTGGCATCACCAGCGCGTAATCACGGATTTCGTTCTGCAGCTTATCCAGTGCCGCCTTGGCAGCATCCAGCTTTTCACCCAGTTCGTTCACTTCGCGACGCAGTGGCTCGATATCTTCACCGCGCGCTTTAGCTGCGCCGATGGATTTCGATCGGGAGTTACGTTCTGCCTGCAGTGTTTCAGTTTCTACCTGCAGAACCTTACGGCGCTCTTCTTGCGAACGCAGTAGGTCCAGATCGAGTTTAAAGCCTCTGCGAGCCAGTTTTACGGCGACTGCGTCTAGCTCATTACGCAGCAGATTGGGATCGAGCATGCTAATCCTGTGCTTGTTGTTATTGAAAGAGAAATTGTGGTTCTATGCGATACAGTTAAAACCACATAAACCCGCTAACCTTACCGCAACGGCAACGCTAGCGGTAGCGTTTTGTCTGGCTATTTTGATCCTGCTCAGCGAGCCATGCCAGCTTTTCGCCAATTTTACCTTCCAGCCCACGTGAGGTTGGATGATAGTAGCGAGTGGTCGCCATTTCTGGCGGGAAATAGCTCTCCCCTGCCGCGTATGCGTTGGGTTCGTCGTGGGCATAGCGGTATTCTGCGCCCAGCCCCATTTCTTTCATCAGCTTGGTTGGCGCGTTGCGCAGGTGTTCCGGAACATCATAGTCTGCCATCTCCTTGGCATCCCGCATAGCCGCTTTAAAAGCAGTATAAACGGCGTTACTTTTTGGCGCGCAGGCCAGGTAGACGATCGCCTGAGCAATAGCGCGTTCGCCTTCCGCCGGGCCAACACGGGTAAAGCAATCCCAGGCGGCAATAGCCACCTGCATCCCGCGTGGGTCGGCGTTGCCAACGTCTTCTGAGGCAATGGCCAGCAAGCGGCGAGCCACATACAGCGGATCGCCGCCAGCAGTAATGATGCGCGCATACCAATACAGCGCCGCATCCGGAGCAGAACCCCGTACGGACTTATGCAACGCAGAGATCAGGTCGTAATAGCGATCGCCTTTATTATCGAAACGCGCACTGCGCTCACCCGACACTTCTTTAAGCAGTTCCGGGGTTAACACACGCGTGCCTTTACCATCAATTTCTGCCATATCGGCCATCATCTCAAGGCTGTTCAGGGCACGCCGGGCATCTCCTCCCACCAGTTCCGACAACATACGTTTGGTTTCTGACGGCAGTTCTATGTTCTGGCCACCAAAGCCGCGCTCATGGTCTTTCATTGCCTGATCCAGCACCAGGCCAATATCTTCCGCCGTCAACGCTTTCAGCAGGTAGACCCGAGCACGAGAAAGCAGGGCCGAATTCAGTTCGAAGGAAGGGTTCTCGGTAGTGGCGCCAATAAAGGTAATGGTGCCATCTTCAATATGTGGAAGGAAGGCATCTTGCTGGCTCTTGTTAAAACGATGAACTTCATCGACAAACAAAATGGTACGACGGCCAGCATCGCGGTTCTGCCGCGCGCGCTCAATGGCTTCGCGGATCTCCTTGATGCCGGAAGTCACCGCAGAAATGCGTTCCACATCGGCCTTTCCATAATGGCCAATCAACTCTGCCAGCGTCGTTTTCCCGGTTCCTGGCGGCCCCCACAGGATCATCGAATGTAGTTGCCCTGCTTCGATAGCGCGCGGTAAAGGCTTACCCGGCGCAAGCAAATGCTGCTGGCCGATATATTGCGCAAGGGTTGTCGGCCGCATACGCGCGGCCAACGGTTGGAACTCATTATGGGAAAAATCGAGTGACATGTTACTCACGTAAACCTCACTGGCGCTGGTCGTCCAGCGTCACCCCCTTCGGTGGGGTAAATTTGAATTTGGCCGCATCAACGCTAGTATTCTGCTGGCTCTTCAACTGATAAGCGCTGCGTTGACCATCTTGCTCAACCGCGGCAAAACTCTTGATGGTGCCACTGTTGGTCACCGTGATGGCGAATTGTTTCAAATTGCCACTACTTGTTTTGGGTGTCAGCTCGAAATCATCGCCTTTCTGCTTAACGTTATACTGCTTCCAATCGTTAGCATTATTACGCGTGATCAGCATAAAGGGGGTATTACCAGTGGCATTTTTCAGCCAGGTCGCCGTCACCTGTTCAACAAACGGATTATAGAACCACAGGGTTTCGCCGTCGGAAACCAACACGCTTTCATCGGGGGAGGTCATATGCCAGTTAAACAGGTTAGGGCGCTTAACCCACAGTTCGCCTTCCCCTTGCTGCACCGCCGCACCGTCACCGCTGGTCACCGATTGGGAGAAACTGGCATGGAAACTGTTTACTTTCGCCAGACGACTTTGCAGATCTTGCGCGGCATCCGCCAACACTGAAGTGGACGCGAATCCCGAAAGCAGACAACAGGCAACTAACAGTTTTTTCATTATTCCAATACCTTATGAAATGCATTTACCGCAAGGCCAAGCCCTGCGAGGCAAAATAACCTGAACTCCCCCACTTTACCGAAGCGCTAAACTGGCAACCAGAGCACTATTCCGATAAAGCAGAGGTTTACGCTTCTTTGCATAAGGGCCGCTAAGCGGCCCTTTATTATGCTGACAATATTTATATACCCTATGGATTTCGAGTTGCCACATAGCTGTAGCCTGAAAGACAACGGGTATCGCGATCAGTCATGCCGCGGCGGAGCCAATACCTCACGGTTACCGTTATGCCCCTGCTCGCTGACAATTCCCTGCGCTTCCATCTGTTCAATGATTCGCGCAGCTCGGTTATAGCCGATACGGAACTGGCGCTGTACACCGGAAATCGAGGCGCGGCGTTTATCCACGACAAACTCGACTGCCTGATCGAACAGCGGATCCAGCTCTTCATCACCGTCAAGGCCACCGCCTGCCCCACCCTCACCGTCTTCACCTCCGTTGAGGATACCTTCTTTATATTGAGGCCGTTCACGCGCTTTCCAATCTTTGACCACCGCATGAACTTCCTGGTCGCGAACAAAGGCACCGTGCACACGAACTGGAATCGATGAGTTTGGTGCCAGATACAGCATATCCCCCATCCCCAGCAAGGATTCCGCGCCGCCCTGATCGAGGATGGTACGGGAGTCGATCTTGCTCGATACGGTAAAGGCGATACGCGTCGGGATGTTAGCCTTGATCAGGCCGGTAATTACATCCACCGACGGACGCTGGGTTGCCAGCACCAGGTGAATACCCGCGGCACGTGCTTTCTGCGCCAGGCGAGCGATCAGTTCTTCAACCTTTTTACCGACGGTCATGATCAGGTCAGCAAACTCGTCCACCATCACCACAATGTACGGTTCTTTCTCCAGTACCGGTGGTGTGATATCCATGCTGTCGCTAGGTTTCCAGAAAGGATCCGGAATTGGCCGCCCCATGGCTTCTGCCTGATCGACACGCTCGTTATAGCCTGCCAGGTTACGAACCCCCAGTGCAGACATCAGCTTATAGCGGCGTTCCATCTCGGCCACACACCAGCGCAATGCATTGGCGGCATCTTTCATGTCGGTAACCACATCGGTTAACAGATGCGGAATACCTTCATAGACCGACAGCTCAAGCATTTTCGGGTCAATCATGATAAAGCGCACTTCTTTCGGCGTGGCTTTATACAAAATACTCAGGATCATGGCGTTGACCCCGACCGACTTACCCGAACCGGTAGTACCAGCAACCAGCAGGTGAGGCATTTTGGCCAGATCGGCGACCACTGGCTGGCCGGAAATGTCTTTACCTAGCACGATAGCCAGCGGCGACGTGTTATCGCGGAAGGCTGGGCAATCCAGAACTTCGCGCAGATATACCGTTTGGCGCTTGGTATTGGGCAACTCCAGACCAACATACGGTTTCCCTGGAATCACTTCGACCACACGTACTGCAGAGGTTGAAAGCGAACGCGCCAGATCGCGGGAAAGGTTGGAAATACGCGCCGCCTTGACACCCGGTGCCAGATCCAACTCGAAACGGGTAATGACCGGACCTGGAAGAATATCAACCACGTCCGCTTTAACGCGATAATCCGCCAGGCTGGCTTCCACTAACCGCGCTTTTTGCTCTAACGCAAAGGAGTCAACCGGCTCCACCTCTTTCGGCGCCTCGGTGAGCAGATCCAGCGTTGGCAGTGGCGTCGTCGGTTTCTGCAACGGCAGATCGTTACGCATCAGGAACGGGTGGATCAGGCTATCCATGGCCGGTGCTGCAGGCTGCTGCTGAGCCGGTGGCTGATAAGCCTGTACCGGTGGTGTTTGAGCACGCGGTGCCTGATAAGCAGGCGCTTCAGGTTCAAACTGGCCGAAAGGCACATCGTCTTCCTGCTCGCTCTCCTGCTCAATACTCTCCTCAAGCTGTGGCGACAGAGTAAATAATGGCTCAGTCGGGCCATCATCAACCAGATCCGCCATAGGCGAGAAACTAAAGGCATGATGCGTATCAACTGGACGAGAAAGCGGAGCAGGTTCAGGTGCCGTATGCCCTTCACCGTAACGGGCCTGTTGCTGCTGGGCAAATGCCTGACCGAGTGCCGCTTCGTCTTCATGCAGAGCTTCAGCATCATCCTGATCCTGTTGATACTCTTCGCCATAACGTTGGCTTTGCTGTTCGGCAAAGGCCTGACGTAATGCGGCTTCCTGCAAGGCGTCATCATCCTGCGAATGACTTTCAGGCATGGCGGTCTGAGATTCAGTGGCCTGCGCACGCTGTTCTTGCTCCGCCATACGTTGCGAAGGCAGCTTGATACCGTACGAAGCCAACTCTCGCCGGGTGGGAATACGCACCGGGTTTGGACGAGGCAACTCGGGGCCAATCCCCTGCTTAACCTGCGAGCTCGCATCGCTGGTGGCGGTGAAAGCAGGCATAAAGGTGTTATTCACTGCACCGGTTGCCACACCCGTCGTTGAAGAGGGTTTTAGTGCACCCAAAGCAGGAGCGGCATCACTGGCACTGAAGCCGGTTGACCCACTGATATCGTCGCTATCCCGCTGAGCCGCTGAGAAATCAAACGGTGAAGGCTCTGGTTGCGGCACTGCCGGCGTTTGCCAGTTACCCATTCGCGGTTCGTTTGCTTCGCGATAAGGTTCCGCAGGACGAATCGTCTTGGGTGCTGGTGTTTCTTCAGGAATTTCAAACGAATACAGCGGTGGCGTAACATGCTCCGCTGCCGGGCTTAAGGGGTGTTGATTGACAGAAGTGGGCGTTACAGGAGCCGTAGTGACTGCAGCCTGTGGCACCGCTGCACTGGGCTTCACCGGGATATCGGCAATCACTGGCTCAGGCTCAACCTCAGCAGTTTCATCATCACTCGCACGCAAGCCACTCAGCAACGGATCGGCGGCATCCAGCGCCGCTTCTCTGGCCGTTTCAGTCACGGAAGGCGCGGAGAACAGCACATCATCATCCGCGACAGCAGCGGCTGGCGTAGCAGCAACGATCCCTTTGCCCGTCGGCTCGGGCTCTTCTTCAAGCAATAGGTCATCATCATCGTGATAGCGATCATCACGGCGCGAACGATTTGTCATAAAGGTGGCCACACCCAGTACAACCCCGCCAATTTTTTCGGCAATGACCAGCCACGACCAACCGGTGAACAAGGTTAAACCTGCCGCCCAGATGCAAAGCAGCGCCAACGTTGCGCCAATACCGTTGAACCAAGGCAACATGGCGCTGCTCAGCAGGCTGCCAATGACGCCACCTGAAGCGAAATAATAAAGATCGTCAACATTCAACGCCGCCAGGCCACACGACGTGAGCACCAACGCCAGCGTGCCGATCAGGCGCAGAGCAAGCGCAAAATAATCGATATAGTCGCTGTTTTCTCGCTGGCGGTAACCCACCCAGCACAGAATCAGCATGATCGGCGGTATTGCGTAGGCAAGTACGCCAAAGGTGAAGAACAACGTGTCGGCCAACCATGCGCCAACGCTGCCCCCCAGATTGTGAATAGGTTCATGCCACGCCGTTTGCGACCAACTGGGATCAGAAGGATTGAAACTGACCAGAGCGGCCATAAGGTAAACGGCAAAAATCGCCACCACGATCAGCAAAGCCTCGAGCAAACGCCGCCCGCTACTGAGTTTTTTCAGGGTGACTTCTTTATCTTCTGTATATTCCTGGCTCAAGAAAGGCACTCCAGGTTCCTGTTAGCTGACAGAGTAACAGCGCCGAGAAGCTTCCTCGGCGCCAAAACTGTATGAATAAACAGGAGTGTAACGAATTTAATCAGGTTTTGCACCTGCACCTTACCGTGTTTTGATAACCAGACGGTTACTCTGTTTCACTTCTTCCATTACGACGTAAGTCCGGGTGTCATTAACTCCCGGTAAACGCAGCAAGGTTTCACCCAGTAATTTACGGTAAGCCGACATATCCGGCACACGGGTCTTCAACAGGTAGTCGAAATCACCGGATACCAGATGACACTCCTGAATTTCTTCAAGTTTCTGCACGGCTGAGTTGAACTGCTCAAACACGTCCGGCGCACCACGGTTTAACGTGATTTCCACGAAAACCAGCAGGGAAGCATCCAGATAATGTGGGTTGAGCAATGCGGTATAACCATGAATGAAGCCCTGACGCTCAAGACGGCGTACACGCTCTAAACATGGGGTTGGGGATAAACCTACGCGCTTCGAAAGCTCGACGTTCGAAATTCGCCCATCCTTCTGCAACTCGTTAAGGATGTTACGGTCGATACGGTCAAGATCTTTACCCGGGCGTTTTTTATTGTCTGCCATTATTATTGTCTCTCTATGTTCTTCCCTGCACTTGCCACACCCTAGCCAACGTCAATGTGCAAGGGCTTGTTCCAAGCGAAGACCCGATGCCTGTGTTAAGCAGCCTATTCCGTTTAAAGGGAACTCGTTATGCATGTCAGCCGCCATAATGCTTCTATATTGCTATCACCTTCCAGCGTCGCCCTGCCTGTCTATCCGCCCAGGACAACGAGTTCAAATGACACTCGCGTTCAGAATCCATCAACTATCCCCAAGACAAAATCGGCCCAACCTGTCCCAGCGAAGCCTTATTCTGCTTCGCTGTCGTAAAAACCGACAATTTGTCTCTGATGCAGGGATAATTTCTTCTTCCTATGATGTTTTCGCAAATGCACAGCGGATTGTCAAAGTAAAAGAAGCAAAATCAGTAGAACGTGCCGCCAGAAAATCATGACACCTGATTTTTAGTTAGGAATAACGCCAACAGAAAGCGTGCATGATGTCGACATAACACAACAAAAAATAAGGTTTTTCCATCATTCCTGCACAAAATATTTATTTCCCTTGCCTCTTCCAACGCGTTGTATTCGTTCCTGTTGCCAGTGGCAAGAGGTCATTAATCGGTCATTACTATCAAACAAATCGTTAACAACATTCCTCGGCGCTTTTTTTACTGCAGCATTTTCCCTACAATCGGCTTCATTGTCCGCCATTGTGGGAAAAGAGGTTATTCATGGGCACGGCTAAACACAGCAAATTATTGATTCTGGGCTCTGGCCCTGCAGGCTATACCGCGGCAGTTTATGCTGCACGCGCTAACCTGAACCCGGTACTGATTACCGGTATGGAACAAGGCGGTCAATTGACCACGACCACCGAAGTCGAGAACTGGCCTGGTGATGCAGAAGGCCTGACCGGACCGGTATTAATGGAACGTATGCGTGAGCATGCAGAGAAGTTCGAAACCGAAATCGTTTTCGACCATATCAACAGCGTCGATCTGCAGAATCGTCCTTTCCGCCTGTTCGGTGACAGCGGTGAATACACCTGCGATGCCCTGATTATTGCAACCGGTGCATCAGCGCGCTATTTAGGGTTGCCCTCTGAAGAGGCCTTCAAAGGGAAAGGGGTTTCCGCCTGCGCTACCTGCGATGGTTTCTTCTATCGTAACCAGAAAGTTGCCGTCGTTGGCGGTGGTAATACTGCCGTAGAAGAAGCGCTTTATCTGTCTAACATCGCGTCTGAGGTACATCTGATCCACCGGCGTGATAGCTTCCGCAGCGAAAAAATCCTCATCAATCGTCTGATGGATAAAGTGAAAAACGGTAATATCGTCCTGCATACCGACAGCACATTGGATGAAGTATTGGGCGATCAGATGGGGGTCACCGGGGTTCGTCTGCGTAGCACCAAAGTTGAGGGCCAAACTGAAGAGCTGGCAGTGGCAGGCGTATTTATCGCGATCGGCCACAGCCCGAACACGGCGATCTTCGGCGGCCAGCTTGAGTTGGAAAACGGCTATATCAAGGTGCAGTCCGGCATTCATGGTAATGCGACACAAACCACTATCCCAGGCGTATTTGCCGCCGGTGACGTGATGGATCATATCTATCGCCAGGCGATTACCTCTGCCGGTACGGGTTGTATGGCCGCTCTGGATGCTGAACGTTACCTCGACGCCATGGCCCAGACCGAAGTCAAGTAAGCCTTTCTAGCAATAAACCTACCGAGGCGGCTTCCAGGCCGCCTTATTGCTATCCGATATGTTTCACTCTTCGGCTTGCAAGACCTCGCGTATAGATTGCATCAATACAGCAAACGCATAAGCGCCGTAGCAGCATCAAGTATGACAGGCGTAAGGATATTTATTTTCAGTCTGTAGGATGACAAGGTAACATTGGCGCTCACTTGTCTTGCTTCTGGCTGAAGCAAACTATTTTTTAACAGTACGTTAACCTGACCTGTTACGACAGGCATCGGCGACGCAGACTACCTGATGAAAAAAACCCGACAGCACCAGTTAACCCGTTGGCTCAAAACACAGAGTTCTTTAGCGCAGCGTTGGCTGCGTTTATCCATGCTGTTAGGCCTGGCAAGCGGCATTTTGATTGTCGCCCAGTCCTGGCTATTGGCTTCCCTGCTCCATGCATTGATTATTGAACATCAACCCCGTGGTGAACTTGCGTCCTCATTTATCGGGTTAGCCGCCACCTTTGCGCTGCGAGCGCTTTTGAGCTGGCTACGTGAGCGTATTGGTTTCGTGTGCGGGCAAGTGATACGCCAACGCATGCGCGCACAGGTAATGGATAAGATACAGCAGCTTGGCCCAGCCTGGATCCAGGGTAAACCCGCCGGCAGTTGGGCCAGCATCATCATTGAGCAGATCGAGGATATGCAGGATTACTATTCCCGCTATCTGCCGCAAATGTATCTGGCCGTCTTTATCCCGGTGCTGATCCTGATCACCGTATTCCCGATTAACTGGGCAGCCGGATTTATCCTGCTGGCTACCGCCCCACTGATCCCATTATTTATGGCTCTGGTCGGCATGGGAGCGGCGGATGCCAACCGGCGTAATTTTGTCGCACTGGCGCGCCTGAGTGGCAACTTCCTCGATCGCCTGCGGGGGTTGGATACGCTGCGCTTGTTCAACCGTGGAAAAGCAGAAGCCGATCACATTGCCAAGTCCTCAGAAGATTTCCGCCAGCGCACGATGGAAGTGCTGCGTATGGCCTTCCTGTCCTCGGCGGTGCTGGAATTCTTCGCTTCGATCTCCATCGCGGTGGTGGCGGTCTATTTCGGTTTTTCCTACCTCGGTGAGCTGGATTTTGGCAGCTACGGCACAGGCGTCACATTGTTTGCCGGTTTTCTGGTGCTGATCCTGGCGCCAGAGTTCTTCCAGCCACTGCGCGACCTGGGGGCTTTCTATCATGCCAAGGCACAGGCTGTGGGCGCTGCCGAAGCGCTGGAAACCTTCCTCGCCGCCGAGGGTGAGGCTATCGGCAATGGGACACAGGTATTGGATACCGAGGCTCCCCTGACGTTGCACGCGCAGGATCTGGAGATCCTCTCCCCCAATGGCGTACTGCTGGCCGGACCGCTTACTTTCACCTTACCTGCCAATCAACGCATTGCCTTGGTCGGGCTGAGCGGAGCCGGCAAAAGCTCGCTACTGAATCTGTTGCTCGGTTTCTTGCCCTATCGGGGCTCGCTACAGATAAACGGCACCGAGCTGCGTGAGCTGGATGCCGTTGGCTGGCGTCAACAACTGGGCTGGGTGGGGCAAAACCCGCACCTGCCAGCGAAAACCTTGCGGGATAACATTCTGCTTGGCTATCCCGAGGCCAGCGCGGCCCAACTGCAACAGGTTGTTGAACAGGCTTACGTCAGTGAATTTCTGCCACATTTGCCAAAAGGGCTGGAAACCGATCTAGGCGATGGCGCTGCCCGCCTTTCTGTCGGACAGGCACAACGCGTGGCCGTGGCACGAGCCCTGCTTAGCCCGCGCAGATTATTGCTGCTGGATGAACCCGCAGCCAGCCTGGATGCACATAGCGAGCGCCTGGTGATGCTGGCGTTGGATGGCGCGTCCCATCAGCAGACCACGCTGCTGGTAACCCACCAACTGGAAGATACTGAAAACTATGACCAGATCTGGGTAATGGACAACGGCAAAATCGTTCAGCAAGGTAATTATGCCGCGCTCAGCGCCCAGCCTGGCCTGTTTGCCAATCTGATAGCACACCGCAGCGGGGAGTTGTAATCATGCGCGTCTTACTGCCATTCCTGGCGTTATACCGCCGACATACTTTCCTGATCCTGCTGGGCATTATCCTAGCGATCGTTACGTTGCTGGCCAGCATCGGCTTATTAGCACTGTCTGGCTGGTTCCTGGCCGCTTCTTCACTGGCCGGGCTGGCGGGATTATACACCTTTAACTATATGCTTCCGGCTGCCGGTGTGCGTGGCGCGGCCATTTTCCGTACCGCCGGGCGCTATGCGGAACGTGTTGTCAGCCATGACGCCACCTTCCGCGTACTGTCGCACCTACGGGTCTTTACCTTTAAAAAAATCCTGCCGCTTTCGCCTGGCGGCATAGCCCGTTTCCGCCAGGCCGAGCTACTGAACCGGCTGGTAGCCGATGTTGATACGCTCGATCATCTCTATCTGCGCGTGATTTCTCCCATGGTCAGCGCGGCAGTGGTGATCGTGGTCGTGACCTTCGGCCTCAGTTGGTTGGATGGCCCCCTGGCGCTAACGCTGGGCGGTATTTTACTGTTGCTGCTGGTATTAATCCCGCCGGTCTTTTACCGCGCAGGTCAACCGATAGGGAAAGAGTTAACCCTGCTGCGTAGCCAATACCGTACCGATCTGACTGCCTGGCTACAGGGACAAGCAGAGCTGGTGGTGTTTGGCGCGCTGGATGGCTTCCGTCAAAGAATCAACGCAACGGAGCAACGTTGGCAGCGCCGCCAATGGCAACAGGCTTCTCTGGGGGGGATAGCGCAGGCTGTGATGATCCTGGCCAGCGGCCTCACCGTTACCCTGTTGTTATGGCTTGCCGCAGCGGGCATTGGCGGCGACACTCAGCCGGGCGCATTGATTGCCTTGTTTGCTTTCGCCGCGTTGGCTTCTTTTGAAGCCATGATGCCTGTCGCAGGCGCATTCCAGCATCTGGGCCAGGTGATCGCCTCCGCCACGCGGGTCAAGCAGATTATCGATCAGCAACCGACGGTCACCTTCCCGGCGAATGGCCCCGCAGTACAACCTGACGCGACGCTGCAACTGAGCGCTGTCACCTTTACCTATCCCGATCAATCATTACCCGTACTGAGTAACGTCGCTTTAGACATTAGCGCCGGTGAACACATTGCCCTGCTGGGGCGCACAGGCTGTGGTAAATCCACATTATTGCAGCTGCTGACACGCGCCTGGAACCCTGACAGCGGCGAAATTCAACTTAACGGCCAACCGCTGAGCACTTATGACGAAGCAACGCTACGCGCCATGACCACGGTAGTCAGCCAGCGGGTACATATCTTCAGCAGTACGTTACGCGAAAACCTGCGTATTGCCTCTGCAGACGCCAGCGACGAAGCACTGAACCACGTTTTGCGGCAGGTTGGTCTGGATAAACTGTTGGAAAATGAAGGTTTGAATGCCTGGCTGGGCGAAGGTGGCCGCCAACTTTCCGGCGGCGAACAACGCCGCCTGGGGATAGCTCGCGCCCTACTGCACCAGGCCCCATTGCTGCTGCTTGACGAACCGACTGAAGGGTTGGATGCCGAAACGGAGCAACAGATCCTGGCCCTGCTGCGCCAGCATTGCCGCGGCAAGACACTGATTCTGGTGACGCATCGTCTGTACGGGTTGGAGCATCTGGATCGCATCTGCGTCATGGATGGCGGCAACATTGTTGAGCAGGGGAACCATGAGGCATTGATGCATCAGCAGGGGCGTTATGCCCAATTCCGTCAGCGCATCAATCAGATGTCGCTTTAAAACAGCCTGTAGGGGTCGCCACGAGGTTTTATGCGCATAGTTAAGCTGTCATCGCAGTCCGTCGCATTTCCTTCACCAGAGAGCGCCCTGCGCGATCCTAACGGTTTATTGGCCATTGGGGGGGATCTCACTCCCCCGCGCCTGCTGGCGGCCTATGAACGCGGTATTTTTCCCTGGTATAGCCCTGGTGAAGCTATCCTGTGGTGGTCACCCGATCCCCGGGCGGTGCTGTTCCCTGCGGAGTTTCATACCAGCCGGAGTCTTAAGCGCTTTTTGCGCCACAATCCTTTCCGGATCACCCTCAATCAGGATTTTTCCGCCGTGATCGCCGCCTGTGCGCATCGCCCAGATGAAGGTACCTGGATTGGCGAAGAGGTGCAGCGAGCCTATTTGCAGTTGCATCTGAACGGGCTCGCGCATTCCGTTGAAGTCTGGTCAGGTGATGAGCTGGTTGGTGGGCTGTACGGTGTTGCGCAGGGGGCGTTATTTTGCGGTGAGTCGATGTTCAGCCGCACGACCAATGCGTCAAAATGCGCCTTGATGGCGTTTTGCCACCATTTTACCGCTTATGGCGGGGAATTGGTTGACTGTCAGGTGCTTAACGCTCACACTGCCCGGCTTGGAGCGAGAGAAATTCCCCGCCGCCAATTTTTGCAGTTGCTGAGCAACCTCCAGCGCAAGGTTTTAGCGCCGGAATGCTGGCTGGCGCAAGTCATACTCCCACAGCAGGTTGAACCACCCTCCCCAACAAACTAATTTTGCGGAAACGGTGCATTGTTCACCGACACTTCTTTACATAATGTGGGTTTTTCGGCATTATCTTGCCGGTTAAAAACTAAGGTAGTTAAACCTAGAGGATTCGATGGCCAAAGAAGACAATATTGAAATGCAGGGCACCGTTCTTGATACGCTGCCAAACACCATGTTCCGCGTTGAATTGGAAAACGGGCACGTGGTAACCGCTCATATCTCCGGTAAAATGCGTAAAAACTATATCCGCATCCTGACGGGTGACAAAGTCACTGTAGAGCTGACCCCGTACGACCTGAGCAAAGGCCGCATTGTCTTCCGTAGCCGTTAATCGGCTCACCCGTCGCCAGCCATTGGCGACACCGAGGATGTGATCCCTCACAGAGCCCTTTCCGTTTACCGCCGCAGCAACGTTCAACACCGAGTTGCCTTGGCGCAGGTAAACTGAGAGGGCTCACTCATTTCTGCTATCCCTGTATTCAGACATAAAAAAAGCGATGCCGAGGCATCGCTTTTTTACTGATTACCGTTTTTAGTGCACCGCACCTTCATCGGCTTTACGCTTCTGGGCACTGAGGAAATGATAAGTCAGCTGTTTGCTGTCTTTATCCAGCTCGACTTTCACCGAACCCCCGTCCACCAACGATCCGAACAACAGTTCGTTAGCCAGCGGTTTCTTCAGGTTTTCCTGCATCACACGCGCCATTGGACGAGCGCCCATCGCACGGTCATAGCCTTTCACAGACAGCCAGTCACGCGCTTCGTCGCTCACTTCCAGCGACACGCCCTTGGCATCCAACTGCGCCTGCAACTCAACGATAAACTTATCGACAACCTGCTGGATCACGCTCGTTGACAGTGGGTTGAACCAGATAATGTTATCCAGACGGTTACGGAATTCTGGCGTAAACACTTTCTTGATCTCTTCCATCGCGTCAATGCTGTTGTCCTGCTCGATCAGACCTATCGATTTGCGTTCTGTCTCACGCACACCGGCGTTGGTGGTCATCACCAGGATCACATTACGGAAATCCGCTTTACGGCCGTTGTTATCAGTCAGGGTACCGTTGTCCATTACCTGCAGTAACAGGTTGAACACATCCGGATGCGCCTTCTCAATTTCATCCAGCAGCACGACCGCATGCGGATGCTTGAGCACGGCATCGGTCAGCAAACCACCCTGATCGTAACCGACATAACCCGGAGGCGCGCCTATCAGGCGGCTGACGGTATGCCGCTCCATATATTCGGACATATCAAACCGCAGCAGCTCGATATCCAGCGCTTTCGCCAGCTGTACCGTCACCTCGGTTTTCCCGACCCCGGTCGGCCCGGCGAACAGGAAAGAACCTACCGGCTTGCGTTCCTGACCCAGACCCGCACGGCTCATCTTGATCGCTTCGGTCAAGGCTTCGATCGCCGCATCCTGGCCGAACACCAGCATTTTCAGACGGTCGCTCAGGCTTCTCAACACGTCACGATCGCTGGCAGAGACGGTTTTTTCCGGTATGCGCGCGATGCGTGCTACCACCGATTCGATATCCGCCACGTTAACGGTTTTCTTGCGCTTGTTCACTGGCAATAACCGGCTACGGGCTCCCGCTTCATCGATCACATCAATTGCCTTGTCCGGCAGATGACGGTCATTGATGTATTTCACCGAAAGCTCGACCGCTGCGCGGATCGCCTTGGCGGTGTAACGCACATCGTGGTGCGCTTCATATTTGGTTTTCAGACCGTTAATGATCTGAATCGTCTCTTCTGGCGTCGGCTCAGTAATGTCTATTTTCTGGAAGCGACGCGCCAACGCACGGTCTTTTTCGAAAATATTGCTGAACTCCTGGTAAGTGGTAGAACCGATCACCCGGATCTTGCCGCTCGACAGCAACGGTTTAATCAGGTTGGCGGCATCCACTTGCCCACCAGAAGCCGCACCGGCACCGATGATAGTGTGAATTTCATCAATGAACAGAATGCTGTTCTGATCCTGCTCCAGCTGCTTCAACAACGCTTTGAAACGCTTCTCGAAATCACCACGGTATTTGGTACCGGCCAGCAATGAACCGATATCCAGTGAGTAAAGCGTACAGTCTGCCATCACCTCCGGCACGTCGCCCTGCACGATCCGCCAAGCCAGCCCTTCAGCAATCGCGGTTTTCCCGACGCCAGATTCCCCCACCAGCAGCGGGTTATTTTTACGACGGCGGCACAGCACCTGAATAGCGCGCTCCAGTTCACGGTCACGGCCTATCAGCGGATCGATACCGCCCACACGGGCCAGTTGATTCAGGTTGGTGGTGAAGTTTTCCATACGGTCTTCCCCTCCTGACTGCTCTTCGTTTACCGGGTTCTCCGCATTCGGTGCCTGGCCCGGCTCGTCTTTACGCGTACCATGTGAAATGAAGTTCACTACATCCAGACGGCTGACGTCGTGTTTGCGCAACAGGTAAGCCGCCTGCGACTCCTGCTCGCTGAAGATCGCCACCAATACGTTGGCGCCACTGACCTCACTACGACCTGAAGATTGCACGTGGAAGACCGCACGCTGCAGTACACGCTGGAAGCTGAGCGTCGGCTGTGTGTCGCGCTCTTCTTCGCTGACGGGCAGCGTAGGCGTGGTCTGTTCAATAAAGGCTTCCAGTTCCTGACGTAACGCCGCCAGATCCACCGTACAAGCCTCGAGCGCTTCTCGCGCGGCAGGGTTGCTGAGTAACGCCAGCAACAGGTGCTCCACGGTCATAAACTCGTGTCTGTGCTCACGCGCTCTGGCGAAAGCCATGTTGAGACTGAGTTCCAGTTCTTGATTGAGCATAGGCACCTCCCCAATAGATTGCCTTTTCAGGCTTTTTCCAGCGTACAGAGCAACGGATGCTCGTTCTCCCTTGCGTAACGGTTCACATGGACCACTTTGGTTTCCGCCACCTCGGCAGTAAAAACACCACAGATAGCCTTACCTTGATAGTGGACCGTGAGCATCAGTTGCGTTGCACGTTCAATATCATAAGAAAAGAACTTTTGCAGAACGTCAATCACAAATTCCATCGGTGTGTAATCGTCGTTGTTAAGTATAACTTTATACATTGACGGCGGTTTTACCGCATCGATTTGTTTTTCTTCGGCTAAGTGTTCAAAATTTAGCCAGTCTTTGCTATTACCCATCTCTGCTCATCTTCTCTGCCATGCCCCAGTATATGGGGACAAGTTCGGGTTATTCAAAGTTGCATATCGTTACTATTTTATCACCTTCACGGCTTACGTGTCGCAGCACAAATAGAATTATACCGCCGCAGATTTGTTATCGGGTCATGTCAATAGCGTTAACTGCTTCAAATTTTGATGAACTGCTCCTGATGCACATTGGCCGATCCCTTGACGTGATGATCATTTGCTCTAGAGTGTAATTTCGTGAGTTGCTGGTCTTTTAACCACCGGAACTCACCAGAATCAGTTATTCATCTCATCTAAAAATTGCGTTGCGAGGGATGTAGAAGCATGGAGACGGGTACTGTTAAATGGTTCAATAACGCCAAAGGGTTCGGTTTTATCTGCCCCGAAGGCGGCGGCGAAGATATTTTCGCTCATTATTCAACAATCAAGATGGATGGCTACCGAACATTGAAAGCTGGCCAACAGGTCAGGTTTGATGTGCATCAGGGGCCGAAAGGGAATCATGCAAGCCTTATTATGCCGCTGGAGAACGAGGCAATGGCCTAGACCCCTTCAAAAAGCCACTCTGCACAACCAGGTTACAATGCCAGCCGCAGTACGACTGGCATTTTTTTGAGCGGATTATTCGCGCGCCAAGGCATCAATCGGGTTCAGCCGTGCAGCACTGCGCGCAGGCAGATAACCAAACACCACGCCAATCCCGGTCGAACACAAAAACGCACTCAGCAAAGCGGCCGGCGGGAAGCTAACCTGCCAGCCAGGCAACACCAGTTGCACCAGCAAGCCAATAGCGAACGACAGCAAGATACCCAAAGCACCGCCTACCAGGCAAACCAGCACCGCCTCTATCAGGAATTGCTGCAACACATCGCCAGAACGCGCGCCAACCGCCATACGAATACCAATTTCACGCGTCCGCTCCGTTACCGAGACCAGCATAATGTTCATCACGCCAATTCCCCCGACCACCAGTGAAATCACCGCGACCAGGGTCAGGAACAGCTGAAGGGTGCGCGTGGTTTTTTCCGCCGTTTGCACCAGGCTGTCCATGTTATAGGTGAAGAAATCTTTCTTGCCGTGGCGCAGCGTCAGCAGTCGCGTCAGTTGCTGTTCGGCTTCCTGGCTATTGTAGCCCTCGCGAATACGCACAGTGATCGAGTCAAAATAGTCGTTTCCCATTAGCCGGTTGGCCATCGTGCTATAGGGCACCCACACGCTCAGCGTCTTGCTGCTACCGAACATTGACTGTTTTTCCTGCGCCACACCCACCACCGTTGCCGGCATATTACCAATCAGAATCACTTCCCCGATCACATTTTTCTGATGCGGGAACAGCCGGCGTTGCGTATTGGCGTCGATCACCACTACCTGCGCCTGGGATTGCACCTGCCTGGTATCAATACCCGAGCCCTGAGAAAAGGCCATGCCGTACACCCGGAAATACTGTTCGCTGACGCCCGCAACATTGGCTGCCACGTCAATATTGCCAAAACGTAAACGCATACTGCTGCCAATATTGGGCGAAAGTGCGCTGACATACGGCTGTTCACGCAGCGCGCTGAGATCGTCATATTTTAACGACTGGCGAAAGGTCGGGTCATCATCACCAAAATCCTTGCCGGGATAGACATCCACCGTATTGGTCCCGATGGATTTGATGTCTGCCAGCACCATCTGTTTGGCCGCGTCGCCGATCACCAGAATAGAGACCACCGAAGCAATACCAATGATAATCCCCAGCATGGTCAACACCGTGCGCATTTTATTGGCCGCCATTGCCCGCCACGCCATCACCAGCGCCTCGCGAAAACGGCCAGCCATCTGCTGCCAGGAAGACGCGGGGGTAGCCAGCTCCAACGTTTTTGCCTGCGGCCTTCCCTGCGTCAGCGGCCGAGAGTCGGCAATGATTTCCCCATCACGGATTTCAATAATCCGTTCAGCCTGCTGTGCAACTGCCGGATCGTGCGTGACGATAATCACCGTATGCCCCTGCTCACGCAGTTGCTTGAGGATCGCCATCACTTCTTCGCCAGAATGACTGTCGAGTGCCCCGGTCGGCTCATCTGCCAAAATCACCTGGCCACCGTTCATCAGTGCCCGTGCGATACTGACGCGTTGCTGCTGCCCACCTGAAAGCTGGCTTGGCCGGTAGGCAATACGCTCCCCCAGCCCCAGACGCTGTAACAATGCCGCGGCTCTTTCACGTCGGGCAGCCTTACTGAGCCCGGCATAAACAGCAGGCACCTCAACGTTATGCGCCGCACTCAGATGCGGCAGCAAATGATAACGCTGGAAAATAAAACCAAAATGCTCACGCCGCAATTGGGCCAGCGCATCGCCATTAAGCGTAGCCACATCCTGCCCGGCAACGCGATACGTTCCGGCGCTGGGCTTGTCCAGGCAACCAAGAATGTTCATCAGCGTGGATTTGCCAGAGCCCGAAGCCCCCATAATCGCCACCATCTCACCGGCATCAATGCGCAGGCTGATGTTTTTCAGTACGTCTACGGTTTGATCGCCGGAAAGATAGCTACGCCGGATACCACTCAGTTCCAACAACGCCGTCATCAACTGGCCTCCATGCCGCCACGGCTGACAATCACTTCCTCTCCGGCCGTCAACCCGCTGATAATCTGCACATCCACATTGTTACGAATGCCAATGGTGACTTCCCGCTTCTCTTCTTTCCCCTGGTGTAACACCGAAACCTGATAGCGGTTGTCGGCAATCTGCTCCCCTAACGCTGCCAGTGGGATAACCAACGCATCGCTGACACCGGAAAGCTGGATATGCACTTGCGCTGTCATTTGCAACCGCAGTACCCCTTGGGGATTTGGCACTTCGAATCGCGCGTAATAGAAAATGGCGTTATTGACCTTTTCCGGCGTTGGCTGAATGTCTTTCAGCACCCCATCAAAGCGTTTGTTCGGATCCCCTAACACGGTAAACCAGGCTTTCAAACCCGGCTTAAGGTGGATGACATCCGCCTCTGAAACCTGGGCCTTCACCAGCATGGTACTCATGTCTGCCAGCGTCAGAATATTCGGTGCCTGCTGCGCAGCAATGACCGTCTGCCCCTGCAAGGTGGTGATTTGTACCACATCACCGTCCATCGGGGCCTCAATGCGGGTATAGGTCAGATTGATCTTGGCCGTATCCAGGCTCGCCTGGTTTTTGGCGATCTGCGCCTTAATGGTTTCGACCTGCGCTTTTTTCACCGCCAATTCGGTGGCGTACTTATCCAGATCCTGGCGCGAAACTGCCTGCACCTTGGCCAGTTCACGGTTACGCTGCAACGTGACTGCCGCCAGTTGCTGTTCCGCCTGCGCCTGTCGCAATTGAGCATGCAGATCCTGCAGCGTCGCTTCGCTCTCACGAATACTGTTTTGTGCCTGTTGCGGATCGATAACCCCCAACAACTGGCCTTTTTTCACTTTATCGCCAATCTCGACATTCAGGGTTTCCAACTGCCCGCTGACCTGCGCCCCCACGTCCACCTTGCGTACGGCATCCAATTGCCCCGTCGCCAAAACGTTTTGCTGCAAATCGCGCTGGATCACTTTGACCGTTTTAAAATCCACCGGTGTCGGGTGGCTGAAATGCCGGTAAATCAGAATGGCGAGCACCAGCAAAACGGCACTCCCTATCAACCCGCGTTTTTTACGTCCTGTTAACCACATCAATGTTTGTTCCTATCTGTTTCTGTCAATCTCGTGTTGCTGAGTAACCGCAACAAAGTGAAATTATCACGCATGGTTATCAATAACTAAACCTAAGCTCAACACGTGATGAGCTCCTGACTTTTGAAATGCCATATTGACCTGCCGTTTAGCGAAGGCTTGATGAAATAGCGCGATTCAATACAGACAAGGACTCCATCATGTCTCAGCTCAGCTATCCCTTCGTTGCTGTCACCCCCACCAGCGGTTGGCAATTGATGATGGCACTACTCGGTGGTGACAAACTCCCTGGCAAAGTCTGGGAAAAAACCTCATTCCGCCTTAAGTTTCTTGGCCGTTCATTGCTCAGTTGGCCTACTACCAGCGGTCTGCTCAACACATTGGCCAGCAATCCTCTGCTGGATGAGATTTTAAGCGCCCAACCGAACCTGCCGTGCAAGCTGCATCGCCCTTATTTAGCCGCCAATATGAAACGCATTGAGGGGCTGTTTGCACTGCGCGATCATTACGATCTGATCGCCCAGCGTATGCCACTGAAAATGCAGCTCGGCCATCTTGGACGCCAACCGTATACATTGAGTTCCGTTCAGGACAAAAATGGTGAGCCAGTCTGCCTGCAACTGACCGCTATCGACAAGCTGAACAAGGAGGGGGAGGCCACACTGCTCCTGCGTAACGCCAAGGGTATCATGTTGGCGGAAATGACTTTCACTTTAATGAACTACCATCAACAACCCACGCTGTTTATCGGCGGCCTGCAGGGTGCGCATTGCGATGTGCCTCATGCAGAGATCCAAACGACCACCAAAGCCTGCCATGGCCTGTTTCCCAAGCGGCTGGTTCTGGAAGGTATTATCCAATTGGCCCAACAGTTGGCTATTCGTCAGGTGATCGCCGTGGGAAATAACACCCACATTTATCAGAACTGGCGTTATCACCACAAAAAGAAAGATCTGCTACATGCCGATTACGATCAGTTTTGGCTTTCTATGGGTGGCCAGGCACTCAACAACGGTTATTTTCTGCTGCCTGAACATCTTGCCCGTAAGCCGATGGAAGAAATCGCCAGTAAAAAGCGCGCAGAATACCGCCGCCGCTACCAATTACTGGATGCGTTGCAACAAGGCATTGCCGCACACTTCCCAAACCATTCCCCTAATCGGCCCGGCCTCGCGCCAGCCAAATAACGCGCGAGAACATTTTCTTCAACAGCGGCGGCACGGAATCCGTGCCCCACTCACCAGCCTGCATCGCTACCTCAATGGCCAGATCGGGTTTGGAAGAGTGATGTACTGCCTTAATAATTACTTTGCGTACCGGCATTTGTACCTTCGGCGGTATAGAGGCCACCCGATGATAGACCGAGCTGAACCCCTCACGATACATAAAGTGTTCCATATCCAACGCCGGGAGGGCCGTCAGGCGATCGCGCTCATTATCGTCATGGTTGTCCAACATGCTGCGTACGGTATTGGCATACTTCTTTCCGGCCTCGTCGCCATCTACCAATGCATGCCATTCGATCCCCATTCGTCGGGCAAACTTCAGCAAAGGTTTAAGCCCGCACTGGGCAAACTCGATAACCCTGACGCCCTCGGCCTCAAAATGGAAACCACATTGGCGCGCCAGTTCGTTTAGCAGCCAAACCTCGGTTTCCCCCTCCACCAACAGCCAGCAACGGGCAAACAGCGATGCAGGGCGATTAAAGCGGATATGAAAGGCAATACGTCGCCCATCCTCAGGGGTTAAGCCTTTTGGCCCCAGACGATAGGTCGCCACGCGGGCTGATTCACGCACCAAACGACAAATATGCTCTACCGGCACCAGTGACACCAGTTCGCTGGAGTTGGTGGTAGTAATGCGCTGCAGCGGCATATGGTTGAGTAAGCTCCAGGCGACGGAGAGCATGATGGGATGCAGGCGCGTTTCCGGATCTTCCACCAACAATAGCGGCCGGGCATGAGGATCAAGCTTCACATTGCCTTTGGCCTGCAGCAGCGTTGAAAACATCCCCAGCAGGATCAGCCGCATACTCCGGCTATTAGGTTCAGCGATCATGCGGTTGATACTGTCTAGCGAACGCCACGCCTGCTGTTCTGGTGGCTGGCGATGACGGCGTGGTCCGGCAACCTGGGAACCCTGCTCGGCAAAATAGTGCTCGAGCAATTGCTGCATCGCCGCCAACCCTTGTCGTAATTCAGTGTTAGTCAGCTTCTGCGGGTTGCGTACCAGTTCACGCGTCAACTGATCCAATTGCTGTGCCAAGGATTCATTATCGACAGGTAAATTATCCGAGAGTGAGCTGGGGCGCAGGCGGCGAATAAAGCGTGCATCACGCAGGCGTAACACCGGATGAATCCGAATCAGGGCGTGCACCAGTTGATCGATATGGTGCAGATGTAAAGCGTTACCGTCAGCATCAAGAAAACGCCGCCAGGTACATACCGTACCGTCATCGGCCAGTTCGCCGACACAACAGTAATGAATACGGCTCAGGCCATCTTCTCCTTTGGACCAGAGCGGCGAAAGATGGCGATATCGTGGCAGATGCGCATGGCCGGTGTCTTTTTCGCAGAAGGTGAAAATGATCTGCAAATGACGTTCCTTGGCCGCCTCGTCCCCTGGCGGATAGTGAAAATCGCGAGCCTCAAAGCGGTAGAGCGTCTGCTCCGGTGCCAGCAAGAACGTAATGGCATCCAGTAAACTGGACTTACCCCAAGCGTTCTCACCCAGCAAAACGGTGTTGTCATCCAGCATCAGCGAAAGCCGGTTTATGCCACGGAATCCTACAATCTCGATACGCTCTAAGAACATCGGCCGCCTCCTGTGCTGTCCCATAAATGGCAATACATACCCTATGGATTTCAAGTTGCCGCCAGGCATCCAGCGAGTTTCCCCTGGAACTTACGTTTGTGTAAGTAACAAGGGTTAGATAGCGCCGGTAACAACGCTGCCGCTTGAAAGACGACGGGTATATAGTCGAGAATGGTCAATAAACCCCGTTCAGGTCAAGCAGACATTACCCGCAACGGCGGTTAACCGCGCTTAAATCAACCACTTTACTCGGCTGCTCATTTTAGTTAGCGTATTTTGGTATGCCGAGACCCCGGCTAACGCTCCCCAGATTAAGGATTTTCGTTTCATCATGTATTCAGGACTGCTGATTATTCTGTTGCCGCTGATCGTCGGTTATCTGATCCCCCTACGCAGCAAATCCCTGATTCAGACAATCAATCGTCTGCTGAGCTGGATGGTCTATGTCATTTTGTTCTTTATGGGTATCAGCCTGGCTTTTCTGGAGAACCTAAGCAGTAATCTACTGCTGATTTTTCAGTACACCGCCGTATTTTTCCTGTGTATTTTCTTTGCCAATCTTCTGTTGCTCTTTCTTTTAGAGCGTCGTCGCCCATGGCGTAATACCCACAAACAGGAAAAACTCCCCTCACGTCTGCATATGGCTCTGGAATCATTGAAACTCTGTGGCGTGGTTCTGGGTGGCTTTGCCTTGGGCCTAACCCAGTGGCCCTGGTTGCAATTTGCCGGCCTTGGCAGCGAGTATGCCCTGATATTCCTGTTATTACTGGTGGGGATACAGCTACGCAACAGCGGAATGACGCTACGCCAGATCGCCCTCAACCGCCGTGGCATGGTGGTTGCCCTAGTGGTGGCGTTCAGTTCATTGGCCGGTGGCCTATTGGCAGCCCAACTGCTGGCGTTACCGTTGAAAACCGGGTTAGCCATGGCATCCGGCTTCGGCTGGTATTCCCTTTCCGGTATCCTGATCAGTGACGCTTACGGCCCAGTAATGGGCAGCGCCGCCTTTTTTAACGATCTGGCTCGTGAGCTGGTGGCCATTATGCTGATCCCGACGCTGGTGCGCCGTAGCCGCTCCTCCGCTTTGGGGTTATGTGGTGCGACTTCAATGGACTTCACGCTACCGGTCCTGCAACGCAGCGGTGGCTTGGAAATGGTTCCTCCGGCCATTGTGCACGGGTTCCTGCTAAGCCTGCTGGCGCCAATATTGATTGCTCTGTTCTCCTGATATGGTTTGGCGCGGTCCATCGCGCCTCATAATCACACTCGTAATGATTCCCATCCGCAGATTAATTTGCGCTAAATCAAACTTGATTAAAGTTGCATAATAAAAGCCTTTTTAAGGCCACAGTGACGATCTATGCTTTAAAACAAGCATTATAAATGCAACTTTAAAAAAGGAAGCCATTATGTTCTGTGTGCAATGTGAACAAACCATCCGAACCCCCTCAGGCAACGGTTGCTCTTACGCTCAGGGAATGTGCGGAAAAACGGCAGAAACGTCTGACCTGCAAGACCTGTTGGTCGCCGCCCTGCAGGGGCTCTCTGCCTGGGCTTTGCAAGCGAGAGCGCTGGGGATTATCGATCATGACATCGATAGCTTTGCGCCACGCGCTTTCTTCTCGACCCTGACCAACGTCAACTTCGATTCCGAACGCATCATCGGCTATGCTCGAGACACTATCACCCTGCGAGAATCACTGGCAGCGCGTTGTCGCCTGCTCGATGCCAGTACTCGGGTTGACCATCCTCTGGCGGCCTTACGGCTGGCCGGTGACGATATGCCAACCCTGTTACAACAGGCCGCGCAATTTGCCCTCAATAACGATAAAAGTGAAGTGGGTGACGATATTCACGGTCTGCGTCTGCTGTGCCTGTATGGCTTGAAAGGCGCCGCAGCCTATATGGAACACGCACATGTGCTGGGGCAGTTTGACGACGCGATCTATGCCGATTATCACGCCTATATGGCCTGGCTCGGTACGCAACCACGCGACGTCGATACCTTACTGAACAACGCGATGGGTATCGGCAAGATGAACTTCAACGTGATGGCAATACTGGATCACGGTGAAACCCAGGCTTATGGCGATCCACAGCCAACGTCAGTCAATGTGCGCCCGGTAGCAGGTAAAGCTATCCTGATCTCCGGGCACGACCTGAAAGATCTGCGCATGCTGCTGGAACAGACCGAAGGTACCGGCGTCAATGTCTATACCCATGGCGAAATGTTACCGGCACATGGCTATCCGGAGCTGAAAAAATTCGCCCACCTGGTGGGTAACTACGGCAGCGGCTGGCAAAATCAGCAAACCGAGTTTGCCAAATTCCCCGGCCCGATTGTGATGACCTCCAACTGCATCATCGACCCGAACGTGGGGAATTACGGCGATCGGATCTGGACGCGCAGCATCGTTGGCTGGCCGGGCGTAAATCACTTGGCAGGGGATGATTTCAGTGCCGTTATTGGCCAGGCGCGACAGCTTGCTGGCTTCCCGTACAGTGAGATTGAACACCGGATCACCGTCGGCTTTGGCCGTCAGGTGCTGCTGAATGCCGCCGATACGGTGATCGACCTGGTCACTGAGAAAAAGCTGCGCCATATCTTTTTGGTGGGCGGCTGCGACGGTAGCCGCGACGAGCGCAGCTACTTCACCGACTTTGCCCGTAGCATCCCGCAGGATTGCCTGATCATGACCCTGGCCTGCGGTAAATACCGCTTTAACAAGCTGGACTTCGGCACGTTGGAAGGTTTACCTCGCCTCCTGGATGTAGGCCAATGTAACGATGCTTATTCCGCGATTATGCTGGCCGTTAAGCTCGCGGAGAAACTCGGTTGTACCGTGAACGATCTGCCGCTGAGTCTGGTGCTCTCCTGGTTCGAACAGAAAGCCATTGTCATTTTGCTGACGCTGCTGTCATTAGGGGTGAAGAATATCGTGACAGGCCCAACTGCCCCCGGCTTCCTGACCGATAATCTGATGGCGATCCTGAACGAAAAGTTCGGCCTGCGCCCCATCACCACCGTTGAGCAAGATTTACACACTCTTCTCGGCTGATGCCGTATTCCCGGGGTTGCCAATGGCAGCCCCGTCTGCTTTTGAGGTGCCCGATGACCCAACCCAGCCCACTTTGTCCCAATCAGATGCAGGTACATTCGCTGCGCCAGGAAACCGCCGATGTCTGGACGCTGAACCTGATCAATCACGATTTTTATCCTTACCAACCCGGTCAGTTTGCGCTCGTCAGCATCCGCAACAGTGAAGAGATCCTGCGGGCTTATACCCTCTCCTCTTCACCGGGCTTGAGCCCCTTTATCAGCATTAGCGTCCGCTGCCTGCCAGACGGCATCGGTTCACGCTGGCTAACGCAAGAAGTTAAACCCGGCAGTTTGCTCTGGCTGTCGGATGCGCAGGGGGACTTCAGTTGTGTTCAGCATCCCAGCGATCGCTATCTGATGCTGGCTGCCGGTTGTGGCGTCACACCGGTGATCTCTATGTGCCGCTGGCTGGTGACTAACCGCCCACAATGTGATATCCGGGTAATTTTTAACGTGCGTACCCCGGCCGATGTAATTTTTGCCGATGAGTGGCTGCAATTAAATGCCCGCCATCCACAATTGCAGTTAACGCTGATGGCAGAGCAAGATGTTCAACCAGGCTTCTTACCTGGGCGCATCAGTGAACTGATCTTGCGGCAAGCCGCGCCTGATATCACCATGCGCACGGTGATGACCTGTGGCCCGGCACCTTATATGCGCCAGGTGGAACAGCTTTGCCAGCAACTTGGTGTTCCCGACGCCCAATTCCACAAGGAACAGTTCTATACCTCAGCAGGCCAGGATGACGACCAGGGCAATCAGCTAACACTCCGCATCGGACAACCGCTTCGCCAATTCCGTGTCCCGGTAGGCAGCACATTATTAGCCGCGCTGGAGTCTCATAAAATTCCGGTTAACGCCGCCTGTCGCGCCGGCGTCTGCGGCTCCTGCAAAACACGTATTGTTGCAGGCCAATACACCACCACCAGCACCGCGACGCTAAGCTCGGCAGAAATCGCTCAAGGTTTTGTGTTGGCCTGCAGTTGCCAACTGCAAGGCGATATCACCCTCGCCTGATGTCAGGCTGACCTTTCATTGCCCCTGCCCCCTCATCAACGGGGGCACATATCGGTAAGCGCATCTCCCAATGCCCTTCTACACTTTTTGTTTGCCTTTCATCGGGCGAATACCCCTCATTTTGGACAATGATTGGAGGAAGCATGAAGCAAACAGTAGCCACGTTGATCGCCAAAACGCTGGAGCAAGCGGGTGTAAAACGGATCTGGGGCGTCACGGGCGACTCACTGAACGGGCTAAGTGACAGCCTGCACAGAATGGGCACCATCGCCTGGCTGGGAACCCGCCATGAAGAGGTTGCCGCCTTTGCCGCCGGGGCAGAAGCACAACTCACGGGCCAACTGGCGGTTTGCGCCGGTTCCTGCGGCCCCGGCAACCTGCATCTGATCAACGGCCTGTTCGATTGCCACCGCAATCATGTCCCGGTATTGGCTATCGCTGCCCATATTCCCTCCAGCGAGATCGGCAGCGGTTACTTTCAGGAAACCCATCCGCAGGAGCTGTTCCGTGAATGTAGCCACTACTGTGAACTGGTTTCCAACCCAGAACAGTTACCCAGAGTGCTTGAGATTGCCATGCGTAAAGCGATCCTCAACCGTGGCGTCTCCGTTATTGTGTTGCCGGGAGATGTGGCCCTGCGTATGGCTCCTGAAGATGCCAGTATGGTCTGGCATACGCCAGCGTTACCCTTGATGCAACCGCCTATGGGTGAACTGCAAAAACTGGCGGCGATGCTGAATAATGCGCAAAATATTACTCTGATGTGCGGCAGCGGTTGTGCTGGTGCCCATGATGAAGTGGTGAAACTGGCCGAACTGCTGCAAGCACCGGTAGTGCATGCCCTGCGTGGCAAAGAACATATTGAATGGGATAACCCTTACAGCGTGGGCATGACCGGACTGATCGGCTTCTCCTCCGGTTATCACGCCATGATGAATGCGGATACGTTGATCCTGCTTGGCACCCAGTTCCCTTACCGTGCGTTTTATCCAACCCATGCCAATATCATTCAGATCGATATCAACCCTGGCAGTATCGGGGCACATTGCCCGGTTAATCTGGCGCTGATGGGGGATATTAAAACCACGCTTACCGCACTACTGCCACAGTTACATGCCAAGCATGATCGCAAGTTTCTGGATAAGGCGCTTGAGCATTATCGGGACGCGCGCAAAGACCTCGACGGCTTGGCCACCGCTAACGACGATCAGCCGATCCACCCGCAATATCTGGCACAGCAAATCAGCCATTACGCTACGGATGACGCTATCTTCACCTGCGATGTCGGCACGCCGACGGTGTGGGCCGCACGCTATCTGAAAATGAACGGCAAACGTCGCCTGCTTGGCTCGTTTAACCACGGTTCAATGGCCAACGCAATGCCACAGGCCATTGGAGCCCAAGCCACCGAGGCAGATAAACAAGTGATTGCGATGTGCGGTGACGGTGGTTTTACCATGCTGATGGGAGATTTCCTGTCACTGGCCCAGTTGAAGCTGCCGGTCAAAGTGGTGGTATTCAACAACAGCGTGCTTGGCTTTGTGGCGATGGAGATGAAAGCCGGGGGTTACCTCACCGATGGCACCGATCTGCACAACCCGGATTTTGCTGCCATTGCCAACGCGGCCGGGATCAAGGGGATCCGTGTAGAAAAAGCCTCAGAGCTTGACGGTGCATTGCAGGAGCTGCTGGCTCATCCTGGACCCGCATTGCTGGATGTGGTCACCGCCAAACAAGAATTGGCGATGCCGCCGCAGATAAAATTCGAACAGGCCAAAGGGTTCAGCCTGTATATGCTGCGCGCCATCATCAATGGTCGGGGGGATGAAGTTGTTGAGTTGGCCAAAACCAACTGGCTACGCTAATCCTGATTTGAATACTGCTGCTCAGGAAAGAAAAAAGTATATGATGAAACGATACCCACCCTCGGCCATCCCCCAAAGGGTTTCAAATAGTAGCTAGGTGATCAGGGGCTGACAACGCGGTTATTAACCGCTTTGTCAGCTTCGTAGCCAACAACGCTACGGCTTGAAAATCGATGGGGAAATAAGGATTCGTATGCTTATCGATTTACGCAGTGATACCGTTACCCAACCCAGCGCAGATATGCGCGCCGCCATGGCACAGGCCGACGTCGGCGACGATGTGTATGGCGACGACCCTACCGTCAATGCCCTGCAGGCCGAAGCCGTCAGGCTCTCAGGCAAAGAAGCGGCATTATTCCTCCCCACCGGTACCCAGGCCAACCTGGTCGCCCTGTTGAGCCACTGCCAACGTGGTGAAGAGTATATCGTCGGCCAGCAGGCACATAACTACAAATATGAAGCCGGAGGTGCTGCGGTATTGGGCAGTATTCAGCCACAGCCGATCGAGGCTAATCCCGACGGCACCTTGCCGTTAGACAAAGTGGCCGCCGCCATCAAACCCGATGATATTCACTTTGCCAAAACGCGCCTTCTGAGCCTGGAAAACACCATCAGTGGTCGGGTGCTGCCATTGGACTATCTGCAGCAAGCCTGGCAATTTACTCGTGAGCATCACTTGGCCCTGCATATCGACGGCGCGCGTATTTTCAACGCGGCGGTCGCCCTGAATGTGCCATTGAAAACGCTCGCCCAGTATTGCGATACCTTCACCATTTGCCTGTCGAAAGGCTTGGGCGCACCAG
The DNA here is from genome assembly GCF_006715025.1 of Serratia fonticola. Classification (NCBI taxonomy): domain Bacteria; kingdom Pseudomonadati; phylum Pseudomonadota; class Gammaproteobacteria; order Enterobacterales; family Yersiniaceae; genus Serratia; species Serratia fonticola. The sequence continues at coordinate 3,882,970 of NZ_VFMK01000001.1, forward strand.
TAGGTTCACTGCTTTGTGGTAGCCAAGATTTTATCCAGCGCGCGATCCGCTGGCGCAAGATGACCGGTGGCGGTATGCGCCAGGCAGGTATTCTGGCTGCTGCCGGACTGTATGCATTGGAACATAACGTCCAACGGCTGAAAGAAGACCACGATAATGCCAAGTGGCTGGAGCAGCAGTTGCGTGATATCGGGCTGGACATTGCCGAACCGGGTGCGCAAACCAATGTGTTATACCTGCGGCAATCCCCAGAACTGGCGGCCAAACTCGGCCCTTGGATGCGTGAACATGGCGTATTGATCAGCGCAGGGCCATTGACCCGCATCCTGACCCACCTCAACGTCAGCCGCCAAGACCTGCAAAAAGTCGTCGATTTGTGGCGGGCATTTTTGCAGCAACATGCTTAAACTGTCATTGCAATAACGCTCCACATGTGAAACCGGGGAACCCTGCTGTTTCCCGGCTTTCATCCAGCCGTCTATCTGACCTTCAGTGCTAACTCTAAAGGGATATTTATGAGACATAGATTTCGCCAGACATTATTCACTCTCGCGCTCGCCAGCGCAGGCATGATGTTAACCTTACCCGCCAGTGCTGCTCCCGCCCCTGTTCAGCAACAGACGCAGGTTCCCGGCTACTATCGCATGATGTTGGGGAATCTGGAGGTCACGGCGCTTTACGACGGCTACATCAACCTGGAGACTAAGCTATTCCACGGTATCAGCGAACCAGATATGCAGAAATTGCTGAACCGCATGTTTATTGACAGCAAGTCAGGTATGCAGACTGCGGTTAACGCGTTTTTGGTGAACACCGGCTCGCATCTGGTGCTGGTTGATGCTGGTACTGCGCAATGTTTTGGTCCAACGATGGGGGCGATCAAGAGCAACCTCCGCGCGGCAGGCTATCAGCCAGAACAGGTTGATATGATACTGCTGACTCACCTTCACCCCGACCACGCCTGTGGTATCACCGATCAAGGCAAAGCCGCCTTCCCTAACGCTACCGTGTATGCCGCCAAAGCCGATGGGGATTATTGGTTAAACAAAGAGGTTGCGCTCAAGGCTCCTCAAGACGCCCAACCGATATTCAAATTGATTCAGGACGCCGTTACGCCTTATGCCGAACAGGGCAAGCTGAAGCTTTACAGCCCTGGAGAGCAACTTCTTCCTGAACTTGAAGTGATTGCCACGCCGGGCCACACGCCTGGGCATTCCTCGTATCTGTTTAGCGCGGGCGGGCAAAAACTGCTGATCTGGGGTGACATTGTCCACAGCCACTCCTTACAGTTTACCAACCCCGAAGTGGCAATCGATTTTGATACTGATACCAAACAGGCGATCGCCACCCGGCAAAAAGTATTCGCCGACGCGGCGGAAAACAAGCTGTGGATTGGCGGCGCGCATTTACCCTTCCCTGGCTTGGGCCACGTGCGAACCGAAGGTAAAGGTTATGCCTGGGTACCGGTTGAATATGCGCCCGTAGCCAGCCTGAAGCCGTAACGTTGGTCGTTAACGCCCTGAAGTCCCGTCAGGGCGCTTCACTCAGGCCGCCATCAGCAATCACGAAAGATATTTGGCTCGGATCGCCGCGGTGATATAAATCTCATTGCCAGAAACACGCTCCCGGCTATAGGCAAGTGCCACTTTGCCACTGCTGCTTTAACATCAAACCACCATGCGACCATAGAACCAATAACCGGCAACCAGTATCACCAGCAGGTTAACCACCACGCTAAGCATGAAATAGGTTTTAAAAGGCTGTTTCTGGGTTTTATGCCGAAACAATTGCTGCCCCACGATGGCACCAAACCAACCTCCTACGACCCCAAACAGCAGTAGCGTGATTTCAGGCACCCGCTGCCATCCTTTACAGGCGGCTAATTTATCTGCGCCGTAGACCAGCAGCGTTAACAGGTTGACCAGCACCAAACCCATCCATAGCGGATGGGAAAAGAACAGGCTGCCAGCCAAGGTCAGCACCAGCAGGAGATAACAGAGGTGATTGATTTTCATCGGGCGTAAACTCATAACATGAACGGCGCGTAGTGTGAACTGACGCCCATTCAGATGCAACTGCTGATAGCCATACAGAAAGTGCAATTAATCAGCGAATTTGGCATCCTGTGGCTATGATGACCCTGACATATTGACTATAAGGCAGCGATAATGACACCCCAACGTATTCTGGTTCTTGGCGCCAGCGGTTATATCGGCCAGCACCTGATCCCTCGGTTGGCAGAACATGGCCATGAGATCACCGCCGCCGCCCGCCGTATCGAATGGTTGGAGGAGCAAAACTGGCCGCACGTGAATTGCCGCTACGTCGATGTCTACCGCCCAGAAACCCTGGCCGCAGCACTGTGGGAGATCGATACCGTTTATTACCTGATCCACGGGATGGGTGATGGCGACGATTTTATCGAAAAAGAACGCCAGGCTGCGGAGAACCTGCGTAATGCCTTGCGCAACTCCAAGGTAAAGCAGGTGATTTTCCTCGGTGCGTTACAGCCGGAGGGCGCAAGTTCACCGCACCTTGTCGCACGTAAGCTGACCGGTGAGATCCTGCGCCAAAGCGGTATCCCAGTCACCGAACTGCGTGCCAGCATCGTGGTAGGCCCAGGCTCAGCCGCATTCGAGATCATGCGTGACATGGTCTACAACCTGCCAATTCTCACCCCACCGCGTTGGGTACGTTCAAAATCCTCCCCGGTTGCACTGGATAATCTGCTCACCTACCTGACAGAACTGTTGCAACATCCGGCGCAGGAAAGCCGGATTTTTGACGTTGCCGGGCCGGAATACATCAGTTATCAGACCCTATTTGAGCGCTTTATCGCCATCAGCGGTAAAAAGCGTTGGTTGATCCCCATCCCCCTCCCGACGCGTTTTATCTCGGTGTGGTTTATCAGCATGATCACCTCGGTGCCTACTTCCATTGCCAATGCCTTGATTCAAGGGCTGAATCACGATTTACCTGCCGACGGCAAAGCGCTGCAAGCGCTGATCCCACAGCCGTTGCAAACCTTTGATGAAGCCGTAAAAGAAACGCTACGGCGGGAAGATGAAGTGATCGACTCTGCCGACTGGGGCTACGATCCAGAGGCCAGAGCCCGCTGGCGGCCTGGCTACGGGTTCTACCCCAAACACGCGGGCTGCGAGCTGGAAACCCCCGCCTCAAGCGAGGCGCTGTGGCACGTAGTTCAGCAACTGGGCGGTAAAGAGGGTTACTTCTATGCCAATATCCTGTGGCAAATCCGTGCCCGCATGGATGATATGGCCGGTAACGGTATCGTTTATGGCCGCCCGCAGCGGGACACGTTGGAAGTGGGCGATCTGGTTGATGGCTGGAAAGTGATCACCATGAAACCCTTGCGCCAGTTGGCATTGATGTTCGGCATGAAAGCCCCTGGGCTTGGCCGGTTAACCTTCAGCATCAAAGACCTTGGCAATCGCCGACAACTCGATGTGCGCGCCTGGTGGCACCCGGCCGGTTTCAGCGGGTTGCTTTACTGGTTTGTCATGATGCCCGCCCATCTGTTTATTTTTCGCGGAATGGCCAAGCGTATCGCCCAGTTGGCAGAAGAGTACGACAACAAACATCCTCAATAGCCTATTTGTCGATCAACCGCACAGTTTGCTGCTGCGGTTGGGGCCTTTCCGATTGCATAGCGCACAAAATCACGGAAGAATGGCACCTTATTTGCTGGGGACACGGCAAAACCCCCTGGCATCCTGATTTTTGGTGAGAACAGAGTTCGCTATGAAGGTATTGGTCACCGGTGCAACCAGTGGGTTAGGCCGTAACGCCGTTGAATATCTCTGCCGCCAGGGCATAAAAGTACGTGCCACCGGTCGCAACCAGGCTATGGGAAGCCTGCTGGAAAAAATGGGCGCTGAATTCATTCATGCCGACCTCACCAATCTGATCTCTTCGCAGGCGAAAGCCATGCTGGCGGATGTGGACGTACTCTGGCACTGTTCCAGTTTTACTTCCCCCTGGGGTACAGAAGAAGCCTTTGAGCTGGCCAACGTTCGTGCCACCCGGCGTCTGGGGGAATGGGCAGCGGCCTATGGCGTCGCACAGTTTATTCATATCTCTTCACCGGCGATTTACTTCGACTACCATCACCATCGCGATGTGAACGAAGACTTCCGCCCGTTGCGTTATGCCAACGAGTTTGCCCGCAGCAAAGCGGCTGGCGAACAGGTGATTGAGCAACTGGCATTATCCAACCCGCAAACCCATTTCACTATCCTGCGGCCGCAGGGGTTGTTTGGCCCGCACGACAAGATCATCCTGCCGCGCCTGCTGCACATGATTAAACATTATGGCAACCTGCTGTTACCCCGTGGTGGTGCGGCCATGGTCGACATGACTTATCAGGAAAACGCGGTACATGCCATGTGGCTGGCTACCCTGAAAGAAGATACGCCCTCGGGCCGGGCCTACAATATTACCAACCAACAGGCTCGGCCGTTGCGGGCCGTGGTTCAGCAACTTATCGATGAGTTAGGTATAAAGTGCCACATCCGTTCGGTGCCTTACCCTATGCTGGATATGATCGCGCGCGGCATGGAAAAACTGGGCAGTAAAAGCGCCAAAGAGCCGGTGCTGACGCATTATGGCGTCGCCAAACTCAATTTCGATCTGACGCTGGACACCACGCGCGCACAGCAAGAATTGTGCTATCAGCCGTTAGTCTCATTGGAAGAAGGCATCAGCCGCACGGCTCGCTGGTTAAAAGAGCACGGTAAGCTGCACGGCCTGTAATCAGCGAGCCGCACCGTACTTGCTCAACAGCGCGTCAATAATCGCCTCACTTTCTGCATCCGGCTCACCGCGATAATCGCTGGGCCGGAAATGCATCTGAAACGCCGCCACCAGATTCTGCTGCTGTTTGGCATCCCATGCAGGATCAACGCCGTAACCATAACGCGCCAGTTTTTCCACCATTTGCGCCATTGGCACCGGTGCGTGTTTATCACGACCAGCCAGATAGCGCGCTACATCCGCCTTATCCGGCCAGGCACCAATACCCGCCTGCGCCAGTTGCTGCCAAGGAAAAAGCGGCCCCGGATCCTGCTTACGCTGAGGGGCAATATCGCTGTGCCCCACGACATCCGTAGGTTGAATGGCATAGCGCGTGATGATTTCGCGGCTTAGCGGGATCAATAACTCAATTTGCTCTGGGGTATACGGTTGCCATTGCGTCGCCAACAGGGTTCGGCTGAACCCCTTGTTGACAATCTCAATGCCAATCGACGTATCGTTCAGATTGGTACGCCCACGCCAAGTACTGGCCCCCGCGTGCCAGGCGCGCATCTCTTCAGGCACCAACTGGTAAGCCAGCGGTTTACCGTTCTGCCGTGGCGGGTGAGCCGGTAACAAATAATGGGCACTGACGTGTTCATCCATCAATGTTTTCAGCGAGGAGTGAAAATCCTCGGCGGTATAATGCATCACCAGAAAGCGAATGCGCTGATCGGCCGCCGGTGCTTGATGCAGGGTTTCCAACCGATAGCTGCCATGATCCACAATGGTGTTGTGCTGCGCGTTCTGGCACCCCGTCAGCAGCATAAAAGCCACTATCCCGGTTCTGATTTTCAACTCTCCCTCCCACGATTTTCCATCTGTCAGTTAACACGCCGAGGTGTAACCTCTCCACGATTAACCTGTTTCCAATCATCCGGTTAATCAACAAACGATGACAATCCCTGCTGATTTGCAAGGGAGTGTTACCTGCAACGATCGGCGAGCCACCACGTGTTAACCTCAAACTATCACCTACGCGTCAATCAGCGGAGTCAGCCATGTTCAAACAAAGCATTTTAGCCGGTGTGGTCACCCTCATCCTGCTACCACTCAGTGGCTGCGATCAAAAAACAGCCACGGCGGTGCTACCTGCGGCCTCGGCCTCTGCGCCTACGCAAACGGCCCCTCAGGTTTACACGCCGCTGAGTGCCGATCAACTTTATCAGTTGGTCAGCCCGATAGCGTTATTCCCTGATAAATTATTGGCACAGGTATTGGCCGGGGCCGGGTATCCGGATCAGATCAGCGCTGCCGATAACTGGTTGGCACAAAACCGGGGTTTACAACCTGCGGCCTTGAGCAATGCCGCCAACAACCAGCCTTGGGACAGTAGCATTCGCAGCCTGGTGCTGTTCCCTGACGTTATTGACCAAATGGCGAAAAATATTGCCTGGACGACACAGTTGGGTACGGCTTATCTCAACGATCCGACGGATGTTATGAACGCCATTCAGGTCATGCGACAACGTGCTTCACATAAAGGCACGCTGAAAAATACGCCACAACAACGTGTTGTCGTCTCCTCGGTCCCCCCGGACTATGTCGATCCCCAGGCCGTAGTCATGGCTCCGCCACAGACCATTGTCATTGAACCCAGCCAGCCAGACGTTCTGTATGTACCTTATTACGACCCTTGGGTTGCCTACGGTGAACCGGTGCCGGTTTATCCTGGTTATCATTATTCCGCACCCGCAGGCTACAGTGGTGGAGAGATGCTGGCTGCCGGTATTATCAGCTTTGGTGCCGGCATTGCGCTGGGTGAGTTGATCGACGATCACCACCACCACGGCTGGAATGACTGGAACGTTCACTGGGACAGGCATTACGATGGCCGACATCAGCCGGTGATATATAACAATGAGCCCTATATTTCACATTCAACAACCGTGGTTGAGCACATCAATAACGTCAACGAATACAATAATATCAACCGATACAATACGGATAATCACTACGACGGCCCTAACCGCCATACCTTACCGACAATGACGGCGCCTAACGCCCCCGCGATGCCACACTTCGCACCATCGGCAACGGCACAGCCATCACCGGGTATTGCCGCCTTTTCACCCGCCCACGTTGCGCCGACGGCCCCAGACATGCGCCATCCCCAAGGGACAATGACCATGCCCAACTTCCACGCGGCCCAGTTTGCCCATCCGCCAATCCCGGTGGAAAACCATCACACTCAACCATCGCCAGCGGCTATCCATCCAACTACCACGGTGAACCATCCCGTCAGGCAATCCCCTGCCCCGGAAAACCCAGCGGCCTTTTCGGCTCACCCTGTTGAACATGCGGCCATAGCGCCCCACGTTCAGCAAAAATCGCCGGAGCCCATGTTCCATCAGGCCCCGGCTCCCCTACCGGAGCACCATGTCAACAATGTCAAACGGCCACCGGAACATTTTCCGGTAAAAAAAGAGGAGCACAAGGTAGGATAAAAAAGGATCACGCTCCCACATGGAGCGTGATATCTGAGCATTAACGGCTGACCTTCACGGCGGTGCCACTGACGGTGACCATCAGCATGCTGCTGTCTTTACCCACGGTTTCATAATCGATATCAATACCGACCACCGCATTGGCGCCCAATTCTTTGGCCTGTTCCTGCAACTCCTGGAAAGCAAGCTGCCGTGCCTTGCGCAACTCCTTCTCATAAGCGCCAGAACGACCGCCAACGATATCGCGCACGCTAGCAAAGAAATCGCGGAAAATATTAGCGCCCAAAATGGCCTCACCGGTCACAACGCCACAATACTCAGTAATGGTGAACCCTTCCAGGCTGGGTGTCGTCGATAGTTGCATCAAAAAACGCCTTATAAAATCAAATCATTGCCGTGCTATGACAACCAATTTAGCCGCATGTTCTGTTAGATAATGGCACGTAGTACCCATGCAAGGACAAAAAACGCCTTTATACTGTAGGCTATGTCCCGACGTTTGCAGTCTTCATGGTTGAGAGACTTTCACATAAGGTAATGAAATGAAAATAAAAACGCTTGCTGCAGTTTTACCCTTGGCACTGTTCCTGAGCGCTTGTACCACCGTTGAACCGGCATTCAAGGATATCGGCACCCGTACCGGAGCCTGTGTGGACGGCGGTCCGGATACGGTTGCACAAAAATTCTATGATCTGCGCATTCAGCAGGGCCCGAGTACCACTCTGCCGGACAGCAGCCGCCTGGCGCAAATGCAACCTTACCTGAGCCACGTGCTCTATCAGGATCTGGTGAGTGCCAACCAGAATCCAGGTAAACATCGCATCACCGGCGATCTGTTCTCTGGCAATGCCCAGGGGCCAACCAGCGCATCGGTTGCCAGCGCCTCTACCATCCCGAACACCGATGCCAAAAACATTCCGCTACGTGTGCAACTGACTCACCAGAAAGACGGTGGCAGTGCGACCAAATGGCAGGATGAAGTGCTGATGATCCGTGAAGGCACCTGCTGGGTGGTCGATGACATCCGCTTCCTGAACATCCCACCGCACGCCGCCAGTGGCACGCTGCGTCAGGTTTTAGAAAACCAGTAATCCAGAGTGGGCAACCTGTGGGTGTTCACACCGGTTGCCACTCCCTGCCGTTTTATCGCGCAAAAAACCGCCGCATTGAGAAAAATTCGCTACCAATATCACACAGTACGCGACAAATCTGCCATTCATGCATGACTCGCGCTATCTTCTGCTATTCTTAACCTATTCCGCCGTGTAAGAATAAATTTTAACTCACAAAGATTGCATAAGTATTCTGTGGAAGTTACCATTCGCGGCATCAATGTCTATTCAATTCCGGCGCATGAGTATTCAACTAAAAGATATCAATTGCTTTTACGGCGCACACCAGGCGCTGTTTAACATCACGCTAGATTGCCCAGCAGGGGAAACTTTAGTGCTGCTTGGTCCAAGCGGTGCGGGGAAAAGCTCATTGTTGCGGGTACTCAACCTGCTGGAAATGCCGCGCTCCGGTCACCTGCATATCGCTGGCAATCAATTCGATTTCAAACAGACACCCGCAGAGAAAGCCATTCGTGAACTGCGTCAGAACGTCGGGATGGTATTCCAGCAATACAATCTCTGGCCGCATCTGACCGTGGTACAAAACCTGATCGAAGCGCCCTGCCGTGTTCTTGGCTTGAGCAAGGCGCAGGCGATGGAGCGGGCCGATAAATTGCTCAAGCGTTTACGCCTGACCGACTTTGCCGATCGTTTCCCGCTGCACCTTTCTGGTGGTCAGCAACAACGTGTCGCGATCGCCAGGGCACTGATGATGGAGCCACAGGTTCTGTTGTTTGATGAACCTACTGCCGCCCTGGACCCGGAAATTACCGCTCAGATCGTCAGCATCATCAACGAATTGGCTGGCACCGGCATTACCCAGGTGATCGTTACCCACGAAGTGGAAGTGGCGCGTAAAACCGCCAGCCGCGTGGTGTATATGGAAAACGGTCATGTCGTGGAACAGGGTGATGCCAGCCACTTTGCACAACCGCAAACCACAGAGTTTGCCAATTACCTGTCACACTAATCATTTATTTGCTGTTTTTAGGGGAGTTTGCGATGAAAAAATTAATAATCGCCGCCGTTCTGGCTGGCATCAGCGTTTCCGCCTCCGCAGCCGAAACGATCCGTTTCGCTACCGAAGCTTCCTACCCTCCGTTCGAATTTATCGGTGCGGATAACAAGATCCAGGGCTTCGACGTTGATCTGGCCAACGCCCTGTGCAAAGAAATCCAAGCTGACTGTACCTTTACCAACCAGGCCTTTGACAGCCTGATCCCTAGCCTGAAATTCAAGCGTTTTGATGCGGTAATGGCCGGTATGGATATCACGCCTGAACGTGAAAAACAGGTGTTGTTCAGCAAGCCTTATTACGATAACTCTGCCCTGTTTATTGCCGAGAAAGGCAAAGTGGCTGATGTTGCCGCACTGAAAGGCAAAAGAGTCGGCGTACAAAACGGCACCACGCACCAGAAATTCCTGACCGACAAACACCCGGAAATCACCACCGTGCCATATGACAGCTACCAGAATGCCATTCTGGATCTGAAAAATGGCCGTGTTGATGCCGTATTCGGTGATACCGCCGTGGTCAACGAATGGTTGAAACAAAACGCTGCGCTGGCCGCCGTGGGCGACAAAGTGACCGATAAAGACTATTTTGGTACCGGTCTGGGCATCGCAGTGCGCCAACAAAATACCGAGTTGCAGGGCAAATTCAACGCCGCCCTGGACAAAATCAAGCAGGATGGGACTTACGCCACCATCTACAAAAAATGGTTCCAGCAGTAATCATCATCCATGAATGAAATCCAACCTTTAGCAAGTGCCGCCGGGATGACCGTCGGCCTTGCCGTTTGTGCCCTGATCCTCGGGTTGATCCTGGCGATGCTATTCGCCGTCTGGGAATCCTCCCGCTGGAAGGTGGTCAGTTGGCTCGGCACCGCCTGGGTAACCCTGCTACGTGGTTTACCAGAGATTCTGGTGGTGCTGTTTATTTACTTCGGATCTTCGCAGCTACTGCTGATCCTGTCTGACGGCTTTACTTTGAATCTGGGCCTGTTCCAGCTACCGGTAAAGTTGGCTATCGATAATTTCGAAGTCAGCCCGTTCCTGTGCGGGGTTATCGCACTGGCCTTGCTTTATTCCGCCTATGCCTCACAAACGCTGCGTGGAGCGCTGAAAGCCGTACCGCAGGGGCAATGGGAATCCGGTCAGGCACTGGGCTTAAGCAAAGCGGCCATCTTCTTCCGTTTGATTATGCCGCAAATGTGGCGTCATGCCTTGCCGGGGCTGGGCAATCAATGGCTGGTCCTGTTGAAGGATACCGCACTGGTATCGCTGATCAGCGTTAACGATTTGATGCTGCAAACCAAGAGTATCGCCACCCGTACCCAGGAGCCCTTTACCTGGTATGTGATTGCGGCGGTGATTTACCTGCTTGTCACCTTGCTAAGCCAGTACATCCTCAAACGGATCGAACTCCGTACGACGCGTTTTGAACGGGGGCCATCCTGATGCTTGAGTTCTTACCGGAAATCCTCAAGGGGTTGCATACCAGCCTGACGCTGACGTTGGTGGCACTGATTGTCGCCCTGGTTCTGTCATTGCTGATGACCGTGATCCTGACGCTAAAAACACCCGTGCTGACCCCGTTGGTGAAGGTCTACATCACGTTGTTCACCGGGACCCCGCTGCTGGTGCAAATCTTCCTGATTTACTACGGGCCTGGTCAGTTCCCTGCCATACGCGAATATCCTTGGCTATGGAATCTGCTTTCGCAACCCTGGCTCTGCGCGATGATTGCTCTGGCGCTGAACAGCGCGGCTTACACCACCCAACTGTTCTATGGCGCAGTGCGTGCCATCCCGTCAGGCCAGTGGCAATCCTGTGAAGCACTCGGCATGTCGCGCAAACAGACATTGCGTATTCTGCTGCCGTTTGCCTTCAAGCGGGCATTATCTTCCTATTCCAACGAAGTGGTATTGGTGTTCAAGAGCACGTCCCTCGCCTATACCATCACACTGATGGAAGTGATGGGTTACAGCCAACTGATGTATGGCCGGACTTATGACGTAATGGTATTCGGTGCTGCGGGCCTGGTTTATCTGTGTGTCAACGGCCTGCTGACGTTGCTGATGCGTCTGGTTGAACGCCGTGCGCTGGCCTTTGAACGCCGAAACTAAGCTTTTCATCACGCCTCAAGCCCTGCCCTGTGCAGGGCTTTTTTATAGCAAAAATAAATTTATAGTCATTTATATTGAATATTAATTCACTTAATGGCATGGTTATCGGCATAGCCACTCACAATGCCTTTGGGTTATTGTTAGAAAAATCAAACGGTGGCGAGACAAAAAAACAAAATTTCGACAGGAGCATTACGCATGAAAAAGCTTTTACTCGCCGCAACCCTTTTCGCCGGGATGACCCTTAGTGCCACAGCGGCAGACAGCATTCGTTTCGCCTCTTCTGCGACCTATCCCCCATTTGAATCTCTGGATGCCAATAATCAGATCGTTGGGTTCGATATCGATCTGGCCAAAGCGTTATGCAAGCAGATGCAGGCCGACTGTACCTTTACCAACCAGGCCTTCGACAGCCTGATCGCCGCCCTGAAATTCAAAAAATACGATGCGGTGATTTCTGGAATGGATATTACCCCGGAGCGGAGCAAGCAGGTCACCTTTACTCAGCCCTATTATGCCAACTCGGCCATCGTCATCGCCGAGAAAGGCAAGTTCACGTCACTGGCTGATTTGAAAGGCAAAAAAATCGGCATGGAGAACGGCACCACCCATCAGAAATACATGCAGGACAAGCACCCCGAGATCAACACCGTCGCTTATGACAGCTACCAAAACGCCATTCTAGAAGTCAAAAATGGCCGTATTGACGGTGTTTTTGGTGACACCGCGGTGGTAAATGAATGGCTGAAGAGTAACCCAAATCTGGCTCCGGTCGGTGAACACATCACCGATGCACAATATTTTGGCACCGGTCTCGGTATTGCCGTTCGTCCGGATAATCACGCGTTATTAGCCAAATTGAATGCCGCACTCGATGCGATCAAAGCGGATGGAACCTATAAAGCCATCAACGATAAGTGGTTCCCGCAGTAAGGCTGCCAAATCCTTGCTCAACGCCCTCTCCCATTGGGAGAGGGAAACCGCGGGCAGCTATTTCCTGACCAGCAGCGTCAACACCTCGTAATGCGCCGTATGTGGGAACATATCAAACAGTTGAACGCGCTCAATACGATAATCCGGCAGCATCGCCATATCCTTCGCCATGCTCTCTGCATGACAACTGGAGTACAGCAGATAACCTGGTGCCATATGATTAAGATAATCACACAGCGCCTTACCGATCCCCCGGCGCGGCGGATTTACCAACACCAGTTCAGGTACCGCACCCGCTGCGGTAGCAAAACGCGTTGAGTCCAACGCCTGAAAATCAACATGTTGTAAACCTAATGTTTGCGCCGATTGTTTTGCGCAGGCTATCGCCTCGGCGCTGATCTCAATGCCGGTCAATCGGGTTTGCGCTTGGGCACAGTGCAATCCGAAGCCCCCCACGCCACAGAAAAGATCCCACATACTGGAGATATTCAATGCGCGAACCCAATCGCGCGCGCTGGCGTACAACCGGCTGGCTACCTGCGGGTTGGTCTGGAAAAAGCTCTGCGGGCGAATATACAGCGGCACATGATTAAACTGCTCTTCCAATGCCTGCTGTTCGGTTAACGGGATCTCCTGCTCACCTTCCATAATCGCCATATGCACAGGCTGAATATTGGCTGAAATTACCTTCAACTGCGGTAATTGCTGCTGTAACCAAGGTAAGGCAGCACGTAGCTGCGCCAGTTTGCTCTCAGAGCGCAGCACAAAACGCAGCATCAAGCCACCGCTGTAGGTACTTTCGGTTAACAATAGATACTTCAGTTCGCCACGCTTGCGGGCCACGTTATAAGGGGTTAAGCCAGCACGAGGAATAAAGCTTTTCAGTACGTCAAAAACAGGCGCAAAGCTTGCTGGATACAACGGACAGCCACACAAATCCACAGGCGTGCCATCACGGTGCAACATGCCAAGCAAAGGGCGTTCGACGCTGCCGCTGACCACCATTTTCGCCTTGTTGCGAAATGCACTTTGCTCACCGGTTACCGGAGCCAGCCATTGTGAGATTTCACGCTCTGCCAGCAACGATTGCAAGTGATGCTGTTTTTCAGTCAGTTGCTGCGGATAAGGTTTTTCCAGCCACTGACAGGAACGACAGGTTCCTGCCTGGTACAAAGCGCAATGCATGAATAGTAACCGTTAGATCAGAATGACAAGTGAAAGCGCAGATTGTAACACCTTCGCCAACAAAAACTCAGTTGCCACCGGCGAAAAAACGGCGGCTGGCAGGCGGCACAAACAATAATGCCAGAATAACGGCATCAGGGATCTTTTGCAGGATCAACGTATGCAGGATCTGGCTGGGGGTTTCGCCTTCGACGGTAAAAACTTCCGGCAGAAAACTGCCAATCGTTGCCAGCAACAGGTAGCACACCACGCAAAACTGGCAGGCAACATACCCCCAACGCCCCCAGTTACGGCCACGAATTACGGAAAAACCGCAGTAGATTTGCAGGCATAACACCACCAATCCTGCCAGGAAAATCAGGGTGGAATCCCAAGCTTGCGCACTGGTACTCACGAACTCCCGCAGGCCAGCATATCCCAACTCACCCAATACCAATAATACGCTAATACATTTGATGGCCACCATTGCCGTACCGGCAACCATCACCGCCACAGGCGCATCTGATGCCGGTTTTGTTCTCTGTCTGCTTTTCAACCTCTCCAGCGTCCCCCTGTTCCGTTATAAAAACGCCGCCCGGTCAGGCGGCGCGTAAAGCCGGGTTAATCATTGCGTTCACAATAATCGCAAAAATAACAGGTTTAACGGCGATCAGCTACGAGCAGCCCTTTGCAGCTCGCGCGATCGCTGTTTTTCCGCGCGCGCCATAAACCACCAGGCGATAAAACCAACCACCCCGACCACCAGCAAGATTAACGTCGCCAAGGCGTTAATCTCCGGGTTAACGCCCATTCGAACGCTGGAGAACACCAACATTGGCAACGTGGTTGCCCCTGGCCCGGCAACAAAGCTGGCAATCACCAGATCGTCCAGAGAAAGCGTAAATGCCAGCATCCAACCGGAGATCAGTGCCGGGGCAATCATTGGCAGCGTGATCACGAAAAACACTTTCAGGGGAGTCGCCCCCAGATCCATTGCCGCCTCTTCAATAGAGCGATCAAGCTCGCGCAAGCGCGAACTGATGACCACCGATACATAGGCGGTACAGAAGGTCACATGTGCCAACCAGATGGTGAACATGCCACGTTCTGAAGGCCAACCGAAAGCATGCCCCATTGCGACAAACAGCAGCAACAGTGACAGGCCGGTGATCACATCCGGCATCACCAGCGGTGCCGTGAGCATAAAGGCAAAACCGGTCGAACCCCGGAAACGACCAAATCGCACCATGACCACAGCGGCAATGGTACCCAGGATCACTGCGGCCGTCGCAGAAGCCGCCGCAATGGTCAAACTCAGCCCCACCGCACTGATCATGGCTGAATCGTTGAATAACTCAATATACCAACGGATTGACCATCCTGCCCAAACGGTGACCAGTTTCGAGCTGTTAAACGAGTAGATCACCAGCATCAGCATCGGTGCGTAAAGGAAGGTGAAACCTACCACCAGAATCGCGATACGCCATGGTGAGCGCACTACCGGCAAGTTGTTCATCCCTGCCCTCCCATTTCCTTGTTCTGGTGCTTGTGGAACCAGAGAATCGGTACAATCAGCAACAAGAGCATGACGGTGGCAACGGCTGAGGCCACTGGCCAATCACGGTTATTAAAGAACTCTTGCCACAACACGCGGCCAATCATGATGCTATCCGGCCCCCCAAGCAGTTCAGGGATCACAAACTCCCCTACCGCCGGGATAAAGACCAGCATCGAACCGGCAATGATGCCGCCCCGGGTCAACGGCACAATCACGCTGAAGAAAGTTTTCAGCGGCTTGGCACCGAGATCCAATGCCGCCTCAACCAGCGAATAATCGAGGCGTGTCAGCGCGGTATAAATGGGTAACACCATAAACGGCAGATAGGAATAAACGATACCGATATACACCGCCAGATTGGTATGCAAAATAACCAGCGGTTGATCGATAACCCCTAACCACATCAGGAAATTATTCAGCACTCCGTTATTTTTCAGTATCCCCATCCAGGCATAGACACGGATCAGGAACGACGTCCAGGAGGGCAGGATCACCAGCAGCAACAGAATATTACGGGTCGACGCTTTGCTGTGCGCTACCGCCCACGCCAACGGATAGCCGATAACCAGACAGCACAAGGTGGAGACCGCCGCAATCTGCAAGGATTGCAAATAGGCGTCGATATATAACGGATCATCGGTCAATTGCAGGTAGTTGGCAAAGTTCAGGGCGATATCAAGCTTGCCATCCGCCCAGCTCATTAAATCGGTATAGGGTGGTATCGCCAACGCCAATTCAGACAGGCTGATCTTAAAGACAATCAGGAACGGCAACATAAACAACAGCACCAGCCACAGATAAGGCAGTGCGATCACCAGCTTACGGCCATGGGCCATCTGTAGACGCTGGATAAACGCCTTGACCGGGCCAGGTGTTCTTGCCGGAGGCTCCGGTGAACGTTCAGAAAGCAATGTCATAAAGGTTACTCCTCACTTTCTCAACTACACCGTCAAGACGACGCAACTGTCGGTTTCCCAACACAGGCGCACTTCATCACCCCAAGTCGGCATGCCTTTTCGGAAGCGGTGACCGTTCTGCAACTGCGCACTGATCATCTGCCCACTGAGCAGCCTGACATGGTAGATCGACAGATCCCCCAGATAGGCGATATTCACCACTTCACCTACGGCAAAGTTGCAACCGTCTTCCGGCACGTCTTCACACAGCATGATCTTTTCTGGCCTCAATGCCACCTGAATAGGAACACCATCCACCACCGAAGAGTCCGGATCCACTTTGAGCGCATGCCGCAACCCCGGGCTTTGCAGGATCAGCGCATCATCCCGCCGCGCCTGCAACACACAGTCAAACACGTTGACCGAACCGATAAACTCGGCGCTGAAACGGCTGTTCGGGTGTTCGTAGATCTCTTCCGGTTCACCGATTTGCACAAACTTGCCACGGTTCATGATGGCGATGCGCCCCGCCATGGTCATCGCTTCCTCCTGATCGTGGGTAACCATGACGCAGGTCACCCCTACGCGCTCCAAAATATCCACCACCTCGAGCTGCATGCGATCGCGCAGTTTTTTGTCCAGCGCCCCCATAGGTTCATCAAGTAGCAGTAGCTTGGGTCTTTTAGCCAGGCTGCGAGCCAACGCAACACGCTGGCGCTGCCCACCAGAAAGCTGATGCGGCTTACGTTTGGCGAATTCCTGCATATGCACCAGTGAAAGCATCTCCGTGACTCGCTCGCTGATCTCCGCGCGCGGCATTTTGTCCTGCTTGAGGCCAAACGCAATGTTTTGCTCTACCGTCATATGGGGGAACAGGGCGTAAGACTGGAACATCATGTTTACCGGTCGCTGGTAGGGCGGCACATGGGACATATCCTGTCCATCGAGGACAATCTGCCCTTCCGTCGGCTGTTCAAAGCCGGCCAACATACGCAGCAACGTAGACTTGCCGCAACCAGAAGGCCCCAGCAGTGCAAAGATTTCCCCTTTGTAGATCGTCAGGCTGACGTCTTCTACAGCGTTCTGACCATCAAAAGTCTTAGTGAGGTTACGGATTTCCAGCAGAGGGGTGAAGACCTTCTGCGACTTGGCTTGAGGACGAGGAATGACGTCGTTCAATCGGGGTGCTCTCCGGCTAAAGCGGGACAAAAAACCACAGCAATTGCCATGGCCCAAAATGGCAATGCAGGCGGGTTAACCCCACCTGCTTATCAATACCGAGCTCAGCATGCCGAGCCCCTTATATCAATACCCTATGGATTTCGAGCTGCGGCTAGGCGACAAGCTTACTCATCCCCAGGAGCTTACTTTTGGGCAAGTGACTGGGGTGAGTAAGTGCAGGTAACAACGCTGCAGCTTGAAAGACGACGGGTATTTACTTCCCGCTTTTAACTTTAGTCCAAGCGCGAGTAATGACACGATCAACTTTCGGCGACTGCACATTCAGCGTGAACAATTTGGCGCGAATGTCGGCCGGTGGATAAATGTTCGGGTTATCACGCACTTCTGCATTCACCAAAGGCGTTGACTCTTTCACCGCGTTGGCATAGAAAACGTGGTTGCTGATATCCGCGATCACTTCCGGCTTGAGCAGGAAATTCAGGAACTGGTAGGCGGCATCTTTGTTTTTGGCATCTGCTGGCATCGCAAACATGTCAAAGTAAGCCAGCGCCCCTTCTTTGGGAATGGAGTAAGCCACATTCACGTCGTTTTTCGCTTCCTTGGCACGGTTGGCAGCCTGCATCACATCACCAGACCAGCCAATTGCTACGCAGATATCACCATTGGCCAGATCGTTAATATACTGGGAAGAATGGAAGTAGCGGATATTTGGCCGCAGTTTCATCAGCAGATCGTTGGCCGCACCGGTGTAATCTTCCGCATTGGTGCTGTTGGGATCTTTGCCCAGATAGTGCAGGATGGTGGCATACACTTCGCTGGGTGCATCCAGGAAGGAAACACCACAGCTTTTCAGTTTCTCCAGGTTTTCCGGCTTGAGGATCAGATCCCAACTGTTAACCGGCGCGTCCTTACCCAACACCGCTTTGACCTTATCAACGTTATAGCCGATGCCGGTCGTCACCATCATGTATGGAATACCGTACTTATTGTCCTTGTCATTGTGCGCCACCAATTGCAGCATTTCAGGATCAAGGTTCTTGTAGTTAGGTATCTTGCTCTTGTCCAACGGCTCAAAAATACCGGCTTTGGACTGACGTTCAAGGAAGTTGGATGAAGGTACCACCAAATCATAACCGGTGCTGCCCGCCATCAGTTTGCCTTCCAATACCTCATTGGAATCAAAAACGTCGTACACCACTTTAATGCCGGTTTCTTTCTGGAATTTGGCAAGGGTATCCGGCGCAATATAGTCGGACCAATTGTAGATATGCAGCGTGTTATCCGCGGCTGATGCGGTGAAACTTGCAGCCACCAGCACACTGGCAACCACACCCGATAACCACTTTTTACGTTGGGTGACCATCCGACACTTCCTCCAAAAACACAGGATAAGTTTGCATCCCGAACGGATACAAAGCCTTCGACTCGCTGAACACAATCGTTGCGATTGTGAATGAATAGCTATGCAATTGATTGCATGCGTATTTTTCACCTATTCAACTTGCGTGGTCACAAACAGGAGCGCAAGCCATTAGCTGAGTCTGCAGCATAACCGGAGTTATCTGGGTGTGCTAGCCTTGGGGGTAAAAAACGCCTTTTATCGATTTATTATGCAGTTGTGCTTGATGTGATACGCCAATAACGCCTTAAATGACGAGGAATATCTGGTCATCAAGGGCTAAATGCAGAATATCTTATGGCAAGAGGAAATAAGGACATCATGCCGCTGGAGCTGCGGCATGCATAATGTACGGTGTAAATTAATGCAGCATCGGTTGACGAGCGGCGCTAGCGGGGTGCTCTTCGTCATCTCCCATAAACAGCAGATCGTTCGCCCTGGCTTCGAGGATCACCATCGAAATCTGCTCTTCGCCCTGCTGCATAAAGTGGGCAAACTGTTCGTAAGCCACTCCCACGGCAATGCTTAATGACTGGCAAACGATCAGTTTCGGCAGGTTGTCATCCTGAATGTCGACGAATGCTTTGATGGTCAGTGAACTGGCGTTGATTTGGCTGAGATCCGCAACCAAGGGGATCAACGCCGTTGGCTTGACCTCCGCCAGCGCAGAAAACAGCAGCACGTTATCAACCAGATCGATCTTGGCATCAAATACGCCGTCAAAGTTTTGCATGTGCGGCAGGTGTAACGCCTGACAGGAATCACATTCAAAGAATGAAACCCCTAATTGATCCAGCCAACGTCGTAATAACGCCAAATCGGGGACGATGAGTGAATCCATAAATAACCAGCCTCACAAGGTTCAAAACGTGAAAAGGCGCATAGCTTACGGAATATTCAATCGAGATGCCACGATCAAAGCCACTAAATTCGCTAATGTAATAACTTTTAACGAGATATATTCAGCAACTGGCAACGAGATCCGCCCCAGAGTGGTGGTACTCACACCACCGCTGGCTTAGCCTCCCGATTTCAAGCGAAAGCCAGGCCGTCCCCGTTGTTCGATGTATTCAATCATCATCCCGGCAATATCCAGCCTGGTGGTAGTTTCTACCCCCTCCAGCCCTGGCGAAGCATTCACTTCCATCACCAACGGGCCGCGATTGGCACGCAGAATATCGACACCGGCCACATCCAGACCCAGCGTATTGGCAGCCTTGATGGCCGTCGTTCTTTCCTTACCGGTGATATTCACCTTGCGGGCCGTACCGCCACGATGAAGATTTGACCGAAATTCGCCCGGTTTGGCCTGCCGTTCAATCGCGGCGACAACGCGCCCCCCGACTACCAGGCAACGAATATCACTGCCCTTGGCCTCACGGATATATTCCTGTACCAGAATATGCGCATTCAGACCACGAAACGCATCGATCACGCTTTCCGCCGCCTGGCGGGTTTCCGCCAGCACCACACCGATCCCCTGCGTGCCCTCCACCAATTTCACCACCAGCGGAGCGCCCCCCACCAG
The DNA here is from genome assembly GCF_006715025.1 of Serratia fonticola. Lineage (NCBI taxonomy): Bacteria > Pseudomonadati > Pseudomonadota > Gammaproteobacteria > Enterobacterales > Yersiniaceae > Serratia > Serratia fonticola. The sequence continues at coordinate 3,903,129 of NZ_VFMK01000001.1, forward strand.
TTCAATCAAATCCCCGGTATCATCCGGGGAATGCGCGAATCCGGTAATGGGCAGATCAATCCCCTGGCGCGCCAACAGTTGCAACGAACGTAACTTGTCGCGCGCACGCGTAATGGCCACGGATTCATTCAGCGGATAGCTGCCGAGTAACTCAAACTGACGCAGCACGGCGGTACCATAGAAGGTTATCGCGGAGCCGATACGCGGGATCACGGCATCATAACGCTCCAACTGGCGGCCACGGTAATGGATGGTGGGCGCGGCCGGATTGATATTCATATAGCAAGAAAGCGGATCGATAATATCAATATGATGCCCGCGTTGCTCTGCAGCTTCCCGCAATCTTCTGCATGAATACAATGAACCGTCGCGCGAAAGAATGGCAATTTTCACTCGTCACCCCTAAAGGCGTTTGTCACCCGCTCAGGCAGGCATTCACCCATGGCCACGCTCAGTCTTGCGGGTCCTGGTCTTTTTTATCGTTTGCCGGTGGAGAACGCCGATCGTTTTTCGGCAATTGGGCACCACGCAGCAGGGGGCTGAACCCTTGCACTACACGCCAGACCAAAAATGCGGCTGCTGGCACCATCAGTGCGACACCAAGAAAAATCATCCCAACCGCCGCCTGTTGCGATCCCAGCAGGCCAGGCAAACGCACGAAGTCATGAATACTCAAATAAGACAGCACCAACAACACCATGCCCAACCCTTCAAGTACCAATACCGTGCGCGGTAAGTCACCGAATGAACGCATATTTTTTTCTCCAGACTTGCTGTGCTCAGTGTAGTGAATTCGCCGTCGCAGCAACAGCCCTACATGATTAATCGGTTCTATGAATCAGACTAACAGGTAGAGCCTGCTTTTTTTTACCGCAGGCAGCGGGCATAGTAGGCGCCACAACGTGAGTGATTGCGCTACTGAAGTCGTTTTATGACGGAAGGAATGTCGTTACAATAGCGGTTAATGATAAATAACAGACTAGGAGTGTTACATGTTTGCTGTAATCTTCGGACGTCCGGGCTGTCCTTACTGTGTCCGTGCAAAAGAGCTGGCTGAAAAATTGACTGAAGAGCGTGACGATTTCAACTTCCGTTATGTTGATATCCACGCAGAAGGCATCACCAAAGCCGATTTGGAAAAAACGGTAGGTAAGCCGGTTGAAACCGTGCCACAAATCTTTATCGATCAGAACCACATTGGCGGCTGCACCGATTTTGAAGCTTATGCCAAAGAAAATCTGAATCTGTTTCAGTAAGACAGTTCTGTAACAGCAAAAAAGGCGCCCTGGCGCCTTTTAGATTGATGACAAAACCAGATATCAGGGCAAATGACTCGGTGCACTTATACCTCACTATCTCGGATAAAAAACAGCCTCGTCATCAACCGTCTTTCAATGATGTTTATTGCCTTTCACGCTGATAAAAATGCTGTAACGCATTCAGAACCATCCGAATAAACAGATACACCATCGCGCCAAGAACACACCAGAATACGGCACTGACCGCATAGGCTAATTCCTGCCAGAATGAATAACCGGGCGTCAGCCAGAAATGACGGATAAGGAGACACAGTGGCACTGCGTACAGTGCGCCAAGCAAAGGACACAGAATGCGTTTCTTGCTTGACAGATAGCTGGCAATCACGCCAGGAATAACGAATAACAACAAACCTGTTTCACCATGGTGCCCAGATTCAGCACCGTTGATAGCACCAATTTTCTGACCGATAAAAACCAGGCTGAAAAGCAGGAAACAGCTGAAAATCCCCACCCAATAGCGATAACTTGCCATACACCTCTCCCTTTTAACGATACCACACCGTAGAAAACAGCCGAATCACGGACCTTGTGACGCGCCACCGAAACTGGCAACGCTGACTGAAAATTTTTTCCTGGGTAAAAAAGGGCTAAATACATCAGGTGACGCAGTTAGTCAGCTTTATGCTGGCCGTCACGCGCCATAGCGACTAGAATAAGCGCCGCCGATTGAGGGTTCGCATCGCCTTCCGTTGGTTAGTTGGTTATACGTTTTTATCCATATATTTTATGGTTAAATCTATATCTTATAGTGTTCTCTATCAAGCACTTACTGGTAAACAATAAGTTATCCTCCGTGAACATAAACGTCGCAAGTTTGTTAAATGGTAACTACATCCTGTTACTATTTGTGGTACTCGCTCTGGGGCTCTGCCTCGGGAAAGTCCGTCTGGGCTCCGTTCAACTCGGTAATTCTATTGGCGTTTTAGTGGTCTCGCTATTGCTTGGCCAACAGCATTTCGCCATTAACACTGAAGCCTTGAATCTTGGTTTCATGCTGTTTATTTTTTGCGTCGGTGTTGAAGCTGGTCCCAACTTTTTCTCGATTTTTTTCCGCGATGGTAAAAACTATTTCATGTTGGCGCTGGTGATGGTCGGCTCAGCGATGGTGATCGCCCTTGGCCTGGGCAAGCTATTCCATTGGGATATCGGCCTGACCGCAGGTATGCTCGCCGGATCGATGACCTCCACACCGGTGTTGGTTGGGGCTGGCGATACGCTGCGTAATACCATCACCAATGGCCCTGCACTGCTTGCTGCACAAGATCACCTGAGCCTGGGTTATGCCCTGACTTACCTGATCGGCCTGGTCAGCCTGATTTTTGGGGCTCGCTACCTGCCTAAATTACAGCATCAGGATCTCTCGACGTCCGCCCAACAAATCGCCCGCGAACGTGGCCTTGATACCGATAGCCAACGTAAGGTTTATCTACCGGTGATCCGCGCCTATCGGGTTGGCCAGGAACTGGTGGCCTGGGCAGATGGCAAAAATCTGCGTGAGCTTGGCATCTACCGCCAAACCGGTTGCTACATTGAGCGAATCCGCCGTAACGGCATTCTGGCCAACCCGGATGGCGATGCGGTATTACAGGTTGGCGATGAGATCTCTCTCGTCGGCTATCCCGATGCCCATGCACGCCTGGATCCCAGCTTCCGTAACGGTAAAGAAGTGTTCGATCGCGATCTGCTGGACATGCGCATCGTCACCGAAGAGATCGTGGTCAAAAACAGCAATGCCGTAGGCAAACGCCTGAGCCAGTTGAAACTGACCGACCACGGCTGTTTCCTGAACCGCGTGATCCGCAGCCAGATTGAAATGCCGATTGATGACAGCATTGTGCTCAATAAAGGCGATGTCCTGCAGGTGAGTGGCGATGCCCGCCGCGTGAAAAGCGTGGCAGAGAAGATCGGCTTTATCTCTATTCACAGCCAGGTGACTGACCTGCTGGCATTCTGCGCTTTCTTTATTATCGGCTTGTTGATTGGCCAGATTACCATTCAGTTCAGCAGTTTCTCCTTCGGTATCGGCAACGCCGCCGGGCTGCTGATGTCCGGCATCATGCTGGGCTTCCTGCGAGCCAACCATCCAACGTTCGGTTATATCCCTCAGGGCGCACTGAATATGGTGAAAGAATTCGGTCTGATGGTCTTTATGGCTGGTGTCGGCCTAAGCGCAGGGGCCGGTATTGGCCACAGTCTCGGTGCGGTAGGTGGACAAATGCTGATCGCCGGGCTGATCGTCAGCCTGGTGCCGGTGGTTATCTGCTTCCTGTTTGGCGCCTATATTCTGCGGATGAACCGCGCACTGCTGTTTGGTGCCATTATGGGCGCGCGTACCTGTGCCCCGGCGATGGAGATCATCAGCGATACGGCGCGCAGTAATATCCCGGCGTTGGGCTACGCGGGCACCTATGCGATCGCCAACGTATTGTTAACCTTGGCTGGTTCACTCATTGTGGTGATATGGCCCGGCATCATGGGATGACTGATTAACAAGAGAAATGATTCTGCCGCAAAAAATTTTGGATTTTTCTTTCACCAGGCAGAACTTTTCAATGGGGCCAGAGTCTGAATTAGTGCCACTGCTTTTCTTTGATGTCCCCAATTTGTGGAGCCCGTTAATCCCGCCTTTTTAGGTTCAAGATTAGCGGGTTTTTTGTTGCCTGAAATTTAAGGCTCATAAAAACAGACTGTTGAAACACGCTGTTTTGCTGGATAGCGACAAAATGGCAACACAAATTTTCAGACACCAAAAACCTGCGTTCGCAGGCTTCTAGTCAGATCCAAAGTGATCCCTGATTTCCCCTCGTTGGGTGTGGCGGCACAATATCAATCTTCCCCGGAGTCACGATTTGGCGTTGGATAGACTCCAGGGTCACAAAAGCACAACTGCAGTTTATGTTTTGGCACTGGTGATAACGCTCTTTGGTGTTCTCACTCAGATAACGACTAGTACGGGCATGTGCTGCGGTTCTGCAGTACATCATTGTTTACCGTGCATTGCCAATGGCGGCCAATACGTTGGTGATAAGTACCAGGATATTGGGGGAACACAGCGTGTATCGTCGTCAAATAACCAAGACAAGACTGACTACTGTGGCAATCTATACCGAAGCAACGATACCCCAGCCTGCACAATGCCGTTTCACCGTCCAGCCAATAATACTGCTCACGAGCGTTCCCATAGGGACAACGCCGATTGACGAGAGCAAAATGATAAGTGTGATATTCACATTCGACTGATACAAGGCAAAAAAATATCGTTACTGCCGCACCGAACAGGCCGAAAAGAATACCAAGTATAATGTTGAGTGGTGAGGAGGGGTTGCAGTCTTGTGGTTCGTCATCCTTAACTCATTCCTTTATATTTCGACGCAGGTCATTGATGAAACCAAACTGGAAACACAATGTTTGGACATTACCTTCGCCTTCTATGCCAATGCGTCAATGCTTTTTCTTACGCATCACTGGTGGCATTAAAGCGTTAAAAATCTGCCCGCCGTTGCTGACAGGCAGATTGTACTGATAGCCGTTATTTAATCACTGCACGCCCGGTGGTTTCACTGGCAGACCAAATGCGGTAGCGTACTTCGACATCTTTCGGCACGTACACCACGATCGGCAAGCGGCTGTTGTAACGCTGCATCGCGGCATCACCCAAATGGGCGGCAACAAACTCCTGGCGCTTGGTATTATCCGGGCAAGCCATCATGGTAGAAGCTGGTGCCGAAAGTTTTTCCAGGACAAAATAGTCATACCCCCAGCCAGCCAGCGTTTTGCTTTCCAGAGCGCCCCCCATCATATGGCGGTTGCAATCCACTTCCAGCGTTTTACCAATCAGCAATTCAACCTTAAAGTTCTCTTCATTTTCCTGCTTTGGTAAATAGATAACCTGGCGGCTCATTCCCTTCTCTGCGTTAGGGAATGGCGCCACTTTTTCCAAAGGCTGCATATTGAGATCGTCATTTCCAGCGGTTGTTGCCGCAATGGCACTGGCAGATGCGGCCATTAACAGGCTGGTAAATGCCAAAGAAAGCTTGTTCATTTTTTATCCTTACAATTCATAACGTAATGCCGGGATACGTTAACACAGTTTATTCCGATAAATTATAGGTTAAATCTGGATATCCTCTCCGCATCGGGTACGAACGATTAAGGTTTTCTTAAGACAATTTTATTACAGTAATGTGATACGTCATCGCTTATGGGCCGCCATGTGCATCCGAAAACATCGTCACAACCTTCGTTAAATCAACTCTCAACAACAGCACAAATTAGGACTGGCGCCCTTTACTCCTTGTCCGCATCCTTTTACCGTTGGCAGGCTTTGGGGCTGATGGTAACGGGGTTGCTGTTTATCTGGCTGTCGCGCAACGAGCAATGGGATTGGGCCATCAGTAATGTCTGGTACGATGCCGTAAGCCACCGCTTTCCCTGGCAGAACAACCACTGGCTGGATCTGATTAACCACCGCCTGCTGAAAATATCCGTTATTGCAGGTGCAGTACTGGCTCTGCTCTGGGGGATCTATCGCCGTAACACTCGCCTGATTGTGACTATGCTGTTGGTCGGCATAGGGCCGCTGGTGGTGGGGATTCTGAAAGCGACCAGTGCACATTCCTGCCCTTGGGATTTGTTGCAGTACGGTGGTAAAGCCATGTCATTCCCGCTGTTTGGCACGCCCCCCGCAATACCGGGACCCGGCCATTGTTTCCCCGGCGGCCATGCCTCCAGCGGCTTTGCCCTGATGGCACTGTTCTTTCTGTTTTATCCGCAACGCCCGCGCCTGGCTTACTGGTGCTGGCTGGGCGGTTTCGCACTTGGCATGCTGATGGGGTTTGGTCAGATCATGCGTGGCGCACATTTTCTTTCCCATAACCTGTGGGCTGGGTGGTGGGTCTGGTTCAGCCAACTGGCTGTTTATTGGTGGGTAAGCGGCAAATTCTGCCGTAAGACGAGGTAATGCATCATGGAGCAATTAAACTATTTTCTTTTCGCCTGGATCAATGCCACACCGGCCAGCCCTGAATGGGTGATCAAGTTGGCCACCTTTATTGCCCGGGATCTGATTGCCATCATCCCGCTGCTGATAGCCGGTTTATGGTTATGGGGGCCGCACAATCAACTGGTATCACAGCGAGAAGTTGTCGCAAAAACCACCATTGCGCTGTTATTTGCCATGAGCGCCGCCGCCACTATCGGTACCCTGTTGCCGCACGAACGCCCCTTTGTCGCAGGCATTGGCTACACCTTCCTGGCTCATGCACCAGACAGTTCCTTCCCTAGCGATCATGGCACCGCCATTTTCACCTTTGCTCTAGCTTTTCTCTGCTGGCACCGTGCCTGGTCAGGCATGCTGCTGATGGTTGTCGCTGTGGCCATCGCCTGGTCACGCGTCTTCCTCGGCGTACACTGGCCGCTGGATATGGTGGGAGGGTTCTTGCTCGGATGCGTAGGTTGCCTGTTTTCTCAGTTGGTGTGGAATCTGTTTGGCGAAGCTATCGCCAGCAGGCTGACCCGCTTATATCACGTCTTGTTTGCCTTCCCGATCCGCAAAGGATGGGTGAAGGAGTAACCCTCTCAGGCAGGGGCCCCGGTGCCCCACCTGTTACAACACCCCTGTCGTTACGCGAAATTCACGCCGCTCTCCGGCCTTGAGTAGCGCTGGCATCTGGCTGGCTGCGTTATCGGGGCTGCAACTGGCTGGCTGGACAAAGGCCGCCGCCTGCAGATTGGTACGTGGCCGAAGCAAAACCGCATAATGGAATTGGTCGGTAGAAAAACGCGTCACATAGCGTCTGCCACACGGTTCCAGCATAAAGAACTCGGCCTGATCGACATATAAAGAAAGATCGTCGGAGCAAATCACCGGTTGCGGATTGCCACGAATATTGAGGGCGCTACCCGGCAAGTTCTGGCGGAATATCGCATCAGGCTCGCAGGCATAGTTCATGTGACAGCGGTAGCTTAATGGTTGCGCGTGCTCCGCCAGATTGTTGATGACCATCTCAATACTGAATTGTGCACTATTCGCCGTTAGCTGAACTGCCGGTTGGGTATGGCAGCCGCTCTTGAGACTATCGGCATTACTGGCACGCACCGTCAGTATCGCATCTTCCACCTCAAGCCAAACATCGACAATCGGACCATGGTTCTCTGGCAGGCCTTCATGGCAAACAAAACAGCCGTGGTTATCGTCGCGGCGCGGTTGCGTGGGGCTCTCTTTGGATTTCAGAGAATGGCCGTCAAAAGCCGCATCCCACACCACTAAGTCTTGATAAGGCAACAACGTTAATGAGCCCCGGTTATTTTGCAGTCTCATTGCCGCAATCTCACCAGGGAACATAAACGTGGTCACCGTAAAGTCTGCATCACGATACACTTCCTTCGCCTGCCTCCTGAACTGCCCAGGGTTGAGATTAATCATGTTTTTCATCTTTTCTTCTCCTCAGGAAAGTTGTCTCGCGCGTGGGTGAATAAGCAAAGGATAAGCTATGTTATTTAAATAACATTTACAAGCAAATCATATGACCCATTAAGGCAATCAACCTCTCATTTTTCATAAATAACAGGGTAAATACGGCTACCATTTGCCATCTCGCAATGTTAGGATAATAACATTATTCACATCCAGATGCGTTTTAACACTCGTTGAGGAATCACAATGACAACCAAACAGATTGATTATGCCCGTTATATCGACCACACCCTGCTGGCGATGGATGCGACTGAAAGCCAAATCACCAAGTTGTGTGAAGAAGCCCAGCAGCATCATTTTTATGCCGTCTGCGTGAACTCCGGTTATGTTCCGCTGGCAGCTCATCTGCTAGAAGAAAGCAACGTTAAAGTATGTTCAGTCATCGGTTTCCCACTGGGCGCCGGTTTGACCATCAGCAAGGCTTTCGAAGCCAAAGCAGCCATTGCCGCAGGGGCTCAGGAAATCGATATGGTCATTAACGTGGGTTGGCTGAAAAGCGGCTTGCTGGAAGAAGTCAAAGCCGATATCGCTGCCGTGCGTGAGGTTTGCGCGGCTATCCCGTTGAAGGTAATATTAGAAACTTGCCTGCTCAGCGATGAGCAAATCGTTCAGGTTTGTGAAATGTGTCGCGAACTCGATGTTGCTTTCGTTAAGACCTCTACCGGTTTCAGCACTGGCGGTGCCCGTGAAGAACACGTCAAAATGATGCGCGCAACTGTTGGCAGCGAAATGGGCGTTAAAGCCTCTGGCGCAGTACGCGATCGCGCAACCGCAGAGAAAATGATCGCTGCAGGTGCAACACGCATCGGTACCAGCTCCGGCGTTGCCATCGTCTCCGGCGACAGTGCCGCGGCAGGCAGTTACTAATTTATCAGCTTTGCCGGTTTAGGTACCTTTAATGCGGGGTAGTGCCCTCAGCGCAAGCTGAGCAAGTACTACCCCGCCGTGTTTTATTGAAACTTTTGGCCCTCTACCTGTGGAAAAAACTGATGGAAACACGGCGTGAAGAACGTATCAACCGGCTGGTCCAGGCATTAAAGCGCTCTGACAAAATCCACTTGAAAGAAGCAGCCTTGCTGCTAGGCGTCTCGGAAATGACCATCCGCCGTGATCTCAGTGCAGAACCCACTGCGGTGGTATTGCTTGGCGGTTATGTGGTGGCCGATCCCCGCATCAACGGGGTGACCAACTACTTTGTCTCCGATCAGAAAGCTAAACAGGTCATGGAAAAACGCCGTATCGGCATATTGGCGGCACCGCTGGTCAACGAAAACGATACGGTGTTCTTTGATTGCGGCACCACTACCCCAGCGATCATCGACGCTATTGCCGATGAATTGCCTTTTACCGCTGTCTGCCATTCACTCAATACCTTCTTGGCGCTGCAGGATAAACCTAACTGCAAGGTGATCCTGTGCGGTGGCGAGTTCAAGCCGAATAACTACATTTTTACCGCCGTAGGTCAACATAACGAACTGGATCATATCTGCCCCAATATTGCCTTTATCTCTGCGGCAGGCCTCAATCTGCAGCAAGGAGCAACCTGCTTCAACTTTGATGAACTGGAGATGAAACACAAGGCATTGGCGATGGCACAGCAAAAGATTCTGGTTGCTGACCACAGCAAGTTCGCCCAAACCAGACCGGCCTGTATTGGGCCACTGACGCTGTTTGACCGAGTGATTACCGACCGCCAACCCGAACAAGAATTCGTCGATTTCTTCGAGCAACATGCGGTCAGCCTGCGGTTTTGATCCCTATCTCACTGCTGGCTTCGGTTGGCAGTGCGGATTTCCCTTCTCAACCCACGCTATTTTTTGTGCAAATAATGCGCTATTAAACTGAAAAAATTCCTAATCGCCGATAATGTCAGGTTAATAGATTGCAACAACTTGCCATGGTTATTATTTCTGCCGGAATGTCATTGCCCTAAACTCCGTCAAATTTTCCCAAGATAAACTGATAACTCCCCATTCTCTACATCACCCTATTACTTTTTATTTCCACCGCCCTTGGCGCCATAGGGTAAAAAACAGGCATTTTTTCTTTATTTATATGATGAATAGATAAGCATAATTAGCCTATAAGCAGGCAAAGCGTTTGCTACCATCATTCTCTTTAATTTTTGGAAAAGCCAGCAAAAACAAATAGATATAAAAATACCTTTTAAAATCAAAACGTGATCCACATCACTAAAAGCGCTTATTCCGGCTTTTTAACTAGAACAATGCCGACACATAAAATATATTGCTCGGCCTGCACCTCCAGGCAGACTTTTATCTGGCCAAACATCAGCCATACCGGATAAAAAGTGTGGGATTACCGTTTACTCTTTCAGTACGAAATCTCGCACAATAACGCAACATATGCATGAAAATTTATCATAATAGCCAACAGTCGCACATATTGCGCATTTGAGAGCATGATCACGGTTGTTTATGCTGTAAATCGTTATCTTGCCGCCAACAAAATCGATAGGCCAAACGCCTGCGAAAGGAATCGGAATCTTGGCTTTTCGCTATTTAACAGCAGAAAGCCATTTGGCCAATTGCCTGGCGCTGAAGCCAAAAGTAATTAGCCCAATAAATAACCAGGGGTCGTCATTCACCCCGCAAGCAGTATCTGATTTTACCGCTGGCGCGACAGCCTTTATTCCACCAGCGGATTTTAACCTTAAGTTTTGCGTTCAATTTTAAATTAACGTGTTCACCTCGGAGATATTTATGGACACTACACAGACCGGCACTATTGCCTCTGCGGCCTCAGGTTCCAGCAGCACCTGGCGTAAATCTGACACCATGTGGATGTTGGGCCTTTATGGTACTGCTATCGGTGCAGGGGTACTGTTCTTGCCAATCAATGCCGGTATCGGCGGTTTGATCCCCTTGATCATCATGGCGATTATCGCCTTCCCGATGACCTTCTTCGCCCACCGTGGCCTGTGCCGTTTCGTGTTGTCAGGCAAAAATCCAGGCGAAGACATCACCGAAGTCGTAGAAGAGCACTTTGGTATCAGCGCAGGTAAGCTGATCACTCTGCTCTACTTTTTTGCCATCTACCCAATCCTGTTGGTTTATAGCGTTGCGATCACCAACACCGTTGACAGCTTCATCACCCACCAATTGGGGATGACTTCGCCACCGCGCGCTATTCTTTCCCTGATCCTGATCGTCGGGTTGATGACAATTGTGCGTTTCGGCGAGCAAGCCATCGTTAAGACCATGAGCATCCTGGTGTTCCCGTTTGTCGGCGTCCTGATGTTACTGGCCCTGTATCTGATCCCTAACTGGACCGGTGCCATTTTCGAAAACGTCTCTCTGGCGGGGTCAGGTAGCGGTGTAGGTCACGGTCTGGTTATCACCCTGTGGCTGGCGATCCCGGTGATGGTGTTCTCATTCAACCACTCACCTATCATCTCTGCTTTTGCGGTAGCAAAACGCGAAGAGTACGGTGTTGATGCCGAGAAGAAATGCTCACGCATCCTGGCTTATGCACATATCATGATGGTGCTGACCGTCATGTTCTTCGTCTTCAGTTGCGTGCTGAGCCTCTCGCCTGCAGATCTGGCCGAAGCCAAGGCGCAGAACATTTCTATCCTGTCTTACCTGGCCAACCACTTTAACAACCCGATGATCGAGTACATCGCGCCGGTTATCGCCTTTATCGCCATCACCAAGTCGTTCCTGGGCCACTACCTGGGTGCGCGTGAAGGCTTCAACGGCATGATTTCCAAATCGATGAAGAGCCGTGGCAAAACCATCAGCACCAACAAACTGAACCGCATCACTGCGATCTTCATGCTGGTAACCACCTGGATCGTGGCAACCTTGAACCCAAGCATTTTGGGCATGATTGAAAATCTGGGTGGCCCAATCATCGCCATGCTGCTGTTCCTGATGCCGATGTATGCCATCCGTAAAGTACCTGCTATGCGCAAGTACAGCGGCCACATCAGCAACGTTTTCGTGGTAGTGATGGGTTTGATTGCCATTTCCGCAATCCTGTACACCCTGTTCGGCTAATCGTACTCAGCCGGTGCCCTCAGGCACCGGTTATCTCGAATCTCTTCCCTTTCCCTGCATTACCCTTGTGTAAGTGACATTCACGTACCCCGAGCGGCAACAGGTAAAGGGGAGTTAACCGGAAGAAGGAAGCGAGACTATGGTCAGCGTTTTCGATATTTTCAAAATTGGCATTGGCCCCTCCAGTTCCCATACTGTCGGCCCAATGAAAGCCGGCAAAGAGTTTGTCGACGATTTGATTGCCGCAGGGCAGCTCCACGACACCACCCGAGTGGCTGTCGACGTTTACGGTTCGCTGTCACTCACCGGTAAAGGGCACCATACTGATATCGCCATCATCATGGGCCTGGCGGGAAATCTGCCTCATGATGTAGACATCGACAGCATTCCCACTTTTATCCGTGATGTAGAACAGCGTGGTCGTCTGTTGTTGGCTAAAGGCCAACACGAAGTGGACTTTCCACCATCAGGTGGCATGAACTTCCACAGTAGCAATCTGCCACTGCACGAGAATGGTATGCGTATCAGCGCTTATGCCGGTGACCAACTGCTGCACAGCAAAACCTACTACTCCATCGGCGGCGGCTTTATCGTTGATGAGGAGCATTTCGGTCAACCGACCGACGATAACGTCTCCATCCCCTACCCTTACCGTTCCGCACAAGATCTGCAGCAACACTGCAAGGAGACCGGGCTGTCACTTTCCGGGCTGGTGATGCAAAACGAATTGGCGTTACGCAGCAGAGCGGAAATTGAAGCACATTTTGCCGATGTCTGGCAGGTAATGCGCACCGGCATCGAACGCGGTATGAACACCGAAGGTCTGCTGCCTGGTCCGATGAAAGTTCAACGCCGTGCCGCCGCACTGCGCCGCATCCTGGTGACCGGTGACAAGAACAACATCGATCCGATGAACGTGGTGGACTGGATTAACATGTTCGCTTTCGCGGTTAACGAAGAAAATGCCGCCGGTGGGCGTGTTGTGACAGCCCCCACCAACGGCGCCTGTGGCATCATTCCGGCAGTGCTGGCGTATTACGATCAGTTTATCCGTCCGGTGAACACCAACTCTTACAGCCGTTTCTTTCTGACCTCCGGCGTCATTGGTACCCTGTACAAAATGAACGCCTCTATTTCCGGTGCCGAAGTTGGCTGTCAGGGTGAAGTCGGTGTTGCTTGCTCAATGGCGGCGGCAGGGTTGGCGGAATTGATGGGGGGAAGCCCTGCTCAAGTATGTATCGCCGCAGAGATCGCCATGGAACATCATCTCGGTCTGACCTGCGATCCGCTGGCCGGACAGGTTCAGGTGCCTTGTATAGAACGTAACGCCATATCCGCCGTAAAGGCCGTCAATGCCGCACGAATGGCTCTGCGCCGTACCAGCGAACCGCGCGTATGTCTGGATAAGGTGATCGAGACCATGTACGAGACAGGCAAAGACATGAATGCCAAATATCGCGAGACATCCCAAGGTGGATTGGCTATCAAGGTTGTAGCCTGTAATTGATATGATTAAGGGGCCAAAAATGGCCCCTGCCAAACAGCATTCGGTTAGCTAATCAACCGAAGATGCCACCAAACCACTGGCTCAGCTTCATCATCACAAAGTCCCACATGCGGCTGAAGAAATTCCCTTCTTTCACTTCCTCCATCACCACCAGCGGATGCTGTTCGATGGTTTTGCCGTCCAGTTGATAATCAATGGTGCCCACGACCTGATTCTTCGCTAATGGTGCTTCCAACGTCGGCTGGTTTAGCTTGTAGCTGGCTTTCAGATTCTTCATCTGCCCTTTAGGGATAGTGACTGCAGCATCTTTCGCCACCCCCAGCGGCACTTCGCTTACATCGCCAAACCACACTTTCTGGGTCACGAACGCCTTGTCGGCTTTGATCGGTGTGGCGGTTTCATAGAACCGGAATCCCCAGGTCAGCAACTTTTCGCTCTCACTGAAACGAACTCGGTCGCTGGGTGCCCCTAACACCACCGAAATCAGGCGCATTGGGCCATCGGTTGCCGAGGCGACCAGGTTATGCCCGGCACCGCTGGTGTAGCCGGTCTTGATGCCGTCTACGTTCAGGTTTGTACTCCACAACAGGCGGTTACGGTTTATCTGGCGGATCTTGTTGAAGGTGAATTCTTTCTCTTTATGCAGCGCATATTCATCCGGGACATCGCGGATCAACGCCTGGCTCAGCAACGCCATATCACGCGCAGTGCTGTATTGCCCTTCTGCATCCAGACCGTGTACGGTCAGGAAATGCGTATTCTGCAAACCAAGTGATTTCGCATAGTTGTTCATCAGCCCGACAAACGAATCCTGGCTACCGGCAACAAAATCTGCCAGGGCGATGCTGGCATCGTTGCCAGACTGAATGACAATGCCCTTATTCAGTTCTAACACCGGTATCTGATCGCCCGGTTTGATGAACATCAGCGATGAGCCTCGCAGCACCGGGTTGCCTGTCGCCCAAGCATCTTTGCCCACGGTAACCAGATCGTCTGGTTTGATTTTGCCAGCTTTTATCGCCTGGCCGATCACATAGCTGGACATGATTTTCGTCAGGCTTGCGGGATCCAGGCGGGTATCGGCGTTGCCTTCAGTGAGGATCTTGCCGCTGTTATAGTCCATCAGCACATAGGCTTTGGCATCGACCTGCGGTGCCGCTGGGGAATCTGCCGCCTGTACGGCGGGAACAACCATTAACATGACGCCTACGCTGAGGGCCAGTTTACGAAGAGAGGTAGAAAAGTGTTTATTCATCATGACGTCGCCAGAGTGTCCATTCAAATTATTGAAATAGCGTTAACTTTCAAACATGTTCACGTTTTCAGCCAACTAGCGAGAGTGGCCGGAACAACGCTGCCAACCGCAATGGTACGATGCTCAAAGCAGCTCCTCTCCTGAAGGAAAGAGATAATCGGCCTTAAACAATCAATCACCTCAATGTTGCGGCTCCCATTTGGGTCAGCACTGTGCCGAAATGCCCTAGCTGTGAGTTTATTAGATTGCCGTTATTTTTGCAGGGTTTGGCCTGATTTTTCTGCATTTTTACATAACTGTACGTAATCATAGTGAAATTGGTCAGAAATTAGGCCATGCGTGTCATTCTCTCCAGCCTGCCGCACTAAGCTACCACCTACACCGCTATACCGCTAACCATCTACACGTCCAAACAGATTAATATATAACCCAAGAGAATAACAAACAGTTATTCATTCTTTATATTTCGCATTACAACAGCACTATCATCCAGACAACCAATGATTCTGGAGATCTATTATGGCCATAGCCGATTCCATCCTCCCCTTGATCGGTCATACCCCAATACTTGAACTGACGCAGTTTGATACCGGCCCTTGCCGGTTATTCGTAAAGCTGGAAAACCAAAATCCCGGCGGCTCAATCAAGGATCGCGTGGCCCTGTCGATGATTGAACAGGCTGAGCGTGACGGCCACTTGAAGCCCGGCGGCACCATTATTGAAGCCACCGCAGGCAATACCGGCCTCGGGCTGGCGTTGGTGGCGGCACTGAAAGGTTACAAGTTAACGCTGGTGGTGCCCGATAAAATGAGCCGCGAAAAGATTTTCCATTTGCGCGCCTTGGGGGCCGAGGTGTTGCTGACTCGTTCCGATGTCGGTAAAGGCCATCCGGCCTATTATCAGGATTACGCCAAACGCCTGGCACAGGAGAGCCCTGGCGCGTTTTATATCGATCAATTCAATAATCCGGCTAACCCTGCGGCACACCGGCAAACTACTGCCCCGGAACTGTGGCAACAGATGGAGCAACAGATCGATACCATCGTGGTCGGCGTAGGCTCCGGTGGCACTTTGAGGGGATTAAGCCATTATTTTGCCGACGTGTCCCCGCAAACCGAATTTGTGCTCGCCGATCCCACAGGTTCGATCTTGGCGGGCTATCTGGATAACGGACAGATCGGCGAGGCGGGCAGTTGGTTAGTCGAAGGGATTGGCGAAGATTTTATCCCGCCACTCAGCGATTTTAATCAGGTACGTCATGCTTATCGTATTGATGATGCCGAAGCCTTTTCCACCGCGCGCGATCTGCTGCGTAAGGAAGGCGTTCTGGCGGGTTCATCAACCGGCACACTGCTGGCTGCCGCGCTGCGCTACTGCCGTGCACAGACGGAAACCAAACGCGTGGTGACCTTTGTCTGCGACAGCGGCAACAAATACCTGTCAAAAATGTTCAATGACCACTGGATGCTGGAGCAAGGGCTGTTAAGCAAGCCTCGGCACGGTGATTTACGCGATCTGATCGCCTATCGCTTTGATGAAGGCGCAGCAGTATCGGTAACGCCAGAAGATACCCTTGCCGTCGCCCACGCCCGCATGCGGCTGTACGACATTTCGCAGTTGCCGGTGCTGGAGGACGATCGGGTCGTGGGGTTAGTCGACGAATGGGATCTGCTGAACAGCGTACAGGCTGATGCCCACCCATTCAGCCTGCCCGTCAAACACGCAATGACCACCAGAGTGAAAACGCTGCCAAAGGAAGCCAGCTATCAGGATGTGTTAGACACCTTCAGCCAGGGGCACGTTGCCGTGATCCTGGATGGCGATCGCTTCCTCGGCCTGATCACCCGCACTGACGTGCTTAACGCCTGGCGCCAGAAATTACGTTAATAAGGATCTTTACCATGCCCAAGTTTGATACGTTAACCGTGCATGCAGGCTATACCCCGGATGCTATCGGTGCAGTCATGCCAGCCATTTATGCCACTTCCACCTATGCCCAACCCGCACCAGGGGAACATACCGGCTATGAATATTCCCGTAGCGGCAACCCGACCCGAACCGCGTTGGAAACGGCCATTGCCGAACTGGAAGGCGGTAGCCGCGGCTTTGCCTTCGCCTCCGGTTTGGCGGCCTGTTCAACCGTATTGGAATTGCTCGATCAGGGTAGCCATCTGGTTGCCGTAGACGATCTATATGGTGGTACCTATCGCCTTTTGGAAAAGGTACGTAGCCGTAGCGCGGGTCTACGAGTGACTTACGTTGCTCCCGGTGACCTCGAGGCACTGGAGCAGGCGATAGAGCCAGATACCAAAATGGTCTGGGTGGAAACGCCAACCAATCCGCTGTTGAAACTGGCCGATCTGAGCGCGATTGCCTCTCTCGCTAAAAAACAGGGGTTGATCAGCGTAGCAGATAACACATTTGCGTCTCCTTATCTGCAACGCCCACTGGAGTTGGGGTTCGACATTGTGGTGCATTCAGCAACTAAATACCTTAATGGTCATTCCGATGTGGTTGCTGGCGTAGCCGCCGTAGGGACCAATTCCGGGCTGGCGGAACAGTTGGCGTTCCTGCATAACGCGGTGGGCGGCATTCTGGATCCCTTTAGCAGTTTTCTGACGTTGCGCGGCATCCGTACCTTGGCATTACGCATGGAACGGCACAGCAACAGCGCACTGCGGATCGCACAATGGCTGGAAAGCCAGCCACAGGTGGACGCCGTTTACTATCCGGGCCTGGCAAGCCATCCCCAGCACGCCCTGGCTGCCAGACAGATGCACAGTTTTGGCGGTATGATTTCCGTTCGTCTGAAGGGTGACGAAGCCTACGCACGTCAGGTGATCAAACAATCGCGGCTGTTCACCCTGGCCGAAAGCCTGGGCGGCGTGGAAAGCCTGATCAGCCAGCCCTTCAGCATGACACATGCCTCAATCCCACTGGAACAACGGTTAAAAACCGGCATTACGCCACAACTGCTACGCCTATCGGTAGGAATTGAAGATACCGAGGATTTGATTGCCGATCTGCAACAAGCCTTGGCGGGTTAAGCCACTTTTCAGCAGAGGAAACTCGGTTCGAGCTTCCTCTGTTTCTTCGGCCTACTGCTGTTCTTCGCTGCTGAGAATCGGGCCACTATAAAGACCGGCATTATCTTCAGATCTGTCGCGGGCTCTCATAGCCCCCAGCCTTTATGCCAGAACCCAATAACGTTGAGTGCCTGGTTATGCAAAGCTTCAACAAACTGTCGCCGCACTGTCATCAACGTTTCTTATGCTCTGCACAATTTTATCCCTGTCACTGGCTGGTGCTTGACGGTATCGCTATGCTGTTCGGACCGCCACATCGTTCTTTGCCGGAGAAATATTGATGGACTTAGCCCTGTTCGACCTGGATGAAACCCTGATTGATGATGACAGCGCCAGTCTGTGGATCCGTTGGCTGGTCTCAGAAGGGTTTGCGCCTGCAGAGCTGGCACAGCAGGAACAACTGTTGATGCAGTCTTACTATCAGGGAAAGTTGTCTATGGAGGATTATATGCGGGCAACCCTGGCCCCGCTGGTGGGGCTAAATACGCAAACCGTTGCCGGTTGGGTACAGCGTTACATTCGCCGGGATATTCTGCCACGCGTCTATCCACAAGCACGCGAACGCCTGTTATGGCATCGTGAACGCGGTGACTGCATCCTGGTGATTTCCGCCACTGGTGAACACCTGGTTGCCCCTATTGCCGAACAGTTGGGGGCTGACGCGGCGCTGGCCATAGGCGTAGAAGTGGCCGAGGGGCGTTTTACTGGTAATACTTATGGCACCATGACTTACCAGCAGGGCAAGGTCATCCGTTTGCAGCAATGGTTGCACCAGCATCCTGAGCTGGAATTTGCCCATAGCCACGGCTACAGTGACTCCATTAACGATAAAGCAATGCTGGCCTACGTCGACAGCGCAACCGTGATCAACCCCGATAGCGATCTTGCCGCTCTGGCCATGCAACAGGGTTGGGAAGTGTGTCGTTGGGAGCGCTGATGCCTTTAGAGGTGACAAAGGCCGCTTTCTAGCGTAGGTATTAAGGCGACTTTTATCAAACTCGTGAAGGGGCGTTCTATGTTGACCATTTGGGGCCGTGAAAACTCGAACAACGTCAGAAAAGCACTTTGGTGTGCCACCGAGCTGGGGCTTAATTTCACCCATATCAACGCAGGGGGCGCTTATGGGAAAGTTAACGAACAACCCTATCGTTCGCTCAACCCCAACGGTCTGGTACCGCTGTTACAAGACGGCGACTTCGTACTATGGGAATCCAATACCATCGTCCGTTATCTGGCGGCAAAATTTGGTCAATCGCCGTTTTTTCCGCAAGATCTGCAAGCCCGTGCAGCAGCAGAAAAATGGATGGACTGGCAAACCTCCACTATCGCTGGCCCCTTTCGTACCGTTTTCTGGGGTATGATACGCACCCCAGCGGAACAACGAGATATGAAACAGATTGAGGCCGCCACTGCCGAACTGGAACAACATTTCGCTATCGTCGAACAAACGTTGGCTAACCAACCCTATCTCTCTGGGGAGGCATTTGGCTTCGGGGATATCCCGCTAGGCAGCTTTATTTATGGCTGGTTTGAAATGCCGATCAAGCGCCAACCACGCCCACATATGGAACGTTGGTATCAACAGCTTTGCGCACGCCCCGCTTACCAGAGTGCCGTGATGACGCCACTCACCTGATAACGCTTCGCCCTCCGGGGCCCTGGGTACATGGAGGTACACTCAAGGATGTCTTATTTTTATTTGCAGGTCCGTAAGGACCATTTAACGTTGAAAAGCCTGGACACCCAGAAAATCGCCACCGGCACTGCGGCTTTCAGCACCCAGCGGCTGCTGATCGGCCAGTTCTTTATTGCCGAGTTCTGCTTGTATAACCTGGTTCCGCAGGTTTTTCCCGGCTTTATCAACCAGCTAAAACGCCGTCATCTCCGTTCCGACCTGGTGGTTCATGCGATGGAGATGCTGGAAGGCGGAGTCAGCCAGGTAGAACAACGGATCCTGGAGGAATTTGTCGTGGTAAGCTTTGGCAAAGCCTATAGCACAGTCTATGCCGATCCGCAGGGGCTAAGTGATGAATCTGTAAGACGAATTATTCAGATGAAAACCAGAGAAGTCGTTACCGCAGCCGACCTCAAACTAACCTGACGCGCTGACCGGGCGCGAAAAGCGCCCTACCCGCTCAGCCTGATATTTCGCCCCCCTGAGTCAATCAACTCACAGAGTTTAACGTACCCATTGGCCTCGCGCTTTAATCGAAATTTCAATATGTTGCATTTTGCATTAACTGTGCTTAAGTTAATTGATTGTCCGAGGAGGAACGATGAATATCACCATCACAGATGCGCTACAGGCGGAAGATAGCGAAGAAATCAGCAACCACCTGATGGCTTACAACCGTAAGTTCGTCGGTGAGATCCTGAATAAAAAAATCGGCGTCTTTATGCTGGACGATAACGGCAGTAAAGTGGCCGGATTAACTGGCAGCACCGTGGGCAGTTGGTTAAGCATCGATCTTTTATGGGTTTCGGAGTCTTTGCGGGGGGAAGGTGTCGGCAGCAAGATAATCAAAGCGGCAGAGCAGCAGGCGCTAGCCGCCGGGTGCCGATTCGCTCGGGTAGATACCTTCAGCTTCCAGGCTCGGCCGTTCTACGAAAAAATGGGCTATCAATTGCAGATGACGCTACACAATTACCCAGTAGAACACGAACGTTATTTCTTTACCAAAACCCTTACTGACTGACAGGTAGTTCAATGGAAACCCAAACGATGGTGGTCAACAGCGTGGCATACCGGGCTGGCAAACGGCTGAGCGACATCACGATAGATGATATCAGTGACGTGGTAAAAGAACCGGATACCTTTGTCTGGCTGGGGTTATGGCAACCGGAAGACGCCTTTATGCGCAAGGTCCAGGAAGAATTCGGCCTGCACGACTTGGCGATCGAAGATGCGTTATGTGCCCACCAGCGACCAAAAATCGAGACCTACGGAGATTCACTGTTTATCGTGGTAAAGACCGCACAGTGGGTCAACGAAGAAGTTGAATACGGCGAAACCCATTTTTTTGTCGGCAAAAACTTCCTGATCAGCGTGCGTCATGGCGCCTCCTCCAGCTATGCCCCCATCCGCGCCAAGGCAGAAGAAAACCCCAAGCAACTGTGCCACGGGCCAGGCTTTGCGCTGTATGCAGTGCTGGATTTCATCGTCGACAACTATCGTCATATCGTGGGTAAATTTGAAACGATGATCGAAGGCATAGAATCGAATATGTTCCGTTCTGAGTTTGATGAAACCGCTATCGAAAACGTCTATAGCCTGCGCCGTCACCTGCTCGGCCTGCGCAATGCCGCCCTGCCGATGGATGAGATCTGCAACCAACTTATCCACCTGCATGAAGACGTGATCGCTAAAGAACTGCGTGCCTACGTGCGCGACGTGCAAGATCACGCCCGGCAGGTCGCCAGCACCCTGGACGATATGCGTGAAATGCTGACCAACGCCATGCACGTCAATCTGGCGCTGGTCACCGTGAAGCAAAACGAAGTGGTCAAAAGGCTGGCCGGTTGGGGGGCCATTCTGGCGATCCCGACGGTGATCTTCAGCCTGTATGGCATGAACTTTGCCGATATGCCGGAGCTGAAGTTCCCCTGGGCCTATCATGCCACGTTGGGAGTCACGGTTGCTGGCTGCGTGTTCCTCTACCAAAAGCTCAAGCGTTCCGGCTGGCTATAACCCTGCAACCAAACGGCCTAAAATATCAGGGCCGTTTTTTAAGCTGTTCTTTTAAAACCAAGCTCTAATATAATCCTTATATACTCTTTTTATTTTTCACTTTTATTTACTTTAAAAAAACAACACTGACTTAATATAGATTTTCATTATCGTCAATAAATATAAAAATACAACCACATCTCAAAATAGAAAAATATTATCAAAAATCTTGACAAGACTATTTTCAATAGATATTAAAACAGTGGGAACCATTAGGGCCACACATACTCCTGATATCATACAGCTTAACATTAACACCCTATCAAATCTATTCAAAAAGGGTTATACTCTCTTGGCAGATCAATATTTCAGGGCAACCTACTATTAGAAAATAGCAATAATCAATAAAGCCAAAAGAATATTCTCTGACTGTTCTATAGAACAATACATGAATCCAATCATTATTGTCAGAATAAAGCGCCTACAGAAAGAGATTGATTATTTCCCCACTCATAGAATTCACCACATAAATCAACAGAAATAAATTAATCCACACCATGAATACAATAACATGTTTTAGATTCTGGATTTCAAATCTGAATCTATGTATTATAAATTTTTCCGTACTTAATATAAGTTTTCTTCATGGCCAACATTATATATTAATGAAATAGCTCACTAGGAAATATGTAACTTCCACAATAATGAAAACTAATTTCTCATTTGCATTTTTTCATTTCTCCTGTCTTTCAAGAAAAAATGCAAAGATTTAATGTACAGCCTCATTGGCGTTAGAAAATAAGAAGGTATTACAACTATAAAACACATAAGAACTATAATTCCAAAACCAAAAACACCGTCTTTGGAAACAGTTCCAATTGTGAAAATAGTTAGTATTACCCCTAAGATAATACTTGCTCTGAGGGTTCTTCTACCGATATCTCTAACTGAATCTAGAATATCTAGTTGAAAAAAATTAGCATTACTTTTTATTTTTTTAATTTCACCCTTAGTGAAATAAGACTCCAAAAGGAGTCTATCAACGCTTTTTAATTTTTCCATTAGTAAACCCTATCATCCCAAATACTATAGCCACTGGTTCCAGCAATGTGATGCTGCCAAGAAATACTTTCGTACTTCAGTGATATACTCTCTTGTGGTTGTGATTCATTATGGGTTGATGGATTAGGGTAAAAAATGTTGACGTCCATAATCGTAACGTTAGTCAGTTTGATGGAATAAAAAAGCTCCCGCCCACCATTCTGGCTGGTTCTATATATCTCTATAAGAGCATCCAAGCGCTCATTGTTAGATATTGCAATACCAATTAAAGGCGAAGACTTATCAATTGGTTTAACTATAACTAATGGGTGATGATTAACGTGCTGCTCTCTACTGATTGAATGACTTAGTTGATAAAGATAACTTTGATCCGTATGCCCCGACTGGTATAAGTTACCGATTGAATCTTTAGTGGAAAATCCAGCAGTAATCACCCCTTGCTTTACACCTTTCAATGTTAGAAAAATATCATTTTCCATATCAAATTCCTTTTAACTTAAGCAGTCAAGCATCTACAAAATATTATCATTTCTATGAATGATAACTACCATCATCTATTACTCGTGAAGTTACTGATATCATAGCCTTTGGTAAAGGTACATAAAAAATCTCCTTCAATCAATTACTATTGTAAGAAAACTATCGCTGATTATCTAAAAACGACACGCTAATAAGATATCAGTTGAAATGAGGTTTTTGCTTATCCACTTTAACTTATCTTGTTCAGTGAACTTACAGTCATTGACAGAATTAAACTCAAAGAATTTATTATTTTTAGTTAATAATACATTTTCTCCATTAAACTGAATCACTTTATGATCAAAATTGCAAAGTGTTGTGACATTGTGCGAATGTTCCAGCCAATCTATCTAAGCAGAAAAAATAAATCCAACGTTCAATAACCAAAAAAACAGTATAATAATTCATAATTTTAATATTCAAAGCCAATTTTGATATACCATGAACTTGATCAACCAAGAATTTTATCTGTAATTTATTACAAAAGGTCTCACTCTTAAATTTGGCCATTTAATATCAAGATCTCTTTTTAAAAATGCAACGTACATTACCCCCCAAACTTAGCAGTCGTAACATCTTGCCGACGCAACAGATCAAGGTGGTCCTGCAAACAACCAGCTATCAGAACAGCTCCCTTGCCTCAGCCGCCTTGATGAAACGACCTAAAGCCGAATCGACACCAAGATTCTTTCCCTTGAATGCAGAAAAGCCATTATCAACCATTTCAAAGTTATGAGAATCATCATACTCAAGAGTCACATTTTTCTGTTGTGCGAAAAGGTCCCTCTGCTCTGCTTCTCACTTGACCAACGAATATAACGGTACAATTTTGCTTTTGACATCGGTAAAATCGCCGTCGAATCTCTTTTCATTGAGTAATGTCCATGTCAAATGCTACAGCCAAAGCGCCACCCCGTGTCGGCTTTGTTTCCCTCGGATGCCCGAAGAACCTGGTTGATTCTGAACGGATCCTGACTGAACTTCGTAACGAAGGCTACCAGGTTGTGCCACGCTATGATGATGCCGAATTGGTGATCGTCAACACCTGTGGTTTTATCGACAGTGCCGTACAAGAGTCGCTGGAAGCGATCGGTGAAGCCTTGAACGAGAACGGCAAGGTGATTGTAACCGGCTGCCTGGGCGCGAAAGAAAACCAGATCCGTGAAGTGCACCCAAAGGTATTGGAAATTACCGGGCCACACAGCTACGAGCAGGTTTTGTCCCATGTTCATCAGTATGTGCCGAAACCGGAGCATAACCCCTTTACCAGCCTGATCCCGGCGCAGGGCGTGAAACTGACGCCAAAACACTACGCCTACCTGAAGATCTCAGAAGGCTGTAACCACCGTTGCACCTTCTGCATCATCCCCTCCATGCGCGGTGATTTAGACAGCCGCCCGATCGGTTCCGTGCTGGATGAAGCCAAGCGTCTGGTGGAGTCCGGGGTTAAAGAGCTGCTGGTGATCTCACAAGACACCTCTGCCTATGGTGTTGACGTGAAGCACCGCACCGGGTTCTGGAACGGCCAGCCGGTGAAAACCAGCATGGTCAGCCTGTGTGAACAGCTTTCCAGCCTGGGAGCCTGGGTTCGTCTGCACTACGTTTACCCGTATCCGCATGTGGACGAGGTGATCCCTCTGATGGCAGAAGGCAAAATCCTGCCTTATCTGGATATCCCATTGCAGCATGCCAGCCCGAAAATCCTCAAGCTGATGAAACGCCCTGGCGCGGTAGAACGTACGCTGGAGCGTATCAAGCGCTGGCGTGAAATTTGCCCGGAACTGACACTGCGATCCACCTTTATCGTAGGCTTCCCAGGGGAAACCGAAGAAGACTTCCAGATGCTGCTCGACTTCCTGCAAGAAGCCAAGCTGGATCGTGTGGGTTGCTTCAAGTACAGCCCTGTGGAAGGTGCCGCAGCCAATGAATTGGCCGATCAGGTGCCAGAAGAGGTGAAAGAAGACCGCTTCCACCGCTTTATGCAGTTGCAGCAGCAGATCTCTGCCCAACGTTTACAGGACAAGATTGGCCGCGAAGTGCTGGTGCTGATCGACGAAGTTGACGAAGAAGGCGCGATTGGTCGCAGCATGGCGGATGCACCGGAAATCGATGGTGCGGTCTACCTGAATGGCGAAGCCAATGTGAAAGTGGGTGATATTGTCAAAGTGAAGATTGAGAACGCCGACGAGTACGATCTCTGGGGTTCAAAAGTCTGATTCAGAGGCTCTAGCAATGATAAAGGGGTTAGCACCGGTGCTAACCCCTTTGTTTTATAGCTGAACAACCCGCAGGTTATTTCTCGTCTGGCAAGGCATAAGCAATGACATAATCACCCCGCTCTGCGGCCTGACGAGCACCACCGGCGCTGATGATAATGTATTGCTTGCCGTTCTTCGGCGATACGAAAGTCATGGGCCCGGACTGACTGCCAACCGGCAGGCGCTCTTTCCAAATCTCTTTTCCGGTCGCCGTATCGAACGCTCGCAGGTAGAAATCCTGCGTACCCGCAAAGAATAATAGGCCCGATTGCGTCGACAGGCTGGCGCCTAACGTTGGCATGCCCACTTCCATCGGCATATGCATCTTGATACCCAGCGGGCCGGTATCCTGCACCGTTCCTACCGGCACCTGCCACACCAGCTTGCCAGACTTCAGATCCACGGCCGACATCGTGCCGAACGGCGGTTTCTGGCAAGGAATACCCAGCGGAGACAGGAAGCGTTCACGTATTGCACCGAAGGGGGTGCCGTCCATCGGTACCAACCCCATTTCGATGCCGCTGGCGCCGGTCGGCACCTTGCTGCGTGGCACCATCGAGTTGGCCAGCCCCAAACGCATATCGTTAACGAACATGATGGCGTTATTCGGATCGACCGAAACGCTGCCCCAGTTCATCCCACCCAGCGAGCCCGGATATTGCAGAGCACGGTCAAGGCCTGGCGGAGTAAAGACCCCCTGATGGCGCATCCCTTTGAACTCGATACGGCACAGCAGCTGGTCGAGCGGTGTGGCCCCCCACATATCAGACTCGCTCAGAGTCTGGTTACCGATATTCGGCATCCCCACCGAGAACGGCTGGGTTTTAGAATAACGCTCGCCAGGCACATTGCCCTGTGGGACTTCACGTTCTTCGACTTTTGCTACCGGCTCACCCGTCTCACGGTTGAGCATAAAGATCATGCCCTGCTTGCTGGTTTGCACCAGCACTGGCGTTGTACCGCCTTTGCCATTAGGCAGATCGTACAGCAACGGCTGGGAAGGCAGATCAAAATCCCACAGATCGTGGTGAGTGGTCTGGAAATGCCAACGGACTTTACCGCTGGTGGCATCAACGGCGACGATTGAAGAGCTGTATTTATCGTCCAGCGCGGTACGTTCACCGCCAAAGAAGTCTGGCGTGGCGTTCCCGGTTGGCAGATAAATCAGATTCAGTTTGGCGTCATAAGACATCGCTGACCACACGTTTGGGGTACCGCGCGTGTAAGTTTCCCCTGCTGGCGGCAGTTTGGTAATCGCCGGATTACCCGGATCCCACGCCCAAACCAGCTCACCGCTATGAACATCATAGGCACGCACGACACCTGGCGGTTCACCGGTAGAGAAGTTATCCGCCACGCGGCCCCCCACCACCACCAGATTGCTGGCCACTAACGGTGTCGATGTTTGCTGATAATAACCCGCCTTAACTTCGCCCATGCCGACTTTCAAATCGACAACGCCTTTATCACCGAAATCGGCGCAAGGTTTGCCGCTATCGGCATCGATGGCGATCAACCGCGCATCGATGGTTGGCAGGAATAAACGACGCTCGCACATAGCCGGAGCCGTAGCGTTTGCCGCAGCCACCGGCGATGATGCCGGTTGAGCCGCATTATCGTAATACCCCAGGCCACGACAACGCTGCCAGTTAGGCGCTGACGCTTTAGGATCGTAAGACCACAGCTGTTTACCGGTATCGGCCTCCAGCGATAACACTTTGCCATAAGCCGTGCAGACATACAGGGTATTACCGATCTGCAGCGGGGTGTTCTGGTCTTCTGCACCAGAACCGTTGCTTTGCGGAATATCGCCGGTATGGGCAATCCACGCCACCTTCAGCTTGCTGACGTTAGATTTGTTAATCTGATCCAGCGCAGCAAAACGATCGCCGTGGGTGGTATTTCCCCAATGCTCCCAGTTTTTCTGCTCGCTACCGGCGGCTACCGGTTTAACCGGAACGTCCTCTTTAGCGGCAACCAAAGGCGCCGGCACAAAGGTGTAACCAAACCCGGCCACCAGCGCCACCGCCAATACCCCAGCCAGAACATAGCTGAGGGAACCGTTAATCGGATGACCAGCACGCTTCTTCAGCCATGGATAGGCTAACGCCGCCAGGAAGGCCAACACGCCGAACATGAACAGGCGTGAGAACAAAGGCCAGAAATCCAAGCCCACATCCCACAACGCCCAGATGATGGTTAACACAAAGGCCAGCGCATACAGCCACACGCCTGCCGGTTTCAGTTTGATCACCCATACTGCGGAGATCAGCATTGCCAGCCCCATTAATCCAAAATAGAGACTCCCTCCCAATGAAGCCAGGTAAACGCCGCCGATTGCCAGTGCGAGCCCGATGATGCCCATCAGCCCCCCCAGCAACCACATCAGGTAATTCCCTATACTCCGTTTACTGCCTGTCTTTACCATATTCACTTTCTCCCACCGCGAGCAACGCACAAACGTTGTGCATCACTATTGGTGCAATAGATAACCATCCCAAGATAACTACTCAGCGGGGCCATCCGCTGTATTTCTGCTTATTATTCAAATGAATAAGCAACACTCATTCCCCCACCCCAGTTTCTGCCTGGGGCGGGTTCGAAATAACGGCCATTGCCTTCATTGACAATCACAGAACCGACGTACTGGCGATCGAACAGATTGTCCACGCGGCCAAACACGGTAAATTGCCAGTTCCCCATCGGGTAGCGATAACCGGTATTCAGTGCCGCCACGGTGTAGGACGGCGCCTGCTGTGAATTTTGGTCATTGACCTGGATATCGCTCATGTAGCGCAATTCGGCCCCGGCGAACCACCCTTCAGGTGGCGACCAGGCCAGCGAGGCATATCCCATATTGCGCGCAATTCCCGGCAGACGATTACCCTGCGGAACTTGATTGGCAACGGAACAGCGACTGTCGCCACAGACATCAGAGCGGTAAGTGGCATCTAACAGCGTCCAGTTCAGTTGCAAGTGCCAGTCGTAGCTGAACTGCTGATCCAGCGCCAGTTCCACGCCACGACGACGGGTTTGCCCCGCGTTTTTGTAACTGGTGCGCCCGTTGCTGCTTTCATCGACGACAATTTCGTTTTTAGTGTCGGTCTGAATCAGCGCAGCGCTGAACAAGCCATTGCCGATGCGAGTCTTGCTTCCCAACTCAACGGTATCGCTGGTCGCCGGTTTGAGATCGAGATTAAGCCCTGCTACTCCACCTGGGCGATAAGAGAGCTCATTAATCGTCGGGGTTTCAAAACCACGCCCGGCGGAAACATACATATTCCACCCCTTGTTCAGCGCGTAGTTAAGCGAGGCTACCGGTAACCACTGGTGATAACGGGCATCCCCACTGTCATCACCGTTGTTGCCGGTAATATAATGATCGTTAGAATCGAAATTGACGGTGCTGAAACGTACTCCGGCATCCAACGTCAACCGTTGGGTCAGGTTCCAGGCGGTTTGCAGGTAGGGATCCACATTCCACATCAGGTTGCGTTCGTCCCGCCGTAGATTGCCCTTGGTCCCTAGCGCGTTAATACCGTTGACCTGCGTGAAGTTCTCATAACCTTTGCGCTGCTCGGTCATGGTTTCGTAATCAAGCCCGCCCGTCAGGCTGAAAGGTAAACCAGCCAGTTCAGCGCGATGAGTCCAACGTGTGTCGATCCCCTGATAGTGACGCGCCAAAGCGATCACACCACCGGGATGTTGCTCACTGCGCTGCTGTACGGCGACGGGAATGGATTGATACTGCGTGGTTTCCCGCTCACCGGCATAAGTCATGATGCTCAGATCGTCATTGGCACTCATCTGGCGCTCATAGCGCAGCCCGGCCTGCGTTTGTGAAATGGTTTTACGGGTATTGTATTGGTCTGCTCTGGGTGCCTGGCGCGGGTTGTTATGCCATTCCGCCGCGGTTAAACCACCGGGATCGTCAGCGTTGATATCCACGCTGTTAAACAGCAGCGTCAGCGTGCTGACATCATCAATGCGCACACCGAAACGCGCATTCCCCAGATTCTTGCGTGCTCCGCTATGATCGCGGGATCCTTCGGTGGTAAATCGGGTTGCTGAGACGGCGTAGTTCACATCACCGGCCTGTGTACCGTCGCCGGTCGCGCCACTGGCTTTCATCCCGTAGCGCCAGGTCCCATCACTGCCGCTATACATGCCCGCTTCAATCTTGGCAGGCTGTTGACCGGTTGCGGTTGATACGTTGATGACACCACCAGAGGCGTTGCCATACAGGGCAGAAAACGGCCCGCGCAAGACCTCAACCTTATCCACCGAATTGAGGTCGATATTCGACGTTTGTCCTTGGCCATCCGGCATGGTGGCAGGAATACCATCCACGTAAATACGTACGCCACGTACGCCGTACATTGAGCGCGAACCGAACCCACGGATGGACAGTTGCAAATCCTGCGCATAATTCTGGCGATTTTGAATTTGCAGCCCAGGCACACTGGCCAATCCTTCGGAGAGATTGATCTGCGGCCTGGCCTGACGAAGCTCGTCACCATTGAGTACGCTCACCGCAGCCGGGGTACTCAATTCGGAAAGTCCACTACGCTTGGCCGTGACTACCATAGGGGATTGTTCTACAACCTGTTCGCTGGCTTGTGCATTAACGGTGATTGCCAAAGCGCAAGGCAACACGACAGGAATGGCGATAGACGACATCGCCGTGTTTTTTTTATTAATGAAATTCATGTGAAAACGGCCATTAGACGCTGACAGCAATACGAACCATTTGGAACAAAGTGAGGGTATGTTAATACTTATCGCAACAATTTGAAAATAGCGCAGAGGAATTTAAACCTCCGATAACCCAAAGTTCACATAAATGATAAGTAGAAATGGTGTTTTTAACGGAGAGGCTGATGGGAAAAACAGATTATTGCTAATAATATCAATAATAAGGCGAAATACCCCTGTAATTTAGTGGAGTTTAATAATCAAAATAAGAGATAAAAAAGAAAATAGGCTTCTTAGGGGAGACACTGCCCCGCCAACCGCGGGACAGTTTGATTTTGTTAACTGATCGGCATCCGCGCCGGGTCTGGATATTGGTATTCAAACCCCAATTCGTTGCAGATCCGGCTACCGTCCACCAGCCGCCCTTCCTGCCCATCATCTTCGGCAAACTGCGGAGGTTGCAGATGCAGTTGCTCGGCCAAGGCCGGATAGAATTCACGTTTGCTCGGGTGCCTTGGCGCACAGAGATTATAAACATGCCCGCTTTTCGGCAGTTGCAGCAAAAGTTGAATGGCCGCAATCACATCATCCTGATGTACCAGATTGACGCCTTGCGAACCGCCTTTAACATCCACTTTGCCCGCCAGGAAACGACCAGGGTGGCGATCGGCGCCTACCAAACCCGCCAACCGCAAAATATCTACCGACGTATTCGGCAACTGATGCAGCCAAAGCTCCAGTTCGGCCAGTACCCGGCCAGAGGCCGTTACCGGTTTCAACGGTGAGCTTTCACGCACCGTACCCGTGGTTTCGCCATAAACCGAGGTCGAACTGGTGAAAATAATATGCGGCACACCAAATGCCATTGCGCTGTCTACCAGCATACGCACCGCATTAAAGTAACCTTCGCTTCCCTCAACGGTACGGCTGGCTGGCAGGGTGATCACCAGCGCATCGGCATACAACAGCTGTTCCAGATCGTCAGCCTCGCAAACCAGTTCCGGCGTCAGCTCAAGCTGATAACACTCGATACCACTCATGCGCGCAGCTTCTACGCCATCCGGCGTGGTTTTACTGCCGACCACTTCATACCCTCGGCCCATTAACGACAAAGCCAACGGCATTCCTAACCAACCCAGGCCAATAATGGCGACTTTTTTCATCAGCTTCCTCTCAAGAAGATCGCAGCGTTCAACCGCCTATACCCTTGCGGATGACTTCAAAGACGGTAGGTATAAGGCTACGCCACTCCGCAAGGGGATACAATCGGCACACCGCAAGGTTCGGTAAAGCCCTGTCTAGCTAATAACCCAAACTGTTTCAATAAATTAAATTTATAACCCCAAAAAAGGGTTGCATGTTATACAGAGGATAGTTTAGCTTAATGAGCAACTCAGCACTGGCTGGCTCAATATAAAGAGAAATAACATGACACGCGTTCAGTTCAACCACCATCATCACCATCATCCTGACTAGTCTTTCAGGCGATGTGTGCTGGAAGACAGTTCTTGAATCTTCCAGTGGCGCGTAGAACGTAAAAAACGCAAGAGAAAGCCCTCGGAAGATATCTTCCGAGGGTTTTTTTTTGGCTCCGGACAGACAGAAAAATAGTTTTTATAAATAAATTCATATAATTACAGATTAAACAGAGGTTACCATGTTGGATAAAACACGTTTACGGATAGCAATGCAGAAATCAGGCCGCCTGAGTGAAGATTCTCAGGAACTGCTGGCCCGCTGCGGTATCAAGATTAACCTGCAGCAGCAGCGCCTGATTGCTTTCGCCGAAAATATGCCGATTGATATCCTGCGCGTTCGTGACGACGATATCCCTGGCCTGGTGATGGATGGTGTGGTCGATCTCGGCATCATCGGTGAGAACGTGCTGGAAGAAGAGTTGCTCAACCGCCGCGCTCAAGGTGAAGATCCGCGTTATTTCACGCTACGCCGCCTGGACTTTGGCGCTTGCCGCTTATCCTTGGCCGCACCATTAGATAGCGAATATACCGGCCCGCAAAGCCTGCAAGACTCTCGCATTGCCACCTCTTACCCTCACCTGCTCAAGCAATACCTCGATAAACAAGGCGTCCGTTTTAAATCCTGCCTGCTGAACGGTTCGGTGGAAGTCGCACCACGTGCTGGCCTGGCAGACGCTATCTGCGATCTGGTGTCGACCGGTGCCACCCTGGAGGCAAACGGCCTGCGTGAAGTCGAGGTGATTTACCGCTCCAAAGCCTGTCTGATTCAGCGCGACGGTGACATGCCGGAAGCCAAACAACTGTTGATTGACCGCCTGATGACCCGTATTCAAGGGGTGATCCAGGCCCGTGAATCCAAATACATCATGCTGCATGCCCCCAGCGAGCGCCTGGATGAAATCGTCGCGCTGCTGCCAGGTGCCGAGCGCCCGACCATTCTGCCACTGGCAGGTTCACAGAACCGCGTCGCCATGCACATGGTCAGCAGTGAAACCCTGTTCTGGGAAACCATGGAAAAACTGAAAGCCTTGGGTGCCAGCTCTATTCTGGTTCTGCCTATTGAGAAAATGATGGAGTAACGTCATGCCGAACTTCAATACCGTCGTCAATTGGGCCACCAGCAGTGCACAACAACGCGCCGAGTTGCTGATGCGCCCGGCTATTTCCGCCTCAGACAGCATCACCCGCACGGTGCGCGAAATTCTCGATAACGTAAAGGCCAATGGCGATTGCGCACTGCGTGAGTACAGCGCCAGGTTTGATAAAACGGAAGTCAGCACGTTACGCGTGACGGCAGAGCAAATTGACCAGGCCTGCGCCCGCCTGGGTGACGAGATCAAACAGGCGATGGCCGTTGCCGTCGCCAACGTGGAAACCTTCCACAATGCGCAAAAACTGCCGCCAGTAGACGTAGAGACCTTGCCGGGCGTGCGTTGCCAGCAGGTTACCCGCCCAATCGACTCAGTGGGGCTCTATATTCCTGGCGGTTCCGCGCCGCTGTTCTCGACGGTATTGATGCTTGCCACTCCGGCACGCATCGCCGGTTGCCGCCGTGTCGTGCTCTGCTCACCACCGCCTATTGCCGATGAGATCCTCTATGCCGCCAAGCTCTGTGGCGTGCAGGAAGTGTTTCAGGTCGGTGGCGCTCAGGCGATTGCCGCCATGGCATTCGGCACCGACTCAGTACCTCAAGTGGATAAAATCTTCGGGCCTGGCAACGCTTTTGTCACCGAAGCCAAGCGCCAGATAAGCCAACGACTGGACGGCGCAGCCATCGATATGCCTGCCGGCCCTTCCGAAGTTCTGGTGATTGCCGACAGCGGTGCCAACCCGGCGTTTGTGGCTTCTGATTTGCTTTCTCAAGCTGAACATGGTCCTGATTCACAGGTCATCTTGTTAACGCCGGATGCCGCCATGGCAGCAGAGGTCGCCGTCGCGGTTGAACAACAGTTGGCTCAGTTACCGCGGGCAGAAACCGCGCGCCAGGCACTGGCCAGCAGCAGGTTGATCGTGGCCCAGGATTTAGCCGAATGTGTCGCTATCAGCAACCAGTACGGCCCAGAGCACTTGATTATTCAGACCCGCAATGCGCGTGATTTAGTGGATAGCATCACCAGCGCCGGTTCGGTATTTCTTGGTGACTGGTCGCCAGAGTCCGCCGGAGATTACGCCTCCGGTACCAACCACGTGCTGCCGACCTACGGCTATACCGCCACCTGTTCCAGCCTTGGGCTGGCGGATTTCCAAAAGCGTATGACGGTGCAGGAACTGACGCCGCAGGGCTTTATGACCCTGGCCCCAACAATTGAAACTCTGGCCGCAGCCGAGCAGTTGATCGCCCACAAAAACGCCGTGACCTTACGTGTCGCCGCACTGAAGGAGCAAGCATGAGCATTGAAGAATTAGCACGTAAAAACGTGCGCGAGCTAACCCCCTATCAGTCAGCTCGCCGTCTGGGTGGCAAGGGCGACGTGTGGCTGAATGCCAACGAATACCCGGTTGCGCCAGAATTCCAACTGACCGCCCAGACGTTCAACCGCTATCCGGAATGCCAACCCGCACAGGTGATTGAACGCTATGCGGATTACGCAGGGGTGAATAAAGAACAGGTGCTGGTCAGCCGTGGCGCTGATGAAGGTATCGAATTGCTGATCCGCGCTTTCTGCGAACCCGGCAAAGACACCATCCTGTTCTGCCCGCCGACCTACGGCATGTACGCCGTCAGCGCCGAGACCTTCGGCGTCGAACGCCGCACCGTTGAAGCCAAGAAAGACTGGCAACTCGATCTGCCCGCCATTGCCGCCAATCTGGACAATGTAAAACTGATCTATGCCTGCAGTCCGAACAACCCAACCGGCAACCTGCTCGATCCCAACGATCTGCGCAATCTGTTGGATTTAGCCAAAGGCAAAGCCATTGTCGCCGTTGATGAAGCCTATATTGAGTTCTGCCCGCAGGCGTCGGTGGCTGGCTGGCTGAGCGATTACCCACACCTGGTCGTTTTACGCACATTGTCCAAAGCCTTCGCCCTGGCTGGCCTGCGCTGTGGCTTTACCCTGGCCAATGAGGATGTGATCGCCCTGCTGCTGAAAGTGATTGCCCCGTATCCGCTCTCGACCCCGGTGGCCGATATCGCCGCCCAGGCACTGAGCACCGAGGGGATCCGCGTGATGCGCCAGCGCGTCACCGAGATTGCCGCCAACCGCAGTTGGCTACAGCAGGCCTTGCAAAACTGCGCCTGTGTCGAAGAGGTTTTCACCAGTGACAGCAATTATCTGCTGGTACGCTTCACCGCCTCAAGCCATGTCTTTAAAACCTTATGGGATCAGGGCATTATCCTGAGAGACCAAAATAAACAGCCTGGCCTTTCCGGGTGCCTGCGTATCACCATCGGCACCCGCGAAGAATGCCAGCGCGTTGTTGACGCACTCAATACTTTGCCCGGTGCATAGGAGCCCACGTGAGCCAGAAATTTCTTTTTATTGACCGCGACGGCACGCTGATTGCTGAACCACCCGAAGATTTCCAAGTCGACCGCCTGGATAAACTGGCGCTGGAGCCTGAGGTGATCCCTTCCCTGCTGGCATTACAGCAGGCGGGTTTTACCTTGGTGATGATCACCAATCAGGATGGCCTCGGCACCGCCAGTTTCCCGCAGGAAACCTTCGATCCACCACATAATCTGATGATGCAGATCCTCAGTTCGCAGGGCGTGCATTTCGAAGATATCCTGATCTGTCCGCACAAGCCGGAAGACAATTGCGACTGCCGTAAACCGAAAACTGCCATGGTTAAAGGCTATCTGGAACCGGGCGTGATGGATGTTGCCAATAGTTATGTGATTGGCGATCGTCAGACCGATATCCAACTGGCGAACAACATGGGCATTCAGGGGCTGCTTTATCAACGTCAGACGCTGGGGTGGAAAGAGATAACACAACAGTTGACCAAGCGCGATCGCCACGCGCACGTTAAGCGTGTGACCAAAGAGACGCAGATTGACGTGAACGTCTGGCTGGATCGCGAAGGCGGCAGCAAGATTAAAACCGGCGTTGGCTTCTTCGACCATATGCTGGATCAGATCGCGACCCACGGCGGCTTCCGCATGGATATCCAAGTCAATGGCGACCTGTATATCGACGATCATCACACGGTGGAAGACACCGCGCTGGCGCTGGGTGAAGCCCTTAATAAAGCGTTGGGCGACAAACGGGGCATCGCGCGCTTCGGCTTCGTGTTGCCGATGGATGAGTGCCTGGCACGTTGTGCGATGGATATCTCTGGCCGCCCGCATCTGGAATACAAGGCCGAGTTCAACTATCAGCGTGTGGGCGATCTCAGCACCGAGATGGTCGAGCACTTCTTCCGCTCGCTATCCTACGCCATGGCCTGCACGCTGCACCTGAAGACCAAGGGCAAGAACGACCATCACCGGGTTGAAAGCCTGTTCAAAGTCTTTGGCCGTACGCTGCGCCAGGCGATCCGTGTTGAGGGCAATACGCTGCCAAGCTCGAAAGGAGTGCTGTGATGAACGTGGTGATCCTGGACACCGGCTGCGCCAACCTTGCATCTGTCAACTATGCGGTTCAACGGCTGGGTTACCAACCGGAAGTGAGCCGTGATCCGGAAATCGTACTGCGCGCCGACAAACTTTTTCTGCCAGGTGTGGGCACCGCGCAGGCGGCGATGGATCAGTTGCAACAGCGTGAACTGATCGATCTGATTAAAGCCTGTACCCAACCGGTATTGGGTATCTGCCTCGGTATGCAGTTGCTGGCTGAGAGCAGCGAAGAAAATGGGGGTATCAACACGCTAGGGATTATCGATACTCCGGTAAAACAGATGACCGACTTTGGCCTGCCACTGCCCCACATGGGCTGGAATCAGGTCACTGCGCTGGCGGGTAATCATCTGTTCCGCGGCATCGAGGATGGTGCCTACTTCTACTTCGTTCACAGTTATGCGATGCCAATATGCTCAAGCACCATCGCGCAGGCGAACTACGGCGAGCCCTTCACCGCCGCCGTGCAAAAAGACAACTTCTTTGGCGTGCAGTTTCATCCCGAGCGATCTGGCAACGCCGGGGCGCAACTGTTGAAAAACTTTCTGGAGATGTAGGCAGCATGATTATTCCCGCTTTGGATTTGATTGACGGCAACGTCGTGCGCCTGCATCAGGGCGACTACGGCCAGCAGCGTGACTACGGTAACGATCCGCTATTACGCCTGCAGGACTACCAGCAACAAGGGGCGCAAGTGCTGCACCTGGTCGATCTGACCGGTGCCAAAGACCCGGCCGCGCGCCAGATCCCACTGTTGCGTAAACTGCTGGCTGGCGTAAAGGTACCGGTGCAGGTTGGCGGCGGCATCCGCAATGAACAAGACGTTGTCGCACTGCTGGAGGCAGGAGCCACGCGCGTGGTGATTGGTTCTACCGCAGTGAAACAGCCTGAGATGGTACAGGGTTGGTTTGAGCGTTACGGTGCCGATGCCATGGTATTGGCGCTGGATGTTCGCATTGATGCCGCAGGGCGCAAGCACGTTGCCATCAGCGGCTGGCAGGAAAACTCGGATGCCACGCTGGAACAGGTGGTTGAGCAATACCTGCCATTTGGGCTGAAACACGTGTTGTGCACCGATATTTCACGCGATGGTACGCTGAAAGGCTCCAACGTGGCGCTGTATCAGGAAGTGTGCCAACGCTATCCTCAGGTGGCCTTCCAGGCTTCTGGTGGTATTGGCAATCTGGATGATATTGCCCAACTGCGTGGCAGTGGCGTTGAAGGGGTGATTGTCGGGCGAGCCCTGTTGGAAGGTAAATTCAGCGTCGAGGAGGCTATCGCATGCTGGCAAAACGGATAATTCCTTGTCTGGACGTCAAAGACGGGCAAGTGGTCAAGGGTGTGCAATTCCGTAACCACGAAATCATCGGCGATATTGTGCCGCTGGCTCAACGCTATGCGCAGGAAGGGGCCGATGAACTGGTGTTTTACGATATCACCGCCTCCAGCGATGGTCGTGTGGTAGATAAAAGCTGGGTTTCACGCGTGGCGGAGGTGATCGATATTCCGTTCTGCGTAGCCGGGGGTATCAAGAGTGCTGAAGATGCCAGCCAGATCCTCTCTTTCGGCGCAGACAAGATCTCCATCAACTCACCTGCGCTGGCCGATCCAACGCTGATCAGCCGCCTGGCGGATCGCTTTGGCGTGCAGTGTATCGTGGTGGGAATTGATACCTGGTATGAAGCCGAAAGTGGTAAATACCACGTCAATCAGTATACCGGGGATGAAAGCCGCACCCGGGTAACCGAGTGGCAAACGCTGGATTGGGTTCAGGAAGTGCAGAAACGTGGCGCTGGCGAGATTGTGCTCAACATGATGAACCAGGATGGCGTACGTAACGGTTATGACCTGGAGCAGTTGAAGCGGGTACGTGAGGTGTGCAAGGTGCCGCTGATCGCCTCCGGTGGAGCCGGAACCATGGAGCACTTTCTGGAGGCCTTCCGTGATGCCGACGTTGACGGCGCATTGGCGGCTTCGGTATTCCATAAGCAAATCATCAATATCGGCGAACTGAAAAGGTTCCTGGCAGAGAATGGCGTGGAGATTCGCGTGTGTTAACAGAACAACAGAAAAATCAGCTCGACTGGGAAAAAACCAACAATCTGCTGCCAGCAATCGTGCAACACGCCGTTTCCGGAGAAGTGCTGATGCTGGGTTACATGAACCAGGAAGCACTGGCGGTAACTGAACAAACCGGTAAGGTCACGTTCTTCTCACGCACCAAACAGCGTCTATGGACTAAAGGGGAAAGCTCCGGCAACGTCCTTAACGTGGTCAGCATTACACCGGACTGCGATAACGATACCCTGTTGGTCCTGGTCAACCCCATCGGCCCAACCTGCCATTTGGGCAACAACAGTTGCTTCCATCCGGCCAGCAGTGACTGGGGCTTCCTGTATCAGCTTGAGCAATTGCTAGCCGAACGCAAAACCGCCAGCCCGGATAGCTCGTACACTGCCAAACTGTATGCCAGCGGCACCAAACGCATCGCTCAGAAAGTGGGTGAGGAAGGCGTGGAAACCGCGCTGGCTGCCACGGTTAACGACCGCGAGGAGCTGACCAATGAAGCCTCCGACCTGATTTATCACCTGCTGGTGCTATTGCAGGATCAGGATCTGGATTTAAGCAAAGTGATTGATCGCCTGCGCGAGCGGCACGAGAAGAAATAGTCTTTGGGGAGTTTCTACAATGCAGGTAAGTAGCAGGTAATAAGATGAAAAATTTGCTACCTACCTGCAGCGTTAGTGAACGCTGAACGTATCAATAAAGAACTCTCGAGGCTTAAAGTATCTTCATATCGCATCGATAATATTACCTAACGACTTGAGGTATGTCTGTTTTCGACTAACCCAATAAGCCTCAACACTCTTTAAATATTGTTTAGAAGAAACTATCTATTGATTTTTTGAGTCGTTTATAGCTATTTTCCTCTATAAAATTGTATGTCAATATAGATAAAACAAAAAGAACAGCACAGAAAAAAAGCAAGCCAGCCACTATATTAATACGGTCAAACAGCCTATAGTAATCCATGATCAAAAGGAGTGGGGTATGGATCATATATATTGAAAAACTGATCTTACCAATATATGCCAATATTTTACTAGAGAAAAAATCAAATACATAATCCTTCACACTAATGCTTGCAGCTATTATATAACCCATTAATATAATTATAGATAGATCAATCCCATTTGATTGTTCTTTCCTGAAAATAAAAACTGAAACAAAAAGAATGGCCAATAGTTTTATGTAAATATTTTTAACAAAGAAAACACTAATATCCTTTGGCAATAATACTAGATTTTTTATAAAAACCCCAAATGTCATACCCGCAATACACTTTAACAGACCCGATGAAAATATATAGAAATTAAGGTCCTTTTCAGCCATCAGTGAACCATGTTTATTCAAAACTAGCGTATAGATTATTATGGAGAAAATCAAAAGAAACTCATTATTCTTACTCGGAATAATCCATTTAAACAAAAGAATGGCAGCAAAAAGCTCGACAGAGATAGACCAGCTGGGATCATTCCAGCTCCAAGATTGAGAAAGACCAAGACCTTGCAGCATAAAAATATGTTGTATTGCTGTCTGTAATGGATTCTCAAAGGGGAAGTTTTTATATAGAAACTTATAAATAAGAAACGTCAATAGCAAAGTGAAAATATGCAAGGGGTATAATCTAGCAACCCTATGTAACGAAAACTGAAGCACTCCGATTTGTCCATTATTTATTCTCTCTGAGTAAATATATGAGAGAACAAATCCAGATAATATAAAAAAACCATCTACAGAGATATATGCATTTACAAAATTATAATTTACCCATCCCAATCTACTACCCATAAAATGGCTAAATACAACACTTAAGCAGAGCAATGCTCTTATCCCATCGAGCTGAGTTAGTCTTTTCTTCATTAACATTTCGCCAGATTTAATTATTAGTCTTATAAAAAATATTGAGAATTATCACTACATCATTTCATACATGGTAAAAAATATCTAATATAACATCTCAATTTCATCCGATAAATGAATCAACTCACAGGTACGATGCTATGCCAGGATCTATCATATAGAACCAGAAACTATAGCCATTATTTAATCCTAAAATAAAAGAAACCCTGCAAACGTTACGCTAGCAGGGTCAATATCTAATAGTTAATATAAAAAATTAATATCGCTTTGTTATAACGAAAATCTTACTCCATCCATTCAGTATGGAATACGCCTTCTTTATCGATACGTTTGTAAGTGTGAGCACCAAAGTAGTCACGCTGCGCCTGGATCAGGTTGGCAGGCAGTACCGCAGAGCGGTAGCTGTCGTAGTAGGCGATAGCCGCAGAGAAGGTTGGCGTTGGGATACCGTTCTGCACCGCATAGGAAACCACGTCGCGCAGCGCCTGCTGATATTCATCGGCGATTTGCTTGAAGTAAGGGGCCAGCAACAGGTTGGCGATATCCGCATTTTCGGCGTAGGCATCGGTGATCTTCTGCAGGAACTGAGCGCGGATGATGCAACCAGCGCGGAAGATTTTGGCAATCTCACCGTAGTGCAGATCCCAATTATTTTCCTTGGACGCAGCTTTCAGCTGAGAGAAACCCTGCGCATAGGAAACAATTTTACCCAGGTACAGTGCACGGCGAACTTTTTCCACGAACTCGGCTTTATCGCCGCTGAAGGCCGCAACTTTCGGGCCGGTCAGCACTTTGGAAGCTGCAACGCGCTGATCTTTCAGCGAAGACAGGTAACGTGCGAACACAGACTCGGTGATCAATGACAGTGGCTCGCCCAGATCCAGCGAGCTCTGGCTGGTCCATTTGCCGGTGCCTTTGTTGGCCGCTTCATCCAGGATCACATCAACCAGGTATTTACCCTCTTCGTCTTTCTTGGTGAAGATGTCTTTGGTGATGTCGATCAGGTAGCTGTTCAGCTCGCCCTTGTTCCATTCGGCGAAGGTTTCAGCCAGCTGTTCGTTGCTGAAATTCAGAGCCTGTTTCAGTAAGGAATAAGCTTCTGCGATCAGCTGCATGTCGCCATATTCGATACCGTTGTGCACCATCTTCACGTAGTGACCGGCACCATCAGCACCAATATAGGCCACACATGGTTCGCCTTCGGCTACAGCGGCAATTTTCTTCAGGATAGGCGCAACCAGTTCGTAAGCTTCTTTCTGGCCACCAGGCATGATAGAAGGCCCTTTCAATGCCCCTTCTTCGCCACCGGAAACGCCGGTACCAATGAAGTTGAAGCCCTGAGCAGACAGCTCACGGTTACGACGGATGGTGTCCTGATAGTAGGTGTTACCACCGTCGATCAGGATATCGCCCTTTTCCAGATGTGGAGTCAGAGAGGCAATGGTCTTGTCCGTTGCTTCGCCCGCTTTTACCATCAGCAAAATGCGGCGCGGCTTTTCCAGCGATTCGACAAACTCTTCGACGCTGTAGTGCGGCACCAGATTTTTACCCGGATTCTCAGCGATAACTTCGTCAGTCTTGTCACCTGAACGGTTAAAGATGGAAACGGTATAACCACGGCTTTCAATGTTCAATGCCAGATTGCGGCCCATCACCGCCATGCCGACAACGCCAATTTGCTGTTTGGACATTAGGAACTCCTGTCTGAGGATGACACCTGTATCACGGCTCTTGGCCCACAGGTTTTTGATGTGGCAAACATGTTAACTCAGGATTGAGCCCGGTGGGTAGTGATTGGTGCGATAGTCCTCACAACTGTTTTTAACAACTCAGAAATTATACAATTTAGTCAATAACAACTGCTTCGCTTGGATAATCTGTTCTCTTCCTTCGTGTCGCTCAGTTCGCGGCGCAACCAATAACTGTGCGATCTCATCTGCGGATATTTCTGGTTTGGCTATCGGCCAATCAGACATCTGCTGCAAACTACCAAACTTGTTGTCATAATAATCAGACCAAGATAGAGCAATACCGGCAATACCTAAACTAGCAGCAATCACC
Source organism: Serratia fonticola (assembly GCF_006715025.1). Lineage (NCBI taxonomy): Bacteria > Pseudomonadati > Pseudomonadota > Gammaproteobacteria > Enterobacterales > Yersiniaceae > Serratia > Serratia fonticola. Next base: position 3,945,018 of record NZ_VFMK01000001.1, read on the forward strand.
TGAAAGTGAAAACGCGAGCTGATACAAAAATCATTGGGAGCAAACTGCAAACCATCGCGCCAAATGTTCTCAAAAGAAATAAACTCTGTCTGCGGAAAACGCTCATGTATCTGATTAAAAAACACCCCATCAGAGCCCGGCCTAAATTCATAAAATTTTATTGTCGTAGCCGGATATTGCGTACTGAATAATGATATCGCCTGCTTAAGCATCAACAACAAGTTTTCAGTTAATACACCGTTTTCTGAAAGCTCAGTATGTATACATAAGTGTAATATTGGATGTTCGCGTTCTACAATATGCCCTATCGGAGAATTAGGGAAAGCAAAGTAATCATCCCCAGTAAAACTGAGTGCCGATATATCCAAAGGTTCCAGAACACTATAGCTGGCAATATCACGGACATCAAACTGATCAAATTGGCGAATAGATGGTGAGAATTTATCAGCATTTTTCACTGAGAGTGGCTGTAACCCCAAGCCTGTGGCATAAGCTACCAAATCGTGCTTTCTTGCGAAATATGCAGCGAGCTCCATGAGTCTGGCATTTGCTCCCCATAATTCATTAATATATCCGCCACCTAAAAGATGGATGCTGTGTGCAGCATTAAATATCTTGGTCATTAAACGTTCACGAGAAGGAAGAGCAAAAAGATCTGCAAACTTTTCCTCTAATGAACCGTCGTCACCTAAAGCCTGGGCAAGACGCCATACATAATCCACACACTTGGCCGTTGGAAATAATTCGGCAGCAACCACTGCATCAACAGCATCAAGATATATTGTACAACCAGGAAACCTTTCTTGCAGATAATTCACCCAATAGCGCGTCAGCATATCATCGCCAAAATTTGGCATGCCCGCAGCGGAAATCAAATAAAAAGTTTTGGTTTCCAGCAAGGGTTCAGGAATGTCCTTATTATGCCTTTGCATCCATCGCGTTAAGAAAAAGGCCAAAGTGATACTCCTATTTTTCGGTTAAGAGTCAGTAGCTTCCTGCAGAGATAGCTCTACGATAGAGTTTTAAAGTGTCATCAATAACCAATGAGGATGCAAACTTGTTTTCAATCCGTTCTCTGCTGCGTACTCCCATCGCGACACGCTTGTTAGGACTAGTAAGAAGATGTTCCAGCTTTTCTGCCAAGAGCGCAATGTTACGCTTCTCAACTAAACTGCCTGTGTACTCATCGATGATCAAGCTCTGGCAACCACCAACATCATAAGCAATGCAAGCTCGTCCGACGGAAGATGCCTCTAACAGGATTCGAGGGATGCCTTCAGAGTAGGTTGAAGGTAGTGCAACTACATTTGAAGCCTCAATTAAATTGTAAACATCATTACGCCGACCCAGCCAGTTTATCAGTCCAAGACGATGCCATTCGTCGATTTGCGACATCGGTATCGCATCCTGATCTTCACTGTTCGATATACCTGCAACATTAAGTACAAAATCAACACCTTTGAGAGCTAGACGCTTTTTTACCTCAACCAGATCACCAAGGCCTTTACTCCATAGTAAACGGCTGGCAAACAAGACAACCGGCTTTTCATGGTGGCTCTCCAAAGAATAGTGATAAATCTCAGGGTTGATACCTGCACCATCAATAACCACGGTCTGCTGCTTATTTACCTGTGTTAACTCGATCAAACGAGTTCGATCATGCTCGTGCTCAAATGCCAGTAAGCATCTTTTATTTTGAAAAATATGCTTGTATGATTGCAAAGTAAGCAAACGAATGAAGTTCATCGATAGCTTATCTTCCATGAATACCCGCCCTAAACCGACAAATCCTAAGATAATCGGTTTATGATAGAAACGAGCAAAGAAGCCCCCCATCAAACAAGGTTTGATAGTGATACAATGAAGCACATCTGGGTCAATTTTCTTAAGTAATTGCCAAACTTTGAAGAGAGAAGCTGCAAAATGAAACGGGTTCATTGAAAGCTCAGAAACGGAAGAGTTATGACAAATAAACCCTTTTCTCGTCAGCTTCTGCAAAATTTCATCACCGACGAAGTGACTTACAACATGTATTTCATAGCCTGCAGCTTTTGCCGCAGAAGCCCTCTCAACCCAGTGCAGATCAAAATACCAATCTGAGTTGATAAAATAACAGATTTTTTTCATTTAACTCTATACCGGCTAATGTTGTTTACCATTTTTACGTGATATACCGTCAACAATACCGCGAACTACATACCTAATATATTCTATTTTGCGCTGTTGGAACGCAAAATTGAGTAAATACTTTATGATACGCAGCGTGATGGCGCCTAGTGAGTATGGTCCTTCATGTTTCCTGAACAATGTCCTTGAAAGGAGCAGATTTCTTACTAAATAATAAACCTTCCACGGTGGGGTGATCCCATTTCCGGAACTTGGAACATCATGTAAGAACATCAACTCAGGTGAGTATCGGATACGATACCCCTGTTGACTCAACCTGTAAGAGAAATAAAGATCATCATAATAAATAAAAAGCTCAGACCATATTGATCCGATATTAGCACTTAACACGTCTTTGCGTATTATAGCACCAACGAAAGAAAGGGTGACAACTTCTGAGGAACAATTCTCCTCAGGGAGATACCTTTCGGGTTTGATAATATACTCAAGTGTTTGAATTAGCGACGAAGGCATCATCTTGTAAGGTATGTTCATTTTACATAACATCCCCTGCATATCGACTACCCGGCAACAATAAGCATCGAAACCTGATCGCGCCACAGCATAAAAGTGCTTGAGTAAAAGGGCATCCGGATAAGCGTCATCATCAAACATAAATACCCAGTCAGTATGCACTTGCTTTGCGATAAACTCTGCCCCGAGCTTAAAGCCGCCAGCCCCTCCCCCATTGCTGCTAGCGCGAATGACTTGAAGACGCGTATCGTTAATTGCTTTCAACCATTCAAAAGTATTGTCGGTTGAAGCATTATCGACAATAACAATATGCTTGAAAGGCAACGCTACAGTTGCCTCCCAACAGCGTTTTAATTTTTCCAGACGGTTGAAAGTAACGATTAACGCAGTTGCATTCATCTGACACTGACCGTAAATACTGGCATTGGGTTTGACTGCTCCTGAGTCTCCAGATAAGTTTGCGCCGTTTTCAGAGCCTCAGCAATAGTCACATCCATATCCAGATAACGGTAAGTCCCCAACCGACCAATGAAGGTAATATTTTCTTCTTGTTCGGCTAAAGCAACATACTTTTCCAGTAGGCTCATTTCACCGACCTGACGAATCGGATAGTACGGGATATCATTTTCTTCACAGGCGCGGCTGAACTCCTTGTAGCACACGGAACCTTCATGTTGTTCCCATGGTGAAAAATATTTGTGCTCAGTTATGCGCGTATAGGGCACTTCTTGTTCGCAATAGTTCATTACTGCGCATCCTTGGAAATCCCCCTGAACCTTAAATTTCTCAAAATCGAGGGTACGGTATCCTAAACGACCAAACTGGAAGTCAAAAAACGCATCTAAAGGACCGCTATAGAACAGATGGTCATATTGTTCACGCATTTCCGGCTGATATTTAGTATTCAACAATACCGATATGTTAGGATGCTCAAGAATGCCCGCTATCATTTTGGTGTATCCGTCTTTAGGCATCCCTTGAAACTTATGATTGAAGTAATTATCATCATAATTAAAACGGATCGGCAAGCGCTTAAGGATCGAGGCTGGTAACTGGGCAGGTGACATCCCCCATTGTTTAATAGTGTACCCTTTAAAGAAAGCCTCATACAATTCCTTACCAACAAAGCGTAGTGCCTGTTCCTCAAAGGATAAAGGTTCGGTAATAGTGCTATCACCTTTTTCTTCAATCAATGCTTTCGCTTCAGTCGGTGAGCAACTCTTTTTAAAGAACTGATTAATAGTATGCAAATTGATCGGTAATGAGAAAACCTGCCCATTAACTGTAGCTTTAACACGGTTTACATATGGCATCATGGTCGTGTATTTGTTCACAAAGTTCCAAACAAGCTCATTGTCAGTATGGAATATATGTGGACCATAAGTATGCACCATGACGTCAGTTTCTACATCACGTTCATCATAACTGTTGCCTGCAATGTGATCGCGGCTGTCGATAATTTTAACTTTATGCCCGTGCTCAGCTAATTGACGCCCAATTACCGCACCAGAGAAACCGGCACCAACGATTAAGATATTCTTGCGATTCATCATTATATTATCCAAGTATTACGCGTCTAGCTTTATAGTAGTACTTCGTTAATGTATTACGAAGAGCCGAACCTTTCGGTGCAAACTTGTTAAGAGTAGGCATTAATGCTCTTTTTATTTTCGTCTGTAGTAGTATCGGTGATACATTGCTGTCTGTCTGTACTACATGATGTGAAGCAATCACTGGGGTGATTAATCTTTCATAAACCTCAAACGCCCAAGGTGTATTTACGATATTCTTATGATAGTTATCAAAATAATCGACGTGACGATTATTCCAAGGCTTGTTTTCACCGGCGAAGTGAATCATTTTCGGATGTTTACGAGCCTCAAGGAAGCGCATGTAGGTTGAAAAACGCAGGTTTGGGAAGAAATCATCAGTGTTACCATTTCCATGGTAGACATTCCATTCCAATGGTAAGTAATGAACGCGACCGTGGAACACCTGATTCATAATGTCCTGATCCAAGAACCAATAGGTCTTGCTCTTCATTGCATCCATTAGACTTGAGAATGTCTTTTCTTTATTCATCTGCGCAATGTTGAATACTATAATCCCTGCCTGGAAATAGCCATCTGGATTGGCCATACCCAATGATGTGGACAAATACTCTCCAGCAGGCATAACACCGTCACTGGATTGAGACATTGCCCCGAACATAACAAAACCTTCCATTACAATGTCTTTTACGGCAGCCACGAGATTGTTTTCTAATGGAACAGACATCAATTCAGCCAGATCGCTTTCCACCACCGTATCAGAGTCAATGAAGATAACTTTTTCATACTCAGAAAAGAGCTTCGGAATAAACAACCGAGCATAAGTTGCAGCACTAAAGTGGGCTCGTGTAAATACGCTTTTTATCTCAGAAAAGGCATTAACATCAAAGAAACGCAGGCTAATATTTTCAAAACCATCAATTAAAGAAAGAAATCGCTCTTTATTAGCTAACGAAACTCCATTCTCCAATATGACCAGATCATAATTAAGTTCAGGATTAGCCTTTACTATAATAGAATTAATTAACGCAGCGCCGCTGATAGCATAATTGTCATCAAAACAAATAACCACTGGTATATTATTAGCTACGTATGCAGGTTTCAGCGCTGCATTAAAGGTTTCCTGCTGAATAAAAGTTCGCTGCAGTTCTTTGACCTTAAAGCCATGCTGCTCAATTTGGTAATTTATATAAATATTAAGCAGACGTTCAGATATATGACCAACAACACGTTTTTCTTGAGCATTGTAGTTATTAAAGCGAATTTTACTTTCTAGTTTACCAAGAATAGAAAATAGCCATTCTGAGTAGTCTTCGAAAATCTCTCTTCGCATTACAAACATATTTGTATAATAGCCATCTGAGGCATTATTGAATTTATCCGCTGAGGGCTTGTACTCAGGATATAGCTCATCCAAAATAGCTAATGCAGCATCATAGTCTTCAATGTGAAGATAGTTGGAAACCTTATAATGTTGATAGTTGTTTTTACTGCCTGCTGCACCAACATCCCATTTTTTAGGTAAAACGATATCCACATTGGTCAAGCATTTAGCAATATCCTGGTCATTTAAACCAAATATTTCTTGGTATTGCTCGTCAATTTTCTCATAATTAACTACCCCCCAATTATCTTCAAGGGCTTGTTGATTTTCAGAAAAATTGAAGTGACGGCGATAATGCATGAAGCCAACATAATCTTCTGCAGTCGCATTCTTCCAGACCCAATAGTGGGCGGTCAGTTCACAATAGAATGGATTTTTGAACGAGATGTTATCACCGATATTATCACCAGGACAACCAATATCATTTAAACTATTAGCTTTACCAACATGAATAGGCTGTATCAATCCAGAGTCAAGAAATGCACTCGGTTTATGGTGGCAAGTGTAGATTTTAATCGTACTCATTTAGTTACCTAAAATTATCTTATTCGTAGGCATCAAACCATTGCCTCTTTATAATGGGAGATTACCTGGTGGGCATCTCCCATTTCTTTCATTCTGTGGTTCTCAATCCAAATAACCTTGTCACATATTTTCTCTACATCAGCAAGATTATGACTAACAAAAAGGATAGTAACCCCTTTTTTCTTAAACTCATTGATTGTATCTAAACATTTTCGCTGGAATGAAATATCACCTACTGCCAATACTTCATCAATGATAAGGATATCTGGATCTACTTGAGTAATAACAGAGAACCCTAGCTTTGCCAGCATTCCACTTGAGTAAACACGAATAGGTTCATCAATAAACTCACCTAATTCAGAGAACTCGATGATTTTATCCAAACGCTCTTTTAACTCTTTACGGCGTAGCCCCAGTAAGGTGGCATTAAGACGGATATTCTCACGCCCGGTTAATTCAGGATGGAACCCTCCCCCCAGTTCTAGCATCGAAGCTACACGTCCGACCACATAAACTGAGCCTGATGAAGGTCTCATAACACCAGCAACCAAACCAAGTGAAGTGCTCTTCCCTGCACCATTACGGCCAATAAGGGCAACTGATTCACCTTTTTGTACCTGGAAACTGATATCTTCGATTGCTAAATAACTTCGACCGCGAAGCAAACTTAACGCACGCCGTGGATTGAAAATAAGTTCCTTAATGCCAGAGCCAATATGATGATATAATGGATAGCGTTTAGTGACATTTTTAAATTCAATAGCTATGCTCATTATAGAATCTCTGCAAACCTGTACTTTAATTTATTAAATATACTCGCGCCAACAATAACGAATAGCAATGCGTAACCATAAAGCATACCAATCTGATGATAATCAATGGTACCCTTCATAAAAAGATCACGCCAGCTTAAAATCATATTTGCTAATGGGTTATAATCAATAAGGAAATGGTATTCCTGTGGGATCATATCTGCAGAGTATAGAATTGGCGTACAATAAAACATCAGCATGATGCCCAATGTCACAAATCTCTCGAGATCACGAAAAAATAGGTTCAAGGTAGATAGCATCATTGCAATGCCAAATGTCATTAACATTTGTGCAATTCCGATTAAAGGAACACCCCAAATCCAGTCAATGGATGGTCGCATATCGTATACATATAGAAAAACAATAATAACGGGGATCGTGCATAAAAAGTGCAAACACTCCATTAATACGTTACTGAAAGGAATAACTGAACGCGGGAACACCGTTTTTTTGATTATTTGAGCATTAGCTATAAAGGAATATAATGAATTAGTCGTAGAACTAGCAAACCACTGCCACGGGAAAAGACCAGTGATAATAAATATAGTGTAATTTGGTATCTGAACCCGCATCACTAATTTAAAGATGAAGTAGTAAATCATTGCAAAAAGGAGTGGATTTGCAATCGACCACAAATAACCAAAAAAGCTGCTTTTGTATCTGACTTTTAATTCTTTCTGGGTAATGACCGTCGCCAAATCCCACAAATATCCTAAACTATACTTCATATTAAAAACTCAATTTTAAGGTTTGGATTTCCCTTAGCGCCGGAAATATAGAGTTGCAGCGCATTCCCTTAAGGCCAACAACGATGATTTGACCGCTGTAGGCGGCTATGCACATCCGTTTGAGCTACGTTAACCACGCTACCGCCCCTGGCGTTGCGGCAACCAGAGCACACTTATTGCAACTTACTGATTTTAATCAGGGACAATTCTTAGCCCCCTACATTGCGCCTTCTTCTCAAACTACCAACATTGCGTTTTTTCGTGTAAGGTCGCCGCTACGTTACACCCAACCTCTTCATATTGCTCTAGGAATCGGCTGGTTTACCTTCTTAAAAAAACCGCAGGATCAGCTGTTGAGCATGCTTTTCAACCACTCGGAAAATGCTTGTCCTTGAACTGGATGCCGTAGCCCATATTCTACGAATGCTTTCATATAGCCCAGCTTATCCCCACAATCGTGGGAACGGCCAACCAAGGCAAAAGCATCTACCGGGCCTTGTTCCATCAGCATAGCAATGGCATCCGTCAGCTGTATCTCGCCACCGGCACCATAAGGTGTTTTCTCCAGCAACGGCCAAATATCTGCAGCCAACACATAACGACCTACTACAGCCAGGTTAGAAGGTGCTTCTTCCTGCGTTGGTTTCTCAACGATGGCATGCATTGGCACGCTTTCTCCTGGTGCAACCCTAATGCCATTGCAATCGACCACACCATACTTGGAAACATCTTTTTCAGGCACCGGCTCAACCATAACCTGGCTTCTACCGCATTGTTCAAACCTGACGATCATACTGGCGAGGTTATCTTTTTTAAGATCGCTGGCTGTATCATCCATCAAAACATCTGGCAGCAAAACGGCAAAAGGCTCATCACCAATCAGAGGTCGGGCACACAAAATTGCATGACCCAACCCTTTAGACTGCCCCTGACGCACATGCATCAATGTGACACCTTTAGGACAGATAGATTGAACCTCTTCCAGCAGTTGGCGCTTAACGCGTGACTCAAGCATGCTTTCCAACTCAAACGAGGTGTCAAAATGGTTCTCAATGGCATTTTTAGACGAATGTGTAACAAGAATAATTTCTTTAATTCCAGCTGCGACGCATTCATTCACGATGTACTGAATGAGAGGCTTGTCAACGACCGGCAACATTTCTTTAGGAATAGCCTTGGTCGCCGGTAACATGCGGGTACCAAGACCAGCAACTGGAATGACAGCTTTAAGCATTTCTGTGGGGACTCCCAACTACTTTAGTTCTATTAATGCAACACGCTAAAAATTACCGCGAGTGATCTCATGACCTTAGCCACTCGTCAGCCAGCCCAATTTCCTTCGGGCTGAAGTATACACCTATGTTGGCGCTTAATACATTAACCACACATGGATGAAACACTATTTGTTTACCCATTAACCAGTACGCTATGAAAAAAATAATCAACAAATTGAAAATGTTAGGGAAAAAATAAAATTTGACATACTGAATTTTTAAGCTAAGGAGCAACAAATAACGGATAAACTTGGTAAAAACTGAACAAATAACATTCATATTAAATGGCAAAGCAAATAATAATCATGCTTGCAAAAACGCTTGACAATTGAGTATAGCTGCTAATCAATTACCTTACTTATCACATGGTTATTCCGGTTTCAGTATCGCAAAATGCAAAAAAGCCCACAAAAGTGGGCTTCTAAATCTTGTGTTTATAACCGGGTGATTCAGCCTTTGCTGCGGTAACCTTGTGGGTTGTTCTTTTGCCAATTCCAAGTATCGCGCATCATGTCATCTATGCCGCGACGTACCTCCCAGCCGAGTTCCTGGCGAGCCAGGTTAGCATCGGCCCAGAAAGCAGGCAAATCGCCATCACGACGCGGCAGAATCTGGTAGGGAATAGTGACTCCAGAAGCTTTCTCAAAGGCATGAACCATTTCTAGCACTGAGTACCCAATTCCAGCCCCAAGGTTGTAGGCTTTGAAACCATCAACCTTCTTCAGATGGTCCATCGCCATCAGGTGGCCTTCCGCCAGATCCATCACATGAATGTAATCTCGCACACCAGTGCCATCTTTGGTTGGATAATCCCCACCAAAGACCCCCAGTTTTTCAAGCTTACCGATAGCAACCTGCGAGATGTACGGCAGCAGATTATTGGGAATACCGTTCGGATCTTCGCCAATCAGGCCAGACTCGTGAGCCCCTACAGGGTTAAAGTAGCGTAATGCAATAATTGAGAACTGTGGTTCTGCTTTGGCAAAATCCTGCAGGATCTGCTCAACCATCAGCTTCGAGGTGCCATAAGGGCTGGTCGTGCCACCGATGGGCGTGGTCTCTACATAGGGCACCGGAGAGTTAGCGCCGTAAACAGTAGCCGAAGAGCTAAAGATAAACTGATGCACGCCAGCACGGCGCATTTCATCGAGCAACACCAAGGTGCCAGCGACGTTGTTCTGATAATACTCTAACGGCTTGCGGGTGGACTCCCCTACCGCTTTCAGCCCAGCGAAATGGATCACCGATGAGATTTGGTGGCCTTCGAAAATGCGGTTCAAGCATTCCGCATCCTGAACATCTCCTTGATAAAAGAGCGCAGCTTTACCGGTCAGTTGCTCCACACGGTGCAGCGACTCTTCAGAAGAGTTCGAAAGATTGTCTAGAACGACAACATCTTCTCCCCGCTCTAACAATGCCAGAACTGTATGAGAACCAATATAGCCGGCACCGCCGGTGACTAGAATTGCCATAGTTACCCCTCGTATGCGCTTCGGGCGCTAAAAATGAACATTTCGATCTCTTATTCTAACCTTCTGGTAAGTAGTAGTATTCAGTTATCGCAAAAAAAAGGACTGCATAAGAGCAGTCCTTTTTAGCATAGTCATAACGATACTACGCGAGCATCGCCAATATTTCCGTTGTTTTTTCTTGCATAAGTGCGCAGTCTGCGCGCGACTCAACGTTCAAACGTACAACTGGTTCGGTATTAGACGAACGCAGATTAAAACGCCATTCACTGAATTCAATGCTAATCCCGTCGGTGTAATCAACCTCTCCGCCTAAATCAACATAGTGCTGTTTAACTTTGTCTATCGAGATAGCAGGTTCGGCCAGTTTAACGTTGATCTCGCCAGAGGATGGGTAAGCCGCAATACGATCTTTAACCAGTTGGCCTAGAGTTTGGCCTTTTACACACACCAACTCAGCAACCAACAACCAAGGGATCATTCCACTATCACAGTAGGCAAAATCGCGGAAATAATGGTGGGCACTCATCTCCCCTCCATAAATAGCGTCTTCAGCACGCATGCGCTCTTTAATGAAAGCATGGCCAGTCTTTGACATCACTGGCTCACCACCCGCTTGAGTTACTACATCAACGGTGTTCCAGCTCAAACGAGGGTCGTGGATAATTTTGGCCCCAGGTTGCTTTTGCAGGAAGGCTTCAGCCAGTAGACCGACGATATAGTATCCTTCGATAAATTCACCGTTTTCATCAAACAGGAAGCAACGATCAAAATCTCCATCAAAAGCGATACCCATATCCGCACCGTGTTCACGGACGGCGTTAGACGTATCTGCACGGCATTCAGGCAAGAGTGGATTAGGAATACCATTTGGGAAAGTGCCATCAGGTTGGTGATGAACTTTGATAAATTCAAGAGGTACATCTAGCGCTTTTAACCGCTCCTCTATTGCATCAACCACATGCCCAGCAGCGCCGTTACCGGAGTTAATCACCAGCTTTAACGGCTTGAAATTTTCTGCCTTGACGTAAGACATAACATGCTGAACGTAATCTGGCAGCACATCCTTACGAACATAGCGACCACGTGCAATGGAAGGTTCTGGGAAGTGATTCACTTCAGCCAACTCTTGAATCGCTCGTAAACCGGTATCGCCACTGATTGGGCGAGAACCCTCACGTACCAATTTCATGCCATTATAATCAATGGGGTTGTGGCTCGCTGTTACCTCAATACCACCATCAGCTTTAAGGTGCGAAGTAGCGAAATAAATTTCTTCTGTGCCTGTCATACCAATATCGATGACATCGCTACCGGCATCCTGTAACCCTTTTGCCAAAGCTAGCTTAAGACTTTCACTGGTTAAACGAACATCACTTCCCAATACAATCGTTTTAGGTTTTAAAAACTCACCATAAGCACGCCCAATGCGGTAAGCGATATCTTCATTCAGTTCTTCGTCTAATTTACCGCGAATATCGTAAGCCTTAAAACACGTCAACTTTTCCATTTCAGATCCTTCAGTTAAACCCTGCCATACCGATCATGTAAACGTTCAATATCGTCCTCTCCCAGATAGAATCCAGAACGTACCTCGATTATTTCAAGATCGATCTTCCCTGGGTTTTCCAGCGTATGGACACAGCCAGCAGGAATAAAGGTAGACTGGTTCTCTGAGAGCAAAAATTCATTTTCATCAACATTTACTTTGGCGGTACCACTGACCACAATCCAGTGTTCTGCACGGTGGTGATGGCGCTGTAGTGAAAGCCCATGCCCTGGATGAACAACGATTTTTTTTACTTGGTAATGCTCGCCGCTATCGATATCACAAATGGTACCCCAAGGACGATAAGAGGAAGAGTGCTGACGATAGTGATGTAAATCTCGCGCCTTTAGCTCATCAACCACTTTTTTGACGTCTTGTACCTGATCCTTGGTAGAGATCAGCAACGCATCATTGGTATTTATAATTACAAGATTATCTAACCCAATAGTGGCAACCAACGCAGAGTCTGACGAGATATAGTTGTTGCTGGAATCGATGGAAATAATTTGGCCAACGTTGACATTACCAGATATGTCCTTATCAGAAACATCCCACAATGATGACCAGGAGCCGACATCACTCCAACCTGCATCGATCGGGATCACCACAGCATCGCTGGTTTTCTCCATTACGGCGTAATCGATAGAGTCACTCGGACAGTGCTTAAAGATCTCCTGCTCAACACGGATAAAATTCATATCACGCTTGCTTTCTTGAACAGATTTCTGCGTGTTCACATAAATCTCAGGGCTGTATTGCTCCAACTCCTGCAAGAATTTCGCCGTTTTGAACATAAACATACCGCTGTTCCAACTGTATTCGCCGCAAGCGAGATATTCCCGTGCTTTTTCCAAGCAAGGTTTTTCGACAAAGGCATCTACTTTGAAGCAGGCATCGGAAAGATTGCTACCGCGTTTGATATATCCATATCCCGTCTCAGGATGCTCAGGAATGATGCCAAAGGTAACCAGGTGGTTATGTGAAGCGAACTGTAGCGCAGCCTGGATCGCCAAATGGAAATTATCAACTTTTTTAATCAGATGATCTGCAGCAAGCACCAATAGAACGCTGTCTGGATCTGCCTCCGCCGCAAGATGGGCAGCTAAGGCAACTGCTGGCGCGGTGTTACGCCCCATCGGTTCTAAAATGATATTGGTAGCCAATTGATCAATTGCACGCAGTTGCTCTGCAACGAGAAAGCGATGATTCTCGTTACAGATGACCAAGGGAGCAGCAATTTCGCTCCCCTCTAACCCAGATAAGCGCTGCAGGGTTTGCTGCAGGAGACTAAAACCACTGTCATCAATAGACAGAAATTGTTTTGGGAATGACTCTCGGGATAGAGGCCAGAGACGACTTCCTGTGCCACCGGCCATGATGACAGGAATGATTGTTGGCATTGAGTAATCCTTGTACAGCGCATCCTCTATCTATATAGAGTATATGTGACCCGAGGCCACACTGACTAGAATGAGATATACACTGAAATAACGATATAAGTAAGTAATTTATAGTACATGAAAAGGGAGCAGAGAATAAAAGCCAATAAAATAGCAACATTACTATTACTATTACTATTACTATTACTATTACTATTACTATTACTATTACTATTACTATTACTATTACTATTACTATTACTATTACTATTACTATTACTATTACTATTACTATTACTATTACTATTACTATTACTATTACTATTACTATTACTATTACTATTACTATTTCACCGTAGATGAAAAATCTTTACAAGTTAATGGAGTTGGCCTATCACACTCTCGAAGCAAGCACATTACACATAATACAATTTTCCACCCCTAAATTTAGTTATATTCCCCCCTGAGAAAATAAATTAATGAAACCACCTGCGTAATAACACATCAACCATATGTACATGGTTCATCATGAAGACCTATATTATTAAAATCGCAGAAAAAGCTCACATTAAAATTGAAACAACCACTTAAAAACTTCCCTCAAGCTACTTGCATAAAGCACTATGAGCCCCCCCTTAAAGAGGCGACTGTGCATTTATAAAAAAACATTATTATATTTTTCGATTTCTTCCGAGCGCTCAATATTAATAAAAGATGGGGAACGGCCATCTGATTTGAATTGATTGCCTTCGATTTTACCAGAGGAAGAATCAATGATATTAACACTATATCTTCCATTATTCACTGTGTTGTTATTCGTTATTTTAAAAAATTTAAGATTTGATATATTGATAGCATTCCCTCTTATATTTTTGATTGAGTTCCCTTCAATTTCAATCGACTTCATACCATTTATATTTTCGCCAATTTTTTGTGTAACAACCACACCATTTTTAGCACCACTAACATTATTTTTATATATTAAAACATTTGATGACTCATTGATTTTTATAGCATCTCTGTTAGAGTTTGTAACTTCATTATTCTTTATTTCAACAACCCCTGATGGATCAGCTAGATGGTTAGAATCATTTATATATATACCATAAAAGGAAGAGTCTTTGATAATATTATTCGAGATAATCACATAAGAAGCGTTAGCCACACCTATAGCACCAGGAGCTAACATTTCATCTTTCGTCAATGTATTACATTTTGATATATGATTATTATCAATAAAACTATGCTCAGCACCTTGAATATAAATTCCAGCTCCAAAGCTAAAATTATCCTTCGCTCTATTAATATTTGAGCCAGAAATACCGCTAACTATGTTATGAGAGATACTGTTATTTTTAAAAAGAGATTGAGCTCCTCCTCTATATATCAGAATACCATACGAACTATGCTCCGCAATATTGTTATATGAGATGGTATTATTGATAAAAGTAGAACGAACTGAATCAGCTAGTGTTTGAAATACTATGCCATATCCTCCATAGCCAAAGCACTTATTACCATATATAGTGTTATTAGCACCTCCGTTATAAAAACAAATATCAACGGATGATGAAAAGCTCTCTTTAGCATCAGCAGCTTCCATAAAGGAATTAAAAGATATGTTACCATCGTTACAGTTTAATAGCTGAACACCACCACCAATATAGTTCGTAAAAGAACACTTACTTATCGAAAAAGCATTTGATTTAATAAGTTTAACGCAACAGGTCTTATAAATTCCACTTTGCTTACCACCAGCGCTTACGCTGATCCCTCGCATATCAAATCCTGTTCTCTCATTACAAACCACGACATCCATTGAATTATTTTCAGTTATTTTTAACGTACCAACACCATATATTTTTTGATTGTTTTTTTTAACAACCAAACTATTACTTATCGTAAAGACACCGTTGGGAATATAAACATCCCGTCCTTCATTAAGAAGTCCTTGAATAATTGAGTAATTATCATAATCACCGGATAAAGCACCAAACTCCGTAATATCAGCAAGTTTCTCCATCAAAGAAATAGGTTTTATTGCTGAAGTAGAAAAAGTGGACAATGCTGGCTTGCTAACTATAAAAAGAGGAAACGATAATGAAGCCAACTTAATAAACTTTCTTTTACTGATCAACATGATAATTACCCACCTAGTTTAAACTAATAAACATCCTTACCAACAAATCCTTTAAATATAGTAAGAAAGATTATTTTTAAGTCAAACCAGATACTCCACTCTCGAATGTACTCAAGATCAAAATCGACTCTTTTTTGCATTTTTTCTAATGTATCAGTCTCTCCACGCCAACCATTGATTTGCGCCCAACCAGTGATCCCTGGCTTCACTTTATGCCGAAGCATATAGCCATCAATTAGAAGGCGATACTGCTCATTATGGGCGACAGCATGAGGACGAGGACCGACAATTGACATTTTACCAAAAAGTACATTAAAGAATTGTGGCAACTCGTCTAGAGAGGTTCTCCTCAAAAATGCCCCAATTTCGGTAACACGCGCATCATCTTTTGTTGCCTGACTAAGGAAAGCTCCATTTTCCATAACATTCATAGACCTAAATTTCCAAACATTTATTGGTTTACCATCCATACCATATCGTGTTTGACGAAATATAACAGGGCCAGGAGAGGTAAATTTAATTGCGCATGCTATAATAATTAAAACAGGTGCAATTAAAATCAAAATAATTAGAGATAAAACGATATCCTCCAGTCGCTTAAGCACCATATTTATACCATTTAAGGGTGTGTCAAAAAGAGGTACTACAGGGACACCGTTCACTTCCTCTGTCCGTGATTGAAGTATATTCAAAGTGAAAACATCTGGAATCAGCATTACAGAGCAGGTCGTATCACTTAATTTTTTTACTAACTCCTTAATTTTACTTTCATCCCCCATTCTCATCGCAATATAAATACGGTCCAATTCGCCATTGCGAGCATCTGTGATTAGTTGTGAGAAATCCCCTGCATATTTTATATCTTCGTCTTCACGTATTGGTGCATCATTATATACACCATTACCAATAAAACCTAACCATGGTTCCTCAGCGAAACTACGCATTAAGTAAATGCCGATAGGCATCGAACCAGCAATCGCAACACGACATGTATTATATCCCTGATTTCTAATCACGCGAATAATAAATCGTATAGCGACTCGACAACAAATAGAGCTAATACACACAATGAAGTACCATTGCATGTAAACCTTAAGAGCGATTTCAAGATCAAAAAAAAGAGATGTTATTCCTGCTGTTAATATTAAGCTCAATGTCCAATTTTGAAGGATTATATTGAGCTCTTTATAAATCTTAACGCCTCGCCAAGAACGATAGAAATCAGTAATGCCACCAATCATTTGGAAGCATACTAAAGAAATCAATATGGCGATGATGCACTTATGAGAAAACTCTTGATAATTAACTAGGCAAACTATATATAAGCCTATTGAAATCATTGAAATATCGGAAAAACGCTGCATCATTGATATTAAAGATGCATTGCTTTTAGAGCGAACTCGCTGGTGTAACACTTTCATAAAGGGATCACTCGTATATACGTAAGGATACAATTGTCCGATTTCGCAATATTATTCAGAAATACAATTGCGTATTTATATAAATAGTACCAGCCAATAACTTAATATGACAAATTACTATTTAAATAACTACAGTAGAGACAATCTAGTTTTGAATGTCATTTATGAACTTATTCAAAACGCTACCTTTATCAAGAAATTCCAAAGCATATGCTTTAGCTACTTTATTTTCTGGTTCCAGTTTTAAGCATTCAATTATTCCGTGGAATAATGCATCCACCGATTCTGGCTCAACGCAAATACCAATCCCTGGATAGTTCTCACAGAGACGCCCCAACTCAGTATCCAACTCAGCGGTGATCACTGAGTTACCACCAACTGCAAGAATATTTGTAAGCTTGGAAGGTAAGACAGCATCAGCAGCACCTCGGCGTTGAACAACCAAATGACAGTCTGCAAGTTTCAATAGAAAAGGAAGATCTTCGTAAGCTTGGAGAGGGCGAAAAATTACATTAGCAAGTTTTTTTTCTTCAACCAATTTTTGTAGACGCTCTTTTCCACCTCCATCACCAACAATTAGAAAAACACAAGACTCAGATCTCATTCGCTCTGCAACTTCTATTAGAATTTCGAGACCTTGTTTTTCACCTATATTGCCAGAATATAAAATAATACGCTCAGCATGTGATAGACCCAACCTACCTTTAAGATATATAGCATCAACTTTGGTTATATTTCGAAAGCGCTCAACTTCCGACCAGTTTGGAAAAAAAATGAGTTTTTCCTTATCGACGCCTTTCTCAACCGCTTTATTTATCATTGATTGAGAAATTGTTGATACCATATTCATAGAATGCAAACACCATCGTTCAAATCGTTTTCCAAAATCACTTAGAAAACCTTTTTTGGCCATTCCCAAACCTAACATAGCATCAACTTCATAATCTTGTATATGTAATATAGTTTTCGCACCTGTTAACTTACTTAAAAGCCAAGCCCCCGGAACACAAAATAATGTAGGCGCAACACAAATGATATAATCTGGCTTCCATCGATATTGAATAAAAAGCGGGAATAATGAAGTTAATGAAAAACTCAATAAATGAACTAATCTCTTGATAGTTGTTGGCTTTTGTGGAACATAAAGTGGACAACGATAGATAGTTTCATCATCAGAAAACTTGCTATACTTCCAACTAGAATACTTTGATGAGACTTTCCATTCTGGATAATATGGTGGAGCAGTAATCACTCTAGTTTCGTATCCTTGAGCATACATCCACTTTGCCATCTCACCACTATATTTTCCAATACCTGTTAATTCAGGCGAATAGTTTATCCCGTAAATAAGAATTTTCATTATTTATAAAGTAACCCTTGGTTTTTCATTGAAGAAATAAGCTTTAGTATTATCATGAACTTCCTTGTGGCTTAGTAAATCATTTATATTTATCCAAAGATAGGAATCATGTTGTTCAAGAGGAAGAGATAACTCACCAGTAACAACTTTGATATGATATCCTAGGACAACATAGTGAGTTGAGAAATCTTCATCAGAAAAATTTTCGTTGTAAAAGTGTTCGTATACTCCCAAAAAATCAGTACAATCTCTTGAAACTTTACAGCCAATTTCATCTTGCGTCAGACGTTGAAAAGCAGTATCTAACGTTTCATTTTTCTGAACACGTCCGCCTGGCACAAACCAATAGCCCCTTGCGGGGCGATTGGTCCTTCGTCCTAATAAAATATGACCAATTTCATTTTCAACAATCAAGTCAATAGAAACCAACGGAGTGGACTTGACTACATTCTTAAAGCATGCATGACTCAAAAACATTATGCCCCCCGAAACGAGTCCTGATTCTCAAGGAACCAATGAAATGTGTCTCTCAATCCTTCTTCCAAAGGAATGCTATGCTGCCATCCTAAGTTAGCTAACCGATTTACATTAAGCAGTTTACGAGGTGCACCATCAGGTTTTTCTGTGTCAAAGAAAATTTTCCCTTTATAACCTGTAACTGAGGCTATCGTTTCAGCCAACTCACGAATACTGCAATCAATCCCTGTCCCAACATTGATATGTGAAAGCATGGGTTCAGTATTAGCTAACCATACATCCTTTTCTAGCTCCATCACGTAAATGCTCGCGGCCGCCATATCATCTACATGCAAAAATTCACGCATCGGTTTACCGCTTCCCCAAACTATAACTTCATTGCTACCAGCTAGTTTAGCCTCATAAAAGCGGCGCATTAAAGCAGGGATAACGTGCGAATTATTAGGATGGAAATTGTCATTACGTCCGTATAAATTAGTGGGCATTACAGAACGATAATCCCGGCCGTATTGTCTATTATAAGATTCACATAATTTAATACCTGCAATTTTAGCGATAGCGTAAGGTTCATTTGTTGGCTCTAAACTTCCCTGTAATAATTGAGATTCTACTATCGGTTGGCAAGACATTTTAGGATAAATACATGAGGAACCTAGAAACATTAATTCATCCACACCATTATTGTGCGCGGAGTGAATAATATTCGCCTCTATCATTAAATTTTCATATATAAAATCAGCAGGATAACTATTATTAGCAACAATTCCACCGACTTTAGCTGCAGCAATGTAAACCTGATCTACACACTCATTTTTAAAAAAATTATTTACCTCTACAGCATCAAGTAAATTTAACTCATTCCTATTGCGGGTAATAATTTCAACGTCATCGCGTAGTATTAGTTGATTAGCAATCGCCGAACCAACCATGCCATTATGGCCAGCTACAAAAATACGCTTTTTATTCATTAAAAAATCACTCCAATGAGATTGCAACGTCATACCCATGAGACTTAAGCAATGAATGTTTTTTTGCTGCTTCTAGGTCATATTGAATCATTTCTGCAATCATTTCCTTTAAAGTAATCTCAGGCTTCCAGCCTAGTTTGGTGTGAGCTTTTGTCGGATCTCCCAATAATGTTTCAACTTCAGCTGGACGGAAATATCGGGGATCAACAGAAACAATAATATCACCCGCTTTAACTCCTGGAGCATTGTTACCAGAAACAGAAATAACAATTCCTTTCTCGTTCACTCCTTCACCTTCGAAGCCAAGGACGATACCCAATTCAGCCGCCGCCAACTCGACAAACTGACGCACTGAGTATTGAATACCTGTCGCTATAACAAAATCCTCAGGTTTCTCTTGTTGCAACATCATCCATTGCATCTTTACATAATCTTTTGCATGCCCCCAGTCACGAAGGGCATCCATATTGCCTAAGTAAAGACATTTCTCTAGGCCTTGGGCAATATTTGATAATGCACGCGTGATTTTCCGGGTTACAAAAGTTTCCCCACGGCGAGGTGACTCGTGATTGAAGAGTATGCCATTACAAGCATACATACCGTACGATTCACGATAATTAACAGTGATCCAGTAGGCATATAATTTCGCTACCGCGTATGGGGAACGTGGATAGAAAGGGGTAGTTTCTCTTTGAGGTATTTCTTGTACCAAACCATATAGCTCAGATGTTGAAGCTTGATAGAATCGAGTTGTTTTCTCGAGACCTAGGAAACGGATAGCCTCCAAAATACGCAATGTTCCAATTGCATCTACATCAGCTGTATATTCAGGTGATTCAAAAGAAACAGCTACATGACTCATTGCCCCTAAGTTATATACTTCATGGGGTCGAATTTCGGCAATAATTCGAGTCAAGTTTGATGTATCCGTAAGATCTCCGTAATGAAGATGAAACTTCGGATTGTTAGAATGTGGATCTTGATAAATATGGTCAATCCGACCAGTATTGAACAAAGAGGCACGGCGTTTAATGCCGTGTACTTCATAACCTTTGGCAAGCAATAACTCTGCCAAATAAGATCCATCCTGCCCAGTAACACCAGTAATCAATGCAACTTTACTCATTCGTTCCTCTCAAAAATTTAATCCTGTTGATTTAGCCAAAACTTCGATTTTTTTGTTTTTTTCATCAATATTAGAAATTAACTTATCCAACTCCTTGTATCTGATATCGACATAACTTCGATACCATAGTCCTTGCATTAAATGGAAATCCCACCCCTTCGCTCCATCAAGAAAGCCTAATCTAATAATATATCTATATGAGAAATACATTAGCGATCTAAGTGAAGGCGGTAATTTAAAATAAATTTTTTCTTTAAAAATTCTTTTTACTCTCTCTTGAAACCCACCTTTACTTATTATATCTCCATCCCTTTCAAAAAGGGAGTGCTTTATATTTAAAAGGTCTACAACTTCTCGATCTGCATACCTAATATGTTTATCTATCCACCATCTCATGTCATTAAGATTGTGATCTATAATGTGTCCTTTGAATCTTATCGGGGATGCTTTTTTTACAACCATATGCTCATCCATCCACCGCTGCTCAATTCTCCCCTCTCCGGTGCGCCATATTCTTAACAATACAAGTGGATAAACAGCTCCATATTTAATCCATTTATCTTTGTAATAATATTTCCTTCTTATAAATACACAGTTTTTAGATTTATCTAAGTTTGGTAAATCAGAAATAATTTCTTTTTGCAAATCATCGTCGATATATTCATCAGCATCCATTCTCATTACCCAATCTGTTTTAATAGGAATGTTATCTAGACCCCATTGAAACTGACTTGAATAATTAATCCATTTATTCTGATAAAATTCAATTAACTCTCCGTATTCATTTATAATATTCATTGTATCATCTGTAGAAAAAGAATCTAAGATAATTATCTTTTCCGCAATATTTTTGAGTGATTCAATGCACCGCCGAATATGTAATGTTTCATTTTTAGTTAAAACTAGAATAGTTAGACTTGGCTTACTCATCCTTTAACCCTCTCTCTTTTATCTTTTGGCTGGGGTTACCATCATAAACATACCAAGCTTCGAGATTCTTTTTTGCTACCGCTCTAGCCCCCAATACTACACCATCCCCGACAACAACACCTGGACCTACAAATGATTCTGCGCAAAGCCACACTCTCGAACCTATAACTACATCTTTTAAAATCAGAGGATGGTGATACTTTTTATAATCATGAGAACTAGCACAAATCGTTACATCTTGACTAACAATAGAATCTTCGCCGATAGTGATATGTCCTTGATTATAAATTAATGCTCGAGGACCAATTGATGAGCCTGATTTCATTGTGAGGTTTTTAGGGCTCCAAATTTTTGCGCTTGGATATACTCTAATATCTGAGCTTACCTCAGCTTGCCATAACCTAAGGATATATGTTCTATATTTAAAAAATGGTGATGGACTATATCTAAAGAAAAGAAAATAAAATAGGCTCCACAACGCTCGATAGAGTTTATTGCTAAAACTATAAAAATTGATTTGATAGTTTTCTTTAGTCACAATAATCTCCTGTACAGCCCATACTTTCAATTTTTTCGATATGAATCGCTGCATCGGCATCATTCTCGAATCTTTTTCTAACTACTTTGGCAGGTATACCAGCTACTATAGTACAGGCTGGTACGTCTTTAACTACGACAGCCCCCGCAGCGACAATGGAACCACTGCCGATCGTAACCCCCCTCAATATTATTGAACCAGCACCAATCCAAGCATCTTGTTTAATTGAAGTAATACATGTCCCTGACGGCCTACCTGAGTAGATAATAGGTATGCCTACTTTGTCAAAGTTATGGTCATGACCCACAATAGAAACATTAGGACCAATCATCGCAAACCGCTCAATAATCACACCTTCACCAATTAAACAATTTGGCCCTATGTAGCTCTCTTCTTTCATTATAATATCTTTACTAATATCACATTTCGGGCCAATCATTGCAGAGCTATGAACAAAACGTAATCCATAGCGCACATGAGAAAATTTACATTTTATTTTTCTTAGAATTTTATACAAAGAACTATTTTTCTTCATATAAAGCCTCGTGGATTTTTAAGCTTTGAAAATAAGGGTTATAAGTTTTATCAATCATCTCATGACAAGCTTTTATTGTTTCCTTGCTTTTTTTATTTGATATCCACTTCTTTATTTCTTTTGCTAAAGACATTGAGTCATTATGGATAAAAAAGCCTCCAGTTTTATCTTGGATAATTGCTTCATATTCTGGCATCTGCATATCAAAACTATCATGTGTTATTACGGGCGTGCCATAGTTCAAACTATGCATTGCGAGAAGACCTACTTTGCCTGGGGAAACTGTAACATCAGCAGAATATATTACTCTCGAGAGTAAACTTTCATCGTAGCAAGCCCCCCAAAATTTAATTTGGTCTGCTACATTTTTTTCTCTCGCATATTTTTCTAATTTGCCACGCACAGGACCATCACCAATAATATTTACCATTGGCAAATATCCCTGAGACTTTAGAATATATATAGCATCGATTAGTAGATCAAAACGACATGTTTCAATTAACCTTGCGACTGTAACAATGGCTCCATCAGCATTTCCATAAAACTCTCGTCTATCAACGTCTAATTCATATTTTTTTTCAAGCAGGTTTCTAGCTTCAAGTTGTAATTCATAATCGAGACTGTTATAAATGACATAAACTTTCTCAGGTGGATAACCATTTTCTACAGTTATATTCTTTGCTCTGTCACCATAGAGCAATAGTCCATCAGAAAGCTGATGATATATTTTTTTTATCTTATATTTTATGCCACTTAGATCTTTCGTCCAACCATGAGTCCAAAATAAAACTTTCTTTTTTTTCAGTTTTGCTAATAGAGAACACGGCCAGGTCATAACAAAATGCGGGTCAGCAAGAATAATCAATGCATCATATTCTTTACTCATTGCCAATTTCAATAACCCTTCTTGAAAGACAAAGTTTTTCATCTTAGAAAAGCGCGTAATGTGAAATTTATCCAGTGGAACATCTTTACAACGTTTAATTCCATAGTATTCTTCAATATCAGAACCATAAAAATGGAAATCAAAATCGTTTGACTTTAACAATTCCTTAATAATTCCAGACCTATAGTGTGGAAAAAAATGATATATGACTGCAACTTTTCTTTTCATAATACATGCCTACTAATAATCGCAATGAACTGATACATAAAGAATAGGTTATCGAAATTTAATTTTACTTATTAAAGTGTATGTTTTCATAAATATGATAGTTGCTATAAATTGGATAAAAACATCAGAGAAAGGAAAACGCATTAGCAGCATACCATATCCCAGTAACATCCAATTAAATGCTTTATTATTTGCGAAAAACAGTGAGAACCTATCGAATATTATTAACACTGCAGGAAGAAAAATGAAATATAGTCTCCCAAAATTTAATATTGCCTCACCAGGAAGTAAAGTAACCAATGCTAGCCCATCACGCCCATCGAGAAGGTTTCCAGCAATAACAGTGACTGAGTCTAGTTTGTTTTCTAGTATAGTTCGAGGAATATAAAATATAAATGGCTTTATAAAAGTAAAATGCTCATAGTCTAAATTAATGATGGGGGCCATTTTATATAAAGCTATAAGTATATTTATATTTACCGTTTCAAATATAGCTTTAAATACATATGCATATATTTCCCCATTATGAAATATAAAATAAATAGTTTTCTCTAGCGCAACAGCAACCCCTTCAGAATAAATATAGCTGCGGAATACTGAATAACAGCTCAAAACAAATGCTGAAGCAAGCGCTCCTAAGAAGACAAATATAATCATTTTATATTTTCTTCTATACAGCAAATAGAAAAGAAAACAGTATGAATACACAAAAATAAATATTCTATTACCTGTTACATACAATTCTGCAATTATGAGAATTAAAGACAGGAAGGTTAATACAACGATACTCTTCCCATTTTCTAACGCCTGGAAAAACTTTCCCAGGAAAAACATTTTTGAACCAAAAAGTAAAAAACCGAATATTATTCCTGCTGTTCCATAATTTTCAAAGAACTCCCCTTTTGCATGATACCAATGGTCGGCACCACGCATTACTATAAAATAGTAAAGTATGAGCAAACCAAAACTGATAAGCCATGAGAAATAAAATCCCTTCATATCTTTAGGAATTTCATATGCTCTAGTTGCAGAGTTGAATACATCTAAAATAAGATGATCAATAACAAGAATAAAAAAATTGCAGAATAAAAATGTAATAAGAAAATATATAATGTTACTGCTAGTTTCAAAGTCGCCCTTCAAATAATAATATGTTACCGGTGCATTGTCATCATTTAGATTTAACTCACCTATTATTGCATAGTAAAACAATGGTATTATTATGAAGTAAATCACCCCCAGAAAGTATCCAGTAATAATACCAAACCTTCGAGTAAAAAGGTCTCTTTTTATTCTATAAACAGATAGAATAAGATGAAATAAAAGTAAGGCCAATATGACAAGTTTCATACAACACCTTTTAATAGCCGCACTACAAATACCCTATCAATCATAAATAGTAAGAAACTGGACATTATTTGACTAATCACTGTAGCATAAGCCGCACCTACAATCCCGAACCTTGGTATTAGTATATATGTGAGTATAATATTTGTGAGTAACGCAATTATTGTTCTTCTCAAGTTTTTTTTTGCAAAGCCACAATTAATGTAAAGACGGCTTAAATAGCCACCGGCAAATACAAACATAATAGACGTGCTATGTATTGCTAATACCTTCGCGCTTTCATAATAGCCGTCACCATATAAAAATATAATAGCTGCGTCCGAAATGAAATTTATTAAAATTGTTCCAATAAAACCCAGGAACATAAGAAAAATTAAGCATCTTGCAATAGATTTCTTTACTATCGTTGTATTGCTCTTATTATTCAAGGTATATGAATAAAGAATACTAGCCAACGCTATACCAATAAAATATACACCTTCGCTCAATCTAGCTCCTGCAAAATATTTACCGGCTTCATCGCTACCTAGAAAATAGCTAATCATCAAAGTATCGATGCGCATGTAGGCTGCTATAGCCACTGAGGATAGTGATATATACATTACATCAGAAGCAATTTTTTTTACTTTTAAAAAATCCAACCCTTTAATTGAAACTTTCTGACGTAACGCATAATGAGTTAATAAACCCAAACTAAGATACTCTGATGACAGAATAACCAACCAGAACCACATGCTAGTGCCGTCATTATATACATATAAAAACTTAATGAACAGCGATGTAATTTGGATAAATATTGATATTTTTGAAAAAATTTCAACTTTACCTTTCTGTATATAAATAAACTCATTGTAGCTAAAAAAAACAAATAAAAAATTAGCTGAAAATAGAGCAAGATAAAAAAAGTCTATGCTTGGATAAGCGATAGTGCATATAATTATAAATATAAAGCCAAAAAAGAAAGATGCGGCAATCTTCAAAAAAATAAACTCATTTAAAGTTTCATTATTTGCAACTAACTTTGGTATTAGACTTTCAGAACCAATATTTGTTAGTGCCAGAAAAACCCCACCTAAAGATATAAGAGTAACGTAATCACCAAAATTTGTTATCGCCAAACTTTTTGATACTAATGACAGTGATATTATTGCTGCTACAGCTTTAATTATTTTATCCACTAAAGACCATAACATTTGTTTTTTTAGCAAAATGCTCACCTTCAAATCATTTCCAAAGAATGTCTAGTCTGCTAACAAAGAGCGGGATACTCCGCCCTCTGCTAGCACCAATACTATGATTACATAGTATTCATGGTCCGATAATTCTGAACATTCTTATCAGGTTTAAAATGTGTTCGTTAGATATCCTCTTTCCATAACCAACTAGTTATTAGATTCATAGCTATAATCTTTATAATCATAGCCGTAACTATAATAGTTAGATGCTTTCCTTGTTACGGCATTTAGGATTACTCCCTTAATCAGCACCCCATTTTGGTCAAAACGCTTAAAACTCACTTCGACTTCTTTTGGAGTATTCAGTTCAAAACGAGCAACAATGAAAGAAGTTCCAGCATGCTTACCAATAATAGCTGCATCTGTTACAGCAAGAATTGGGGGAGTATCAACTAAAACAAGATCATAATTCTCTGTAGCCCATTGAATCAATTCATCAAAACGAATATGCATCAACAACTCAGATGGATTTGGTGGAATCTGTCCTCTTGGAATAAAATCAAGACCATCATACATGGTTTTTTGTATCACGGAATTAATTGAGCTCTTACCAGATAAAATTTCTGACAGACCTTGATTGCAATCTAAGCCAAAGAGTTTATGCGCGTATCCTTTTCGCATATCACTATCTATAAACAACACTCGCTGTTCTGTCTGTCCAATGACAGCTGCCAAGTTAGCGCTTATAAAAGTTTTACCGATACCAGGGCTAGCACCTGATATCATTAATACATTATTCTTAGCATCCATCATTGCAAAATGCAAGCTGGTACGTAAGCTACGAATTGCTTCAATTGCCAAATCTGCTGGATTGCCAAACGCTAATAATGTATTAGAGTCATTATTAGTTTTCCTCCCTTTATTCCTGGAAAGAAACTCCATATCCTTCTTTCGCTGCCATTCCGACAGCGGAACACTAGCATAAACATTTATGCCTAATTCTTCTAGCTGCTCCGGGTTTTCAATACCGCGATGCAGGAATGTCCTCAACAAAATATAACCTATTGAAACCATGATACCTAATATCATACTTATTAAGACAACTAACGTTTTCTTAGGTTCTACAGGCTCTATCTGCGTAATTGCCTTATCTATTATGCGAACATTTCCAACCGTGCTGGCTTTCGATATGCTAAGCTCTTGCTGTTTGTTCAGCAGTTGCATATAAATCTCTTGCCCTGACTGAACATCTCGACTCAAACGAACTATCTCCTGCTGAGTCTTAGGCATTGCACTCACTCGCTTATTGAACCTTCCCCTCTCTTCTTCTAGCGCTTTTCTTTTCTCAAGTAATGCACGGTATGATGGGTGTTCCTTTGTGTACAGCTTAGATATTTCGGCTTCTTTAAATGTTAATTCATTCAGTTGAGAATCTACAGAAACAATTGAATCCAGAACTGATTTTGCCTCTAAAGAAAGATCAACAGAGTCCTTCTGTTGTCGGTACAGGTTTAATTTACTCTCTGCTGAATCAAGTGCAGTTCGGACTTTCGGTAGTTGTTCCTTCAAGAACGAGAGACTTCTTGCATCTACTTCTGATTTTCTTTCAACATTCTGTTCTAAATAATTAGACGCAATAGAATTAAGGATTCTTTCGATAAGCTTTGGATCTTCACCAGTTAAACTTAAACCTAACACCCCCGTATCCTTACCTTTATCAGCAACAGAAAAATTACTTAGCAAACTATTTAATGTATATAATTCACTATGCTGAGTAATTTTGAACTCGGTTCCAGGCGCAGCTTCAATATCACTTATTAGAAGTGAAAAACCTTCTTTTTGTAAAAGGCTACCAACCTTTCCCTCTGCGTAAAATTCACCATCTTTAGTTAGCCGGAAGGATTTATTATCTATTACATCCAAATAAAAGTACCGTTCATCTCCCCAAGTTATCGGCAATTCAACTTTGGAGACCACAATTTCCCCGGGCTTCTTCTTCATCAATCTTGACAATCCTTTGCCAAAAACAGGGAAATATTTCTGCTCTACTTCTGTCTGCAGATTTAATGAATTAATAGTTTTACTCAAAATCATTCTTGATTTAAGCAATTCTATTTCTGGAGCTGATGCTGGTTGACTGCTAGGCAATATTTGAGAAATGTTATTCAACAGAGTATTACCAACATTTTGCTCTATTTGAACCATAGCATCGCTACGATAAATTGGTGTTGCAAATAAGCTGTACAAAATCCCCAAAGTTAAGAATGTAGTTGTAACCCCCACTACCAACCATCGGTTGTCAATTAAAACCCCGAGTATACGCTTCAGATCAACTTCATCTGACATATCATGCGCGCCACTAACTTTATTTTTTTCTGACATTGGAAATCCTGACTTTCTATCGGCTTAATGCATCCGCCCACTTTTGGGCCGATTCATTTAGAAGTTGGTATACAAATTTAAAGGCTTCAGAACTTTGGCGATATGGATCGACAATATCCTTTTGTCCAAGCCAATGTCCAAATAGCATTGTTTTTCCTCGAACCTCCGGAGCCAATCTACATACTGCATCAATGTGCCCCTTCTCCATAACCAGAATCAAGTCATAGCTGCGACACATAGGCGCAGTTAGCTGTCTACCTTTGTGTCCATCAAGAGAAAGTCCATTTTGATTTGCAATATCTATTGCTGATTCATCTGCTGGCTTACCGACCAATGCCCCAAGTCCTGCTGAGCCAATATTTTTATGCGGCAGTAATTTTTTTAACAAACGCTCCCCCGTAGGAGAACGACAAATATTTCCGACACAAACCACTAAAATCGAGTCAAACATAAATTAATTCCACTGATTTATGAAACGCACGGTTTCTGTCATATCATGTACACCCGTAATTGTTGGCACCAACTGGCTAATAACGCGGTTCCAACGTACAAGAGGCGCAGTCGTGACATAAACAATGTCGTAAGGCTGTAATTGGAATTCAGTTCCCATCACCAGGGCAGAGGCATCCGCCGCATTCAACTGGAATATATTTGCAATCTTGCTGCCTTCAGTACCACGTAGTGGGCGAATAACAAATACACCAGTAGCATCAGACATCGCCTGATCCATACCCTCAGCATTCCCTAAAGCTTCTGTCAGCGTCATGCCACTACGATCCATACGCAGTGTCGACTGCTTCTTCACTTCACCCATCACAAAAACTTTCAAATCATCGTTACGCGGAATGTAAAGAATATCGCCTGGATAAAGCAGATGGTTCTGCGTCAAATCCCCCTTCTGCATTAAAGCCTGAAGAGAAATACGTTGCTCTTTGCCATCATGCGTTAACACCACATTGCGCCAGTCTGCATTCTCAGAGAGGCCACCAGCAGCATTAATCGCATCCATAACGGTTAGCGGCACGTTGGTAATTGGCTGTTGGCCTGATTTTACCACTTCCCCCGTCACATAGGCTTTTTGCGAGCGGAAGGCCGCGATACTTACATCAACCTGTGGGCTTTCAATATATTGAGCCAAACGGTTGGCAATATCATTACGTACCTGGCTGGCGGTTTTTCCAACGACTTTGACTTTGCCAATATAGGGATAGAAGATTGTACCATCGGCATTGACCCAGTTCCCTGTGTCACTCGCGCTACGATATTGCCCGGCCGGGGTTGTCAGCTCAGGATGATCCCAAACGGTGACCATCAATACATCGCCAACACCGATGCGGTATTCATAGTTCTGCAGGGCAAGTTCCAATTTCGGGTTGGTTTGCGCCACTACGGGTTTGGGCCGCATTTTTTCAACCAGGCTTGGGGTCATCGGGTAGATGTTGACCAGCTTATTAAGGTTAAAATCGCTGTCTTCCTGCTTAACAACGTTCTTGCCGCTGGTCGAGAGGTGGGAACCGGGGACGACGGTACAACCGCTGATCACACTGATCGATACCAAGAGCGGTATCAGTTTCCATTGTTTCTTTGCCATCGAATTTTATCACTTTCAAAGGTAAGTAAATCTGCAACGCTAAGCAACCGGCCAACCATGGCCACCTGGTATATGCTGCTTAACAAGTTTTTGTTTGTGCTATGCGGCTATCCAGCCACATATTCATGAAAGCACTCATTGAGCAAACGTTGAGTGTCGGTTTGCTAAGATACAGTAATGAAACTCAGAGTGAGCGCGTATGCACCATGAGTGTTTTCATATGCGAAAAATACCTCGTATGCCAAAGGCCTGTGGATGTGATTTCCACAGGCCTAACACTATAAGGATTATTCTCAGTGTTTCCAGTACAAATTTTTACAATTGTAACTGTTCCGCCCATTCACGGAACGCTTTGCCCTGCGTTGGGTGGCGTAAACCATAGGTAACAAACGCTTGTAAGTACCCCAGTTTTTCACCGCAGTTAAAGGAGTCGCCTACCAGTTCCATCGCTTCTACCGGCTTGTGTTTTAGCAGTTCAGCAATGGCATCGGTCAGTTGGATACGGCCCCAAGCACCAGGTTCTGTCTTTTCCAATATCGGCCAGATATCCTGAGTAAGAACATAACGGCCAACGGCAGAATAGTTTGATTTCAGTTGCACTTCCCGGCTTGGCTTCTCAATTATCGATGTCATGCGTGAACTTGCCCCCGGTTGCAGAGTGTTGGTCTCACATTCCACCACGGAGTAGTCATAAAGCACATGTTCATCCGCGGCCTGAACCAATACCTGACTCAAACCGGTTTCTTCAAAGCGGGCAATCATGTGTGCCAGGTTATCTTTCTGCTGGTTGGCCTTGGCATCATCCAACAGGATATCCGGCAACACCACCACAAACGGTGAATCGCCAACCAGCGGTTTAGCGCAGAGTACCGCATGCCCCAAGCCTTTGGGTTGCCCCTGGCGGATATGCATCAGGGTGACCCCTTTCGGGGTGATAGATTTCACTTCGTCGAGTAACTGGCGTTTTACGCGTGCTTCCAGCATCGCTTCCAGCTCATATGAGGTATCAAAATGGTTTTCGATCGCATTCTTGGAAGAGTGCGTTACCAAAATGATCTCTTTGATACCGGCCGCTACACACTCATTCACAATATACTGAATGAGGGGTTTGTCGACGATCGGTAACATCTCTTTCGGGATCGCTTTAGTGGCAGGCAACATACGCATACCAAGGCCCGCAACAGGAATAACGGCTTTCAACTTCTTCGTCATGATCATCCTCTCAAAATCTGGTGGTGCTACCCACAGCTAGAGTTACTTGCTGTTCAGGGCCTGTTTCAGCCACTGGGTAAACCCCTTACCTTCCGATGCATGGCGCAGGCCATATTGCACAAAGGCCTTCATATAACCCAGCTTATCGCCACAATCGTGCGATTTGCCGCTCATATGGAATGCTTCTACGGTTTCCTGCTTCATCAGCATGGCAATCGCATCGGTCAGTTGGATCTCATCACCGGCACCCGGTGGGGTTTTCTCCAGCAACGGCCAGATATCAGCAGAAAGCACATAGCGCCCTACCACTGCCAGGTTGGAAGGAGCCTCTTCCCGAGCGGGTTTTTCTACTACCGCGCTCATTGGAGTGCTTTCCCCCGCAGCCAGCGCCACACCACCACAATCCACCACGCCGTATTTCGATACATCCTGCTCTGGCACTGGCTCCACCATAATCTGGCTAAAGCCGGTTTGCTCAAAACGCTGGATCATCTTAGCCAGATTTTCTTTAGTCGGATCGGCCGTAGCGTCATCCAGCAGTACATCTGGCAGCAACACCACAAAAGGCTCATCCCCGACCATCGGTTTAGCGCACAACACCGCATGGCCAAGCCCTTTTGCCTGGCCTTGGCGCACCTGCATCACCGTCACATCCGCTGGGCAAATACTTTGCACTTCTGCCAGCAGTTGGCGTTTCACACGCGCCTCAAGCATTGCCTCCAATTCAAAGGAGGTATCAAAGTGGTTCTCAATCGCATTTTTGGATGAATGTGTCACCAGGACGATATCTTTGATGCCAGCCGCAACGCATTCGCTCACGATATACTGAATCAATGGCTTATCGACCACTGGCAGCATTTCTTTAGGAATAGCTTTGGTTGCAGGCAACATGCGCGTGCCTAAACCTGCCACTGGGATCACAGCCTTCAATCGTTTTTGCATAAATTTCTTCCGCTAACAATAACCAAGTAAGTGTAACAGAGCCAGATAGTGCAGCATGCATAACGTTTTAGCGCGATTTTTCGTGTTTTGAATCAAAATGTTACAAACACAGCACAACAATTTAGACACGCTACCGCCCTTGGCTTGCAGCTACCAATGCACTGTAGACAATGTTTGACCTGACAAGCGAGTGATATTCATCACGCTTGTTGATAACCCTGAGGCACTATTCAGAATTTAATGAGAGGCAAATCACAAGAAAAGGAAAAAGGCGGCACTTTCCTGGCCAAATGGCGATTCTTGCTATCATTTATAGGGTGCTAAGATTCTTATACTATTGACCCAGTGAAACAAGCCTTAGATGGTCTCAATAAGACCTTTTCAGAATAAGACTACTATTGGAATTCCGGAATAAGAATTCTACTAGCCCTCGAATTACGTAACCAATTGATTATTAAATAATTACATTAATACGAAATTTCTTATTGGCTATTTGCAAGGCAAATTCATGTTCGCTACCAAGCAGTGATATATTTGTCTAAAACGGTTAATTATCAATCTAACCTATATTCTACGCGTTCAGGTGCTGATTTAGAGTTGA
The DNA here is from genome assembly GCF_006715025.1 of Serratia fonticola. NCBI lineage: Bacteria > Pseudomonadati > Pseudomonadota > Gammaproteobacteria > Enterobacterales > Yersiniaceae > Serratia > Serratia fonticola. Next base: position 3,978,187 of record NZ_VFMK01000001.1, read on the forward strand.
ATTCCCCTCATTCAGCATCCATCATTCGCACTGCGGCATAAGCCGTCAAACTAAAAGGTGAAATTGGGCGTATGGAATGGATCGCAGATCCAACAATTTGGGCCGGCTTGGCCACCCTGGTTGTACTGGAAATCGTACTCGGGATCGACAACCTGATTTTTATCGCCATTTTGGCAGAAAAACTCCCCAAGAAACAACGTGACAAAGCCCGTGTCGTTGGCTTGTCGCTCGCACTGCTGATGCGCCTGGCGCTGCTTGCCTCGATATCCTGGCTGGCAACCCTGACCAAACCGCTATTTGTCGTCGCTGAGCATGCTTTTAGTGGCCGCGATCTGATCATGCTGGTTGGGGGGCTCTTCCTGCTGTTTAAAGCCACCATGGAGCTGAACGAACGGCTAGAAGGTAAAGATGAGGAACACCATGCCTCACGCAAAGGAGCCCGCTTCTGGCCCGTGGTCGCGCAGATTGTGGTGTTGGATGCTGTCTTCTCATTGGACTCGGTGATCACCGCAGTAGGGATGGTTGATCATCTGGCAGTGATGATGATTGCAGTGACTATTGCCATCGGATTAATGCTGCTGGCAAGCAAACCGCTTACGCGGTTTGTGAATGCTCACCCAACAATCGTTATCCTGTGCCTCAGTTTCTTGCTGATGATCGGTTTCAGCCTGGTCGCAGAGGGCTTTGGTTACTATATTCCGAAAGGCTACCTCTATGCTGCGATCGGCTTCTCGGTGATGATCGAAGCACTGAACCAACTTGCACAGTTCAACCGGCGCCGTTTCCTTTCCAAGGTACGCCCACTGCGTGAGCGTACCGCAGAGGCCGTTTTGCGCATGTTGAGTGGTAAGCATGAAGAAGCAGAGATCGATAGCCATTCCGCCCATCTGTTGGCCGACAGCGATAGTGAGAACGGCGAGATTTTTAACCGGCAAGAGCGCCATATGATCGAGCGAGTGCTGGGTATGGCGCAACGTACCGTCAGCAGCATCATGACCTCACGCCATGATGTGGAATATCTGGAGCTTAACGATCCGCAGGAAAAACTGACACAGCTGTTGGAGAAAAATCAGCATACGCGCATCGTCGTCACCGAAGACAGTGCCAGTGATGAACCACTCGGGGTGATCCACACGATCGATGTGCTGAAACAACAGTTGCAGCAATCTCCGTTGGATCTACGTGCGCTGGTACGTCAACCGCTGATCTTCCCGGAGCAGCTAACGTTACTCTCCGCACTGGAGCAGTTCCGCCAGGCCAAAACGCATTTTGCCTTTGTGGTGGATGAATTTGGTTCCGTCGAAGGGGTGGTCACCTTGACCGACGTGATGGAAACTATCGCGGGCAACCTACCAGAAGCGGATGAAGAGATAGATGCACGCCATGACATACAGCAAACCGCCGATGGTTGCTGGATTGCCAACGGGCATATGCCGTTGGAAGATCTGGTGCTGTATGTGCCGTTACCAATCGAAGAGAAGCGCGAATACCATACTCTGGCGGGATTATTAATGGAGCACTGTCAACGCATTCCGCGTGAAGGAGAGCAACTGCAGATCGGTGATTATCTGTTTGAACCGTTGGAAATCAGTAGCCATCGCATCATGAAGGTAAAAATCACACCGTTAGTCGTTCCGGAAGACGATTACGAAGTTTAAGTCCTAGCCGGGCACACCATAAGAGGCCCGGCATTACCTATCAGTCAGTGCACCGGTACCAGCAGCTCTGTGGCCACGATCACCACCACCAGCCCGACAATAACCGGAACCGAAGTGCGTTTTACCACTTCGAACGGAGAGATTTTCGCCATGCCTGAGACGGCGACCACCACACCAGAAACCGGTGAAAGCGTGCGGCCCAGGTTAGAGGCTTGCAGCATTGGGATCACCAGATAAGCCGGGTTAACGCCCATCTGCGCCGCCAGTTTCGGGATCAGCTCCACAAACGCATAGAACGGAGCATTACCCGAGCCGGTGGTCATTGCTGCCAACATGGTAATCACCACTAGCACCAGCATCATGATGATGCCGCCGGTACCAAATGACTGTGCCAGGCTAATCAGGCCGCTGATAAAGCCAACGGTGCTTAACCCTTGAGCGAACACGCCCGCCGCCACCAGCAGCATGACCACACTGGCAAAAGCGTCGGCCATACCACGGTATGCCACTTCCAACCCGCTAAATACCGTCTTCGCGTTGAAACTGCGGATAAACTCAATCACTGCAGCCAGGGTCATGCAGATCACCAGCACGGTAATGATATGCAGCTCCGGCCCCCATTTACCATCAAACACCAGCACCCCAAGGATAGGCGTAAATGGCAGAATGGCGTAAAAACCTGGCGCATTCGTGGTGATTTCGCTCACATCCATAATGTGGTGCTGTTCGTTATTTTTCTTATCGAGATAGCGCTGCCAGAAGAAGTGTGCAATCGCCATACAGACAATGGCAGCAATGGAGATCGGCAGCGTGGTTTTGAAGGCAAAATCAACCAACGGCATTTCAGCGGCCTTAGCGGCCAGCACCACATCACCCGACGTCGGTGACAGAATAATCGCCGCAGGGGAAGCACAGATCGCCGCTGCCGCACCGCGGCTGATACCCACATTCACCATCAGTGGGAACAGCGTCGCCATTAACAATACGCCCAACCCGGTGGCAGAAGACACCGCCAATGACATCAGGCAAGCCACGAAATAAGCGGCAATCATCAATAAATAGGGTGAGTTGATCATTTGCAGCGGACGAGACGCCAGTTTTACCACCACGTCATTGGCACCAATGTGCGTCATATAAGCCGCAAAACCGCACAACATCATGATCATCATGCCAAGCTCGCCACCGCGGCTCATCAGCAAGATTTTAACATATTCGACAATATCGGTAGCGCGCCACCCCGTCGAAGTCGCGCTGGCAGGCAACACGCTTTTGCCCATCAGTGCGCTCACCGACAGCAGCAACAGCCCGCCAACCATTAATACCCCAGTCGCAGAATACCCTTTGATAATGTAACGGCCAACGGCCACAGCCACTACGGCACCAATCAGAAGTTCTATCATATACCCTCTACATAGTTATTTTATTTCAGCCGAGCACCCTATCGCCGCCGAATAGCGTCACACTCTGCCGAAAAACAATACAGGGTATTATGACATTCATCAAAGTTGCGGGAGGAAACTATCAGGAATGTGTGAAATAGCCGAAGGAAAGACAGATTTTGAGCAAGGCCGAAATAGCTTAAGTTTTTCTTGGGCAAAAGTTTGAAGTTAACAGAGAGCTGGGCATCCCCCCTTATAAAAAGAGGGGGCGTCACATTTATCTTTATGCTGCCACAACGAGCGGCAAACAGCGATTACAGCTTATCGAGCAGTTTTTTCAGATCCTGCCCTTGTCGAGACTCTTTATTCTTCTCGGCCCATTTATTCAGCGCGTCTTTAGCGCGATCCTGCAACGTTTTACGCAACAGTTGATCGACCTGCAGTTGGTAATTGAGTTGCTGCCATGGACCATAAACCCGCAGCGGGATCGGCGTTTTAGTCAGTTGCGCAATCAACGCGTTATCGCCCTGCCAACCGCCAGTGACCAACACGTTCAGCGTCATATCACACTGTCTCGCAGGCATATTCAACGTGCCTCCACCATTCAGGCTGAGCAGTGCCGATGTAGCACTCAGTTGGCTAAGCGTAATCGTCCCTTTGCTCAAGCTGGCCTTGGCACTCATCTGTTTGACTTCGGTATAACGCTGATAGGTGTCCTGCCCACGCACGCTGTTGTCATTGCGTGAAACAGCCTGTTGGATAAGCTGTTGAATATTCAGGCCGTGCAATTGGGCATTCTGCATAGACAGTGTCGCAGTGCCTTGCCAGCGCTGTTCAAATGAGGCGGCATTTAACCTATCCCCACTCAGGTCCCCCTGCATGTTGAAGGTCCCCGTCAGCGCCAACGGCATATCGAACGCTTTGAGTACACTACTCAGCTCAACCTGCCGCAATACCGGTTGCACCTTGATTAGCGGCTTACTCCCCTGCACGTCCAATGAACCCGGCAGAGCAAAATCGCCCCCCGCCAGCTTCCCAGACAGCGTTTTCAGCGTCAGCAGCCCTTGCTGATTGTCGGCCTGCACCGCCAATTGACTGATGTTCATTCCACGGTAGGTCACCCGATCGGCCTGTAGGTTGATTTGCGCGTTGAAGTCACGCAATACCTGTAAATTCTGCTGAGGATCTTCTGCTTGATTGGCGATAACCGGTGCAGAAGTAACCGATTTTACCGGTTGATTCTCATCAGCCGTCTTGGCCTGCCAGCCAAAGAGTGCGTCCAGATTAAGCTGCGTGGCGCTGAGGTTCAGCACATAGGCAGGCAGTGGGCCAAGCTGCGCACTGGCCTCACCGGTCAGTTGGCTGTCATTGGCACTAAGCTGTAGTTGATTTAACGCAATCTGCGGCGGTGACTGTTGATAAACCGCCTGCACACTGCCCTCACCTTTGATACCCGCAGCGGGGAGGTCCGCGCCTTCCAACTGATAGCTGAACTGCGTCACTTTGGCGCCAATTTGGCGGGGATACTGCTGCAAATCGAGATCGGCTGCCAACGTGAATGTCAGGTCACGCTGGTCGCGGTTTACCCGGCTGGAGAGTTCCATCTGCGCCTGGTGTTGATCGTTCTGCTGCAAAGTCAGGTTGATGTCGCGAACGTTAATCTGCTCGTTGTTGGATCGTTGCCAGATCAGCAGGCTATCCACTACCTGCAGGTTATCGATATCAAATTTCCACAGTGATTCTGTCGTATCATCCACCGGGTTGCCGCCCGGTGCGATAGGCGCATTCGGCTGACTCTGTTCCTGGCTGTCGGCCGTCAGGCGGATGACGGCGTTTTTCAGCATTACCTGCTTAACGTAGAGTTGATGAGAGAGTAACGGCAACAGCTTGACATCCAGGCGCATATTATCGGCGCTGATCATCGGCGTCTGAGCTCCTGGCGCAGTCAACGTCATACGCCCGGCAAGAATGCTCAACTGCGGCCAGACATGCCAGCGAAGGTCGCCTTCCAGCGTCAGATGATAGCCACTGCGCTGCTCAACCTTCTTGACCATATAGGCACGGAAATCGTTCGGATTAACCAACAGCACCAAGGCAGTCATCCCTGCCACCAGCACCACCAGCAAAATTACCAAAGTCGTCAGTAGTCTTCTCATGCCATCCTCTTGTCAGCGCGATACCAGCTTAACATCCAGAGCGCTGTTAATCCTTGTCAATGCGGCTGGCCACTGCCCCTTGCTGATCTTTATATTTCGCGTCCTGACGGCTGTTGTATGGCCGTGCCGCAGGCCCGGAAAGTGGTTCAAAACTCAGTGCACCAATCAACATGCCTGGGCGTAACGCTAATGGCAGCTTACCTGAATTATAGAACTCCAGCACAATCCGGCCTTGCCAACCGGGATCGATACGGTGCGCAGTCACATGTACCATCAGCCCCAAGCGCGCCAAAGAGGAACGACCATCCAGCCAGCCAACCAGATCGTTTGGCAGCGTTACTGACTCCAGTGTCACCGCCAGCGCCAGTTCGCCGGGATGCAGGAAAAAGGCTTCCCCTTCCGGCAGCACAATCTCGTCGCTCATTACGCGGTCTAATGCGGCGCTCACTTCATCTTTTGGCCCGCTGAGGTCAATAAAAGCGGCCGTGTGCCCACGGAACACACGGAATTGATTGCCCAGACGGACATCCACTGTGGCCCCGTTAATACGCTCAATGGGCGGACGCGGCGAAATCGCCAGTTTGCCGTTGTCGAGCCAGGCTTCTATATCGCGGTCACACAGTCTCATTATTTTATCTCCATTCCATCAAGGCTCATAAACTCATACGAAAATTGCCACACAACCGGTGGAAGGTCCATGTCAGGACGCAAATTGTTCGTCAAAGGTCAGAAAAACGGTATCTTCTGACATTTGAAGGGTTTATTCAAAGAATTGGCTGATCTTGGCCTTCAAGATATCAATTGCAATGCGGTTTTTACCACCGCGCGGAACGATAATATCGGCATACTGTTTGGACGGTTCGATAAACTGCAGGAACATTGGGCGAACGGTTTTCTGATATTGCGCCATCACGGAGTCCATCGAACGCCCCCGCTCATTGACATCACGCTTCATGCGGCGCATCAGGCAAATATCCAACGGCGTATCGACAAAGATCGAGAAGTTCATCTCCTGGCGCAGGCGGATATCCGTCAACAATAGAATCCCCTCCAGAATGATGACCTTTTTCGGCTCCAGATGAACGGTCTCTTTTTTACGCGTATGTTCGGTGTAACTATATAATGGCAGTTCAATCGCCTTACCGGCTTTCAGCATCTGCAGGTGCTGAAACAGCAAGCTGTGATCCATGGCGCTTGGGTGGTCATAGTTGGTTTTGACCCGTTCTTCCATGGTCAGATGAGTCTGGTCTTTGTAGTAACTGTCTTCCGGGATCACACCGATATGTTCATCACCGACCTGATCGCGAAGTTCACGATACAAAGTGCTGGCGATGAGGCTTTTTCCGGAGGCAGATGCGCCTGCTATACCTATAATGACGCACTGATGCGACTTGTCAGTCATAAAATTAAAGACCTGATTTCATAGTGGGGAAAGGGGGAGCCATACCCGTTGCGTTTCAAGTGCAGCGAGGCGACAAGCGCATAAATCCCCCGGAGCTTACACCGGTAGATGGCCAGGCACTCACGCTCGCAGGCAACAGCGCTGCGGCTTGAAACGAGACGGGTATAAAACGCGATAATTATAGGGAGTTAGGCCCCTTGACGCCAGTGTTTAGAGGACCAGACGCGAGATAAACTGTATAAATCCTGGTGATTGATGCTCAGACGTTGTCCAACAACCCTTTTCAGAATTATTACGCTACTGTAAAGCCCTGACTCAGGGTATAATTCGCACAACTGCAATAGCGATCAACCTACAGCGAGCCTTCCGCCCGTGACAGAACGTTTATCCTTCTTTTTCTTAGAGTACCGCCGCAAATGAATTGGCATTTTCTGACTTTCTTTGGCGACAGCATGCTGTTACTGCCTTGTGCAGCGATCATTTTTATTATCCTGATGTTTTCCCCTGCCAGTAGAAAGCCTACCTGGGAATGGACGCTGCTGTTTGGCGGCGTGGGTGCAGTGGTATGCGTATCCAAATTGGCGTTTATGGGTTGGGGTGTCGGCAGCCGGGAATGGGATTTTACCGGTTTCAGTGGCCATTCGGCGCTGTCTGCCAGCATCTGGCCGGTCATGCTGTGGTTAATCTGCGGGCGTTTCTCGTCATTGGTCAGGCGCTCGGCGGTGATTGTGGGATATTTGCTAGCGGCGGCCGTAGGGTACTCGCGTCTGGTGATCCACGCCCACTCCACATCAGAGGTCATCACAGGTTTGGCACTCGGCTTTATCGTGAGCAGCACGTTCCTACTATTACAACGTGGCACGCTCCCCCCCAGGTTATCCTACCGCAGGATCGCCGCTGCGCTGGCTCTGCCACTGGTCCTGATCAACACCGGCACCGCAGCACCGACACAGGGTTTACTGGAGCGTATTGCTGTGAGCATTGCGCCAGTTGAGAAACCTTTTGTCCGGGCCGATCTGCATAGCAACGCCCCTATTTCATCCTCACAGAAGCCCTAACACTAGAGTCTTCCCCCAGAGGAAAGGGCAAAGGTTAATGACAACGTGTTTTTTTAACCCGAGATAGCCAAGCCTGGCGCAGCGAGCGGCACTCCGGTGGCTTACGCCACAACGCCCCATCGCTACACTCTTCCTAATATCTGACTTCGTCAGCGGTCTGAGCCCTCCCCACCGGAGAGGGCTCTTTGGTTACAGCGCGCGGAAGGAAATTTCCGTCGGGATCGCTTCCCCCTGCCAATACATCTGCGCAGCGACACGTCCGGCCAACTGGCGGTACATCTCGGCAAACTCGCTATCCGGGCGGCTGATCACCGTGGGTTGTCCACGATCCAGATCTTCCCGCAACGAGATATGCAACGGCATCTGCCCCAGCAGGCGGCTGTGGTATTTCTTCACCAGCTTCTCTGCCCCTCCGGTACCAAAAATCGGCTCGTGATGGCCACAGTTGCTGCAGATATGTATGCTCATGTTCTCAACGATACCCAGTACTGGCACATGCACTTTCTCGAACATCACGATGCCCTTGGCCGCATCCAGCAAAGCAATATCTTGTGGCGTGGTCACCACTAACGCACCAGTCACCGGAATGTTCTGCGACAGCGTCAGTTGAATATCCCCCGTCCCCGGCGGCATATCCAGTACCAGATAGTCCAGGTCCGGCCACAGCGTATCCTGCAGCAGTTGCAGCAACGCCTTACTGGCCATCGGGCCGCGCCAGACCATGGCGTTGTCATCCGTTACCAAGTAACCAATAGAATTGGTCGCCAAGCCGTGTGCCATGATCGGTGCCATATGCTGGCCGTCCGGTGACGTTGGGCGCTCATGTTCAGTACCCAGCATATTCGGGATCGACGGACCATAGATGTCCGCATCCAGGATCCCCACTTTGGCGCCTTCCGCCGCCAATGCCAGCGCCAGGTTGACGGCAGTGCTGGACTTCCCTACCCCGCCCTTGCCGGAACTGACAGCAATAATATTACGCACGCCCTTAACACCGGCCTGATCGTTGGCACGCTTCAAGGTCGTGATATCGTGTTTGAGTTTCCAGTCAACGGCCTGGGCCCCGGTCACACGCAGCAACTCACCGCTAACCGCCTCTTTCAATGATGCGAAACCACTTTGCCAGGCAAAAGGCATGGTCAGCTCGATATGCAGAACATTGTCCAGCATTGCGCAATGGTGGATCGCTTTCAGCGTGGTCAGGTTGTTTTTTAACGTCGGGTGTTCAAAGGCGGCCAATACACCGGTCACCAGGGCACGCAGCACTTCAGGGTTGGTCTGCTCAGGGGATTTAGCGTTCATCCCGGCTCCTTGATTTTATATGAATAGCAACCTGACAAGCATATCAGAACTGCACAGCAACTCACTCGTAAACCTGTAAGAAACCGCCCTAGCAGCGGAGGGCGCGATCGGTTAACATCAAAGACCCTTTTTACTCACTATAGAAAGCAAGTTCTCACTATGGCTCAAGTCGCGAAAAAATTATTGGTGACGTGCGCGCTACCGTACGCAAATGGTTCCATCCATCTCGGCCACATGCTCGAGCACATCCAGGCAGATATCTGGGTTCGTTACCAACGAATGCGCGGCAACGAAGTTCATTTCATCTGTGCGGATGACGCTCACGGCACGCCAATCATGCTGAAAGCACAGCAAATGGGCATCAAGCCGGAAGAAATGATTGCGGAGATGAGCCGCGAGCACCAACAGGATTTCGCCGGTTTTGGTATCAGCTATGACAACTATCATTCGACCCATAGCGAAGAAAACCGTGAACTGTCGAGCCTGATCTATAGCCGTCTGAAAGAGAACGGCTACATCAAGAAACGCACCATTTCACAACTTTACGATCCCGAGAAAGGCATGTTCCTGCCGGATCGTTTTGTAAAAGGCACCTGTCCGAAGTGTAAATCCCCGGATCAGTATGGCGATAACTGCGAAGTTTGTGGTGCTACCTACAGCCCGACAGAGCTGATCGAACCAAAATCGGTGGTTTCCGGTGCTACGCCGGTGATGCGCGATTCCGAGCACTTCTTCTTCGATCTGCCCGCCTTCAGCGATATGCTGCAAGCCTGGACCCGTTCCGGTGCGCTGCAAGAGCAGGTGGCCAACAAAATGCAGGAATGGTTTGAATCCGGCCTGCAGCAGTGGGATATCTCCCGCGATGCACCGTATTTCGGCTTCGAGATCCCTGATGCATCAGGTAAATATTTCTACGTCTGGCTGGATGCGCCAATCGGTTACATGGGTTCATTCAAGAACCTGTGCGACAAGCGTGGCGATCTGGATTTCGATGAATTCTGGCGTAAAGATTCTACCGCCGAGCTGTATCACTTTATCGGTAAAGACATCGTCTATTTCCACAGCCTGTTCTGGCCAGCCATGCTGGAAGGCAGTAACTTCCGCAAGCCAACCAACCTGTTCGTGCACGGTTATGTCACGGTGAACGGGGCGAAGATGTCGAAATCGCGCGGCACCTTCATTAAGGCAGGCACCTACCTGCAGCATCTGGATGCAGACTGCCTGCGCTATTATTATGCCGCCAAGCTCTCCTCCCGCATTGATGATATCGATCTGAACCTGGAAGATTTTGTACAGCGCGTGAATGCAGACATCGTTAACAAAGTGGTTAACCTGGCCTCACGTAACGCGGGCTTTATCAACAAACGTTTTGGAGGGAAACTGTCCGATCGCCTGGCCGATCCTGCGTTGTATCAGACCTTTGTCGATGCCGCCGCAAGCATTGCGGAAGCTTACGCCAGCCGTGAAACCAGCCGCGCGATCCGCGAAATCATGGCGCTGGCCGATCTGGCCAACCGCTATGTTGATGAGCAGGCACCTTGGGTGGTGGCGAAAGAAGAAGGCCGCGATGCCGATCTGCAGGCCATCTGCTCGATGGGCATCAATCTGTTCCGCGTGCTGATGACCTACCTGAAACCGGTGCTGCCATCTTTAACAGAACGTGCAGAGGCGTTCCTCAATGGCGAACTGAGCTGGGATGCTATTCAGCAACCGCTGCTCAATCATCAGGTGAACACCTTCAAGGCACTGTTCAACCGCATCGATCTCGATAAAGTGAATGAAATGGTTAATGCATCGAAAGAAGACATGGCTGCTACCAAAGTGGTTAGCGGGCCATTGGCGGACGATCCGATTCAGGGCACCATCAGCTTTGACGATTTCGCCAAGGTAGATATGCGTATTGCGCTGATCAAGAGCGCCGAGTTTGTCGAAGGGTCTGACAAGCTGCTGAAGTTGCAGTTGGATCTGGGAGGCGAATCTCGCCAGATCTTCTCCGGTATCCGCTCCGCTTACCCGGATCCTTCATTGTTGGAAGGACGCTTGACCATCATGGTGGCCAATCTGGCTCCGCGTAAAATGCGCTTTGGCGTTTCCGAAGGCATGGTTATGGCTGCAGGCCCTGGTGGGAAAGAGATTTTCCTGCTGAGCCCAGACAGTGGTGCCCAGCCGGGTATGCAGGTTAAATAAGCTTTTGTAATATCGAGCCAAGTCCCCTCACCCTAACCCTCTCCCACAGGGAGAGGGGACTGATCGAGTTCGCTGATCCCTCTGAGTCATACCCCACCTTTCTTCTTACCCCATACTTTCCTAAACGACCGAAGCTGCACGGACTTATTAGAGAGGGCACTGATCGAGCTCGCTGATCCCTCTGAGTCGTACCCCGCCTTTCTTCTTACCCCATAATTTCCTAAGCTACCGAAGCTGCACGGACTCATTAGAGAGGGGACTGATCGAGTTCGCTGATTTCTCTGAGTCATACCCCGCCTTTCTTCTCACCCCATAATTTCCTGAGCTACCGAAGCTGCACGGACTCATTAGAGAGGGGGACTGATCGAGTTCGCTGATTCCTCTGAGTCATACCCAGCCTTTCTTCTTACCCCATACTTTCCTAAACGACCGAAGCTGCACGGACTCATTAGAGAGGGCACTGATCGAGTTCGCTGATTCCTCTGAGTCATACCCCGCCTTTCTTCTTACCCCATAATTTCCCAAGCTACCGAAGCTGCACGGACTAATTATATGCTCCGGACAGCTCCCTCGCCCTCCGGGAGAGGGTTGGGGTGAGGGGCGATCTCAACGGCCAGAATAAGGGGATATCTTGCGCTGTAAACTCCATAAAATCACCTGCCTCACCCCCTCCCAATTGCGCAATACTTCATCGTTCCAAAAACGAATCACGGTAAATCCCTGGCGTTCTAGAAAGCTTGTGCGCTGCTGGTCATAAGCCACCTGTACTGTATGCTGGCCACCATCCAGCTCAACAATCAGCTTCGCCTGCCAGCAAATAAAATCAACGAAATAAGGGCCGACAGGTAATTGCCGTCGGAACTTAAATCCCGCCAAGCGGCGATCACGCAGCTGCAACCACAAATATTTTTCGGCATCCGTCATGCAAGCTCGCAATCGACGGGCTTTGGTTAAGGCTGTTGTTTCTGTCATAGCGACATCCGCAACAACGCTACCCTTACAAAAGAGGGTCAGCCATAGTCTCTTGCCAAAACTGCGTACCTCATTCAAACCAAACGTTATATCACCTGAGAAAAATTCATAAGCCGGTGGATTCCCTATCGAGAGCCATCTGGTTATGATGCTGCATCGCAACAAAACAGACATCTAGACATAAAGAAATCCACACATCCGCTTTTCAGGGATATATTCACCTGCTTCGGAGCCAATAATGAAAATGATAAAGACCTCACTGCTCACCCTCAGCCTACTGACCAACCTGCCCCTGCTGGCCGCAGAAGCCACGCTTGCCCCCGTTCCTGACGCTATTGCCCAGCATCAAGGGCAAATCCGCGTTGCGGTTATCCGCAATCTGGGTTCTGACGACAATACCACTCAGTTTTTGGCAGGCACGATACAAGAGGGCCGGAAACTGGGGTTCAAGGTCGATACCTTTCTCAGCAACGGCGATGACGCGCGCTTTCAGGATTTCGTCAATCAGGCCATCAGCCAAAAATATGACGGCATCATTCTTTCTCAAGGCCGCGCACCTTATTCTACTGAACTGATCAAGCGCATCACCGCGTCTGGCATTGCGGTAGCCGCATTTGATACCGACGTTAGCGGCAACATCCCTAGTGTGACCGTTTCTCAACAGGATGATGCTTCACTGGCCAATGAATCCTTCGGGCAATTGATCAAAGACTTCGATGGCAAGGCCAACATTATCAAGCTGTGGGTTGCCGGTTTTCCGCCAATGGAACGGCGGCAGGCCGCTTACCAACAGTTGCTGAAGCAAAACCCAGGCATTCATGAGCTGGAATCCATCGGGGCGGTTTCCTCTGACGTGCAGGGCGATACGGCCAATAAAATCGGTGCGGTGCTGGCAAAATACCCGAAAGGCAAAATCGACGCTATCTGGGGTACCTGGGATGCCTTCAGCCAAGGTGCTTACAAAGCATTGAAAGAGAATGGCCGTACCGAGATCAGGCTCTACAGCATCGATATCTCTAATCAGGATTTACAACTGATGCGTGAAGCCGATAGCCCATGGAAAGTGAGCGTGGCCGTGGATACCAAGCTGATTGGCGCCGTCAACCTTCGCCTGATTGCCAATAAGCTGGCAGGCGAACCCACCCCGGCCACCTATCAATTCAAAGCTGCTGTGATCCCGCAGGCATTGCTGGTCAGCCAAACAGGGCCGGTCAACGTGGCTTCGCTTGGCAAGCTTATTCCGGGCTGGGGCAGCAGCAGCGATTTCATTCAACCCTGGTTTGCCACCTTGCAGGCTAAAACAGGTAAATAATGCTGTTTTATCGAGGGGCTACAGACGTAGCCTCTTTTTTTTAAACAATTTTTCCCTCCCCCCTTTCTTGCACCGTAAAATCAGCTACTGTATCAATACTGGCTAAAGAACTGTATGCATGAACAGGTTAGATAATGAAGGGATTCCCCCCACTGATTAAACTCTTGCTGGCAAGTTCGTTGGTGCTGACGATCGGCCGTGGCGTTACGCTCCCCTTTATCACTATTTACCTGACCGAGCACTTCCATCTGTTGCCCAAGAGCGTCGGGGTTATTCTGGGTATCAGCCTGACCATCGGCATCATCACCAGTTTTTATGGCGGTTACCTGGTTGACCGTTTTAATAAAAACCGGCTGATTCTATTGGCTATTCTGCTGTTTGCGCTGAGTTTTTTTGCCATCCCGTGGATCCCGCGCCCGGCGGGTATTATCGTGGTGTTGGCCATTCTGCACACCGCTTATGCCGTGCTCAACATTGCCATCAAGGCCTGTTTTGCCAGTTGGTTACCGGTGGCACAACGTATCAAAGCCTTCTCAATGAACTACACGCTGGTCAACGTAGGCTGGGCGGTCGGTTCATCGCTGGGAGTGATGGTAGCAGGCTATAGCCCGCTACTGCCGTTTTACCTGTCCGGGGGGTTGGCGTTACTGACGGTGATCGCACTGAATTTCCGCCTGCGCGACCAGCCATCTCTCCCCCTCGCTGACACTGGCGCCACACCCGCCGCCGTGCTCAACTTCGGTCAAACGGTCAAAGTACTGCGCGGCGATCGACGGCTGATTTACTTCACCCTTGGCAGCACGCTAGGCGCCGTAGTTTTCGGCCAGTTCACCGGCTATCTGTCGCAGTACCTGATCACCGTATCCAACGCCGAGTTTGCTTATAAAGTGATTGGCGTGGTGATGATCGTCAACGCCTGTATTGTGATTGCCCTGCAATATCTGCTGAGCCGCGGTATGCGTCAGGACAATATGATGCGCTGGCTGATGTTGGGGACTTTATTCTTCGTACTCGGGTTGATCGGCTTTCTGCTGGCCGGACAGTCAATATGGCTATGGGTGGTAGCAATGGCTATTTTCACCCTGGGGGAAATCATCGTTATTCCGGTGGAATACCTGTTTATCGACTTTATCGCACCGCCCCATCTAAAAGGCAGCTATTACGGGGTGCAAAGCCTCAGTAATCTGGGGGGAGCCATCAACCCGGTAATGTGTGGTTTCTTACTCAGCTATACGCCACCCGCAGTTATGTTCCTGGTGCTGATCGCCGCCGCACTGTTTAGCCTGCTGTTTTTCTTCCTTGGCCATCGGCTGGCTGAACGGCAACAACTCTCTTGCGGCCTTGATGGCGTGGGTTAAGCACCCCGCTATGTTTATATACCAGGCCAAAATGGCATAGTTGTCATAGCGATAATTCATGCTGCGTTTTGTGGCATAGCTCACACTTTAATTGTATGATGAATGCGTCAAGTTAAACGGGAAAGGACCATGGGTAACGTATTTATGCTGTGCTGGAAATATGTCAGGGCGATTGTGCTGATCTACCTCAGTTTGTTCGCCGGTAACGCTATTGCGGCGCTACTGCCGATCACCATTCCCGGCAGCATCATCGGCATGCTGATCCTGTTTGCTCTGCTCTCTTCGCAAATTTTGCCAGCCAAATGGGTCAAACCTGGTTGTCATCTGTTTATCCGCTATATGGTGCTGCTGTTTGTGCCGATTGGCGTCGGTGTGATGAAGTATTACGATCAGATTGTTGACGATCTGGCCCCGTTGGTGGTGTCTTGCCTGCTCAGTACGCTGCTGGTGTTTGTGGTGGTCGGTTATACGTCGCATTACTTCCACCGTGAACGTGCCGTATTGAGTAAATCCCAAAGCACAGGGGAAGAGGAATGATCCACACTATCTGGTGGTCTCTGCCCCTGACGCTGCTGGTGTTCTTCGCGGCACGCAAATTGGCGCAATGGCTCAATATGCCATTGTTGAATCCTCTGCTGGTTTCAATGGCGGTGATTATTCCTTTCTTGCTTCTGACGGGGATTCCTTACGAGGACTATTTTCAGGGCAGCAAAATCCTTAATGACTTGCTGCAACCGGCCGTGGTCGCCCTTGCCTTTCCGCTGTACGAGCAGATACATCAGATCCGCGCACGTTGGAAATCCATCATTACCGTCTGCTTTATCGGCAGCATCACCGCGATGATCAGCGGTGGCGCCATTGCACTGCTGATGGGAGCCAAACCGGATATCGCGGCCTCCATCATGCCGAAATCGGTGACGACCCCCATAGCCATGGCGGTCGCTGAATCAATTGGTGGTATTCCGGCCATCAGCGCAGTCTGTGTGATTTTTGTCGGTATTCTGGGTGCGGTTTTTGGCCACTCTCTGCTTAGTCTGTTAAAAATCACGACCAAATCGGCACGCGGTCTGGCCATGGGTACCGCCTCACATGCGTTGGGCACCGCCCGCAGTGCAGAAATGGACTATCAGGAAGGCGCATTCAGCTCACTGGCACTGGTTATCTGTGGGATCATAACGTCGCTGACAGCGCCGTTTCTGTTTCCCATCATGCTACGCTTATTTGGCTGACAGCGATGAAACTTGCGATAAGTCTCGCATTTGTATTTTTTCTTGCATTGATTTCATCAATAACAAGATGTAAATCACAATTTAATCTGAACTGACTGCCTAGAATGTCATCCCGTTAACTTGTAGAGAGACTCCCTATGCACTCGCGTTTTCATACAACCTACAGCGAACTGCCATCGGCCTTGCAATCCGCCCTGTTGCCTTATCTGGATGCGCCTGACTTCCCTGCCATGTTCAAGGCCGACCAGGTGGAAGCGATCAAGCAACACTGTGGATTGGATGATGATGCTCTGGCATTTGCCCTGCTGCCTTTGGCGGCGGCCTGCTCGTTAACGCCGATTTCGCATTTCCACGTCGGTGCTATCGCGCGCGGTATCAGTGGTAATCTGTATTTTGGTGCCAATATGGAGTTCAGCGGCGCGCCACTGCAGCAAACCGTGCATGCTGAACAATGCGCCGTGACGCACGCCTGGCTACGGGGTGAAGCCAAGCTGGTTTCCGTCACCGTCAACTACACGCCTTGCGGCCACTGCCGTCAGTTTATGAATGAGCTCAACAGTGGCACCGACCTGCAAATCCATCTGCCTGCACGCGCCCCGGCGACGTTGGGCGATTACCTGCCGTACTCGTTCGGGCCGAAAGATCTTGCCATCAACGAGCTGCTGATGGATCCGATCGATCATGGTTTCCAACTGACGTTGGAAGATGAACTGGCGAAAGCCGCGCTGGCGGCCGCTAACCAGAGCCATGCGCCTTACAGCACCGCCCACAGCGGCGTGGCACTGGAAGCTGAAGATGGCACGATCTACGCCGGCCGTTATGCCGAGAATGCCGCCTTCAACCCAAGCTTACCTCCCTTGCAAGCCGCATTGATTCTGTTAAATCTCTCCGGTGGTCATTGCCAAAAAATCCGCCGGGCGGTACTGGCCGAAGCCGAGGGCGCCATACTGACACAATGGGACGCCACACGTGCAACGCTGGAAGCCTTGGGCTGTCAAGATGTACAACGAGTGACCTTCTGATCCCACAGGCGGAGCCGCCGTGCTCCGCCAAATTTTGCGTCATTCACTGACTCAAACGCTTTCTTTCTTCAACGCCCTGTTCGATTGTCGATATTCCCACCAAATTCATTCATCATTGACTAACAATTGCTGTACATATTTTTCGTATCTTTTAGGATCGGTGGTTTTAAAAACTATCTGATACGTTGAAGAGTAAAACTGATGGAACTTGAACACGAAAGTAAACGCCCTCTCTATATCCCCTATGCGGGGCCAATCCTGTTGGAATTCCCGCTGTTGAACAAAGGCAGTGCCTTCACCGAAGAAGAGCGCAGCCAGTTCAACCTGCACGGTCTGCTGCCCGAGGCGGTGGAAACCATCGAAGAACAGGTAGAACGTGCCTATCGCCAATATCAGGACTTCAAGAACGACAACGATAAACACATCTACCTGCGTAATATTCAGGACACCAACGAAACCCTGTTTTACCGCCTGCTCGACTCGCACCTGAGCGAAATGATGCCCATTATTTACACGCCAACCGTGGGCGAAGCCTGTGAGCACTTCTCCGATATCTACCGGCGTGCGCGCGGGTTATTTATCTCCTACCCGAATCGTGATCGCATTGACGATATGCTGCAGAATGCCACCAAGCAGAACGTTAAAGTGATCGTGGTGACAGACGGCGAGCGCATTCTCGGGTTGGGTGATCAGGGTATCGGTGGTATGGGGATCCCGATCGGTAAACTCTCGCTGTATACCGCCTGTGGCGGGATCAGCCCGGCCTATACGCTGCCGGTGGTGCTGGACGTGGGCACCAACAATCCGCAACGCCTCAACGATCCGCTGTATATGGGCTGGCGTCACCCGCGTATTTCGGGCGATGAATATCATGCCTTTGTTGAGGAGTTCATTCAGGCGGTTAAACGCCGTTGGCCAAATGTGTTGCTGCAGTTCGAAGACTTTGCCCAGAACAACGCTACGCCACTGCTTAATCGCTACCGTGACGAGCTATGCTGCTTCAATGACGACATTCAAGGTACCGCTGCCGTGACGCTGGGCAGCCTGATTGCCGCCAGCCGCGCCGCAGGTAGCCAGTTACGCGATCAAACCGTGACCTTCCTGGGTGCCGGTTCTGCGGGTTGTGGCATCGCCGAGCAGATCATTGCACAGATGAAATCCGAGGGCCTGAGCGAAGAAGAAGCCCGTGCCCGTGTCTTTATGGTTGACCGCTTTGGCCTGCTGACCGACAAATTGCCGAACCTGCTCGATTTCCAGAGCAAGCTGGTGCAGAAAAGTGAAAACCTGGCGCAATGGCAGGTAGAAAGCGATGCTATCTCGCTGCTGGAAGTAGTGCGCAACGCTAAACCCACCATTCTGATCGGCGTGTCCGGCCAGCCGGGGTTGTTTACCGAAGAACTGATCCGCGAAATGCACAAGCATTGCCCACGTCCGATCGTTATGCCGCTATCCAACCCAACATCACGTGTGGAAGCCCGTCCGGAAGATATCATCAACTGGACAGAAGGTGCTGCGCTGGTCGCCACCGGCAGCCCATTCTCACCGGTAACTTATAAAGAGCAACAGTTCCCGATTGCCCAGTGCAACAACTCTTATATCTTCCCAGGAATTGGCCTTGGCGTTCTGGCTGCGGGGGCAACACGCGTGACCGATACCATGCTGATGGCCGCCAGCCGTGCACTGGCAGACTGTTCACCGCTGGCTACCGATGGCCACGGCGCATTGCTGCCAAATATCGACGATATTCAAGGCGTGTCCAAGTGCATTGCCATGGAGGTGGGTAAGGCCGCGCAACTGCAAGGCGTCGCGGTAGTGACCTCGGAAGAAGCGCTCTCCAAAGCTATTGAACACAACTTCTGGCGCCCGCAGTACCGCAGCTACAAACGCACCTCGTTCTAAATCTGTGCGCGGGGTCTGGCTTGCCGACCCCGCTATTCTCTCTACGCAGTAAACAACTGCTGAAAAATACAGCGCCCTCCCCAAGGAACACCGAGCACCGCTTGCGTCAGCCGGACAGGTAAAGTAGCCTTGGAGCTTACTTAAGCAATCGTGCGCGCAAGGCAACAACATGTGGAAACGCCTGATAATTAGCCTGTTGATCATCATTTCGGTGTTGATGCTAGCGGCTATCGCGCTCGACCGCTGGATCAGTTGGAAAACCGCGCCTTACGTTTACGATGAACTGCAGGAGTTGCCACACCGCCAGGTAGGCGTGGTGCTCGGCACCGCCAAATATTATCGCACCGGGGTGATAAACCAGTATTACCGTTACCGCATTCAGGGAGCGATCAACGCCTATAATAGCGGCAAGGTGAAGTACCTGCTGTTAAGCGGGGATAACGCCCAGCAGAGCTACAATGAACCCATGACCATGCGCCGCGATCTGATCGCCGCCGGGGTTGCTCCAAGCGATATCGTGCTCGACTATGCCGGGTTCCGCACTCTCGATTCCATCGTGCGTACCCGCAAGGTATTCGACACCAACGATTTTATTATTATCACCCAGCGTTTCCACTGCGAGCGGGCGCTGTTTATCGCCCTACATATGGGCATTCAGGCCCAGTGTTATGCGGTGCCGTCCCCCAAAGACATGATGACAGTGCGTGCCAGGGAGATTTTTGCCCGCCTTGGCGCGTTGACCGATCTGTATATTCTCAAGCGCGAGCCCCGTTTCCTTGGCCCGTTGATCCCGATCTCTTCCATACATAACGTGCCGGAAGATGCACCGGGTTATCCGGCGGTATCGCCAGAGCAGGTAGTGGAATTGGAGCATAAACTGGCGGCGGAAAAAGCAAAGACCCAGCAGAAAAAGCGCTGAGCCCTGATGCTACTGTGAACGGCAATTGTAAGGCCCTGCACCCACCCGCACCTACGCTCAACGTCAACACCCGGATCTGCTAGCACTGGGCCATCTCTACATTGATGTTGATAACCGTGCTGCACATTCCACGCTTGGTAAGATGAGCACGGGTGTTGAAGCCATTGAAGGCGCCGAATGCAGACGCGGCGCATAGGCAAAAACGCCAGGGAGGGCGTTTTTAGGCGAGATGAACAGGGACGTGAATCGCAGCCGGCCGTGATGCGCGGTGGCGGAGTGAGACAAATCTGCCGGGAGCAGATTTGAACGCTGCTTGCAGCGGCCCCGAAGGGGCGAGGCCCAGGACGGGCCGAGTAATAGCGCGCAGCGGCCGCCTGATTTGGCGAAGGCGCGGATTGCAAAGGGTTCCGCCTTGAACCCTTTGCTCGGGCGCCGTCAGCGGGGGTCAATAAGACAACAAGAGGATAGCGGCCGAAACCTCTCGTGATTACCAGGAAATACGGAGAAAGCGGTCATAAGGGGCATCACCGTTCTCTCTGTCACATTTAACTTTGTCAGCAGTCTGAACAACCAGCATTCGCTCGCCGTTGGAGATAAATGACAAAGTATTTTTTAACCCGAGATACCCGGGCTTAGCGCTTCGATGGCTTACGCCACGACGCCCCCATCGCTACGTTCTCCCTAATATCTGACTTTCTCAGCAATCTGAAACGGCCAGCTTTCGCTGGCCGTTGTCATCAATAGATACCTATTTTTTCTTGGCGTATTTCAATGAATCCAAGGCTACCGCGAAGATAATAATGCCGCCCTTGATAATGTACTGCCAGTAAGGGTTAACGCCGATATAGGTCAGGCCATAGTTGATGACGGTAAAGATAATGACCCCGGTCACCACCCCCAGCACCGTTCCTACCCCACCGGCGAACGACACCCCACCGACCACACAGGCGGCGATGGCATCCAGTTCATACATAAAGCCAAGGTTGTTGGTGGCACTACCGATACGGCCCGCCTCCAGCAAACCACCGAAGGCGTAAAACACACCGGACAGCGCATAAATCATGATCAGGTTCAGCGGCACGTTAACACCAGAGACTTTCGCTGCTTCCGGGTTACCGCCGATGGCGAAAATATTCTTGCCGAAGCGGGTTTTATTCCACAGGATCCAGACAAAAATAATGGCAATAATAGCGTAGAAGGTAATATACGACAGCTTGAAGTCACCGAAGCGCAAGAACCCCTGCGCAAAGCTGGAGAATTTCGGATCAAACCCCGCCACCGGTGAAGCCCCCACGAAATCGTAATACAGCGAGTTGATGCCGTAGACGATAATCATGGTGCCCAGGGTAGTGATAAACGGCGTCACGTTGAGGTAAGCGATAATCAGGCCGTTCACCAGACCAATAACCGCACCCACAGCACAAACCAGCAGGATCACCAACGGGATCGACCAGGTTTCCATATGCGGGAACACTTTATTGACGTTATCCATCGACTGCAACAAGGTGGCCGCAATCACCGCCGCCAACCCCACCTGACGCCCGGCGGAAAGGTCTGTCCCCTGCGTCACGATCAACCCGGCCACCCCCAGAGCAATAATAATTCGCACGGAAGATTGGGTCAGAATATTACTCAGGTTTATCAAGCTTAAAAACGTTGGATCCTGGATAATAATAATGGCCAACAGCACCAGTAAGACCACATAAATGCCACCTTCTTTAAAATAGGTGAACAACGTTTTTTTATTCAGCGCACTCATAGTTACGTTCCTTAAAGATGCAAGGAGGCTAATCGCAATATTTCATTTTGCGAGGTCTGTTTGGTATTCACGATGCCCGCAACCTGACCATTACTCATCACCAATATTCTGTCGGTTATTCCCAAAAGCTCCGGCATTTCAGAAGAGATAATAATGATCCCCTTGCCCTTCTTCGCCAATTCCGTCATTAACTGATAAATTTCAAACTTGGCCCCCACGTCAATACCGCGTGTAGGCTCATCCATCATCAAGATTTCCGGCTGTGTCAGCAGCCAGCGGCCAATAATCACTTTCTGTTGGTTGCCGCCGGAAAGCGAACCGATATGGGTACGATGCCCTGGCGTTTTCACCCGCATGGCATCGATCACCCATTGGGTATCGCTTTTCATCCGGGTATTATCCAGCAATCCTATCTTGTTCTTGTAATGACGGATATTGGAGATCAGTGAGTTAAAACCAATATCCAGATAGGCGTAAATACCGGTCGAACGGCGCTCTTCCGTCACCAGCGCAAACCCATGGTTGATGGCTTCGTTAGCACTGTTATTGTGGATATTCTTGCCATGCAATTTGATGGTGCCACTCACTTTCTCGCGAATACCAAACAGCGTCTCCACGATATCGGTACGCTTGGCGCCTACCAGGCCAGCAATGCCCAGGATCTCCCCCTGATGCAAATCAAAAGAGATGTCACGAATCGAAGGCTGGCGCAGCGAAGTCAGGTTCTTCACCTCCAGTATGACTTCTCCCGGCGTATTCTGGCGATCGGGAAAGCGCTGGCTCAGTGAACGGCCGACCATCATTGAGATAATCTTGTCCATATCCAGGCCTTCCAGCGGTTGAGTAGCAATCCACTGGCCATCACGCAAGACGGTGATTTCATCGCACAGCTGGAAAATCTCTTCCATCTTGTGCGAGATATAGACAATACCGCAGCCACGATCTTTCAGCTTGCGGATAATAGTAAACAGATGGTTGACCTCTTTCTCCGTCAGCGAAGACGTGGGCTCATCCATAATGACAATCTTGGCGTTGTAGGAGAACGCCTTGGCAATTTCGATCATCTGCATCTGTGATACCGACAGCGTCCCCACTTTGGCTCGGGGGTCAATATCAATATCCAGTTCGTCGAATATTTCTTGCGTGTCTTTATACATTTTGTCCTGATCGACAAACAGGCCTTTGGTGGGATAACGCCCCAGCCACATGTTGTCCATCACGGTTCGTTGCAGCACCAGGTTTAATTCCTGATGTACCATGGAAACACCGTGTTCCAGCGCTTCTTTAGAGCTCTTGAAGTCAATTTCCTGCCCCTGGAACAGAATGCTGCCTGAATCCTTTTTATAAATGCCAAACAGGCATTTTAATAACGTTGATTTCCCGGCACCGTTTTCCCCCATTAATGCATGAATGGAGTGCGGACGTACGCGCAAGTTCACATTATCTAATGCCTTTACGCCGGGAAACGACTTATTGATGTCGGTCATTTCCAACAGCCACTCACGAGAGTTATCGGCCATAAATAGTCCTGGCTAATTCTGGAGCCTGCTCTCCCCCTACCAGCTGCCAGCAAGCGACGGGAGATAAACGGGTTCTTATCATCGTTTTCCCCGCCGATGACCGGCGGGGGTATTTATCTTGTCTTAGCGCTTATTTGACGAACTGAGACAGATTATCTTTATCTACGCCCACGTAAGGAATACGCACGATTTTATCGACGATTTTGTACTGGGTACCATCAGCAGCAGGTTTGCCGGCGGCCAGGTTTTTCGCCAGTTCGAAGGTGGCTTTAGCCTGGTTGTCGGCGTCGTTCAGCACGGTACCGGCCATTGCGCCAGATTTCACCAGGGCCAACGCCTCTGGCAGTGCATCCACACCAAATACCGGAATGCTGGATTTGTTGTGTGCTTTCAACGCTTCTACCGCGCCCATTGCCATGGCATCGTTGTTGGCGATCACCACTTCAATCTTGTTGGCGTTAGGGCCAGACAGCCAGGCATCCATCTTGTCTTTAGCCTGAGCGGTGTCCCACATTGCGGTGTCCATCTGCAGTTGCTGAGTTTTATAACCCTCATCATTCAAGGTCTTAACGACGTAGGTGGTACGCGCTTCCGCATCTGGGTGGCCTGGCTCGCCTTTGAGCAACACATACTGGATCTGACCGTCTTTGTTCAGATCCCAGGCTGGGTTGGCTTTCCAGTGTTTGGCGATCAGTTGCCCCTGAATAACGCCGGACTCTTTCGAATCAGTCCCGACGTAGTAAGCTTTGTCATAGCTGTCCAGCGCCTTGCGAGAAGGTTCTTTGTTGTAAAACACCACCGGGATATCGTTGGCACGCGCCTTGTCGATCACGACCGGAGCCGCCGCCGGGTCCACCAGGTTAATTGCCAGCGCTTTAACCCCCTTGGCGATCAGCACGTCGATCTGGTCGTTTTGCTTGGACTGGTCATTCTGCGAGTCATTCATCAGCAGGGTGACATCCGGAGAAGCCTTGGCGTCTTTTTCAATCGCTTTACGCACCACCGACATAAAGTTGTCGTCATATTTATAAATCGTAACGCCAATGCGGGTATCTGCGTGAGCGGCAGCGCCAAACATCATGCTTGCGGCCAGCGCGGCCAGGGTGAAAACCTTCTTATTCATCGTCTGTCTCCGGTTTGTAGAGGGTCGTACTCGGTATACCCGCCGCCTTTCAATTTGTAGAGCACACAGGCAGGCCTGGCAGTTTCAAATGAATTCTGTCGTCCGTGGATTTTGTTATTCCTGTAATGCTGTGCCAGCGCGAGGTTAAAATATTAGGGTGGCAAGAGCCTTTGCGCCGGAAAACGCCTAGAGCATAGACGCGACAATGTTAATATTCTGTGAATTTTCTCACAGATTGAAAACGGTTACACAACAATAAATATTCATAGAGTGACCGAAGCCTCACTTTGCCACGGTGCGACAGAGTGACGGCGTACCAACGTTGGCATGAATAAGTGAGAGCTTTGTGGCTCAAGCAGCCCTGCAGCGCCTTTCAGCGCCAACTCAGTGGCGAGCGTCGCCATGGAAACAATGGGGTAACGGATGGTGGTCAGCTTTGGGCTGGTATAACGCGCGATGGGGATATCATCGAATCCCACCAGTGAAAAATGTTGCGGTACCGTGATACCGTTTTCCTTCAGCACCGCCATGGCACCGGCCGCCATGGCGTCGTTATAGGCAAAGATCGCGCTCAGGTGCACGTTGCGCCCCAGCAGTTCAACCATTGCCGCCTCTCCGCCCTGCAAGTCCGGTGAACCGTAGGCTCGCCAGCTGTCTGGGGCAGACAAGCCCGCAGCCGCCATCGCCTGACTGTAGCCCCGCAGACGCAGTGGGCCATCTTCGATGGGATGATCGGAGCCAAGATAACCGATCCGTTGATGGCCCTGAGAGAGCAGTAAACGCACCGCCACCTCCGCGCCAAAGACATTATCCAGACCAACACAGCGGTGCGCGTAACCTGTTACCACTCTGTTAATAAGCACCATGCCCGGCACCTGCTCCATAAAAGCGATCAATTCGGCGTCACACAGTGCTTTTGCATGAACAATCAAAGCATTACAACGCTGGCGAATCAAGACTTCAATCGCGTGGCGCTCTTTGTCAGCCTGATGGTAACTGTTGCCGATCAACAGGTATTTGTGGTTTTGCTGCGCCACTGTGTCTACCGCTTTCACTAACGCACCAAAGAAAGGATCGGAGACATCCATCACCACCACACCCAGCGTATCACTGCTCTGGGTGGCTAAGGCCTGCGCGTTGGCATTTGGCCGATAGCCTAATTCCGCAACGGCCTGCAGCACCTGTTCGCGAGTCTGTTTGCTGGTCAGAGCGCTGTTGTTCAGCACTCTGGAGACCGTCGCCACGGAAACGCCTGCGCGTTTCGCTACCTCGCGAATGGTGATCGGATGAACAGAATTCATGAAACGTCCTGAGGTCGGCAGAGTTGACAGTGGCGCTATCCTACTCCGTTTTACATCCTCCTCTGCGTGAATTACGTCACAAGAAAGAAAACGTTTACATACATTTTATTAACCTACCAGCATCAGATCTCATTTTGTCGCCTGACGTAGGCTTTCATCAGCAGCAAGTGCCGTCAACCTGCGCCATAACCACTCCATCGGCCCCTGAGCGAAGTAACGAAGCCATAAATTGGAAACCAGCAGATTAACCAGCCAGACCAGAGGCACGATTGCCAGAAGTTGCAGGCGATCGAGTTGCTGATACAGCCCAAAGCGATAAAACAACGTCGTGCAAATCAGGGTCTGCAACAGGTAATTGCTTAACGCCATGCGCCCAACCTGGGTCAACCAGTGGCTGATACGCAGGCGCGAGAGCGTTGGCCAGAAACCATAAACCAGGGCCAGATAGCCTATTGCCTGTAACGGAGAACCTAACTCACGCGGTACCTGCAGCAGAAAACCACTCCAGCGGTAATCCCAATTCAGCCGCCACTGCAGCATCACCCCTGGCAACTGGATCAGTAATGAAAGCGGTATCAGCCAGGCGGCCTGACGCAAATAGTGGGAAGGTGGATATCTATTACGCAGCCACCCGCTGCGCATCATGCCCGCCCCAAACAGCATCAACCCAGCCAGTTGCCAACCATATTGCGCCCCAATCGCCAGCAGGCTGGAGGAGAGCAGATCCAGTCTGCTACGCCAGGCTTCAAAGCCCCCCTGCAGCTTCCAGAATTTTTCATACTGTAATTCTGCCACGCCAGGCAGCCAGAAACTCCCAGGCTCCCCCTGAGACATAAAGCCCAGTAGTAACAACACCGCGATACCTATCAGATACAGCACCGCACCGGTTTTCAGTAACGTATAGGTATTTTGCGCATCACGGATCATGCGCCAACACACCAGGCCGATCAGCCCATAGGCCAGCAGGATATCGCCATCCCACATAAAGATGGCATGCCCCAGCCCAAACAGCACCAACCACGATAGCCGGGCGCGAACCCAGCTTTTACCCCGCCGCAGCAATAACTGCAAACCGGCACCGAACAATAAGGCGAACATCGCCAGGAACTTGACCTGAGCTAACAGATCCAATATCGCCCAGGTCCAGGCATCACGCTCAGAAGGGGTTCCAAGGTAGGCAGGGTTGAGATAAGCGGCTTTCGGCAAGCCAAAGGCACTGATATTCAGCAACAGGATGCCGAGAATGGCAATACCGCGTACACAGTCCAGCGTGGCAATACGCGGTAGCGGTGCCGTTTCAGAAGGGTTCATGTTATACCGCTGTCATCCAATCAATAAAAAGGTGCCTGCTGGCTGCAACTGCCCACCCAGGCTAACCTACCCCCTCTTCAGCAGAAGAGGGGCATTACATTAAGCATTAATAATAACGTATATGCCATCCTTTAACCGATGGCGCAGAGAGAAATTACAGGTGGGAAAGGTGCTGACGCACAATTTCACGGCCAATCTCCAGGGAGGCTGTCGCAGCAGGAGAAGGCGCATTGCAGACATGCAAAGAACGGCGACCGGTAACAAAATGGAAGTCATCCACCAGCTTACCGTCTGCAGTGAGCGCCTGCGCTCGGACACCCGCAGGACCAGGTTGAATATCTTCCATCTTCAATGCTGGGATCAGCTGGCGGGCATTTTCAGTGAAACGCCGACGCGATAACGACCGACGGACTTCTGCCAGCCCCTCCCCCATATATTGACCGGCAATCTTCCAAAAACCGCGATAACTCAGCACATCGCTCAGATCACGCAGGCTGAAATCACACTTCTTGTAGCCTTCACGTTTGAATGCCAGCACCGCATTGGGTCCAACATCCCGCTTACCATTGTACATTCGGGTAAAATGCACGCCGAGGAAAGGGAAATCCGGATTCGGCACCGGATAGATCAGGTGATTGACCAGGTAATTTTTCTCACCGTTCAGCACATAGTATTCACCGCGGAAAGGCACAATCTTCATCCCCGTATCGTAACCTGCGAGTTTGGCAATGCGGTCACTGAACAATCCCGCACAGTTGACCAGCCATTTACCTTGGTAGTGCTGATCCCGAGTGTGTACTTCTACACCTGCCGTATTCTCCTTAATGCCTTCAACCCGTTGCCTGAAGTGAATATCCCCGCCACACAGCTGAATGTTTTCCGCCAACTTTGCCGCAACCTCTGCGTAATTCACAATACCGGCATCAGGGACCAGCAAAGCCTCCAATCCGTTAACATGGGGTTCCCGCGCTTGTAATTCACCGGGGGATAAACGGCTTACCGCCAAACCATTCTCAAGACCACGCCGGTAGATATTCTCTAACAGCGCCAATTCCTTTAACTGCGTTGCGACAATCACTTTCCCACATTGGTCGTGGTACAGGCCATATTGGCGACAAAACGCAAACATACTTTCGTTACCCCGTTTTGCCAGCCTGGCCTTCAGGCTACCGGGCTGATAATAAATACCAGAATGCACCACATTACTGTTATGGCCACTCTGGTGCGCCGCCGGACCGGACTCTTTATCCAGGATCAACAGTTTCAACAGCGGGTTATTCTCCTGAAGCGCATTAGCCACCCCCAGCCCCACCAACCCGCTGCCAATAATTATGACGTCATACATGGTTATGCATTTCCTTCTTCTTTCAACCTGCGTAACTTGCCACGCACATTGCTCAAGTGATTTTGCATACTGCTGGCCGCCGCCAGCGGATCGCCTGCCTTAATCGCCAACCAGACCCGCTCATGCTCATCAATCACCCGCTGACGCTCGGCATCTCGCCCCCGGTTTTTGCTCAATGAATACACCAGCACCCCAAGATACAACTCGTGCATATTGTCGAGGATTTGCACAAAAAAGGGATTCTGTGAGGCCAGCATGATTGCACGATGGAACAGATAATCCTGCTGATGACCAATCAGCCCTTCATTGAGCGTGCTATGGCGGAAAGCGTTAAAGGCCTGTTCTATATTGCGTAGATCATCTTCTGTACGACGTTCTGCCGCCAGGCGTGCCGCTTGCTGTTCAATCACTTCGCGCATTTCAAGCAAGGCTTCCACTTCGTGAGTATTGGCAATCTCCATCACCAAGGGTTCATATTTGCTGATCAGTGAATGCTGCTCAACGCGATGGCCGCCCCCCTGACGGGAAGAAATGATGCCGCTGACTTCAAGAATGCCCAGCGCCTCCCGGACAGGAACCCGGCTGACACCAAATGCGGTGGCCAACTCATTTTCCGACGGCAGTTTTTCCCCTATCGGGAAAGTGCCGTCATGAATGCCGTCCTTGAGCTGTGCCAATACCTGATGCGATGCCTTCTGTCGGGTGACTTTATTGATCATATTGACGCTCCTGGAACGACAGCCCGTTGCCTGAAACGCAGAAGGTGGATCACCCCGGCGGTGATGATCAGCGCCATGCCGCCAAGATCGGTCATCAAACCGGGTTTAATCAGCAAAATAGCGGCGGTAGTGAACAGGATCCGCTCCAGCCAATGGGTTTTCATCAACCAGAAATTGGCACTGGCGATAGAGAGCGCATAAATACCCACCAGCGCCGTAATCACCATATGGAGCACCGACAAGACATTCAGATCGTCCCCTTGCATCAGCAGCATCGGGTTGTAAACCAGAATGAAGGGAATGATAAAACCAGGTAGCGCCAACCGGACGGCATCCCATGAGGTTTGCATCGGATCCGCACGGGCAATGCTGGCCGCGGTGTAGCTGGCCAGCGCTACCGGCGGCGTAATGTTTGACAAAGCGCCAAACCAGAAAACAAAGAAATGCGCCGCCAATGGCAAGACACCGGCTTTGATTAATATCGGCGATACCGTCACCGCCACCACGATATACAACGCCGTGGAAGGAAGCCCCATACTCAATACGATGCACACCAACATGACGACCAGCAGGATCATCCACAGCGTATTATTGGTCATTGAAACAATATTGAAGGCCAGGGTGGAACCTATGCCGGTCATGGTCACCACGCAGATAATCACCCCGATCGCCGCACAGGCAATCGTCACCTGAATGGAACCTCTGGCGGCTTCGTTCAGTGCATCGGCAATTTTCCTTGGCGTCATGCGTACGGAAGTATCCGGGGTGATCCAACTGGCGACAATAATGGCAATAATGCCCAGAAAGCCCGCATATATCGGTGTTTTGCCCATCAACAAAGTGCCAATCACGATAAACAGCGGTAACAGCAATAAACCGCGCGCCTTCAATACCGCTTTGACCTGGGGAATATTCTCTTTACTGATGCCTTTCAAGCCTTGCTTCTTGGCCTCCAGATCGATGGCCATGATCAGCGCTGCGTAATACAACAGCGCGGGTACGATGGCCGCGATAACGATGGTGGTATAAGAAATCCCCAGGAAGCCGGCCATAATAAACGCGGCTGCCCCCATGATCGGTGGCATGATCATGCCGCCGGTAGAGGCGGTCGCCTCAACGGCACCGGCAAAGCGGGCAGAAAGACCGATGCTTTTCATCAGCGGGATGGTAAAGGTGCCGGTGGTCGCCACGTTCGCCACTGCGCTACCGCTGAGCGAACCGGTCAGCGCAGACGAGATCACGGCGACTTGCGCCGGGCCCCCGCGACGGCGCCCCGCCAGGGCCAGAGCCAAATCGTTAAATAGCTGTGTCGCGCCACTGACGCTGAGAAACGCCCCGAACAGAATAAATACCGCAATCGCGGTTGAGGCCGTTGACAGGGTAATACCGAAGATCCCTTCACTGGTCATAAACAGCCGGTACAGCAACCGCTCGATCGAAAAACCGCTATGCCCGAAAATCCCCATAAAATACTGGCCAAACAGAGCATAGATAATAGCAAAGGTGGCCAGGCTGGGAATAAACAAGCCAGTGGTTCGACGGGCAGCCTCAAACAGTACGCCTATCCCCACCACCGCCATGATGTAATCGGTGGTATTGGGCAGGCTCTTGCGCACCACATGTAAGTCCAGATAGTTAAAATAGAAATATCCATAACTGATTAAGGTCAGCAGGATAAACAGATAGTCCCAGGCGTTAAATCGCCCCGTGGCGTGCTTCTTGGAAAAGGGAAACAGAATGAATCCCAGAATAAGGATGCCACTGAGAAAAGTGGTATTACGATAAAACTCCTGGGTATTCGCCAACGCATTGGCATAGATGGCATACAGGGAAATAGCAATAGCCAGGCACGTGGCAAACTGGGCATAGCGCCCAATTAAAGGACGGCTACCTGCGCCGGCCTCTTTATCCAGATCGCCATTAGATTGGGGTACTGAGGATATCGGGTTCATAGCGCCTCCGTAGCGCTAGCTATCTGCGCTTCTGGTGGGATCAGGTAATCGGGCACGTCTACCCCGACTTCGCGATAATATTTGTAAGCCCCCAGGTGCAGGGGAACAGACACCCCTTTCAGGGCATTCTCCAGTGAGATGTATTTGGCCGCGCTGTGTACCTGATGAACTTCCGGCAGGTTTTCAAACATCGCTTTGGTCAGGTCATAGACAATTTTTTCATCAATGGGGCTGATAGTGACCAGAATATTGGGCTGCGCAATAGTCGCCACGGCCTGAGTCTGGCGTGGATAGGTATCAGGCTCGATAACAAAGCGGAACCAGGAGTTGGCGATGGCGTTGATACTGGCCATCTGTTCGTCAGTGACATCCAGAATTCGTGAGGGAACCCCGCTGGCATACATATCGGTTACCGCCGCGGCGGGTACACCAGCAGGCAATGCTCCGCCGTCAAGACGGCCATCACGCATCGCTGACACGGTGTCGCCATACCCCAGATACTCCGGTGAGATGGTCTTTTTGCTCAGATTAACGCCCTGCAGAATGATCAGCGTCGACTGTTCTGTACCACTGGCCTGCGGCCCGACCGAAAAACGGGTTCCGGCAATGTCGTTCAGCGTGCCGTCTTTGACCTTATCTTCCAGCATCACAAAGTGTTCGACATTGGGCCACAACATTGAGATGGATCGCAGTTCTCCATAGGCACGGCCTTCAAAGTTACGCACCCCTTGATAGGCCTCCACCGCCAGTAAACTCTGTAAAATCGCGAGCTGTGCTTCGTCCTTTTGCAGCAGATCGATATTTTCGATCGACCCCGCAGAAGATTGCCCAGTAACCTGGATGCCATCCTGTTTGAGTTGGATGCTCCAGACATTGGCCAGGCCAACCCCCATCGGGTAGTAGGTTCCCCCGGTTGAGGCGGTAGCCACCGACAGAAACGTCTTGTTTTCATTCTCTATCTTGCCAGCGATCGCCAGAGTAGCCACAGCAATAGCCGCAGAGGCGATCAGCAATATTTTAATTTTTCTATTTTTCATTGAATTCACCAGATGATTTGAAACAAATAGAAAACATTTGCGCAAACTTGTATACAACATTGCAACTTTATTCACCTATTCTGCATTGCTGTATTTGTGATCTTGGTGAGCAAAAAACGAACGAATTAGTGGCGGGAATGTGACGTCGATAGAAGATTGGAAACAGAGAAAAACAGAATGAGGGTAAAGAGAAGGTTTTACAGGCAACCCCCTCTCAACAGAGCTCTCTCTTATGCATAAAACTTGCGTCTATATCGGCGAGATATCGTGGGAATGGCGTAAGGAAAAAGCCGCTGTATGAAACGAGCGTGAACGGCAATTGCAGGGCTCAAGACGCGTTTAACGTCAACACCCGGCGCCGCAATTACCGGGCCCGTTCTACATAAGTATGGATAAACGCACGACAACACTCTCTTTTGAACTATGCCTTATGAGTGATGGCGCACCGCACGCAGGAATTCCTGGCGTGTATTCTGGCTGGACTTGAACAGCCCCCCCAGAGAGGTCGTGGTGGTCGCGCTGGTCGCATCACGGATGCCACGCGCTTTAACACAATAATGGACCGCATCGATCGACACTGCCACATTATTGGTGCCCAGCAAGGTCTGCAGTGCCACCAGGATCTGCTGAGTCAATCGCTCCTGCACCTGTGGACGCTGCGCAAAGAACTGCACGATACGGTTGATTTTCGACAGTCCAATCACCGAATCTTTAGGAATATAGGCTACCGTCGCTTTGCCATCAATGGTGACAAAATGGTGTTCGCAGGTACTGGTCAGCGTAATGTCACGCACCGTGACCATTTCGTCCACCTTCATCTTGTTCTCGATAACGGTGATCTTGGGGAAATTGGCGTAATCCAGACCGGAGAAAATTTCATCGACATACATTTTCGCAATACGGTGTGGCGTTTCGGCCAGACTGTCATCCGATAAATCCAGATTCAACAGTTGCATGATTTCCGTCATGTGCTCTTTGATACGGCGCTTACGCGTTTCACGATCCAACATTTCCCCACGCAAAGGGGTTTCCAGGCCACGCGCTTCAAGCGCCGCGTGAACCAGTGCAGCTTCATTACTTAACGATGTCATGGGGATAGCTCTCCAGCAGGCGGCTCCAACAATCTACCCGTCGTCTTTCAAATCGCAGCGTGGCGTAAACTCGGATCACTTAACCGCTGTCAACGCCAAGGGAGGAACAAGCTGAGTGCCTGGCTATCACTTGAAACCCCTTGGGGAGACAAGTTATCGCCAGATAGAGAACATCTCAGAGAAAACGCTGTAACTTGAAAGACGACGGGACGATAACGTGAACCCGATCACGATCAATATTTTCCATCACTCTAGATGAGAGCGAGCCGTTTATCCAGTGATTGTGTTTCATCCTTGCATGAAAAATCCGCATCCCCCCCAAAGCAGGCCCGCTGCGGCTATTCCCTTTTTTTTGTGCGGAATTTAATCAGGACAACGTTAGCTTACGGGCCGCGGCACGCGCGGGAGTATTGACCACTAACAAGCCAGCAATCACCAGCCCGACAGCCGCCACGTATAAGGCAGGTTCAAGACCGTGGGTCAGCGTGGTAGAAAGTGCAGAAAGCATCGGGCCCACCAGTTGGCCAATGGCATAACCGGTGGTCAGCAACCCGGCCATGTAGCGGGCGTGACGGGGGGCCAGCTCGCGGCCATGCTGAATCGAAAGCTGCACCACGCTGAGGAATCCCCCGCCGGTAAACAGTGCCCCCAGCGCCAGACCGACGACGCCTGGCACCAGTTCGGCGCTCAGTACGCCCAATGCCTGAACCCACAGAGTAATGGCTAAACGGGTTTGAGTGGTCAGTTTATGGCGGGTCAGAATACCGATAATAATCCCCAGCACGGCCGCGCCACCAAAGATCGGCCAGACAAATTGGGCGAACAGGCTGTCGGGAAAACGCGCCGTTGCCATCTGCGAAAGAAACGTTGCGGGCAGGATATAACCAAAACCAGCCAGGCTGTAGCTCCACACCAGGCGTTTCAGCGCCGGGGTCAGCACCAAGGGTTCAGGGGCCACATCGGGACGATGCAACTCTCCCGTCCGGGGCAGATTGATGCTGATCGCCCCAATCAACACCAAGGCCAGCACGCCATAGACCAGCCAGGCCTGCGCCGCGCTTAGCGCCAGGCTATGGATTGCCACCGCCAGCATGCCACTGATAAAAATCCCGGCACCAGGCCCGGCGAATACGGCGGCACTTAACGCCGGGCGGCCATAATGCGCCAAGCGTTCGTTGGTCCAGGCGGCGACCAGTACCATCGACCAACCGCTGGCCCAGCCTATCGCAAATCGCACCGCACCGTGCCACCCTTCCCCCGCCACCACCGCAGACAATAAAGTCAGCGCTACCGCACCCCACACGCCGAGCCATAAGCGGCACTCCACATGGCGATTGGCGCGCATCGCGTCATAGGCACCGCACAGATATCCCAGATAGTTCAGCGCCGCCACCAGCCCAGCGCCCGTAAGACTGAACTGGTGTTCTGCTATCATCAAAGGCACCTGCGGGGTAAAGGCAAAGCGGCCGATGCCCATCGCCACAATCAAAGCAATAAAGCCGCTCAACGCAATTCTTAACGCCATAGGTATATCCAGCCTGTTAAAAGAAAGTTGCGACTATCATGCCGCAGTATTAAACTCACAAAAACTGAATAATACTTATCAAGTTAATCACAAAAAGAGAAGATTATGGATCTTACCCAACTGCGCATGTTCTGCAGCGTGGCCGAAAC
The DNA here is from genome assembly GCF_006715025.1 of Serratia fonticola. NCBI lineage: Bacteria > Pseudomonadati > Pseudomonadota > Gammaproteobacteria > Enterobacterales > Yersiniaceae > Serratia > Serratia fonticola. The sequence continues at coordinate 4,012,872 of NZ_VFMK01000001.1, forward strand.
CGGCTCCGTTGTCCGTGCCGCCGAGCAACTGCACCGCGTACCGTCGAACCTGACCACACGCCTGCGTCAGCTCGAGCAGGAACTGGGCACCGATCTGTTTATCCGTGAAAAACAGCGCCTGCGGCTCTCGCCAATGGGCCATAATTTTCTTTGCTACGCCCAGCGTATTCTGGCACTGAGTGAAGAGGCGATGAGCATCACTCACGCGGGAGAACCCGCAGGAAACTTCGCGTTGGGCTCGATGGAAAGTACTGCCGCGACCAGGCTCCCCGCGTTGCTGGCGGCCTATCACCAGCGATTTCCGCAGGTTTCACTTTCTCTGACCACGGGTACCTCCGGTGAGATCACTGAGCGAGTCCGCGCCGGAACGCTGGCTGCCGCCTTGGTCGATGGCCCGCTCCAGCACGATGAACTGAACGGCTGCATCGCTTTCCCTGAACGGATGGTGGTGATTTCCTGCCTGGATCACGCCCCGATTGAAAGTGCCCAAGATGCCAAAGGGGAAACCCTGTTCGCCTTCCGCGCCAGTTGCTCCTATCGCCTGCGGTTGGAGTCCTGGTTCAAACGTGATGGTTCGCTACCCGGCCCTATCATGGAGATCCAGTCTTATCATGCCATGCTTGCCTGCGTCGCCAGCGGGGCTGGCCTGGCGATGATCCCGCACTCGGTGCTCAACCTGTTACCCGGCTATCAGCGAGTCAAGGTCCACCCGTTGCCCGCCGATATTGCCGACACCGCGACCTGGCTATTGTGGCGGCGCGATGCGTTTGGACCAAACGTCCGCGCCCTGAAAGAACTGATTATAGAACAGACGGGAAGCGAGGAAGTGGACGCTGAGCCTCTCCTCCTGACAGAGTAAATCCACATCTGATCCATCAGAATTCACATCACTATGACAAAGGAAAACACCATGGAAATGATCAAAACCCGCGCTGCCGTCGCCTGGGGCCCGAATCAACCGCTGAAGATCGAAGAAGTCGATCTGATGCCGCCGCAGAAAGGCGAAGTACTGGTGCGGATCGTTGCTACCGGCGTTTGCCATACCGACGCCTATACCCTCTCTGGCAAGGATCCGGAAGGTGTATTCCCGGCCATTCTCGGGCATGAAGGGGGCGGCATCGTCGAAGCGATTGGTGAAGGCGTCACCAGCGTTGCCGTCGGCGATCATGTGATCCCGTTGTACACGCCGGAATGTGGCGAGTGTAAATTCTGTAAATCCGGCAAAACCAACCTGTGCCAGGCGATTCGGGCCACCCAAGGCAAGGGGTTGATGCCCGACGGCACCACCCGTTTCTTCAAAGACGGCAAGCCGATCTTCCATTACATGGGGACCTCCACCTTCGCAGAACGCACCGTGGTGCCCGAGATCTCTCTGGCAAAAATCAGTAAAGAAGCGCCTTTGGAAGAAGTGTGCCTGCTGGGTTGTGGCGTCACCACCGGGATGGGCGCTGTGATGAACACCGCCAAGGTGAAAGCGGGCGATACGGTGGCTATTTTTGGTCTGGGCGGCATTGGGCTTTCCGCCATCATTGGCGCTCAGATGGCCGGTGCCAGCCGTATCATCGGCATTGATATCAACACCAGCAAGTTCGAGCTGGCACGCAAATTGGGCGCAACTGACCTGATTAACCCGAAAGATTACGATAAACCGATTCAGGACGTGATCGTAGAGCTGACCGATGGCGGCGTCGATTTCTCATTTGAATGTATCGGCAATGTCAACGTGATGCGCTCAGCATTGGAGTGCTGCCACAAGGGGTGGGGAGAATCGGTCATTATCGGCGTTGCCGGGGCCGGTGAAGAGATCGCCACCCGCCCATTCCAACTGGTCACCGGGCGCGTTTGGCGGGGTTCCGCGTTTGGCGGCGTGAAAGGCCGCAGTCAATTGCCGGGTATCGTGCAACGCTATCTGGACGGCGAGTTCGCGCTCAATGACTTTATCACCCATACCATGGGGTTGGATCAGATTAACGAAGCGTTCGATCTGATGCATGAAGGCAAATCGATCCGTTCCGTGATCCATTTTGATAAATAAGCCTGGAGGCAGAAGATGAACACGTCATTAGAACTTCTCGAAGAGCACCGCATGTTCGGTGGCTGGCAACAACGTTACCGCCATGCGGCGCAGAGCCTGAATTGCAACATGACCTTCAGCATCTATCTGCCGCCGCCGCGTGACGATAACCCACCGCCGGTGCTCTACTGGCTGTCGGGGCTGACCTGCAATGATGAAAACTTCACCCTGAAGGCCGGTGCTCAGCGCATCGCTGCCGAACTGGGGCTGGTGCTGGTGATGCCGGATACCAGCCCGCGTGGCGACGACGTACCAAACGATGAAAGTTACGATCTGGGGCAAGGCGCGGGATTCTATCTCAATGCGACCCAGGCGCCGTGGGATCAGCATTTCCACATGTATGACTACATCAGTGAGGAGCTGCCAGCCCTGATTAAGCAGCATTTCAGCGTCAGCGATAGGCAGTCAATTTCCGGACATTCGATGGGGGGCCATGGTGCATTGATGATGGCGTTACGCAATCCGCAGCGTTTCCGTTCAGTATCGGCCTTTGCCCCTATCGTCAACCCGTGTCAGGTGCCTTGGGGCCGCAAAGCGTTGGCGGCGTATCTGGGGAATGATGAAAACCAGTGGCTGCAGTACGACAGCTGTCACCTGATGGCAAAAGGGGCTGAGAAGCTTCCGGTGTTGGTCGATCAGGGAGATGGCGATCAGTTCCTCGCCGATCAACTGCAACCGGCCAAGCTTGCCGAGTTGGCGCGTCAGCTTGACTGGCCGTTAACCCTTCGCGTCCAGCCGGGATACGATCACAGCTACTTCACTATCGCGACCTTTATCGAAGATCACCTGCGTTTTCATGCGCAGCATCTGTTTCACTAATTGAGCGTTCTCCTCTCCTTTAGGGGAGGAGAACGGCAATGCCAAGTCGGCTTGCTATCGTTCACGCAGATCGAAAGAAAAGATATCAGCCCACTGGGCTAAAAACCCCCTTTGTCACCAACCTCAGATATTCAGCCTTTCAGCTTTGGATCCAGCGCATCACGCAACCCATCACCCAGCAGGTTGAACGCCAGCACGGTAAGGAAAATCGCCAGACTGGGGAAAATGGCCACATGAGGGGCGATCACCATATCCGCCCGCGCCTCATTGAGCATCGCCCCCCATTCCGGCGTTGGTGGCTGGGCGCCCAGGCCAAGAAACGACAGGCTGGCAGCGGTGATAATCGATGTACCGATACGCATAGTGAAATAGACCACGATCGACGAGATGGTTCCCGGCAAGATATGCCGTAGAATAATGGTCCAGTCGGAAGCGCCGATACTGCGCGCCGATTCAATATAGGTCAGGTGTTTTAGCACCAGAGTATTACCACGCACCAGACGTGCAAACGCCGGAATGCTGAAAATCGCCACCGCGACGATCACGTTGGCCATCCCACTGCCCATGATCGCCACCACGCCAATCGCCAGCAGAATACCAGGGAAAGCAAATAGCACATCGCTGATGCGCATCACGATGCGATCCCACCAGCCTTCGTAATACCCCGCCAACAGACCGAGCACCGTGCCAATCACCCCACCGACCAATACCGAGAACACCCCGGCAGCCAGAGAAATACGTGCGCCCATCAGAATACGGCTGAAAATGTCCCGGCCGAGCGAATCCACCCCGAGCCAATGTACTAACGAAGGCCCTTCATTGAGCCGATCGTAGTCGAAATAGTTTTCCGCGTCGTAAGGCACCAGATACGGGGCCAGCAACGCGGCAGCCACCAGCAACAGCACAAACAACCCGGCGACCATGGCGACATGCTGACGGCGAAAACGGCGCCAGAACTCATGCCACGGCGTACGCACCGCGTTCGGGTTTATCACCGGCATTGCCTTGAGTGCGGCGTTACGCCGCCAATACTTCATCATGCGGCCTGCCTATTTGTAGCGAATCGAAGGGTTGATTGCCGCATACAGCATATCCACCAACAGATTGATCAGAATAAACTCCAGTGAAAACAGCAGCACTTCGGCCTGGATCACCGGGTAATCACGCATTTCTACGGAATCCACCAGCAAGCGCCCCAATCCCGGCCAGTTGAACACTTTCTCGACCACGATGGAACCGCCCAGCAGGAAGCCAAACTGCAGCCCCATCATGGTCACCACCGGGATCATCGCGTTACGCAATCCGTGTTTGACAATCACCAATGGCTCGCTCACGCCTTTGGCGCGTGCGGTGCGCATATAATCTTCCTGCATCACCTCCACGAACGAGGCCCGGGTGAAACGTGCCATAACCGCAGCCACTGCGGCACCCAGCGTGATAGAGGGCAGAATGTAGTGCTGCCAGCTATCTGCACCAACCGTAGGCAACCAACCGAGGTTGACCGAGAATACCTGCATCAGCAACATGCCCAGCGCAAAGGCCGGGAATGAAATGCCAGAGACCGCCAGCGTCATCCCTAGCCGATCCGGCCAGCGGTTGCGCCACACGGCAGAGATCATGCCGATGGCCATGCCAAATATCACCGCCCACACCATGCTGGTGAGCGTGAGCCAGAAGGTAGGCATAAAGCGCGCAGCAATCTCCTGGCTTACCGGGCGTTTAGACACCATCGATGTACCAAAATCGCCCTGCAGAATATTGATAAAGAAACGTACAAACTGCTGTGGCAACGGCTTGTCCAGCCCGAGATCCTTGCGCACCAACTGGACTACCGCGTCATCTGCATCCTGCCCGGCCACCAATCGCGCCGGATCGCCAGGCAGCATATGGACGAACAGAAACACCAGCACCGCCACGATCAGCAGCGTCGGGATCAGGCCCAGCAGGCGTTTTAGAAAATAATTAAGCATTCCCCTCACCCTAACCCTCTCCCACAGGGAGAGGGGACAGAATGTGCGACTGATTCAGTGCCGTTGTTAACCTCACCACTGGAACAGCGCCATCAATTAACGCCGGTATCTGCTCACTGCCCCATCTTCTCCCTCTCCTACAGGGAGAGGGGACAGAATGTGCGACTGATTCAGTGCCGTTGTTAACCTCACCACCGGCACAGCGCCATACATTAACGCTGGTATCTGCTCACTGCCCCATCTTCTCCCTCGCCCTGCGGGTGAGGGGGCTGAATGTGCGACTGATTCAGTGCCATTGTTAACTTCACCACCGGAACAGTGCCATACATTAACGCCTATATCGGCTCACAACCCCCATCTTCTCCCTCTCCCACAGGGAGAGGGGACAGAATGTGCGACTGATTAAGTGCCGTTGTTAACCTCACCACCGGAACAGTGCCATAAATTAACACCCGTATCTGCTCACTGCCCCATCTTCTCCCTCTCCCACAGGGTGAGGGGACGGAATGTGCGACTGATTCAGTGCCGTTGTTAACTTCACCACCGGAACAGTGCCATACATTAACGCCTATATCGGCTCACAACCCCCATCTTCTCCCTCTCCCTGCGGGAGAGGGTTGGGGTGAGGGCTTATTTCAAGTCCGCGTTATCAAAGCTAAACGAGGTGTCTGGCATCACATAGAAACCGCTCAGCTGTTTGTTGTTGGCTGAAAGCAGGCGCTCGGTCGCCAGGAAAATCCACGGTGCATCGGCCCAGATGCGATCCTGAGCATCTTTGTACAACGCCTGTTTTTGCGCACGGTCGGTCGTTGCCAAAGCGTCAGCCAGATCCTTGTCCACCTGTGGATTACTATAGAATGCAGTATTGAACTGCTTTGGCGGTGCAGATTGGGTGGCGAACAACGGGGTCAGCGCCCAATCGGCCTCCCCTGTCGACGCCGACCAACCGGTATAGAACAGACGTACGCCGGTCTCTTTTACACCCACGCTTTCTACCTGCGCCGCACGCTGGCCAGCATCCATCGCGGTCACGGTCACTTTAACGCCGACCTGTGCCAACTGTTGCTGAGCAAACTGCAGGACTTTCTGCGCCGTGCTGTGGTTATGAGAAGACCACAGCGTGGTGGTAAAACCGTTAGGATAGCCCGCTTCTTTCAACAGCTCACGCGCCTTGGCCGGGTCGTATGGCCATGGATGATAACGCGTGGCAAAATCGATTGCCGGTGGCACCGGACCTTCTGCCGGAACGGCGTAGCCAGCAAACGCCACCTTGATCAGTGCATCTTTGTTGATGGCATAGTTCAGCGCCTGACGAACTTTCGGGTTATCGAAAGGTTTCTGCGTGACGTTCATGCTGATATAACGCTGCAGGATGGAGGGCGCCGCCACCAGATCCAGCTTGTCGTTTTTCTCCAGCACTTTGGCCTGCTCATAAGGGATCGGGAAGGCAAAGGTTGCCTCACCGGTTTGCAGCATCGCCGCACGGGTGTTGTTATCCACTACCGGACGCCAGGTGATACTGTCCAGCTTCGGTAAACCCGCTTTCCAGTAACCGTCGAACTTCTTCACCTTCACATAGTCGGTCTGATTCCAGGTTTCAAACTGATAGGGACCAGTACCGACCGGGTGAAAGCCGATCTCTTTGCCGTATTGTTTCAGTGCGGCAGGCGAAATCATTGCCGCTGCCGGGTGCGCCAGATTGTTAATAAACGCCGAGAATGGCGCTTTCAACACAATCTTGACCGTTGTCGGGTCAACCACCTCGGTTTTATCAATCATCCGGAACAGGTTATAGCGCTTAAGATGATTATCCGGGTTACTGGCACGATCCAGGTTCACCTTCACCGCCTCGGCATCGAACGCGGTACCGTCGTGGAATTTCACTCCCGGATGGAGCTTGACGGTATAGCTCAGGCCGTCCTGACTTACCTCATAACTGTCAGCCAGTACGTTCACCAGCTTCATGTCCTTATCAAAACCAAACAACCCCTGATAGAAGGATTTAGCCACGGCCTGCGATAAGGTGTCGTTGGCATCATAAGGATCGAGGGTGGTGAAATTGGACGCCACGGCAATCACCGCATCCTTGGCTGCCCAGGCCGGGCCAGCAATCGCGGCCAGCAGTACGGCGGCCAAAACATTACGCTTGAATGTGTGCTTAGTCATATTGCTTTTCTCTCCTGAGGCAAGGCTAAAAGGCACCGGCGATAGGGTGGCGGGCCACAAAGTGCCCTGGCCCCACCTGCACTAAAGGTGCGGTAACGGGTTCGTCGCCCAGCGCGCGGATCGGGCTGGGTATTTCATCCACCAGCAGCGGCTGGCGTTTGTGTACATGGGCAGGATCGGCCACCGGCACGGCGGCCATCAGTTTGCGGGTATAGGCGTGCTGCGGATTTTCAAATACGGCACGACGTGGGCCGATCTCGACAATCTGGCCCAGATACATCACCGCCACGCGGTGGCTAACGCGCTCGACCACCGCCATATCATGGGAAATAAACAGGAAAGCAATCCCCAACTCGCGCTGCAGGTCGAGCAACAAATTCACTATCTGCGCCTGTATTGAAACGTCCAGCGCAGAGACCGCTTCGTCGGCAATGACCACCTTAGGGTTAAGTGCCAACGCGCGGGCAATGCAGATGCGCTGGCGCTGCCCACCAGAAAACTCATGCGGATAACGACGTGCATGTTCCGGCTTTAACCCCACGCGCTCCAATAACCAGGCCACCCGCTTTTCCGCTTCTTGCCCCCGGGCGACGTTATGCACCAGCAGCGGTTCCATAATGGAGAAGCCAACGGTCAGGCGCGGGTCAAGGGAGGCGTAAGGGTCCTGGAAGATAAACTGAATATCGCGCCGTAAATGCTGCAGGGCGGCACCTTTCAGTTGGTTAATCTGCCGACCAGCAAAGGTAATGGTGCCATGCTGGCTATCGACCAGCTTGAGCAGTGAGCGGCCAGTGGTGGATTTACCGCAACCAGACTCACCGACCAGCCCCAGCGTTTCACCCGGGTAGAGATCAAAGCTGACGTGCTCCACCGCATGGACGCGGCGCGTAACGCGATTGAAAATGCCGCTACGCAGATCAAAACGCGTCACCAGATCCTGTACCTGCAGGATTGGCGCGGCGCCAGCAGGGATGGTGTCTTGTGGTTGGTCACCGTCATCCGTGCCCGGCAAAGGAAATTTGGCCGGATAATCTTTACTCGCCATCGCGCCCAGTTGCGGCACCGCGGCCAGCAACGCTCGCGTGTAGGGCTGCTGTGGGGCAGCGAACAGTGGCCCAACCTCCCCCTGTTCAACCTTCTCCCCCTGATGCATCACCAGCACCCGATCGGCAATTTCGGCGACCACGCCCATATCATGGGTAATGAAGATCACCCCCATCTGCATTTCCTGCTGCAGCACGCGGATTAACTGCAGGATTTGCGCCTGAATGGTGACATCCAAGGCCGTGGTGGGTTCGTCGGCAATCAGCAGTGCCGGTTTACACGACAACGCCATCGCAATCATCACCCGCTGACGCATGCCGCCGGAAAGCTGATGTGGATATCGGCTGAGAACGTTTTTTGCTTCGGGAATACGTACCAGATCGAGCATACGCAGCGCTTCACGTTTGGCACTGCGGTGATCCATGCCCTGGTGCAACCTTAAGGATTCGGCAATCTGCTCCCCCACCGGGAACACCGGGTTGAGCGAGGTCATCGGCTCCTGAAAAATCATGGCCATATCGGCACCCCGTAAGGTGCGCAAGGTGCTTTGTTTTGCCTTGGCCAAATCCAGCACCTGCCCGTTACGACGGCGAAAATGCAGGGTACCGCGGGTTAACTCACCGCCCCCTTGCTCCACCAGGCGCATGAGTGCCAGTGAAGTGACCGACTTACCGGAGCCTGACTCCCCAACAATCGCCAAGGTTTCACCCTGGTCGACGTCAAAAGTCAGCTGACGCACTGCCTCAACAACGTCGCCTTCCTGACGAAATTGCACGCAGAGATCGTTGACGGCCAACACCCGCTGCGGCGGCAGAATCAGCTCTGGCCCTGCCGATGGCAAGATGACGGTATCGGTCATACCCGCTCCCGATCTACGCTAATAAAAGCGGTGTGGCCGAGTAATATGGCCACGCTTGATATATAACCCGTAAAAGCGTTCAACGATAGATACCGACTGAAGGCGCATCGCCAACATAGCCGAAGCCGCGATACATCCCTTCACTGTTGAACGGCAACGCCACGTTGCCAAAGCGATCGATGGCAATCAGCCCGCCGCTACCGCCCATCGCCAGCAGCTTTTCCATCACCACTTTATCACTGGCCTGCTGCAGGCTTAATCCGGCATATTCAATCAACGCAGAAACGTCATAAGCTGCGACGCTACGCATAAAGACTTCACCGGTGCCGGTACTGGACACCGCCACCGTGGCGTTGTTGGCATAGCAACCTGCGCCAATAATCGGCGTATCGCCAATGCGCCCAGCCTGCTTGTTGGTCATGCCACCGGTTGACGTGGCCGCAGCCAGGTTACCTAATACATCCAACGCCACCGCCCCTACGGTGCCAAACTTGCGATCGGGATCCAAGGGATCGGCACTTTGTGCCGCCGCACCGTCGTGATCGAGCAACACCCGCCCCTGCTCCGCTTGGGCACGGTGCAGTTGGTCAAAACGTTCCTGGGTGAAGAAGAAATCGGCATCGACCATCTCCAGGCCGTGAGCAGCAGCAAACCTTTCCGCGCCTTCAGCCGCAAATAATACATGGCTACTGTTTTCCAGCACGGCACGCGCTGCCAGCACCGGGTTACGTATCCGGCTAACCCCGGCGACAGCACCGGCATCACAGGTGCGGCCATCCATCACGCAGGCGTCCAGCTCATGGGTCCCTTGATGGGTAAATACTGCCCCCTTCCCCGCATTGAACAGTGGGCACTCCTCCAACAACCTTACCGCCTCCGTGACCGCATCCAGCGCACTGCCCCCTTGTGCCAAAATAGACTGGCCAGCAGCAACAATATCGGACAGCGCCTGAATATAGTGTTGTTCCTTTTCAGCACTCAATGCCGCACGGGTAATTGCGCCCGCGCCACCATGAATGGCAATCACTGGTTTGCTCATTGATGACACCCTATATTGTTCCTGCCAAGCCTGCCTACATTCGACAGATCTGATTAGCCGCCGTCTTTCTTGCCTACGGTGTAAAAAAACGGGGGAATACTGGACTATATTTAGCCCAACAAACGATGTAAAGCCTAAACTCGCTGACAAGCATTAAGCTTAGCCTGCTTAGAATATTTAGTGCATTACAAGAACTTAATGGAATAAAAACAGACTGTTATCTGGCGCTTGATTTACTGCTTATTACGCTCAAAGCCCCGATAATTGGCCCGTTTAAACGCGGCTAAAAAGATTTAGAACCCCGAACCCGGTTGTTGCAGAAATTCCTGCTCTTCAGGAGTCGATTCCCGGCCTAATATCGCGTTGCGATGCGGATAACGGCCAAAGCGGTCAATGATCGCTTTATGGCGTAATTCAAACTCCAGCTGATTAGCATTATTTAATTCGCGAAACAACGCTAAAGCCTGCTGGTGGATTATGGCCGATTCAGAATGCATAAAGGGCAAATAGAGAAAACCGCGCTGTTCAACCGTCAAGGTTTCACATAACCCACTGGCGATCGCCTCTTGCGCCAATACCAGTGCCATGCCGTCACAGGAAAAGGAACGTGGCGTATTGCGAAACAGGTTACGACTGAACTGATCGAGCACGATGATCTCCGCCAGCCTCCCGGTGATAGTTTCACGCCAGTGCGCCAGTTCACCCCGTGCCGCCGCATGCCAAAGCTGGCCGAAGCGAGTATGCAGCAAGCGATCGAACTCATCGTCCTTTTTGAACCACATCACCGGGTCAATCTCTTCGAACCAAAAATCCAGCACCTGCTTATGCATGCTTGTCTCCTGTGAGTTACTGCGCCACTGCGGCTTAAAAGACGACGGGTATAGAGCGTTCTCCCACTCGGCGTTATCTGCCATAATAACCCCACTTTGCTGAAAAATTCGCGCACGCTGATACGGAGTTTTGTTTATGGATCATTGCCATACTTCTGACCTTATTTCTCTTGAGCAAGCACTGGAGAAAATGCTCTCGCAGGTTACGCCATTGCAGCAGGCTGAATCCATCGCGTTGCCACACGCTGCCGGGCGTATCACTGCCGCCCCGGTGATCTCCCCAATTGATGTCCCCCCTTTCGCCAACTCCGCGATGGATGGCTACGCGGTCCGGATTAGCGAATTGAACGGTAACATGCCGTTGCCGGTAGCAGGTAAAGCCTTTGCCGGTGCGCCATTCAGCGATGCGTGGCCTGCGGATTCATGCGTGCGCATCATGACCGGAGCCCCAATTCCGCCGGGTGCCGATGCGGTAATCATGCAAGAACAAGCGGAAGTCAGCGAAGCTGGCGTGCGTTTCAACGCGCCGGTGCGAGCAGGACAGAATATCCGCCTGGCAGGCGAAGACATTCTGCAGGGCGCCAGCGTGTTGCCTGCCGGGGTAAAACTGGGGGCGGCACAACTGCCGTTGCTGGCCTCACTGGGCGTTGCCGAGGTTGAGGTGATACGTAAGCTGAAAGTGGCGGTCTTTTCCACCGGTGACGAACTGCAACCCGTCGGCCAGCCATTACAAGCCGGACAGATTTACGACACTAATCGTTTTGCTGTGCGCCTGATGCTGGAACAGCTTGGTTGCACGGTGATCGATCTGGGCATCATCCGTGACGATCAAGACGCCTTACGCGCCGCCTTTGCCAAAGCAGACAGCGAAGCCGACGTGGTAATCAGCAGCGGCGGTGTTTCCGTCGGAGAGGCTGACTACACCAAGCAGATGCTGGATGAACTCGGCAATGTCAGCTTCTGGAAACTGGCCATCAAACCGGGTAAACCTTTTGCCTTTGGCAAACTCCAACATGCCTGGTTCTGTGGCCTGCCGGGCAATCCGGTTTCTGCCGCCCTGACCTTCTACCAACTGGTGCAGCCACTGTTGGCGAAACTGGCGGGGCACAGCACATGGCAGTTGCCGCCACGCCTGAAGGCGCGCGCCCTGACGCCACTGAAAAAGACCCCTGGTCGCCTGGACTTCCAACGCGGTATCTTCAGCAGCAACGCTGCGGGTGAGTTGGAAGTGAGCACCACTGGCCATCAGGGTTCGCACGTGTTCAGTTCCTATAGCCAGGGCAACTGCTTTATCGTGCTGGAGCGCGAACGGGGTTCGGTAGCAGCTGGCGATATAGTGGAGATCGAACCTTTCAACGCCCTGCTGAGGAACTGAAGATGCTACCGGAATTAACCGATGCAGAAACGCTGCGCTATAACCGCCAGATTGTGCTGCGGGGCTTCGACTTCGACGGCCAGGAAAAACTGAAAGCAGCTCATGTGCTGATCGTCGGGCTGGGTGGCTTGGGTTGTGCTGCGGCGCCTTATCTGGCTGCCGCCGGCGTCGGCCATCTGACATTGGTTGATTTCGACACCGTGTCACTTTCCAACCTGCAGCGCCAAATCCTGCACCGGGATGCGCGTATAGGCATGGCGAAAGTGGCCTCCGCACGCAGCGAACTGAGCGCGATAAATCCGCATATCCGAATCGATACCCTGGACACGCAGTTGGATGACCAGCAAATGGCGGCACAGATTGCTATCTGTGATGTGGTACTGGACTGTACCGATAATGTGGCCACCCGCGACACACTCAACCGCCTTTGCTACACGCAGCATAAGCCACTGATTTCCGGTGCAGCTATCCGTATGGAAGGCCAGCTCAGCGTTTTTACCTACCAACCAGATGAGCCCTGCTATCGCTGCCTCAGCCGACTGTTTGGCGAAAACGCCCTGACCTGCGTCGAAGCCGGTGTCATGGCGCCGCTAGTGGGTACCATTGGTACACTGCAAGCGATGGAAGCCATCAAGCTGCTGGCCAACTACGGTCAACCGCTGATCGGCAAGTTGTTGATGTTTGACGCCATGAGTATGCAGTTTCGCGAGATGAAGCTACCGAAAAACCCGCAATGTGAAGTGTGTGGCGTTAACGCCTGACGCTCTGCAAGGATGCATAAACCCACCAACCATGTTTATTTATCGCAAACGGAGCGTGTTACGCTCCGCCACCAGTAAAATAAAGCAGTTAGGATTCAAAGGCTTTTTCGTCATCACCCTGGTATTGGCCTATTTGGCGCTGATGTTCTTCAGTTTCCGTTTTCGCTTTAGCGTTTTTCTTTATGACTGGGTGCCACAGTGGACAACCGCACTGACCGCAGGCGCCATTGGCGGTTTATGGTGCGCCTGGAAAATGCTCGCTCAGCTGAGGATGGAAAATAAACCGTTCGGGGATATCCTGCAGCCCTTCTTTGGTGGTATGTGCCTCTTTGGCATGCCTGGGTTGATGTACCATGATTATGTAGTGTGGTTTTTCCCGGAAAACACGGTCAGTTACGTCACCGATTATGATGTCATTTTCCCTGGCCCCTCACGGGGTAAAAGCAGCCGCTGCGAAGCCGGTTTGCAAATCAAAGACAAAACTCTGGGGCATTGGATCACACTTTGCTCGTCGAAAGAAGAACTACGCCAGCGCCGCCAGCAAGGTATGGATGGGATATACGTGGTTGAGCAGGTTAACCGCTATGGCGTGCGACTGATCGACACCGAGTTCACCTGGAAGCAGTAAAAAAATAGGCCGTCGAGACGGCCCATGATTTTAGCGAGTGCGGGATCAGACAATCCCTTGGCTACGCAGATAGTCTTCGTAGTTGCCGGTAAAGTCGATCACCTTGTTCGGGGTGATTTCCAGAATGCGGCTAGCCAGCGAGCTGACGAACTCACGGTCGTGGGAAACGAAGATCAACGTACCTTCATACATTTCCAACGCCATGTTCAGTGATTCGATGGATTCCATATCCATGTGGTTGGTCGGCTCATCCATGATCAGGATATTCGGGCGCTGCATCATCAGCTTGCCGAACAGCATGCGGCCTTTCTCACCACCGGAAAGCACTTTCACGCGCTTTTTGATATCGTCCTGGCTGAACAGCAGGCGACCGAGAACGCTGCGAACCGCTTGTTCGTCGTCCTTCTCCTGTTTCCATTGGCTCATCCAGTCGAATACGCTCAGGGTGTCATCGAATTCATATTCGTGATCCTGCGCGTAGTAACCGATCCTGGCGTTTTCAGACCATTTCACGCTGCCGTTATCCGGCTCCAGATCGCCGACCAGCGTTTTCAGCAAGGTAGATTTACCGATACCGTTAGCCCCCAGGATGGCGACCTTTTCACCCACTTCAACCATCAGGTTAAGCTTGCTGAACAGCGGGCCGTTGTCGAACCCCTTGGTCAGCGCTTCGACTTCCAGCGCGTTACGGAACAGCTTCTTATCCTGTTCAAAACGGATAAACGGGTTCTGGCGGCTAGAGGCTTTTACCTCCTCCAACTGGATCTTGTCGATCTGACGGGCACGGGACGTTGCCTGTTTGGATTTGGAGGCGTTGGCACTGAAGCGGCTAACGAATGACTGCAGTTCGTTGATCTGCGCCTTCTTCTTGGCGTTATCTGCCATCAGACGCTCACGCGCCTGGGTTGCCGCCGTCATGTACTCGTCATAGTTGCCGGGATAGACACGCAGTTCGCCGTAGTCCAGATCCGCCATATGCGTACAAACCATGTTCAGGAAGTGACGGTCGTGCGAAATGATGATCATGGTGCTGTTACGTTCGTTCAGCACCTGCTCCAGCCAGCGAATGGTATCGATGTCCAGGTTGTTGGTCGGTTCGTCGAGCAGCAGGATTTCTGGGTCGGAGAACAGTGCCTGCGCCAGCAAAACACGCAGTTTGAAACCCGGAGCGATTTCGCTCATCGGGCCGTAATGCTGTTCTACCGGGATCCCTACGCCAAGCAGCAGTTCACCGGCGCGTGCCTCCGCGGTATAACCGTCCATCTCGCCATAGGCCACTTCCAGATCGGCTACTTTATAGCCGTCTTCTTCGCTCATCTCCGCCAAGGCGTAAATGCGATCGCGCTCTTCCTTCACCGCCCACAGTTCGGTGTGGCCCATGATCACGGTATCGAGCACGCTGAATTGTTCAAAAGCGAACTGATCCTGGCGCAGTTTACCCAGACGCTCATTTGGATCCAGGAACACGTTACCGCCGCTCGGCACCAGGTCGCCGCCGAGGATTTTCATGAACGTCGATTTGCCGCAGCCGTTGGCTCCGATCAAACCATAGCGGTTACCGCCGCCAAACTTGACAGAGATGTTTTCAAACAACGGTTTACTGCCGAACTGCATGGTGATGTTGTTAGTGCTTAACACAGCGCTCGCTCTTCATTTCATTAGGAATGTGATTTGGCGCGCATTATGCCATAACGGCGGTCAGAGATCGCGGGGATTTTTGGTTGATATTTGAGCACAGGTCAGCATTAACCGGAATATGCACAATAACCATACAAATCGCAATGTCATATCAGCACTTATCTGTGATTATTAGTCTGCCACGAGTAAAGCAGACTAATGATTTTTATCAATGGGTATAATGTAAGTTAATGCGATTGAAACAATTATTGTGCCACTGATGTAAAGCACCCTCTCCATTATTGTGTCAAAATGAAAAAAGAAATAAACGCACAACACCAAACAAATGGAACCTAGCAAGTGAATCAACGTGTTTGCTATTGTGAAACACACTTTGTCTTTAAATTTATTTCCCATTAACCTCTTTCTCCACAAGTGATACTATTTTATTAAACGGTTCTTGACCCTGTTTCTGTCTAACAGAGAGAGCATCAATAAACGGATCAACAAATGGTTGAATCAAGAAATAAAGAAAGTCTAAATCGCCTTTGTGTCTGAGAGCATAGTACACAGGGAGATTTTAGCTTTCAACTCTTCTGACTTGTAAATGCTTCTTGTCGCCAGCCCACCAGTCAACAAAATAGTGCTAACTGCGCCAGTTCTAAACCCTAATAGTCTAGAATAGACTGCTGTTTTAAGAATTATGTTTGCTAGTTTACCACTAAGATATGCATTTGTGATCATCCTTCCTGCTATAGAGCCAACAGTCTTTGCATAAATTGAATCTTGTTTTTCTTTAGATACATTGCTATTAAAATCATCAAGCACGGTTTTAATGCTTTCAACTAGATTTTCATTCTCAAGTATACCGCACTTAATAGCTTTAATCATTCGCATCGTGTCACCCTGATTGCGAGATCTATTCTCTATGTCAATATACCCATAAGCAAGATAACCAAAATCAATAGGCACACTTGCTACTCCATGTGCTAGTCCTACGAGCATCTCTGGCGTTAGTATTACCTGCGCTATTCGCTTAGCTATTGCTTGATATTCCATATCATCATCATCTCCTTTTTGAAGCAGCCATCATACAATATGATTAATATGTTATCAATTTGTGTCGTTTTTCGCATGAACTTGTCTTTCTGCATAGGTATTTACTTTATTTTCTCAGCATAAATTTGCTGTTACCTTCCGTGCATAGACAGACAAGCGAAGATGTTTCGCGAGCAGACCAAGACCATAAAGTGTAACCTTGCAAACATGATATTTAGCAGGTGTTTTATCTATGGCTTTTATATATGAAACAACATTGTGATGTTGTTAGTGCTTAACACAGCGCTAGCTCTTCATTTCATTTTAAATGTGATTTGGCGCGCATTATGCCATAATGGAAATAAGATATTGCGGAGATTTTGGCTATGTTTTTGAACAAATGTAAAACGCGGTACTATACAGATGTTACCTCGCCTGAAGTAAATGACCTGAAGCAATAACCGATAAGGAATGCATTAACGTTAGGGTCTATTGATCTAGATATCAAGCACACATTAAAAGTGTGCTTGATAGTTTTCATTGTGAACATAGCATTATATCTTTTACGTATTTATTGGGTTCCATCCAGGACCCTTTCTGGCATACTGTATAGCCATGACTATTAAGATTACTGCTAAGATATAATGAGACAATCAAAGAAAATGCCGCCCCAAAAAATGCCAGAATAGTTAATTCGTTAGCTAATTTATTATTCATTACGGGGATTTTATTTTTTATAACACAATAAAATGCCAAGTATGAAAAGTAAAGCAGCAAAGGTGTTCCAAATATCATCAACCCTAATTTCCATGAGAAGATAATAACATCACTCAATTTAAAAAAAGCCAAATATTCACTTAGAGAAAACCAACCAATCCATAGCGAAAACAACAAAAGAAAGACTGCAAGTATACTAACTAACGGCCGGTTTATTTTAACCACGGATGTACCTCCCCTTCATGTACCTATCCCTATATCAAATATTTTTGGGCTGTCAATCAAATATCGGGTTACATCTAAATATCATCTTATCCCCCAGATACCGCGACCACCCAATAAATGATTAGCAGAGCACTTCCCGCAGACCTGTTCAACACATTTCCTGCATCTGTTGATACAGCATCGCGGTAAATGCTTGCGCCGCAGCGCTGCGATAGCTTTCTTTACGCTGTAACAGAACCGCATTACGCTCCGGCATGGGGAGCGCCAAGGGGACTGGACGCAGAGCCGGATTTTCACGCCCAATAGCTTCCGGCAGAATAGTGGCAAGCTGCCCCCGGCGTACAATTTCCACAATAGCGCCAATCGCATTGGCCTCCATCGCTACCTGAGGGTGGATACCGTGCTGATGGCAATACTCATCCACATAGAGACGGGTGGCAAAATCCCTGCTCAGTAGCACCAATGGCGTCTGTTGCAACGCCATCGCACTCACGGCATCGCGGCTAT
Source organism: Serratia fonticola (assembly GCF_006715025.1). Classification (NCBI taxonomy): domain Bacteria; kingdom Pseudomonadati; phylum Pseudomonadota; class Gammaproteobacteria; order Enterobacterales; family Yersiniaceae; genus Serratia; species Serratia fonticola. The sequence continues at coordinate 4,030,541 of NZ_VFMK01000001.1, forward strand.
TGGCGAGGTAATGCCCTTCCCCCACCATCAGTTGCAATCTTTCGGCGAACAGTAGATTGGCCTCAATATCAACCACTTGAACGGGCTCAAAAGCGATACCGAGATCCAATTGATCGTCGCAAAGTAACGCCTCCATTTTATCCTGTGTCATCTCACGAATGTTCAGCGTAATGCCGGGATACTGCCGAAAGAAGCGGTCAACCAGCGGACCAATCAGGTAGGCGGTAAACGTTGGCGTCATTGCCAGGCGCAGGCTGCCGCGCTCCAGCGTCGCCACATCCTGGATTGCCCGTTTTCCGGCCTCCAGATCCTGCAACGCCAGACGCGCGTAGCGCAGCCAGGCCTCTCCGGCATCGGTTAATTGCACTCGTCGTCCTGAACGGTCAAACAGTGGTGCCTGTAGCGTCTCCTCCAACTGTTTGATTTGCTGTGACAAGGTGGGTTGAGAAACATGCAACACCTCGGCTGCCCGGGTGAAATTTCCCTGCTCTGCCACCGCCAGAAAATAACGAATATGCCGAAGTAACATAATGCTCCAAACTATTGGTAATGCCTATGGTGATGATTATAAATGAGTCTTGGAAGCTATAGCTAGAAAAGTCCATTCTTGCCTCCATTGAAAGCAAGCCACACATTGATGGAGTCACTATGCAAGAGGTTATTGACGGTTTTCTGAAGTTCCAGCGCGAGGCTTTTGTTGAGCGTACAGAGCTGTTCAAACGTCTGGCTACCAGCCAGAGCCCACGCACCCTATTTATCTCATGTTCCGACAGCCGATTGGTGCCGGAACTGATCACCCAACGCGAACCGGGCGACCTGTTCGTTATCCGCAACGCAGGCAATATCGTGCCTTCTTTCGGGCCTGAGCCTGGTGGTGTTTCAGCCTCGGTGGAATATGCCGTTGCCGCGCTAGACGTAGAGGATATTGTGATTTGCGGCCACTCCGATTGCGGCGCCATGACCGCCATTGCCACCTGCAAATGCCTGGATCACATGCCAACCGTAGCCAACTGGCTGCGCTATGCCGATGCGGCCAAGGCGGTCAATCAGGCCAATGAGCACGCCAGCGAGCACGATCGCATTAACTCGATGGTGCGTGAAAACGTCATTGCCCAACTGACCAACCTGAAAACTCACCCTTCGGTCGCGCTGGCGCTCGATCGAGGCAATCTGCGGCTGCATGGCTGGGTCTACGATATCGCTACCGGCTGTATTGACGCATTAGATGGCAATACCCGCCGTTTCGTACCGCTGGCGAGCAACCCGAGCGTCACCGCCAGCCCAGCCATGCAACGTTTCTAACCTATTAATCATCAAGAGGATTTCACATGACACAATCTCTACAAAACACTTGCGCACGCCAGAACCTGACCGACATCATCATGGATGCCAAAGTCCGCCAGGGCCTGACCTTTGAGGCGATTAACCAAGGCACCGGCTTGAGCCTGGCGTTCGTCACCGCCGCACTGCTTGGCCAGCATCCGTTGCCGGAACAGGCCGCCCGCGTCGTAGCGGCAAAACTGGGTTTGGACGAAGATGCGGTGCGCCTGCTGCAAGCCATCCCGGTACGCGGCAGTATCCCCGGCGGTGTGCCGACCGACCCGACCATTTATCGTTTCTACGAGATGGTGCAGATTTACGGCTCAACCCTGCGGGCACTGGTACATGAACAATTTGGTGATGGGGTGATCAGCGCGATCAACTTCAAGCTGGATATCAAAAAGGTCCAGGATCCCGATGGCGGTGAACGCGCGGTGATCACGCTGGACGGCAAGTACCTGCCAACCAAGCCTTTCTAAGGATTTAACGCAACAGCGTATGCTGAACTCAGCGCCGAGACACCGGCGCTGAATATTCAACCATGGAAATACCGACTGTCGACGGGTGCCTGCTCACGTGGTTCCAGGCCATAATCGCGCACCACATCAGCTACTCGCAGCCGATAATATGCCAATACGTCATGCCGCCCACGTGCCTGAGCTTTACGGTGTTGCTCCAGGTTACGCCACTGCTGCACTGCCGCCTCATCTCGCCAGAACGACAGTGACAACAATTTCTCCGGATCGCTCAAACTCTGGAAACGTTCAATAGAGATAAAACCGTCAATTTCTGCCAGCAGCGGTTTCAGTTCAGCAGCCAGATCCAGATAGGTTTCGCGCTGCCCGGCGGCAGCCTGTAATTCAAAAATGACCGCAATCATCATTCCTCTCCTCAGCAGTAAAAAACTCGGGTACCCGCGCATTCTGCGACGCGCGCCAGCGAAAATGGCTCAGCAGTTCAGGCTTGCTATCAAGCACAGATAAATAGTCAATCCCGGCCGCAGCGATGATCCGCGCCCAACGTTCGCCAGGACATTGATGGACACCATAGCCGAAGGCAAAACTCGCCTCTGGCGTTTTCAAATGCACTAACACGCCCTGCCCCGCGAGCAGCGGTTGACCGTCAAGCCGCGTATCCTGTAACGCAAACCGCCGGGTGGTCTGGATCGGCGGCGTTTGTTGCAACACCCGCGAGATCGGATCCTCCGCCGTTTGTGAACATTCTTTTCTCATTAACAACGTTTGGCCGATCAATCCGGCGGTTCCCTCACAGGCCTGGAAAAACAATCCGATGGCATTGGCCACCGCGAGCGAACGATCGCCAATCTGCTGACAGAGGCTATGAAACAAAGGTCCCTCCGCCCACGCCATCCGCGACTGCAACTTTCCAGCGGCAATAGCGCCCCTTGTCATTTGCTCTGCGCTGCCGCCAGGCGCAATACAACGCACAAAATCCAAAACCTCATCCACCAAATCAGGGCAATCCGGATATGGGATCCCCAAAAACGCGGCCAGCACACCGATCGACAAAGCATAGTTAAAACGGGTTAGCTGCTCTGCCGTTACCAGATCGGCCGCTAATCGTGCTGCTACATCCCTCGTCGTTTGGCGGATATCATCGTCACTGAACGTGGCTAACGCCCTGGTGATTGCGGCCTTCAACTCACTCTGTACCGCGTCATCACGCATGCGCACCATGGCAGCAAAGATAGGTTGAGCCGGTGTGGCAAGCAATGCCGTTGGAACCGGCTCATCAGGGGGGCGAACGCCGAGGTGACGGTGGGATAACGCTTCCTGTACTGCTTGCTTTGAAGCAACTGAAAAGGGGCAGGCCGTCATGGCAATTTCCTTCTGATGGTAATAGAGAGTAGCCATTGTCGGATTAGACGAACCGCAATACTTCGCTTATGCTCGAAGTATGAATAACAATCCTCTCGAAGATCGTCTGGCCGCATTGACAGCGGCCATTGCCGACCGCACCAGAGCGCGCATGCTGTGCCTGCTGATGGACGGGCGCGCCTATACTGCGACAGAACTGAGTGCGGCGGTCGATGTCGCCGCCTCAACCGCCAGCAGCCATATTGCACGTCTGTTGGAACAGAATCTGATCGCCTGTGTAAAACAGGGCCGCAATCGCTTTTATCGTCTGGCAGGCAAACCGGTGGCCGATATGCTGGAAACCCTGATGACACTGGCCGGAGTGGAACGGCCAGCAGTCAAAAGCAGTACCCCACTTTCCTTACGCTTTGCCCGAACCTGCTATGACCATATGGCGGGCGAAGTCGCGGTTCAGTTACACCATCGGCTGCTGGAACTGGCCTGGCTAACGGGGGAACGCGACTACCAGCTCAGCGAGCCAGGACGGACGGCATTAACACGGTTAGGCGTCGACTGTTCTCCAATGCCTACACGGCGGCGTTTCGCCTGCGATTGCCTCGACTGGAGCGAACGCAAAGCACACCTTGGCGGCGCTTTGGGGGCCGCTCTGCTGACCACATTCGAGAAACGGGGCTGGGTCCGTCGCCACCTGGACAGCCGCGAGTTACAACTCACCGCTACCGGTAAAAAAATGCTAAAGGCACATTTTGGGCTATCACTTTAACCCCGCTGCGCTAGGTTAGTGGCAATACTCAATGGGTCACTGTTTTACCAACCGGTAGAATCCGAGGAGTCATCATGCTTGATCTTTCCCGCTTTCCAATCACCCAACGCTGGCCAGCCAAACATCCGGAGCGGTTGCAACTGTATTCTCTGCCAACCCCCAACGGGGTGAAAGTCTCCATTATGCTCGAAGAGATCGGTTTGCCTTATGAAGCCCATCTGATCGACATTGGTAAAAATGAAACCTGGACACCAGAATTTCTGTCGTTGAATCCCAACGGTAAAATCCCCGCCATCCTCGATCCGGCTGGCCCCGATGACCAGCCGCTGGCGTTATTCGAATCCGGGGCAATTCTGCTGTATCTGGCTGAGAAATGCGGCCAGCTCTTGCCGCGCGATCCCGCGTTACGATATGAAACTATCCAGTGGGTCTTTTTCCAGATGGCCTCCGTCGGCCCGATGTTTGGCCAGCTTGGCTTCTTCCACAAATTCGCCGGGCGCGAATATGAAGACAAGCGGCCGTTGGAACGTTATCAGAAAGAGTCTAAACGCCTGCTTGGCGTTTTAGAGGCACGCTTGCAAGGGCGTAGCTGGATCATGGCAGAGGAATATACTATTGCCGATATCTCGCTGCTTGGCTGGGTACGTAACCTGATCGGATTCTATGAAGCCCGCGAACTGGTGTCGTTCGACAGTTTCCCTGCGGTTGGCCAATGGCTGGCGCGTGGCCTGGCACGCCCCGCCGTCCAACGCGGGATCAATATCCCTGCCCGCGAAGCCTGATGCCATTTTAGGGTAGCCCTCCTGGCTACCCTCAGATTGCTGACAACGGTTCTTTCCCCCAGTCAGTAAAGTGCCAGGAGAATTGCCGTAAAAATAGCCTCTTTCTCTGAAGCCACTGTGAACAGCAATTGCAGGACCCTGTACCCGCACCTACGCTCAACGTCAACACCTGAATCTGCTAGCACTGGGCCATCTCTACATTGATGTTGATAACTGTGCTGAACATTCCATGCTTGGTAAGGTGAGCACCGGTGTTGAAGCCATTGAAGGCGCCGAACGCAGACACGGCGCATAGGCAAAAACGCCAGGGAGGGCGTTTTTAGGCGAGATGAACAGGGACGTGAATCGCAGCCGGCCGTGATGCGCAGTGGCGGAGTGAGACAAATCTGCCGGGAGCAGATTTGAACGCTGCTTGCAGCGGCCCCGAAGGGGCGAGGCCCAGGACGGGCCGAGTAATAGCGCGCAGCGGCCGCCTGATTTGGCGAAGGCGCGGATTGCAAAGGGTTCCGCCTTGAACCCTTTGCTCGGGCGCTGCCAGCGGGGGTCAATAAGACAACAAGAGGATAGCGGCCGAAACCTCTCGTGATTACCAGGAAATACCAAGAAAGCAGTTATAAGGGCATCGCCGTTCTCCCTGTCATATTTGACTTTGTCAGCAGGAAGAGGGTAGCCCTCCTGGTTACCCTCTTCCTGCCTTGATCGTCATAAAAATGTCATCTTGCTGCTCTACGCTCCCTGTAACAAAACAATGCCAACTGTATTTTTGTATTACGTCAAGGAGCTTATTTTATGCAGCAGTCCATTTCCCTGATCGCCGGTGCCGTATTGTCTGCGCTGCTTTGCACTACCGCCATGGCAGAAAGTACAACATCCCACAGCAATGAACTGACTCAGCGTGCGGCGCGTGGCGATATCACCGAACCCGGTGGTGCTCGACGCCTGACAGGGGATCAGACGGCAGCGCTGAAAGCGTCACTGTCAGATAAAACCGTCAAGAACGTGATCCTGCTGATCGGTGATGGTATGGGGGATTCAGAAATCACTGGCGCACGTAACTATGCCGAGGGTGCCGGCGGTTACTTCAAAGGGATTGATGCCCTGCCGCTGACCGGCCAATACACCCACTATTCGCTGGATAAGAAAAGCCATAAACCCAATTATGTGACCGACTCTGCGGCCTCGGCCACCGCCTGGGCAAGCGGGGTGAAAACCTATAACGGCGCGCTGGGTGTCGATGTTAACGATAAGGTTCAGCCAACGATCCTGGAGTTGGCCAAAGCGGCAGGTAAAGCCACCGGCAACGTCTCAACGGCAGAGCTGCAAGATGCCACCCCAGCCGCATTGATTTCACATGTGACATCCCGCAAATGCTACGGCCCGGAAGAAACCAGTGAGAAATGTGCCAGCAACGCACTGGAAAATGGCGGCCTCGGTTCCATTACCGAACAACTGATTAAAACCCGCGCCGATGTCACGTTGGGCGGCGGGGCAAAATCCTTCGACCAGTTGGCAAAAAGCGGTGAATGGCAGGGAAAAACGCTGAAAGCGCAGGCCGAAGCATTAGGCTATCAATGGGTTGAAGATGCCGAAAGCCTGAAAGCCATCAATGTCGCCAATCAGCAGAAACCGCTGTTGGGTCTGTTTGCGCCAGGTAACATGCCGGTGCGTTGGAAAGGACCAAAAGCGTCATATCACGGCAATATCGACCAACCCGCTGTCACCTGTGAGATTAATCCAGAACGCAGCGCCAGCGTCCCCACGCTGGCGGCCATGACCGAAAAGGCCATCGACCTGTTGAAACACAATCCAAACGGTTTCTTCCTGCAGGTGGAAGGGGCCTCCATCGATAAACAGGATCATGATGCCAATCCTTGCGGTCAGTTTGGCGAAACGGTCGATCTGGATGAGGCGGTGCAAAAAGCCTTGGAGTTTGCCCGTGCCGATGGTAACACCCTGGTGATCGTCACTGCTGACCACGCCCACTCCAGCCAGATTATCGCCGCTGATGCCAAGGCACCGGGTCTGACGCAGGCGTTAACGACCAAAGATGGCGCAGTGATGGCCATCAGCTACGGTAACTCGGAAGGGAGTTCACAGGGCCATACCGGCGCACAGTTACGCATTGCCGCCTACGGTCCTCGAGCCGCTAACGTGGTGGGGCTGACCGACCAGACCGATCTGTTCTTCACCATGCGCGATGCCATGAATATTAAATAATTAACTTAGCAAGTTAACAACCTAATGGGGCTACCGTTTTTGCTGTCCGGGGCCCCTTTGAAACGCCTGCCTGCTGGCTATCCGACAACCCGCCATAATGCTGATACGTCGTTTTAGCCGCCCTTTGTTAATCCCCTACTCGGTGTGGAGCATTTTTCGCCACGCCAATTTACCAAGGTGACACTTGCGTAACCGATCATGCGGGCCTATTATCAAAGAATAATCTTGGATTATTAGCCCTCATTTGACGGTGACCTGAATGTCGTCGCAGCAGGAGAATTAAAATAATGGATCGCGCCAATATCATTCACGATTTACTGGACTGGATCGAAACCCATCTGGATCAACCGCTGCTGCTGGATAATGTGGCAGCGAAGTCCGGTTACTCCAAATGGCACCTGCAGCGTATGTTCCGCAGTACAACCGGCCATGCGCTTGGCAGCTATATTCGCGAACGCCGCTTGTCACAGGCGGCGCAGGCTCTGCGTAACACCCCGCGCCCTATTCTGGATATTGCCTTACAGTTTCATTTCGATTCCCAACCTTCATTTTCACGCGCCTTTAAGAAACAGTTTGGCAAGACTCCGGCAGCCTATCGTCGCACCCCGCAGCGGGAACGTGCAGAACCACGTGCTCACCACACGACGTCGTTAGCCGGTTCTCATCACGGCGCCCCCCATCTGCAATCACTCTACAACCGCCAATGTGTTGACGATAACTGCGCCCAATGGATGGGCCAGCGCTAAAATAGACGTCAATGCAAAAGGCCAACGGGTGATCCCATTGGCCTTCTGATCATCCGGGATGATGCTTAGTTATATTCGAGCGTAAAGGTGGCTATCGACTTGAGCGTGCCGCCCTTCATTCTGCTGGCGGTTTGATAGTAACGTGCCTTCAGCGGCAGCGTGATGGTATTGGTCTGGTTGGCGATGGTATGCCCGGCATAGATTGCAGCCCCGTTACTAATTGGCGTGGAGTCCTTACCGTTCAGTAACTGGACCGATACGCCGCTGGCCGTATTGGTATCCTGTAGCGACTTCAGCACGCCCGGCGCATTGGAAGGATCGGGGGTATAGTCAAAGCGTACATTCACTATCCCTTCACCTGAACCGCCTGGCAGCAGTTCTGTTCCGGTGCCGCCCACGCAGTTGATATTAATTGAGAAGTCCTGTTCCGCAGCCGTACTGCCAACCCCTTTAAACGCCGCCGTGGCCACCGTACTCAGATTAATCACCTTGTTTTTAGAGCCCGCATCCACCGAACAGGATGAGGTAACAATGGTGATACTGTTCGCCAGAACGTGAGAGATCAAAATCGGTTTTGAAGGCCCCGTACCGTCTGCGTAGTAAGACGAATACTGCCCCGGAACCAATGAACCGGTGCCGGTATTCTGCGCAATCTTGATCACTTCAACCACAAAGTAGCCTTCTGCCAGATACACACCCCCATTACGATAGATCTCGTGCGGGTAATAAGCCCCTTCCTGAGTCCCGATCTGGCGATAAAGGCGGATCCCCACACCCGGTACGTTGGTGGTCCAGATCTTATCGCTAACCGAACTGGGACCACCTTGCAGAATACGACCAAACAAGGTGCTATTGCCGCTACAGGAAATGCTGTTGTCACGGCGAATGTCGAACTTGCCGGTGGCGAGGATATCCCCCACTTTACTGGTTGGCGTAATCAGCACCCTGCCGACATTCATGATGATGTCCTGCGGGTTATTGGTGGTTACCCGACATTGGGCATAGGCCATCTGCCCTGCTGACATCAGCAGTAAAAACAGCATGGCGCGTTTAGGGCGCTGACGCAGTCCGGAGAATTTACGGATAAGGTTGATCATTTACAGCTTGCCTCGATAATTTCGTAATCCGTGCCGTTCTGCGCCTTGGCGCGATAATTCACGGCACATTGTTGTGTCGGCTGGGTGCCCCATTTCACGAACAGCAGCCCCTGTAATGCTTCGGTGCGCAGATAGATACGGCTGCCCTGGCCAACAATGCCCACCACCTGGTTACGGGTGTCCAACACCTCTGCACCAAACGGCAGCGCCGCGCCGTTGGGGCCCAAGGCATGGATAATCAACGCTTGGCCTTTGATGGTTTTGAACTCCAGCTTGGCAATCGCACCGGCGTAAGGCGCAACCTGCTGGCTGCTGCTTTCGAGTTCGACATCACGTGACATGCCGTTCGGATCCAACGTGACATTGGTCATCCGGTAAGGGGTGACATAAGGCACTACCGCATAGCCGTTATCGTCAATACGCACCCCAGGCGTGTTGGTAACGATCGCCCCTGCGGCATCAGGTGCTTCGATCAGTACCATGGTTTGCCCACGCTGTGGCGTCATGGTCACCCCGCCGCGGTGTGCCACCACGCTCCCAGAAGCACCAATGGAGGACTGACGGAAGTCACGGCCATAACTGTAAGAACCGTTCATGGTCGCAAAGCGGCTGCGGTATTCCCCACTCACGCTGCTGTTGGTGCCGCCGCTCTGATCGTTAGCCAGCGTCGCACTGTAGCTGATGTTGTTATCTTCCCCGGTTGAACCATTGATACCAATGCGGCTGCTGTCATAACCACGATCGGTATAGGCCAGCGCACTGTTCAGGCTGATATTCTGCGTACCTACATTGAATGGGATCGAGAAGTTAAGGTAGTAGCGGGTCTCATCCCGGTTATTGGTATCAGTGGTGCGCATGGCAGACAAACCGTAGGTCACGCGACCAATAAAGTTGTTGTAACCCACCTGATATTGTTTTGAGGTGCCGCCACGGTTCCAGTAATCACGCACCGAGCCGGTGAGGTACAACGACCCCAGAGTCCCCCCCAACCCCTGGTTTAGCGTAAGCTGGTACTCACTGCGCTGGCGGTTGACCGCATCGGCACTGAGCCCTCTGCTCTCGTTATCGCGGGCATAAACGGCATCGCGCAGTGACAGGTAGCCGGAGGTCGAGTAGCGATAGGCCGCAATGGTAAAGTTGGTGTTGGTTTCCGACATCAGCTTGCTATAGCTGACCTTATAACTCTGGCCGGACATATCGCCCTGCTTCAGGCGGGTGTTTGCCTGCGTAACATCCACCGCAAATGCCCCCAGCGGCGTTGCCACCGCGCTCCCCAACAGCACCGCGCTGTAGCCTTCACTGACGGTAGCGCCGGTGTAGCCGGTAAGAATATTGGTGAACCCGCGTTGATAAGTCGCCTGGAACATCTCCGGTTCCTTGCTCAAATTATCATCGCGCACTCGGCCTGCAGTTAACGCATACCGCTGGATCCCAGGACGTAACATCTGTGCCACAGAGGCATAAGGAACGCTGAAATGACGGACGCTACCGTCTGCCTCATTGACCGTCACGTCCAGATCGCCGCCGTAACCGGTGGGATAGAGGTCGTTGATCACAAACTCACCTGGCGCTACCGTTGTCTGGTAGATCAACTGGTTGTTCTGGCGAACCTCCACCAGCGCGTTGCTCTGCGCCATGCCACGTACAACCGGTGCATAGCCATTGAGAGAATCAGGTAACATGCGATCGTCAGTAGCAAGCTGCGCGCCACGAAAACCAATTGAGTCGAAGAAATCACCGCTGGTAAACGCATCTCCCAACGTCAACATGCCGCGTACCCCCGGAATAGCGCGCTGCGCATAGGTCGCGGTGTTCTGCCAATGGGTGCTTTCCTGGCTACGCCAGTTCACGTTGGAATCATGATGCAACTGCCAACCGGCAATATTCAGCCCGGCATTTAACGTCAGGTAAGCATTGGTGGAGTCTGAATTGCCACCGGAATTTGAGCTATGGGAATTGAAGGCATTAAAGTTGTACGACAAAAAGCCCGCCGTAATACCACGATCCCAGAATTTAGGATCGACATAACCCCGCGCAGTACGGCGTAATGCTGCCTGCGGAATGCTGACATCCATACGCAAAGTGCTGGTATCCAGGCGATAAGAGGCTTCCGGCAACCATTGGCTTAACGATTTACAGCTAGCGATCGTCACGCCAGGGGCACTCCCCATCGCCGCCGTATCGACGCCAAACTCTTCAAGAGACAGCAGACTAAAGCAGGTCTCAGCACTGTCTTTACCCGGCACGCTCTTGAATTCAATATTCTTTTTGCCTTTCCATTCGCCGTTGACGTAAACATCCAGAGAATATTTACCTGCCAGTACCGGGTTACCATCACGAAAACGCGAAAGATCAACCCCCTGCGCCTGCCCGACCAGGAAATTGCTGTTGAAGGTGGCCTCGACCGGCGCATTAGCCTGCTTGCCCTCAGCCTGCGCGGCGGCCAAGCCCATCGCAGGGGAGGCCAGACAAAGTGCACTACCGGTCAACAGCAGGATGGATTTGTAATTGAAAAGTGCCGATTTAACGGCGGCAGAGAGAGGCAACTCTTTCATATCCATGCATTCCTTTACCAAAATAAGCATTCCCCGTCAGCAGACTACGCACCGTGGCATGGGGTTATTCCAAGAGTTACTGCTGGTGGTTTTTGCTGCGATTAATCCGGCCACCAAAGTCATTGATCGTGGTGTATTCAATGTCGGCAATACGTGCGCTGTCACCGGAAAAGGCCAGCGTTTTTTCCTGTCCGGGCGCCAACATTTCGCCGTGCGGCACCAAAGGCACTTTCTTCTGATTAACAACGGCGTTTATCTCGGTGAATGAAACGTAGAATGGCGTAGGATTTTTCACCTTTAAACCGCTGGCAACGTAGCTCCATTGCAATTTTTCTGGTGCATCGTTGGCTTCACCGCTCAGGCCCGCCGGGCGATAAAACACCTTCACACGAGTTCTGAATGCCACCTGCAGGAAGTTTTCCGGTGTGGTATCGGCTGCGGCGCCTGTCGGCGCTGGCGGAATTTCCAACACGTTCAGCCAGAACAGGGATTCTTTATTTTGTGACAGCGCAGTGGTGGTCAGCGAAATACGCAACGCCTGGCCACTATTGGGTTCAATACGACTGATTGGCGGAGAAACAATAAAAGGCGCCTTACTGTTTTCTGGCGTGGTTTCCGCATTACCTTCATCGATCCAGGTCTGGATCAACGCCGGAGAAGCACCATTATTTGAGAGTTGGACAGTCACTTCCCGTTGCTTTGCCGGATAAATAACGCGCGTACCGTTAATGATGACACTGGAAAAAACGCTGCTGCTGAAAAGTGCGGCCACCAGCAATACACTGTATTTTTTAAACGAGTTTTTCATTTTTTAGTCACTGCGGTAGAGATACACTCTAAATAATTCGAGTTACCTGATAAAAGCGCCATTGCATTTTTCAGGTAATTTGAAGAACGACGAGTATATGGCGGGGGGATTAGCCGCCCGCCAAAATATATCCAATGGATTTCAATCGGAAGTCAATAACCAGCAATTAAAAACCAAAAGCGATAAGCCTATATCCTGTTCATTTCAAGCTACCATCAGCTAACTACGCTACGGCTTGAAAGATAACGGGTATAACTTATTGGTAGATGATGGTGTACTGCACATTAGACGTCACATCACCAGCGCCTGCCGCTGCCGTTGCGAAATATTCAGCGTAGTAGTTCAGATCGGCAGAATCCCCCTCGTTGGCAACTGTAACCCACTGGGAGTTAGTCTGTGCACCATTGTTAGTTGCGGCCAAAATTGGCAGGAATTGGTTATTGCTGCCCAACAGCTGAATTTGCACATTGGTTGCCGCATTAGTTTTCGTTTGGTTATTCAGACGCCCCGTTTTGAAATCAACAGTCGCACCAGGTTCGAAATAGGTTGCCACTTGACCTTTTGAACATTTAGTCAGATTAATTGCGAACGGAGTACGGCCAGCAGTAGCATTCACCGCGCCCAACGTAGAAGAAGATACTGTTGGCAGAGTCACAGTAAAATCTTTGCCACCAGGGGTGCTGATAGTACAAGTCTGGTCAGTCACTTTACCATTAAAAGTAATAGTGCCATCGGCTGCTTGTGCTGAGAAAGAAGAAATAGCAGCAGTAGATACAGCCAATGCAAATACAGCAGATAACTTAGAGATTTTCATATTTAGACTCTCGATGAATTAATACAACATTTAAGTACATTCAACGATGCTACTCCCTGTTAGGAATGAAGCCCGATGAATCCATTACCCGGCGAAATATAGACCAGGAGCATTCTTATTGGTAAATCGTTTAAAACATTCATAACCCACCCCTTGATAGGAAAAAACTATCAACAAATTACTATCGATCGACATTGACGATTTAAGAAAATGGGAATAATCTTTGTTCTGAAAAGATGATGGGTCAAATATCTTGCAAAATGGCGACTTGAGTAGAGTATTATTCTGTATATTTACATTTTGTAACTTTTTGAGATCTTATGAATTCCCTGAGAATCCCGGCTTTTAGGGCAGATTATCGCCAAATAGCCAACCGCATCGCTTAAATAAGATTTTTACCAATAAAAAGTTGATTAAAATTAAATTTATTGTTGAAAATCATCACGATAAATATCAATCCAAGGATTGGGAAATGCGTAGTTCTTTTAGAGCAAAAAATAACGGGATCAATTATGTTTTCCAGCCAATGTTCGGAAAGTACGGGCAACTGCTGGCCGTTGAATGTTTGTCTCGATTCGCTTTCAACAGTGACTATGCGCATTTTTCCCCTGAACAGTTTTTCCAGCAGGCAGACAGAGAAACACGTATTGAGATCCTGCTTGAACAGATTGAGTTGATAGAAAAATATAAATACTGGTTTCAAGACAATAAAGTAATAGCCACAATAAATGTGGATGATTACTCCCTTCACTCTCTGGCTAACAGCACGTTAGCGGATAAAGTTCAGGCAATTCGCTGCATTCATTTCGAAGTCAATGAAAATGCCAGCAGGCTGGTAAAAAACCGCGTCCATAGCGATCCCGCGTTGAACAGTTATTCATTCTGGCTCGACGATTTTGGTTCTGGCTATGCGGGTTTTTCCGCATTGTATAACAGCCGTTTTCGCTTTGTTAAACTCGACCGTCTATTGCTTTGGGACTTCATGCAAAAGCCTGGAGGCGAGGGTTTAATGCATGCTTTATTACGTTTCTTTCACCTTAATCATTACAAGGTCATTATCGAGGGGATCGAAACAGCCGAGCAGAAAAAATGGCTGGATGAAATGCCTTATTATGCACTACAGGGAAAGCTGTGGAAGGAATCCAATATCCAGGATTTAAATCTGCTTCTTACAGCTGAATACTTTTAACTCATCAATGGTATACCCATTATGTCTAAGAATAATGTCCTTGTTATTAGTGAGTGTAAGTTCAGTTACGTCGGCCTTTCAGTGCTACTGAAAAAACATTACGGCAAGTATGATATCAAGTTGTTTTCAGACTTTATGCATGGTGGTTCTAAGGCCGCAAAGATCGCCAAACATGATATTGCGCTGATCTTGACTTCACAGGATCTGGAACAGAGCGTCAACGTGATCGAGAGTCTGGTGTCTTTGCATCAGCAATACAATATCAAGCCACGCATTCTGGTTTTTTATGATGATGAGCGTGTCGCCAAGCTATTAGCGATCCTGGGTATTTCCGTGGAGCTGGTATCGACGCGTATCCCACTTTATTCGCTACAAGAAAAAATTGGAAACCTGTTGGAAAGCAAAGAGTCAGGTCAAATTAAAGTACAGAAAACCCGTGAGCTCAGCCCAGCGGAAAGCGATGTGATTTTTAATCTGCTGCGCGGCGATAGCCTGCTGCACATTGCACAAAAGCGCGGCACGAATCCAAAGACCATTTTTTCACAAAAATACAGTGCATTAAAAAAGCTACGCTTGCGCAATATGAGTACCATCTTCGTCGCCAACAAATAGCACCCAGCGTAACGCGCTTGCCATGATTAAGCCTTCCTCTTTCCGGCCCTCTTCCCAAGGGGGACGGGCTCATCCGCGCCGAGAATATACATTTTTGCAACAACAAAAAGCAAAGCAGTAACAGACACGGCGTCTCCCAATAGGATTGATGACTCTCCCAAAGCAATATCTATACGTTGAAATGCGCCAGCTGTTTGCCGTGTTTTAGCGCTTTTGCGTCTGGACGAAAACAACATCAGGATCGGCCACAACGTTATTCAATGCCAGGTTTCAGCTATCTGCCCGCGCCGGCAAGTCACACTATTACCGTCTGGAAACGTTCCTGATGGAGGGAACTCAGAGCAATGATCTGATGGATTACAGTAAAGAACGGGTGATTGGCGATATCCTTGACCAATATGAAAAACACCTTAACTTCCTGCATATCTACCGTGAGGCCCCCGGCAATACCCTGCTCTTTCCGGATAGATAAGGCCGCGATTCTCCGGCGGATAAAAGGCCCATGCCCTATTTGGCATGGGCTTAGTTGATCAACTCATAATACGAGAGCGCACCTAATGTCGGCACTTTGACAACTTCATCTATTGGCTCACCAAACTCTAGCTCTTGACCTATCGCATCATTGACCACGTTGAGCTGATAGGGGATCAGATCGGGGATAATGGCATAACCACGGTTATCGGTAACCACATCAATCTGATCAGGGAGCGTCGCATTGGGATGTTTTTGGCTATAAACCAATGCGTTGGTTTCACCTAACGTAGGTCCTAGCGTAATCCCTGCCTGATGAGCGACCAACGAACCGGCGCTACGCACCGAATAAAGCGCATAGTCCGTTCCGGATGAATATCGGATGCCCGACTCTCCAGCGGCATAGCGGTAATTGGCATTCGCCTGGTAGCTTGCCCTGCTTTGCTTGCCATTGCGGGCCATCACCTGATAGTTAAGATTATTATTTAGATGCCTGCCGCTAACGCCAAGTTCGGTTTGATAGAAATCATAAGGATTATAACTGTAGCCCACATTCAGGCTGGTATTATCAACCCCTAGCTTTTTTAATGGTATTCTGAAGGTAATACCAAAACGCATCTCATTTTTCTGAGTAGCATATTGATAGTATGACATATCCAGATCGAACGACAGATTGGACATGTATTGCATTAATTTCAATGAGTAAAACGTTCGTTTGCCGTACGGTGCTTGATACTTTTCCTGATTAATATTAAACGTTAAATTCTGTGAAGCACTCATCATGGAATTTATAGATAAATCAAAACCATATTCTTTTTTATAATAATCGCAACAATAATAATTTGATTTTGAATTATAGGAATAGCTATTAAAGTCATTGAAATGAGGCTGCAAATAATATTCACCATTCATCCTGACACTGGTATTCGCCTTGCTAAAATTAGTTACATACTGCAAGCGTAGCTTCTCACCGTTAATTTTTTTCTGTTCTGCTGAGACGATACTGCTGTACTGATGATCGACGGTAATATCACCATATTGATTCAACCGCTGACCAATGCCGATTGAATGGCTGTAGTAACCGGGTGACAACAATGCCCCGCCAAATAATGAGCTTTGTGTAGAAAGGCCGTATCCAGCACCTGCCTGAAAGAAAACGGGATTCGATTCTTCCGTTCTCTCATTGCTCATAAACTTGCCGAATGAAACATCATACTTCCACATAGCTTTATCAAGAATATTATCTAGTCGATTCCAGGGGACGTCATAGTAATTTATACTGCCATCACTTTCTTTAACCGTCATGCTGATATAGCCAGACTTATCAAACAATTTGATATTTCTCAGCACAAAATCTCCGGCTGGAACCATCGTGCGATATACCGGCTTGCCGCTTTGCCTGATTTCAACTTCAGCGTCACTGATGGCAACCCCATATACCCATGGCAATACGGCCCCCTGTGATGAAGGAAACATATTGTCATCGGAGGCTAACTTTATCCCGCGATAGGGAAAGGAGGAAAGATAGAAGGTATTATTGTAACCCTCACCAATATGCAGGCGAGAATTTATCGCTGAGATATCCCTTTCAATGTAAAGATCGGCAAACGTTATCCGCTCTTGTCGCATATCCTCATTATCATGGTACTGTTTTGATCTCAGTCGCCATTGTTGATAATTAATACCTGACTCCAGCTCCACGATCAGGTTATCCTTTCTTTTTCTTCGTGTGTAACGAGCCCCTTCGTATTTCTTATAATTAACGTCATAATTTAATAAAATGGCCGGGATACCCTCATCCCTGTTCGCTATCGCCAAACGGGCGTCGTTTTTTACCTCGCTTGACTGCAACAAGGTAAATATGAGGAGATTCACCTTCTCGATCAAGGTCACCGTGATATTTAATGGATAAAGATCTTTGACTTTGATGCAACCTGACTCTTTTACCTCATTGATGTTCTCTTGTGAGATAATTTGCCATTCCAGAAGTTTGCGTCGATCAAAACACGGAAAACCGTCTTGCGCCATGTCGAGTTCAATATACCCGATATCCCGTTCATCCTGGGATACGTAAAAATACTCCCCGGCATTAACAAAACAAGGAAAAATCAACAACATGAATGAAATGAATGCGTTATTATTCATAAGGCAAATGCGAAACCCAAGAGGCATTTAATAAAAATGCACCAACAGCGATAAAATCAATCTGTCAGTACATTATTATTTAAATACCTAAATTAAAGCAGTATTACTGACCTTCAATGGAAGGCAGCAGAGCATCTAATGTATCGAGCTCTTGCATCATCGCACGGTAAACGTAGAGTTTTGACTGAGCATGACGCCCATCTAATTTGTTCGGCGCGGTAAGATCACGGATCTTTTTAATCAGATTCAGCGCGTTAGGTTTGTTCGCATCTTGCTTAGGAATAGCGGTATATTCAGCATAAAGTTCCTGGAACTCAGCTTCCCACTTCTCTTGCTGATTATACCCTGGCGTGATAGCACTTCTGGTTTTACTTGCAGCTGAACCACAATACTTATGTGCTCCACCGCTGCTGCCATAGATAACGTCAAGGATCGTTTTACCACCCATAGGGCCATTTTGGGCATTCATTCGGATATCGCTGATACACTTGGTTACCGTATTACGCATGCCCTGTTCTTTGCTGCTGATCGTACCCGCAAAGCTATTCGCTGAAAACACCAAAGCACCCAGCATCAAAATGGCCAGCTTACTTTTATTCATCTATATAGTTCCTTCTAGAATAATCAATAAAAAATATAAATACACCTCTTAACAAGGCCTGTGGACCTTAATTTAAAGCCATTAAAAAGACAAGAAAACCCATAGACAAAGTAATATTTTCATTAATTTCAGGACTAATCCTTTAAGGACGACCAGTTAATTCTCACCAGACAGTTTCAGCGGTGAATGTTATGAGGCTATTAATAACAAGAAAGATCCTGCTTTTCTTGGCTATTCGGCGTAAAAACGGCGATAAAATTCAACAAACTCAACCATGATGAGGTACGTATTTATCCAGAAAATAAATCCAAGATATAATTACAATCCAAAATCAAAGGGGGAATGCCCATTTATTGAACACTCCCCCTCTGCGCGTAGTCTCCTGCCTTGCCATGCAAACTCCCACTTTATTTATATAAGTCCGCCGTGCCATAGACATGATTATTCATCGTGACAGACGTAATGCGGTAGGCACTGGCGCCCTGCTGCTGCGCATCTGCGGCAATGATCTGTTCAAAACTGCTCAGGGTTGAGGCCTCGCCCGAAACCACCCCTATTTTTTGCAGCCCTTGAGCATGTGCTGCAGTCACGGGGGCTACCGCCATAGCCGCGCCGCTGGCACAGCCCAGTACCAAAGCCAATATAATGAGTTTCATGATTACATCCTCTCGCTAGCTGGAAGGTAACCGGCGGCAACCATCACCGCCGGATGTTGTACCGGACTTACTGACTCATTGCGTCTTTCTTCATGCTGTCTTTTGCCATTGAGTCTTTCTTCATGGCATCCTTACCCATATGCTCTTTCTTCATACACGCTTTATCCATACATGTTTTCTTCATGCCATCTTTAGCCATCCCGTTCTGGGACATTTGGCTCATATCGTCCTTCTTCATCGCGTCTTTGCTCATGCTATCGGCCGCATTAGCCCCAGCGATGCCCAACATCAGTGCGCTACACATCATCATGGCGAATAACTTTTTCATGGTATTTCCTTCTCTCAGTTAGAAAGCACGCGTTGTGCGGTGACATCGTTACTGCGGCGATCAACTACCGCCAAACCAGTTGTAGCCCTGGTCCTCCCAATAACCTCCTGGGAAGCGGTTGGTGACTTCGATCACCTGAATATGTTTCGGATTCTTGTAACCCAGCTTGGTGGGCATGCGCAGTTTCATCGGATAACCATATTGACGGGGCAATATCTGACCGTCGTAGGTCAACGCCATGATGGTCTGCGGGTGCAGTGCCGTCGCCATATCGATGCTGGTGTAATAATCATCGGCGCATTTAAAACTGATATAGCGGGCATTCAGATCGGCGCCAATAGCCTGCAGGAAGGCGGCAAAAGGTACCCCGCCCCATTTACCAATAGCGCTCCAACCTTCCACACAGATATGGCGCGTAACCTGGCTGATTTGTGCCATTTGATGCAGCTGCGGCAACGTCCAGGGCTGTTTGTGCAACACCTGACCAGCCACTTCCAGCCTATAGTCCTCACCGTTGATATCCGGTGCATCCGCCTCGGAATAGAAAGCATTGAACGGGAAAGGTCGGGTTATCATCGATTCCGGATAGACCGGTGCCAAATGATCGGCACTAAACAACCAACCCTGCACCCGATCGTTAAAGCGTGAAATGCGGGCCAGCGCCTGATCCACCTGTGCGTTGTCACTGAGATCGCAGCCGGTCAGCATGGCAATCCCTCCCAAGGTCAAGCCGTTGCGCAGAAAACGGCGGCGCGATGACGATTCCAGTTGGCGCGCTAACAGGCGCTGCGCTTCTTTAACAATGTCCTGGCCTTCGCTCGGATTGATGCGGTTTTTCCCCAGTTTCATTCACGTCTCCTTAGCGCCCACGCAGCATGGCTAATAACGTCCGTGGCACCAACGCCACCATCACCAAATGAATCACCACGAATCCCACCAGCGCCGTCATGGCAAAAAAGTGTATATAGCGCGCCGTGTCATAGCCGCCGAGTAGAGTACGCAGCAGGGGAAACTGCACTGATTTCCACAGTACCAATCCGGACATCACCATCAGAATGCTGCTAGCAATCGCAAAGAGATAAGCCATTCGCTGTACCATGTTGTAGTGGCGCAAATCGGCATGTTGCAGCTTGCCGCGCAGGGCTGCCCTAAGGTCTGCAAAGAATTGAGGCAGGCTGAGCGGCCAGAATTTTCGTCTAAAACGGCCACTGACCAGGTTGATCAGCAGATAACACAGGCCATTGATGGCAAACAGCCACATACCGGCAAAATGCCACTGCAGCGCCCCACCGAGCCACCCGCCAAGGGTCAGCTCATTGATAAAGCTGAAGTTAAACAACGGTGAGGCGTTATAAATCCGCCAACCACTGGTAACCATGATCAGCATGGCCAGGGCATTTAACCAGTGTGTCAACCTCAGCCATAGCGGATGTATGATGCTCGGCTTCTCTGGTGTGATCGCTGTGCTCATCCGTTCTCTCCGGGCTCATGTCGATTGCAATGCCTAAAGTATTAACCAGATTTGTTCCCGAAGGCCTCACGTAAAATTAAATAAAATGTGATAACTCCGCGCGTGGGGGTTGTGTAGACTTTATTAAGTTCAGCAAACTGCGGTGGGGAACAATGGATAAGGCAAAACGAATTTTAATCGTCGAGGACGACGGCAACATCGCCGAACTGTTGCAGTTGCATCTGCGCGACGAAGGCTATGACATCAGCCACGCAGCCGATGGCAATCTGGGTATGGCAATGCTGGAACAAGGTGGATGGGATGCGCTCATACTCGATCTGATGCTGCCAGGCATTGATGGGCTGGAAATCTGTCGTCGCGCCCGCAACATGACACGCTATACGCCAATCATCATTACCAGCGCTCGCTCCAGCGAGATACACCGGGTATTAGGGCTTGAGCTGGGTGCCGACGACTACCTTGCCAAACCCTTTTCCATGCTGGAGCTGGTGGCTCGGGTCAAAGCCCTGTTCCGCCGGCAAGAAGCCATGACCCGCAACCTGCGCATGGAGGCGGGCACATTAAGTTTTGACGGGTTAACTATCGATCCCATTGCTCGCGAGGTTCAACTCAACCAACTCCCCGTGGAATTGACACCGCGTGAATTCGATCTGCTGTATTTCTTCGCCCGGCATCCAGGTAAGGTTTTCTCACGCCTCAACCTGCTTAATCAGGTCTGGGGCTACCAGCACGAAGGTTATGAACATACTGTCAATACCCATATCAACCGGCTACGGATCAAGATTGAGAGCAACCCGGCAGAACCCGAGCGTATCCTCACCGTGTGGGGTATGGGTTATAAATTCGCGGCTTCGCCGCAAGAGTGAATCATGAAAAATCTCACGCTGACACAACGCCTGACCCTGGTTTTCGCCCTGCTGTTGCTGGTCTGCTGCACCATTTCCGGCGTGCTGCAGGTACGCAGCAGCACCCAATACAGCCAGGCGGTGATCCAACGGCTTTCCATTAACCTGGCACAGCATATCGCCACCAGTAATCCCTTGCTGAGCCCAAAAGGCTGGAACGATAAATCGGTGCATATGCTGTTTGACCGGCTGATGGCGGTTAACCCGAGCGTTGAGGTTTATCTGCTGGATAAACAGGGCAATATCGTGGGTAACGCGGCACCGGCCGGGCATATGAAACGGCAAAAAGTCGATCTGTTACCGATACAGGCACTGCTGGCAGGGGCAAAACTGCCGGTCTACGGTGACGATCCACGTAACCTGAATAGCGCTAAGGTGTTCAGTGCCACACCGCTGAAGGTCAATGACGAGATCGAAGGCTACCTGTATGTCGTACTGTTAGGGGAGGATTACGATGCGCTAGCCAATAGTGCACAGATCAACTCCACGCTTTACTCGGCGCTGTGGTCAATGGGGCTGGTGGTGCTGTTCGGGTTACTGGCCGGGGTGTTCGCTTTCCGCTGGGTCACACGCCCCATCCGTCGCCTGACTCAGCAGGTCAGCGTACTGGACAATGACGGTATCGCGGCGTTACAGGCCTATGCCAACTCCCCTGCGGCACCTGCCAGCCATGACGAAGTCAGCCAGTTGCAGCAGGCCTTTCGCCGCATGGCTCAACGCATTGCCGAACAGTGGCAAGCCCTATCACAACAGGATCAGCAGCGGCGCGAGTTTATTGCCAACATCTCTCACGATCTGCGTACTCCACTGACCTCGTTGCATGGCTATCTGGAAACGCTGTCGGTGAAATCGGCCAGCCTGACGGAAACCGATCGTCAGCGTTACCTGGAGATCGCGCTGGCACAGAGCCGCAAAGTGGGTCGGTTAGCGCAGGAGTTGTTCGAGCTGGCACGGCTGGAATACGGGGTGGTGAAACCGCAGAAGGAGCCGTTCTCGCTCAGTGAGCTGATACAGGATGTGTTCCAGAAATTTGAATTGGCCGTTGAGGCTCGCCAGCAGCGTCTGCGGGCTGATATTCAACCCGGGATCCCCTTGGTCAATGCCGATTTGAGCATGATGGAGCGTGTGCTGACCAATCTGCTGGATAACGCTATCCGCCACACGCCAGAAGGCGGTGAGATCGAAATCCGTCTGTGGCCACAAGACAGCAAGGTGATGGTTCAGGTCAATGACAGCGGGCCGGGCATTCCTCAGGAATTACGTTCGGATCTGTTTATCCGCCCGTCAATTCTCAGCAATGCTCGCCGCCATGCCGGAGGCTTGGGGCTGATGATAGTAAAACGTATCCTGCAATTACACGGCAGTGATATCCAGTTGGTGGAACAACCGAGTGGTGCCTGTTTCCGCTTTTCAGTTCCGGTGTATCTGGTTGTTTGACCTGGTGAATCCCTCAATGGCTCGTGAGCGTCATTGGGGGCAATTTGTAGGGGTGACGCCTAACTCCAGTAACGTGTCCGGAAAGCCAAAACAAGTAACATAAAACCGATCTGATTCACCCCCAGCTTACGCATGATATTCAGCTTATGGGTACAGACCGTTTTGTAACTGCGTTGGGTTGCACAAGCGATACGCTGCACGCTGGCACCGCCGATCATCAATCTCAGAATACGCCATTCGGTATGTGACAGCGGCTGTACCTGCTGCGGCAAAATTTGCTGCATCATCGGGCTACGATAGCATAATGCATATCGAGTTGCTGAAATGGCCTCCAGTAAATATTCCAAATCGTCGCGTTTAGAAACCAGGGAGACATGGGTTTCAGACGCAAGTATTGCCAGAATACTGGGGTTAGTAATATCGGTAAAAATCACAAAAGAGGCCTTCGGCCAGGCCCTTTTCGCGGCCAACACAAACTGCATCACCTCATAGAGTTCTTCATTATGATGGTAGAGCTCCATAATCACCGTCTTATTGTCATCAGAATTAAGAATAGAAATCACCCCTTTCAAACAATCCGAGCTATAGGTTTGCGTTTTTAGCGGCTCAATCAAAGCCTGTAACCCCTTGTTCGCGAGAGGATGCGGTTCAAAAATAACAAAGGTATCTTTATGGAAACTTCTCATTGTTAACTTCCCTATCAAATATATTGCCATCTCAGATGAAGCTGTGCACTTTCACCGGATGACAGGCACAGAAAAACGGCATATCTGCCTTTCATCATGTTTTTCATCTCCATGATCTTCAGCGGCCTCGCGGCCGTGCTCGTCAGCGATACAAGTACGGCTTAATTACAGCTCTTATCCACATTAATAAAAGTGTCGTTATAGATAATAAATTTCTGTCCTTTCAATTTAATATCAGGAAGGGTCAGAAGATCTCCTGGGCGTAAGTATTGCGTGATCCCTTCTTCATCCGAGCTATTACAGCCAGGTTTTAACAGGAACTTAAAAAAAGTATTCCCGGTATTTTTAATTGTGCCGCGCTGTTTATCTAACTGGTAGGCGAACTTCGTTTCACGTGGCCTGACGACCAGAATGGTATCCATCACTACGATCGGTTCCAGATTGGCTCCGCTCTTCTGACGCTGCATAACACCAAGCGTATTGGTCGGCACCTCACGAAATGACACGCGATAATACCGCTCTTTATTATCCTTCGGACCATGATAATAGAATTTGTAGTATTCCCCCTGACCAGCCTGCAAAGTCAGTTGCTTTGGCGCAAACAACAGTTCACCATCCGCCGGCCGGCTGTGAACCTCCTGCTGTCCAGGCCGATCGATGGCGCGAATAGAGACCTGGTAAATACGGGCACTTTTGTTGTTGTTCAGAACCCGCTTGGCAACAAATGACTGGTTCTGATCCATGGCAAAAGTCATGGTACCCACATTAATCGCGCCAACGCTCATCGGCAGGCACAGTAGCCAAAACAGCAGGACTCTCACATCAGCTCCTTAGTTGATATTGCGCCAGGTTGCTTCAACATGAATTTCACCGGCGGCGCTGACATCACCATACCAGCCGCTACCATCGACGGTTTTCAGCGAGATCGGATTATTCATTGGAATGCGGAATTTGATATGAGTCTTATTCATCACCCCCACATCGCCAGAAATATCGTTCCAGGGGGTACTGCTCCAAAGCGCATTCGTCATGTCGTGCCATTGACCATCACAACCAGCGTCAAACGTCTGCTCAGCTCCCGCACTGGTAGTAATACTCAGTTGTGCCGGGAAGGGAACCTGCGCCGTCTGGTCTGCCGACGAGAAGATACAGTAGTTGATCCCACCAATGGACTGCGTAGGCCCGGTTGCCATCACTCTCACCTCATCAGCATTGGTTTTAGCACTGGTAGTGACGATATAACCAAACTCTAATGGCGGCTCAGTGGGGCCGACATAACCTTCCCGATGCGGCCTATTATCGTAATCGTCAGAAATAATGCTGATGCTGAAATCACGCGGCTTTATGATCAATTGGTTTGAGGTAGAAAACTCATACCAACCCGACTCCGGTGAAGTGGTGTTCTGAAAGCGGAAGTTAATCAGGTCATGTGTTCCACCATCGGTGATCCCCAGATTCACCATTTGCTTGAAAAAGTTGCTGGAAAAGAAGATATAAACGGCATTGCTGCTCTTCAGATCGTTAAAGGTGTAGTAGTTGGCGGTACCCGAGGTGGTTTTCCAACTGTTACCGTCCAGACTGAACTGCAGATCGGCCGTGTTAGCCGCAGAGGAAAGCGCAGCATTATTAATCGAGGGGAAAATGTGAATCGACGTATTGCTGACGCTGCCATCGGTTTGCAGCTCATAATTGACCATCTTGCACATGATACCGCTACGGCTTCCAATGGTTTGGTTTCGGCAATCCGCATTTCCCTCACCAATAATCGGCACCCCATCGCTGTTAACAAAAACCTCTGATACCGCGTTAGTATTAACAAAACGCAGGTGAGCGGCCTTAGTGTGGGTAACTTTACGCTGGTACCAGGTACCGCTGCTCTGATTCTGGCAACGTCCACCGCTGCTGGCACTGTAAGCAATGGAGGTTTGGCAACCGTTGATCTGCATACTGAACGATTCACCGCTTCCCATCTGTTTGAGGTACTGATAGAAACTCGGTGACATCAGACCGTGCATCCATTTTTGCCCACCGCTGGTGACAACGACACCGTAAAATCCTTTCTCATCGGTCGTTTCTGGCAGGATCAGGCTGGTATCCATATTACAACCGGCATACCAGTTGATACAGCGCAGGCCGAGAAACGGGTTTTTAATTGGCGCATCTTCCAGCCACATATCGAATCGATAGTTGGCCGTTACCCCATAGTTATTACCATTATCAACGTAGCCCAGGCTCTGCTGATAAATTGTACCGGAACCACCATATTTCAGGCCGGTCCATTTATTGGCCCCCGTCATACGCGGATCGAGCGCGCCAGCGGGCGTAACGAAGAAGTTATCGTCCGCATTGTTCTCAACAAAGACAAACTTCACCGCTGCCGCATCCCCAAGTTTGGTCGGGTTGATCGCTTGCACCGGAGCAATAACCAACAACCCCGCCATCAATAATGCCAAACGTATCATTTTATCCTTCATTGATCGTATCTCCTGTCTGGCCATTGCTGGCGTAGGATTTCAACCCACGGCAAACAACATCGCCGACCCAGACTGCACCTTGTGCCTTGGCCAGATCCAGCGCCACTTCGCAGGTTTGATTATTACGGTGTGTAAAGTCGATAACCGGGAATTTCTTGTCTACATCCATGACAAACTCGCCTTTTTCATCCGTGCGGGTACGCCCGATATGGTTCTTGATATTCGCATTGGCCAGCAAGCTGCCGTCCTCGGCTTTGATCCTGCCGAATACCGTCACCATCTGTTTGATTTGCGGCTCGATCACCGCCACGTTACCGGGGTAGAGCGTCAGGTTACTCTTACGTTTGGTGACGATGTCGAAGCTTTCCGCTGAGTTTTTGTTATTCATTAATTCAACAACGTACTTGCCATAAGGTGACAGCGGCAGGTAGTTTTTATCGCCGGTCAGTTTGACAACGCGGCCATCCACGCGCGCGGTCAGCATGCCCTCATTCTCCAGACCGGTATTGATGATAATCCCAGAATTACCTTCGCTGCGCCCACTCGCCGCGAAATTACGTCCTTGCCAACCGACGCTGCCGCTGGCAGTCAGGCTGGTATTGACGAAACCGTCAGCAGAGCTGCTCACGTTAACGGTGCCGGCTGAGTATTTGGTATCAAAACGGGCATAAGCCCCGCCGTTAAAGTTTTTATCGCCGTTGGTATCCCCGGAGATGGCTCGTGAAACGTTGACGCCTACGGTTCGGATAGGGCCATCGGCAAGCTCTTTGCGCGCCGCAATATTGGCCGTCGTGTAACCATTCTGGTTGGAAACCCCGGCGCTGAACCAGTTTCCCATCGGCAACGAGAAATCCAGGGCAATGTATTTACCCGTATTGCCACCTGAGTAACCGCTATTATAGTGCTGTACCCCTACACGCAGACCCAATGTACCGTAACGACCAGTAAACAGATTCTGGTAGTAGTCCACATTGTAGTAATGACTGTTATTTTTCTTGTCATCGTTATAACTGACGCTGAGCGTCCCGAGTTTTGGTACTACGGCTCCCAGGTTCAGCGTGCCGCCGATGGCTCGGTTATGGGCATCGTTTTGGCGTAACTTGTCACCAATCACCGTTTTTTCTTCGTTTGCCCATAGCGAACTGAAACCGCCAGGCAACGAGGTGCTGACGGTATTGATCACGCTCCAAGAACTGTCGGACGCCACCATACTCTGCGTGCTGACCTGAACGGACTCCGTGATCGGCAGGCTTAAGCGGCCTTCAGCCACCTGATTGCTATCAAGGGAATAGCCCGACAGCGCCCAGTTAAGCATCTGTAAATTGCCAGAGGCAGAAGCCCCTACCAGATACGAATCTTTTGCCTCGGCGCGACGGTTGTTATCCCCTTGCCATGCGTCCATACGTACCAGGCCACCCCAGTACTGCCAAAACAGCGGGGCTCCGGCGGTATGCTGAGGACTATAAAGTTTGTTAACCCGCTGGGTGCGTCTGCTGATCACCTGCCCATTGACCACCACGTCTACCTGCACGTCGTAAATACCAAAGGGAAGATTACCGGTATCAACTTCATGGTTCCCCATAGCAAAATTCTGTACGCTCAACAAACGGCCATCACGTGTCAGATGAACCTCGCCTGCAGAGGGGAAGAAGGCGACAATCGGTGTTAAAGACTGGGTGTTATCGAAGACGGTCGAGTTGGCACGGTTACCATAGGAGACGCCGTAGATTTTACTGGAGTTAATGGTGGTCACAGGGCCGAGTGACTGCAGATTCCAACTGTCCAACATCCCTGCGGCAAAGCGCCGACCAGAAAAATCACGCTCGTACATGGCCTTATACAAGGTCGATTGCTGGTTATTGCTGCCAATGCCATAGACAGAACCGTTGATTTCCACATGATGTTCACGCAAAGCCGTCACACTGTTAAGCGACAGATAGCTGGAAGTAAAGCCTTCGCTGGCTTTGGCCCGGTTGTCATAAATACCCAGGTTGTAGGTCAGTGTGCTACTTAGCGAATCCACGCTTGAGGCACCAATATCACTTGCACGTTCACGCAGGACCGTACTCATGGCGGACTCTTTAACCACCAATTGCAGATTCAACTGGCGGAAATCCAGCGTTAACCAGGCGTCGTCCGTCAAAACGATACGTTGATTATCGTCAAGACTCGTATTATCCAATGCATTGATTTTTTTAACGATAGACTCGGTCAGCTGGGCACCACCCTCATTATCTTCCAAGATAATCTGGCTGATTTTCAGGTGATTGTCGTCGAGTAGGAGTACAGCATGTCCGATGCGCTGATCGTCTTTCTGCGTCGCATTTTTTTCAAAGTGTAACAATACCGGGATACTCATCCCTTCACGCAACGCCGTACTGAAGGCCTGCGGAATCAACACACCATTAATTTGAGTCAATCCGGCAGCCAAAGCCTGTTGTGCAGGCACCATCACGGCAGGGATTGCGATAGCTCCCGCCACCATCAGCAGTTTTGATAACATACCTTCCAGTGCTGGTTTCACGTCTAACTCCTTGGACTAAACCTATGTATTCCTTTACTGCGCATTCCGTGGCAGGTAGGTATTACTTCACTTGGATGAACTGTTCTCCATACCAAAGTGCGACATGGCTTTTCTTATCGCTGATATCTACTTTGGCAAAACCGCGGTTTCTGCCCGGTAAAACAAAATAATTCTCTTTACAGTTGCTACCGTCTTTCTTATTGATACACGTGCCATAAGCCACCATTTTGAATGTGGCATTACCGGTATTGGTTACTTTGTTATTTGCAAACTGATGGCTAAAATCCGCCTTACGTGGCGTAACCACTAAAATCGTACCGATTCGCGCCGAGGTAGTCGCAACAGCCTTCCGTTTTGCCGTATTATCCCCGGCATCGGTTAATGCCTGATCGAGCCAGACGATACGGTAATAACGCTCTTTATTATCTGCGGGACCTTTATAGTAAAAACGGATCACATCGCTCGCATTGGCTGGCATCATCAGGCTGGCGGGTGATAGCAGCATTTCGTCTTTTGATTCCATTGGAATAACACGGCCTGATTCCGTCGGATCGGAAATCCTCTCTATTTTGATATTCACCAGGCGGCCATTGTCTGTTGTATTCTTAATTTCTTTACTCAGGGTCGCGGTATCACTTTGCATAAATGAGCTGATTGCACCCACATCCAATGCTTGAGCGCTTTGGCATACTGAGAGCAACAGCGGAATAGAAAAATAGAGACGATTCATTGCGGTATTCCAAAATCTTTAGCAGGCGGGAACAAACAGGGGGGATTCCCCCTGTTTGAAACACATAACTCTAAAAAGAGCTATTAGGCGGTCCAGGTCGCGTTGAACTCAACGCTCACATCACCACTCCAGATACCTTCAGGCAGCGTACTGAAGTCAGTGACCGCAGTAGTACCATCAGTGGTTGCACCAATGATGCTGAAGGTGAACTGATCTTGTGCGCTCGTACGGCCAGCTGCGTCAAAAGCCGTAGACAGAGCACTCAGGTTGCCACCCAGGATATTGGAAGAGGTGTCAATCATGGTTGTTTCAGTGGTTTTCTCTACAGGTGTTCCGTTGTAGCTCACGCCAACATCTAAAGTAGAACCAGAGGTATCCAACTGAGTCAGGGTGCTCGAAACCAGCTTAGAGGTCAGTTTGAAGCCACTCGCAGTTGTGTCGCCTTCAATCGTCACGTCGAACAGGCCTTTCTGACTATTGAAGCCTTTGATACCTTCAGCATATTGGAATGACAGGCTGCCAAGAGGAGTTACAAC
This sequence comes from Serratia fonticola, assembly GCF_006715025.1. Classification (NCBI taxonomy): domain Bacteria; kingdom Pseudomonadati; phylum Pseudomonadota; class Gammaproteobacteria; order Enterobacterales; family Yersiniaceae; genus Serratia; species Serratia fonticola. The sequence goes on from NZ_VFMK01000001.1 coordinate 4,060,246, forward strand.
CAGCTTGCTCTCAGTATCTTTCTTCGCGGTGGCAGACCAGGTTGCCAGTGCCTGAGCAGTAACATCTGCCGCCTGAGCGGTACCTACTACTGCGAAAGCTGAAACGATTGCCAGAGCAAGTGTCATTTTTTTCATGGTAAAAATCCCTTAATTGATGTTGTCCGTTACGTGTGTTGTTCATTGTTATCTCCGCTTTCTCAGGAAAAGTCCTTTAGTTAGCAGGATAACGCCAAGGTCGACACCAGCTTGAATACTTGCTTCGGCCTAATTGGCAGAAAAATCCTAGTCAAGAGCAAAGACCAAGTCATCATTAACTATTTAATCGTAAATATTTAGATTTAAATTCTGGATTTAATGTTTTTAATCGCCATAACATAAGAAAAATTCTTATCTACCAGCGAGGTCAGCAGAATTATCCGATGATTTTTTGATGATAAAATGAGCACAAATCCCTTTTTTTTAGCTTCCTTGTCAGAGACAGTAAATATCGGCCAACGCCGCTTCCTTTCTGTGCATCAATGTCGGCATATCAGGTTGTTGATACCCCATACCAGAAACATGGAGAATAAAAAGCCAATTCTTTACGCGATCAGTGTTAAGGAAAAAGGGAACTCGACAGGACGGCAACGATAGCTTAAAAATATAGGCGCTCAATCACCTTTTCATTACCATTTTCTTAAAGATCTAGGGAAATCTGCCAGTGGATAAAGAAGGCGAGGGATTAAAAAATACGCGAGGGAATTCATTGCGCCGGTAACAACACCGGCTTTTATACCTAATTGGGGTTATATTTGAATATTCAAAACGACCATCGGATTGAGGTGGATAATATCCCAAAGGGTCTTCACGCTAACGAATTTAGTGGGAAAATAACCCTAGGATTAGAGCTTAAGCGCGCTAAAAAAAGCATTGTGCTTGAGCAGAATGCTTATCTTCCTATTTTAGCTCGGATACCGCAGCGATCTTTTAACCCAGGAGAATACCATCAGTGAATGGAGGTTAATCCAATAAAGGTGAACTCTCACTTTCTAATCCGTCACACATCTCAACTTTATGCTCGCGCAAAATCTTGCAGCGTAGAAAAAACAGCCTTGAAATACCCGAAATATAGGACTTCACCTGGTTACTGCGTATCAGCAAGAGGTATTCATCCGCACTACACTGTACCTTTTTTCGTTCCGCGTACGCTAAAACATCCGAGGTGAAATCAACATCTGCCGGCGTGGCAGAAGAGAGCATAAATACCGAACAGCTCCCCACTTTCCCCAAATAACTCTCCTGGCGAGATGTTGGGCTGAAGGCATAGAGTGCAATACCTGCGGCGACGACAAAGATAAAACCCAGCATCCCCCAACCATAGCGCAAGGGCCTTACTGGCAGCATCTTGAGCAGCGACCGGTTCGCTAAGACAGAATTGGCAACGGATGCAGATGGCTCATCACTGTCAGCGCCCTTCTCTTCGGCCTGGCAAGGTTCCACAAGAATTTCGTTACGTAGCATAAAGCCGACCTTCGGTACCGTAACGATTACCTCATCGTCAATACCCAGCGCTTTGATCACCCGGCGTAACTTGCTGACACACTGGTTAAGGTTGTTGTTGCTGGAAATCATACCGTAATCATCCCAGACTTTTTTGAAGATCACTTCACGATTTACGGCCTCGCCCTGATGTGTAATCAGCAGTTGCAACAGGCGTTTTGAAGGGTTGGAGATGGCAACAGGTTCATCAAAGAGGTCACTCAGGCTTAACATCCCTGTATCTGCGTCAAAGATGATGCGATCATTAAATCTATATTTCATTTTATTCACGGGTTTCACTATAAAGACGGCCGAATCCTGGCATCAATTGTTAATAAAATATTAACTAAAGTGTAAGAAGCTTACTTCGTAAATCCTGTTTACTGGTGGCGAGCCAAGCTAAGCCCGCTAAAATCTTAAGAATAGTCTTGGCACATTCCCCTTCCTTGGAATAAGAATTTTCTCATAACCCAACGCAAAGATTATACAAACACATCCAACATTGATATATTGATATGCCAAATATCTAAAAATTAGTTTTTTATCCTAATAGACGCAATTATTTTGCCCAAAACAGAGCCATGTATCCTGATTTAACACTTTTTAATATAAAAATAGGGAATATTTAACACCGCCAAGGTCAGATGTTAATGAGGAAACCCACAAGCAGATGGGTAACTGTCGATCACTAGCATTTAAAATCAATGAGTTACAAACCGTTCATCGACAAAGAAAAAAAGAGATAATTCCGAGCAAGACTAAAGAATTAGCCCGGCACAATTTTTAAGCATAAAAGTGAAATGAATCACTTCACAGCAAGATTAAAAACCTATCTAATTGTTTAATAAATTAAAATCCCAACATGCATCGTGACATATCCCCGGAAGACATGTCAGCACGGTCCCCTTTTTGCATTGATTCCCCCTGTTTCATCCCCTTCTCTTGCAAAGGGCAATCAACGAGTAGCTGTATTTCATCCAACGGAAAAGCGTTGGCGCACCATGCCCAAAACGCAAGACAGGAAAGAGTCCGCCTTTAAATAAGGCCCGGCACATGGCCAATAGCCTTTCCACGCCCTAAATCATTAAGGCTTTTGACCAAGGCATAATAATCACTCTGTCTGCAATCTCTCGTCTCTTGGCTGGCGATAGCAGGCCTGTATGCCCCCTCGTGTTGTTTAGCCCTACCGCGATTACTGCACCAATGGCGCTATTGCGATTGTTCAACCATGCTTAGCGGGCTAACTCATCTCAGGAGCTCGTTATGATTATCCGTCCTCGTTTTGCCGGTTTACTGCTTTCCACTCTGCTGTCATACAGTGCTATTGCCACCGCAGCACAACCCATGAGCAGAGCGATCGCCCCGCTACGCGGAACTATCGATCAGGTCTCCGATAGCAACCTGCAGTTGACCGATCGCCAAGGCGAGAAAATCCCGGTCCTGCTCAACCAGCAAACCAAAATAATGAGTGTCACTAAAGGCGCGTTAGACGATATTAAACCTGACAGTTTTATCGGCACCGCCGCAATACCCCAACCGGATGGCTCGCTGAAAGCACTGGAGGTTCACGTCTTTGCCGCCAGCCTGCGTGGTACAGGTGAAGGTCACTCTGCCTGGGAATCCGCCGACGGAAAAATCAATACCATGACCAATGGCACCGTTGGCAAACTGGTGAAATCCAATGGCCGGATGCTGACCGTGCTCTATGGTCATCAGCAGAAGATAGTAAACGTCCCCGAAGATGTGCCAATTGTGATGATTAACCCAGGCGATCGCGGCTTATTGAAACCGGGGGTACACATCATCTTATTCTCTGCAACCGATGATAAAGGCCAGCGCGTGGCAAGCCGTATTTCCGCAGGTAAAGATGGCACCGTACCACCGATGTAATGCGAAAATCTCGCGTGACAGTCCCTGGGCAGCCTGACGTTGTCAACTCCGTTTGTCCCAGGGCATAGCGGGTTCGGCGGGCTTAAACCGGCTGAGGGGAAATCTCACCCAGCCGCCGTAAGCAACGTAATATTCGCCTGCATGATTGCTTCATGAGCCGCTTCCGGCAGGTTATCATCGGTAATGATCACATCAAATACCGACATTGGCAGCGCCAGGTAAGTTGCTACCTTACCGTATTTGGACGTATCACTGAGCAGAATACGGCGACGGCTGGCTGCAACAATGGCTTTTTTTACCATCACCTTATCCTCACTGGGCGTTGACAGTCCGCGCATACTCCAGGATGAGGCGGAGATAAACGCCAGATCGATAAAAAGATTATGCAGTGCCTGAGCCGCCGCCGCCCCAACACAGGAACGGTTTTCTCGGCACACCGTTCCCCCCGTATGAATCAACTTGCACTGGCTATGTTCCAGCAGATAAGCCGCAATAACAAAATCGTTGGTAACCACCGTAATGTCGTTACGCTCGCCAATCTGCCGGGCCAAGGCCAGCGTGGTGGTACCCGCATCCAGATAAATGCAGCTATTGGCGGGGATCTGATGTGCCGCCAGTTGCCCTATCGCCGCCTTCTGCTGGCTGCACATCCCTTCCTTGTCCTGATGTGATGGTTCAATGGCCACACGCTCGGCAGACTGTACGCCGCCGGAAACGGTCAGTACCGCGCCTTGCTCTTCCAACTTTTGCAGATCGCGCCGGATAGTCATGTGCGACACACCCAGCCTCTCGGTCAATTCAGCAATGCTGACCACGCCACGCTCAGACACCAGCGTCAGAATTTGTTGATGACGTTCAACAGGTATCACGGTTTCCTCTCAATGACAGCAGTGATAATAATTGTGATTTTACGTCAATTTTCGTGCAGTGAAAGCAAAGCTTTTCAGGCTGTGAAGCCGGTCATAATCATAAAAAACATTTAAAAGCATTATGTTAGCAACCGTTATCGGCTGCAGATAAGATCAATTCAAATGTTAATAATTGTGAAGACGATCACCGATATTGCCTTCAATAACGCTTACATTTAACACAACAAAACAAATTATCACTAAAATTAACAGAGGCCATCATGACACAACCAGGAAACTTTTCAGTTTGTATCGTCGGTTTAGGTTCAATGGGTATGGGCGCAGCAAAATCCTGTATCAATGCCGGGCTTACCACTTATGGTGTCGATCTCAACCCACAAGCCTTGGCCACCCTCATGCAGGCCGGTGCCAAGCAGGTCGCCAACAGCGCAGATGATTTTGCCGCTGAGCTGGACGCAGTATTGCTGCTGGTCGTCAATGCCGCTCAAGTGAAACAGATCCTGTTTGGCGAGAATGGCCTTGCGGCAAAGCTGAAGCCCAACACGCCAGTCATGGTTTCTTCCACTATCGCGGCGGCGGATGCCAAAGAGATCGAACATAAGCTGACAACCTACGACCTCCCGATGCTGGACGCTCCGGTTTCCGGTGGCGCAGCCAAGGCAGAGGCCGGTCAAATGACCGTCATGGCCTCCGGCAGCAAAAGTACCTTCGCGCAACTGCAGCCGGTGCTGAATGCCGTGGCCGGTAAAGTGTATTGCATCGGCGAAGAGATCGGCCTGGGCGCAACGGTAAAAATCATTCACCAGTTACTGGCCGGGGTACACATAGCTGCAGGTGCGGAAGCCATGGCACTGGCTGCACGCGCCGGGATCCCGCTTGACGTTATGTACGATGTTGTCACCAATGCGGCAGGCAACTCCTGGATGTTCGAGAATCGCATGCGCCACGTGGTTGATGGCGATTACTCGCCAAAATCTGCCGTCGATATCTTCGTCAAGGATCTCGGACTGGTCGCCGATACCGCCAAGGCACTGCATTTCCCACTGCCACTGGCCTCTACGGCCTTCAACATGTTCACATCCGCCAGTAACGCCGGTTACGGTAAGGAAGATGATAGCGCCGTGATCAAGATCTTTGCCGGCATTGAACTGCCCAAGAATAAGGAGAACCCATAATGCAGCTCGGAGTGATTGCGGACGACTTTACCGGTGCCACCGATATTGCCAGTTTCCTGGTGGAAAACGGGCTGCCCACGGTGCAGCTCAATGGCGTGCCGCAGGATGATACCCCGGTGAACGCACAAGCGGTGGTGATCAGCCTGAAATCGCGCTCTTGTCCTGTCGATCAGGCGGTAGAGCAATCTTTGCAGGCGCTGGCCTGGCTACAACGCCAAGGCTGCCGCCAGTTTTACTTCAAATACTGTTCCACATTCGACAGCACCGCCCAGGGCAATATCGGGCCGGTTACCGATGCCTTGCTCAACGCATTGGGTGAACAGCAGACAGTGATCTCCCCTGCACTGCCGGTCAATGGACGTACGGTGTATCAGGGATACCTGTTCGTGATGGATCAGTTACTTTCAGAATCCGGCATGCGTAACCACCCGGTTACGCCAATGACCGACAGTAACCTGATGCGCCTGATGGAAGCGCAGGCCACTGGCCGTTGTGGGCTGGTCAACGCCGCAGAAATGGATCGCGGCCCCGAAGCCGTAAAAGCAAAACTTCAGCAGTTGGCACAACAGGACGTGCGCTATGTGGTCTTGGATACCCTAAACGAGCAGCACTTACTGACCCAAGGGGAAGCACTGAAGACCATGAAGTTGGTTACCGGCGGATCAGGGTTAGCGATTGGTATTGCACGCCAATGGGCACAGCCCGGCCAAGAGAAAGCCCAATCGGCCGGTGCACCACAAGGCGATAAAGCCGTGGTGCTCTCAGGTTCCTGTTCTACCATGACCAACAAGCAGGTTGCATGCTATCGCCAGCAGGCTCCTGCACAGCCTATTGATGTTGCGCGTTGTATCAACGCGGACGATCGTAGCGCATACGCCACAGAACTGAGTTCCTGGGTTGATCAACATGCGGGAGCCGCGCTGGCCCCCTTGCTGTATGCCACTGCGGAACCGGAACAGCTACAACAGACTCAACGCCAATATGGCACTGAAGCTGCCAGCCTGGCAGTGGAAGCCCTCTTTTCCGAGGTCGTTGCCCACTTGCAGCAACGTGGCTTCAGCCGCTTTATCGTGGCCGGAGGTGAAACCTCTGGCGTGGTGACACAAGCGTTAGGGATCCGCGGTTTCCATATCGGCCCATGCATTTCTCCCGGTGTACCTTGGGTACGTGCCATCGAACAACCGGTATCACTGGCCCTGAAATCGGGCAACTTCGGCGATGAAAACTTTTTCGCCAGAGCACAAACGGAGTTTCCAGTATGACCATGACCGCTGAACAACATCAAGCTGCAGAACGGCTGGCAAGGGAAGAGATGGTGCGCCTGGGAGCCTCTTTCTTCCAACGCGGCTACGCGACCGGTTCAGCGGGCAACCTTTCGTTGTTGCTACCAGACGGCACCCTGTTGGCCACCCCTACCGGTTCATGCCTGGGGGAGCTGCAGGCTGACAGACTGTCGAAAGTCAGCCTGAGCGGTGAATGGATCGCTGGCGATAAGCCATCAAAAGAGATCAGTTTTCACCGTGCGCTCTATCAGAACAACGCGGCGTGCAAAGCCGTCGTGCACCTGCATTGTACCTACCTTACCGCACTTTCCTGCCTGCAAGGGCTGGATACAGAGAATGCCATCAAGCCCTTCACGCCTTATGTGGTGATGCGCGTCGGCCAAATACCGGTGGTGCCCTACTACCGTCCGGGCGATCTGCGGCTGGCAGAAGATCTGGCCAAACTGGCGCCGCGCTACAAAGCCTTTCTGCTGGCGAATCACGGGCCTGTGGTCACCGGCGAAAGCCTGCGCGAAGCCGCAAACAATACCGAAGAGATGGAAGATGCGGCCAAGCTGATTTTCACCCTCGGCAACCGCCCAATCCGCTATTTAACCCATGATGAAATTGCCGAGTTACGGAGCTGAACCATGCCTAAATTTGCTGCTAATTTATCAATGATGTTTACCGAACTCCCGTTTCTGGAGCGCTTTGAGGCGGCGGCTGCAGCCGGATTCAAAGCGGTGGAATTCCTGTTCCCTTATGATTATCCGGCCGAACTGCTGGCTGAGAAGCTTCAGCAGAACGGTTTACAGCAGGTGTTATTCAATACGGCACCGGGCGACGTCACAGCGGGCGAATGGGGCCTGGCAGCCTTGCCGGGGCGTGAACAGGATGCGCGCGCAGATATCGATCGTGCTCTGGAATACGCCATTGCCCTGAGATGCCCTAATGTACATGTGATGGCTGGCGTAGTGCCGGCGGGGGAAGATATTGCCCGTTACCGGGATACCTTTATCAATAATATCCGTTACGCCGCCGAGCTCTTCGCACCACATGGCATTAAGGTGTTAATCGAAGCGCTCAGCCCACCGGTGAAACCAAACTATCTGTTCTCCAGCCAGCATCAGGCCGCAGAGCTGGTGGCCACCATTGATCGGCCGAACGTGTTTGTGCAGTTTGACTTTTTCCATGCCCAGTTGGTGGACGGCAACATTGGCAATCTGATTAATTCACTGGCCGGGCGCTATGCCCATATCCAGATCGCCTCGGTGCCGGATCGTAACGAACCGGATGACGGCGAACTCAATTATCCCTGGCTATTCGCCCAATTGGATAAGGTGGGTTACCAAGGCTGGATCGGTTGCGAATATAAACCGCGTGGGGAAACCACCGCGGGCCTGGGCTGGGTGAAACCGTACCTGTAATAGCGAACCTGCGCCAACACCAGAATTGAGAATATAACAATTAAACGCACCCGTATCGCCTCTGGGCGATCGCGGTGCCGGACTCTTACCCGAATAAAGGCTATACCATGTCTCCTTCTATGCTACTGATCATTGCCGTATTAGGTGTAGTGCTGCTCCTGCTGATGGTAATCAAGGCGAAAGTTCAACCCTTTATTGCCCTGCTGGTGGTTAGCCTGCTGGTCGCGCTTGCCAGCGGTATCCCAACCGGTGAAGTGATGAAAGTCATGACCGCCGGTATGGGCGGCGTGTTGGGCTCTGTCACGATCATCATCGGCCTGGGTGCGATGCTGGGCAGAATGATCGAACAATCGGGCGGTGCGGAATCACTGGCGCAACGTTTTAGCACGGCTCTGGGCCCCAAACGCACCATCGCCGCGCTGACCGCCGCAGCGTTTATTCTGGGCATTCCGGTGTTCTTTGACGTCGGCTTTATCATTCTGGCGCCGATCATCTACGGCTTTGCCAAAGTGGCAAAAGTCTCACCGTTGAAGTTTGGCCTGCCAATGGCAGGCGTGATGTTAACGGTTCACGTCGCCCTGCCGCCACACCCTGGCCCGGTTGCCGCAGCGGGATTGCTGAACGCCGACATCGGCTGGTTGACCATGATCGGCCTGACAATCTGTGTTCCTGTAGGTGTTATTGGTTACTTTGCGGCGAAATACCTTAACCGTAAAACCTACCCACTCTCTATTGAAGTGTTAGAGCAGCTGCAATTAGCCGCACCAGAGCCTGCGCCAGAAGGAAAGGCTCTCCTCAGCGATCGCATCAACCCTCCCGGTGCCGGGCTGATTACCGCACTGATCGTAATCCCCATCGCCATTATCATGCTCGGTACTGTTTCAGCCACCCTGCTGCCAGCCGGTTCGGCTCTGCGTGATACCTTGTCATTAGTCGGCTCACCGGGTGTCGCATTGATGATAGCCCTGGTATTGGCGTTCTACTTCCTGGCGATCCGCCGCGGCTGGAGCCTGCAACACACCAGCGATGTAATGGGAGGGGCTTTACCGACAGCGGCAGTCGTCATAATGGTTACCGGTGCAGGCGGCGTGTTTGGCAAGGTATTGGTAGAGTCCGGCGTAGGGAAAGCACTGGCCGACGTGTTGACGACCATTGGCCTGCCGTTGATTCCGGCCGCTTTTATTATCTCGCTGGCGCTGCGTGCCTCACAGGGCTCTGCCACCGTCGCCATTCTGACTACCGGTGGGCTGCTGGCCGAGGCGGTTAGCGGCCTGAACCCGATACAACTGGTTTTGGTCACGCTCGCGACCTGCTTTGGCGGCCTGGGGCTATCGCATGTTAACGATTCCGGCTTCTGGATCGTCACCAAATATCTGGGGCTTTCCGTCGCTGATGGTCTGAAAACCTGGACAGTGCTTACCACGCTACTCAGTCTGAGCGGTTTTATGTTCACCTGGTTGCTGTGGCTGGCCGTCTGATTTATCTTGAATAACATTATGGCGATGCCCCTGCATCGCCTTTTCTCTTGTTCAGGAAGACCATCATGACCACTATCACTGCAGCCCCCACCTTAACAACCGAGCGCCTGATCCTGGATGCCCACCGGCTTGACGACTTTGATGCACTGGCCGCCATGTGGGCCGATCCTGCCGTCGTGCGTTATATCGGTGGAACACCACGCGACCGTGAGGACAGCTGGGGGCGCCTGCTGCGCTACATTGGCCATTGGCAGTTATTGGGGTACGGTTACTGGGCCGTGCGAGAGAAAGCCACCGGGAACTACATTGGCGGCATTGGTTTCGCCGACTTTCACCGTGAGATCCAGCCGGCACTCGACGTCCCGGAGATGGGATGGACACTGATCACCTCAGCCCAGGGTAAAGGCTATGCCACCGAAGCGCTGAACGCGGCGCTGGCCTGGGCAAAAGATCATTTCTCGCAGGACAAGGTTGTTTGTATCATCTCGCCGGAAAACCGAGCTTCCATCGGGCTGGCAAAAAAAGTGGGTTTTGTGGAAAGTCACCGCAGCGAATACCACCAACAGCCCACGGTGGTGATGCATCGGTGTGTGGGCACTGATTACTAACGATTATTTTTCACCACAATATAAAAACTACATTTCAACCTACGCTTCAGTAACCATCTGATTTTACAAGTATTGTTTGCTATACTTATCCAGCGCTATAATCCCTCTGTTTTTCCATCCCTCTAATAACACAGGGTATCCCATGAGCCGATACCATGTATCCAGTAGTGAAGGACAGTATGAGAAGGGCTCTGGCGAGCAGGTTTTGGCTAATAAACTGGGTATCTCTGCTTCCGATGAGATGGATGAAGCGGAACTTGTCCTGTTAGAACAACTCTACCAGTCCGTTTTTGAAGAACAGTTCCCGGAAGGACAGCTCAGCGTAGCCATGCTAAAAAGCTGGCATCGCCGCTGGTTAGGTAACATCTACGAGTGGGCTGGACAAGAAAGAGCGGTCAATATCAGCAAAGGCGACTTTATGTTTGCCCCCTCAGCGCAGTTGCCAAAACTGCTGAACGAATTCGACAGCAAATATCTGGCTCAATACACGCCGTGTAACGGCATGGACGAAGAACAACTCATCACCGCTATCGCCATCACCCATGTAGAGCTGATACTTATCCATCCATTCAGAGAGGGAAACGGGCGCCTGTCGCGACTGCTAGCCGACGTGATGGCCGTTCAGGGAGGATACAAACCGCTGGATTATCAAAGCTGGGAGCAAAACAAAACCCAGTATATCTCGGCTATCCATGCAGGTGTATCAATGGACTACGAGCCGATGAAACACTAGGTCGGAGAGGCATTAATAAGAAACTAAGCAAGGCGAAGATGCGCGAACTTTTTGCGCGCAGCTTCCAGAGAAGCTTCTACCCTGTCTGAAGGCTGTCCTGTCTCGACCGCCGTTGACGTCGCCACGGAACGCGTTATGTCCGAACGAGACGGCTTAGCATAAGTTACCTGCTCTTTTTTGTTGTTGCTCATTGCGCAGTTCCTCAACATTGGACTAACTAGTAGGCAGATATAAGATTGTACTATTATATCAAGCTTTCCAGCCGACTTCACTTCATCAGATACGCGGATACTTAAAAAAGGGCTCATCGACCAGAGCCTTAACGCAATATCTCCGGCAAGACGCAATTGGCTAAGCGAGTAACGCCTCTATTTAACAGAGACAGACAACACGAATGAAAGCTCGTAGCGAATACGTTATTCCCCTACCGTCTCATGCTGTCAAAATGCTCAAGGATTAACCGGGCATCGGCAGCATCTTTCAATCCCTGTATGGTCAATTCAGGGATCTTAGCCTGTTCAGCTTCAATCGCACGATGGAGCTTATCTTGTTTGAGTTCAGTCGCAGGACACCAACCTTCCTGTCGGAGGAGCTATAATTCGTGGGGTTTAAGACGTGCAGCAGCGAGAGAAGTCTGCGGGAAGTTACCAATTTTAACCTGAGCAAGCTTGCCAGCCAGAGGACTTGTGTAACGGTAGAAAAAAGACTTAACCCCAGTTGCACCGCAGGAGACACGTAAGCCACGATTTTCACCTACATCAGCCTTATCTTTGTCGCCGGGCTTCATCATTTCTACCGCTTTAAACGAAAGTGGCTTTCCCTCTTGTTTTCCTACCATAAAGGCTCCGTTATCATGCACCTTATGCAGTCATGAACATAAATGTAGGTTGCGCTGTATGTGCCCATATTTTACCAGGCCATACTTTAACCTACATTTAAATGCAGGATTTCATGATATTCGATGAGACAACGTGAAACTTAATGATAACCACAAAAATCACTAACTCATTAAAAATTAAGAAAATTTACGTCATAAACCGATGAGTACAATAGAAAATCTAGACTCCCCCCAATGATGCATCGGTCACTTTGAAGCCCGCGTTAGAATACGGCGTTATCCAGCGCCACATTGATAAAATTATCCCGCAGTATATCGGCCCGCTGCGGGTTCCATGCCAATCCCACCTGCCATGCCGTCTGCTCACCGCTTAACGGAAGAATATCTATCCCTGCGGGGGCGATGTACATAATGCTTTGCGGCAACAGCGCTGCGCCAACCCCCGCCGCGACCAACGCCAACAGCGTCTGGATATCCTCAGCCTGTTGTACCACGTTGGCCTCAACCCCTTGAGCAGCTATAAAACGTAGTGCTTGCTCACTCAATCCACGCCCCCGTTCAGGCAATAGCTGCAACAGCGGTAAACGGTGAAAATCTGCCAGAACGCTCTCTGCACGTATTGCCAGCGCACTCGGCGCCGCCAATACCAGTCGCTCATTCAATAACGGCTGTACCCGCAGAGGAGCCGCAACGGGTAAACGCACAAACCCAGCCTGCAGCCTACCTTCCCGTAACAGCTGGCACTGCCGCTCCGAAGGGAGATCTTCCAGCCCAATGGTCACCGCCGGGTAACGCTGGCGAAAAGCAGCAACCAACTGTGGTGCCAAATGAAAGCTGGACAGCCCAAACCCAAGCGCCAGCCGCCCTGCTTCCCCTTTGACGACCTGTAACGCATGCAGGTGGAACTGTTCATGCTGAGTCAGTAATTCCCGTGCTCTGGGGAACAACGCCTCACCACTGGCCGTCAGAAGAGCCCCCTGGCGGCCACGCTCGAACAAACGCGTGTTCAACTGTGTCTCCAGCGCTTGAATTTGCTTGCTTAACGCAGGCTGGGTGATGCACAAACGCGCGGCGGCCAGATGATAACGGCCCAGCTCAGCCAACGTGACAAAAGCCCGTAATTGACGACTATCCATTCCATTAGGTTATCAAAAGAAGAATTTAATTGATTATACAGTAATCGATGTGGCTGTTGTAATTCTCACAGGAAACCACAACTGGAGTTTGATATGACTACGACGCTTCACGCAGCATCGGTACAATTTCACCACCGTGCCAACGACAAAAATTACAACCTGGCCATCATGGAAGACTTTATCGTCCGTGCCGCCGCCGCAAATGTACAGGTGCTCGCGTTCCCGGAAATGTGCATTACCGGTTACTGGCACGTACGCCACCTGGCCGATAACGAGATTATCGCCCTGGCAGAACCTATCGCCACCAGCCCTTCACTGGCGCGGATCCGCCCATTGGCAGCACGCTACCACATGGCTATCGGCGTCGGTCTGCTCGAACAAGGCGAAGATGGTCTCATTTACAACGCCTACGCCGTTTGTCTGCCGGATGGGCAAACCCACGTCCATCGCAAGCTTCACCCTTTTGAGCACCCGCTGGTGGCCAAGGGTAATGACTTTACCGTTTTTGATACCCCTTGGGGGGTACGTATGGGTATCCTGATTTGCTGGGATAATAACCTGGTGGAAAACGTGCGCGCCACGACGCTACTGGGGGCGGATATTCTGTTTGCTCCTCACCAGACCGGCGGCACTCACTCACGCAGCCCGCATGGTATGAAACCGTTACCGCTGTCACTCTGGCACCAGCGTAAAGAAAACCCCGCAGCGATCGAGGAGGCTTTTCGTGGCGATCATGGCCGAGGTTGGCTGATGCGTTGGCTGCCTTCCCGCGCCCATGACAATGGCGTGTTTATTTTGTTCAGCAACGGCGTGGGGCAAGATGATGATGAAGTCCGTACGGGCAATGCCATGATCCTCGATCCCTATGGCCGCATTCTGGCAGAAACCTGCGTAGCGGAAGATGCCATCGTCATCGCCGATCTGGAGCTGTCATTGATTCCCATGAGTACAGGCAGGCGCTGGATCCATGGCCGTCGGCCAGAACTGTATGGCTTACTCAGTCAACCGCAGGGTTATGAACGCGACCCCAGCACGGCCCGCTTTTCATTACAACCCACCACCATAATGGGGCAACGAGACGAGTAAGTTTTTTACCGACAAAAAAAATCCGCCCAAAGGCGGATTTTTAGCAGGTGCAGCAACCAAGGCTACACACTCACGCCCGAAGGCATGGAGAAATCTTAGAAACGGTAGCCTACGCCCACGTTCCAGGTGCCAACGTCAACGCTGCGGATACGGCTCTGCTCGTAGCCCACATCCAGAGCAACCTGCTGGATTGGGTTGAACTGCAGACCAGCACCATAGGTGAAGCCATAGTCGCTGGTGCTGTTGTTGTCGGTGCCGTTTTGAGCGTTGGAAGTGAATTTACCGTAGCCCACACCGATCACACCGTAGATGCTCGCCCAGTCGTTGAAGCGGAAAGCTGGACCGGCAGTGATAGAGCTGTACTGCGCTTTGTCGTAGAAACCGTTATCAGAACCGTTCTTTTCCAGGTGAGTGAAAGAACCGATCACACCCAGTGGGCTGTTGTCGTATTCGTAACGGTATTTCAGGTTGAAACCATCGGCTTTGTTAACAACGCCTTGGAAGTCACCCATCGCATAACCAGCAGATACGGTGCTCTCACCAGCAAATGCGGTACCTGCGGTCACTGCTAATACACAAGCTGCTACTGCGGAAAGACATGCAATTTTTTTCATAACCACCTCAAACGCGTTTTATTATAAAAGTACATCCATTTGTTCATACGTTGAAAATATAGCAAAAATTAGCGTGAAACTCTGCCTTTAAAACAGTGTCTAAAGCTTTATATCGTGTAACAGGAGGTTACAGGAACACTTCATCCAACTAATTTTCTTATATTTTCGCCAGCATTCTATCCCTTTTTGTGACGACAATCACCTATTGGATATGCAGATAATTCTTAATTATCGCGTGTTTTTTAGCCAGTCGAGCACGCTTCGCGCAAAATTTTGACAGATTCAGCTTAAGGCGACGTTTTTGGTCACCACCTTGCTGCCAATTCCTTTACACTGGGCAATACCTGTACTCACTTACGCCTTCCCCGACAAGGGGGAGCCCATAAGGCCAGAAAGGATGTCTTCGTCTGTAACCGCAAAAGCGTCTTCCACGCTGATCCCCGTATGCTTGCTGATCGTTGCAATGATCTCAATCCAGAGCGGCGCTTCGCTTGCCAAAAGCCTGTTCCCACTGGTTGGCGCCGAAGGGATCACCACTCTTCGTCTGAGCATTGGCACGCTGATACTGTTTGTTATTTTCCGCCCCTGGCGGATGCGCTTTAACGCAGGCAGCCGCTTGCCCCTGCTTATCTATGGCCTGTCGCTGGGGGCAATGAACTACCTGTTTTACCTATCGTTACGCACGGTACCACTCGGTATTGCGGTTGCTTTGGAATTCACCGGCCCGCTGGCGGTGGCGATGTTTTCCTCACGTCGCCCTATCGATTTTGTCTGGGTGGCGCTGGCTATCGCGGGCCTGTGGTTCCTGCTGCCATTGGGTCACGATATGGGGAGCATCGATCCTTTGGGGGCCGCTTGTGCGCTTGGGGCTGGGGCCTGTTGGGCAATCTATATTATCTTCGGCCAGAAGGCCGGGGGGGATCACGGGCCGGGCACCGTGGCGGTAGGTTCGTTAATCGCCGCCCTGGTGTTTTGCCCTATCGGCGCCTGGCAGACGGGTAGCGCGCTGTTGAATGTGGATATTCTGCCGCTGGCACTGGCTGTCGCGATCCTCTCAACGGCTCTGCCCTATTCGTTGGAAATTATCGCATTACCCAAAATCCCGGCGCGAACCTTTGGCACCCTGATGAGCCTGGAGCCCGCATTGGCCGCCCTTTCCGGAATGATTTTCCTCAATGAGCATCTCACTTCGGTCCAATGGCTGGCCTTGGCCGCCATCATCGCGGCATCCATGGGGGCCACTCTGACCATTAAACCCAAACCACATATTGAGAGCCTGTCCTGACCCCTAAGATGCCGGGGTATCCCTGGCATCTCGGCAAAATAAATCCTGATTCTGTTGTGATTGCAATCCAGTTAACTTTTTTCAATCGCGATAATAGCCATACTCATCGCAGGTCTTTTGGCGCAAATTTCATTTCTTTCATTACGTTATTGTTTCATTACGGAGAATCAGGATGATATATGGCAGTTTGTACAATCCCCGTTTCGGGCGTGGCCTCTCACCCGTTTTAGCCAATATCCTCAATACCGTTCGCCAGTACGATCTCCCCGGCCTTGCGCTGGGACGGCACGAGATCGACGGCGATCGGGTGTTTATGAACGTTATGGAGTTGGTTACTGAGCCGGCGGAAAGTAAACGCGCAGAGCTCCACCAGGAATACCTGGATATCCAGATCCTGATCGGAGGAGAAGAGAGAATCGACTTTGGTCTGCCAGGCAGCTGGGACGATAGCGATCCTTATGATGAAAGCAAAGATTTGCAGATGCTGGATATCAAACGTAGCCCACAGACACTGAACCTGACGCCTGGGATGTATGTGATCTTCTTCCCGCTGGAACCCCATAAACCGGGCTGTCAGGTTCAGGGGGCCAAAAACATTAAGAAAGTGGTGGTGAAGGTCCATTACGAACTGCTGCTTTAACGCCAAAGAGCCGGTCAACGGACCGGCTCCTCCCTCACCTGACGCTATTCCACCGCAATCGGTGTATCGACCAGTTTAACTTCACGGTCACCTTGCAGTGCTTTTATCTTGTTTTGGTACTCTTTAACTTGTTCAGCATCTTTCAGCAATGTGTAAGTCAGCTCGAAGTCGGTACTTTTTCCTGGTTGTAATTGCTTGATACGCCCCTGTTCCCGTTCGATTTTAACCGGATACGCGTAGCTGGTGCCTGGTTCAATACCGGTAACGTAGCCCTGACGTTCAGTATCGGTGTTTTTCCACAGCGTCAGAACCGGTAACTGGTGGGTATCAAAATCAATGGCAACGCCGCGATCCCCTTTCTTGTTGTTCAACATTGCCAGGGTTTTACCCTGTGAATCACTGTAAGGCACGATATTGAACACCATCTCATCAAAATCTTTGGTGGGGCCCTGGTAGGTATGCCACTCTTTCAACCCGCTCTTGGCATAATCATTAAACGGTGAAATCTCCTTGATCGGCGCACTGAACACGGCACCTTCTTCCAGCAACGGCTTACCGAAATTACTGTGATAAATAATCTGATAGTCACGCGGATAATCTGCATGATTGGTCAGACGATCGTGTACGGTGAATTGCTGCGCGCCAGGGATGTAACGCAACTCCGTCCAGGTTTCCAAATTACTTTTCTTGAAGGTATTTTCTTTCAGCAACCCGCGAATACGAACTTCATAAGGCGCTTTTTCTGCAATCTCCACCACCACTTTGGAAGCGGGGGTATTCCCGGCACGGCCATGCAAGGTATATAACGTGCCGTTTTCAACGCCAGGGTGGCCGGTCCATTCGTAACCGCAGCGCACCAGCATTTCGTTAAATCCATCAAGCCAACCCAAGCCGTTACGGCTCTCCAGATTGATATAAGCCGGGTTGACAACCTCGGTCACCGGTGAATCCCAGCCCAGCCTCACGCCTGAACCTTTAACATGCAGGATGTCCATACCACGCGTCGGGCTCAGGGTGATATTTAATCCCTCGCTGGTGAGGGTAATCACTTTCGAGCCTTCTTGCTTGCCCCCCTGCAGAACTTGCTGTTGCAGGCTGAAACGCGGTCCAGGGATCTTCAGCTGCTGGCTATCAATCTGCCAATTACCCAGTTCAATGCCGTTCTCACTGTCGGTCAACACGATAGTTTGTGCATTGGCGTACCCAGAAATCAAAGAGATAGCGATCGAAATGGCGATTAACTTTTTCATTTATTGTTCCTTTTCAGTTAGCTGAATGGATTAAGCAAAAGCCATAACAAAGTACGTTTCATCCATTTATTAAAATGAGATGGCGGTCACTATTTCTACAACAGAGCAAAGGGAAGCAAATTTTATGTGATCAAAGCTGCTAATAATTATGAAAACTCGTTTTTAGTGACAAATTAATATGAGACTGATCAAGGTTTAATCTGAATGGTGCTGAAGTATGTTCAGCAAAGAAAAGACATTTTTCTTCGAGGGCAACAAAAGCTGAATCGAGTGAAGTCACATCACACATCGGGATCATAAAAGCCGCTGTTTCCAGCGGCGACGCCAAGGGATAACAATGAAGTTGCCGGTAACCTTACGACGCCTGCGCACTGCACCGGCAAAAGGTTTAAAGCGCTTCGCTTGCCCGACGACGCAACACAGACAGTGGCCCCGGCCCGCTAAGGGTGAAAACAGAAATCAGCGTAAACCCTAGCGCAATCATGCCCAGCACCAGATACGCACCTTGGAAGCCGATACTCTCATACATATTGCCCGCCAGCACCGACATGAAAATCATCGCCAGCTGTTTAAAGAAACAGAAACACACCAGATAAATGGTGGCAGAGAAACGCACCTCAAACTGGCTGGTGATGTATTTGAAACAGCCAACAATCAGGAAAGGCACCTCAAACATATGCAGCGTTTTGAGGATCACCACTTCCAGCGCCGTGGTCGCAAACGATGAGCCAATAATGCGCACCGACATAATCGTCCCTGCAAGCAGTAGCGCATTCTTCCCGCCGATACGGTTCACAATCAAAGGTGCAAAGAACATAATGGAAGCGTTCAGCAATTCCCCCATGGTAGTGACGTAGCCGAAAATCCGCGTTCCCTGTTCACCGGTTGCAAAGAAAGAGGTGAAAAAGTTGGCAAACTGCTGGTCAAACACATCGTAGGTACAGGAAACGCCGACAACGTACAGTGAGAGGAACCACAGCTTCGGCTGCTTAAACAGCTCCAACGCCAGCTTCAGGCTAAAGGCTGACTGATTAGCCCCCACGGCGTCTGCCACTGCAGCAGAAGAGGATACGCCCGTTCGCGAGAACAACAGCAACAGCGCCAGGATCACCGCGCACCCGGAGCCCAGCCAGAAAACAAATTCGTTATTAATGGTAAACATAACGCCCACGATCGAGGCGCACAGTGCCCAACCTACGCAGCCAAACATACGCGCTCGGCCAAACTCAAAATTGCTGCGGCGGCTGACTTTTTCAACATAGGCTTCAATCGCTGGCGCCCCTGCGTTGTAAATAAAGCCGAGGTATATCCCACCAACAATGGAACCTAATAAAATATTAAACTGTAATAATGGCCCGAAGACGTAAATAAAGAACGGGGCGAACATCACCAGCATGCCGGTAATCACCCACAACAGATGTTTACGCAAGCCGAGCTTATCGGAAAGCAGGCCGAAAATCGGTTGAAACAGCAGTGAAAACAGAGAAATACAGGCAAAAATCACACCGGTATCCCCTTTACTGATATGGTTAATATCGTGTAACCAGATCGGGAAGAAGGGGAAGTAGGCCCCCATAATAAAAAAGTAGAAGAAGAAGAAAAAACCGAACATCCAGAAGTTAGTGTTCTTTAAATAATACATAATGGATTCCCTACGCAAATTACGGGCAGGTAGATACCCGCCCGATTATTATTATTTTTGATCCCAGATAAACTGATAGTGATAGTGCCCCGCGCTGAGCAGGTATTTCGGCGACACGGAAGGGCTCCAGGAATCATCGCCGCCAACGCCCATATGGAAACCATCAATATTGAGCCAGGTACCCGCCTCCGGCTGTAACAGATGGCGATGGCTGGTTTCCGCCAGTTGCTGCTGACTGTAGCGGCTGATATTGAACTGGAAGTTGCCGCGCCAGAGGTGCACGCCATATTTCAGCTCACGGGTGCCGCAGCGCAGGCCGTTTTCGCTTGGGAAAACGTACGGGGTATACATTTCATCGAGAGGCCGTTCCCAGCGATCAAAACAGGCGGCAGTCAGGCGATCCGGGTAATTTTCGTGTGGACCAAGTCCTAACCAGTTCACCCGTTCAGCCACCTGCGCCAGTTGGCAACTCAGGCCGATACGCGCCGGGTACGGCGTACCGCTGGCAACATCAACATCCACCGTAATCTGCATTTCGCCCTGGCCATTGATACGGAAGGTTTTACGGCTGATAAACAGCGTCTCTCCCTGATACTGCCAGGCGTGTGTGGTCGTGATCAGCACTGCACTGGAAAGCGCTTCGGCATCGCATTGCAATAGTACGGCTTCCGCCCGGTAGTGACCGGCTGCCTTCCAGCGTTCAACCCAGGCGTTGGGATCGATGCGGGTCACCTCACTTACGCCGATATCATTATCCAACGGTGCGCGGGTGAACTGGTCAATCAGCGGGGTCAACAGCTGCGCTTGCTCGCTAATCCAGTATTGTGCCAGCCCCCCCTGCTGGCGACAGAATTCCCAGCGTTTATCCCCCAGCACCACGCTAAACAACGTCTCACTGGCGGTAAGTTGCGGCGCCTCACCGGCGCACGAGGGGGATTGCACGCTGAGTTTTTCTTCCAGCGCCCATTGTTGCCAGGCGCTGATATGTCCGGCTTGCGACCACGCCGTTGCCTGCGGTTGCTCGACGCGCACCGTCAGCCACAGTTGCCCGGCAGTGTCAGGCATCGGGACCTCGGGTAGCGTGATGATCTGACGGCCTTGAGGGACGATATCCAGCGTCACCGCGCCAGTGGCCAAGGCGTTGCCGTCCTGGGCGATGGACCAATGCAAGATTTCGTTATCACTATGGCGGAACAGATATTCGCTGGTGACTTCAATTTTGCGCTCAGCGCCCGGCAACAGCCTAAACTGGAAAAACTGCTGCGCGTGTTTTGCCTCATACAATGCAGGATGCGGAGTACGGTCCGCGAACAGCAAGCCGTTCATGCAGAACTGACGATCGTTAGGCGTATCACCAAAGTCACCGCCATAAGCGGACCACGGCTTACCCTGTTCGTCATATTTGAGCAGTGACTGATCCACCCAGTCCCAGACAAAGCCGCCCTGTAGACGGGGATATTGACGGAAAGCCTGCCAATAATTGGCATAGTCGCCAAGGCTGTTGCCCATCGCATGTGCATATTCACAGAGGATCAGTGGACGCTGTTCGCCCGGCATCGACAGCCATTTTTTGATTGACCATTTCGGTACCACCGGAAAAGGCTGATCCTGATCGACGCGAGCATACATCGGGCAGATGATGTCGGTTGCGGCGGTATCCGCGCCGCCCCCCTCATACTGCACCGGGCGGGAGGGATCTTCAGATTTCAGCCAGCGGTACAGCGCATCATGATTAGCACCGTGGCCAGATTCGTTGCCGAGCGACCAGATAATAATGCTCGGATGGTTACGATCGCGCTGTACCATCCGCGTCACACGCTGGCTCATGGCGGGCAACCAGGTGGGATCGTCGCTCAGACGATTCATCGGTACCATGCCATGCGTCTCAATATTCGCTTCGTCCACCACGTACAAACCGTAACGATCGCAGAGGCTGTACCAGAGCGGGTGATTCGGGTAATGCGAGCAGCGTACGGCGTTAAAGTTATTCTGCTTCATCAGCAGAATGTCCTGCACCATCGTCTCTTTATCCATCACCTGGCCGTTTTTCGGATGATGTTCGTGGCGGTTGGTACCACGGATTAACAATGGCTTACCGTTAAGCCGCAGCAGGCCATTTTCAATGTCGATCTGGCGCAAGCCGACATCGCAGGCCTCGGCTTCAAGCAACGTGCCACTGACGGTATGCAACTGGACAACGGCGCGATACAGGTTTGGGGTTTCTGCACTCCACAACATGGGATGCTCAACGTTCAGGCGCAGTGTTGTGCGATCGGAATAAGTGCCCCGCTCATCGATAATTTCACTACCAAAAGATGATGTGGTGGCCCCTACCAGCGTTTCTCCTTGCCACAGCTGCAAGGTGACAGATAAATCGTCACGCGCTTCCCCTGCCATTCTGACGTCGACTTCCAGCACGGCACGGCTAAAATCATCGTTGAAGCGAGAGTTAACGTGCAAATCGCCGATTTGCGTGGTCGGTTTGTGCAGGAGGGAAACATCCCGGAAAATACCGCTCATGCGCCACATATCCTGATCTTCCAGATAGCTGCCATCGCTCCAGCGCAGCACCATCACAGCAAGACGGTTCTGACCGCTAATCAGGAAGTCACTGAGATCGAACTCGGACGGTAGACGGCTATCCTGGCCATACCCCACCCAACGCCCGTTGCACCACAGATGAAAAGCAGAGTTCACACCATCAAAAATAATGCGGGTCTGGCCTGAAAGCAGCCAGGCTTCATCCATATCAAATGTGAGCGAGTAACATCCAGTAGGGTTTTCGGTTGGAACAAACGGGGGGTTAACCGGAAACGGATACGTGATGTTGGAATAGATCGGCGCATCGTAACCCTCCATCTGCCAGTTAGACGGCACGGTGATGGTATCCGCTTCGTCCAGGTCATTTACGCGCCAGCTTTCCGGCACCGC
The DNA here is from genome assembly GCF_006715025.1 of Serratia fonticola. Taxonomy (NCBI): domain Bacteria; kingdom Pseudomonadati; phylum Pseudomonadota; class Gammaproteobacteria; order Enterobacterales; family Yersiniaceae; genus Serratia; species Serratia fonticola. The sequence continues at coordinate 4,082,628 of NZ_VFMK01000001.1, forward strand.
CTCGGGCGATGTAAACCAGATAAACTTCCATGCGCCATTCAGGCAGCGTAACTGCGCAGAACGACGGTTCTCGCGCGCATCATCGGCATTGCGCCAACTGGAAAACGGAGGATGCACCTCCAGACGATTGAGCTGCGTTACACTGGGGTTTTCCCAGTCACGTCGTGCAAGAACGGCGGCGAGTGAATCCGTATTCAGGGTCATGGCTGTATCCTATAAATAATTGTTATCCGCTCACAATTTTTTATAAACATACGGAGGTGCAGATAGTTCTGTAAAGGATTAGGTGTTTAATAAGTGAGCCGATTCACATTATTACTGCGTGATCACTTACCGGGCTTCAATTGAGAAATCTGACGCGCCAGCTGTATCAGCGACTCTGCCAGTGCCTGAGGAGAAGATGTCTGCGCGTTGACTGGCTGGACAGTTTTGCGCGTAACCAATTCAACCGGCAGTAACTGGTTGCCGGTAGCGGATTCGCCGCGGGAAAGTTGCAATAATCTGTCGACGCTGGCCTGCCCAAGCAGCGGAAAGTCCTGCTTAATCGTGGTGAGCGGCGGGATATAGCAAGAACTGTCCTCGGTATCGTCGTAACCAATCACCGAAATATCGCTGCCGACGCGCAAGCCGAACTCGCTTATCGCACGCATCGCCCCCAGCGCCATCTGATCGTTGGCCACCAGCATTGCCGTGGGGATATTTCCCTCATTAAGCAACTGCTGAGTCTGTTGAAAACCGGATATCGCACTCCAGTCACCTTCTCTTTCAGCAACAGGCTGGAGTTGGTGGTGTGCCAGATACTTATGCCAGCCCGCCAGGCGCAGCCGCGCCGAAACCGAAGCGTGCGGTCCTGCCAATAGCGCGATGCGCTGATGACCATGTTGCACCAGATGCTCTACTCCCAGGCGGGCGCCGTCATCATGAGAGAAAATGATGCTGTTAATCGGAGACTGCTCAGAAACATCAAGAAACAATACCGGCACTACGCCGCAGGCAGCAGCAACCGCGATGGCGTCGTTTTCATCAAGAGGATAGTTGATAATCACCCCGGTCACGCGCTGCGCTAACAGGTTGTGTATCGCCGCCTTGCAGGCATCCACGCCACTGCGCTCAACCATAGCGATCACCACGCTGGCACCAGACTGGTCGGCGCGTGACTTAATGGCAGCAACAATTTGCGACGGTGCGTGCAGCGCCAGGTTGGCGGTCGCGACACCAATCAGCGGGGTTTGTTTACCAGCCAGTTGTTGAGCAACGCGGTTCGGAATGTAATTGAGCTCCGCCATCGCAGCCTCAACTTTCTCACGGGTTTTGGCAGAAACATGACTGGCCTGATTCACGACGCGGGAGACGGTCTGATAAGAGACGCCTATATGGTTTGCGACATCGTAAAGTGTTACCGGTTTCACATTCATCACCCTGAATTTAGCGTTATCTCAGCGCTATCATGCCACACCCTGACGGGTTTTCGCCATTCGGAGTGGCCGCGCGGCGATAGGCATTGCATGTGTAACGGGTCGCCCAACCGGTTGGTTTTATTGGCGATAAAAAGTATTGCTCACCGCATACGTTTGAATTCACCTGGCGATAATTGCCTATCAATATGAATTAACGCAGAAAACCGCATTATTACCTCTTGAAACATTCAGTAAGCATTCAAGTTTGAAATATCCACTCAATCAGTGTTAATTATTATTGGGCTCCATCCAACTCCAGACTAACCATAAAAACCCCTTTAATATCAATAAACAATAAATCAAGGCAAATGCCATACGCCTTTCTCTATTTAATATCCAGTCGTTATCACCTATTTATTTAATCGCCCTTTTCGCCCTGCAAAACGAAATATCGCTGCTATAATTGATCCCGTAGCAAAAATAGGACTATACCCATCAAGAAGAGGATATCTGATATGAGTACCGCTAAACTGGTGAAAACGAAATCTTCTGACCTGTTGTACACACGTAATGACGTGGATGAGAAAACCAAGCAGGCGGCAATCAAGGCGCTGAATCATCAGGTTGTGCAGTTTATCGACCTGTCATTGATCACCAAGCAGGCGCATTGGAACATGCGTGGTGCCAATTTTATCGCTGTTCATGAAATGCTGGACGGCTTCCGTACGGCCATTATCGATCATCAAGATACTTTTGCGGAGCGTGTCGTTCAGCTCGGCGGCGTCGCACTGGGCACCGTGCAAGTGGTGAATGACAAAACCCCGCTGAAAAGCTATCCGACCAATATTCACAGCGTACAAGAGCACCTTAAAGCACTGGCGGATCGCTACGGCGCCGTTGCCAACGACATCCGTAAAGCAATTACCGAAGTTGCAGATGAAGATACTGCAGACATGTTCACCGCCGCATCACGCGATCTGGACAAATTCCTGTGGTTTATCGAATCCAATATCGAATAACGTCATATTACCGATCAATGCGACCCGCTTAACGGGAAACTACAGGTTGAGGGCTCTGCCCCAGCCTGTTTTTTTATCGGCAAGCCGATTGGTATAAAAAATGCGCTATATTGCATTGACGCTTCCCCCATCAGCCTTCAAGCCATTGGGGTAGGCATAATGCGAACAGTGAGGTGAACATGGCAAGCGGATGGGCAGCAGACGGCGCGGTTCAGGATCAGATCGATTCTACTGTGGAGGATGCCGTACAACGAGCGCGTCAGGCCCTCGGCCAGGGGGAAAGCGAGCATTACTGCCAGGAGTGCGGTGAAGAGATCCCTATCGCAAGAAGACAGGCACTGCAAGGCGTGCGCTATTGTCTGGCTTGCCAGACAGCCTTGGATAAAAAACAATCAGACAACAGCCTGTACAATCGCCGGGGCAGTAAAGATAGCCAACTACGCTAAATCCCGTCAGGCTGCCCCCCTTCAATCGAACAGTCTTGCACCAAATGCAATCAGCTCAAAGATAAAAAGTTAGAGTTAGTTATCATATTCGATGCAAAATTGTTAATTATCGGTTGTTTCTCATCTATTCTTTAGATAATGATAGGCCCACTGCACCACCATGGCCCGATGCACCAATTGAGAGCCCTGTTTTGGTGCAAAATAATTATAATTTGCCCTCTGGACACAACAAAACAACCCAACCCTTTGTTTTTAAAATGATTGCAAAATTGGCACGATTCTTCCATAGCACAAAATGCAACATAAAAAATGGGTAATCCGCAACCTGTACAGGAACTCCTCTCATGAAGTCAATTTTCAAAATTTCCCTGGCCGCACTTTCCCTGGCCTTTGCCGTCAGTTCCCACGCAGCAGACAAACTGGTTGTCGCTACAGACACTGCCTTCGTTCCATTTGAATTCAAACAGGGTGACCAATACGTTGGTTTCGATATCGACTTATGGGCAGCTATCGCGAAAGAATTGAAGCTGGATTATACCCTCAAGCCGATGGATTTCAGCGGTATTATCCCTGCGCTGCAAACCAAGAACGTCGATCTGGCGCTGGCTGGGATCACCATTACTGACGAACGTAAGAAAGCGATCGAGTTCTCTGATGGCTATTACAAAAGCGGTCTGCTCGTCATGGTTAATGCCGACAACAACAACGTGAAAAGCATTGCCGATCTGGACGGTAAAGTGGTAGCAGTGAAGAGCGGCACCGGTTCGGTGGATTACGCCAAGCAGCACATCAAAACCAAAGATCTGCGCCAGTTCCCGAACATCGACAACGCCTATATGGAGCTGGGTACCAAGCGTGCTGATGCCGTGCTGCACGATACGCCAAACATCCTGTACTTCATCAAGACTGCGGGCGCTGGCAAGTTCAAAACCGTCGGCGAATCCCTGGAAGCTCAGCAATATGGTATCGCGTTCCCGAAAGGCAGCGACGAACTGCGTGAAAAAGTGAACGGTGCGCTGAAAACCCTGCGTGAAAACGGCACCTACAACGAAATCTACAAAAAGTGGTTTGGTACCGAGCCTAAGTAATTTATTAAGTTGGCAAATTATTAAGTTAAGCACAGGGGAGGTGTATTCGCCCCTGCGCTTTGTTGTATCTGATTCCCTTATTTGGGATCACCGGGAGAAAATATCATGCAGTTCGACTGGAGTGCCATTTGGCCCGCCATCCCTATTTTGTTAGAAGGTGCCAAGATGACCCTGTGGATTTCGATCCTCGGTCTGATTGGTGGCCTGATCATCGGCCTCGTTGCCGGTTTTGCGCGCACCTATGGCGGCTGGATCGCCAACCATATCGCGCTGGTGTTCATCGAAGTGATCCGTGGCACGCCGATTGTGGTGCAGGTGATGTTCATCTACTTCGCCCTGCCTATGGCGTTCAGCGATTTGCGCATCGACCCATTCTCTGCCGCCGTGGTCACCATCATGATCAACTCCGGTGCCTATATTGCAGAAATCACCCGTGGTGCGGTGCTGTCAATCCACAGCGGTTTTCGTGAGGCCGGGCTAGCGCTGGGGCTATCACGTCGTGAAACCATCCGTTACGTCATCATGCCACTGGCACTGCGCCGCATGTTGCCACCGCTGGGTAACCAGTGGATCATCAGCATCAAAGACACTTCGCTGTTCATCGTGATCGGTGTGGCGGAACTGACCCGCCAAGGTCAGGAAATTATTGCTGGTAACTTCCGCGCGCTGGAAATCTGGAGCGCCGTGGCGGTTATTTATCTGATTATTACTCTGGTGCTGAGCTTCGTGCTGCGTCGTCTGGAAAGAAGGATGAAAATCCTGTGATTGAATTTAAAAACGTCTCCAAGCACTTTGGTCCAACCCAGGTGCTGCACAATATCGACCTGAAAATCAACCAGGGTGAAGTCGTGGTGATCATCGGGCCTTCCGGCTCAGGTAAATCAACCTTGCTGCGCTGTATCAACAAGCTCGAAGAGATTACCAGCGGTGAACTGGTCGTCGATGGCCTGAAGGTGAACGATCCGAAAGTAGACGATCGCCTGATCCGCCAGGAAGCGGGCATGGTGTTCCAGCAGTTCTACCTGTTCCCTCATTTGACCGCGTTGGAAAACGTGGCTTTTGGCCCAATCCGCGTTCGTGGCTTGAAAAAAGCAGATGCCGAGAAGCTGGCACGCGAACTGTTGGCCAAGGTCGGGCTGGCTGAGCGCGCGCATCACTACCCTTCCGAACTCTCCGGTGGACAACAACAGCGTGTGGCCATTGCCCGGGCACTGGCGGTAAAACCGAAGATGATGCTGTTCGATGAGCCCACTTCAGCCCTCGATCCGGAACTGCGCCACGAAGTGTTGAAGGTCATGCAGGATCTGGCCGAAGAAGGCATGACCATGGTGATCGTCACTCATGAAGTCGGCTTTGCCGAAAAAGTGGCCTCACGCCTGATCTTCATCGACAAAGGCCGGGTAGCCGAGGACGGCAACCCTCATGACCTGATTAACAACCCGCCGAGCCCGCGCCTGCGCGAGTTCCTGCAGCACGTTTCCTGATAGAACCCCCAGCGGGCACAGAACAACGTGCCCGCTTCAAGCCGTAGACAACGCCAGGTATTCAGTGAGTACAGGGCAGTAGAACCGGCATCCCGCTTTAAAAAACAGCGCTGTTATCAACATCAAACAGGGCAAACTCAGTGTATCGCCTCTCCCTGCTTGAGCGATGTGAAGGCCTGCATCAGTTTCACCACGTTCTGCATGCCAACGTTGACCTGATTGATGACCTCTCCCGCATCCTTGGCAAGTGCCACACCACCGCCCGCCTGCTCCACACAGGTAACCATACCGGCAATCGCCGCCGCTACGCCTTGTTGAATCGATTTGGTCATATGCTCAATTTCACTGGCCGCCTTGCGGGATTGTTCGGCCAACGTACGCACCTCATTGGCCACAACGGCAAAACCGCGCCCATGCTCCCCGGCATGGGCTGCCTCAATTGACGCATTGATCGCCAGTAGATTGGTTTGCGCGGCAATTTTACGAATCGCCTCAACAATGGCGCCAATCTGTTGCGAACACCGCCCCAGGTCGCTGACTACGTCGGAAGTCTGCCTGGCGGCAACCTCAACCTGCTGCATCCCTTGCACCGCCTGTTGCACAATGATCGTGCCCTGGGCGGCCGTTTTATCAGTACCCAAGGAGAGATGGTGGACATTACGCACCATCTCTTCTTCATGCTGCTGCTGAAACATCAGGCGGGTAATATCCTGCGCAATTTTTACTACCTTCAACACCCGCCCTTCACTGTCCATAATCGGGTTATAGCTGGCCTCCAGCCACACCCGCTCACCGCGCCGGTTTTGGCGTTCAAAACGTCCGGTAATAAACTCGCCGCGTGCCAGGCGCAGCCAATGCTGACGATAGTCATCGGAATCGGCAAACTCCGGCGTGCACAGTATGCTGTGTGCCTGCCCACGCGCGTCCTCCAACCTATACCCCATCAGATTCAGCATATTGTCATTGGCATCCAGAATAATGCCGGTTGGCGAGAAAGTGATCATTGCCATTGAACGATTCAGTGCAGTTAACAGGCTCTGATGTTCCTGGGCCTGAATAATGCGCTCGGTCACCACGCTGGCAATTTTGACGATCTCTACCACCTGTCCTTGCTTATCCAGGACCGGGGTATACGTCCCTTGCAGCCAGACAACCTCACCATCCTTGCGAATTCGTCGAATATTATCAGTAATAGATTCACCCAGATTTAATCTATTCCAATGGCGTTGATAAGCCGGACTCATGGCATATCTTTCATCACAGAAAATACGATGATGTTGGCCAATGACTTCATGGCGTTCAAACCCCAACGTCTGCAAGAAGAGATCGTTAGCCCGCAGCACGGTGCCATCGGGTTTAAAGACGATCATGGCGACCGCCTCTTCAATAGCGTTCAATTCAGCACGCCAAGGGGTTGTTAACTGACTGAGGCGTAAAAACATGGTGTAAGGGTCCTTCTGGCAGATGAGTTAACCGCACGCAATTTATGCTCTGTGGATTTCAACCCGCCGCTTGCAAGGCAACGGATATCGTTATTCTTTGCACGTTTTCCCCACCGTTATACGTGCAACTGCCTTGAAAATTGCGCACAGGCAATCTTCCAGGTTAACCGGATAAATAGAAGTTATTTAGCAACGTAATTATTGTATTTTTAACCCACTCTGGAATTGGGATTATTATTATCTAAAGCTGTATTGAGGATAACGCAAGAAATACATAATGAAAGGAGACGCAGAATAAATAATTGTTGCCGGTGAAATCACCGGCAACGGTTGGCTTATTGCCAGCGTTCCGCCGCCCAGTCGGCTTGCTGTGCTGCATTGTGGAACGTCCAGGCAACGAAGCGGCTGATCTTCTGCCCCTGAGCCATTTCGATGGTTCGTACCTCTTCGGCACCGGCCTGCTTGAGCGCATAATAAATAGCAGGCAAGGTGGTATTTTTAGAGATCAGCGAGGTAAACCACAGGCAGTTTTGCGCTTTGCTGACACTCTCTTCCACCATCTTGCGAACAAAGGCTTCTTCGCCACCTTCACACCACAGTTCGTTATTCTTGCCGCCAAAATTCTGTACCGGCTTATCTGCTACCTCGCCCTTGCCCAGTTTATGCAGCTTGCGGCGGGTGCTGGCCCGAGCTTCCTGTTCAGAGCCGTGGAATGGTGGGTTACACAGCGTGGCATCAAAACGGTCAGCTACGCCGATAATGCCGTTAAAAATAAACGCTGACTGTTTTTGCTGACGCAGGCGCACGGTGTTTTTCAGCGTGGGATTCATGGCCACAATCATCTTGGCCGCGCCAAGCGAGATTGCATCGGTTTCCGAGCCGGTAAAACGCCAGCCGTATTCACGTTGACCGATGATGGGATAAATACAGTTTGCCCCTACGCCCACATCCAGGATCGCCACCCCTTTGCCCCGCGGGATCTCGCCACCGTTACTGGTGGCGAGCAGATCCGCCAGGTGGTGAATATAATCGGCGCGGCCAGGGATCGGCGGACAAAGGTAGTCGGCAGGAATATCCCAATGCTCAATCCCGTAATAATGTTGCAGCAAGGCACGGTTAAGCATTTTCACTGCGGCAGGATCGGCAAAATCTACCGACACATCTCCCCAGGCATTGGGCTTCACAAACGGTTGCAACGCCGGGCAACTGGTAATCAGCGCCGGAAAATCATAACGTGAGCGATGGCGATTGCGCGGATGCAGGCCGCTTTTCTGCTGCGGGAAACTTTTCTTTTTTTCCACCGTGACGGGCTCTCTGAAAGGGATTTCTGGCGCGTAAGATAGCACAAAGGCTGGCAAAAAGGACGGCAAGGCGCTTGCAGCCACGGTGAAATCCGTCAGAATAGGACTAAGTCTTTCCTTGAAAGGGTGCTTATGAGCAGTGAACCACGTTATTACTATGAGCCAGCGGCTGGCCATGGTCTGCCGCACGATCCGCTGAACGCTATCGTCGGCCCACGCCCGATCGGCTGGATATCTTCCCTGAGCGCCAACGGCCAGCGCAATCTGGCTCCCTATAGTTTTTTCAACTGCTTTAACTATCATCCCCCTATCATCGGCTTTGCCAGTTCAGGGTGGAAAGATAGCGTGGCCAACATCGTAGAAACCGGTGAGTTTGTCTGGAATCTGACCACTCGCCCGCTGGCAGAAGCCATGAACAACAGCTCGGCCTCGTTACCCCGTGGTGAAGATGAGTTTGCCTTTGCTGGCCTGACACCAATCCCTGGGCGGCGCGTCAGGGCCGAACGCGTAGCGGAAAGTCCGGTCAACTTTGAATGCCGGTTAACCCAATGCATTCAATTGCTGAGCGCAGCGGGAGAGAAGGTGGATACCTGGCTGGTCCTGGGAGAAGTGATCGCGGTACACATCGATCCCCGGCTGCTGGATGAGCAAGGTATTTATCAGACTGCGGCAGCAGAGCCGGTGTTACGCGCCGGTGGGCCAACGGCCTATTATGGCATCTCCGAACAGCACCGTTTTGATCTGATACGCCCGGATGCACGCAAATAATCAATGGTTGCTGTAGAGCAATCTACTCTGTGCCGGTAATGGTTCTCAGCGCAGGAAAAGACTGCGCTGAGACCAATAGGCCAGCAGATGCAAGCTGGCGGAATAATAATCCTCATCCGGATCCAACCGGCTGGTCAGCGGCCCGCTGTCCCCGACCACCAGATCCCTGACGGCCCTCATCCCCTGATTCTGATAATAGTCGGCACGTTGCCCGCTGAGTACATCAATCCAGGCCGGTATCGCCCGGCGATCATAGCTGCGCCAAAAACGGGCGAAAGGCTGCAGTTGCGGGCTGTTGTTCTGAAACCAATGTAGGTACAACGGAACACGTACGGCATCAAAACCGAAACGGGGTGGCCAGTCACTCGCTGGAGCCATCTGCCCGTTGGCCTGCAACGTAACCCAATCGGTAGGCAATTGCGGTTTCCCAAACGCCATTTTGCCGATCATCGCCATGCCATCATCGCTAAGCGTTTTCCACAACAGCAGATGGGTATCTTCGTAGAACGCTTGCCAGGCCGGAAAAACAAAATAGGAAGGATTAACGATCACGGCTCCGCTTTGCTTAAACCCGCTGACTCCCGGCAACATCAGTTGATAACCGCCATAGTTGACCAGAGTCTGCCTGAGCAGGGCGCGCTGTATCTCTGCCGAGGAAATGAGATAGGCCGTCACCTCCCACTTTTTGCCCGCCTCAAGCAAGGCCCAGGCGATCAGGAGATCGCCATCGGTAGCGGTGTTTTTATCGGCTATCGGGTCTGGCTTGCCGGGTTCATAGCGCCAGGAAAACAGCCCGATATCCTTGCGATACAGGGTGGCGTTAGTCCATTGCCAGATCTTGTCAAAGGTTGGGAGATCGTTATTGTAGACCGCCAGCAACATGGCAAAGCCCTGCCCTTCGGTATGGCTGATATTATTGTTGCCGGTATCAATAATCCGTCCATCAGGGAGTAGGAAACGCTGTTTGTATTGCGTCCATCCCCCCTCTTCAGCCTGAGTGCAAAAGGAAAACAGCAATCCCATCACCACCATCACTGTTCTGATCCTGCCGAGTATTCCTTTCGCTATCATCATCTACTTTCGTTGCTCGTTTCGATAGCAGAACACCAGCGCATCATCCCTGGCAGGCCCCTGCCAGCGCAGAGAAACGTGCGATTCGCCGCCTTGTGCCAGCAACCAGCTGGCGTAGGCCCCTTCCAGCACGGAAGCAAAGGACAACGTCCAGGTGGCTTCACTGTTGGGTTCGGCACTGCGCGGATAAGCATAATGGGTCAATAACAATTGCTCATCCGTCGCCTCTATCTGTACCCGTCCCCAGTCAAAATGGCGCAGCCTGGCGTTAAGTTCATCCTCCAGTTCTCCTACGGTTTCCGCGGCGGACAGCGGGAGTTTCTGCGCCAGATTGCTCCCCATCAGACGCAGAAAATCACAACCATCCGCCTCATCGGCGGTGGCTAAAATGCCTGAAAACACCACTTCGACCAGATCCTGCCATCCCGCTTTGAACTGACGCTGACGATGATAGTCCAGCTCATACGACGCATTATTAATCTCTTGCATGGTTATTTCTCATCTAACAGATATTTGAAATAGAGCAAAGCGGTGCTCTCGGAATAGCTGCCGAATGTGTCATAACCCAACTGCCCTCCGACCAACATGCTTGGCGTCACTTTATAGGTTCCCCCCGCCTTCAGGCTATAGCCGATACCGCTCTTGTCTTCGCTGGCATATTTGGCTTCGGTACCGTATCCCTTACTGACCAGGTCCTCCAACTGCGACTGAAGATTCGGATCGTTCGGGAAGTAAGGGCTTTCCTGATTGCTGTAGGTCTGATAACCCACGCTGGCCCCTAAAATATAGGTGAAATTATCCTGTTTCTTGGTGAATTCCACCGGCAGCGAGATACTGAGATAATCCTGCGGGCTGAAGTAACCCCCTTGGCCGTAGGTGAAGTAGCTCAGGTTTTTATCGAAGTTCATGTAGTTGACGTTAACGCCCACCTTCAGCTCGTTTTCGTCATCTTTATAAGGTCGGATATAGGCACCCAGGTTGCCGGTAACGCTTTTGTTGCTGGCCACATTCTCACCGAGGTAGTCATAAAGCCCTACGCCGCCATAGGCTCCCACCACGCCGTCGTCATACCCCAGGTTAATGCTGCCACCGTTTTTGGTTACCGCCCCCCATTTCTTGCCGGTGATGGTATCTTCCGTCCCGACATAAGAGAGCAAGCTATCTTTCACCGCCCGTCTTTCAACGGTTAATCCCAACGTGGAATGCTGGCTGAGTTTCGGCGACCAGGTTGCGCCTCCCACGACAGAACTGATACCGCTCCCTAACGGCGTACTTCCCACATCGACCTTATAGCTGTCACCGCTTAGCCCCAATGCCAGCTCTACGCCGGTATCCTGCTGTTGCCCTGGAGAGTCGGCATAAAAATCATTGGGGTTGTAGGTTTGCGGTTGAGTAACCTGGCCGTCCAGCGTCTGTTTCGTCGCATAGGCCTGATCCTGAGCTACCGTCGCGGCCGCACAGGCCGCCGAGTTGGCATCCACCGAACACAGGCTGTCTCGGGTGGCATGGAGTTGCTGATAATTCAGATCGGCAGCCTGAGCGGCAGCAATCGAGTTCTGCGAGGCAACAATAGAAGCCTGGGTCGCGGCCTCCACCGCCTTAGCCTGCTGCAAAGCCCCGGTGCCAAAACGGCTGTTGGCACTGTTGGATGGCGTACCGGCTTTCAGCATTACCGGGGTCACATCAACGTTGACTCTGGCGTTATCAAAGGGCACGCCAGACAGGCTGATGGGGCTCCTCACCTCAGTGATATTACTCAGGCCATTTTCACCGCTGCTATTATCGCGCAGCGCAATATTTCCCTGAACCCAAGTGGCCGTTTTCTCCTGCACTTCATCCATCAGCTTATCGATCTGCTGTAGGGTCGGATTCTTCACCACTGGCGCAGGCTGCAGGGCACTGGCGTATCCTCCCGTCAGACCGGGGGCCGCAACCTGCCAAGGCAGAACAACACCATACGCCGATGACGGCGGGTTCTGGCTGGATGAAACCGTGCCCGACGACGCGCCAAAAGGATTATCTGCCAATCTCAATCCGCCAATCATCGCTGAACCGCTTCCTGCGGCACCCCCTGCGCCGTTGACGCGATTCTTCGCCTCGCGCAGCAGGGAAATTGCCTGCGGATAATTCCCCTCCGCCTCGGCAACTCGGGCCGCCAACACCAACTGGTCAGGGGTTTTAATCGCAGGCAAGCCACGCAGCAACTGTTTGGCCCGATCGACATCGCCTTCGGATAACGCCACCCCAACGGCTCCTTCTCTCGCTCCCTGGTTAAGGCTATCGCGGTTGAGCAGATAGTTGTAAACCTGCCCCGCTTCTTTATCCATATTGCCGGATTGATAGAGACGCCCCATGGCCAACATGATATCCGGGTTTTGCGGATCGCTTTGTAAAGCCCCGATCAATTTGTCGTAAGCGGCACTGTACTGCCCCTGTAAACGCAACTTATCCGCATCATTGATCACGCTGCCGTTGCGCATCTGACTGAGCTCTTTGGCAGTGCTACGGGCTTGCAGCGCCGGATTGTTCAACCAGGCATCCGCCTCCTGGCTCAGCCCCGCCTGATTAAGCACGGCGATCTGGGCGGCATAATCACCCGCATTGCCCTTAACCCCCAGGCGCATGTTGTCGCGCACCAGCTGTACCGCCGTTGAAGTATCGCCGACCGTCATCAGATCTTTGGCCAAATCCCCCAATGCGGCAGGCTCAGTGGGAGGCTTCTGTGCCAGCTGGCGCAAAATAGCGGCGGCGCCGGCGGTATTGCCCTGGCGAAGATAGCTTTCTGCCGTAACACGTTGCTGGTTTGCCGCAGCCGTTGCCGCCAGCGCCCGCATACTGCTGGTCTGTCTGGCTGCCGGGATACGCGCCATCAAGGTGGACACATTCAGCCAGTCATTACGCTCTGAGGCAAACAACGCCGCCGCATAAAGGCTGTCTGGCGATGCTCCCAGTTGTATCAGCGGTGAAATTAAGGTTTGTGCCTGAAGATCCTGCCCCTGCTTACTCAGAACGCGTGCCATATCCAGGCGCACCCAAACGTTTGACGGCTGTTTTTCCAGCGCCTGCTGAAGGAGCTGCATCGCACGCCCTGAATCGTTATTCTGCATGGCCAACTCGGCCTGCTTACGCAAGGGATCGACATTGACTACCGCAATCCCTTGCGGGATTTTAGGTCGCAGATTAACGGGAATGGTCTGCAACACCAGATCTGCTTCACGCGTTTTGTCACGTTGCTGCAACAGCAGATAATAGAGCCCGAGTTTGGCATCGTTATTCTGCGGGTTTTGCGTCAGCAAGCCACGGTACATCTGCTCTGCCCCGGCGAAATCCCCCTTCTTACGGGTAACATCCGCCCGGAACAAGGTCACCGCATTGCCTTTATCCCCTGTTGCGTTGCTCAAAGGGGCACTCAATGCCAGGGCTTCATCCCATCGGCCCGCATTGGCGGCCAGCTTGGCTTTCTCCAAACCACCATAGAATGCGGCATCCTGAGCCAATGAGCGCCATTGCGCACTTTGCGGCCCGCCCTGTTTCGCCGCCTGCGTCAGATAGGCTTCGGCCTGGCTGAAATCGCCACTGCGCATCGCAGTAAACCCCATTCCTGCCAAAGCATCGCCATCATTCGGGTTGTTTGCCAAGACAGCGGCAAACTGATCCTTGGCACCGCTCAAATCCCCTTTATTAAGTTCTGAGAACCCCACGCCTTTAGCCGAGCCGGTGATGTTCTGCTGGTAATAAGCCGCAACGGTTTTATCTGCCGGATGCCTCTGCTGATAGGCGTCATACAGGGCTTTATCACTCGGTTGCGGTGCCAGCCACAGCAATGCCTGCTTCAATGCCTGATCCGCATCGTTATTACTCGGCGCCAGCGCCGCCAGCATCGCGATCCCATCCCGACGCGTTGATTCCTGGTAGGTCAGCACCTTGCCAAGCACGACTCGCGTTTGCGCATCATTCGGCTGTAGGGACAGACGCTGTTTGAGGCCGTCAATGGCCTCCTGTCGGCCCGCGGGTGAACCTGCCAGCGTCAGGTAATATTCATTGGCCAGGCTATCAATGGGGGTTTTGCCATTGAAAATCGCCTGGTAGGCGGCAGCTGATTGGGCAAAATCGCCTTTTGCTGCCAACTGCCGCGCCTGAGCCAACAGGCTTTTGGAAACTGATTGAGCCTCACCGTTACTGTTCAACGCCTGTAAGCGGGGATCGTTGGGCGCAATGGCACTCAGCTTTTTGCGCCAGAGCTCCGCATTGGTTTTATCGCCAGCCTGCATCGCATAAAGCGATAGCAGATACATCGCCTCGGTATTGCTCTCATCAATCAGCAGAATTTTCTGCAAAGCCCCCTGGGCCAGCTCATCATGAGATTTGTCATGCCAGTACGCCGCCTGTTGAAAGAGGGCACTCAACGCAGGATTACTGTCATCAGCCATCGCCGACACGGAAAATACCGTCAGCCCGGCCAAAGAGACCCCATACAGCTTCTTTTTCAGCAACAGGTTCAATTGGTGATATTCCATAGACAGCTCCTGTCCAACCTCTGGTCGAGACGTGTTTTAACGTTCATCTTCTGCGTCTCTCCCCAGACGTTTGGCCGCATGTTTCCGCAGCAGAATATAGAGACCTAATCCCAACACCATGGAGATCCCTAACCCGGTCAGGGATAAAAGCACCACATGTTTACTGGCATACCAGACAAAGATCAGATACCAAGGCAGTTCACCGCTAGGGAACTGGGCACCAACCTGGAAACTGCGTACCCCATTTTGATCGGTGATCACCGCCAGATCGCCACGCACCCCGGCGTTGATTTTGGCGGACTTCAGATCGGAGTAGATTTTGTTCAGACCATCATCAGAAGACGCGCTGGCCACCACCACCACCCGCTGTGGATCCCAGGCAGAACGGAAACTGAAAAACCCGCGCCAATCCGTCACTGAAGAAAGATAACGATCGGCATCAATGCCTTGCGTCCGCCAGTTTCCCTTCAGGTAGGCCAGCATTTTTTCCTGTGCAGGTTGTTCCTTCACCGCCAACCCACCGCTGCTCGCCAAGGTAAAGGGCACCTCCTGCAGCAGGCGCTGGTATAAATCACGCTGAGCCAATGAGGCAACGACCATGACATCGCGCCCCTTGAATTCCGGGTCTTCGCTTTCATTCCCCTTGAGGCCAAAACGAATATCCACATTGCTCACTGCACTGCCGGTGGCAGCGCCGGAACGCGCGGTGAGATTGAGCAGCGTACGGATCTCATTGAGCGTCGGTTTTTCAGCCATCAATAGAACGGTCTGCGAAAAATCCGCCAGTTTGGAGAAGGGGAAGGAAGCCCCGACGAAATAGGAAAGGTTAGGCAGCTCGGTAAAATGATAAGTCTGACTCAAATCAAGGTAAGAATCCGGCCCGATATGGCTTTTGATGGTGTCGCTGTCCGCCGGATTACAGGAAGTGTTGTTTTTCGGCACGATAGAAAAATAGAGCTCCAACATGTTATCGCCGTAAATCAGATACGGCGGCAGCGGCAAGCTATAGTTTTCCTGGCGACTGTCTCCACCAAACTGGTGCCACATCATTTCCAGCAAGCCCCGCTTGTTCACCGGCAGGTTGCGCAAGAAGGTGCCGTTCAGCGTGGCGCTGAGCTGCGATTTATTTTCATCGATCCAGGTATCTGTCGGAAAACGGTAATCGATCTGCAGTGGGACGTTGCGCCCATCCCAGATAAACAGATCTGGCGCTGCGCGGAAAGCAACCCGCACTGCGTCATGGTAAACACCGCTGACGCTAAGCTCTTCAACGTTCGCCACCAATTGGCTAAAACTGACCGGCTTGCTGGTATCGATCCAACGCGGCGCATCGTAAGGCTGGTGCTTGGGGATGCTCTGCGGTTTCACTGCCAGCGACGTCGTTTTTTCAGGCAATGGCTGACTTACCAGACGATATGCCGCCTGGCGCATTTCGCTGCCGTTACGCCCCATCACCAGCAACAGTTTGTATACCGGGTTCAGCGGGTTATCAATCACCTGTAGGGTCGGGCCATCTGCCTGCGGCAGCGTCAATTGACCTATCTGCTCCCCGGGTTGGGCAAAGATAATGCCATTCTGTTCAGGTAGCTGATCTTGCAACACCTGAAAATCGAGGTTGTTGTAACGCGTTATTTTCCCCAGATAGGAACTGACAATGGCCGCCGCGGCCACATCATCCGGCCGTTTGGTCTGGCTGAAGATCATCTCCACATTAGCGGGTTGCATGGTCTGAGGGTCGAAGAACGGGCGCGGGAAGCGGCTAAGGTTCTGGCCAATATTCAGCACCTGATTTTCCAGCTGCAGGCGGGAGGTTGGCAGTACCTTGACCCAATATTTGTTATCCCCGCCCTTTTCACACAGCAGGGCCGTATCGCTGCTGTTCTCGATACTGAAGCTCAGGTTGTTGCGCGCCACGATCATGGCCGCCGGGATTGGCACCTGATACGTCACCTTGGCATCATGCAGTTGGCCCAGCCGATGCGTGCTCAGCGGTTGCCCGTTCAGCATCAGGTGCAATTCGCTATTGGTTTCCATCAAGGCCGGGGAAACCTCGATATCCAGCAGCAGGCTGCCGTCCGTCACCACCCAATCCCCTGGCAGGGTAAAGGTGATCCCCGAATTTCGCTGCCAATTACTCAGCGTCAACCCGGCGGGTTGCCCCATCTCGGTGACGCTGAGCGTAGAGGCGACTGATTGACTGAAACTGGCCGCTGGCGGTGTGGCAATATCGCCCGAATCGCTCTGTGCAGGGGGCGGAACGTTATTGATCGGCAGCGCATTCACCGGTGGAGCATCTACCGGGCGGGGGAGTGCAGGGAACCCCGGCATATCGCCAGAAGGTTGTACAGGCAGTGGATCTGCCGCACAGGCTAACCCCGGCAGGCACAGCCATAGCACCAAGGCGAAAAACCAGGCTCTGCCTTTAGGTTGCGAAATACCTACCAGGCTCATAGTGTTTGTTCCTTGTCCTGGCTCCGTGTCACATCCGCAGACTTTCTCTGCTGCTTTTTGGCGCGACGATCCCGCCAGGAGAAATAGAACAGCTCGAAAATGCAGCGCAGAACCCCGAGCAAAGACCGCAACGGGCGATCCTGAGGATAAGGTTTTGTGCGGATCCAGGCATCGGCTCGCGCCAGTACAACCCGCACCAGCTCACGCCTTTTTTCGATCGGCAACGCTTTAAACATCAGGCGGGTTACCGACTTGTCGGCATCAATCAGTTCCACCGGGAAACTCACGGCACCGGACTTCAAGACGATCTCCACTTCTTCGATCGGATCTTGCAAAAAACGCTCATCGGGGGTTTTCAGCTTGACCCCACCCATAGAGAGATCCAGCGTTTCCGTACGCATCGCCGCACCGCTGGCAAAATAAAGCACCGCCGGAAGAGAGGCATCAATACGAATGGTTTTTCTGACCTGGCGTGTTTCCCTCGCCACGGCGATAGCGGCTAACAGGATAATCATACTGAAGCTGGCCCAGGCGATGTTCAGCATAATAACCTGCGGGTTGGCACCATAATGCTCAGGCGTCAACAGACGGATCACCCCCCAGGCCGTGCCGAGCAACAGCAGGGAAACGGCAATAATATGCGGGCGCACAATATGGAAATCAAAATAGTTGACGTCAAGCAGCGCCCCCTTATCCGTCACGTTAAACTTGCCATGCTTTGGCGAAATCAGGGTCAGCAGGGTAGGAATAACCAAATGGAAACACATCACCGTTTCATAGATTTCCCCCCAGAATGAATAACGATACCGCCCGTTCGCCCTGGAGTTGATATAAATCGACATCACCAGATGCGGCAATACGTAGGCAAAAATCAACCCGGCGGATGAGGCGATAATATTCAGGTTGAACAACAGATAGAACAATGGCGCAATACAGAAGATGACTCTCGGTAACCCATATTGAAAATGCAGCATGGCGTTCAGATAACATAAGCGTTGCTGCCAGGTCAGACCGCGCCCAAGCAAAGGGTTATCCACCCGGAAGATCTGCGTCATACCGCGTGCCCAACGGGTTCGTTGGATCACATGCAACCCCAGGCGTTCTGTTGCCAACCCGGCGGCCAGGGGCAGCGCCAGAAATGCCGTGTTCCAGCCGCGCCGCTGCATCTTCAATGCCGTATGGGCATCTTCGGTCACGGTTTCAACGGCAAATCCCCCCACCTCCTCCAGCGCCGTACGGCGGATAACGGCACAGGAGCCGCAGAAGAAGGTGGCATTCCAGTTATCATTACCCTGCTGAACTGGCCCGTAGAACAGCGCGCCTTCATTGGGGACTTTGCTCGCCTCCGACAGGTTGCGCTCGAACGGGTCCGGCGAATAGAAGTAGTGCGGGGTCTGAATCAACGCCAGGCGTTCATCCACCAGAAAACTGCCGACGGTAGCCTGTAAAAAAGCGCGGGTAGCCACGTGGTCACAGTCAAACACGGTGATTAACTCACCCTGAGTCACTTTCATGGCGTTATTCAGATTGCCCGCCTTGGCGTGATTGTTATTGCTACGAGTAATATAACCCACGCCAGCGTCGGCACAGAATACCGCGAATTCATTGCGCTTACCGTCATCCAGCACATAGATTTTCATCTTGTCTTTAGGATAATCAATACATTGAGCTGCCAGCACGGTATCGCGTACAACATCCATACTTTCGTTATAGGTCGGGATATAAACGTCTACGGTGGGCCATAAAGACACATCATCCGGCAAAGGTTCAATGGTACGTTTTAATGACCAGGTGGTCTGGATATAACCAAACAGCAGAATGACCAGCGCGTACAGCTCGGTCATAAACAACGCGCTCCCCAGCACCGCTTCCAGCGTGCTGTTGAAATGCAGCGTTTCCGTCGCGCGCCAGTAGATATAGCGTAATGACATCATCGTAGACATGACGATCATCACCAGGGTAACTTTCTTGCTTTTACTCACCCCTAAAATAAAGACGATAGCGATACAGATCAGACCAAAGATATACTGATTATCACTGCTCATTGGTGCAATGATAATCAATAAAATAAAAGGTAAGGCCAACAGCAGTAAGAAATAAAAAAGTATTTTATTCATAGCTAACCAGACGATCCTTACTAAGAGCCATAAATAGACGTAGTGTGGTGATACGCGCCATCTCCCACACTCAGCCTTAAAATAACCGCTACCTTTTTACTGATCTGTTCGATATCAAATGCGGCAGCTGAAACCGGACTTATGTCCATTATCGCCCGCTGCGATGCATTGGCTTCAGGCACGCATTCATCGCTATGGATAGTTCCCAATAATTTGCTTTGCAGACGCTGCTCAAAGAAATGGGTGACATCCCTGCTCAACGTACGCCTCATATCGCTTTGATTAATAACATAGTATTCGCCAACTTCACGATTGGCTGGCGCATTCATAAATTTGTGCTGTTCGATATTGGGCAGTAAGCTCAGGGAGGCGGTATCGGCCAGCAGCACGACAATGCGCATATCCGCTGCCGTCTGCATGGCCTGCACCGCCGCATTGCGCCCTGGCGGCATATCGGCAATCACCACCATACCAGGGATGTTCAGCACGGCGCTCAGGCCGCGCTGAATGAACAACGGCTCATTCAGCAGGTTATCGTCAAACATCAGACGCTGTTCATCAGTAACTTCACCATAGGGTAAAACGAACAGGTTTGGTCCGACCTTGAGAATAAACTGGCTCCAATCAGACAAACTGCCGGATTGAGCAACAAAACCGCGGTTATCCGAAATAGGAACACCAAAATGAAGCCGCAACGCATTTTGCGAGTCAAAATCAACAACTAAAACTTTACTGCCGCTACGGGCTAACGCATAAGCCAGATTCGCAGTAACCGTGGTTTTCCCTACCCCTCCTTTCGGAGAACAAACGCAAACTAGCGGCATGAGGCAATAGACTCTAAAAGTGGTTTGAGTAAAGTATGACGGCCCGTTGTCTTCGCCTCACCGGCAGAGGACGATTTCTTGCTGAATAGCTGTTTAAAACGTTGGCTATCCCCCTGCGAAACAGCAGTCAACTCAGCGGCAGAAGAATTAAATCGGCTTTCCTGCACAGGACGCGTTGGCGTGCTTGCAGGCTGAGGAGCGGGTGCGGTGATGGGATTGGGCGCAACCGGCGGCACGAGATGTTCTAAATGATGAGAAATGTGATCTGGGGCCCGAACATTTTCTTTTTTTGCGGCGGTTAGCGGCGAAGATTGCGGCAAACCAAAGGGCGTTGTCGAAGAAAATTCCGCAGTATTGACTGGCGCGGGTGGCTGGCTGGGTAAAGGCGCACCCTCATTTCCTGCGACCTGTTCCACAATAGGCCAGCGGTAAAATGTTGATGTGCTCTCTTCTTTAGGAAATTCTTTATAATCAATATCTTTGAGATTTATTTTATCTTTAAACTGTTGGACATCATCATATTTGCTCATAATCTAAACCTGTAAGATTACACTTCGCACTTTATGAATGCATACAAATCACTCAAGTAGAAAAGTGTGATTCATAACCCAAAAAAATAATAGATAGCCGTCTATGTATTTTAAGCGTTTCTCTTCTTATGGTTTAGATAGCGTAGCCTACAAGTCCTTTTTTACAACATAGCCAAACCGTGACAGAGAAAATGTCCTTTATCAATAGCGCTTATTGTGGAGCTTGCAGCCGATGTGCCGATAGCCAAGGCTGGTCTCGCTGAGTGTAATCTACTTCTTTAAAGTTATATAGCTGCGTTTTAAACGTTTTCTATCAGGTTCTATTCTTGCCAGGTAATTGCCTTACCGGCAATAAACGTTAAAGTCATTTGTCATACGCTGCCCCGGATTTCAGGTTTTTTTAACCAGCAATCACTGAGGCAGTAGCTTAATATCGGTTTAACGGAGGCTGCACTTATTTAATCAACCAGACTTTTCGTGCCTTGGCTCCCCCGCAACACGCATGCGTCATTTAGGGAGGCGCTCCAGCCTTTCCAATCCCTGCTCCAGGCTTTCTACCTCACCGGCTGCCAGCAGACAGCAGGCAACTTGCCGGGCAATGGGGGCAGGAATCGCCACCTCACAGGCCAGACAACGCGCTGTCCAGCGAGCGGTCGTTACGGCATCTTTGGCCGCAGGAACATCGGCCACTTCGTCCTGTTCTGGCCGCGGCAACAATACGCGCTGTTCGCCACGGCTGATGTAATGGATCTGCGGGCAGCGCTGCGGGTTAGCATAAGCCTCCCCTTCTGTGCCATGCATCAGTAGGCCACGGGCCCCTATCTGACAGAAGAACGACGCAACACGCCCAACGTATTCCGGGTGCGAAACGCTGGCGATACGTAACACCTCCTCATCACCAAACGGCGTCGCCAGCTTGGCCAGCGTATGTGCACTGTTACGCACGCCCATCTTCCAGCGTAAATCAAGTTGAACAGCTAAAGAGGCTGAAAGGGCAGAGACAGGAATAAACACGGGGTTGCCACTGTCCAGCCGCTGCTGAGCATGTTGCGGATCTTCAGACCAGGGCAGGCCAAGCTCGCGAAAGATTTCTGCGCTGGTGACGCGGGTGCTGTCGTTCAACACGCCGTGCACCACCACCGGTAATCCTACTCGGGCCAGCAGCAACGCCAGCAAGGGGGTCAGATTGGCCTGTTTACGGGCACCGTTATAGCTCGGCAAGACCACCGGCATCGGGCGTCCCTGGGGCTTTTGCAAGCGTATAACCTGCTGTTGCATCGCCTGATAAAAACCGAGCATCTCCTCCTGCGCCTCGCCTTTGATGCGCAGAGCAATCAGGATCCCCCCTAATTCCAAAGGCGGAACCTCACCGGCCAGCATGGCGCGATAAAGCTGAAAGGCAGTTTCCTGATCCAGATCGCGGGCATGATTCTTACCACGGCCTATTTCTTTGATAATTTTACTGTAATCCATCGCTCGCTCCGCTGAGTCAGTTTGCGCTAAGCATACCTCATCCACGTCGCCGCTCAACCTCATCCGCCAGTTGCTGTTGCGCGGCATCGCCAGCGCGTAACCCGGCGATCACTCCGTCGACATCCGCTGCAGTACGGTTCTGGCTCATTTTCCATTTACCTTCACGCCGCGTGACGGCAATCTCAATGCCGATGATGCCTTTCATATTCGCAGCGATATACCCCGCGGGCGCATCTTCCAGATGCCAGGGTTGCGGTTGCTTGCCTTCATGCAGCGCCGTCAGCCCGGTCAGTTGCTGACGTAGCCAAGACGCCTCTTCAATCACCTTGGGGATCCCCCACATCTGCACGGTTGCATAATTCCAGGTGGGTACCACTTTGCCGGTTTGCCGTTTGGTTTCATACCACCCCGGCGAGATATAACCTTCAGCCCCCTGGAACACCACCAGGCACTCCTGCCCCGCCTGCAATACCTGCCAATGCGGATTAGCCCGTGACAGATGAGCTCTCAGTATCACTTGCCCCTGCTGTTCATCCACCAGAAAGGGAACCGGATCGGCCAATAGCCCCTGTGGACTCTGGCTGATAATTAACCCCAGCGGATTGGCCCGCAGCAGAGCTAGCTGGTTATTCAGATCGTCTTCACAGAATGAGGCAGGTAGGTACATAAGTTTCCTTATTCTCCGGGGATCGCGATTTACCCGATATGCCAGACTAAGATAATATTCACCAACAGATAAAGGAATTATGCATACCCCGTCAAACCTGGATCGGAAAAATGGAAATTTATATTGGGTTAGCCCTCCTCGCCATGGTGCTCATCTGGGCCATCATGACCTATAACCGCTTTATCTCCCTGCGCCGTTTCAAAGACGAAGCCTGGAGCGGTATTGCGGTACAACTCAAACGTCGTCACGATCTGGCGCCCAACCTGCTGAGCCTGGTCAAACGCTATGCACAGCATGAAAAAGAGCTGCTGGAAGAAATCAGCCGCCAGCGCGGCAACCTGGTCGGTGACACCCGCCAGATTGCCGAAAGCGAACGACAATTTTCTGGAACGCTGGGCCGGATCTTCGCCCTGGCGGAAGCCTATCCGGAACTGAAAGCCAATGAGAATTTCCTCTCTCTGCAGCAATCCCTTACCGAGATAGAAGAGCAGCTCCAGATGGCACGACGCTACTTCAACGGTACGGTGCGCGATTTCAATATTCTGGTGGAGTCGTTTCCCAGCTTACTGTTGGCACGTTTGTTCAACTTCAACGCGGATGCGTTCTTCGAACTCGACGATCCCGAGGATGCCAAGTTACCACGGATGGAGTAATCAAATGGCAGGTCTGTCTGGCAGGTTATTGCACGTTTTCTGGCTGTTATTATTTTTGGCAACCGGCGCTGCGGCTAACGGTATAGACGAAAACGCCCCGGTTGCCGAAGAAACGGTGTCCCCCGCGCAGCCTCCCCGCCTGGTGCGGGCTTATGAACACATTCTCTCATTTGATGCCCAGGCACATTTCAACGCCGATGGCAGCATGGAGATGCGGGAAAACATCAAGGTGTTGGCCTTGGGGCAAGAAATACGCCGTGGGATTTTCCGTACCTTGCCATTAAGTTGGCATCGGCAGGACGGCAAAATTTTCAGCGTCGACTATCAGATCAAAAAGGTTTCCCGTGACGGTGTCGCGGAACCGTACAGCCTGGATAAATCAGGGAAAACGCTCACCGTACGTCTAGGTAGCGCCGAGCATCTACTGCAACCCGGTATCTATAACTACGAGATCCAGTATCAGGTCAGTAACCATTTCAGCCGTTTCCCTGAATGGGATGAACTTTACTGGAACGTGACAGGCAATGACTGGGGCTACCCCATAAGCAAAGCCAGTTTCCACCTGACGTTGCCTGAAGCCAGCGGCAATCTCAATAGTGATGGCAAAGATAGCCGGTTACGCTCCATTGATGTCTACACCGGTGTACAAGGTGCAAAAGAGCATAATGCCCTGATCCTCCCCGGTGGTAGCGTGCAAACGTCACAGCCCCTCAATCCTGGTGAGGGCCTGACCGTTGTCTATACCTGGCCGCGCTCCATCCTTGCCAATGCCCCTTCCCCCGAAGCGGCTTCGCCCTTGGTGCATCTGCTGTTACCTACAACCAAAACCAGTGCGATATGGATACCGGTGATCCTGCTGGTTGGCTATTGCCTGCTTTGGTGGCGTAAAAATGTGACCGCCACCGGGCTGAAAATGCCCCCGATAGTACCGCTGTACTCACTGCCAGCCCCTCTGTCGCCTGGTTATCTGCGCTTTATTACCCAGCGTAAATATGACGACGTCGCCTTCAGTAGCGATCTGCTGGATCTGGTGGCGAAACGTGGCGTGGCCATTACCCATAAGAAGAGCAAACCCCAAGGAGTGTGGTTTTTTAAAAAACAGTCTGCCGATGAACAGTGGCTATCGCTGCAATCCGCTGAGGGGAACAAACGGCTTAATGCCCGCGATAAACAGTTGCTCAACACGCTGTTTAGCGGCAAGCGCAAAAACATCAATCTCGGCCTGGCCTATCAACGGCCAATGCAGAAAGCCCGTAAGTGGTTGGAAAAACTTAGCGAAGACCAACGGGAGAAGGTATTCCATAGATGGGGCAAACCCGTGCGACGCTGCGTCTACATCATGCTGCTGATACCGGTGATCTGTGGGACATTTTTCAGCCCAGTGCCCGCTCTGATCACCATCCCGGCGTTGATATTCTTGCTGGTGGGCCTGACGTTGTTGTCGTTACTGCTGCGCTTTTTATTTAATCCGAGAAAAACATGGAGCCGCTGGGGCTTTGTGCCCTTGTTTTTCGCCCTGATGTTTGGCCCGTTTACCACTTTCGCCAGTATGATCTTCATGTTTGAAATGTTTCCCTTGACCCAGTTTCCTGCCGGGTATGTTGGCGCATTGCTGGTCGCTATCTTGCTGTGCGTGCTGTTTGGCTGGCGGATCCCGCGCTATACGCAGCAAGGGCTGAACGATCTGGCGACAGCGCAAGGGCTGAAACTGTATCTGAGTGCCGCTGAAAAGCATCGCTATCAGACGCTGTATCCACCCGAGCAGTTGGTTTCTCACTTTGAAAGCCTGTTGCCAGTTGCCCTGGCACTCGGCGTAGGCAAGACCTGGGCCAACACCTTTGCACAGTACCTGAGCAGCACCGGGGCCATGTCGGAAGTGTTTGCCAATGGCGATTGGAGCAGTGTGCAACATTTCAGCCAATCCTGCAGTTCATCGTCCAGGGAAACCCCAAGCTCGAGTTCAAGCTCAGGATCATCAGGCTCCAGCTACAGTGGCTCCGGGTCGTCTGGCGGCGGTTCTTCCGGTGGCGGTTCCGGCGGCGGGGGCGGCGGCGGTTGGTGATGTACAGCGCGCTGGCGGGTTATCGCGCCAGCGCGGCCTTACGTCATGCTCAAGCTCATTTCCGGCGGTCGGGAATGAGCATGCAAGCCAACCCGGCAAATCATTGGGCCAGCGCACGCTGAACTGGTGGGCCTTGAAGCGGCGTTTATCGCCGCTGAATTCATTAACGGGCACGGCGGCGAGCAAAGGGATTCTTGCGCTTTTTCTCTTTCTTTGCCGCATCGGCAGCGGATTTCAATGCGGCCTTATGCGCCTTGTCGGCTTCGGGCACTTCACGCTGTTCAATGGGGAACACTGGCAATGCCGCCAACAGCCGGGAACCGTAGCTTTTGGTCAACAGGCGACGATCGTAAATCACAATTTCACCGTAACATTCATTGCTGCGGATCAAACGGCCTACCTGCTGGATCAGGTTAAACGACGCGCTCGGCAGGCTCTGGACTTCAAACGGATAACGGTTGAGCGATTTCAGCCACTCGCCTTCGGTGAGGATCACCGGGCTGTCAATAGGTGGGAAAGCGATCTTGTGAATATGCACCTGGGTCAACAGCTCACCTTTCAGATCCAACCCCTCGGCAAAGGATTGCAGCCCGACCAGTACGCTGGCTGTACCTTTCTCTACCCGCTTACGGTGTTCTTCCACCAGCCGATAACGTGGCTGATCGCCCTGCACCAGCAGCATCAGGCGCAGATCGGTGACATAACTGAGGAAAGTCTGCATTGCGCGGTGGCTGCTGAATAGGATCAACATCCCTTTATGCTTCCCGCGGGCCTGCTCTGCACGGAAGAAACGAGCCATCTCTTCCAGATGTTCGGCTTCATTGGCCATCGCCGGTTCAAAGCGCATGGTTGGAATAACTATCTTGCCCTGTTCGACGTGGTTAAACGGCGATGCCAACGTTTCGAAACGATCGCCCGCCTTCTCGCTCAGGCCGCTCATCTCTTGCAGACGCGAGAAACTGTTCAGCGAACGCAGCGTAGCAGAGGTGATCACCACATGCGGCACTTTGCGCCACAGCAGTTTTTCCAACTGATCGCTGACGCGGATGCCAACACAGTGCAGGTAAAGATGGGGCACGTTATCGCGCAGCTCCCGCACAATCCATTTGGAGATCGGCGCGTTGGAGGATTTATCCATCGCAGCCAACCGCCAAAGTTTCGTCATTGCCTCCAGATAGCCCTGCGTGCGGCTCATCTGGATGATCGCTCGATGCAAGCGCACGATATCGTGTTTACCGGTCTGCTCGCTGAGATCGTTAAGGATAAATTCGGCCAAGCCGCGTAATCCGTCCGTCAGTTTGAACAGCCGCGCACAGATTTCTACCATCTCTGCGGGCAGTTCCCCCATTTCGAAACGGTATTCAGCCTGGCTATTGTCAGGTGGCAGATAGGCATTGGCCTGGTGCACAAAAATCTGGATCAGCTCACGTAATTCTTCACAGTGGTTTTTCAGGCGCTCCATGTTTGCCAGCCCCGGTGGATTCTTTGGCCGGTACTGGGTCATGCACTGTTCCACCTGGCGCACGATCATATCCAGTTGCAGATTGGTCCATAACGCGGTGACTTCGCCGTCAATCTCCAGCGCATCCCGCGCCACTTCGGGCAGATGGTGGCCTTCGTCCAGTACCAGCAACAGTTCTTTCGGGTTCGGCAATACCGACTCGGTCTCCAATGCAGCCATCACCAATGCATGGTTAGCCACCACTACGTCGGCGGTTTCTATCTCTTTTCGAGCAATATAGAACGGACATTCACGGATATAATGACAGTTGCGCCCCAGGCAGTTGGCCTTATCGGTACTCAGTTTGATCCATAGCGGGTCATCAATTGACTGTTGATAATGATCGCGTAGGCCATCCCATTCGTGACGGCTGAGCGCTTTCGACAACTTCTGACAGAGGGCCTGCTCTTCGCCATTGGACGGTGCCAGTTCGTCTTCATCCAGGTACAGCATCAGATCGCCCTGTTCGACCACATCGGTGCTCATTGCCGCCAGATTGCGTGGGCAGACATAGCGCCCACGGCCAAAGGCACCCGTGAATTTCAGATCGGGAATGATCTTTTTCAACAGCGGCAAATCTTTACTGTAGATCTGATCCTGTAGCGCCACGTTAGCGGTACTGACTACCAGCGGTTTGCTTTCGGCACGCCCAACGGCAATACCGGGGATCAGGTATGAGAGCGTTTTGCCGACGCCGGTCGGTGCTTCGATGGCCAGATGACGCGGATAATCCCCAGCGAGGGTTTTCGCCACTTCGGCAATCATCTGCCGCTGAGGGGCGCGGGAAATAAAATCCGGTATTTGCTGCTGCAGGGCTTTGTACCACTGGCCGATCTGATCTTTAACTGCGGAGGAGAGCGCCATTCAACTCTTATCTAAACGAAATGATGGCGCTATTGTCCCACAGACCGGCGGTTGCGTCAGCCCGAGTTACGGCTCGTTTGCCAACAATGCGCTGCGCCCCGCACTGAAAGACCACTCTTCCAACTGCGTGGTGGTAATGATGATCATCACATCCTCCGGGCGCAGTTGCAGATTTTGAGCCAATAACACCACCAGCCGCTGGTAGAAACGCTGTTTGGTAGCCGCGTCACGCTCCCTGCCAATGGTGATGTAAAACAGTACATAATCTGCCGATCGGGGGCCGCCCAAATAGTCACGGTCGTAAATCAGCTCTCCAGGGGCGTATTGATCGATCGCCTGGAATTTATCCGCCGGTGGCACGTTGAAGACCTCGACCAGCACCTGCTGCAGACTATCGGACAAGGTACCCAGGTATTGCGGTGATTTGCCGCGATGTAATGCGATACGGCTGAATGGCATGATGCTATTCCCCCAGTTCTCGTAGACGAGTTACCGCACTGGCAGCGACCGGCCAGCCAGCATAAAAGGCCAGATGAGTGATCAATTCCGCGAGCTGTTCCTGCCTCACTCCATGACGTTGCGCCAGTTGCAGATGAAACGGCAGTTGTTCGCTGCGGTTCAATGCCACCAACGCGGCGACGGTAATCAGACTACGTTCGCACGGGGTGAGCTGCGGCCGTTGCCAGATATCATCAAATAACAGTTGGTCACTGATCTGGGCCAGCTTGGGGGCGATATCGCCAAACGCCAGCTGCCCAGCCTGAGAAAGTGGTTGCATGATTTACTCCTGCCTCGTGGGTTTTCTGTACGCTACCCACAAATAATGATGTTGAAAATCGGGATTTTCAGCATTTACCATTCTAAAAAACAGGATGATATACAGTGGCAACCTATCAGCATTCTGCATGGCTCTGCGGATTGCCGTGCCAGCAGTTTCCCCGCTCTGAAACAAAAAGACGCATCTCTTGCGTTATTTTTCACCATTCAATGCAAATTTGAATAACCTGTCATAAATACATCACACAACTACGGTAAAAATTCTGCGCTGCGATGGCTCAGGCCACTCATTAAAGCAGTAATACAACTGATGATAAGCGTCTTTCTAATCATATAAAGCAGGGAAAACCATGAAACGTAATCTTCTTGCCGTTATTATTCCGGCACTGTTCATTGCCCAGGCCGCACAGGCAGCAGAAATCTACAATAAAGACGGCAACAAGCTTGATTTTTATGGTCGTGTAAAAGCCATGCATTATTTTTCTGATGATGTGGGTAATGACGGGGATAAAACTTACGTCCGTATTGGCTTTAAAGGTGCCACCCAGATTAATGATATTCTGACCGGTTACGGCCAATGGGAATATCAGATCGCTGCTAACCACAGCGAAGCTGATGGCACTAAAGACACCAAAACCCGTCTTGGTTTTGCTGGCCTGAAGGTGAAAAATTTTGGCTCGTTCGATTATGGTCGCAACTACGGTGTTATTTATGACGTCGCTGCCTGGACAGATATGCTGCCAGAATTCGGTGACGATACCTATATCAAAACCGACAACTTCATGACTGGCCGCGCCAACGGTGTTGCCACCTACCGTAACAATGACTTCTTCGGCATGGTTGATGGCCTGAAGTTTGCCTTGCAGTACCAAGGTAAAAACGAAAACGACGATCGTTCTGCCAGCAAGGCCAACGGCGACGGTTTCGGCTTATCTTCCAGCTACGAAATCATTGATGGCGTCAGCGTGAGTGCGGCATATGCGGCATCCAACCGTACCAAGACCCAGAAGGATGGCGCCTACGGTAAAGGTGATACCGCTGAAGTGTGGGCAGCCGGTCTGAAATACGATGCCAACAGCGTTTATCTGGCAACAACCTATGCCGAGACCCATAACCTGACGCCGATCTCTGGCAAGGCAACCATTAATAACGTGTCAACTTCCGTCAGTGGATTTGCCAATAAAACCCAGAACGTGGAAGTGGTAGCACAATACCAGTTTGACTTTGGTTTACGCCCATCGTTGGCCTATGTCCAGTCTAAAGGCAAGGACATTGAAAATATCGGCGATGTCGATCTGGTAAAATATATTGATGTTGGTACTTATTATTATTTCAACAAAAATATGTCTACCTATGTGGATTATAAAATTAACCAGCTTAGTGACGACAATAAACTGGGTCTGAAAACCGATAACATTATCGCCGTTGCGCTGACTTATCAGTTCTGATGTAAAGTAGGCTCTATAACCACCACTGCAAATTATAGCTTCGGCTATTTCGATATCGCTCTACTTCGCCGGGCTGCTGCGCCCGGCTTTTTCATTGCAGTTTTTTCTGCCAGAACAGCGCGCGCCCCGTCTCTGGTTGTAATTGGTATCCGGCAAAACCAAATTTAGCATAGCTGGCCTGAGCTACCGTATTGCCCTCCAGCACCTCCAGCGTGATCTTACCGCAGCCCCGACGCCTTGCCTCCTCCTCTACGGCTGCCAACAAATGCTGGCTGATACCGCGCCCACGGAACGCGGGGGAAACCGCCAGATCGTGAATATTCAACAAGGGCTGGCAACTGAAAGTCGAAAAACCTTCAAAACAGTTGGCTAGCCCGGCACCTTTGCCATCAACCAACGCCAGCAGCGTGAGCGCAAAGGGCCGTTTTGCCAATTCCGCCACCAGATGAGTACGGGCATAATCGCTCAGCGCTTGCGCGCCGCCCATCGGATCGCAAGCATAGCGATCCAACAATTCAATAATCAGCCCGGCGTGTTGCGGATTGCCGTAATCGGCCTTTATCACTTCAATTTTCATTCCCTGCCCCCATTTTTACCCTGAGTGACCACATATTGATGCACTGAAACTTGCTGGTGAGGCCGATCAACGCTAGATGTATAGGTTTGGTTATTCGCTTTGGAACGGTTATGCACAATAATGCCTTGTTCGAGTTTCACACCGCCTTGCCTTACAGCAGTATGCAGTTAGCACACATACTCAGCCACTGCTTTGAAAACTACATAGTCCCTTTTGTGATCGATGGTGAAACCTTCAGTCGCCGTTTTACTGCCGAGGACCTCAGCCTCAATGACAGCATGATTGTCACCCACCAGCAGCACCCGGTGGCAGTGGCCCTGATTGCCCGCCGGGGCAGACATAGCCGGGTAGCCGCACTCTCTATCCGCCCGGAAATGCGCGGCAAGGGATTAGGCAAGGCCTTGATGCAGCGCATTATCACTGCCGCCCAAACGCGTGGCGATCGCCAGCTATCGCTGGAGGTTATCGAAGGTAATCAGGCTGCGCTGGCGCTGTACCAACAAGCGGGTTTACGCATAACCCGTACTCTGTCAGGCTTTCATGCTCCGCTGGCACCCTGCTCCCCCAGCGAGCCCCTGCAAGAGCTCGATCCCCTGGCGCTTGCTCACCGGATGATAACGGAAAACGAGCGCGGTTTACCTTGGTTGATTTCCCCTGAATCACTGTACAAATTGCCCGGCGCACCGCGTGCTCTCACGTTGGATCAGCAGGCTTTTGCTGTGGTGATCCCAGGCGCGCAAAAGTGCCAGTTGCGTATGATTTATGTACCACCGACGTTACGAGGTCAAGGCCATGCGCGCCGTCTGTTACAGGCGGTGCAATCGCAGTTCGCCGCGCTTGCGCTGTCGGCCAACGTGTTCGTCCCGGACAATGCCGCCCCCTTCTTCCATCACCTTGGTTGGCGCGAGGAGCCACTGCGGCAGTTCGAAATGACGATGAACATCAGCGGGTAAAGCGGCCTGCGCCTCTCCCGCAATCTGGGTGAGGCGTTGCAGGACTACAGCAGCGTACGCAAGAGAATAAACATCAGCATACTCAGGACGACCACGGCCAGCATATTACGCAGAAAAACCGCCAGCACGATGGCAAACAGCGCGCCCCAAAGATAAGGGTTTTCCGGTAGTGCCCGCCACTCATCGCCATTAAAGGCAATGATCGGCCCGCAGATGGCGGTTAAAACCGCTGGCACGGAGAAACTCAGCAGGGTTCTCATCCGTTGGGACAAACGCACCGGCAGGCTGGGGGCCAGAAAGCAGTAGCGGTTGAAAAAGACGATAATTCCCATCAGCACAATGGTCAGCCAGATCATGCTCTCCCCCTGCTGCACAGCAGCCCTACCAGCATCGCCACCACGGTGGTAATAATCAACGCTCCCGGCACCTGGTAATAATGCAAACCAATGGACAGCACCAGCGCCGTCAATACACAGGCCAGGACCGGCAGGTTACGCACCAGCGGTACCACAATGGCGATAAAGGTGGCGGCGATCGAGAAATCGAGCCCATAGCGATCGAGATCGCTGACGTTGCTGGCGGCCAATATGCCAAGCAGCGTGGCAAAAAACCAGCAGAGATAAAACGCCAGCCCGGCACCGAGGGCATACCAGCGGTTAAAACGCGCCGGCCCGTGATCGCCCGTGAGGGCAAACAGCTCGTCAGTCAGCAGAAACCCTAACAGTACACGCCATCTGAGTGGCAACGGCGCAATACATTCCCGTAGCCGTAAGCCATACAAGAAGTGCTGTGCGGTAACAAAAAAGGTAGAGACCAGGATTGCCAGCAAGCCAGCGCCGCCTTTGATCATGCCCATCGCCACCAGTTGAGATGCTCCGGCAAAGACAATCGCCGACATCCCTAGCCCCTCTGCCGCCGTCAGGCCACTCTGGATCGCCATCGACCCGGCCAGAATGCCCCAGGGCAGCACGGCCAGGCACAACGGCAAGATGGCCACCGCCCCTTGCAGTGCCGGGCGCAGACGCAGCGTTGGCGGTTCCGTGAGTGTTGATTGGTAAGTCATTATGTTCTCCTTCGATCGAAGAAACAGAATAACGCAGGAAAGCTGACGAGTATTGTATCTGTTTGCGCATTTATCTCAGCGATTTGACATAGTCGCCAGGGGTGACACCGATGGATTTGCGGAAATGGCGATGAAAATGGCTTTGATCGTGAAAACCGCAGGCCAGTGCCGTCTCCAGCACGCCATTCCCTGCCTTTAACATCTGGCGGCCTTTGCGCAGCCTGGCCTGTATCTGATAGGCGTGGGGCGGTAACCCCGTCGCCTGCTGAAACTGACGCAGCAGATAGTAAGGGCTGAGCCCCACCTGTTGCGCCAATTCGAGTAGAGAGATATCGGCCTCGGGGAAATCATCCAGGAAGGTTTTAATGCGCGCTATCTGCGTTTGTGCCCGGCTTTGCGGTACCGGATCTGTTCGGCTTTTGCCATGGCGTAGCATCAGCCAGGTCAACGCCGAAAACACCATGGTTTCTTTCACCAAACGGTTTTCATTACTGCGCAGCATGTTGAAGGCTAGCCGCAATTGCCCTGCCAGCCCCGCATCCTGTACCACCGGTTCGGGAAAGTACGGGGTGGCACCCGCTGCCGTTTTCAGATCGCGGGATAAAAATGCCAACAGTTCCGGTTTGGGGTACATTGCCTGATACGACCAGCCGTCCTCACTGGCGGCGCTGCCGGTATGGATATCGTCGGCATTCACCAGGATCACGCTGCCCAGCGGCGCAACATGCTCGCCTCCGGTACGGTAAAACCGTTGAGCACCATCGTCAATCACGCCCACGCAGAAGCCTTCATGGCTATGGCGAGAAAATGTCTGGCGGCGATAAGTCGCCTGCAGGACCTCCAATCCGCCAAGATCGTCGACGTGCATGAAGTTAGCCTGTTCCTGCCGCCCTTTCCGCCCCGCACTTTGCGCCATAATGCCCTCTTCGCCAAATGAGGCTTATTCTAGCATCCGCCCAATCCCGGCGTTTGTACAAAATTGCCCCTCAACGTCCCCCTCTCAGACAAAGAAATTTAGCGCCTTAAGCATGAGACTTTGCTCAATAAGGATAATCACAACGCATAGGAAACATCTTAGCTAATATCGAGGAAAACTTTGCAAGCGCTTGCAAAATAAGCATATATAGATTGCCCTCGATTTCCATATACATTAAGATTTCTTATCAAACATATACACCACATTTATATCTAACGCTAAATATTCACGCCATCAATAAGGATATAACCATTTGGATGCTAGCGGTCTGCGGTTTACGTTGAGTGTAGGGAGCTTACCCCCAGAAACTTTCGTCGTCTCTGGGTTTACATTGCACGAGCAATTCTCCACCTTATTCACGCTTGAACTTGATGTCGCCAGTGCTATTTCCAGCCTCGCGTTTCGCTCTATTCTGGATAACAGCGCCACCTTAACGATTTGGCGCGAAACAGAGAAACTGCGAAGCGTGAATGGTATTGTCACTTCCGTTGAACAGGGGGATACCGGACGGCATCAAACCCGTTACCGGCTCAGCATACGCCCGGCACTCTGGCGTGCAGGTTTAGGCCACGCCTCTCGTATTTTCCAGCAGCAAGGCTTTTTGGAAATACTGGAAAGCCTGCTGAAGGACAATAACATTACCGATTACGCGTACTCGTTACGTTATTCCCACCCCGCTCGCGAGTTTTGTGTGCAATATAATGAAAGCGATCTCGATTTCATTAATAGAATGGCCGCAGAGGAAGGCATTTTTTACTTCTTCGAACATGTGGACGGGATGCACACGGTGGTCTTTTCTGATGATTGCGCCGTGCTGAATAACGGGCCGACACTGCCTTATTATCCAAACCAACAGCAGCCCACCTTTGATGAGCTTTGCGTCACGGCGTTTAAACGTCGCGAAAGCCTGCGCCTCTCTGAAGTATTGCTGAAGGATTACACCTTTAAAAATCCCCTCTGGGCCGCGGAATATCACGACTATGCCCGCGATGATGAGCATCAATCTGGCCGGTATTATCATTATGATTACCCGGGGCGCTATAAAAGCAAAACCGGTGAATCTTTTGCCCGTTGGCGCGTTCAGGCTCTGCGTAATGATGCTCATCAGGGCGAAGGGGCCAGTAATTGCCCAACTCTGCAACCCGGAGTCCGTTTTACCCTGGAAAACCATCCGCAGGATGCACTGAACACGCGCTGGCAAATTACCCAGGCGGTTCACACCGGACAACAACCACAAGCGCTGGAAACCGAAAGCGGCGGGCAAGGCACCACCCTGACCAGTCAGTTTGCCTTCATTCCCAATAACCAGACCTGGCGCCCCCATCCTTTACCCAAACCACGCATCGATGGTGCGCAGATTGCCATTGTTACCGGGCCCGAGGGCGAAGAAATCTTTTGTGATGAGTTCGGCCGCGTCAAAGTACGTTTTCTCTGGGACCGGTCCGGTAAAACCGACGACAGCAGCTCCTGCTGGGTACGGGTATCACATCCATGGGCAGGTCCACGTTGGGGGATGTCAGCCATACCGCGTATCGGTCATGAAGTGATTGTGGAGTTTCTGAACGGCGATCCCGATCAGCCGGTGATTATCGGCCGCACCTATCATGCTAACCACCTGCCCCCCGGTAACTTGCCGGGCACCAAAACCCAGATGTCGATCCGATCAAAAACCCATAAAGGTGACGGCTTTAACGAACTGCGCTTCGAAGATGAAAAAGATAAAGAGGAAGTCTTTATTCATGCGCAGAAGAACATGGCGATACGGGTGCTCAATTCACAGGATGCGCAAGTCGGCTATAACCGTACCACCCAAATTGGCCACGATGATGAATTAGCCATTGCTCACGATCGCAAAGTGACAGTTGAAGGTCAGCAAGATCATAAAACGCAGGGCAATTATCGTGAATGGGTAGTGGGTGATAAAAACCTGCGTGTCAGTGGCGATGTTGCCCAATTGATTGAAGGAGTACTGTCTGCCAAGGTATCGCGGGACATCACCGTACAAAGTGACAGCAAAATCACATTACGCGTTGCAGGCAGTATGGTGGTGATCCATGCGGGCGGTGTCGATATCAAAGGCCCCGAGGTTAACGTCAATGGTCCAGCCAGCCCCGGTGAACTGGTGTTACCTGCCAGCCCAGCTATTTTAGCGGTGGCAGCGAAGCGCGGTTCGATGTTTGTTGCCCATT
The DNA here is from genome assembly GCF_006715025.1 of Serratia fonticola. NCBI lineage: Bacteria > Pseudomonadati > Pseudomonadota > Gammaproteobacteria > Enterobacterales > Yersiniaceae > Serratia > Serratia fonticola. The sequence continues at coordinate 4,118,286 of NZ_VFMK01000001.1, forward strand.
GCCCAGAAAACAAACAACAGGTGCAAGAGGGGGGACAATGAACCAACCAGTACCAGCCCAACCCGAAGCTCACTATTTTGCCAAGCCAGATCTGGGAGAAACGTTAGAATATGCCATTGTGGATGCAGGGGTAGAGCCTGCCCTATTCGACATGCTGGAACAATTTACCCCACTGGCCAGTTGCCTCTATGCTGAACCCTTGCAACCGGAGATCGCCCAGCTGGCCCCCTACCTGATCCTGTTAACCCCAGCGGTGAAAAGCTGGCTGGAAAATAACCCTACGCCCTGGGGGTTGCTGTTTACCAGTGCAGCCGACATGAAAACGGTTCGCCAACATCTGCGTAAATACTTGCAGATAAAGATACCGGTAGAGGCCAAGCCGGTGTTTTTCCGTTATTACGATCCGCGCAATTTCTGGACATTTCTCTCCGCGTTAGAAGCCTGGCAGCAACACCTGTTTCTTGGCCCGTTGCTGAGCGTCACTACCTATTATCCAAGCCGACGGCAACAAGATTTCAGCACGCTGCACCATCAATATCCGTCAAATATCAAACTGTATAAAAAGCTGTTTGAACTTTCGCCGGAACAATATCAGTTCCTCTGTCATCAAGAGCAGGAGAAGTATCTGGTAGCACTGTGTCACCAGGCCCAACAGTGGCGACAGCAGGCAGAACAGGCACAGCAACAAAATGATACCCAGCGCTATGATGTTCCGTTTGACCCAGGATTATTGCCGCAAACCTTTTCTGACCTGACTCCCGATACTCAGGCACTCGAACGTGACTGGCAACGTGCAATCCGCGACTTATATGCCTTTTGTCAGCAACAGAACATCACCGATCACCGTTCGGTGTATGGCTTGACCTATCTGTTCTGTCAGCAACCGATAGCCAGCCTAGATGCCTGGCCTGACAGTTGGTATCAACAGTTATCTGACCTACGTTTACCCGGCTATTTTCGGGCCGAATCGCTATTACTGGAACAACTTGGCTATCTTCCCACGACAGAATAAGCTACAGGGATATAAGGAATAAAAACATGGCAGAGATATCAACCCGGGCCGGAAGCCCCTTGTGCGACTGCGATACCCCAGACTCTTGTGTTCACAAAGTGGTCTTGAGTGATGGCCAAATCAGCAAGACCTACCCTATCGACCCATTGCCAAGTCTGGTGGTTTACGATGGCGGAAAAGGTGTTGATGTGAAAATCACCATCGAGGAGAAATGCAGTAAATCTGGCTGCCCGCAGGCGAAACTCCAATACCCCGTCAACAACGTCGTCGAAGAAAAACCGCTGCATAATGCTCAGGTGAATAATGAAAAACTCTATTACAACCCACAAACCAGCAGCGATAAACTTGAGTACTGGAAAAAAATCACGCCGTTTGAGTATTTCGCCAATGCCGTCAATCCGATGGATCTGTTCCAGGCTCCCCATGAGTACCTTGTGGTCACCACCGGCTGCCACAGTTGTGATGTTCGCGGCAAGATAAACGTATATCCCACCACTGGGTTCTATATTGAGACAGGTTTTAGCTATGAGTTCAGCAGCGGTACACGTGGGGTGAAAGAGCGACGTGATGAACGCATCAAAGATAACAAGGAAATGCGCCAGGGAAAAACACTACCGCAAGACAGAAATCAACTACGTAACGGTTGGACGCTGTATACCGATGCTTTTTACGTCAACCGACAAGTAAAACTGGATGTTAGCTTTAAGCTGATGATCGCCGGTAAAGATTACTCAAAAGAGATCAGTACAGGCCTCTGGAAAAAACGCACCACATCAAAGAAGCTGGAAACCATCAGCAAAATGGAAACATTGCTAACCGGCATGGAGACCTATCTTATGCCATCGCCGGATAGCATGGGCAAATCCCGCGCCTATCCTGTTGCCAGCCTCAATGTAAAACCGCTGAATGCAGGCTTATGCTACAGCTATCGCTGCGATGACAGCTCCATCGGCCCCAGCCATTTCTTTGGCGTGACCGCTTCACCTTTCTTTGGGGCCAAATTCAAGATCGACCTGATTCAGGTAATCGCCGCCTACTGTAAAATTGACATCATTGTTTCAGAGATGCGCAAGGTGCTGGCCAGACGCAGTGAGTATGATACGTTTTCTGCCGACGTGGATTGTTACCTGGAGATCAGCGGGGATGTTCACCTTAAAATTGGTGCATTGCATCAGCAGGAGAAGTGGAGTTTTTATTACGACGAAGGCAATAAGCTGGAGTTTGGGTTAATAGGGCATATCAGTGCGGCGATCAGAACCAAAGTGATGATTGCGGAAATAGCCCTTGATGCCAAAGGTGAAATGGAAACCAAAGGACGTTTTGAGCTTGATGACAATGACGGCAAAGGGCTGGATCTGGTTGCTGCGCATGATGGCATTTCGGCGTCTTTGGAGTTAAAGGCTGAAGCTAGCATAGACAAGGCACGGCCTGGTAAAAGAAAAGTGAAGAAGGACAAAGTAGAAAATTCACTCTTTAACATGAAAAAAAATTTTATTATTGCCAAAAAATTAGAAACTAAACAATCTGCATGCCGTGTGAATCTATTTGGCCAGTCTAGAATGGTGGCTAAACCGGCGATAGAAAGTGGTTTAACGATACCTAAGCATACCGTAGGAGCTTATCCTTATCATCAAGGAGCATATCTTGATAATAGTGATGCTCCTACCGCCAGCACCTCAGTCAGCAACTATCCAATTTATAAAGCGGGTAAAAATTGACATTATTAATAAAAAGGATGTCGTAATGAAAATTAAATTAGCATTATCTATTTGTCTATTTGGAGGAATAATGTCAACAGCCAATGCCCAAACCGATAAAATAATTTATCGTAGCGTTTTTGATATAAAAAATGCCTTTTGCAGCATTAAAACCAATGGAGTAGTCGGTCAAGATAACAGAAGTGATGCTGGAATTGGCAGAGGTTTCGGCACTGGAAGTACATCAGCCATGCTATTCATGGAAAATGGCGAAAATGAAATAAGCGTAGAAATAGCATCAACAAATTGGTTTGATGAAAAATTAACAAACGAGCACGATAAAAACCGCTTTGATAAAGATGCATATTGCAACCTTAATTTAATTAAATATAAAAAAAACAAATCTGAAAATATAAGCAACATTAGGATTAGTGTTAATGACAATAATCCAACCTCAATAACTTCAACTATTGAACCACAATACTCAAGTATCAATGGTGTTATTGACAATAAGATCAGCACTGCGTTTAAAGTAACACCCGGATTTATTCACTATAAAGACTATGATCCAAGTTGGTACCCTGATGGTATGAAATTGTATGAATTCAGTCGAAAGGTTACAGTAGACGGCTTACCTGAATGGTCTTGGATAAATGCTACACCTTATACAGATACGCCAGAGCAACGAAAGCTATTACAAGAGGCTTATCAGGAACTTTGGCAAGCACTTGATAGTAAAGATATAAGTAAAATTAAAAAACTTATGGCAATATCATTACACGCTTTTTCCTACATAACAAATTCAAGTGAGGATGAAATACTACAAGATAGAGCTTTTTATAACGATATAAAAGATAAGGAATTCAAAATGATTCCTATCAACTGGGAAGCATATGATGTGAAAGTGATGAACAAAGGACGTATGATTAGATTAATCAATAAATCTGACCCAGATTTTTCCCCTGTTTCCTATAGTTATAGTAATGATGGCTATGCCACAACTGCCCCTATCTTCTCACTGATTAATGGACATTTTAGAATTGTACTATAACTCTCTTATCATTAGCGCCCGTTATTATACGGGCCAATAATTCGCCTAAAACAGATAATAAGGAACTAGTATGACCAAACCTATCATTGTACTAGGGGATAAAACTGACCACGGTGGCGTTGTAACTACTGCCTGCTCAGGCTTTAAGAGCCAAGGCTCTCTGGTCGCCTGCGAGGGAGACACGGTGGTGTGCCCGCAACACGGTACCACCGTGATCATCGGACATGCCCAAGGGTTTAGCGTTGGCGGGAAAAATGTGGCGCGTGAAGGGGATCAAACCAGTTGTGGCGCTCGTTTGATAGCCCGTCACTATAGCCTCTCTAGCGGAAGATAACCCAATCAAAAGGGCCTGAGAGATAAACCTGATAAAGTGCAGCAATCAAGATAAAGGAGCCATAATGAACAAGAAGTTGATTTTTATTTTTTGCCTGCTAGGCACAATATCATCAGCAGCCAACGCCCAAGCGGATAAAATCATCTATCGCAGCGTGTTTGATATGAAGTATGCTTTTTGTAGCATTAAAACCAATGGCGTCATCGGTCAAGATAATCGCAATAGTGCTGGTAATGGTAGAGGCTTTGGTACAGGAAGTACATCTGCCATATTATTGATGGAAAACGGTGAAAATGATATTGCTGTTGAAATGGCCTCAGTAAACTGGTTTGATCCAGAAGTAAAAGATGATGATAAAAACAGCTTCCGCAAAGATGCCTACTGCAATCTAGACTTGATAAAATATAATAAACAGGGTTCGCAGACCATCAGTAATATCAAAATCACGATTGATGATACTGGAAAGCCGACAGCAAAAAATTCGGCAACCCCTGAAAAATATCAATCCATTAATCAACCGATTGTCGAACAACATCTAACAGGATTTGAAGTAAAACCAGGCTTTATTAAAGGTAACCCTTATGCAGAACTTTGGTTTCCTAAAGGCATGAAAATATATGAATTTAGCCGAAAAGTGACAGCAGATGGCCTGCCTGAATGGCCTTGGGTAAAAGCTACCCCCTACACGGATACGCCAGAGCAGCGGCAGCTATTACAACAGGCTTATGGGGAACTTTGGCAAGCCTTTAATAATAAGGATATGAATAAAATAAAAAAACTTATGGCATTATCTTTTCGAGCTTTTGCTTATGTGACTGACTCTACCGAAGATGAGATCCTCCGAGACAGAGCATTCTACGAGCAAATTAAAGAAAGAAACATCAAAATGGCCCCTATTAATTGGGATGCATATGAGGTTAAAGTAATGAATAAAGGCCGCATGGTTCGATTGATTAATAAATCAGAGCCAGATGCCTCGCCAATTACATATGAGCGTGACAATGGCAAGACGTCCTTCACAGCACCATTTTTTTCTCTAATTAACGGACGTTTCGTGGTGGTTTTATAATATATAGCCTTCCATGGTCAGTCATGATTTTGTCATAGACTGGCCTTTGATGAAATATAAAAAATCATCTTTAAGTTGATATGCGCTCACAATAATACATAGCTCAAAAAGGAATCAATATGGCTAAAACCGTGATCGTACTAGGTGATAAAACTGACCACGGTGGCGTTGTAACTACTGCCTGCTCAGGCTTTAAGAGCCAAGGCTCTCTGGTCGCCTGCGAGGGAGACACGGTGGTGTGCCCGCAACACGATACCACCGTGATCGGACATGCCCAAGGGGCTTACATCACCGGCTCCCAACGTATGTACAAATACCTCATAAGCGTTACCTATGTCGGAAAAGAACTTAACGCTTTAAGCATGGACTTTGCTCAACAAGGATAATCATTGTATATGGGAATTACCTTAGCTTATACCAGATGCAACATGGCAAGCACTTGCAAAATAAGCATAAATAGGTTGCTGCCTACTTCCATATATATTAATATTCATTATATAAAATATAGATTAAGTTTATATATAGATTCAAACATTCGTGCCGTCAATAGATATGTATATTTAGATGCTAGTGGTTTATGTTGAATGAATAGAACCTATCGCCAGAAATATTTGATTAGACGCTACAAAAAGCAAGTTGTGGCAATTTTTCATCACAAGGGTATTAAAATTCTAATTGGGTGAGAATTATACAGCAGGTGTTGCAGTTGACAGTAAAGATAATAGAAATAATGAACACTCAAGCACAAACTACATAATAATTAATGGTAAAAAGCGTGGAGCAATTCATGATAAACCGGAAAATTAAAAATCGAAACATCGTATTATTTTATTGTTCATTCCTATTTTTACAGGCTTTTTTTGGCGCTACGACTTTAAAGGCCGAAGTGATGACAAATGTAAAATACCTAGCTTCATTTAATACAAAACGCAGTGCATGTATGGCTAAGGTGAATGGCTTTCCTGTTATCGAAAACTTCACATACTCTAGTGGAACCATATCTACAGGATTTAACATTACTGCGTTTGTAGAAAATGGTAACAATAGTATTGAGCTTATGATGGGCTCTATAGACCCTGATGATAAAAATACGCTTTACTCTGATTCAACATGTGAACTGACAATTACCAGAGATACTGAAAGCTCTAGCCACAAAGTTACATCTCTTATTTTATCGGTTGATGAAAATAGGCATATCACAGCGTCTTCTTCATCAAACTATCACGGTTCTTTAAATGAAAAACTCGTAGACGAAATACAATCATCTGAAAGTAAAGAGCAAGAACTATATAGAGCTGGAAGAGAGATTATTTTGAGTGAACTACCTACATGGTCATGGGTTAACGCGACTCCTTTCTCCGAAGACTATTTGCCTCAAACAAGAAGTATTTACAAAGAAATTTGGAATGCAATGAGAAATCGGGACATTAAAATTTTGAAGGAAATTGCAGATATTTCCAGCAGAGAAATGGGAGTAGCTGAAGGAGTATCTTCTGATACAATTTTCGAATCATACAACTTACCCAAAAATATTCTCAGAAAGGATTTATCCCCAATCAATTTGGATTGGGGCGGATATAAAATAATAACGTATTGTAATGGAAGAGTATTTAGATTGGCAAAAGGAATTTATCAAAACTCGCCATTAAGGCTAAGGGATTCTGATGGGGATATAATATTTTCCTACAATCCTTACTTTTCTATCATAGATGGCAAGGTAACATTAGTGAGGTAGTAAAGAATTGAGTGGTGAGCTAATTGCCCACCACTCAATAACAAAAAATTAACACAATCATTATTATTCATCAATCACCACCATGAAAAGGAATTTACAGAATGGCAGAATCAACAGTAATTTTTGAACCCATTAACACTGTTCTTATGATTATTTATAAAGGTAAGTAATATCATGCCGATACTCCCTTTAGCAATTATTGCTGCCGGTATAGGTGCATTTATTACCATCACCCTTACCCTCCTCTATAGAGTTAAAGTAACCCCTGTTTGGTTGCCATCTGCATTGCTCACCACCAGTTTGATAGTGGCCGAGTGGGTAAAGCCTAATGCTGGAGCAATACTTGCTTTTGTAAGCGCTGCCGTTTTATTTATAATGGCTATAGTCGGCTCCTTTTATAATAGTTATCTTATAATGAAGCCTGAAATAAAAACAGAGCAGGATAATAATAAAAATTTAAAAGCATTAGCAAGCATAGTGCTTTTTTTATGTTTTCCTGTGCTCTTTTTCCTTTCCCCCGGGCTGCTTTTTTTATTCGTTATCGTAATTGTAATTTTTGCCAATCTTGTTCCGTCCAATAAGAGCCGTTATCTCAAGTTGCAGAAGTTATTACCTACCTCAAAGATCAGTGCGTTGGCGATGGGGCTGGTTGAAATTGAGGGGGAGGTAAATGCAGAAAAAAGGATAACCTCGCCATTAACGAGAAAAAAATGCCTTGGTTACCGTTATACCGTGCTCAGGAAAGAGGATGATAGGCATGAGATAGTCAGTCACAAAGAAGAATGCCTACCATTGACTATCAAGGATGAGACCGGCAGCGTAGCCATTGATACAGTAGGGCTTGAATGGGTTAATTTCTCACTATCTTCGGAAGAATGGCGGGGTAAACATTGTCACAGAGAATATATTCTTGAGCCTAAGAAGAAAATTGTACTCATTGGAAGTGCAACGTTACGTAATCAAAAAATTATCATCGTAAAAGATAAATTCAGTAAAGTGTTTGCCATGTCACCAAGCGATAACCTTTCTCTGTGGAATGAAGGCAATCCACTTATGCGTTCTGCAATAAGGTATGCAATTGGAGCCGCCTTTTTGATAGCACTGATATTAACCATACCTTATCAATTTGATGGTAATGTGTTAACTTTATATCCTAAAGATTCATTTTTCTTCAACTGGCTAAGGTAAGTCAATCATGAATCATATTATCGCCATTATTATCCTAATCGTCATAGGATTAATTTTCTTATCCGTTATAATTGGTATTTATAATAAATTAATTGCGTTACATAATTACGTTGATAAATCTTTTGCCAATATTGATGTGATACTTAAACAGCGTGCTGATGAAATCCCCCAGTTGATTGCGGTACTGAAACAAAGCCAAGTTTATGAAAAAGATTTATTACTTAACTTGGCCAATTTACGCAAAAACTATATGAATAACAGTGATAACGATCAGAAAGTAAGAATAGCTAACGATATGAGCGCCACTTTGGCAAACATATTCTCCCTGGCTGAAAATTACCCAAAACTGAGTTCCATGAGTAATTTCACGCTATTACAGAAAAGAGTCTCCGCCCTAGAAGACAATATTGCAGATCGAAGAGAGTTTTTTAATGAAAGTGTTACCAATTATAATATTGGCATTCAAGAGTTTCCAAACCTCATTCTAGCAAAAATCCTAGGCTATCAGCAGAAAGCGTTGTTAAAAATAAGTGAAGGAGAGAAAAATTATGCAGGAATTACCTTTTAAACTCTTTGGATTCAGTCGGTTAGTAGAGGATAATCCAATGATTATGGTTTTCTTTTCATCCTTTGGCGTCCTGGCATTATTGTTTGTGCTGGCGACGTTGCTACGGATTATCCCAGCGTTAAAAATACCCATTAATTTTTTGATTGGTGTATTTTCTATTATGCTCCCGATTGGTTTTGTTATCAGTATATTGTTCTTCTTTCTGGATGTTTCTGGTATTTATATCTTACTATCCTGGTTTACACTGGTGATAGGATGCAGTTTGTTTATTCTGCATCATTACACTGAGCTCAGGGCTTTGATTTCAAGAATAAATTTAATGAAAAGAACAGGAAATCATTAAGGTATCGCAATGTTCAATGGGATCATTTAACAGGAAACGAACATCATGGGCAATGCCGTTAAACTTGGCGACCAAGACACCGGCCACGGTAGTCACCCGCCAACGTCAGTTACTATGGGGTCTCCAACCGTCAACGTTGATGGTTTACCCTTGGCCAGGCAAGGCGATACCTTAGCTTCTCATGGCCATAACCGGAGTATCAGCGGCGGGTCATCAACCGTATTTATAGATGGGCAACCCGCGGCGCGTACTGGTGATGCGGTAAATTGTGGGGGTGTGCTGATTGGTGGGGGTAGTGTCAATATTGGTTAATCTGACGATGACGCATAAGCCTGAGTTTATTGATTGCCTTTATCTACCCGAGCCTATGCATAAAGAAGCCGATCGCCCGGTCGACTTCCTGGCCTCCCTTGAGTATCACCTCAGATACCCCCTGTTCCATATCAGGCAGACAATCCGGTAGCCAACACCTCCATTCATAGGCAATCCTGTAAATGGAGGTGTTCACCTTCATGTGCCAGTAAACGCCCTCATTCGGCCTGCTTCAGGACATCGACGGGGTCGGTAAGGCGCTCCCCTGTTGGCAATGGAATCGCCGCGCTGCGCCAGGCACTGTAGATCGCCAGCAATGGCGCCAACGCAAACAGCAAGAACAACCAATACGCCGCTGAGGCCGCTCCTACCGTGCCCCCTGGGGTGTTAAAACCGGCCAGGTTGGTTACCATGCCGGCCAATGCCGCGCCAAACGCCGTGGCAAACAGTTGCACTGTGGTAATGGAAGCCCCGGCGATATCTTTATCGGCTTGGGGAGCTACCTGCAAAATACGCGTCAGCAGGTGTGGCCAGCCAAAACCGATACCAAATCCCACCAGCGTTAAGGCCAACACGATGGGGCCAAGGGCCTGCCAATGGCCGTCAGAGGGAAGTGGCATCAGCATGGCCAATGCAACAAGCCCAATCAACACAAGTATCGGCCCGCTGATAATTGCCCGGCGGATCCCCGCACCACGCCAGCCGGAACTGAGGATTTCCGAAAACGTCCAGCCCGCTGCCATGGTGGCGGCAATATAGCCGGAAATCAGCGGCGACTGGCCGTGCAGATTTTGCAGAAAGTAAGGAACAAATATTTCACTGGTCATCCCGACCACCAACAAGGCTACCGTGGCATACAGCGAAGCCAGGGCCGAGCCCCTGCGTAGCGCAGCCTGCGGCAACAGACGGGCGTTAGCGTGCGCCTCACGGCGGATTAACCACGTCATCAGCAACAGCGCCAGAACAATACCGCCCAGGTTCACCCAACCGCTGTCTGCCAGACTGCCCGCCGACACCACCAACACCGCCGCGGCCAACAGTAACAACTGCATCAACGGCAACGGTGCCGCCTGCTGCTGCGGTTTCCCTTTAGGCAGAATACGGAAGGTAAACGCCGCATACAGCACCATGATCGGCAACAGGATACCAAATGCCCAACGCCAGGCATGTAACTCGGCAAAAATCCCACCGACCGCCGGCCCAACCAGCGTGGCAATGCCCCACATAGCGGAAATCAGCGCCATGGCGCGTGGCCAGAGCTTTTGTTCAAACACCAGATTAATCATCGCGTAAGAGAGGGCAAAAATAAGCCCTCCCCCAAACCCCTGCACCGTGCGGCCAATCAGCATAACCGGCATTGACGGGGCCAGCGCACACAGCATGGCGCCAATGATGAAAAACAGCGAGGCCACCAGATAGGCGCTGCGCGCGCCGTAACCACTCAGCAAACGGGCCGACAACGCCGAACCCAATATTGAGGCCACAACAAACAGCGTGGTATTCCAGGCATAGAGATCCAACCCACCGATATCCTGCACCACCGAGGGCAGGATGGTGGTGGCAACCAGAATATTGATTGCATGCAGCGCAACGCCGAGCGACAGCGCAATCGCACTGGCCGCATTCTTTCCGGAAAAAAGATCGCCCCAGCGGCTTTTATCATCGGTTATCACAGTTGTCGTCCTGTTTTCAAAGGAATGTCATTGAGTTGCTCGAGGTATTACGCTAGATTTAACAAGCAATATCTTGGAATAAGTAAGACCGAGGCGGTAAAATATGTCAAGAATTAACTTGGAAAATGGCGAGTGTACAGCACATTCCGTCAGCGATCGGCTGCTGAAACTGTTAAAAACCCGTGGGCCATTACAGGCCACCGAGGCAGGAAAAGAGCTTGGCACAACCGGGGAAGCCGCCCGTCAGCAATTCGTCAAACTGGCAAAGGAAGGGTTGGTTGAAGCCAAGGCCGAAACCCGTGGCGTTGGCCGCCCAGTACAGCTCTGGCAGTTGACCCCCGCAGGCAACGCGCATTTCCCTGATGCTCATGCCGAACTGACGGCACAGTTGCTGCGCACGGTGCGCGATAAACTGGGTGAGCAAGCGATGGATCTACTGATCGACAGCCGCGAACAAGAAACTCTTATCAATTACAAACACGCGATGGTCGGTGCTGAAGACTTGGCGGAACGCGTTGCTCGCCTGGCGACCCTCCGCTGTTGTGAAGGGTATATGGCCGAATGGAGTGAACTGGATAACGGTGACTTTCTATTGGTGGAAAACCACTGCCCTATCTGCACCGCCGCTGCGGTTTGCCAAGGATTTTGCCGAGCCGAGCTGAACGTCTTTACTGAAGTGTTGCAAGCACGGGTAGAGCGCTGCGAACATATTCTTACCGGTTCACGCCGCTGCGCCTATCGGATCTCGTTACAATAACCGTTACCTCTACCGCAAAGTTGTACAAAGTATATTTTCTTGTACAACCTAACGTTCACCGACTATGGTTAGTCTATTAGGTGAATCAGGTAAGGTAAACGGAATGACGTTGTATACCATTAGCGAAGTCGCAAAACTTTGCGCGATTAACCCCGTCACATTGCGCGCCTGGCAGCGGCGTTATGGGTTGCTGAAACCCCAACGTAGCGAAGGCGGGCACCGCCAGTTCAGCGAAGCGGACATCGAGCGCATCCGCGCCATCCTCAGTTGGATAGAACGCGGCGTCCCCGTGAGCAAAATCAAACCCTTGCTCGAAGGGGCCAACCCCGATAGCAACACCAACTGGGCGGCACTGCAACAACAGATTCTGACACTGCTCAACGCACCTGCCCCAACAAGATTACGTCATCGTATCTTTGAGCTTGGCCGCGAATATCCTGCAGAAGCGCTGATCGACCATGTCCTGCGCCCATTGCGTTCACAGCTTGCGGGGCCGCATGAACTGCTGCAAATGCTACGTGGCCTGCTGGACGGCGTGATTATCGAATACGCCACCTTTTGCATGATTGGCGCGCGCAAGAAACCCGGCGAAAATGCGCTGCTGTTGAGCTGGGGAAAAGCCGATCCGGCCGAACTGTGGATGGCGGCCATCGCGCTGGCCAAAGCGGGTATGCATATTGATATGCTGGCAGAGCCATTGGAGCATCCCGCACTGAGCTTACTCAAGGCCGACCGCTATTTTATCAACGTTGATGGCCCGCTCAACAGCATCAGGCGCAAACAGCTGGCAACCTGGCGTCAGGCGGGTCTGGATATCACGCTGATTGGCAGTTCTGCCTTGCTGGCAGAAGCCGTGGAATACCGTCATGAGTTCGCCTGAAGCGCTGTTGTCGCGCTTTTCGCAGCTGTATGCCTCGCTGGATAATGCGGCATTGAGCGCCCTGCCTGAGGTTTACCACCGCGATATTCGGTTTATTGATCCGGTAGGTGAACATCAGGGGTTGATCTCACTGCAGGATTACTTCCGCCAGTTGCTGACCAACCTGGACTATTGCCGCTTTACGCTCACCACGCCTCAACAGGATGAACAGCAGGCGGTGGTGTGCTGGCAGATGACCTATGCCCATCCTCGTCTGCAGCGGGGCCAGGAGTTGACTCTGGAAGGCATCAGTCAATTGCGCTTCGCCGATCGGCGGATCATTTACCAGCGCGACTACTACGATCTGGGTGCCATGCTCTATGAACACCTCCCGCTGGTTGGGCAAGTGGTACGCGGCATCAAACGGAGGCTGCGGTCATGAAGCGCGTACTGATCACCGGCGCCAGCTCTGGTATCGGGCAGCAATTAGCCCAGGATTATGCCGCTCAAGGCTGGCAGGTTATCGCCTGTGGCCGCGACGCCGCCCGTTTAGAGGCGTTATGTGCACGGCATCCGGCCATTATCACCCGCCGTTTCGACATGACTGATTTGGCTGCCACCCGCGAAGCCTTGGCAGCAAGCCCGGCTGAACTGGTCATATTGTGTGCAGGGACCTGTGAATATCTCGACCACGGCGTGGTGGATGCTCAATTGGTCGCACGGGTGCTCACCACCAACCTGTTAGGGCCGGTCAATTGTCTCGATGCTCTGCTGCCTCAGCTACAGACCGGTGCGAGGATCGCGCTGGTTGGTTCGACCGCCAGCCTGGTGCCCTTACCCAGGGCCGAAGCCTATGGCGCGTCTAAGGCCGCTCTGGCCTATTTTGCCCACAGCCTGGCCGTCGACCTCACCCCGCGCGGTATTGCCGTTTCCCTGGTGTTACCCGGTTTTGTGGCGACACCGTTAACCGATCGCAACGACTTCGCCATGCCGATGATCATTACGCCTCAACAAGCTTCCGTCTACATTCGTCAAGGGTTGGCCAAAGGCCGTGCCGAGATCGCTTTTCCTCCGCTGTTTGCCGCGCTGCTGCGGCTGACAGCCTTACTGCCGCAGGCTCTGCAACGCTGGCTGGCAAAACGCATGGTGAGGTAACCCGATGAAAATCGCCATTATCGGCAGTGGGATTTCTGGCTTGACCTGCGCCTGGAAGCTGGCCTCAGCTCATCAGGTCACCCTGTATGAAGCCAACGACTATCCCGGCGGCCACACCGCAACCGTGGATATCACCTTGGAGGGCCAACACTACGCCATCGATACCGGGTTTATCGTTTACAACGAACGTACCTACCCGCAATTTATCGCCTTATTGAGCGAGCTGGGTATCCGTGGCCAGCCTACGGAGATGAGTTTTTCCGTCACCCATCCACGCAGCGGGTTGGAGTATAACGGCCATACGCTCAATACCCTGTTTGCACAACGCCGCAACCTGCTCAACCCGCGTTTTTATCGCCTGCTGGCGGAGATAATGCGCTTTAACCGCCAATGTAAACAGCGCCTGAACGCGGGGAAGGTGGGCACCGAGACGCTGAACGATTTCCTGCAACAAGCGGCGTTCTCAGATTATTTTGCTCAACACTATCTGTTGCCAATGGGCGCGGCCATCTGGTCTTCGTCAATGGCCGATATGCGGCAATTTCCGCTGGCATTATTTCTGCGCTTTTTTGATCACCATGGCCTGCTGGATATCACCCGCCGCCCACAATGGTTCGTGGTGCCAGGAGGCTCTCGCCAATATGTGCTTCGCATGCTGGCGGCACTGGCCGATAAACTGACGCTGTATCTGAGTACACCGGTACAACGGATTGAACGTCAACCGCAGCAGGTGGTGATCCACAGCCAGCTCGGCGAACAACATTTCGATCAGGTTATCTTTGCCTGCCATGCCGATCAGGCCTTGCAACTATTGAGTGATGCCAGCCCGCTGGAACAGCGTATTCTGGCCCAGCTCCCCTACCAGGCCAATGAGGTGGTGTTACATACCGATATTCGTTTGCTGCCGCGCCAACGCCGGGCCTGGGCCAGTTGGAACTATCTGCTGCCGGGCAACCCTGACCTTGCGGAAACCCAGCGCGCCAGCGTGACCTACAATATGAACATACTGCAGGGGCTGCATGCACCGCAGACTTTCTGCGTCACGCTGAATCCGCAACAGCCGATCGAACCGGCACGCATCCTGCGCCAATTCAGCTACCATCATCCGGTCTTTAATCAGGCCAGTGCCCTGGCGCAAAAGCAACGCTCACTGATTAATGGCCAGCAGCGGACCTGGTTCTGCGGCGCGTATTGGTATAACGGCTTTCACGAGGATGGCGTGCGCAGTGCGCTCGATGTCACTCAGGCACTGTTACAGGCGCAAGGCGTATGAACAGCGCTCTGTATGTCGGCAACGTCCGCCATCGACGCTTCAGCCCGGTGCTGCACAGTTTCGATTACCGCATTTTCATGCCGCTACTCGATCTGGACGAACTGGACCAACTGCCTGCATTGGGGATTGCGCGGGAACGTTTTGCCCCGGCGGCGTTTTATCGCGCTGACTATCTCGGGGGCGGCGATATTAAAACCAAGGCCCAGGATCGCATTGCCGAACTGACCGGCGAGAGGCTGAATGGCCGCGTCATGTTGCTGTGCCAGCTACGTTACCTGGGCTGCTACTTCAATCCGGTCAATTTTTACTATCTGTATAACGACGATGGTCAACTACGCTGGTTGCTGGCAGAAGTGCGCAATACGCCATGGAATGAACGTCATACCTATGCGGTAAACCCGGACGGTACCTTACCAGTAGATAAGCAATTCCACGTCTCACCGTTCAACCCGATGGACATGACTTACCACTGGCGGCTTTCGGCGCCATCAGAACGTCTGCGCGTGCATATTGAGAATCACCGTGCCACACGCGAGTTTGACGCGACCCTGCTGTTGTACCGGCAGCCGCTGACCAGAGCAACGCTGCGCCACCAGCTGTGGCGCCTGCCCCTGATGACGTTAAAAACCGCGGGTGCCATTTACTGGCAGGCACTGAAGTTATGGTTAAAACGTACCCCCATCTACCCTCATCCCGCCAATGGCGGCAAGGACAAGTTATGAGCTCTCCGGAATACTCCCTGCGTCGCAGCGCACCCATTTCCGGCCGCAACAAGGGCGCGCGTCATATTATCTTTACCTTGTTGCAGCAGTTACAGGGAGGCGGGTTGTTGCTGCGCGAGCCTGGCTTCGGCGAAACCCGCTTTGGTGACGTCAATGCCCCTTTGCAGGCGGAAGTCGATGTCTGTGACCTGCGTGCTTACCGCCGGGTACTGCTAGGGGGCAGCATCGCCGCCGGTGAGAGCTACATCGACGGTGACTGGAGCAGCCCAGATCTGACCTGCCTGTTGCAACTGCTGGCCAGCAATATGCAACTGGTGGATAAACTGGAAGCGCGCCTGAGCTGGCTCACCGCACCCTGGCATGGGCTGATACATCTGTTGCGTCGCAACAGCAAACGCCAGGCACGGCGTAACATTGCGGCACATTACGATCTGGGTAACCATTTTTATCAGCAGTTTCTTGACCGCGATATGCTCTACTCCAGCGCGCTTTATACCGAAGCACACCTGACGCTGGAACAGGCGCAACAGGCCAAAATGCGGCGTCTATGTCACCAATTGGCATTACAACCCACCGATCATCTGCTGGAAATCGGCACCGGCTGGGGCGCGTTGGCGGAGTTTGCCGCACGCGAGTACGGCTGTCGGGTGACCACCACCACCATTTCGCAAGCACAGTATGATTATGCCCGGCAACGGATCCATCAGGCCGGGCTAGAGGATCGCGTGACCGTGCTGTTTGAGGATTACCGCCAGCTTAAAGGGCAATACGACAAACTGGTCTCGGTTGAAATGATCGAAGCGGTGGGGAAACGCTTTTTGCCCCTGTTCGTTAAACGCTGCCAGCAATTGCTCAAGCCAAAAGGCAAAATGGTGTTACAGGCGATCACCATCACCGACCAGCGTTATCAGCAATACAGCCGCAGCGTAGATTTTATTCAGCGCTACGTGTTCCCCGGTGGTTTCCTGCCTTCTATTACCGCCCTGTGTGACACCCTGACGCGTCATAGCGATCTGGTGATGTGCGATTTGTTTGATATTGGCCGTGACTATGCCAGGACGTTGCAGGAATGGCGGCAACGGTTTGAGCACCATTGGCCTGCTCTGCACAACCAGGGTTTCGACGAGCGCTTCCAGCGTCTGTGGCGTTTTTACCTGTGCTATTGCGAAGCCGGGTTCCTGGCTCGCACCATCAGCACGGTACAGTTAAGCGCGGAACGCCGCTAGGCCGACACTGAAGGAGCGCCGATGAAACTGTTGCTGACATTGTTGCTTTGCCTGAGCAGCTCCGTGCAGGCCGCCAGTTGGCTCACCTGGCCAACGGTAGGCAGCGCCACGCTGCGCTGGGGGCCGTTCGACGTCTATTTTTCCGTGTTACGCACGCCTGCGGGCCGGTATGAAGCCAACCGCTGGCCGCAGGCATTGAGCATTAACTATCTGCGTGAAATCACCACCGACGAACTGGTAAAAGCGACGCAGGATCAGTGGCAAGCCATGCAAATAGCGGTGCCTGCTACGCAACAGCAGCGCTGGTTAGCCGAGCTGGGCACTATCTGGCCAACCGTGCAAAACGGCAGCCAACTGACCTTTGTCGCAGACGCCAGCGGTGGGCGTTTCTATTATCGCCCACAGCCAGATCGGGCCGTTGTGCCGATCGGTGGGCGATTCGACGGCGCTTTTCGTGACGCGTTTCTCGCCATCTGGCTGTCGCCTGCAACGCAATATCCCGCATTAAGGCAACAATTGACTGGAGGAGCCGCTTTATGAGCATCAGACATCTGCTACTGGTTTTTTTATTCTTACTGGCGGGGTGTAGTGCCGATATCAAAGACTATAGTCTGGATAAACCCGCGTTCGATCTGTTCGGTTATTTCAACGGCGAAACGCACGCCTGGGGGATGGTGCAGGATTATCACAATAAACAAATCCGCCGCTTTGAAGCGGTGATCCACGGTGACGTGGTGGGCAATACCCTGACGCTGCGGGAACAATTTGTCTATAACGACGGTGAACGTCAGACCCGGATCTGGCGCATCAGCAGAAACCCGGATGGTACTTATCAGGGAACCGCGGGTGATATCATCGGCGTCGCAAAAGGCAACACGGCGGGCAACGCCTTTAACTGGCGCTATGATATGGAAGTGAAAACCGAGAGCGGCACGGTGAAACTCCACTTCGACGACTGGCTGTACCGCCAGGACGAAACCCATCTGTTTAACGAAACCTCATTACGCAAGTTTGGGCTGGAAGTCGCCAAAGTGACGCTGTTTTTTGCCAAGACGCCCTAATGACTTCAGCGATCTCAGGGCTTGGTATCCCAGGCCCTGAACGTGCCATGACGGCGTATTTTTGCCAGGACGTAAAAAAGCATTGCCTATCCGCTATACCTTAAGGTTTACTGAGTGTCCTAACGAATTCCACCCTACCGAATAAAAACCCATGCTGAGCCAACAAAGTCGCCATGTCCTGCCGTTAGTCGGGGCGCTGTTCACGTTATATATTGTCTGGGGATCGACCTATTTCGCCATTCGCGTTGGGGTCGAAACCTGGCCGCCGCTGATGATGGCGGGTATCCGTTTTCTGGTTGCCGGTATCATCCTGTTTGTCTTTCTGTTGCTGCGTGGTCATGCCCTGCCAACCCTGAAGCAGTGGTTCGCGGCGGGCACCATCGGCATCCTGTTGCTGGCGGTGGGCAACGGCCTGGTTACGGTGGCAGAACATCAGGATGTTCCTTCCGGCATTGCCGCAGTCATGGTCGCGACGGTTCCACTGTTTACCCTGTGCTTCAGCATGTTCTGGGGGCTACGCAACACCTGGCTGGAGTGGACCGGTATTGCACTTGGCCTGGTGGGGATTGTGCTGCTTAACACTGGGAATAACCTGGTGGGTAACCCAACCGGCGCGCTGTTGATCCTGCTGGCCTCCGCCAGTTGGGCCTTTGGTTCAGTGCTCGGCTCACGAATTTCCCTTCCTGCCGGGCCGATGGCCGGGGCAGCGGAGATGCTGGTAGCCGGGGTGGTACTGACCATTGCCAGCCAACTGAGCGGAGAACATCTGGATAAAATGCCAAGCTTCAGCAGCTTTATGGCGCTGGGTTATCTCATCGTCTTTGGTTCAATGCTGGCGATCAGCGCTTATATGTTCCTGCTGAAAAACGTACGTCCAGCGGTAGCCACCAGCTACGCCTACGTCAACCCCGTGGTGGCGGTGTTGCTTGGCGTCGGCTTTGCTGGCGAATCATTGGCAACCCGCGAGTGGCTGGCTCTGGTGGTGATTGTTTCCGCAGTGATCCTGGTGACGCTAGGCAAATATCTGTTTGTCCGCCCGGCCAAAGTACAGCGCGTCAAATCATAAGACGATCCCTTCTTCCGTTGGGAGAAGGATCTCCGCTAAAACCAGGGTTGTTTCACCCGGTGAAGGGACTATAATTCCCGCTGTTCTGGATAACCTGCGAAATAATAATCATGCTGAAAAAAGCGTTCATCATCGTCATCGCCTTATGTGCCTTCGGCTCTCTGGGCGGCGTATTCCTGGCCGGGCTGAATATTTATACCCGCTCCACCACGCCGCAGGAAGAAACCACCACCACCCACGAGGCCTCCACCAGCAGTGCCCCAGCCGAGACACTGCCAGCGAAATAATCTGCGGATTTATAACGCCGTCACCCCCGCCTCTGCCGCCTGTCGCTCAAGCTGAACAATCACCTGATAGGCGGAACGCGGCACCAGACTGAAATCGCCAATCAACAGACTTTCGCTGGCAGCATCGTTCACCATGGCGTTGGCGGCTGCACGCAGGATCGCCAACTGTGCGGGGGACGTTTGTGCAGAAGTAATCAGTGGTAACCCCGGCACCGCAGCGGTACGGCCAATGATCTTCAGGCCGCTGACAGCCTCGGGTTGTGCCCGTTTAAGCAACGCAAAGCTGATACAGTCAATCGCCGCAATATCCGCCTCGCCACCACGGATCATCGCCAACGATTGATAGTGCGCGCCAGAAGCAATCGCCTGGCGGAAAAAGCGCCCCTGCCTGGCAAGGGGCGCAATCAGCGCCCGCAGGCTGTTATAACCCGACTGAGAATCCTGGCTATTATAGGCCACCACGCGATCGCGAAAATCGTACAGACGCTCCCCTGGCTCGTCTTCACGCACCACCAGCCAACTGCTGTAATGCGCGCCGCTGCAACCTTCCACGCGGTAATGATAGGTGCCTACCAGCTGTACCTGCGGCAAGGTAGTCACCAGTGGATAACCGCACGTCTGGCTGAGCAGTAAGTCAGTCTCCTGCCAGTGCTGTTGCAGATCCTGCGGCCAGCTCAAGGTCTCAGGCACGTCCGTCATGCCGAGTTGGCGTAACTTTTCGCGCAACGCCGACCAGAACGGTTCCACTTGCTGATGGCTGACGCCATACATCGGTAAAGAGACAATCACGCTTGTTCACCTCGCAGAAGATGTGACGGTAAGCCGCTGGGCGCGCCAGGCAGTAAGGTGACGCACCCAACGCTCAAACAGCATGTCGGTGATGATGGCCAGCAGCGCCACCACCACCGCCCCCTGGATCACATAGGCCGTGTTAAAGCCACTCAACCCGATAATGATCGGCGATCCCAACGTTTTGGTGCCCACCGTTGAGGCGATGGCCGCCGTACCGATATTGATGATCACCGATGTCCGGATCCCTGCCACAATCACCGGCGCCGCCAGTGGCAACTCGATACGCCACAGGATTTGCCAACGGCTCATGCCGACCCCGGTTGCCACTTCACGCGTCGCCGCGGGGACGGATTCAAGCCCGGTCAGCGTACCTTGCAGGATCGGCAACAGGCCATACAGCACCAGCGCAATGATTGCCGGCTGTTCGCTAAATCCCATTACCGGTACTGCCACCGCCAATACCGCAACCGGGGGAAACGTCTGCCCAACGGCCACCACGGTTTCCACCAGCGAGCGAAATTCCCGCCCGGCCCCGCGCGTGACCGCAATCCCGGCACAAACGCCGATCAGCACGGCAATCAGGCTTGAGATTGCTACCAGCAGCAAGTGTGCCACCACCAGTGAGAAGAAACTGTCTTGCTGATAAACGGGCCTCGCCAATTGCGGAAACCAGGCCGCAAACAGGCCATGGAGGTGGTTCATACCAAAAACCAGGGCCAGCAGCAGGGCAAATACCCACGGCAGCGGATCGCGCAGCCAACGCCAGCGGCGGGGAGCCTGAGATTGCGAGCGTATCGTCATGACAATGCCTTCTGTGCAATCAAATCGCTGAAATGCAGAACGCCAAGCGCTTCGCCCTGCTCACCCACCACCGGTAAACGTTCGCTGCCCCGCGCCACAAACACCGAAAGCGCATCGCGCAGGCTCATCAGGGCCGGAATAGGTTCACCCTCCGCCTCGCCCGGCCGCATACGCTCGGCAACCTTACCCAAGGCCAGCAGTTTGATGCCGCGATCGCTACGGCCAAAGAAATCACGCACAAAGTCATTCGCCGGATGAGTTAACAGCGCCAACGGCGTCCCCTGTTGCACTACCTTCCCCTGATCGAGCAAGACAATCCGGTTGGCCAGGCTCAGCGCTTCATCAATATCATGCGTCACCAGAACAATGGTACGGCCAGAAAGTTGGTGAATACGCGCAATCTCGGCCTGCAACGTGGCCCGCGTCACCGGGTCGAGGGCGCCGAAGGGTTCGTCCATCAGCAACACTTCCGGATCGGCCGCCAGCGCCCGTGCCACCCCCACCCGCTGCTGTTGTCCGCCAGAAAGCTGGTGTGGATAGCGGCGGCGAAACAGCTCCGGCTCCAGATGTAACAGCGTCATCAATTCGGTAACGCGATCGCGGATGCGCGCTCGTGGCCACTTCAGCAACTGCGGCACCGTGGCGATATTCTCTTCCACCGTCCAGTGGGGAAACAGGCCGATAGACTGGATCGCATAGCCCATCCGGCGGCGCAAATCCTGTGGTTTGAATTTATGGATTTCTTCACCGGCGAACCTGATTTTGCCTTCATCATGCTCGATCAGCCGGTTGATCATCTTCAAGGTAGTGGATTTCCCGGAGCCGGAAGTCCCGATCAGCACGGTAAACTCCCCTTCGGCAATGTTCAGCGTGAGATCGTCCACCGCCGACTTACCCTGAAAAATTTTGCTTACCCGGTCAAAGTTAATCATCGGCGTGTCACTTCCAGCATTGAAATCATGAATTTAAACAGCGAATCGACAATCACCGCCATGGCGATCACCGGGATCACCCCAAGCAGCACCAGATCCAGTGCGCTACTGAGCAAGCCCTGAAATACAATGGCGCCAAAACCGCCGGCACCGATCAGTGCGGCCACCACGGCCATCCCCACGGTTTGAACGGCCAGAATGCGTATCCCGGTCAGGAACAGCGGTAACGCCAGCGGCAGTTGCACACACCAGAGGATTTGCCCCCGCGTCATCCCCATACCGCTGGCAGACTCAATCACACTGGCTGGCACACTCTGCAAACCGGCCACCACGCTACGCACCAGCGGTAACAGGGCATAGAGCACCAGCGCCACAATTGCGGGTGCCATACCGATGCCGCTGATGCCCAGGTCGCTTAACCATGGCCATGCCGCCACCAACCCCGCCAACGGGGCGATTAACAGCGCAAACAGTGCGATGGAAGGCACGGTCTGGATAATATTCAACGTTGAAAAAATCGCTGCCTGCCAGCGAGCCGAGCGGAAACAAAGCACCCCAAGGGGGACGCCAATCAGCAGCGCCGGGATCATCGTCGCCAGCAGGATAGTCAGGTGTTGTAACAGGGCCGCGTCGAACACATCCTGTCGGTTGTGGTATTCCTTCAGCAGGGAAAGCTGATCCAACTGATGGTTAAACAGCAACAGCGCCGCTGGCACCATCACCAGAGTGTTTCCCCCAATACGCCACAGAGAGGACGGGGTGATCCGCGTCATGGCGTCTGCGGCGATCAATCCGCTCAAGGCCGCCATCAACCAGCAGCCACTGCCCCACGAGGTCCGTGCCAACGGAGATCCCTGCAGCGCCAACTGCTGCGCGGCATATCCACTGAGCCAAAAAATCAGGGCCAGCAAAACCGTGGCAACGCCTGCGGTCAGCAACGCCCGGTGGCGTGTGGGTGCTAACAGGCTCAGGGCCGCCAGCGCCGCTAACGGCAGCCACAGCAACAGCGCCGGACCATGCAGCAGAGAAATCAGCGAGAGGCTTTTGCCAGACAGCAGGCGATTGGGGGCATAACTGAGAAACGGCAGGCCAAAGGCCGCCAGCAGCAGCAAAATGAACAGTGTCAGCAGGACGCGGTTTTTTAAGGCAATAGTCAAAGCAACTCCCCGGAACCCGGGTATCCCCTTCGTCTTTCAGGCGGTAACATGGCTGTCTGGTCAGGCACCGATCGTCCCTGACCAGACAGAGCGATAACGGTTATTTCACCAACCCTTTCTCTTTCAGGTAGTTGGCTGCCACCTGTTTGGCATCTTGCCCTTCCACGGCGATCTGCGCGTTCAGTTTCTGTAACGTTGGGCCATCCAGCGTAGCGAACACCGGTTTGAGCAACGCGGCAATATTGGCATGTTGTTTCAACGTCGCCTCACGGATAATCGGCGCCGGAGCATAAATCGGCTGAACGCCTTTTGGATCTTCCAGCGTCTGTAACCCCAGCGCCGCCACCGGGCCGTCAGTGCCATAGGCCATCGCCGCATTCACCCCCGACGTCTGCTCGGCTGCCGCCTTGATAGTTACTGCCGTATCACCGCCTGCCAGCGATAACAACTGATCCTGATTGAGCTTGAAACCATATGCCTGCTGGAAGGCCGGTAACGCGTCCGGGCGTTCGATAAACTCAGCCGACGCAGCCAGCTTGAATTTACCGCCACCGTTGATCCAACTGGCCAGATCCGCCAGGGTTTTCAGATGATTGGCTTGCGCCACGTCCTGCCGAATGGCAATGGTCCAGGTATTGTTTGCCGGTGCGGCATCCAACCAGACAATCTTATTCTGGTCATAGTCGAGCTTTTTCACCTTCTCAAACCCGGCCTGGGCATTTTTCCACGCGGGATCTTTTTCATCAGAGAAGAAAAAAGCACCGTTGCCGGTATATTCGGGGTAGATATCAATCTCGCCGGAAGCAATCGCGCCACGCAGTACCTTGGTAGTGCCTAATTGCAGTTTATTGGTGGTTTTGATGCCGTTGGTTTCCAATACCTGCACGATGATGTTGCCAAGCAGCGAACCTTCCGTATCAATTTTTGAACCCACGCGTACCGTATCCGCCGCCTGGGCCGCGCCACTGGTTGCTGCCAGCACCGTCAAGGCCAAGGCCAGAAAACGTCCACGTAATGGGGTAATAGCCATGCTTGTTCCTCTTAGATTATGCTTTCCGGCTATTTCGCCAGATCGGTTGGAAACGTTTGAGCAGCGCTGCTCCATCGCACCCGGTCTACCGGATGCTCATACGGCACCCCGGCACTTTCCTGTTCAAACGGATGTACTTCAACGGCTATCGGCGTAACGGCATGTTCAACAAACCAAGTGCCATAGCCTTGCACCACAAACCCCTGGCTGCGCTGCCGGTAGGCTTCTCGCTCGGCCAAATAGACCTTGCGCAAGCCATACCAGGGCAAACCGGGTAAGTCGTGATGAACTAAATGATAGTTCAGATTGAGAAATAGCAGCCGCCACGGCCACGATGCCTCGTTAATAATAGAACGTGCCTGAGGCGCAGCCACGGCGCGATGCTCATAAAACGAGCGTATTTTGGTCAATCCCAGGGCAGGATAACTTATTGCCAACAGATAAAACACCGCTGAAATCCCCTGCGTCTTTAGCCAGGCCAGTAGTATCACCAGCAGTGCGCCATGTACCAGCCACATCAACAACGTGCGCCAATCTCCCGCCAGGATGCGCTGCAACGCATTGACCAGCGTGGCAACAATATCCAGCGCCGGGCCAAGCGCGATCCGTCCAATCAGGGTGTTGCGCACCTTGGCCAGCAGCGGTAATAAAACCGGTAAACGCTGCCACTGCGCTCGGCTGAAATAGTAACTCTCCGGATCGTCCTCCGGCAGCGTCAGGTGGTCATCTCGATGATGTTGGATGTGGCTGTCACGGTACAGGCCGTAGGGATACCATACCGCCAGAGGCAGCAGCCCAAACAGTTGGTTGAGGCGCGGCCAGCGGGTGGGATGACCATGGATCAGTTCATGCTGCAGCGAGAGATACCAGGTAGTGGCCAACGTCAGCAACGGAGCCCCAAACCAGGGGCCAAGCCGTTGCCAATAATGAACGGTTGCAAACCAACTGCCATACACCAGTAGCATAATGCCCCAGGTTGGCAGTTCCAGCCGCCACAGCCAGTGTCGGTGCAGCTGCTGGATCCAGGCGCGTTGTTCGTGGTGTAAATAGTGGCTGTGCGGCTTGGCTGAGGACATTTTCCGGTTCGCTGTCGGCTATTTTGCTCAGTATCTGCGAAGCGGATGGACGCTCAAAATAACAAAAATGGCAAAGCAAAGTTAAAAATTCGTCAGTTGTACAGCTTTACTCTGGGTTAAGAGAAGCGGCCAGCTTCCGCCCATGCCCGTTTACACTATACCGTTAGCCTCAGTATAAACCTGTAAACGCTCGCGCCACCAGGACGCCGCCAGGCCGGTGGCGCTATCTCGCCAGCCGAAATACGCAGTATCACTGTAACGCTCGGCCTCAATGTTTTTCGCTACCAACTGGCCCGTTTTCAGGTAAGGTTCAGCCAGATAGCGCGGCAGATAGCCGCAGCCCAATCCCGCTAACTGTGCCTGCAGTTTGGCCTCAAAGCTGAACACCGTCAGTTGATCCTGCTCATCAAGCACATGCAGATTCTGCGGCGCATTCACCCGTGAAGTATCACGCACCACTACGGCACGATGCTGGCGGACAGTGGTTTTCAGCAAGGGTTCTGGCTGGGTGGCCAATGGGTGATCGGGAGAAACGGCAAAAACATATTCCAACTGCCCCATCGCGCTGAAAGAGTAGCCGGCATGGGAAGGTGGCTCGCAAATCGCACCGATAATAATATCGGCGCAGCCATGCACCAGCGCCTCCCAGCAACCTGCCAGTACCTCATGACTGAATCGCAGCCGGGTGTGATGATGATGACGATAAAACTCTTCAATCAGCGGCAACAGATGAACAAATGGGAACGCCGCATCCACGGCCAGCGTCAGGTCACTCTCCCAGCCGCTTTCGACGTAGCGCGCCTGCTGCTCCAGATCCTGGGCGGCACGCAGCAATATGCGCCCTTTTTCCAGCATCAGTTTACCGGTATCGGTGAATTTTGCCCGGTGGCCAGAACGATCAAGCAACGTGATAGCCAAATCGCTCTCTAATTTTTGCACCATGTAGCTCAAGGCAGACGGTGTTTTAAACAACGCTGCGGCTGCCGCGGCAAATGAACCATGGCGATCCAAAGCATCCAGGATCAGCAACGCTTCCAGGTTTAATCTCACCCCTTTCTCCCGTGTATAAAAAAACTTAACAAGAAGACAAAAATTCTACGCTATCTTTGAAATCAGCGCCTACCTACCATGCATTCCACTGATACAGCACATCTGTTTTATCCACGGCAATCTTATTAGGAAGGTAAATTATGTCCAGGTTTCAACTGCTTGATCCGAAAAACTCCGCACTGATCTTTATCGATCACCAACCACAAATGGCTTTTGGCGTGGCTAATATTGATCGTCAGCAACTGAAAAACAATGTGGTTGGGCTGGCGAAGGCCGGCAAGATTTTTAATGTTCCCACTCTTTTTACTTCTGTCGAAAGCGAAAGTTTCAGCGGCTATATTTGGCCGGAACTTCTGGCGGTACATCCCGAGATCGTCCCAATTGAGCGCACATCGATGAACTCATGGGAAGATGCTGCGTTCGTTAAGGCAGTGGAGGCCACCGGCCGTAAAAAACTGGTGATCTCCGCCCTATGGACCGAAGTCTGCCTGACCTTCCCGGCCCTGATGGCGCTGGAGGCGGGTTATGAGGTGTATGTGGTCACGGATACGTCCGGCGGCACGTCGGTCGATGCCCACGAGCGCTCTATCGATCGTATGGTACAGGCCGGTGCCATTCCGGTGACCTGGCAGCAGGTTTTGCTGGAATACCAACGCGACTGGGCACGCAAGGAAACCTACGATGCTGTAATGGATCTGGTACGTGAACACAGTGGCGCCTACGGGATGGGTGTTGATTATGCCTATACCATGGTGCATCACGCCCCCGCCCGCAGCGGGAAATAACCTTCAGCGAGAGTGGCCCTGTGTCTCTCTTACTTAACTGACTGGCATTATCCTCCCGGCCCTGCGCCGGGATTTTGCAGGAGCCGGTTTTATGCCTCATCAGCAGCACGTTACGTTAGTGATTACGCACCATTTGGCCCCCGGCCAGGAGCAGGCCTATGAGGCCTGGTTAAAACGCATCATGCCCGATGCGGCCGGCTTTACCGGCCATCTTGGTGTTAACGTCATTCGCCCCTCCGGCAGTGAGCAAGCTTATACCGTGTTGGTACGCTTCGATAATCTGGACAATCTTTACGCCTGGATCCATTCGCCACAGCGCATGCAATACATCAAGGAAGTCACGCCGTTGCTGTCAGGCAGCGATCATATTGAGATCCGCCCCGGTGCCGAGTTCTGGTTCACTCCGGCCAGCGCCAACGTGCTGCCACCGGCCAAATGGAAGCAATTTGTCATCACCTTGCTGGTCATTTTCCCTTCCACCAATCTGGTGCCTTGGTTCTGGGGCAAACTGCTGCCAGGGCTCAGCGGTACGCTGGTCGGACATTTTCTCAACGATGCCAGCGTTGTCGCCCTGGTGGTGTTCCTGTGGATGCCACTCGTCACCCGTCTGTTTCATCGATGGCTCACCCGCCATTAAAGGAAAACGTTATGAATCACACAGCTTCATTGATCATCACCAACGGGAAGTTCCATACCGTTGATCGCGATAATCCCACCGCTCAAGCCGTGGCGATCAAAGACGGTAAGTTTCTTGCCGTCGGCAGTGAAAATGATGTTATGCAACACGCGGGTCCTGAAACCCAGGTGATCGATTTACACGGCCACACGGCGGTGCCCGGTCTAAACGATTCACATCTGCACCTGATCCGCGGTGGTCTGAACTACAACCTGGAGTTGCGCTGGGAGGGCGTGCCCTCGTTAGCCGACGCCTTGCGTATGCTCAAGGAGCAGGCATTGCGTACGCCAAGCCCGCAGTGGGTCAGAGTGGTCGGCGGTTGGACTGAGTTTCAATTTGCAGAACGCCGCATGCCAACGCTGGATGAAATCAATGCCGCCGCCCCGGACACGCCCGTTTTTATTCTGCACCTGTACGATCGTGCTTTGCTTAATCGTGCGGCGCTGAAAGTGGTTGGCTACACCAAAGACACCCCAAACCCGCCGGGGGGAGAAATTCAGCGTGACAGCAACGGCAATCCAACCGGTATGCTCATCGCCAAGCCCAACGCGATGATCCTTTACGCCACGCTAGCCAAAGGGCCAAAACTGCCGCTGGAACAGCAGGTGAATTCGACCCGCCAGTTTATGCGGGAACTCAACCGCCTCGGCTTGACCAGCGCCATTGACGCAGGCGGTGGCTTCCAGAACTACCCTGATGATTATCAGGTGATTGCTGAACTGCACGAGAAAAAACAACTCACGATCCGTATTGCCTACAACCTGTTTACCCAGCGGCCCAAACAGGAGTTGGAAGACTTCCAGCTCTGGACGGATATGCTAAAACCCGGCCAGGGAACGGATTTTTATCGCCATAATGGTGCGGGGGAAATGCTGGTGTTCTCGGCGGCTGACTTTGAAGATTTCCTCCAGCCTCGCCCTGATTTGCCACAAGGTACAGAAGATGAGCTGGAACGCGTAGTGCGCCATCTGGTGGAACACCGCTGGCCTTTCCGCCTGCATGCCACTTACGATGAATCCATCAGCCGTATGCTGAACGTGTTTGAGAAAGTTAACCGCGAGATCCCGTTTGGCGGTTTGCATTGGATCTTTGACCATGCGGAAACCATTTCTGACCGTAATATCGAACGAGTGAAAGCGCTGGGTGGCGGTATCGCCGTGCAGCATCGCATGGCGTTTCAGGGAGAGTACTTTGCCGAACGCTACGGTAAAGAAGCGACCAGGCAGACACCACCGGTTGCCAAGATGCTGGCAGCTGAATTGCCAGTGGGGCTGGGCACCGACGCCACCCGCGTTGCCAGCTACAATCCGTGGACGGCTTTGTATTGGCTGGTCTCTGGCCGCACGGTGGGCGGCATGGCCATGTACGATGACAACGCACGTCTGGATCGTGAAACGGCGCTGATGCTCTGGACTCAGGGCAGCGCCTGGTTCTCCACTGAGCAGGGCAAGAAAGGCCAGATCAAGGTGGGGCAACTGGCCGATATGGCCGTGCTTTCGCAGGATTACTTCAGCATACCGGAAGAACAAATCAAGGGGATTGAGTCGGTCATGACCGTGGTGGATGGCAAGGTCGTCTATGCCGCTGGCAGTTTCTCTCCCCTCTCGCCACCGCCTTTGCCAGTGCTGCCAGAGTGGTCACCGGTGGTTAACATACCGGGCCACTACCGTTCGGCACCACCGACCGCCATCAGCAAAGTCGGCATATTGAACCAGACGCACTCGTGTTGCGGCCCTTGCGGTGTTCATGCTCATCAACATGATATCGCGCGCCGTTCCAGCATCCCCATTTCTGACGAGAATGCCTTCTGGGGAGCATTCGGCTGTTCCTGTTTTGCATTTTAAGTGGGAGATGACATTGGCGGGCCCGGTATACCGGGCCCCCAAGATTGATGACAAAGTGTTCTTCCCCCCCTGTCAGTAAAGTGCCAGGATAATTGCCGTCAAAATAGCTTCTCACCTCCCTGTGCATATCGCCTCAACCGGCCTTCCCTGGCCGGTTGCCCCTGGCAACGCTGCCTTGTTCGGCAGGCCATGATGCGCTCAACGTCAAGACCCGAATCTGCTAGCACCGGGCCATCTCTACATTGGTGTCGATAACCGTGCTGCACATTCCACGCCTGGTAAGGTGAGCACCGGTGTTGAAGCCATTGAAGGCGCCGAACGCAGACGCGGCACATAGGCAAAAACGCCAGGGAGGGCGTTTTTAGGCGAGATGAACAGGGACGTGAATCGCAGCCGGCCGTGATGTGCGGTGGCGGAGTGAGGGGCGTGGGCAACGCCCACCGCCTGATTTGGCGAAGGCGCGGATTGCAAAGGGTTCCGCCTTGAACCCTTTGCTCGGGCGCCGTCAGCGGGGTTCAATAAGACAACAAGAGGATAGCGGCCGAAACCGCTCGTGATTACCAGGAAATACGGAGAAAGCGGTCATAAGGGGCATCGTCGTTCTCCCTGTCATATTTGACTTTGTCAGCAGTCTGAGGCCCGGTATATCGGGCCCCTACTTTCACTCACGGGTGATATCCAACCAGCGACGCTGCTCGGCGGAAGCGGCTATCGCGTCCAACACGCAGGAGACCTTCCAACCCTCTTCAAAGTCTGGCCACATCCGATCCCCGGCGGCAATGCCATTGACCAGATCGCGGATTTCGACCGTTTTCTGATCGTTAAAGCCGATACCATGCCCGGCGCTGACACAGAACGCGGCGTAGTCTGGATGCGTCGGCCCCACCATGAGGGTTTTAAACCCTTGCCGTTCTGCAGGTTCATCGTGCCGATACAGTTTCAGTTCCGCCATGCGTTCCTGGGTAAAGCTCAGTGTCCCCTTGGTACCGGTGACCACATAAGTCAGGCCCATTTTGCGCCCACAGGCAATGCGTGATGTTTCAACCGTGCCCATGGCACCGTTCGCAAAACGCACCAACGCACTGGCCTGATCTTCGTTTTCCACCTCACACAACCTGCCCGGATTTTTGGGATCTGGCCGCTGTTTGATCAGGGTTTGCATATCGCCCGAGACCGCCACAATATCCCCCACCAGATAGTGGGCCATGTTAACGATGTGCGCGGCCAGATCGCCCAGGGCACCTAACCCGGCGCTGGCTTTACGGCAATGCCAGTCGATCGGTGTGCGCGGGTCAGCCAGGTAATCCTCATTGTGGGTGCCGTAGAAGTGCACCACTTCACCAATCTCGCCGTTGGCAATGATTTCCTTTGCCAGCTGGCTGGTCGGGTTTTTCATGTAGTTGAAGCCCACCAGCGTTTTCACGCCTTTGGCACGCGCCGCCTGCACCATCTCGGCAGCGTCTTGCGCATTGAGCGCCAGCGGTTTCTCGGAATAGACATGTTTACCCTGTTCAATGGCCGCCAACGCCATCTCTTTATGCAGAAAGTTCGGGGCACAGATATCCACCACGTCAATGGCCGGGTCGGCCACCAGTTCGCGCCAGTCGGTGGTTGAACGCGAGAAGCCAAATTCCGCCGCGCGCAACGCCGCCAGTTCCGGCGTCACCTCCGCCAGCATTTCTAATACCAGCTCCCCTTTTAACGGGAACACCGTGCTGGCCTGTGCATAGGCAATAGCATGACAGCGGCCAATATAGCCAGTGCCAATCAATCCAACGCGAACCTGTTTCATGGTTTCTCCTGTGTCTGCGTTTTCGCTGACAGCAATATGAAATTTAAAATTCAATATACAGTTATATGGAATTTAAATTCCAATCTCAAACAGGTTATCAAATTTACCCCATATTCGTGACCGCGTTCATAAAACCCCGCACGTACGCGACAACGATTAACCGACGGACAGAGAAGTAATCGGCTGGATAAAACAGCGCGATCGGGATAAATGCGGGCTGGTATTCAGCAAAACCGGGCTGCTATCATAAAACCGCGCGTGTGGGCCGTTATGCCACACTTCCGCCCCCTCAACAGAGACACCACGCTATGTCGTCGAAAATCTTGATCAGTGCCTGCCTGGCCGGTTTCAACGTTCGCTATAACGCCTCTAATAAAAACCTGGTGCATACCACTCTGGAACAATGGCAAAAAGAACACAGGTTAGTGGTTTGCTGCCCTGAGCTGGCCGCCGGTTTCTCTACGCCGCGCCCACCGGCAGAGATTGCTTCCGCCGCCAAGGGGGCTGAGGTGATTGCCCTTGAAGCCCGAGTGATTGATGCTACCGGTGAAGACGTGACCGATCGGTATCTGCTCGGGGCACATCTGGCATTGGAAACCGCCCGTCAACAGGGTTGCCGCTTTGCCTTGCTTAGCGATCGCAGCCCATCCTGCGGCAGCCAGACGATTTACGACGGTTCCTTCAGCGGCCAAACGCAGCCCGGCAGCGGGGTGACCGCCGAACTGCTGCGCCAGCACGGCATAGAGGTTTTTTCCGAACATCAGGTTGAGGCCTTAGTCGAGCGAGTCAACGCGGCCGAGCAGGGTTAACGCGTTCTTCAAGCGCTGACGCAGATGGGCAATCCCCTGCGGGTGTTGAATAAACGCATCCGCAGGCATCATTTGCCAACGCTGGCCTTCATCACCAAAGCGAATGGCTGCAATCTGGGCCTGGGTTATCTCCCCGACCATAAACCAGGTCGCTGGGCCACCAGGCGCAATCGCGGCATAACGCCGCTGCCACCGGATCTGAGCCTCAGATAACAGAATGCCGAACTCCTCCTGCGTTTCCCGCAGCACGCATTGCAACGGGGTTTCGTTGCCTTCGCGCCCTCCGCCGGGTAAATCCCAGCAGCCGGGCCAGGGAATACCGTCTTTCTCATCGCGCAGGTAGACCAACAGCTTGCCAGCACACAGCAACGCGATTTTCGCCCCACCAAAATCATGGTCAGTCATCAACTCTCCCCGTCTGCTTTCAGGCCGCAACATACCAATATGCAAGATCGTTGAGGTATAGTAAAAACCCGATGTTTGATGACAGGCGAATAATAACCATGAACTCTCCATTTTTAGTGTCGACACAGTGGCTTGAACAACATATCCACGATGAGGATCTAGCCATCGTTGACGTGCGCATGTCGCCTGTGGGTCAGGTGCCAAAGAAAGATATGGTGGCCGAATTTGAACGCGGTCATATTCCTGGTGCGGTGTACTTCGATATCGACGATGTCGCGGACAAAAATACCCCGCTGCCCCATATGTTACCGACGGCAGAAGCGTTCAGTGCCGCCGTGGGTAAACTGGGCATCAATGAAAAGCAGACCATCGTTTTCTATGACGAGGGTAATCAGTTCTCTGCCCCGCGCGGTTGGTGGACCTTCCGTAATTTCGGTGCCAAAAACGTTTTTGTGCTTGATGAAGGCTTGCAGGGGTGGACCTCTCGCGGCAACGAACTGGAAACCGGCCCCGCACAGCCAACGCCAGCCGCCTTCCATGCCCACTTTAACGCCGAAGCCGTGGTGAATATGCAACAGGTGGAGCAGGCAATGCAAAACAAACTGCAGATCCTGGATGCCCGTGCCGCGCCGCGTTTCCATGCGCAGGCACCTGAGCCGCGCCCAGGCCTGCATCGCGGTCACATCCCTGGCAGCATCAATATTCCTTATGGCGATCTACTGGAGAATGGACGTTTCAAATCGCTGGATGCCCTGAAAAAAACGTTCAGCGATAAAGGGGTCGATATCCATGCGCCCACAATCGTCAGCTGTGGTTCCGGCGTGACGGCCGCGGTGCTGGCGTTGGGCCTGCAGTCGCTGGATGCCAAACAGGTTAAGCTGTATGACGGTGCCTGGAGTGAATGGGGTGCTCTGAGCGGTAAGCAGCCCATCGCGCAGGATTAAAGCGTCAATCGCTCGGTTACGATTGCGGCTAATTGCTGAACCGCCTCCTGTGGCCGTTCTTCTGCCCGATGCAATATCACCCCAATCGGCTTCAGGGCGGGCAATGTGCCGGGGGAAAGGCAGGATAGCCCCACCGGCAAGCCGGCATCGGTCCGTACCGTTACACCCAGCCCTGCGCTAACGGCGGCCCATATGCCGCCAAGGCTTCGGCTGGTAAACGCGATGCGCCAGGGTATTCCGGCCCGATCCAACGCCGTAATTGCCGCGCTACGCATCAGGCAAGGCGCATCAAACACCACCAACGGCAGCGCTTCCCCGCTGGCTTGCCACTGAGCCAGATCAAAACCGGATGAGGCAATCCACTGCATCATGCGCTGCCCCAAAACCTGCTGATACGCAGTGCTGATGCCGCTATCCCAGGCCAATGACAGATCCAGTTGTCCCTTGACCACCCCGTCGATCAGCTCGGCATTGCGGGCTATACGCGCTTCGATCTGCACCCGGGGATGTGCGCGGGCAAAGCTGCCCAATACCTGTGGCAAAAAGGTTTCGCCAAAATCCTCCTGCAAGCCCAGGCGAACCCGGCCCTGCAGATCCCTGCCGCGTACCGCCACCGCTGCTTCGTCATTCAGTTCCAACAGGCGGCGGGCGTAGCCTAGCAGGGTTTCTCCGGCCTCGGTCATCACCATACCGCGCCCGGCTTTACGCAGTATTGGTGTGCCAAGCTGTTGCTCCAGTTTTTTCAGATGCGCACTGACCGCCGAGGTCGATCGCCCCAACCGTTCCGCCGCTTTGGCGAAGCTGCCCAGTTCAATACCCACGACGAAGCTACGCAGATCGTCGAGATCAAAAGTCACTCGCCCCATACTGACCATCCTGATTTTTCGAACTGTTTATCAAAATAATACCGATTTTCTTAACAAAGATGCCGTGTCACTCTGTCGCGGTCAATCTCTTTAAGGAGTTTCACCATGCTCGCCATGCAATACCGGTTCGTGCTCCCCGCGGACTACGATATGGAGATTATCCGCAAGCGCATTGCTGATTTCGGTCATCTGATGGATAACTACCCGCAATTGCTCTTTAAAGCCTATCTGTACGCGCTGAAAAACGAACGCGAAACGGAAAACCTCTATGCCCCGTTTTATCTGTGGAACAGCAGCCAGGGCATGAGCGATTTTCTAACCGGTAAGGGATTCCACGGTGTGAGCCAGGCTTTTGGTTGGCCGCAGGTCCGCCACTGGTTGCCTTGGCGGGTTGATATCGAACAATCTGCGCTTGGTACAGCCCGCTTCGCCACGCTGGCCTATCAGACGATTGCCCCTCACAGCGATCTGGCACAGTTACAATCACAGCTACAT
Source organism: Serratia fonticola (assembly GCF_006715025.1). Lineage (NCBI taxonomy): Bacteria > Pseudomonadati > Pseudomonadota > Gammaproteobacteria > Enterobacterales > Yersiniaceae > Serratia > Serratia fonticola. The sequence goes on from NZ_VFMK01000001.1 coordinate 4,153,128, forward strand.
GCAGACCCAAGGGCGCTGGCCAGCATAGTGGCATTCGATCCGGCAAGCTGGCAGCGGGTAAACTTTCATCTGTGGCGTGAACCGCCAGACACCCTTGATGAACAAACGCAGTGTTATCTGGTAGGCCATATTTCCGCCCCGCTGGATGACACCCCGGCGCAAAGGGTGTTCTGCGGGAAAGATAGCTCGTTATAATGGCAGCCTGATCCATAACTGGGAGGTTGCCGTGTTTACTATTCGTCAGGCGTTACCCGCTGATTTAACCGTCGTCCGAGAGGTCGGTATCCGTAGTTATCAGGCCCATTTCGGTGCGCTTTGGTATAACCCGGACGAAATGGAGACATTTCTGGCCAAGGATTTTGCCGTAGCGGCGTTGGAGACGTCTTTGCAAGACCCTCTGACTTGCTGGTTGCTGGCTTACGAAGACAGTACGCCAATCGGCGTTGTTCGTTTGAATTTCGACCGCCTGTTGGCGGTAACCTCCACCTGTGGTGCTGAACTGCAGAAAATCTATTTTCTGCCAGGGCTTACCGGGCGTGGCTTTGGTGAACGGTTATATCGCGATGTGCAGCAACGTGCCATCGATAAACGGCAAAAGCTGCTGTGGCTGGAAGTATTGAAAAGCAACGTTTCTGCCCAGCGCTTTTATCAGCGACAAGGTCTGCAGATCGTTGGCGAAAACCGCTTCAGCAGCGCCAGTCAGTCCGTTGATCTGTGGTATATGGCTAAAAACCTATAGCCACTTGGGGTTGTGGGTAAAGGATATCGTCAGCCAGCGGTGCGGGCTATCTTCACCGATAGCTTCAGCGATTTGATCGCGGATCCTGTCAAATTTGCGCACCCCGCTGTTTTCCATACTGGCCGGGATCACGATGTGGATCTCAATAAACAATCCGCGTCCCACGCGCGTGGCATAGTTGGAGTAATCCAGAAAACCGTATTCCAGCGTCAGTTGCGCCATGATCGCCTCCACTCTGGCATCCAGGCTGTCCGGCGTCATCTGCAGGACTTCACTGATGGCAGCCTTTACCGTCTTGATCGGCACCGGGATAAGCACCAGCGTCAACAGCGCCAGTGCCAAGGGATCGGCATACACAATGAAGTGTTCGTAGCGGGTTCCTTCCAGTAACCAGGAAAGAAGAAAGGCCACCAATAACGCAGAACTGATACAGGCCGACATCAGCCAGCTTTTGTTGTCCAGCGCAATCAGTTCCGACTTGACCTGCCTATTCAGCCGGCTCTGCTTAACATAAAGGGTGAAACAGAAAACGCTGACGGTGACGGCATAGACAATCGCCCAGCCCAGCTCCAGCTCCCGGCCACCGTCGATAATTCCTTTGACGGCATTGACAAAGGCATACAGACACAACAGCGTCAGTAAACTGCCGTTAAACGCCAGCACCAGCGGTTCAACGTGCCAGAACCCATACTGAAAACGGCGGCTATGGGGTTGCCCCAGCAAACGCGATACCAGCATGGATAACGAACACATCCCCGCATCCAGCGCGGAAAACATGCCGTCAAACACTATCGACATAGAACCACAGGCAATACCAAACACGATCCCTGCGCTGGCGATAAATAGGGTACAGAAGATCGAACGTCTGAGTATCGTTTGTTCTATTTCTGTGCTGCTGGCTGGCTGCGATATGGGTGCGGAAGCTGTCTTCATTATCAGTATCTTTAATGATGGTGGCCGCTATAGTGCTGAGTATGAGCCACAAACAGCCTGCCTGCACGGTAACGGCAATATTGTTTATATCGCCACCAGCCCCCGCACCCCATCCTGCTCCATCTCGCTACCGATACCGCGCTGAACAATATTGCCGCGCGACATCACCAGATACCGATCCGCCAGATCCGCCGCAAAATCATAGAACTGCTCAACCAGCAGGATCGCCATATCTCCTCGGGCGGCTAATTGCCCGATCACTGCGCCGATCTCTTTGATCACCGAAGGTTGGATCCCCTCTGTAGGTTCATCAAGGATCAATAGGCTGGGCCGGCACGCCAGCGCACGGGCAATCGCCAGCTGTTGCTGCTGCCCACCGGAAAGATCGCCGCCACGCCGGCCTTTCATCTCTTCCAGCACCGGAAACAGTTCATAAATGGCTGACGGCACCCGTTTAGCCTGTGAGCCGGAGAACCGTGCCAACCCCATCAGAATGTTTTCTTCTACCGTCAGTGTCGCAAAGATCTCACGTCCTTGCGGCACATAGGCAATGCCAGCCTGAACCCGTTGATGTGGCTTGCACGGGTTGAGCAGGTGCCCTTGCCAACGGATAGTGCCGCTTTTGGCGGGCACCAGCCCCATCAGGCATTTCAACAATGTCGTTTTACCTACGCCGTTACGGCCCAACAGGCAGGTCACTTCGCCAATACTGGCATCAAATGACAGGCCGCGCAGAATATGGCTACCGCCATAATACTGGTTCAGTTCGCTAACTTGCAGCATCACTCTTTTCCTTCTTCTCCGGCCCCTACATTAAGCGCACGGCAGTCAACAAAGGGGGGCATATGCCATGCTCACCTGCTCATTACGGGTAAACCTTCAGCGCCCCAGATAAACGTCGATCACCTGCTCATTGGCCTGTACCTGGGCAAGCGAGCCTTCCGCCAACACTTGCCCCTGATGCAAAACGGTGACGTGATCCGCAATGGTTTCAACAAACCCCATATCGTGTTCCACCACCATCAGCGAATGTTTACCCGCCAGGGATTTGAACAGTTCGGCGGTGTACTCGGTTTCGGCATCGGTCATGCCCGCGGCCGGTTCGTCGAGCAACAGCAGATGCGGCTCCTGTACCAGCAACATGCCAATCTCAAGAAACTGTTTTTGTCCGTGAGAAAGCAGCCCGGCAGGCCGCTGACGCTCATGCCCGAGCCGCAGGATGTGCAGCATGTCGTCGATGCGATCCCGCTGCTCGCTGCTGAGCTTGGCGCGCAGACAAGCCCAGACAGACTTTTTGGTTTTCTGCGCAATTTCCAGATTTTCAAACACCGTCAGCGCTTCAAACACCGTGGGCTTTTGAAACTTGCGGCCAATACCGGCCTGGGCGATCTGGATCGCACTCATGCCAGTCAGGTCACGCGTCTGATCGTAAAATACCCGCCCGCTGTCCGGTTTGGTTTTACCGGTAATCACATCCATCAACGTGGTTTTACCCGCACCGTTCGGGCCAATGACGCAACGCAATTCCCCCACACCAATTTGCAGCGAAAGATCGCGTAGCGCATGGAAGCCGTCAAAGCTGACGTTGATATGTTCCAGTTGCAACACCGGGTCGGTCTGATCGCGATGCTTGTCTGCCGGAAAGGGCTGGGTAAACAGGTCATCGGTCATTTGCAGCGCATTCATGATGATTTCCTCCGGCGCAGCAGGCCAATAACGCCCTGCGGTAGAAACAGGGTAACGATGATAAACATCACCCCAAGGAAAAACTGCCAGTACTCCGGGATCGCCATCGTGAACCAGCTCTTGGCGCCGTTCACCACCCCCGCCCCCAACAGGGGCCCTACCAAGGTGCCGCGTCCCCCCAGCGCCACCCAGATGGCCGCCTCAATGGAGTTGGTTGGCGACATTTCACTCGGATTGATAATACCGACCTGCGGCACATATAACGCCCCGGCCAATCCACACAGCACCGCAGAGAGCGTCCAGACGAACAGCTTGAAACCTTTTGGATCGTAGCCGCAGAACGTCAGGCGGTTTTCCGCGTCCCGTACGGCCGTCAGCACCCGGCCAAACTTGCTGCGAGCCAGCGCAAATCCCAACGCCAGGCTAGCTGCCAGCAACAGGACGGTGGTCAAAAACAGGGCTACCCGCGTGCCGGTCGCCGTAATCGGAAAACCGAGTAATGTGGTAAACCCGGTAAAGCCATTGTTGCCGCCAAACCCCGTCTCATTACGGAAAAACAGCAGCATTCCGGCATAGGTCAGCGCCTGGGTCATGATCGAAAAATAGACCCCTTTGATTTTGGAGCGGAAAGCAAAGTAGCCAAAGACAAAGGCCAGCACGCCCGGCACCAGGATCACCAGGCATAGCGCCCAGATGAAGTACTGTGTACCGCTCCAGAACCACGGCAGCTCGCTCCACGACAGGAAAGACATAAACGCCGGTACACCTTCGCCAGCGGCCTGTCGCATCAGGTACATCCCCATTGCATACCCCCCCAATGCAAAGAACAAACCGTGCCCCAGCGACAGTAGCCCGGCATAGCCCCACACCAGATCCAGCGCAACGGCCACAATCGCATAACACAGGATTTTCCCCACCAGGGTCAGGGTATAAGTGGAGATCGCCAATGGATGACCCGCTGGCAGCAAGGCCAGAAAGGGCATGATTAACAACGCCAGCAACAACAGACCGCCGATGCTCAATGCGATCCGAGGTGCTTTCTGCACGCCGGTTACAGTCAGAGGAAGGCTCATCAATCGATCACCCTGCCCTTAAAGGCAAACAACCCTTGAGGACGCTTCTGAATAAACAACACAATCAGTACCAGGATCAGGATTTTGCCCAGTACCGCCCCCATCTGCGGCTCAAGAATTTTGTTCAGGATACCCAGCCCGAAGGCCGCTACCACGGTGCCAGCCAACTGGCCAACGCCGCCCAGCACCACCACCAGGAACGAGTCGATGATATACCCCTGCCCCAACTCCGGGCCCACGTTACCCAGTTGCGACAGCGCCACGCCCCCCAGACCAGCAATGCCCGATCCCAAACCAAAGGCCAACATATCGACACGCCCGGTCGGTACGCCGCAACACGCCGCCATGGCCCGGTTTTGCGTGACCGCCCGCACGTTCATGCCAAGGCGGGTTTTATTCAGCAGTAGCCAGGTCAACAGCAAGATCAGCGCAACAAATACGATCACCGCAATGCGGTTCCAGGGCAGGACCAGATTAGGCAACAGCTGTATTCCCCCCGACAGCCAGGCAGGGTTGGCCACTTCCACGTTCTGCGCACCAAACAGCACCCGCACCCCCTGGATCAGGATCAGACTGGCACCCCAGGTTGCCAGCAGGGTTTCCAGCGGGCGTCCATACAAATGACGGATCACCGTGCGTTCCAGCACCATGCCGATGCAGGCAGTAAAGCTAAAAGCCACGGGCAAGGCCACCAGTGGATAGAGTGCCAGCCATTGGGGAGCCAACTGCTTAAACAGCCCCTGAACCAGATAGGCCGAGTAGGCACCCAGCATCAGCATTTCGCCATGCGCCATGTTGATCACCCCAAGCAGGCCATAGGTGATCGCCAACCCTAACGCGGCCAGCAGCAGGATCGAACCGAGCGATAAGCCGGTAAAGGCTTGACCAAGCAGATCTCCCAGCATCAGACGATGCTTTACCCCTGCCAGACTTTTGGCCGCCTCAGCACGCACGCTGGCATCAGGCTCAAAAGCCGCATCGGTAAACCGTTGCAGGCGTGACTGGGTTTGTGGATCGGCCGAATCCGCCAGGATCCGTACGGCATTTTGGCGCACCTGCGGGTTGGCATCTGCCAACTGCAGATTAGCCAGCGCGATAAGGAGTGCCCCATGCACCTGTGTATCCGCCTCCAGCGCCAGCCGGGCCTTCAGTAACGGTAATTGATCGCTCTGAGCCTCACGCTGCAACGCCTGAGCAGCCAACAGGCGCACGGCGGGATCTGCGCTAACCAGTTGGTGGGCAGATAGCGCATTGGCTACCAAAATACGTAGCCGATTATTGAACCAGACTTTTTTCACTGCCCCTACCGGTGGCGCGTCGCCTTCCAACGCCTGATAGTGAGTACCCCGCTGGATAAAGGCGTGTCTGGCCTCATCAAAAACGACATTTTCCTGCTTCAGCCCCTGCAGCAAAGGCAGGCGCGACGCCTCTGGTTCAGCGGCCCAAAGCTGTAACAGCCTGGCCTGCTGGCTCCGGTTGGCAGCGGCAAATTCACTGCCCGGCCCGGCCTGGGCCTGCAGCGGCAACCAGCACAGTATCAGCCACAGATACGTGCTCGGGGATAAGGATAAAAGTTTCATCGGCACTCTCGCATTCCAAAACCTCAGCATGTATTGCCCCCTTTCTGTCTGGAGAGGGGGTAAACAGACGTTATTGCCCGCCCTTCACCGGATAATCTGGACGCTTGTCATTACCGGCAATAAACGGGCTCCAGGGCTGAGCGCGGATGGGGGCGTCGGTCTGCCACACCACGTTGAACTGGCCGTTGTCTGCGATCTCACCGATCATCACCGGTTTGTGCAGGTGGTGATTGGTCTGATCCATCGTCAGGGTAAAGCCGGATGGCGCGACAAAAGTTTGCCCAGCCATTGCCGCACGCACTTTATCCACGTCGGTCGTTCCGGCTTTCTCCACCGCCTGTGCCCACATATGCAGCCCCACATAGGTGGCCTCCATTGGGTCGTTGGTCACCGCCGTGGCAAAGTTCGGCAGGTTATGGGCTTTGGCGTAGGCTTTCCATTCGGCGACAAACTGTTTGTTGGTCGGGTTATCTACCGACTGGAAATAGTTCCAGGCCGCCAGATCCCCCACCAGCGGTTTGGTATCAATACCGCGCAGCTCTTCTTCACCTACCGAGAAAGCAATCACCGGTACGTCAGTCGCCTTGATGCCTTGGTTGGCCAACTCTTTGTAGAATGGCACGTTGGAGTCTCCGTTAACGGTGGAGATCACCGCCGTCTTGCCCCCGGCAGAGAACTTTTTGATGTTGGCGACGATCGTCTGATAATCACTGTAACCAAATGGGGTATAGACCTCGGCGATATCCTGATCTTTCACCCCTTTCGAATGCAGGAAAGCGCGCAGGATCTTGTTGGTGGTGCGCGGATAAACATAATCGGTGCCCAGCAGGAAGAAACGCTTCGCCGCACCGCCATCTTCACTCATCAGGTATTCCACCGCCGGGATCGCCTGCTGGTTTGGCGCAGCTCCGGTATAAAATACGTTCGGCGACATCTCTTCCCCTTCGTACTGCACCGGGTAGAAAAGCAGGCCATTCAGTTCTTCAAACACCGGTAATACCGATTTGCGTGATACCGATGTCCAGCAGCCAAACACCACGGCGACTTTGTCCTGGGTGAGCAACTGACGGGCTTTTTCAGCAAACAGCGGCCAGTTGGAGGCTGGATCCACCACCACGGCCTCCAACTTTTTGCCCAATACGCCGCCTTTGGCGTTGATGTCATCGATGGTCATCAGCGCCACATCTTTCAGTGGCGTTTCAGAAATGGCCATGGTGCCAGACAGCGAACTCAAAATGCCGACCTTGATAGTATCGGCGGCCTGCGCGCTCCAGCCCATCCCGATGCCCAGCAAAGAGGCAGACAACGCAAAAGCTTTGATAAAGTGACGACGTCGCATAATTCAAACTCCTGATGTGTGTTGGAAAGCAGATTCAGAAAAATTTACGTTGGCTGAAGCCGCGCCTGATGCAGCATATGTAGGGTTATTTTTCGGACCTCAGCCTTGCTGACGGCAATATGATTACTGAGCAGCGTTTGCGCCTCCTCGGTCTGGTGTTGCAGGATCGCCCGTAAAATGGCGGCATGTTCGTTGTAGGTGGCATCGACACGTTCCCCTTTAGTGAAGTCCAACCGGCGAATAATGCGGATCTTCTCGGTAATATCACGATGGATGCGCGCCATTTCTCCATTCCCCACGGCGGCGACCAGAGCCATATGAAACTGCTCGTCGTGCAGCGACACCGCTTTGCCGTCTTCAAGACGTGGTGCCTCGATCCAGAAACTTTTCAACGCCTTAAGCTGGCGCTGCAGCGCTTCGGTTGGCCGGGTGCAAAGCCGCCTGACGGCTTCACGCTCCAATACGATGCGCAATTCATACAGCTCTTCAAAGTAGGCAAAATCGAAAGGACGCACCTGCCAGCCGCTGCGGAAGTGCACGTCGAGATAACCTTCCCGCTCCAGCCGGAATAAGGCCTGGCGTACCGGTGTACGGCTGGCATCCATCCGCAAGGCAATGTCGTTTTCACTGAACCGATCGCCCGGCAGCAACAGAAAATCGAAAATGTCATTCTTCAGTTGCAGATAAATACGCTCAGCCAATCCTGCAGGCCGTGCCTTGTGGTGGTGATTGTTCATTTGCATCGCGCCCTCCAGATTGTGTTTTTCCCCTATCTTTCAGGAACCTCAGCTGGCGTGTTCCAGCCACAGCAAAGCATCCCCAGGCCCAACCTGCCGCCCCGGCTGGCAGCTGATGCGTTTGACGATCCCGGCGCGTGGTGCGGTAACAGAGAGCTCCATCTTCATGGCTTCTACTACGATCAGCGGCTGGCCTTCTGCCACTGCCTGCCCCGCCTCTACCAGGATCTTCCATACGCTGCCGTTCAGATCGGCACTGACCAGATAGCCGTCGATCTCTTCTTCATCCTGCGCCGGCGGCAGCAATTGCGCTTCCGCTTCTCCCTCCTCTTCCTGCCAGCGCGCGACCTCATGGGCGAAGGCTTGCTGCTGGCGTTGCTGGAATGCCGCGATATCTTCGGCGTTGTCCTGCAGGAAACGGCGATACTCGGCAAAATCAAACACCCCCTGTTCGATACGCACCTGCGCACGCCCCTCGCGGAAAGCCTCGCGCTGTTGATCCAGCTCCTGCTCGCTGACCGGGTAGAAACGCACCTGATCGAAGAAGTGCAGTAACCAGGGCTCTCCGGCGGCGAATTGTGGGTTCTTGAGGAATTTGTTCCAGATGGGCAAGGTACGCCCCACCAGTTGATAACCGCCGGGAGAGTCCATGCCGTAGATGCACATGTACATCCCGCCGATCCCCACCGTGCCTTCGGCAGTGTGAGTCCGGGCCGGATTGTATTTGGAACTTAACAAGCGGTGACGGGGATCGAGCGGTACCGCACAGGGAGCACCGAGATAAACATCCCCTAATCCCAGGATCAGATAGCTGGCGTCAAAGATAATGTCGCGCACCTGTTCGCGGTGGTTAAGGCCGTTGATACGCTGAATAAAATCCACATTGTTCGGCAACCAGGGCGCTGAACGACGTACGGTTTGCTGATAACGCTCCACCGCGCCGAGGGTGCCACTGTCTTCAAAAGCCATGGGCAGATAGACAATGCGCGTCGGCACCTGCAATTGGCTGACATCCCCCAGTGCCTGTTCACGTGCCAACAGCTGTTGCAGCAAATCGGCCTGATCGATGGCCCGGCTGTCATAACGGATCTGCAGTGAACGTACGCCAGGTGCCAACTCCGCAACACCGTTAATCGGCTGCTGACGCAATGACTGCATCAGTAAATGAATACGCAGGCGCAGCGCCAGATCGAGCACGTTATCGCCGTACTCCATCAGGATATAGCCATCACCGGCCTGACGATAAACCACCGTTGGACGCCCCTCGGCCTGGGGTAAGGCGGCCAGAATGGTGGCGGAAGGCGTCGCCCCACCCACCAGACTCGGGGCCGGTAAGGTGATGGCCTCAATGGCCGCCAGCGCCTCAATACTGCCGAGCTGCGCCTGTTCCAACGACTGCGCCTGCTTAAAACCAATCGGCTGAAAGCGGATGCGATCCCCCGGTTTCACCTGTCCGACTTTCCAGAGCTCGGCCTTGGCAATGGTTACCGGGCAGACAAAGCCTCCCAGGCTGGGCCCGTCGCGCGTCAGGATCACCGGGAAATCGCCGGTGAAGTTAATGGCGCCTATTGCATATTCGCAGTCGTGCACGTTGGAAGGATGCAACCCGGCTTCACCACCATTTTGCCGCGCCCAATCGGGTTTCGGCCCTGACAGGCGCACGCCCAAACGATTCGAGTTGTAGTGCACCTGCCATTCGCTGGCGAAGAAGGTTTCGATCGATTCCGGAGTGAAGAAATCCGGTGCTCCGTGCGGGCCATACAGTACACCGATAGTCCACAGGTTGCCGTAGTGTGGGATCAGGCTGCTGTCCATCGCCTGTGGTGCGGCAACCGGGGCTGGTGTTGTGCACCCCGCCAGTTGCGGTTGGGAAATGGCCAGCATATCCGCCACCCGTAGCGTACGTCCGGCATGGCCGCCAAACTGCCCCAGCGCAAAGGTTGAACGGCTACCCAAATAGACGGGAACATCAAGCCCATTGCGCACGGCCAGATACGTACGGCACCCCTGGCTGGCTCGCCCCAGCGTCAATACCTGGCCGGCCAGGACCCTCAGTGGCTGCCAATAAGCAACCGGCACCCCATCCAGATCGGCCGGGCAGTCGGCCCCGGTGAGGGCGATGACGGCATTGGTGTGAAAACGCAGCGTCGGGCCCTGTAAAGTAAATTCCAACCCGGCAGCGCTCGGGTGATTACCCACAATACGGTTCGCCAGCCGGAAGGCATAGTCGTCCATCGGCCCGGACGGCGGTACGCCGATATCCCAATACCCTAAACGCCCTGGGTAATCCTGCACGCTGCTGTACGTGCCCGGCTGCAGTACCTCGATACAATTTGCCCGAAAGTCAAAGCTGTCCAGCAGGCGAGTCCAGACATCGCCGCGTTGAAACGCCGGGGTCGCCAGCACCTGACGCAAATAATCCAGATTGGTGGCGATACCGTGTAGCCGCGTGGCCCCTAAGGCGGCCTGCATTTTTGCCAACGCCTGCTCGCGGTTTTCACCATGAACGATCAGTTTGGCCACCATCGGATCGTAAAATGCGGATACTTCACTGCCCGTGGCAACCCAGCCATCGACGCGCACATCCTCCGGGAAAACCACTTCGGTCAGCACGCCAGGGCTGGGTTGGAAGTTTTTCAGTGGATCTTCGGCGTAAATACGTACCTCAATGGCCGCCCCTTGTGGTGCGCGCTGTAAAGCGGCCCAGTCGAGCGCTTCCCCGGCAGCCACTTGCAGCATGCACTCGATCAGATCCAGGCCGGTGACCATTTCCGTGACCGGATGCTCCACCTGCAGGCGGGTATTTACCTCCAGAAAGTAAAACTCATCGCGGGCCGCATCATAGATAAACTCCACCGTGCCAGCACTGCGGTAGTTAACCCACTCACCGAGCGCAACGGCGGCCTGGTGCAAGGCGATTCGCGTAGCCGCAGGCAGATGAGGCGCGGGCGTTTCTTCCACCACCTTCTGGTTACGGCGCTGTAGCGAGCAATCTCGCTCACCGAGGGCGACAACGCGCCCTTGCCCATCGCCAAAGATTTGGACTTCCACATGGCGGGCTTGATCGACAAAGCGTTCAATAAAGGCGCCTGCGTCGCGAAAGAACTGCTCTCCCATCCGCTTCACGCCGTCATAGGCCTCGCGCAGTGCGGCCTCATCATCACAACGCGTCAGGCCGATCCCGCCGCCCCCGGCGGTACTTTTCAGCATCACCGGATAACCAATACGCCGGGCTTCATTTACCGCTTGCTCAACATTGGCCAGCAAACCGCTTCCTGGCGTCATCGGCACCTGTGCCAGCGCCGCCAGTTCGCGTGCCCGATGCTTCAAACCAAACTCGCGGATCTGAGCCGCCGTTGGGCCGATAAACACTACCCCAGCCGCTTCACAGGCCTCGGCAAACTCGGCGCTTTCGGATAAAAAGCCGTAGCCGGGGTAGATCGCCTGTGCGCCGCTTTCCGCCGCCGCCGCCAGAATTTTATCGATGCAAAGGTAGCTCTCTGCCGCCTTCTCGCCGCCTAATGCCACGGCCACATCGGCTTCGGCTACGTGCGGCGCATTGCGATCGGCCTCGGAATAGACGGCAACGCTGGTGACGCCAAGACGTTTCAGTGTACGGATGGCACGGCAGGCAATTTCGCCACGGTTGGCGATCAATACGGTCGTGAACATGTTCAAGCTCCCTTGTTAGCGGTGAGGTAATGACGCCAGCCACCGAACTCACTGATGTCTTGTGCCCCTTGCAGGGCGCAAGGCTCACAGATAAACCCCTTCACCCGGCGGCCATCCGCCAGCAGCAAAGTGCCAATACCTAACGGCGCGGGAATATCGGCCATAAACTCACCAAAACGCGCCTGAGGGATATCCCACAGCTCCAGGCTGATAGCCTTGCCCTGATCCACTTTCACCAGACCGGGTTTGGGAGGTTGGGTATTGGCCAACGCATACAGCCGGTAACACGGGGCCGTGGTGGTTTGTTCCACCAGCACCGCATTGCATTGCGTCAGTTGGAAATTAAGTGGCATGCCGCTGAGATGGGCCCCTACTACTGCTACACGGATATGCTGGGCAGAAGGCGTCGGTGTTTGCGTCATGGGGAGTTCCCGCCCCGTGGCGCCTAGCGTCATTGACAGATCGCGCTGCCAGCGCAAGCCAAACGATGCCAAAGCACGATCGTGCCAGGCGGGAGCGATCAGGGTGATCCCAGCCGGCAAACCATCGCTACGCAGCGGTGCAGGCAGCGCCAGCGCACAGAGATCCGCCAAATTGGTGAAGTTGGTGTAAGTACCGAACTGGGAATTGAACAGCACCGGTTCCTGCGTCATCTCCTCCAGGGTACGAATAGTGGGTGACGTTGGCACCACCAGCGCATCAAAATCCGCCAGCGTTTGGTCAATATGGCGCGCCAGTTCGGCACGCAGGTATTCGGCCTTGAACGCATCACAAGCGCTGTAATTCAGCCCCTGGCTGACAATGGCGCGCACCACCGGATTGATGGCTTGTGGATTGCTGTTCAGCAGTTTTTCTACCGCAACGGTACGCTCAGCCACCCAGGGGCCGGCATAGAGTTGCTCTGCCAAGGCATGAAAAGGGGTGAAATCAATTGAGTGCAGGATGGCTCCGCTGGCTTGCAACTGCGCCAAGGCCTGCTGAAAGGCCTGTTCCGCCTGCTTATCACCAAAAAATGTCAGTTTGGCCGGAATGGCAAAATGCGGATTAGCGGGCAGTTGAGCCGGGGCGGTCGCCGGATTGCGGCGTGAATAGGCATCTGCCGCATCGTAACCACCGGCCAATTCCGCGACCAGTGAGGCATCGGCTACCGTCAGGGCAAAAATCGAAACGCTGTCATTCAGACGGCAAGCGGGCACCACCCCACGGTTAGACAGCCAGCCTTTGGTCGGTTTCAGGCCGACAATATTATTGAAAGCGGCGGGCACACGGCCAGAACCGGCGGTATCGGTCCCCAAAGAGAAAGGCACCAGGCCACGCGCTACCACCGAAGCGGAGCCGGAGCTGGATCCCCCGCTGACATAACGGCTATCAAAGCTGTTAACCACAGCACCATGTGGGGAACGGGTGCCGACCAGCCCGGTCGCAAACTGGTCGAGATTGGTTTTACCGATCGCTATCGCACCGGCAGCACGCAATTTAGCCACCACGGCAGCATCTGCCGCCGCCAGATAGGCAAACTCCGGGCAGGCTACGGTGGTCGGCCAGCCCCCGACATCGATATTATCTTTTACCGCAAAGGGTACTCCGAAGAGAGGTAAGCGGCTGAGATCGCCCTCCACCGCCGCCAGTTGCTGCGTCAGTTGAGCATATTGCGCGGCAAGTTGCGGGCCATTGGCCAGATACAACCAGGCATTGTCGCTGGGAGAAAGACTCGCTACCAGCGCATCAAGGGCTGTACGCACCGCATTGATGCGCTCATTGGCTGGCTGAGTCTGGTAAAAGTGTTGCCACTCACTGAGCGTAAAACCCTGTTGCTTGACCGGCTTTGTCATCGGCTGAATTCCATCTGGTACACAAGATAGGATCCAACAACGCAAACGCCATGCCAGATTTTACTCTATTGATTTCAATGAATTATAACTAAAACTTATGACAAAAGATGAAAGGCGCTGCACCAAGCAGGGGCAAAGAACGAACAAAAAAAGGGCAAAAAAAAAGCGCTCTCTATGCGAACACCTCAGACCGCTGACAAAGTACCTTATCTCGCTATCAAATTGAATTATTGGATAATAATCATAAAAACAGCCCCTTTCTCTGAAACTCCGTGAACGGCAATGGCAAGGCTCAAGGCGGAGCCCTGTCCCCACGCTTAACCTTCCCTGTCCACAACGTGGAAATGACTCAGCTTGTCCTGGGCCTCCCCCCTTCGGGGCCGCTGCAAGCCGCGTTCAAATCTGCTCAAGGCAGGTTTGTCTTCACTACGTCTGTGTGCCCCTTCTGCATAGGGGGTGATAACCCTGTTGCCCCCACTTTTGCTGAAATGAGCACCGGTATTGAAGCCATTGAAGGCGCCGAACGCAGACGCGGCGCAGAGGCAAAAACGCCAGGGAGGGCGTTTTTAGGCGAGATGAACAGGGATGTGAATCGCAGCCGGCCGTGATGCGCGGTGGCGGAGTGAGGGGAGGCGCGCAGCGGCCGCCTGATTTGGCGAAGGCGCGGGTTGTCAGGGGCCGCGCCAACGGCCCCTGACTCGGGCGCGGTCATGAGTGTTTCAGAAGACAGCTCTTGTTTAGCGACCGAAATAGCCGCTGACTATCAGGAAATACTGAGAAAGAGAGCGTCAGGATTATCGCTCCCCCCTTCATCACATTGGCCTTTGCCAGCAGTCTGGGGCAAAAAAAAAGCGCCCTCAATGAGAACGCCTCAGACCACTGACAAAGTATCTTATCTCGCTATCAAATTGAATTATTGGATAATAATCATAAAAACAGCCCCTTTCTCTGAAACTCCGTGAACGCCAATGGTAAGGCTCAAGACGGAGCCCTGTCCCCACGCTTAACCTTCCCTGTCCACAACGTGGAAATGACTCAGCCTGTCCCGGGCCTAGCCCCTTCGGGGCCACTGCAAGCCGCGTTCAAATCTGCTCAAGGCAGGTTTGTCTTCACTACGTCTGTGTGCCCCTTCTGCATAGGGGGTGATAACCCTGTTGCCCCTCACTTTTGCTGAAATGAGCACCGGTATTGAAGCCATTGAAGGCGCCGAACGCAGACGCGGCGCAGAGGCAAAAACGCCAGGGAGGGCGTTTTTAGGCGAGATGAACAGGGACGTGAATCGCAGCCGGCCGTGATGCGCGGTGGCGCAGTGAGGGGAGGCGCGCAGCGGCCGCCTGATTTGGCGAAGGCGCGGGTTGTCAGGGGCCGCGCCAACGGCCCCTGACTCGGGCGCGGTCATGAGTGTTTCAGAAGACAGCTCTTGTTTAGCGACCGAAATAGCCGCTGACTATCAGGAAATACTGAGAAAGAGAGCGTCAGGATTATCGCTCCTCCTTCATCACATTAGCCTTTGCCAGCAGTCTGGGGCAAAAAAAAAGCGCCCTCAATGAGAGCGCCTTGAACAAAACACGAAAAAATCACGCGCCGCGTAAACGCTGGGCCAACCCTTTCAGGAAGTAACGCAGCATCTGATCGCCACAGGGGCGATAGTTTTTCGTGCCTTCTTTACGGAACAACGCGCTCAGTTCCGGTTTGGAGATGCGGAAGTCCACCGCAGTAAAAATCTGGTGCAGATCGATATCTTTCAGTTCAAAGGCCACACGCAGCTTTTTCAGCACCAGATTATTGGTGATAGGTAATTCGACCGCCGGTGCCGGGAACTTATCGTCCTTACCCCGTTTGAAGAACACCAGACCATTGAGGAAATGCGCCATCACTTCGTCAGGGCACTTTTCAAAACCTGGTTCACCTTCTTTGATGATGTAGGCCCCCATGGCTGCGACATCGACGTCAAAACCGTCCAGTTTGACGATCTCAACCATCTTCGCGTCATTAATAGCCAGCATGTAGCGCACGCTGCGCAGCACATCATTGTTAATCATGGAATTGCCTTTCGCTTATCAATCAGGAGAGGTGTATGGCGCGACAAAACGCCAGCCATACACCTTGCAAATGCAGCGGCTATTTTAGCATTTTTCCGTAAACCCTTGCCAGAAGCCTTTTCTCCAAGGCGCTGGTGTAAAATCCCGTCCTCGCGGCGGCCCTCTCGCACTCGCGAAATAATCAACCAATATGACGCGGCAGGGAAAACAGCACACCAGAGAAATACGCGAATTGAAATAGCATGCGCTTAATATGCGCCAAGAGATACAGAATAAATCGCCTCATAAATTATCCGTGACATTTACATTAAAAAAGAAAAACAGTTAATAAAATGACACTTGACCATGCTTTTATCATAATTGCGCACGGTAGTTAATGTTACTCTAGACCACAATAAAACCTTTCACAAAAATTAAAAAAACCAGAGAACATAGTTTGCCGGAGGCGATATGAAAAAATCAAGGCTTCTTGGGATCGGCATATTTCTGCTTGCCGTCGTGATTTATTTGATTCCACAATGGGGCATTTTACAAACACCACAGGAAAGTTGGTGGCCATGGCGCCGAGAGTTTATTCTGTTAAGCGGTATGCTGGCGTGGCTATTTATGAGCCTTGCCATGGTGCTATCGTTACGCCTCCCCGCCATGGAATCTGTCACCGGCGGGCTGGATAAAAGTTTTATCCTGCATAAATGGGCAGGGATAATTACCCTGGTGGCAGGAAGCATGCACTGGCTCATGGAGATTGTGCCAAAATGGATGGCCAAGCAAGGCTGGATCACGCCGCCGCTAAGGGCTCGTGAACGCCTGGCTCAGAGTACACCAGAGTGGCCCATGGAATTGGCCTCTATCGGCCTGAGCATTGCAGAATGGGCAACCTATATTCTGATTGCTTTATGTATTATCTCGTTAATCCAAAAAATACCTTATCGTTTCTTCCGCTATATTCATAAAATATTTCCGGCCATTTATCTGGCCATTACCTTTCACGTACTGACCGTGCTGGCTAAAACAACTTGGTGGTCCACGCCTTCGTCGTGGATAATTGTCATCGTCGCGCTAATAGGCAGCATCGCGGCCCTGATCTCTCTGTTTCAACGCATTGGTAAAAAACATAAAGTATCAGCAATAGTTTCCCATGTTGAACGTCATGATGATCTGATAGATATTATTTTACAGACAGACAAACCGTTTCATTATCATTCAGGGCAGTTTGCTTTTGTTCATTTCGACCGTTTTCCGGAACCTCACCCGTATACCATCGCCTCATCACCGGACGATCCCTTTACTTTGCGTTTTGTGATCAAGGCACTGGGCGATGACACCCGGCGTCTGGTTGATACGCTAAGCTCGGGAGAGAAAGCCGAAGTAGAAGGGCCTTATGGGTGTTTTGATTTCGAACGGACCGTCGATCGACAGATATGGGTCGCGGGAGGCATCGGCGTCACTCCTTTTCTCTCCCGCCTGACGGCCTTGGCTCAACGGGGCGGAACGAAGCGCCCTATTGATTTCTGGTATTGTGGACGCAACGAAGCCCCCTCGGAATTAAGCGCCCTGTGCCAGAAAGCGAAAGTACAACTGCACACCGTTAATACCTGCCATCAAGGAAGGCTCGACAGCGCCCCGCTCGCCCAGGTAATGCAACCAAGCGAAAAAGTGGGGGTGTGGTTTTGCGGCCCGGCCGCCTTTGGCCGTTTGCTGCACGACGACCTGAAAGGAAAGTATGCTGAATTTCAGAGTGATAATTTTTCACTTCGCTGAATGCATCACGATGGGCCCTGACCATGGGCCCTGATGCTGCCATCGGGAAACCGACGTTGCCCCGTGCGATTACCGTTTCTGCTGATACAGCGGAATATCTTCACCCAAAATATATTTGTTGCGCAGCATGGAAGAGATCTTGTCCATTAACATCACCACCACGACCAGAATGAGCGTGATAAACATCACCACGTCCCAATTCCACAAACGCATATTTTCGGCATAAACCAGGCCAATCCCACCGGCACCGACGAAACCGAGCACCGCCGCAGAACGGGTGTTGGACTCAATCTGATACAGGCTCAACGCCAGGAAAGTGGGGAAAGACTGGGTGAAGATACCGTAGCGGTGCTTCTGCAAACCGTTAGCCCCCACCGCCGTTAACCCACGGCTCGGGGATTTTTCCACCGCTTCATGCCCTTCCGCATACAGTTTCCCCAGCAACCCGACATCCTGCACAATGATCGCCAGCACCCCGGCTAGCGGCCCCATCCCTACCGCCCGCACGAAAATCAGGCCCCAAATGGCCATATCGATCCCACGCAGAACATCCAGCAGGCGACGTACCAGTGCCGCAATCGGCCTGAGCCAGCGCGATGACATCACATTACGCGCGGCGAAAAATGACAACGGCAAGGCGAGAAGCGTGGCCGTGAGGGTCCCGGCAAACACAATGCCCAAGGTGACAAATATCTGCTGAAAGTAATACATAAACGGCCAGTTGATAAAATCACGCCAGACAAACATCCGCATAAAATAACGGCCAATCTGCTGGCAGCCATTGGCAAATTGTGGCCAGGAAATACCGAAGAACAGGAAGAATAATACGTAATACAGCACAATCGCCGCGGCAACCATGCCGATGGTACGCAGGTAGCGCCCCTGGCGCGAAAAGATCTCCGGATGCTGCTGTTTCAACTGCTGCAGGTTAGCAGCAGAGATCGGCTGGACTGACATTAGGCTTTCCCCTCAACAACGCGTTTACGTAATTCGCCCGAGGCGTAATCCAACAATGAGACCACCACAACGATCAGTAGCAACGTCATGCTGACCTGATCGTAACGATCGAGTTTGATATTGGTCATCAGTTCCTGACCGATGCCGCCTGCGCCCACCAGCCCCAGGATCGTTGATTGGCGGAAATTGATTTCCAGCCGCATAAAGCTGTAAGACAAAAAGACCGGTTTGACCTGCGGCCATAAGCCAAAACGCATCCTTTGCAGCGGCGTGGCACCGCAGGCGGCCAGTCCGCGAACCGGTTTATTGGAGGCCGTTTCGATCGATTCGTAAAACAGTTTGGTGAGGCTGCCGATAGTGTGTAACGCCAGCGCCATAAATCCGGGGATGGCACCAATACCAAACGCCATCACGAACATTACCGCCCAGGCCAGCTCCGGCATGGTGCGCAAAAACGCCACCAGCGTGCGGATAGCAAAGCGTAACGTCGCCGGGCTATGGGTGTTATTGGCCGCCAGAAATGCCAGCCCGCCCGCCACCAGAACGGAAATAATGGTTGCTGCCAGCGCGAGCTGTAGCGTTTCCCAAATCAGGGGGAGCTGGATATGCAGCCGGTAGCCCCAATAGGCTAATGACCCTTCGGTATGGCCGTCAGCAAACAGCAACTGCCAGTGCAGTACCGGGATGGTTTCGGCCAGATAATCAAAAAAATGGGGGATAGAGATCCAGACGGTGTGCAGGTTGAACTCGGCAATATTACCTGCACCAAGATATAGCACCACCAGCACGAGTGACCAAAGCAAAGTTTCGCGCTTTTGTTTGCTCCGGATCCGTTGGTAGTAATGTGCAAAATCAGTATTCAAAATCGCTTTCCATCATTTTGTGGTGGAGAGTATTTTCCCCTCACCCCGGCCCTCTCCGCAAAAGAGAGGGTTAGGGTGAGGACAAGCAGACTTAACGCTCGCCTTTGGTCAGCTCACGTTTCATATCAATGATGTTCTGGTATTCAGCCAGTTTGACGTCACCAATGTGCTGTTTGCCGCCCATGGCTTTGATAAAGCAGGCGTGATCATCGGTATCAAGCTTCTTGATGGCGCTCACCACTTTGGCTTTAAAGTCTGCAGGCAGTGAATTGCTCACCAGAATTGGGCCGTTGGGGATCAATGGTGACTGCCAGATAATGCGGATTTGCTTCATCAGGTCAGGATGATCCATACGGATCATACGGGTGAACGCACCGCTGCTATAACCGGTGTTGTAATCACCAATCATCGAAGTCCAGGTGACGGCACCTTCAAACTGGCCGTTCAACACTCCGAGGATGTCCTGCTCATGACCACCAGAGAAGGTGACGCTGGAGAAGAAATTGTTGTATTTGTTATCCGTGTTGCCGCCAAACAGTTTCTTGAACGCCTGGTTTGGCATCAGGTAACCGGAGGTTGAATCCGGATCGGCAAAACCGAAGGACTTGCCTTTCAGATCTTCCAGCTTTTTGTAAGGGCTGTCCGCTTTTACCACCACCACCGAGTGGTATCCCCGCGACTGATCCACATCGTCAACCGCGATCCCCACCAGATCGACCGCTTTCGGATCCTTGATATACACCGAAGCAAAGGATGCAGGCGACATACTCAACACCAGATCGATCTTGCCCCCCAGCAAGCCCTGGATCACCCCTGAGTAGTCGGAAGAGTTACGCAGTTTGGTATCAACATTCAGCTCTTTATCCAGAAAGTCTTTCACACACTGATTATCACCAATCTGTTGAGTGGCATTTTGCCCCCCCAGGATCCCCAGATTCAATTCTTTGGGCGCATCCGCTGCACCGGCATTAAATACCATCATTACGCTGGCCATCAGCGTGGTCAGACTCAAAACTTTTTTCATTGCGCATGCCCTGTGTGTATAAGATAAAAGTGATGAAACATCCGGTGATTAATGGATCTGGTTGGCTTCTTCGCCATACAGTTGCTGCAAAATGCGTTCGTTAAGCTGTGCTGGGTGGCCATCAAAAATGATTTTTCCGTGCGCGATGCCGATCGCCCGGGTGCAGTACTCCCGGACCAGTTCGACCGAGTGCAGGTTCACCATCACCGCAATGTCGTCCTCACTGACTTTTTGCAGTGCATCCATAATGCGGCGGGTGTTTTTCGGATCGAGGGAAGCCACAGGTTCATCGGCCAGCAGGATTTTCGGGTTTTGCATCAGCGCACGACAGATGGCAACGCGCTGCATCTGACCACCGGAAAGGTTCTCGGCACGCTGCAGCGCATGCGGCAGCATATTCAGCCATTGCAGCAGCTCAATGGCCCGAGCACGGTCGGCATCATCGAACACTTTGAAAAAGGATTTCAGCGTGGAGGTGTGGCTGAGGCGGCCAAGCAGGACGTTGGTGATCACGTCCAGCCGTGGAACCAGGCAGAAATCCTGGAAGATCATGCCGCAGCGTGCTCGCCACTGTCGCATCTGACGGGGGCTGAGCTGCGCAATATCCTGCGCGACGCCATCATCCTCAAAATGCAGCATCTCACCGCAGGTGGAAGGAATGGTGCCATTCAGCGTATGCAACAGGGTGGATTTCCCTGCCCCGGAGCGACCAATCACCGCCACAAATTCACCGGCATGCAGATCGAAATTGATGTCGTCGAGGACCAGTTGCTGGGATTTGTATGCTTTCCCCAAGCCTTTTACGGATAACACCTTGCGTAAAAGAATCGGTTGCTGCCCCGGATAATCAGTCTGTGCGAGTTTTAACAGTGCCTGAGCCATATGATTTCTCTAATTTCAGTGGCTAATCATTATGGGCACCTATTAACGAATAACTTTATGACACCGAGATGATGATTTTATGGCCGGAAAATGACGATCAACGTCATTTTCCGTCGCGAGGAGGATTAATGATTGTCTATTTCATCCAAAGCAGCACGCATTCCCTTATCAAGGATAGCCTGCAGATCGGCGGTGACGGTAGCGGTAAGCCCCGGCACGGCATTGAGATTTTCCCCCCAGTGTGCTTCTTCGGCCAGTACGCTTTCTACTAATGAGCCCAGCGTAGCATCGTGATGCTTAACCTCGGCCCATAAACGTTCAAACCGTGCCAGCCAGTGGGCATCATCCTGCAATGCGTAGCTGCCCGTTTGCCGTTCGCCGCGATAGAAGGCGATCAACGCTGCCAACGCAAAGGTTAACCGTTTTGGCAAAGCCCCATTTTTCTGCTGACCCGCCAGCAACTGCGGCAAAATACGCGTGCGGAATTTGGTCATGCCGTTCAGCGCGATAGATAGCAGCTGATGCTGAATAAACGGGTTACGGAATCGGTTCTGTACCGCTTCGGCAAAGGGCTTCAGCTCTTCTTGCGGCAGATCGAGCACCGGCACAATGTCTTCGGCAATGGTTCGTGCCACATAGCCGCCAATCTGTTCGTCACTCATGGCCTCACCTACGGTATCCAGACCCGCCAGAAAGGCGACCGGCACCAACGCAGTGTGGGCCCCATTGAGGATGGCCACCTTACGTTCTTTGTAAGGCTTGATGTCATCGACAATGTGCACGTTCAGTTCCAATTGATCCAGATGCAGCTCTTTTGCCACCCACTGTGGCCCCTGTATCACAAACAGGTAAAAATGCTCCGCCGTATCAAGAAAGTTATCCTGATAACCTAACTGCTGCTGCCACTGCGCGTCTTCCCCGCGCGGATAACCGGTAACAATACGGTCAACCAGCGTAGAGCAGAACGTGTTGCAGTTATTCAGCCAATCTATGAAGGCTGGCGGTAGCTGCCACTGCTGCGCATAGCGCAGAATGTACGCCTTCAGCGTTTCACCGTTGTAGTCGATCAGCTCACACGGCAGCAATACCCAGCCTTTGTCTGCGGCACCGTCAAAGTGGGTGAAACGTTCGTACAACAGACGTGTCAGCTTGGCCGGAAAACTGGCCGCTGGCGCATCGGTGAATTTGTCGTCCGGCAAATAGCTGATACCCGCCTCGGTAGTATTGGAGAAAACAAAGCGGATTGCCGGATCGCGGGCCAGCGCCAGATAATGGTCATATTGCTGATAGATATTGATCTCTCTGTTCACCGAGCGGATCAGGCGCGGCTCACAAACCGCCTCCCCGCGTTCATTTAACCCACGGATAATGGTGGTATACAGACCGTCTTGCGTATTCAGTGAAGGGGGTTGTTCGCTGTCGATCGGGCGCACCACCACCACGCCAGCATTCAGGCCGGTATGCTGGTTTAATAAATCGATTTGCCAGTCGATAAACGCGCGCAGAAAATTCCCCTCACCGAATTGAATAATACGATCGGGATAATGCGCCCCAGGAAATTCACGACGATTGAGCTGCTTCATTTATTGCTCCTTGCATTGCGCAATAGTCAAAGAAAGGCAAACTCTCACGAATTAACATCGCCGTTTGCCAGGATCTTGGGCTAAGGTTTAGTTAAAATGAATAACGCCTTTAATCAGCTGCGTATTATTAATTACCTCGGCCTGGTACTTCTCAGCCAGGGTAGAAAAATCAAATTGATGAGAAAGCATCATCTCTGCCGTTATTTTCCCGGCGGCCATTAATCGCCCCACTTTGATAAAGTCTTCTTTGGTGGCGTTACGGCTGCCCATCATGGTGGTTTCTTTTTTATGGAACTCCGGATCGGAGAACTGCAGGTCGCCCTTGAACAGCCCGACGAAGGTAATGCTGCCGCCATGGCGGATCAGGTTAACGCTGTGATTCATCGCATGCGGGTTGCCGGTAGCATCAATGATTTTCGCCGCCAACATGCCGGAAAACCGTTCTCTTAACGCCGCCTCAAAGCCCTCATCTGCCGGGTTCAGCGTCGTCAGCCCAAGCATCTTCTCCACATGGGCACGCCGTTCTGCGCTGGTATCCGCCACCAGCACGTTTGCCCCATCGGCCTTGGCGATTGCCGCGACGCCCAGACCTATCGGCCCGGCGCCCACCACCAGCAAATGATCGCCCTGCTCAATGGCCGCACGACGCACCGCATGCGCACTGATAGAAAACGGCTCAATCAGCGCCGCCGCCTGCGGATCCACCTCATCCACGGCCAGTAAATTGCTCACTGGCACGCTTAAAAACTCGCTGAAACCGCCATCCTGATGCACGCCGATTACCGAGATATTTTCGCAGCAGTTGGGCCTGCCGCTTTGGCATGCACCACAGTGATGGCAGGCAACATAAGGGATCACCGCCACGCGCTGCCCGACGCGCAAGTCATTGACCTTGTTACCGACGCTGACAATCTCACCGCAGATTTCATGCCCCAGCACTCGCGGGTAAGTGAAGAACGGTTGCTGACCAGACCAGGCGTGGATATCAGTACCACAGATACCTACCGTGAGGATTTTTAGTACCGCCTCGTCCGCGGCAGGCTGTGGGATGGGTCTTTGTTGGTAAACCAGCCGGGTCGGCTCCAGGCAAACTAGCGTATTCATTGTGGCCATGATATTTCCTCCTGTGATGTGGGAGTGGTTATCCGGCAAAACGAATATCGCTATGGCTTTGACAATGCGAATTTGTGAGTCAGCACAAATTAAACCGGTTTAAATGGGTTTTAAATGCTTAAAAAACAGTTATTGCACAGAGAAACCCCATGAGCAGAACGCAGAACCTCCGGCAGAATGTGGTTAACCAGATGATCGACGGCATCATCAATGGCCATATCCGTTCACCGCTGCCCTCGCAGGCGGCGCTGGCGGAAATGTATAACGTCAGCCGCACCACCGTGCGCCACACGCTAACGCATCTGTATCAGCGTGGGGTGTTGGAAAAAGTGAATGATGATTACGTGATCCTCCGCATGCCGCTGGCAGAAGACGGCTTTGAATGCATGAGCCACTCGCTGGACGAACAAAGCACGCTGTTCGAGAAAGCGTTTTATCAGATGATTAACCAGAAACAATTACGTGCGGGGGATTCCTTCACAGAGCTGCAGCTTGCTCGCACGGTTAACGTCAGCCCAGTCGTGGTGCGGGAATTTCTGCTGCGTTTCAGCCGCTTTGATCTGATCGACAACGTGCGACGTGGCCAATGGCGCATGAAAACGTTCGATCAGGACTATGCCGAACAGCTGTTTGAACTGCGCCAAATGTTGGAAACCCACGCGCTATCACGCTTTATTAATCTGCCAGCGCAGGATGGGCGCTGGTTGCAGGCTAAAGAGTTGTTAAACCGACACCGCCAGCTGCGTGACGGCATCAGTGATAATTATCGGCTGTTCTCTGAGTTGGATCGTGACTTTCATAGCCTGATCCTGTCAGCGGCCAACAACCCGTTCTTCAACCAGTCACTGGAGATCATCTCAGTGATATTTCACTTCCACTATCAGTGGGACGAAACCGACCTCAAACAGAGAAATATCATTGCTATTGAAGAACATATGGCCATTCTGAGCGCGCTGATCTGCCGTAACGATCAAGAGGCAGCGCGCGAACTGCACCGCCATCTTGATACCGCCAAACAATCGATGATCCGTTCTATCAAACAGGATGCCGCCTGATTTTTATTGATAAAAAACCGCCTCCAGCGACATTTAAAACCGATAAAAAACAGCAAAATCGTAACTGCTGCACGGAATCGGTTAAAAAATACCGCCTAAAACACAATTGCCGCCTAGGCTCATCGCCGAAACAGTCATTCATGCCGTTGTTAAAAACCTTTCCTGGGCCATACCCCGGAAGAATAAATAATGATTAATACGGAATTCTGGAGGCGAGTAATGGAAAAAATAACTACCGTGAGCACAGGAAGCAAACAGGAAGAAACGTATTCGGATAGCATTCATCCTATTCCTGCTGGCGGTATCATTGAGCGCACAGCAAGAATTAAAAAAATCCAGACCACGGCGATGATCCTGTTATTTTTTGCTGCGGTCATTAACTTTCTCGATCGCAGTTCGCTTTCCGTCGCCAACTCCACCATTCGCGAAGAGATGGGGCTGAGCGGTACCGAGATCGGCCTGCTGCTTTCGGCATTCTCTCTGGCCTACGGTATTGCCCAACTACCTTGCGGGCCACTACTGGATCGCAAAGGGCCGCGTATCATGCTCGGTCTGGGGATGTTTATCTGGTCGTTGTTCCAAACGATGTCGGGCATGATCCACAACTTTACCCAGTTTATCTGGGTGCGTATCGGCCTGGGGATCGGCGAAGCACCGATGAACCCTTGTGGCGTCAAGGTCATCAACGACTGGTTCAACATTAAAGATCGCGGCATGCCGATGGGGATATTTAACTCGGCATCCACTATCGGGTTGGCCATCAGCCCCCCGATCCTCACCGCCATGATGCTACTGCTCGGCTGGCGCGGTATGTTCATCACGATCGGTTTACTGGGCATTGCGTTATCTATCGGCTGGTATCTGCTGTATCGCAATCGTGAAGAAATCAATCTGAGCGCACAGGAACAAAGTTATCTCAACGCAGGCAGCGTCAGCGCTCGCCGCGAGCCGATGAACTTCAAAGAGTGGCGCTCGCTGTTCCGTAATCGCACCATGTGGGGAATGATGATCGGCTTTAGCGGCATCAATTATACCGCCTGGTTGTATCTGGCCTGGCTGCCGGGCTACCTGCAGACCACTTATCATCTGGACTTGAAAAGTACTGGATTGCTGGCGGCGATCCCATTCCTGTTCGGTGCTGCGGGTATGCTGTCCAACGGATTTGTCACCGACTTCCTGGTACGCCGTGGCATGGCCCCGCTCAAAAGCCGTAAAATCTGTATCGTCGCCGGAATGCTGCTATCCGCCGCGTTTACCTCTGTGGTGGCACAAGCCACCACCACTACCAGTGCCGTCGCGTTAATCAGCATGGCGCTGTTTTGCATCCACTTTGCTGGCACTTCCTGCTGGGGATTGATCCACGTGGCGGTTACGTCACGCATGACCGCCTCGGTGGGCAGTATTCAAAACTTTGCCAGCTTTGTGTTTGCGTCATTTGCTCCGGTGATTACCGGCTGGATCCTGGATACCACCCATTCATTCAGCCTGGCACTGACCATTTGTTCCTGCGTGACGCTGATCGGTGCGCTGTCTTATGTGTTTATTGTCAAACACCCCATTACCGACAACGCCGCCTGATCGTCAAGCCCCCTCTCACCCACGGAGAGGGGGATCACTTCAGCGCAAAGAAATCCAACCCTAATGCCGCTTTGACCTGAGCCAGCGTATCCTGTGTCACCTCGTGAGCCCGCTGGCTGCCCGCCTGCAAAATACGCATTAGCTCGCCTTTATCGGCGCTGAACTGCGCACGCCGGGTACGAATGGGCTCCAGTAGCGTTTGCAGGCAATCCTCCAACAGCCGTTTAATCTTCACATCCCCCAGGCCACCTTGGCGATACTGCGCTTTCAGTTCCGCCACCCGCGCCGTGTCGTCGCAAAACGCATCCAGATAGGTGAATACCATGTTGCCTTCCACCTGACCGGGATCGCTCACGTTAAGATGGTTGGGATCGGTGAACATGCTCATTACCGCTTTATGCACCTCGTCTGCACTGGCCCCCAGCATGATGGTGTTACCTCGTGATTTTGACATTTTGCCCTGCCCATCCAGCCCCGGCAGGCGGCCGACCTGGCTCAGCAGCGGCTGACATTCCACCAGCACCTCTCGATCAACCACACGATTAAAACGCCGGACAATCTCGTTGGTTTGCTCCAGCATCGGCAACTGATCTTCCCCCACAGGCACGTGTGTTGCCCCAAACGCGGTGATATCCGCCGCCTGGCTGACCGGGTAAATCAAAAACCCGGCGGGCAGGCTACGTGAAAAGTCCTTCTCGATGATTTCACTTTTCACCGTAGGGTTACGTTCCAGGCGCGCGACGGTGACCAGATTGAGATAATACATCGTCAGCTCTGCCAAAGCGGGCAGCGCAGATTGCAGACATAGCGTGGTCTTGGCCGGATCGATCCCCACGGCCAGATAATCGGCCACCACATTCAGCACGTTAGCACTGATTTTTTGCGGATTGCTGCCATTGTCGGTGAGCCCTTGCAGATCGGCGACCATGACCGTTTGCTGGTGATGGTGCTGGAGTTCAACGCGCTGACGCAGTGAACCGACGTAGTGGCCTAAATGCAGGGAACCGGTGGCGCGATCGCCGGTAAGAATGGTGTAACTCATAGCATTGCTCCTGGAAGTAAACAGACCGCCGGATCAACGCAAGAAAAATGCCGCCAGAACCGGCGGCATTAATTAAAAGGGATGAATCAACCCGTGCCGCCTTCAGAAAAGGCGCCACCAGCAAAAAGAAGATGTGAACTGCGGGAAGATATTCATGCCGTTACGTTACTCCCCGTGTTAAACAGCGTCAATGATTTCGCACCGGGAATATCTTGCCTCAGAAACGGATCTCGTCGCTCGGCACTGCGCTGATCAACACGCCAAAACTTTCGATATTCGACAAGGTGGCATTATGATGAACGCGGATCTGTACTCCGCTGGCATGCGGTTTGTCGTGGCTGGTGTGTGCATCCGCCGCCAACACCACCGGGTAACCCAATCCGGCAGCCCGGCGCGTGGTGGTATCGACACAAAACTCACTGGAATAGCCGCAAATCACCAACTGTGTTACCCCTTCGGTAATCAGCAGTTTTCCCAGGTTAGTGCGTAAAAAAGAATCCGGCGTGGTTTTATCTACGCGATAGTCGCCCGGCTGCACCTGTAATAGCGGATGAATTTGCCAGGCTTCGCTGCCGTGTGGCAGTTCGTCATGCGCCGTCTGGTGCTGAATGAAAAAAACCGGCGCGCCAGCCTGCCGTGCGCGCTCACTCAGTTGGTTAATCCGTACCAGCACCTTTTCGGCCTCAGCCGGTGGTGGTGTGAACAAGCCTTGCTGCACATCAATCACTAACAACGCTGACTTCATAGCAAACTCCAGTGGGAGGGGCGATAGCGCTAAATACTAAGTCAAAGCGCCGCGTTTAGAAATGCACCACGGAGTAAAAACACGCATGAAAAAAGCCATATCCTGTGTTGTTTGGCCCCCTAACGACCCGTTTGCAACACTGCCAATCGGCTGGCAGATATCCATTACCTGCCAGCCTTGCAACTTGAGAAAGGTTTACCGGCTCACAGCATCAGGCAAGTCTGCGTTGCCCAAACGCATCGGCGGCACGCAAAGCCGCCAACACCTCTTGCGGAGTAATCTGATGTGGTTCGTTGTGCATAGTCTCCCCTGGTTGGCAACTGGCTTGAGCAACTTGCATCAGTTCCTCATCGGTCACTTCAGGCAAACCAATCTGTGCCAACGTTGTCGGTAACCCCACATCTTCACAAAAACGATATACCTTATCGATAATGTCGGGTTCACGGTCAGTCAGCATCAACATGGCGAGTGAACCAAACGCCACTTTTTCACCATGCCAATAACCCTGTGTCTGCGGTAACACCGTCAAACCATTATGGATTGCATGCGCAGCAGCCAAACCGCCACTTTCAAAACCTAACCCCGAAAGTAGGGTATTCGCCTCAATCACATGTTCAAGCGCTGGCGTCACCTGATTCTTTTCACAGGCACTTTTGGCCAGCACCCCGTATTTCAGTAAAGTGTCATAGCATAAACGCGCCAGCCCAAAAGCCGACATCGGCCCTGGCCGCGTAGTCATATTCCCGGCTCCTTTTATCCGGCAATCTTCGGCTTCAAACCAGGTCGCCAGTGCATCCCCCATTCCTGAAACCAAAAAACGTACGGGTGCTTCAGCAATAACCTGAGAATCCACCAGAACCAAATCTGGGTTACGTGGAATCATCAGATAGCGCTTAAACCGCCCATCCGGAGTATATATCACCACTAACGAGCTGCACGGTGCATCCGTAGAGGCCAACGTCGGTACAATTGCAATGGGCTTTTTCATCGCCGCCCCCGTCGCTTTTGCCGTATCTAACGTTTTGCCACCACCGATACCAACAATAACATCCGTTTGATAGGATTCAGCCAGAGCAGAAATACGGCTAATCTCCTCGTCAGAACATTCGCTGTTAAATACCTCGACAATAAATTCTACTTTTCCTTCCAATGCCTGGCTAATTTGAGTACCTAATTTTTGATGGACAACCGGATCTTGTAATACCAGAGCCCGTTGACCCAGGCGAGATAATTCTTCACCCAAAAGAGAGGAAATAGCCCGGGCCCCCTGGACATAACGCCCAGGGAAAACTGCCGTCGTGATCATATTACGTCCTTAAATTTTTTAAATGAAAGAGAGAAACATTGAACCAATTAATTTACTTTAATTCTCCAGCACCATCTTCTTATCAAAATTAATCAGCAGCGAACAAATCAAATAGCCTACGGCAGCAGTCGCAAAGAACATCATGGCAATATAATAATTACCCGTAAGCTGGACAATAAAGCCAATTAAGATCGGGATAATTGCAGCAAATAAATTGCTGCTAAAGTTCATTGTTCCACAAATGGTGCCAGCCACTTTTTGTGCCCCAAGCAATGAAGGGATAGACCAATAAACACTTGCCCAACGTAGAGGGAACATGGCGATCCCTAGCAAGACCACTGCCGCAACCGGGTGGTTGATATTGGCACAGATAAAGATCCCCACGCCCGCAGTGACCGCTGAAATACCCAGCATGGTATGCATGACCTTGTTGGTATCAGCACCAGAATTTCTCCAGCGATCAATGATATAGCCGCCAGTAAGCTGACCTACAAAACACAGCAGAAAGATAAAGGCCATGGCCCCACCCATCGACTTGATATCAAACCCATAGGTCTTTTGAAAATATAAGGGTAACCAAGTCATCAGCCCGTAGAAAACCGTACTGTAGCAAACCCACCCACAAATTAACGCCAAAACATTTCGCTGTTTCAAATAAGGGACTACATCCTTTATTTTATATTTATCAGCCTTTTTCGTCGCAAATTCATTATCTTTCGTGATGTGTTCCAATTCGGCCTGGTTGATTTTCGGATGTTCATGCGGGTAGGTTCGGATATACCACCAGGCCAGAACACCGGCCAACATGGTGCCGATACCGGCAATAATGAATGCCATACGCCATGAACCAAAGAAAGCGATCAACCAGGTCAGAATGATTGCCCCCAAGGCGGTGCCTAACGCGGCCCCTCCATCAAGCAACATAGAGCCGCGCCCCCGTTCTGTCGGCGTCAGCCAGGTTCCCATCAATTTGGCGCCAGCGGGCATAATTGGTGCTTCTGACACCCCCAACCCCACGCGGGACAGGGCCAATAATGTGGTGGTATGGCACAAAGCCGCAACGGCTTGGAATGCGCCCCATAAAATGGTAGCCCAGGCGATAATGGTACGCGTCTTGAATTTATCTGCCAATACCCCACTGGGCACCTGCATTAATGCATAAGCCCAAAAGAAGGTACTGTGCAACAAGCCAACAACGATGGTATCCTGAATATTGAACTCCTCAACAATATAAGGCATAGCAATAGCCAGGGAAGTTCTGTCGATATAATTTATAGCGCCTAACAATAATAGAATTAAAAATATATTCCATCTTACATGAGTTGGTGAAGCATTATAGGATACCTCACTCTTTATGATAGACATCATATTCTCCTGGCTATGTGCAACACATAGAATAGTTGATTTAATATCAATTAAACTGGTTGAGCCCGAAACCTATTCAGGCTCAATTGAAAATGCGATTACATAATTGATCCGATATTCCATGGCACGAATTCCAGGCTGCCATAACCGAATTGCTCACTCTTGGTTTTTTTCCCGGAGGCCATTTCAAGAATCAGGGTATAAAGCCGTTCCCCCGCCTCAGCGATGGTTTCCTTACCTTCCACAACATCGCCACAGTTCATATCCATATCTTCCTGCTGACGGTTCCACAACGTGTTGTTGGTAGCCATTTTCAGGCAGGGTGTCGGTTTGCTGCCAAAAGCAGAGCCTCGCCCAGTGGTAAAACAAAGCAAATTCGCTCCGCCGGCAATTTGCCCAGTAACGGCAATAGGGTCATAACCGGGAGTATCCATGAAGACTAAGCCCTTGGCCGTCACGGGTTCAGCATATTCATACACTTCAACCAGGTTTGAGGTTCCCCCTTTAGCAATACCACCCAATGATTTTTCCAACACCGTTGTTAATCCCCCGGCTTTATTACCTGCCGAAGGGTTATTGTTCATTTCACTCTTGGTACGCTTACAGTAGTCCTCCCACCAGTCAAAACGCGCAATCAGCTTTTTGCCTACCTCCTCAGAAATCGCCCGCCGGGTTAACAGATGCTCTGCGCCATAAATCTCCGATGTCTCGGACAGAATTGCCGTTCCCCCCTGCTGCACAATTTTATCTGCGGCATATCCCAGAACCGGATTGGCAGAAATGCCGGAATAACTGTCCGAACCGCCACATTCAAGAGCCAGAATGATTTCTGAAACCGGCACGGGTTCACGCTTGACCTTATTGGCCTCCTTGAGCATACCGTCGATAATATCAATGCCTTTACTAATGGTTTTCTGGGTTCCCCCGGTTTCCTGAATCGTCAGGGTATGCAGCGAGGAACTTTCCTCAAGCCCTTCAACCTGCATAAGATCTTTTATCTGGTTTGATTCACAGCCCAAACCGATGATCAGCACACCGGCAAAATTGACATGTCGAGCGTAGCCACTCAGTGTCCGACGCATCACAATCATTGCTTCACTATCAAAACCGATAGCGCAGCCAAAACTTTGTGGCAGGGCCACAATGCCATCCACATTAGGGTAATCATCCAACCCGACTTTTTTATAGTGATCCTCAATGGCCCTGGCCACCGTGGCACTGCAGTTTACCGTCGTCAGGATACCCAGGAAATTACGGGTTGCTACCCGGCCATCCTGCCGTTTGATGCCCATGAACGTATCGATGCTCTCAGGCTTGGGTAGCGTTACAGTATCCTCACCGAAAGCGTAATTACGGGTAAAATCCCCCATACCCAGGTTGTGCATATGAATATGCTCACCGGCTCTGATCGGCTTTGTGGCAAAACCGATAATCTGGCCGTAACGTTTCACGGGGGCCCCCACGGCAATATCGTACAAGGCAATTTTATGCCCTTCTGGTACATCATTCTGGACAATAATGCCCTCGGTAGGGAGAGAAGTACCGGCTTCAATGTGTGTTCGCGCGATCACGACATCATCATTAGGATTAATTTTAATAACAGGATAGACATTGCTCATTTCAGTTATCCTCTTGGTTACCTAATCGAATTAAGTATGACTTTCATTTGTTCGATTTTTTCGGCAGAAAGTTTCCTGGTTGGCGCAACCACTTCCGTTGAAATATCAAGACCGCTGGCTTTAATGGCTTCTTTGATTACCCCAAAGAAAGGTGTTTCCAGAGCATACAGCGAAGAAAGCTTGGCCAGACGACGTTGCAGTACAAACGCTTTTTCATAATCCTTGCTCATAAAGGCTTCATAGATGCCACCGGTCACTTCTGGGGCAAAATTGAATGTGGCAGGAATGCCGCCGTGCCCCCCGAGAATTAATGTATCAAGCATATATTCGTCGTAACCGGAAAAGATAATGAAGTTTGGTCTAAAAGCGTGAACGCGATTAATAATCTCGCGCGTGTGGCTAATGTTATCAATCGTATCTTTAATGCCAATAATATTAGGAACATCCCTGGCAAGACGAGTGATAACATCGAGACCAATATCCTGCCCGGTCAGCGCGGGGAAGTTGTAAAGAAATACCGGTAACGTCAACGCTTCTGCAATCGTACGATAGTGCTGATAAATATATTCTTCATTTAACTGAGCATAGTATGGGTTTACCACTAATACTGCATCGGCACCGATAGCCGCTGCATGTCGACCATAGTCAATGGTTTCCGCCGTCCCCGGCGCTGCAATGCCAAGCAATACCGTCACTCGTCCACTGACGTACTGAACGCAAAATTCTGCCACTTCAAGACGCATCTCATGCGACAGATGAGAAAACTCGCCTCCGCTGCCCAGGATCAATACGCCTTGAGCACCGGCGGCGATGACATGATCAAGCAGCATCCCCATGCCTTTTCTATCAAGCATACCGTTTTCATCCACCACAGTAGGAACCGGGGGAAATACACCTCTGAATCTATTCACAGCTACCGCCTCATTTTGTTCTATATGTGGAACTAGTGTTCTGTATATAGAAAATGATGCGCGAAATGATACTTTGAGTCAATCCGCTCAAAGAGTGAACTGTGATCGTTCTCTGATTTATCGCATTACAACATGACGAATGGTTGACCAAGGCATGGCCTGGCTCAGGCTTTGATCATGGAACTCAGAAGGGAACAGGTATGTTGCACCTGGTGGGCAATCTCTTGCCATTTTTCCTCGGGAAGTTGAAAAAGCACGCCAGAAACGCTGATGGCAGCAATAACATCACCCTGCGCATTACGTACCGGTGCAGAAATACAACGCACCCCCAGACAATCCTCCTCATCATCACAAGCCCAGCCACGCTGACGAATTTCAGCTAATTGCTGTTTGTAGACGGCACGTCGGGTGATGGTTTTTTCCGTATAGGCAGTGAAAGGTTCGCTTTCTGGCAACAAATCGTCAATCTCTTGCTCTGTCTGCCAGGCTAACAGCACCTTTCCCAATCCGGAACTGTATAACGATAACCGTTTCCCCTCCCAACTGCGTACCACAACTGCCTGTGGGCTTTCCATTTTGAGCAGGTAGATTGCGGCCCCCCCTTCAAGGACCCCCAGGTGGCAGGTTAGGTTGGTGCTGTCACGCAGTTCTGCCAGTAACGGGGTGGCGATGGTTTTGATATCAAAGTGTTGAATAGCTTTATTACCCAGCTCAAACAGCAGCAAGCCCAATGAGTATTTATCTCGCTCCTGACGCAACATCCCGTGAGCCACCATGGCATTAAGCAACGTGGAAGTACTGCTTTTGGGCAAATCAAGCCCCATATAAATTTGGCTGAAGGTGGCACTTGCCTTCTCAGCCAAAAAATTACAGACGCGAATTGCTTTATCAAGAGCCGGAACGGGTGTCGTTATCGTCTTCATTCGATTTTCATTTTGCAAAAGAAAGTCATGGGAAAGCAGCAGTAATGGTAACGTTTTTAGCAGGATAAGTATTCACTAAATAGCTAATATCACACTTCTGGTTCACAGAA
Source organism: Serratia fonticola (assembly GCF_006715025.1). Classification (NCBI taxonomy): domain Bacteria; kingdom Pseudomonadati; phylum Pseudomonadota; class Gammaproteobacteria; order Enterobacterales; family Yersiniaceae; genus Serratia; species Serratia fonticola. Next base: position 4,187,598 of record NZ_VFMK01000001.1, read on the forward strand.
AGTGACACGCCAATACTGACATGGCACTTTCCGTTGGATTATACGCTTAACATAATGGCTGGCGTGGGCGGAAAATATGGTCAACGCCCTGCTCACACATTCTCTTCACCAGATCATGACCACCGTTTGGCGTGGCGTGAGCCAGTTCGCGCTCGGTTTCAAATACCGGGCTGGCCCAGAAAATATTCACCGGGTCGCCATACTGCTTGGGCAGCACCAGATGTTCACTGTAAGGATAGAATGAAGAAGAGAGCACATAGCCTTCGTAGCCCTGCGGAGCCACTTCTGAAGCCAGGGTGTGCCCTTCCCCGAACCAGGTGAGCTTCGCCCAGGGAACGTGGGCGAAACCAGCCAATGCGCTCGCCATCTGTACCGCATTTTCTTCGGTCATATACTGCCCATCGATGGCCATCGCCATTTCCATGCGGCGATAGCGTGCAGCATCATCATTAAACAGGATCTCCACCCATGGCATAGGCCGGATACTGGCCCCCAGCGTCAGGAAATAGTAAATTCCGTCACGCTCATGCTGGCTGATGGCCATCGGTGGCCATTTCCCCTGATCGATGGCGTAATACTTGACCGACGGGCCGAAGTGCTGCTCATAGTGCGCCAGGTAATCGCTCTGCATTTTCGGCCAGGGGTTTCCCTCTTCCCGTTGCCAACTGCGCCAGAACTGGCGCGTCTCTTCCGCCAAGGCATACTGGGTATTGGTCGAGGCGGAACCGAGTGGGTAAGCTAACGGGCTCTCTTTGATACAGCTGGCGGAATAACAGACCGAGTGGTCGATATACAAACTCCAACCGGGTATCACCGCCAGCAGTTGACCGTGATACCACAACGCGGCACCGTCATCACTGGCGGCCCAGATCACCGTCAGGCCTGCGGGATCCAGCGGCGCTTCGCCTTCAAGATTGCGGCAATATTCCGCAGCCAGCATCGGGGCTTGCCCGGCTTCCATGGCGGCCCGATCTTCCTGCTGCGGGGCCGTTGCCAGGTTACGCAGCCAACAGGCGCGGACCTGAAAACGTTCGCTATAGTCTTCCGTTGGGTAGATATAAAAATAGGCGGCCCGGCTATCTTGCTGAACCACCGCGACCAGCGTCTGGTTCTCATTACTGACTTCAGCAAGGACTTGTGACTCGTTCATATCACCTCAATGGATTCACGGCGCAGAATCATGCTGCACACTAAAAATTGGAATGCTTACCGCCCCAGTGTAAAACGCATCCCTAGCCAGGATCACGCGTAATAGTCTCAAAAACAGAGCTGAAAGGTTAATTGCTGTTGATCTGCCCTTTATTCACCGCCCCAATGACCTTATCTGCCAATGCTCGGGTGGCGATATCAAAGCACCCTTGATTATCGCCATAGACCAAATATAGCGACGTAGCCCGAACCTGTTGGTTAATCAACGGCAGCACTTTCAACTCCCCGCTCGCCAGTTGCCCGGCAATACGCGCTTTGGGTAACCAACCATACCCCACACCATAATTGACCGCCTCGATAGCGGCGTCAAAAGTGGTAAAGCGCCATGCCGAGGAGGGAATATTCCCTGGTGCCGAGCCTTCCGCCAGGATCACCGCATGAAAACGCGCCAGTTCGGCATGAGTCAACGGCCCGTTTAATTGGTGCAACGGATGGTCCCTACGGGCAACGGCGATAAAGTCTACATCCAACAGAAAGCTGCCTTCCACCTGCGCCGTTGACGGCAGGGTGACGATATACAAATCGGCATCTCGCTGCGCCAGCAATGACGCACTTTCGTCGCGCAGGGTCTCGCGTAATTGGACCTGCGTTTGCGGATAACTTCGCTGAAACTGTGACAATGCGTCGAACAATAGCGGCTTGGGAAACACACTGTCCACCACCAGCGTCAACGTCGCTTTTCCCCCTTCGGCAAACGCCAACGCCCGCGCTTCCAACTGGCTAAAAGCCGTAATCAATGGTTGCGCATGGTTCAGCAAAATGCGTCCTTCGGGGGTCAGTTCCGCCTTGCGACCGACGATTTCCAATAACGCCACCCCCAATCGTTCTTGCAGGGTATGCAGGCTGTAGCTCACTGATGACTGGCTACGGTGCAGATAGTCAGCAGCCTGGGCATAACCGCCTTGTTCCACCACGGTTTGCAGTGTGAACCATTGGTCCAGTGTGCTTTTGGGAGCGCGCATGCTTCACCTCAATACATCGAATAATTCGATAATTATCCACAAAAATCAGCGTTTTTATATCGAATTAATTCAGCATAGGCTTCTCATATCGCAATAAACCTACAGGAGTCACAGCATGAGCAGCTTTGATAAACACGATTTAAGCGGTTTTACCGGTAAACATTTGGTCTATACCTACGACAATGGCTGGAACTACGAGATTTACATTAAAAATGCCAACACCGTCGATTACCGTATTCACAGCGGTCTGGTGGGCAACCGTTGGGTGAAGGACCAACGGGCTTTTATCGTCAGGGTCGCAGCGCAGGTGTATAAAATTTCCTGGACCGAACCCACAGGCACCGATGTCAGCCTGACCGTCAACCTCGACGATCGCATTTTCCATGGCACCATCTTCTTCCCACGCTGGGTGATGAATGATCCACAGAAAACCGTCTGCTTCCAGAATAACCATCTGGCAGAAATGGCCGCCTATCGTGAGGCTGGCCCAGCATACCCAACGGAGGTGATCGATGAGTTTGCGACCATTACTCTGGTGCGGGATTGCGGCGAGAATGACGACACGGTGATTAACTGCCCGGCCAGCGAACTACCGGCCAACTTCCCCGATAATCTGCGTTAATGTTCAGCGCAATGCGGCGGTGTTATTCATCCGTCGCATTGCCCTCTGCCAGAACAGCGGCAATCTCCCAGGTTGAAAGCTTTTATTGCGCTGGCGATTACCAGGCTGTAGAGCGCACCGGATACCCACGTATCTTGCAACTCTCATGGCACTGAATTACCTTGTGCGTTCGATTCACTGCAGAGGTATTTTGCAGGGTGTTAACCCACGTTAATTCGACATTAACCCCCATAGCCTCTCTCTTTATGTTCACCTCTTTAAAGTGCAGAGACTTCGATGATCACGATACGAGCCCGCGCGGCTGAAGATAACGCGCAACTGGCAGCAATCTGGCTGCGCTCGGTGCGCGCCACCCATCACTTTCTGAGTGAAGAAGATATTACGCGGCTGTACCCGCAGGTCCTCAACGACTACCTTCCCTCCGTCAACGTCTGGGTAGCCGAAGATCAGGCGGGGCAGCTATGCGGTTTTATCGGTCTGGATGGCAATAAGGTAGAAATGCTGTTTATTGATGCCGAACGGCGTGGTGAAGGCATAGGTAAAGCCCTGCTGGCACAGGCTGAAGCCATGTATAGCGAACTGTTGTTGGACGTCAACGAACAAAACCCGCAGGCATTAGCCTTCTACCAACGCTATGGTTTTAGCCAGACAGGCCGCTCCGAGCTGGATGGCCAAGGTAAACCCTTTCCCTTGCTGCATATGAAACTGAGCGCACGCTAAATTATCCCCCTCTTCCTGAACGAAGAGGGGGATAACAGACTCAGACTTTATTACCCACCTGACTCAAACGCGGCCACACCATCATGGTGGCATCAAGCAACCGCAACAGATCTTCACGGCTGGCCCCCTCACGCGCCTGTACCGACATCCCTTCAATTACGCAGATAATGTATTTTGCCAATAAGGCCGTGTCCGTTTTAGCCAGCAGTTCCCCTTGCTGCACCTTGCGATCAAAACAGGCTTGCAGGCTGGCCTCCTGCGCATGGTGCTTTCTACGCAGCATCTCGGCAATGTCATCGGAAGACGCAGAAAGCGCGGCTGATGCACAGACCATAAAACAACCGGCAGGGTTCTGCGGATCGGTAAATACCTGAGCCGAGTTGCGCATATAGGCTTCCACGATCTCGGCAATTGGCAGATCCTGCTCCAGTAGCTGGTTAGAGCATTCAGCATACCGGCTCAGATAACGCTCAACGGCAGCGCGAAACAGCCCTTCCTTGTTGCCGAATTCCGCATACAGCGTGGGGGCCTTGGCACCGGTTGCCTCAACCAGATCCGCCAGCGAGGTAGATTCATAGCCATGACGCCAGAACAGATCAAGAGCGCGGTCAAGTGCCTGATCGCGATCAAACTGCTTCGGCCTGCCGCGTGATTTTTTCGCGCATACCTCTTCATCGATACTCATAGACCCTCTCTTATCCTGCCCACATCAGGGCTGTAAAATTAACTTAACGATCATTGTAAAAAAATAGTGTACCGCCGTCGAGAAGGGATTGACTATAGTTAGCGATCGTTAAATAATTCCAGCACAGATTTTTCAGCCCCGCCTTTCCTGCTCTATCAGGTTGATATCAATGGCATGACAAACCTGTCAATTTCACTTACCCGTCTTACGCAAGGCAGCGTGCGGCTGGGCAAAATCATTCGTGTTATCGCCCAGCGCTAACAACAGCGCCCAGCACAGATGAAAATTGTATAAAAACAATAAATTAAATGAAAAAAGAGAACCCGATTGCTTTCTGGAATGAGGCGAATAGCACGATTTAATTAACGATCACTAAAAAAATGTTTGCAATCTGCCGACCAGGCGCCTAACATTAAATTATCGATCGTTAATTAATTTGGCGACGCAAATAAAACCGCTCGTTTACCGTATTAAAGATAGGAAATAACACCATGAAAAACGTAAAAATGACCATCGCTGCCATCGCACTTGCCTCAGTCTCTTTCGGTAGCTTCGCTGCCAACCTGGTTAACAGCCAACCACAGGACTTACAAAAAGTAGGGGTAGTCAGCGTAAGCGGGGCTACTGACCTGACGTCGTTGGAAAACAAACTGTCTGCAAAAGCAGACCAGGCAGGGGCTAAGTCCTTCCAGATCATCTCGACTACCGGTAACAATAAACTGCACGGCACCGCGATTATCTATAATTAATCGTTGCTCCCTATATGCCTGGGCGGCGCTGAGCCGCCTCAGACTGCTGACAAAGTCAGATATTAGGGAGGGCGTAGCGATGGGGTCTTAGTGGCGCAGGCCACCGGAGTGCCCCTCGGGGCGCCAGGCCCGGGTATCTCGGGTTAAAAAAAAACCATTGTCATCAAACCTGGGCGGCGCTGAGCCGCCTTTGGTTTATCTGCGGTTAGCCCAACCATCCCAGCACCCTGAACCACAGGTAATCCAAGGGCACCAACAGCCCGAAGGTCAACAACGCCACCAGAAGACACAGTTTCAACCCTTCCCGCGGCGGAACCTTCCCCATCCCCATGGCGACCACTATCGGTGATGCCTGATAAGGCAACAACGGTGTGGCATAACCGATCACCTGCGTCATCAGCACCGTCATCAGTGGTAACCCACTGCCATCTGCCAGCACCTGTGCCAAAGGCGTAAACAAGGCAGGCACACCATTGGCCGTCACCACAAAATTCAGCAATGTCGTTATACCGATCAACGACCCAAAAGCAATAAATGGCCGCCCCTGCGTCTGTGGCATCATGTCCAATAGGGCTTTACCCAGCCACTCCCCCAACCCGGAATGGCTTACCAAGGCCGTCAGCCCCAGGATCCCTGCAACATAGAGACAGGTACGGATGTTAACCCCGGCCGCAAACTGCTCACCGGTCAGGAACCCCACACGGGGTAGCAGACAGAAGCAGGCGGCAGCCAGCCCCACCCAGGCTGGCGCAATGCCATGCCAGCTATCGGTGATCCACAGCAGCACGGTAACCAACAGCAGCAGGATAAGCCGCCATTCCGCCGCGCTGAGTACAGTTTGCTCCGGTTCCTTTTCCACCCTCTGCGGCTGAGCACGGAACAGCCAACAGATACACAACGTCAGCAATACGCCTTTGGCCATCCCCAGAATGGGCGCGTGCAGCATAAAATAAGACAGATAGGTAAAGTGAATACCGAATGCGCTCTCCGCGGCCCCGCTCATCACCAGATTAGGAACGTTGGCAGGCAAAATACTGGCAGATAGTTGGAAAGTGCCAAACCCTACGGCCAGCGCCAACCCGTAGCGACCGCGAGTGCCCTCCCCCAGCCCGGCTCGACCTGCCAACGCCATGATAATGGGCATCAGCAAGGTAATACGCCCCATATTTGACGGCATGACAAATGCCAAGGCATAGCTGATTGCCACCACGCCCCCCACCAGTCTTAGCCAGGATCCAGCCAACAGCGGTAAAATACGGTTGGCAAGCCGATCGGCCAGCCCCGTCGAACGAATGGCCGTTCCCAGCACAAAACCGCTCAATACCAACCAAAAGGCCGATGAGGCAAAACCCGAGAAAACCACCGCAGCCGGGGCCAGTTGCAACACCATCACCGCGACAAAAAACAACAGGGCAACCAGGTATTCCGGTAAACGGGACGTCGCCCATAAGGCGATCACCACCACAGTGACCAGTGCAGAAATGCCCATTGGCTCCCCTATCATGCTTCTCTCCGTTAGTATTTTGTTATCAAGCAGTTATATCTTCACATAAGGGGAAAAGTTGAACGGTGAAACCGCTCACAATTTACAGGCAGATATCCGGGAGGGACCAATACCCACAGGCTCTGCCCCCAGCCTTATAGCATTTCTGTTTGGCCCACTTTCACCGAAATACATCAGCCCGCAATTTTCCTTTTTGCCCGAAAGTGGCCCATGCTTAAAGACGTGGCTGCTTACAGCTCGCCTCACTCTCTCCTTTGGGCTAATCGGGATACTGATTGATGATGAATAAAACCACGTTGTTGCAGTTCTTCCATTGGTACTATCCAGATGGTGGCACACTCTGGCAGGAAGCCGCCGAACGGGCTGCCGCGCTGGCAGAACTCGGCATCACCGATCTCTGGTTACCCCCAGCCTATAAGGGAGCAACAGGGGGCTATTCGGTGGGGTACGACAGTTATGACCTGTTCGATCTGGGGGAATTTGAGCAAAAAGGCACACGCGCCACCAAATATGGCGACAAAGAGGGATTGACGCATGCTGTCAACACGCTGCGCGAAAACTGCGTACGCGTGATTTATGACGTGGTGTTCAACCACAAGATCGGCGCCGATGAAAAGGAACAGGTGCATGTCTTCAAGGTGGATATCAATAACCGTAATGATATCGCCGAAGAAGGTCTTGATGCCCTGGCCTATACCCGTTTTACCTTCCCTGGGCGGCAAGGCACTTACTCCAAGTTTATTTGGGACTACAAATGCTTCAGCGGCGTCGACTATATCGAACAGCCAGATGACAAAGGCATTTTCAAGATTGCCAATGACTATGGTGAAGAGGGATGGAACGATCAGGTTGACGAAGAGTTCGGTAATTTCGATTACCTGATGGGCGCCAACGTAGAGCTGCGTAACCCCGCCGTTGTCGAAGAGCTGAAATACTGGGCCCGCTGGCTAATGGAGACCCTGCCTTGTGATGGCTTCCGCCTGGACGCCGCCAAACATATCCCGGCCTGGTTTTTTAAAGAGTGGGCCGATCACGTGCGCGACGCGGCGCAGCGCGATTTATTTATCGTGGCAGAGTATTGGTCACACGATTTGGCAGCATTACAGGAGTATTTGGCGCGGGTCGGTGGTAAGGTGATGCTGTTCGATGTGCCGCTGCAGCTGAAATTCCATCTGGCGTCAAAACAGGGCGATGGCTTTGATATGGCGCAGATTTTTAGCGAAACCCTGGTTGCCAGCGATCCCGAGCACGCGGTAACCCTGGTCGCTAACCATGATACCCAACCGTTACAATCGCTGGAAGCCCCGGTCGAACCGTGGTTCAAACCGCTGGCCTATGCCCTGATCCTGCTGCGTGAGCAAGGGGTTCCTTGCCTGTTCTATCCGGATATGTATGGTGCCAGTTACACCGATAAAGGCGATGACGGCAGCGATTACCCGATAGAAATGCCTGTTGTTGCCGAGTTGGAAAAACTGATCCAGGCACGTCAACGCTTTGCCAACGGTGCGCAGAATGACTACTTTGACGATAAAAATTGCATCGCCTTTAGCCGCAGTGGAACAGAAGAAGCGCCCGGTTGCGTGGTGATACTGACCAACGGCGCCGAAGGCAGCAAGGCCGTGGCATTAGGCGACAATTTTGCCCATAAAACCTGGCGCGACTTCCTCGGCAACCGTGCGGAAGCTATCATGACCGACGAACACGGTAATGGGACTTTCCCGGTTAACGGGGGCAGCGTTAGCGTTTGGGTCATTGTCGAGGATCAATAAGCCCCGGCCGGGGTGACATCATATCACCCTGGCGGCAAAACTAATTTTTGTCTTTCTGGTCTATACCCAAAATAATTCAAGTTGCTTGTAGGCAACAACTGAGTGAAACCCTGGGAGCATAGATAAACTATGTGACCAGGGTGAACGAAGGCAGCCAACACCCAAGTAACTTGAAGTATGAAGGGTATATATACTTGTATTTCGAGTTGCAACCAGATGGCCAGCTCTTCAGCTCCGTCACTGACGTAGGTAAGTGACGGAGCGAGCACAGCCAATAACACCGCAGCTTGAGAGACGACGCGTATAAATTTACAGGGTGAGCATAAGCAAAATATTCACACCAGAGCCTAAATAGGGTACAAGGCTGCATGAAAATTCCAAAACGACTCCAGCCATTGGTTGATGATGGTTTAATTGACGACGTTATCCGCCGTTTGAAAAGTGGCAAAGAAGCCGACGTATTTATCGTGCGTTGCGGTGATGAGATCCGCTGCGCCAAAGTGTATAAAGAAGCCGAAAAGCGTAACTTCAAGCAGGCCGTGCACTATCAGGAAGGCCGCAAGGTACGTAACAGCCGTGATGCTCGCGCCATGAGCAAAGGCTCCAAATTTGGCCGCCAGCAGCAGGAAGAAGCCTGGCAGAACACCGAAGTGGATGCGCTGTATCTGTTGGCAAAAGCCGGTGTGCGCGTCCCGCAACCGGATATCTGCCTGGACGGCGTGCTACTGATGGAGTTGATCACCGACGAAGAAGGTCTGGTAGCCCCGCGCCTGAGCGATATAACGCTAACGCCGGAACAGGCTCTCAACGATCACGCCCTGATGATGAACTACGTCGTGCGCATGCTGTGTGCCGGGCTGGTTCACGGTGACCTGTCAGAATTTAACGTGCTGATGGATAAAAATGGGCCGGTGATTATCGATTTGCCGCAGGTGGTCGATGCCGCCGCCAACAACCACGCCAAAAGCATGTTTGAACGCGATGTCAACAATATGACACAGTACTACGGTCAATTCGCGCCGCAACTGCTTGGCAGCAAGTATGCCAAAGAGATTTGGGCGCTGTACCAGGAAGGTAATCTGACGCCGGAAAGCGTACTGACCGGCAAGTTTGTCGAAAGCAGCAAACGAGCAGACGTTGGCTCGGTGCTGGATGAGATCCAGGCGGCCAGCGATGAACACCAGCGCCAACTGATGGCACGTAACGAAGAATAATGCTCTTCCCCGGCTTGCCTGCCGGGGACGTTCCCGTTTATAACCAACGCCTCACCCGCTGGCAAAACGCCTGATAGTCTGCACCAAAACGCGCGGCCAGAAACCGTTCTTCACGCGGGATCTGTGCGCTGTGCAGATAGCTAAAATAGAGCAGCCACCACCACCACACGCCCCATCCCCCCAACACCAGCGCCCAGGCGGCCAGTAACAGCAGTTGCCCCAGATACACCGGATTACGGCTGAAACGGAAAATGCCGCTGACGATAAGTACCTTAACCTGCTGTAGTTTTTGCGGATGAAGCGTGGTGCCCGCGCGGCGAAAGGCCAGGCTGGCACTGAGCATAATGCCAAGAGACATCGCGGCCAGCACGGCGGCCAACAACAGAATATGTTCATTCTCTTGCCAGTGACCGTCAACGAGCCAGCGCAATAGCCACATACCGGCCGCACTGACTGCCATCACCACCGGCGGCAGGGCCAGCCAGCTAAACCGCTTTGCCATTCTTCTGTTCTCTGCGTGAAAGATCCGTTTAGTCATTCCCCTGACCGGCGACTTTAGGCTATAACAAGACTTGCCTGTTGCTTAACCGGGGGAAATTATGGCCGATAATGCTCCACAATTCTGGCGTGACGACCGTTTGCCGTTCGTTGAAGCCCGCGCTATCGAAGACGGCCGCAAGCTGTGTTATTCGCTGCACAGCCACGAGTTTTTCTCTATTGGTGCCATCACGGCGGGCACCAGTACCTACATCAACGGTGACCAGCACCTGCAGGTTAACACCGGTGACGTAGTGATTATCAACCCACAGCAGGCACACGGCTGTAACCCGATTGGCGATCGGCGCTGGTCCTATATCATGTTTTATATCGACACTCGCTGGCTGGCCACGTTACAGCAGGAAAACAGCGGCAATAGAACCGGGGAGTTCATCCCGTTTGCCGAAGTTGTTAGCCACAATAACGCACTTTTTTCCGGTTTGAACCAGCTATATCACATTTTAACGGACACAGAAGCCTGCCATTTGGAAAAACAGATTGCCTTGGTGGACTACTTCAGCAACCTGCCGTCGCGTTTAGGTATGGCAACGCTAGCGCCGCTGGAGGCCAATGCCAAACTGGAAAGGGCTGCAGCCTTTATCCGCACGCATTGCACTGAGTCATTAACGTTAGAGGAAATCTGCCAGGCATCGGCGCTCTCGCCTTCTTATCTGATCCGCTCATTCAAAAAACGTTACGGCATGACGCCCCATGCCTATCTGGTTAATCAGCGTATCCAATATGGCCATCGGTTGTTAAAACGCGGCGTTCCCATTGCCATGGCCGCCAACGAAAGCGGCTTTGCCGATCAGGCGCACTTTCAACGCACCTTCAAACAGCTGCTGGCGGCCACCCCTGGCCAATATCAAACCCCTTCGGCCAATAAATAGCAGGCGCTGAACGCTAATAGCAGCGCCATCAGGCGGTTAAAACGCTGTACGTTACGCGCGCTCTGCAACAGGTTACTCAGCATCGCCCCAGCGTAGGCCCAACAGCCCACAGAAATATAGCAAATCACAAAATAAATCACGGCAAACTGCCACAGCAGTCGCATTTCACCATCGCCGACAAAGGCCCCCATACTGGCGATAGCAGCCAACCAGGCCTTTGGGTTCAACCACTGAAGCAATGCACCATACCAATAAGAGGGGGCTTTTTGCCGCTCTCCCTGCCCCAATTGCCCACTATCGGCAGCAAGTTGGTAAGCCATATAGAACAGAAAGGCCACGCCAGCCCAGAGGATCACGGTGGTCAGCCCCGGCCACAGCGAAAGGATTTGATGTAATCCCAGACCAATCAACACCAGCAACAGCGTGAACCCCAGCGTCGCACCGGTGACATGGCGCAGACTGGCATTAAAACCAAACTGCGCCCCGCTGCTCAGCGCAACGATATTCACCGGGCCAGGAGTAATGGAAGAAGCCAAGGCAAAAACCGCCATAGAAAGGTAAAGCGTCATATTCCGCACCTGTAAAAGAAATTACCGCTCTCAGCGTGCCGCGTTACGTTACAAGTGTATTGAACGAAATTACCCTCAGGCAGATTGCGGGCCAGTTAATCGTCTTGTCGACCCCTGATGTGAAAATAGGGTTTAAAGCGCTCTGGCTGCAATTTTGTCGCGCAGTTCACGATTGTGAGCACGCACGGTCCAAGCCCCAAAGCATCTCTGGATCAGGCCATCTATAGTTAAGTGGTGTTCCCTCAAGAGCGTGAACCATGCAAAACTATCTGATGGCATTAGACGCCGGGACGGGCAGTATCCGTGCGGTCATTTTTGATCTGGCAGGCAACCAGATTGCGCACGGTCAGGCGGAATGGCGGCATCTGCCAGTGCAAGACGTTCCCGGCTCAATGGAGTTTGATATTACTCGTAACTGGCAGTTGGTTTGTCAATGCATCCGCCAGGCCTTGCAACAAGCCAATGCCGAAGCCCAGCAAATCCGTGCCGTCGCCTGCTGCTCAATGCGTGAGGGGATTGTGCTATACAACCGCGAAGGCACCCCCATCTGGGCTTGTGCCAACGTGGACGCGCGCGCCAGCCGTGAAGTCAGCGAACTGAAAGCGCTGCATAACTTCAGCTTCGAACGTGAAGTTTACCAATACTCTGGCCAGACGCTGGCACTCAGCGCTATGCCACGCCTGTTATGGCTGGCACACCATCGGCCAGATATTTATCGCCAGGCCGCAACGGTCACCATGATCAGCGACTGGTTGGCTTATAACCTCAGTGGCGAACTGGCGGTCGATCCTTCCAATGCGGGTACCACCGGTATGCTGGATTTGGTCAGCCGCAACTGGCGACCAGAACTGCTCGATATGGCCGGGCTGCGTGCCGACTTACTCTCGCCAGTTAAAGAAACCGGTACACTGTTAGGCTCTGTCACCGCCAAAGCGGCAGAAGAAACCGGCCTGTTGCGAGGGACTGCGGTCGTGATGGGGGGCGGTGATGTTCAGCTCGGCAGCCTGGGGTTAGGTATCGTTCGGGCCGGGCAAACTGCGGTGCTGGGGGGCACCTTCTGGCAGCAGATCGTCAACCTGCCGCAGCCCGTCATCGATCCGGAAATGAACATCCGTATCAATCCGCACGTCATACCCGGGATGGCGCAGGCGGAGTCTATCAGCTTCTTCACCGGCCTGACCATGCGTTGGTTCCGGGATGCCTTCTGTGCCGAAGAAAAATTACTGGCGGAGCGCTTAGGCGTTGATGCCTACAGCCTGTTAGAAGATATGGCGTCTCGTGTGCCGCCGGGGGCTTATGGTGTCATGCCAATATTCTCTGACGCCATGCATTTTAAAACCTGGTATCACGCCGCCCCGTCGTTTATCAATATGTCGATCGATCCTGAGCGCTGCAATAAGCAAACGCTGTTCCGGGCGCTGGAAGAAAACGCCGCGATTGTCTCCGCCTGTAACCTGGCACAGATTGCGGCGTTTTCCGCGGTACAACCGCGCTCGCTGGTATTTGCCGGTGGCGGCTCAAAAGGCAAGCTCTGGAGCCAGATCCTCAGCGACGTCACCGGCTTACCGGTGCAGGTTCCGGTAGTGAAAGAGGCGACCGCGTTGGGCTGCGCTATTGCCGCCGGTGTCGGTGCCGGATTGTATCCGTCGTTGGCGGAAACCGGCGAACGTCTGGTGCGCTGGGAGCGTGAATATCACCCTGTTCCGGAAAATCATGCGCTTTACCGCCAGCAGACGCTGACATGGCAAGCCGTATATGCCGATCAGTTAACTCTGGTCGATCACGGTTTAACTACATCACTATGGAAAGCACCAGGGCTTTAACGGTCGGGAGCAACGAGGTTATGCCCCAGGCCAAGATTGATGATTAATTGAGCAGGTGATGGAAAAATCCTGCCAGCAAGCCCAGGCGATCTCCCCGAGCTTTGTGGTAATATTGATCAGAATATCGTTCTCATCTTGTAGGCACACCATGGCATACATTCCAAAAAACTACGCGAAGCTGGAAGTCGGCTACCGCGAAAAAGCGCTGAAAATCTTCCCGTGGGTATGCGGGCGTTGTTCACGTGAATTTGTTTACTCCAACCTGCGTGAACTGACGGTGCATCATATCGATCATGATCACAGTAACAATCCGGAAGACGGTAGCAACTGGGAGATGTTGTGCCTGTACTGCCACGACCATGAACACTCAAAATACACCGAGGCCGATCAATACGGTTCAACGGTGGTCGCAGGTGAAGACGCGCAGAAAGACGTTGGGGTCGCCACTCATAACCCGTTCGCCAATCTGAAAGCCATGATGAAAAAATAGCCTGAACGCCTGCGGGGCGGAACGCTTTCTCGGCGCTCCGCCCTTTTTTTGTTACCCAATCATAGTAACTTAATAAGTTATTAGCTTATTAAGCCATCCACTTTCTCACTCTTTTACAATGCGCTAAAACTTATTTACTTAGTAAGTTATTAATCAAATAAACCCGTAAGTTAAGACGTTACCCGCTTGGCAAGCGGCCTTAGATACGGCATATTGTCACCAGATGCACTTGTTAACTCATTTAATTACCAACCTAACAAGCGTATTAACTTAATAAGTTAACCATTTGGTAAGTTAGTCGCTTAGCAACTTGAGAGATGGCAGCATGATTGTTTTGATTGGCTCGCAGAAGGGTGGCGTAGGAAAATCGACCATGGCGGTGAATATCGCGGGCTATTTAATCCTCAAACAAGGGAAAACGGCCATCATTGTTGATGCCGACGACCAGAAATCCATCATGACCTGGTATAACGATCGCCAGAATGTGGAAGGTGCCCCCAAAATCCCGGTAGTCGCGGCCTCAGGGAAAATCAAAGAGACCCTGCTGGAACTGGACCGTCATTACGATTACGTGATTGTGGATACTGCTGGCCGCGACAGTGCAGAACTGCGCTCCGGGTTACTGGCCGCCGATCTGTTTATTTCCCCGCTGCGCCCTTCACAGATGGACCTTGATACCATTGGTTATCTGTCGGATATGTTCTCTACCGCGCAGGAATACAATGAAAAGGTGAAAGGCCACATCGTCCTCAACCTGTGCCCGACCAATATCTTCATTAACGAAGCCAATGAAGCGGCGGAAGTATTGGGCGAATATCCACAACTGACGCTGGTGAATCACCGCCTGTGCGACCGCAAGATTTATCGCGATGCCTGGGGTGAAGCGCTGACCGTGCACGAAGCGGGCAACGAAAAAGCGCAACATGAAATCGCCAGCCTGGTGAAAGAGGTGATCCTGTGAAAAAACGCACCCCGACACACCGCATGTCGGAAGATGAATTTATCAACAGTGCCACTTCCCATACGTTGGCTGTGCCAACCCCAGCCCCTGCGGCCAAAACGCCAGGCCGTAAACGCGTTTATAAAGCGCTGTCCGTCAGCCTGACGGATAACCACGTTGAGATGATTGACGAAGTGATTGGGCAGGCGGCACGTAATGGTATTGTGCGTATCACCCGCTCCGACATCATCAAACTGGCCATCGACAGCCTCGCAGACAAGAGCGAGGCTCAGTTGCTGGCGCTGCTGAAAAAACTCTGAGTAAACTGACAACCTGCCAACTTATCAAGTTAGCAAATCACTAAGTGGGCAGGTTGAATGAATCACCAATTAAGCTATTAACTTACCAAGCTGATAACTTAATGTGATTGATTGTAAAGCACTAATCCAATGGCAAAAAACCGAAACGCTGAAGAATTCGCTGTCCTTGCGCACTGAGAATAAAAGCCACCAGGCTTTGCGCAGCCGCACAAGCCCCATTCAACAAACACAACCCATAGATCACAGTAAAATCCAGCTCGACTGGCAACATGCGAACTTTTATCTGTGGGTAAACCGCCAATGCAGTGGCGTAGCTGGCATAACCAAGGAAGATGTCAGCCTGTTGTTGAGCGATCAGATACTCCGCCGCCAAACGGCCTTGCGGGATGGGTGCAGAGTCTGGTCCCCCCACCAATGGCAATGCCCTGGCGCGTAGCGCACTCCCTTGCCCTGGCAATAGCTGCTCCAGGCGCTCAAACAGCCGTTGGGCATAATCACCGGAAGGATCGGCTATTGGCGTCGACGTCCCTACTCGCCATTGAGGATCGCAAAATACCGTCAATAATTCAGGTTCGGCCAGCTCAGGAATATTGCGCACCGTGGCGCACAGTTGATTAAGAGCAAAGGGATGAACCGCATGTGCCATGCCAAGCGCCACCAAACGCTGCGGATGTCCAAGATTGGCAGAGGCAAATATCTGTGGCCTCTCCCCCTGCTCAATACGTTCCCGCAACAACCCTGCCGGGCCAAAAGTGGCGTTAACCTGATGCCCGGTTTCCTGTTCAAACGCCGTCAGTAACGGGCGAAACGCCAAGCGCAGGCTGCCTGCGGCAAAAAGGGAAATCTTATTCACGATTGCGCTCCCGTTGGCAGTGGAACAAAGGGACCAGCGCTTTCCGCGGGTTACCCGCATAGTCCACAGTGACTCGCTCAATAGGCAGATGAAACAGAGGCGAGAGGTTTTCTGCCGTCAGCACCTGCTGGCAATTGCCCAACTGATGCTGTCCATCAGCACCGAGCAATAACGCGCGATCTGCTACGGCATGGGCATGATTGGGTTGATGAGTCGAAAAGATCACCGCCATTTGCCGTTCACGCGCCAGATGGTCAATCATGCTCAACACCCTGTCCTGATGGTGCAAATCCAATGCCGAGGTGGGTTCATCGAGGATCAAAACTTCACAGGCCATTGCCAGCGCACGGGCTATCAGCACCAGTTGTCGCTGCCCGCCGGAAAGGCTGCCAAATTCACGTTCGGCAAATGCCAGCATATCCAGCGAATAAAGGGCCTGTCTGGCTAACTGATGATCCTCAGCCGAAGGCGAACGGAACAGCCCGACATGCCGAGCCCGGCCCATCAACACAATATCCAGCACCTTGTAGGCAAACGGCGGCGTGAAGTATTGGGGTACAAACCCCATCCCTCCGTGAGATACGACCTCTCCTTGCTGCATGGGTAATGTGCCTAACAACAATTGCATCAGAGTGCTTTTGCCACGCCCATTGGGGCCCAGTACTGCCAGCACTTCTCCCCGTCGCACTTGCAAATCAAGCTGCTGGAACAGCCTGGGTTGGCCTGGCCATCCAAAACTCAGATTAATGATCTGTAGCAACGTCTCAGCCATGCCATCCTCTTACCTGAGCGCGGCGTAGCAGCAAGGCAAACAGTGGCGCACCAATCAAGGCCGTGAGAATACCCAGAGGGATTTCACTGCTGGTCAGGGTACGGGCCAGATCGTCGATCAATACCATGTACAACGCCCCAAGGCACATGGATGCAGGTAATAAACGCCGGTGATCGGGCCCAACCAACAAACGTGCCAGATGGGGGATCAGCAAACCGACCCAACCAATGCTGCCGCTGATGGCCACTTGTGCAGCGACAATCACCGCGCACAACGTCAGAATCAGCCAGCGGGTACGTTCAACATGAATACCCAGCGCAGCGGCATCTTCATCTCCCAACGAGAGCAGATTGATGCGCCAGCGCAAGGCCAGCAGCAGGCCACCAGCTGCCAGTAACGGCAGGAACAACATCAGTAATTTATGGCTATCTGCGGTGGCAAAACTACCAAGCAACCAGAACACAATGCTGGGCAGTTTCTCTTCGCTATCGGCGAGGTATTGCATCAGGCTGACACAGGCAGAGAAAAAACCGCTGAGGATCACCCCCGCCAGCACCAGAGAAAGAATATTGCGTCGGGCAATGGCGCTGGTGAGAGTAAATATCAGCAACAGCGCCGCCATGCCGAAAACGAAGGCGGAAAGCAGCAACATCAGCACTGGCAGACCAAGCAGGATCGCCAAAGTGCCACCAAATGCTGCACCAGAAGAAACGCCAATAATATGCGGGTCTACCAACGGGTTACGGAACACTCCCTGCAATGCCGCACCGCACAGCGCTAATGCGGCCCCGGCCCCCATCGCCAACAGCACACGCGGTACTCGCACGCCAAGGATCACTTGCCGCTCTATCACCGTAATATCCGCCTGCTGGCCGATAACGGGCTCCAGCAGGATCATCACGCTGTGACCAACGGTAACCGGATAACGGCCAATACCCAGTGAAAGCAGTGCGCAAAACAGCGTCAGTAGCAGCAAAACAGGTAGTCTCATTGCTCGCTCTGGCAACAGCTGGCACGATAGTAGCGCTTGTAATAGGCATCAACCCGCTGCTGCAGGTCAATATCGGCGAAACGCTGTGGGTAGAGCATTTTTGCCATCCACAGTTCCCCTAACGCCAACGCTTCCGGCATAGGGTAACCCCAGGCTTTGGCATATTCTGGCATCAGATAAACCCGTTGGTGCTTCACCGCATCAATCGTCTGCCATTGCGGTGAGTTGAGGATCTGCTGTACCACATCAGGATAACGCTCCTGCACAAAAATCACTGCCGGGTTCCACTTCAGCACGTCTTCGATGGACACCTGCTTAAAGCCTTGGATGTCTTTGGCCGCCACGTTGACGGCCCCCGCATGCTGCATCATCAAACCGGTATATTTACCCGAACCGTATGTAGTGAGGTCTGGGTTGGCCATGTAGACCCGCACACGGCTTTCTGCCGGAAGATCCCGTAAGCGGTTTGCCACCTGCGCACGCTGCGCAAAGATATCCTTCACCATCGCTTCCGCCTGCGCCTGGCGGCCCATTACGTTGCCAATCAGGCGAATGCCGTCCTGCAAGCCGAGGTTATAGGCCCGGTCTTCATCTTGCAGCACGGGATTGATTTTACCGGCCTGATCGGCTGGCTCATGACGCAGAGAAATCGCCACTACCGGAATACCGGCCCGCTCGATCTGCGCGATCATCTCTGCTGGGGCATAGTTAGCCACAAACACTACCTGTGGGTGCAGCGCCAGCAAACTTTCAATATTGACTGCCGTCAGGTCGCCGGGCGTCGGCATGTTGGCCAGGCTCGGTGCCAGGCGTAAATAGTTTGGCCCCAGTTGTTTCTGCCAACTGCTAAGTACCCCCACCACTTGAGGCATAGCATCCAGTTGCACCAACAGGTTCAAGGTTTGATGCTGCAGTACCACAGCGCGGGTGATGCGATCCGGCAACGTTACGGTGCGATTAAGTTGGTCTGTTACCTGGCGCCCCGCAAAGGCAGAAGTGCAAAAAAGCATAAAAATCAACAACATGCATTGAAAAGGTTTATACATGGTCGTTTCCCGTGAATTATCGTTATATATAAAATGATATAGCGATAGCGGCGACGAAACAATCAACGAGATCAAACAAGCTATTGAAAGGAGGCCAAAGAACACGCCTCCCTATATTGCGGGTGTGTTAGCGGTTAATAGAACGGGCTATACGTGTATAGGTATGACGTACACCACGGATTGCCACGCTGTAGGCAAAGATATTTTCTGGCAACGCCAGACCCAGATAGCCAGTATCACCGATATGATGCAGATCTGCTCCGGCCATTTTGCTCATCAGGGCAATCTGGCGCATCGTTTGCACATCGGCACCTTCTTGAGATGTGCCAATGGCGGTCATGGCCAGCGCCCCTTTTTGCTGGGTAAAGGCAATTAACGCGGCGACCTTCTCCTGCGACATGCCGGGGATCGTGCCCGGCGCAGGCAGCAGAACGATATCGGCACCGTTTTCAATAAACAGGGCAATATCTTGCTCGGTGATCAACTGACTGCCGCTTTCACGCACAATCCCGGCACCGTGCATTTTGCCGGTCACCAGCACCAACTTATCGCCCACTTCGTCACGAATGTGCTTCAGCGACTCGGCAATAGCCTGGTTGCTGACGCCGTTATTCGGGTTACCGGTCAACACCACCATGCGCGCGCCGAGCTCATAAAGTTTACGCGCGTTTTCTGCCGTGGCGGCTCGGCCAGCGGTGATCTGCCAGAACTCATTGTGCGTAGTAGCAAACGCTGGATCGACGGCTTCGAGGTTCACGCCGATGACGCGCCCAGTCAACCGCTGTAATTCACGCAGAGCTTCCTGCGGCGGCACCTCAGCGGGCAGCCCGGCAATGTGCGGCTGATTAACATCAAACAGGTTCAGCAACAGGATGTCGGCCCCTTGGCTGGCGGCCAGTTCCGCATTGGTGACGTTATTGAGCAACGGCTGAGTCACCGCAATGGTTTCGCTGACCAGAATGCGCCCTTCGCTGGCACGGATGGCGTAGATCAGATCGTCTTTGCTGATGTTGGCCAGATCGCTGGCGCTACAGTCCAGATATCTTTTCATTATGGGATCTCCGATGATGGGTACTCATAGAAAAGGGAGAGCAGATCTTTGAGCTGGTAAAGACCCCCTCACCCTAACCCTCTCCCCCAGGAGAGGGGATTGAACGTGCCACAACGTAACTCTAGTATTTGATCTTCGCTCTAGATTTAAAGTGCTAAAAATTGACTCCGGCATCTGACAACGGCTCCATACCTGCTCCCTCTCCCTGTGGGAGAGGGTTGGGGTGAGGGGCCAGTAACAAAAGTAAACGCTCACGAACTTATTTCAGGATAAAGCTCTGCTGTTGCACATTGTCTGAATCCAGGCCGACAAACACGTTAAATTTGCCCGGCTCGGCACCCCATTTCAGGCTGGCGTTATAAAATTTCAGATCGTCTTCGGTGATAGGTAGTTCCACCCGCTGTTGCTGACCCGCCCGCAACGTGACTTTCTTGAAGTTACGCAGCTCTTTGATTGGGCGGCTGACCGAGGCGGTCACATCCTGCACATACAGCTGTACTACGGTAGCGCCATCATATTTGCCGGTATTTTTCAGCGTCACGCTGGCGGTAATTTTGCCGTTACGCGCCATTTCCGGGCTGGACAGCTGGAAATCCGACAGCGCAAACTGGCTATAACTCAGACCATAACCAAACGGATACAGCGGGCCATTTGGCGAATCAAAGTAGCGCGAAGTGTACTTGCCCGGGTTTTCCTTGCCGAACGGTCGGCCAGTATTCAGATGGTTGTAATACATCGGGATTTGGCCAACTGACCGTGGGAAGGTCATTGGCAACTTGCCGGAAGGATTGTAGTCACCAAACAGCACGTCGGCGATGGCGTTACCGCCTTCGGTGCCGCTGTACCAGGTTTCCAGCATCGCATCTGCCTGTTCACTTTCCCAGCTCAATGCCAACGGACGGCCATTCATTAGCACCAGAACCAGCGGTTTACCGGTGGCTTTTAACGCCGCGATCAGGTCACGCTGGCTTTGCGGAATAGTAATGTCCGCACGGCTGGAGGCTTCATGGGCCATTCCCTGTGCTTCCCCTACTACCGCCACTACCACGTCGGCCTGTTTGGCAATCTTTACCGCTTCATCAATCATCTGTTGTGGCGGGCGTGTATCAAAGGCGACCGCAGGTTCATACTCGTTCAGATAATCAACAATGCTCTTGTCCTGAGTGATATTGGCCCCTTTGGCGTACAGAACCGTTGCCTTATCCCCTACCGCGTTTTGTAACCCTTCACGCACGGTAATCGACTGCTTCACCACGCCGGCGGCCGACCAGCTCCCCATAATGTCACGCTGGCTGTCGGCCATCGGCCCGATCAGCGCGATAGTGCCCTGCTTTTGTAATGGCAGCGTCTGCTTGTCATTTTTCAACAGCACCATCGTTTTACGGGCAATCACGCGGGCTTCCGCACGGTGCAGACGGCTTTCGGCATTGGTATCCAGTGGATCGGAGCCTACCGGACCAAGGTGGTTATACGGATCTTTAAACAGACCCATATCATATTTGGTATTCAGCACGTCACGGCAGGCACGGTCGATCTCGCTTTCAGAAACCAATCCCTCCTTTACCAACCCCGGCAGGTATTGGTCGTAATACTCGTCGCTCATACTCATGTCGACCCCAGAGGTGATCGCCAGGCGCACCGCGTCACGCGCATCCTCCGCGACGCCATGCTTGATCAGCTCCTTAATCGCACCGTGATCGCTAATGGTAATGCCTTTGAAGCCCCACTGGTCACGCAGCAGATCTTTCAGCAGCCATGGGTTGGCCGTTGCCGGTACGCCGTTGACCGAGTTAAGCGAAACCATCACGCCCCCACTACCCGCGTCCACCGCTGCTTTATACGGCGGCAGATAATCCTGATACATGCGTAATGGGCTCATATCGACGGTGTTGTAGTCACGGCCACCTTCAACTGCACCGTACAGGGCAAAATGCTTCACGCTGGCCATCACCGAACCCGGCTTGGACGGATCGCCATTCTGGTAAGCATCCACCATAACTTTGGCGATCTTCGACACCAGCCAGGTATCTTCACCAAACCCTTCGGAGACACGGCCCCAACGTGGATCGCGGGTAATATCGACCATCGGTGAGAAGGTCATGTTCAGGCCGTCATCACTGGCTTCCTGCGCTGAAACCCGCCCGCTCAGGGCGATAGCCTCCAGATCAAAGCTCGCCGCCAGCCCCAGGCTGATCGGGAATACGGTACGCTGGCCGTGGACCACGTCATAAGCAAAAAACAGGGGGATTTTCAGGCGGCTGAGCTGCATGGCCTGATCCTGCATCACGCGGATATCCGGGCGGGTCACGGTGTTAAAGATCGCCCCGATCTGGCCTTTGCTGATACCATCGCGAATGGCTTCTTTCGGGTTATCTGGCCCGACGCTGATCAGGCGCAACTGGCCGATTTTCTCTTCCAGCGTCATCTGCTTCATCAGATGGGAAACAAAAGCATCGCGCTCTTGTGCATAGTTCCCCGATGTTGCGCTACTTTCCTGTGCAAAAACCGGGCTGATGGCCAGACCGGACAACATACTCACTACACAAAGCCATTTCATAGGGTATTCTCAGACAGGTTCCCGCCGCAGGCTGCGACAAGGCGTATTAATAGATGCGAGCACGCAGTTTGCCATACTCTTTTTGTTTGCAGAATCACTTCGTCTTATTGCGGCGTTAGCCGCTATTCGCTATTTCTGGCCAGAGCTTGGGCAGCCTGGCACGGCTTTGTTGCGCCTCACTCTCCAGCCACGCCGCCAACGTGGCTAATGCCGCAGGCACGACCGCTCGCTCCGGGTAAACCAGATAATAAGCCGCCCCGCTGACAACGCTGAGTGAGAACGGCGTAATAATACGATTGGCCTGAATATCCTCCTCCAGCAGGCAAAGATCGCCAATCGCGATACCGCAGCCCTGTAAAGCGGCGCTCATCGCCAGATCGAGCGTATCAAAATGCTGCGACTTGGCGGAGGGCAAAGCCGTCTGCCCCGCCGCTTTCAACCATAGCAACCAATCACGACGATCGCGCGTTGGGTGCAGCAGGGTTGTCTCCGCCAGATCGGCAGGTTCTGGTGGCCGAACCAGGTCAGGCAGATAGTTTGGCGTACAGACCGGCGTCAGGATCTCATCAAACAGGTGGTGCACCACCAGCCGTTTGCCCTGAGGTTTGCCAAACACCACCGCCGCATCAAAATGTTCGCTGCCAAAATCCAGCCCGTGCGACACCGACGCGGTCAATTCGATGTGCATCTCGGGTCGTTCATTCTGCAGGCGGATAATACGAGGCAATATCCAACGCATCGCACAGGTTGGGCATTTGATCCGCAGGGTGCCCGGCTGTTCCCCAGCCTTGGCCAGCGCTTGCGCCAATTGCTCTAACGCGAGCTGCACAGGTGCCAACAGCAGCGCCCCCTGTGGCGTTAGCGTCAGCCCACGCGCACGGCGGCTAAACAGCGGATAACCCAGCTGCTGTTCCAATCCCAGGATCTGGCGGCTGACCGCGCCCTGCGTTAGATGCAGTGCCTGGGCCGCATGGGTGAAATTGAGGCGATCAGCGACCACCACAAAGGTTTTCAGCACGTCGAGCGACGGCAGCGATGTTTGCATAATAAATCCCGATACCTGCATTTATTTTCACTGTCAGCCATGATCTGGCTGCATGGCAAGCATGACGAATTTTCTCTTGTTAGCCCATCCTAACTGATGCTTAATCATTCGACACTCGATTCTTTTGCCAGGAGCCCACCATGCACAGCGCCTGCTCGCAACGTTCGAAACTGCCGGACGTTGGCACTACCATTTTCACCGTGATTGGCCAGTTGAGCGCCGAACATCAAGCCCTGAATCTGTCACAGGGCGCACCCAATTTTGCCTGTGATGTGCAACTGGTGGAAGGCGTTGCCCAAGCCATGCGTGCAGGTCATAACCAGTACGCCCCTATGAGCGGTGTCGCGGCGTTGCGCCATGCACTGGCGGAAAAAGTTGAACGGCTCTACGGCGTGCGCTATGACGCAGACGACGAAATCACGGTGATCGCCAGCGCCAGCGAAGGGTTGTACTCCGCCATCAGCGCGCTGGTGCATCCCGGCGATGAGGTGATCTATTTCGAACCCGCCTTCGACAGCTACGCCCCGATTGTGCGCCTGCAGGGGGCAACTCCGGTTGCCATCAAGCTTTCGCTGCAAGATTTAACCATCGACTGGAATGAGGTGGCGGCGGCAATCAACAGCAAAACGCGAATGATCATCGTCAACAGCCCGCATAACCCTACCGGCAGCGTATTCGATGAACACGATATCGAGCGCCTGACCGCCCTGACCCGCCATACCGATATCGTCATTCTTTCCGATGAAGTGTATGAGCACGTGGTCTTCGACGGCGGCATTCACCACAGCATGGCCTGCCATCCTGCTCTGGCAGAACGCAGCGTGATCGTCTCTTCCTTTGGCAAGACCTATCACGTCACCGGTTGGCGCGTCGGTTACTGCATGGCGCCAGCGGCGCTGATGGACGAAATCCGCAAGGTGCATCAGTTTATGGTGTTCTCTGCCGATACGCCGATGCAATATGCCTTTGCCGCCGCCCTGAATAATCCACAAAGCTACCTGGGATTGGCAGAGTTCTATCAGCAAAAGCGCGATCTGCTGGCAGCCGCGTTGCAAAAGTCACGCTTTGAGTTACTGCCTAGCCGTGGCAGCTTCTTTATGTTGGCCCGCTTTAGCGGTTTCAGTAATGAAAGCGACAACGATTTTGCGGTGCGCTTGATCCGCGAAGCCAAGGTGGCAACCATCCCGTTGTCGGCGTTCTACAGCGACGGCACCGATACCGGCATTATCCGGCTGAGTTTCTCGAAAGATAATGACACCCTGCTGGAAGGCGCTCGCCGTCTGTGTCAGGTGTGATCCATCGATTTTTACCATGGGGAAGCAACAACAATGAAAAAAACATTGAAAACGCTGATCGCGGCGGGATGTTTACTGGCAGCCGGTTCCACACTAGCGGCTGAGAATAGCCTGCGTTTTGGGCTTGAAGCCCTGTATCCGCCTTTCGAATCCAAATCCGCCAGCGGCCAGTTGGAAGGGTTTGATATCGATCTGGGTAAGGCGGTGTGTGCTGCAGCAGAGATCAAATGCAGTTGG